>NZ_JACB01000032.1 GCF_000520975.1 Aquimarina megaterium XH134
GGAATCGGAACCCCATCCTTAGACCATTCATAAGTGAAATCAGGATCAGTAACACTAGTGGTTAATATTTTTACATCACTGGGACAAAAGGATTGTGGTGAAGGTTCATTAATACGTACTGTTGTATCATTAAAATCAATAACACCTATACTTGCACGATTAAAAGCGAAATTTCTCGTACAGTCACCAAAATCAATTTCAACAAAATATCTACCTGATCGATTTACATTTTCTAAGGTAGCTCCAGACTCTCCAACGATTACATCTGCATCTTCAATACTAGTATTATTAATATCTGTGTTAAAATACCAAATGTACCTGGAAAAATCTGCAGGCATAATAGTTAACGTTGCTGAATCACCATCGCACAAAGCTACAGAGTTTGCACCAACAACAGGGCCATTTAGAGTAAAGCTATTAGACGAAGAATCAAAATAATAAATAGGGATGTTTTCTTGTACTGTACTTAAAATAGAACTTGCAGGTACATTAACTCGTAAGCCATAATTTTCGCCTTGTAAATCTGTGGGAATAGCAAAAGAAGGAAATTCGATGTCTCCCCCAGGAGGAATACCTATTGGCGTAGTAAATCGTGTTAAAACTCTTGTAGCATCATTAGAAAAAACACCATTCTCATCGGATAATTCTAAAACAAATTCTGTACCTGTAGCAAATAAAATGTTTGCCTTAGCTATAGCTTCCCGATTAGGTTCTTTCTGATCGACACAAAGCTTTTGTATTAGAAGAGGTGTTCCTTCTAAAGTAAAAATTGGAGGATCAATTTGAGCTTCTGCTCTTAACGATGAGAGCAGGATAATAGTAGCAATTAATGATAATAAATTGTATTTTTTTATCATAATATCACATTTATGATTAATATGATTAAATAATATTAGAATAATTACAGGTTTGTATACAGAAAATAATGAAGTGCATTTCCTGATTTTTAAAGCACTAGCAGATAGTATTGTAAAACATACAATAACAAAGACTATTCATGGTTTTAGATTTTAAGATTATTCCTACAAATTTATAAGGAAATTTTTCTTCCAAAAACTATGAAGTGTTAATTTTGTGTTATTTAACAATCTATAATTAACTGAATATCAATCAATTAGTCTAATGTATTGTTTTTTATAACAAACACATTATGAGTATCTTAGTCCTCAAATAGTAGGTTAAAAAAACATGTATTTGATCAATCAAAGTGATAATAATAAAAGCATTTTTGCAACTATGATATCATAAGAAATCTAACTATAAAAAATGATAGATTTACACTCACATATAATACTAAAATGAATATTTAGGCATTAAAAAACCCTCATTGAGTAGTCAATGAGGGTTTTTAATATTTTATAAAGAAAAACTATTCTTTTGTTTCAGTAGTGGTAGTATCTCCTCCATTTAATTCCGTAAGAATCTTATCTGTAAGGTTTAATTCTTCTTTACCATACAGGATATTACTGGTTTCTGTATCTCCGTAGATATAAGTATATCCATTTTTCTTACCATAATCCTCTATAAAACTCTTCACTTTGCCTATAATAGAGTCTATCTCTGCTTGACTTCCTTGCTGAATCTCTTGCATTTTAGCCTGCTGCTCTCTTTGTAAACCTTGTTGTTTAACCATTAGCTCTTGCTCTTTCTTTTCTCTATTGGCAGCAGACATAGATTTCATAATATTTTTATATCCTTCTACCTCAATCTGAAATTGTTTTGCCTTTTCTTCAAGCTCTGCACGCACTTCATTATTACGTTTAGTCCATTTTTCTTGCGCTGCTTTCATCTCTTTAAAATCAGAAACAACTTTGGTGTTATTTACATAACCCGTTTTTTCTATTTGTTGATTACAAGAAGCTAAAATTAATAATGCACTTGCAACCCATACTATTTTTCTCATTTTTCAAAAATTTAATTCTGAGCAAAAATATCAAAGTTCATGCGATGTTATTCATTATATAGTCGTAAAAAATCATATATAAAAAAAAACAATTGTTTTAATATTTTTAATATAAAAAAACTATTAAAAACAAACAAAAATAAAGCGCTCTAAGCACTTTTTAAAAAAAAGAGGTATAAATAGATATGGTTTACCTTAAAAAGAGGAAAAAAGCGTCTAAAAATAAAAATTAGTCGTTTTTAAGAACATAAATATGTGAAGAATACTCACGAGATCGTTTTGCTTTAAGATTAGAACGTAATCCAATCCAAAAAGCATTTAAAAAGTTCATTTTACCTCTTTTATATTTTTCTGATAAAAGTGATACATAAAATGAATCAAATTTCATTGGGAGTACTTTTTCTAGCTTTAAATTTTCTTCCTCAAAAAGTTTTTGGATAGAAGTTTTAGAAAAATGCCAAAGATGTCTGGGTACATCATATGCCGCCCAAAAAGAATTATACTGTTTTGCATCATAGGATTTAAAATTTGGAACAGCTATAATTACAAATCCATTTGGTTTTAAAAGGCGTTTTAATTCTCTAATTTGAAATTGTAAATCTGGTATATGTTCTAGAACATGCCACATTGTAATAACATCAAAACTTTTTGAATTCAAATTCACCGTTTCTGATTTTAAATCAACTCCTTTTTGTTTTGCTAATTCTTTTGCTTGATTATTTGGTTCTACTCCTTCGATTCTCCAACCTTTATTTTTTGCAGCACTCAAAAAATCACCTGTTCCTGCCCCAATATCTAAAAGTACACCTACTTGTTGATTTAATGTAGAAATAAGTTTAACCTTTTTGTTTAAAGAATATGTTTTGACCAAATGGTATAGTTTTTCAAAAAGAGATCGTTTTGAATCTGTATGAGAAATATAATCTTCGCTCTCATAATATTTACCCAATTGGTTTTCATCTGGTTTTGGAGAAGTAACCAACATATCATATTCTTTATCATAAAGCAACTGAAACTTTTCTCCAGAAACCGTATGATCTTTACATTCGATAAAAAAATCTAAGGTTTTTTGTTTATTCATTTATATAGATAGAAAAATTTAAAATAATGGTTCTTTGTTTATATTGTTTTTAATATCAACCAAAAATGACCTGGTTTTATTATAAAACAATGATTTTGTAGAAAGGCAATTATTACCATTAGCATCTACAATAATAATTTTTACAAAAGTTTCAGTTTTTCCTATGTGGTCTTCTGGGTTATCTCTATTAATTAAAAGAGGTGTATAATCTGTATATTTTTCTCTGTCCACATCAAAACTTATTTTGACATTAAATCTCGTGTCAAAATCATCAAATAGTTTTGTGTCAAAATCTGATAAATTTTGATCCTTTGTTAAACCAAACTGTTTTCGCAATGAACGCTTCGCTTCTTCTGGATACATGTTGGGTTTAAAAAGAAATGATTCTTCATTGAACATGTTCTCGGTTTCAATTCTAAAATTATCAATCTGTCTTACTTTGTGTGTTGTGATACACGAATAAAACGAGAATAAAGTAAAAAATAATATAAAAGTATTTTTCATCAACAAATTTCTTGTGTTTTGAAATTAGAAAAACTCATAAACATCTTCTAACAAAAAATGTTCCACGTGGAACTATTCTTTAGATCTGTCATAAATTTCTACTCCCAAAAGCTCACTTAACTCATTAGCCTTTTCGGAAGCTTTATCATACTTTTCTGTTTTATAAAGTGTAAAATTCTTATTTCCGGTAAAAAAACGTACTACAATTTTAGGAGATCTTTCTTTTGTTCCAATTGCACTAACAGCACCCCACTCGTTATCTAAACTAAAAGAAGTTGAAAAAACCGAAATGTAATCTGGATATTCTAAATTGAGCTTTATTTTAAAAACAGGAAAACCGAAAACCGAAAAAAGTTTTTGATTATCAAAGTCTCCACTAATTTTATAAGAAACAGAATATCCAAATATAATTAAAGACGAAAGTAAAAAGAGCAATCTAGATAAAATTGACTCTTCTGTATAAAAAAGAAATGACACAGAAACCATCAAAAATACAACAGAAAGAATTCTTACTTTTAAAGGTTTTTCTTGTTTACAAAACACACTATCCATTACCTACCCATATAAACTAAAAGCACAGAAATATCACTTGGCGATACTCCACTAATTCGCGATGCTTGAGAAACGGTTGCCGGTTTAATTTTAGACATTTTCTCTCTTGCTTCAAAAGATAATGATTTCAGTTTTGTGTAATCAAAATTCTTAGGAATTTTTACATCCTCAAGCCGGTTTAATTTATCTGCATTGTTTTTTTCTTTTTCGATATAGCCAGAATATTTAACCTGGATCTCTGTTTGCTCTAAAACTTCTTTATCCAAATTATTCTCCTCTATATAAGTAGAAACTTTTTTAAAGTGTCTTATATCATCCAAAGTAATCTGAGGTCGAGAAAATAATTTAAACATTTTTCCGCTCTGGTTGATCGGTGATGTTTTCTTTTCTTCTAAAACAGGATTTGCTTCTTCTGGAGAAACACTTGTGTCTTTAAAAAACTGAACAAAAGCACTTGCTTTTTTTTCCTTCTCTTCCATTCTTCTCATTCGATCATCTGAAGCTAATCCAATCTCATGAGATTTTGGTGTAAGTCTAAAATCTGCATTATCTTGCCTTAATAAGGTTCTATACTCTGCACGTGAAGTAAACATTCTGTAAGGCTCTTCTGTTCCTTTGGTTATAAGATCATCTATTAAAACGCCTATATATGCTTCGCTTCTTTTAAGAATAAAAGATTGTTTTTCTTTTACTTTTAGAGCTGCATTTATTCCTGCCATTAATCCTTGAGATGCTGCTTCTTCATATCCTGTTGTTCCATTAATTTGTCCAGCAAAAAACAATCCTGAAATCAATTTTGTTTCTAAAGTATGCGTTAATTGAGTTGGAGGAAAGTAATCATATTCTATAGCATATCCTGGTCTAAAAAATTTCACATTTTCAAAACCTGCCACAGACTTCAAGGCTTTAAATTGAACATCTTCTGGCAACGATGTAGAGAATCCATTTACATAAACCTCTACGGTATTCCATCCTTCAGGTTCAACAAACAATTGATGTCTTTCTTTATCAGCAAATCTATTAATCTTATCTTCTATAGACGGGCAATACCTAGGTCCAATACTTTTAATTCTACCATTAAACATTGGAGATCGATCAAAACCTTCTCGTAATAGATCATGTACCTCTAAAGAAGTATAAGTCATATGACATGATCTTTGTTTAGTAAGTGGTGTCGTTAAATTTGTATAGCTAAATTTTTCAGGATTATCATCTCCCGGTTGCTCAATCATTTTAGAATAATCCAAAGATCTTCCATCTACTCTTGGAGGAGTTCCTGTTTTCATTCTACCGGCATCAAAACCAAAATTAATCAACTGTTCTGTTATACCAGTTGCCGCTTTTTCACCAGCTCTACCACCACCAAATTGTTTTTCTCCAATATGAATTAATCCATTCAAAAATGTTCCATTTGTTAGCACAACAGTCTTCGCCTTTATTTCTAATCCTAAAGAAGTTTGAACTCCTTTTATTTTTCCATCCTCGACTAAAAGCCCGCTCACCATCTCCTGATAAAAATCCAAATTAGGGGTTTGTTCTAACAACAATCTCCACTCTTCAGCAAAACGCATTCTGTCACTTTGAACTCTTGGACTCCACATTGCAGGTCCTTTTGACTTATTCAACATTTTAAACTGTATCGCAGTACGATCACTCACGATTCCACTGTATCCACCAAGTGCATCTATCTCTCTTACGATTTGCCCTTTTGCAATTCCTCCCATAGCAGGATTACAACTCATTTGCGCAATGTTTTGCAAATTCATTGTAATAAGCAAAGTGCTACATCCTAAATTGGCAGCTGACGCTGCCGCCTCACTTCCGGCATGACCTGCACCCACCACTATAACATCATACTCCTTATCAAACATAATTTCTATTCAATTGTTCCACGTGGAACACCATTTTATTATTCAAAAAAACAGTTGTTCCACGTGGAACAACTGTTGCTTTATTACCACTTATTCTACACTAATGTTCCACGTGGAACATTAGTAGTTTTTCATTTTCCTTTTGTCTCATAAGCTTTTTCTCTTTTTCCAGCTTATCCTTATAACCGCAAAAATGCAATATACCATGTATCAAAACCCTTCTCATTTCTTCCTCAACAGAAACCATAAATTCCTTTGCATTCTCTGCTACTCTTTCTTCAGAAATAAATATATCACCATTCAATTGATTACCCATTGTGTTATCAAAACTTATAATATCAGTGAATGTATCATGATTCAAAAAATCTTGATTAATTTTAAGTAGATACTCATCATCACATAAGATAAAATTTATCTCTCCTTCTATCTTGTTCTCTGACGAAATAACAGCACTAATCCAAGAAGATAATGCAGTCTCATTTGGTAGCTCTATATTTGTCTCGTAAAAAAAATTAATCATTATCTTTCTTGAAATACTCTTGTACCTTTTGCTTATAATTTTGTCGCAAAGGTAATACTTGTCTGTTTAATATTTCAGTAGTATTAAAATATTGTTTTGCCTTCTCTAATTGCTGTGAGTTTTGATTGCCAAACTGTACTTGATTTGTTTTGCTTTCTCTTTTTTCTTCTTCACCTTGTTCTAAAGTAGCATCTTCTAGTTTCAATAACTCATGTTTTAAATTAAGCATTTTTGACAATGTCCTTTCATTAAATCCTTTTTCCAACAGTTCCTGCTCAACCTCTTCCATTTTACGCAACAAACTACTTCCTATCTTATTGCCTTTTCCTTCTTTTCTTATCTTATCCTGTAAAGCATTTCTAAGCTGTTGCTGTTGTTTATATATTTCATATAATTCACCATTCATATCTTCTTTCTGCATCTGCGATTCTCCTTCTCCATTTTTATCATTACCATCCTTTTTATTGCCTTCTTTCCCTCCCTTTTCATTTCCTTGTTTACCACTACCTTTATTTTCTTTACCTTGTTTTTCTCCTTTTTTGCCTCCTTTTTGTTCTCCTTCCTTATCGCCTTTCTTCTTTCCTTTTTCTGCCCCCTCTTCCATCTTCTTATTTAATTCTTCTTGTTTCTTTATAATGTCTGGTAATTGAAATTCGTTAGAGCCACTTTTACCTTTGCTTCCTGATGCTGACATGCTGTTTTGCATCTGATCCAAAGTTCTGCTTAGCAAATATGCTAAATCATTCGAGCCAGTAACGGTATACTGTTGATTAGCCGAACCCTGAACAACTTGGTTTTCTGCCAACCTCTCTAATGATTTATCTATATTAAATTCTATATCAGTTAATTTTTGTGTTACCACTTCAGTTATCTGCGGAGTACGTAACGCTAAAGCATAAAGACTATCATCTATGTGTATAAAATTCTCTCTTAATATACTTTGCTTTCTTAGCTTAGAAGAATAGCTTGGGTTATTAATATCTATACCCCTAAACTTCTTCATTAAACCTTCTTGTCCAATAGAAAAATCAACCAGATTGTCTAAAATCTGTCTTAACATCTCCATATCTTCTTGCTGCTGTTCTCCTCCCGCCATTTGCATTTGCATCATCATACCATTGCTCATCTGTTTCATTTTCTGAGCAGCACTTTTCTGGTTCTTCTTAGCATCTGATTTATTTTCTTTTTCCAGATTTTCACTTGCCTTTTGTTGTTCTTTTTTTATTTCATTTTCATCATCCTTTTTCTGATCTAGGCTCATTGGCTTTTTTAAATCCTCATTTTCCTTCCTAAGTTTTTCCATTTCCTTTTGGAAATTTTCAAACTCTTTATTCAATTCTTCCTGTTTTTCTTTTGTGTTTTCCTCTTCTTTTTTCTCAGACAATTCTTCTTGTCTTTTGGATAAATCTTCTAACTCTTTAACCAATTTTTCGTGTTTTTCTATTACATAATACCGTTTGGTTAATTCTAATAATTGTTCCAGGTTTTTCTTCAAGCTTTTATTTTCTTTACCTAGCTCTTCTAGTTTTTTTGTTAGTTCTTCCTTTTTAATTTTATCTGCTAAACGTTCAATTTCTTCCAGCAGTTTTTCGTTCTTTTTTAGTTTTTCCTCGTTTCTTTCTAGCCTTTCTTTTAATGCATCTTTAAAAGGTTCTTCTTTTTCTTTATTCTCTAACTGATCAAGATTATCTTTTAATTTTTTAGAAAAATCCTGCATCATTTTCTCCTGCTCTTTTTGTCTTTTCAAAAAATCCTCAAGTTTTTTCTTGTCATTAAAATCTAAATTCTTTTTCTCTTTTTGCGTTTTACTCAAACTTTTTAATTCCTGTTCCTGCTCCTTAAACTTGTCTAATGACTTATTCAATCCAGAAATTGTTTCATTCTGTTTTTTTAATAAATCATCTTCTCTCTCTTCTTTTGTGAGCTGTCTAAAATTGAACACCTGGCTTTTTGTACTCTTATAATTATGAATTACATCGTTATCAAAAACCTCAAAATAAAACTCATAATTATGCCCTTCTATTAAATCAATTCCAGCCGGAAAAGCATAAATAAATTCATCAAAAACAGCTTTATTAATTGCTATATTTTTAATCTTAATATCGGATGCATTATCCTGGTCGTAATATACCAATCGCAGTTTATTTAATCCATAGTCATCACTTATTCTACCGAAGAAATAAATGGTTTGATTATCTACAGAATCTTTTTCAGATTTTAAATTCAACTCTGGATATTGATCTTTAATCACATTAAGATTAAACGCCAAATTATCATAATCTTTTACATTCTGGTTAGACGTAGTGATTTGGTAATCCAAATTAGAATACACCTGTTTTTGATAAGAAAAATCTGTTCCATTTTTTGCCAAAGGAATAACAGAATCCTTAGTTTTTAATTCTACCTTATCTGTGTTTCTTGTGTAAACAACCCAATTAACTTTTGTTCCTTCTGGAATAGTTGCATTACCCGAACTTTTTAGAATTTCATCTACTTTCTTAGTATAACTCGGATAGTCCAATTTCATTTCAAAATTAAGTAAAGCTGGAATCGGAACCACTGATAAACGATATGGTATCGAATTTACTTCGTTCGCACTTATAACAAATTCTAAAGATTCTTTTGGTTGAATAAATCTATATTCAAACTCACCCAAGCCTACATTTTTTAAAAAATAAATTTCATCATTATATGTAATTGTAGCATTATCAGGAACTATATCACCAGCTGTTTTTACCTTAAGAACAAAATCCTTATTTTCAAAAGCGTTTAAATTTTTATTAACTATAAAAAATTGAAAAGGTGCAGGTGGCTCGTAAGCAACTTCATAATTTACCACTCTTTTATAACTATCAGAAATCCAACCTGTTTTATTAAAAAGAAATAATAGTAGGAATATAGCTACAGGAATTGCCGCATATTTAAGATATTTAGCATTCTTTTGTAAGTTAATAGCTAGCTTAAAAGGGATCGGCTTTAGTTCATTTGACTTCTGTTCTATACTTGCTAGCAACAAAGCAGATGAATTTTCGTTTTCACTTAATTGTAACAGGTTTAAAAGTCTATCACTTACTTCGGGGAAATGATTTCCAATTATACCAGATGCTTTTTCATAATCAATTCCTCTTGTAAGCTTAAATAGTTTAGCAATTGGTACTAGTATAAACTTAACAAACAGACCAAACTCTACTGCAATAAACAGCCAAAACAATATAGTTCTTCCTAGTGTACTAAGCCACAAAAAATTCTCAACAAGCAGTGTTATTAAAAAATATAGAACACCAATAGCGAAAAAAAGAATAATACCTTTTATAAGTTCATTGACATAATATTTTCTTGTAAACTGCTCTAACTTGCTTTTTATGAACTGAAAATTATCCATATTTTATACCTTCCTTTTTCATTAACCACTAAATCTACAATTTTATTTTTAATAGAATTGTTATATTTATGATAATTCAATCGTCTAGAATATAAGTTGTTATGAAAGATCTTAAATATATTTGTGCATACACAATACCTTTTATGGCAATTATTGGTATTTGGTTACAAGGAATTTATACCTATCTAACACCTATATACGCCTTTGGATTGATTCCTATACTAGAATTATTTACAAATTCATCAACTAAAAACTTAGACGATAAACACAAAATATTACAATCCAAAAAAAAGATATTCGACTGGATGCTTTATATCAACTTGCCTATCGTTTATGGTATTTTACTCCTCGGAGTTTTTACCAGTACTACATCTAATCTAGATACTTATGAAATTATAGGTATCATTATTTCATTAGGTATTGTTTTGGGATCTAATGGAATAAATGTCGGACACGAATTAGGTCATCGGTATACAAAAGAAAGATATATTGGCAAAGCTCTTCTTCTCCCATCCCTGTATATGCATTTTTATATAGAGCATAATTTTGGTCATCACTTAAACGTGGCTACTAAAGAAGATCCCGCCACAGCTAGATATAATCAACCCGTCTACTTTTTCTGGATAACTTCGACTATACGGCAATACATAAATGCCTGGAAAATACAATTCAAATTGCTAAAACAAAATAATCAAGCTTTCCTCTCTGTAAAAAATGATATGCTTTGCTATTTTGTTATTACTCTTTTATATCTAACAATACTTACATATTTCTTTGGTTTTTTAGGATTGCTAGTTGCATTTTTAAGTGGAGTTACAGGCTTCTTATTGCTTGAAACTATTAACTATATCGAGCATTATGGTTTAGTGAGAAGAAAAACCAGCTCTGGTCGCTATGAACGTGTAAGAGAAATTCATTCATGGAATTCGAACCATACTTTGGGAAGAATTATGTTGTATGAACTAACACGACATAGTGATCATCATCACAGAGCATCAAAAAAATATCAAATTTTAGACCATCATGACAAAAGCCCTCAATTACCTTTTGGTTATCCTACATCTATGGTATTATCATTACTCCCTCCCCTATGGTTTTTGATTATGAATAAACGCGTTCCACGTGAAATGAAAAGTATTTAAAAAGGTAATAAGAATTTCATCGCTTATCCCGAAAAATCATTTCCATAGCATATTTAAGATTGTATCTTTGCTATTTATTTATAAGACTTTTTAAAGTTTAAAAAACACAATCATGACAAAAGACATTAGGGTACGATTTGCACCAAGTCCTACCGGACCCTTACATATAGGGGGTGTGAGAACTGCATTATTTAATTATCTCTTCGCCAAGCAACATAATGGAACCTTTGTTCTTAGAATAGAAGACACCGATCAAAACAGATACGTTCCTGGAGCTGAAGATTATATTAAAGAAGCGCTCGATTGGTGTAGTATTCCATTCGATGAAGGACCCGGAAAAGATGGAGGATTTGGCCCATATAGACAAAGTGAACGTAAACATTTATACAAGCAATATGCGGATCAATTAATAAAAGATGGCCACGCATATTTTGCTTTTGATACTACAGAAGCTCTTGATGGTCATAGAAAAGATCACGAAGCTAATGGTAAGACATTTATTTATAATTGGCATAATAGAGAAAAACTTACTAATTCTTTATCCTTATCTGAAGATGAAGTATCTGCAAAAATTAACTCTGGAGAACCCTACGTTATTAGGTTTAAATCTCCTAAAGATGAGATTTTAAAATTTACAGATGAAATTCGTGGAGACATAAGTATAGACACTAATATTCTAGATGATAAAATCTTATTTAAAAGTGATGGGATGCCTACATATCATCTTGCCAATATTGTAGATGATCACTTAATGAAAATTACACATGTGATTCGAGGAGAAGAATGGTTACCATCCTTAGCTCTTCATGTTCTTTTGTATCGTTCATTTAATTGGGAAGCTCCAAGTTTTGCACATTTACCTCTCATTCTTAAACCTGTAGGTAAAGGGAAACTAAGCAAAAGAGATGGTGATAAAATGGGATTTCCGGTATTCCCGTTGCAATGGGTAGATCCAAAAAGTCAAAGTATCTCTTCTGGATATCGTGAAGATGGTTACTTACCCGAAGCTGTTGTTAATATGCTTGCCTTTTTAGGGTGGAATCCAGGTACAGAACAAGAATTATTTTCTTTACAGGAGTTAATTAAAGAATTTGACTTAAAACGCGTTAATAAAGCAGGTGCCAAATTCGATCCAGAAAAAACCAAATGGTTTCAACAACAACAGTTACAAAAAATCGATAGTACTATATTGTCTCAACAATTTGAAGACATTTTATCTAAAAAAAACATTTCTACAACCTTAGATCTTAATGTTATTATAGATACAATAAAAGAACGGGCTACATTCACCAAAGATTTTTGGGACCTTAGTCATTTTTATTTTTTATCACCCAGTGAATATGACGAAAAAGCCATTAAAAAAGCCTGGAAACAAGATACGCCAGGTTTAATGCACGAGTTAACAAGAATATTAAATGACATTTCGGATTTCTCGGAAGATAATGTTTCAACCATTGTAAAAGGGTGGATTACAGGAAAAGAAATTGGTTTTGGTAAAATCATGATGCCACTTCGTATAGCTTTAGTAGGCTCACTTCAAGGGCCCGATTTATTTCAAATTGCATCTATGATTGGTAAAAAAGAAACCATAAAAAGAATAGAAAACGCCATTGAGAAAAACTAGAAAAAATACAGGTCACTATTGATATGAAGTAGTGACCTGTATATATTACCAGTTACTTTTAATAATCGAACTTTTCTAATGTTCCATCCAAATTATAAACGAAAGTAAAATCAGTTCCTCCATTTTCTGGTTTTAATTGAATAAAATAATTCATCTTTGACTTGTCTCCATCATCAGGTGCCATGATAGAAGCAATACTTAAAACAGCTGCACTAATATCTTTCTCTTCTTTAAGTTTTTTTATAGAACTTTCTATAAGTTCTCCCAGTTTACTTAAGTCTACTTCTTCATTTAAATTAAACATAAAATCTTGAGCCTTACCGCCAGATAATTCGAGAGTAACATCTGCTGTTTGCGACCATGAGCTGTTACTAAAATTCCAACTCCCCATTTTTAATGATGACGGATCTTTAGTTACTGTTGTAGTAATTATTGTTCCTACTTGCTTAACATATGTAATTGATAATTCGGTATAAAAAGCATCATCTCCAAATTTATTTTTTAAGTTCTCCTCTACTCCTTTAAATCCTTTTGCATCGAACGAAAGCTTACTGTTACAAGAAGAAATAAGAGTTGTTATTAATACTACAAGTAATAATTTTTTTATTTTTTTCATTATTTTACCTTTTTAAATTAAAGGGTGCTAACATACCAGAATCATAAAACAAATTAGTATTCTAAAAAAAGATTGTGATGATTATGCCCAAAAAAGTGACGGTTTACTTATCTATAATTCTTTTCTCCGAAAATGTAACATATATCAAAATTACTATACTGATATAGTAACTGCACTAAAACTATTCAACTATGGGGAAACAATATAAAGTTATACGTATATCAGAAAATTGGTCTTCAGAAAAACTTAGAGAAAAGGTAGAAAACGCTATGAATAAGTTCTCTAAAGAAGGCTGGGAAGTTGTAGATATTTCTTTTTTAGCAAATACATATATCGCTATGATAACAATTTCAAAATAACAATCAATCATTTACAATTTATTAGTACATTGATTTTCAGAAAAACTTTTAACTCTTAATATATAAAACAATGGGGCTATATTTAATTCCAATAGTAATTCTCGGATTTATCATTCTGTTTTCAGGGATATTTACTGTAAAACAACAAACCTCTGCAGTGGTTGAGCGATTTGGTAAGTTTTTAAGTATAAGAAACTCAGGATTACATTTTAAAATTCCGATTTTTGATAGAATCGCTGGGCGAATCAATCTAAAAATCCAACAGCTTGATGTTCTTGTTGAAACCAAAACAAAAGATGATGTATTTGTACGTCTTAAAATCTCTGTTCAATTTCAGGTAATTAAAGAAAAAGTATATGATGCTTTTTATAAATTAGAAAATCCACATGATCAAATTACATCTTATGTTTTTGATGTGGTTCGTGCCGAAGTACCAAAAATGAAACTAGACGATGTTTTTGAACGTAAAGATGATATTGCTATAGCAGTAAAACAAGAACTTAATGAGGCAATGGTAAATTATGGATACGATATCATTAAAACGCTGGTAACCGATATTGATCCGGATATGCAAGTTAAAGAAGCGATGAACAGGATTAATGCTGCCGAACGTGAAAAAGTTGCCGCAGAATATGAAGCTGAAGCTGAAAGAATTAAAATTGTGGCAAAAGCGCGTGCCGAAGCTGAAAGTAAAAGATTACAAGGGCAAGGTATTGCAGATCAACGTAGAGAAATTGCCAGAGGTCTAGAAGAGAGTGTTGATGTTTTAAATAATGTAGGTATTAATTCTCAGGAAGCTTCTGCATTAATTGTAGTAACACAACATTATGATACTTTACAATCTATTGGAGAGGAAACCAATAGTAATTTAATTTTACTACCTAATTCTCCACAAGCGGGAAGTGATATGTTAAATAATATGATTGCATCATTTACTGCTTCAAATCAAATAGGAGAAGAAATGAAAAAACAAAATGCTAAAAAAGGCCTTGGCAAAAAACCAGACAACAAGTAATAAGAATATAATTTTAATTCCCAAACCCGATCATAAAATTTGATCGGGTTTGTTTTTTTCTACAATGATTTAAAATTATTGCTATTTTTCTAAAAAACTTAAAATAACGCGTTTTTATACAACCAACACATAAAAGTGATAATATTATATTACCTCTTTTTTTTCTCCTCTTATATCATTTTATATTAAGCTATTTTTAATAAGAAAAATTAATGATTTCTTAAAAACTATAAAAATTACTTATACCACAAAAAATTATTATCTTTATAAAAAATTTTCCCCCATGAAAAATTACTTATTTATTTTCCTTCTTATTTCCGGAAGTGTTTTTTGTCAAAACATGACTACACTAAAAGAATTTGCATTACGAGATGCAAAAGCAACTTCTAAAGCATCAATGGATAGAAATTTAAGTACCATACTCAAATATACTCATCCAGAAGTTTACAAAGCGTATGGGGAAAAACAACTAATGGATACTATGGATGAAATTTACAGAACCATGGATGCTCAAAAAATAAAAATCCTTAGTTCTGAAGTAGATGAAGTAACAGAGATAAAAAAAGAAAACAGAGAATATCATTGTTTAGTTAAAAACACAGTGAAAATGGACTTTAATGGTAGATTAATTACCTTAAAAAGTTCATTATTTGGTTTTTATAACAAGAAAAAATCTCAATGGTATTTTGTAGAATCTAATAAACTTCTTGATGATCCACAAACCAAAAAGCTCTTCCCAAATTTTAAAACAGATATCGAAATTCCTTTAGATGAGCACATTGCAGATAATTAAAAATTAAAAAACTTATAGACACAAAACATTTTCTGTATCTACAAGTTTTTCCTTTATATATCATAGTCAGAAGCCACTTTTTGGGCTTCTAATTGCAATAATTCATTCTTATCCTCAAGAGCTTTGGTAACAAAATCTTTTGCTAACTGATCAGGTTGAATTCCTTTATTTCTAAGGATTTCGCTCAAGGCAATCATGGTAGCAATACGAGTTCCTGCTTTTTTTACAGCTGTTTCATAAAGAGGTACAAGCTCTTCTATTTCTACAGTTTTGGCAGCTTCTATAATTTTGATTTTAAGCCCTTCTCTTTTAATATCTGGTACATTTGTATACTTCTTCCCTGCTCTTTTTATTTCTTCGATTGGAAGTATCGCTTTTTGCTGATTCTGAGGTTGTTTTTTAATATTTTGATTTGTAGGAACTGGTTTTACCTTTGCCCACGTATCTCGTAAACCAACTGTTTTGTTAAATACCAAAGCACCAGGGGCACTATCAATATCCACATTAAAATACCCCAATCTTTGAAACTGAAACTGGTCTAATGGTTTAACATCCTTTAGACTAGGTTCTATATAACCTGTTATTATTTTTAAAGAATCTGGGTTTAAAAACTCAACAAAATCTTTGTCTTTATGACTATCTGGAGCTTCATCATTAAATAATCGATCATAAATCCTAACTTCTGAAGGAATAGCATGACTTATTGATACCCAATGTAACGTACCTTTTACATTACGTTTTGATTCTTCGGTACCACTTCCCGACTTGCTCTTTGGATCATATGTACATTGGATTTCTGTAATATTTCCTTCGGCATCTTTTATCACCCGTTCTCCTTTGATGATATATGCATTTTTAAGGCGTACCTCTTTTCCTAAAGTCAACCTAAAAAACTTTCTACCTGCCTCTTCTTTAAAATCTTCTCTTTCAATATATAATTCGCCAGAAAATGGTATTTTTCTAGAACCCGCAGCTTCATCTTCTGGATTGTTTTCTGCTTCTAACCACTCTTCTTCTCCTTTTGGGTAATTGGTAATAACAAGCTTAACAGGGTCCAAAACTGCCATTACTCTTGGTGCTGTTTTATTAAGATCTTCTCGTACACAGAACTCTAATAATGATACATCAATTACATTTTCACGTTTTGCAACACCAACAGTTTCGACAAACTTTCGTATTGATGCCGGAGTATATCCACGTCTTCTTAATGCCGAGATTGTAGGCATCCTGGGGTCATCCCATCCAGATACTACTCCTTCTTCTACAAGCTTGAGTAATTTACGCTTACTCATGATCGTATAACTTAAATTAAGTCTTGCAAACTCTCTTTGTTTTGGACGTATATTGGTACTATATACTTGATCAAGGAACCAGTCATACAATTTTCTATGTGGCTTAAATTCTAAGGAACATAAAGAATGTGAGATGTTTTCTATATAATCACTTTCGCCATGTGTCCAGTCATACATTGGATAAATACACCAATCATCACCGGTTCTATGATGTGATTTTTTTAATATTCTATACATCAAAGGATCTCGCATTAGCATATTTGGGTCTGCCATATCGATCTTTGCTCTCACTACATGATCGCCTTCATCAAACTTACCTTCTTTCATTTTCTGAAAAAGCTCTAAATTTTCTTCAACAGAACGATCTCTGTATGGACTATTGGTTCCTGGTTCTGTGGTAGTTCCTTTTTGAGAAGCAATAGTTTCTGCAGATTGAGAATCTACATAGGCTTTACCATCTTTAATAAGTTCAACAGTCCAATTGTATAACTGCTGAAAATAGTCAGACGAATAACATTCTTTATCCCATTGATATCCTAACCATGTTATATCTTCTTTAATTGCATCTACATATTCCTGTTCTTCTTTGGCAGGATTAGTATCATCAAAACGTAGGTTTACCGGTGCATTATACTTAAGACCAAGACCAAAACTAATACCTATTGCTTTGGTATGTCCTATATGCAAATACCCATTGGGCTCTGGAGGGAAACGAAAACGTAAATTTTCTTTACTCATTCCGGTTGTAAGGTCCTCCTCTACAATATGCTCTATAAAATTAAGCGGTTTTTTTTCTTCTGACATCTGTAATCTAATAAAACACAAAACTACAAATTCTAATCCTGCCTTGCTATTGTATAAAAATCTTTAATGCAATTATTTTATTAATATCAAAATTCATTAGAAAAGGGGTATTCTCCCTACTCAAATCATAAAGATTCTTTTTACATTTGCTTAAAAACCCCGTGGGACTAATAAAGTTAAAAAATATCAAGGTTTATGCTTATCATGGATGCCTTGTCGAAGAGAAAAAAATAGGATCGGATTACAGAGTAGATCTAAAGATTAAGGCCGATTTATCAAAATCTGCAATATCTGATCGTTTAGCAGAAACTGTAGATTATGTTCATCTTAATCATATTGTAAAAGAAGAGATGGCTATTCGTTCTAAATTATTAGAACATGCCGCAGAGCGAATTTTAGTTCGTATATTAGATGAATTACCATTGGTTGATAAAGTTGTTGTAGATGTTTCTAAAATTAACCCACCTATTGGTGGAAATGTAGAAATGGTTACTATCACAAGAAGCAAAAACCGATAACTATAGTGTTAAAATTGTATGAAAAGCGTTTTATTGTAAAATCATTTAAGAAGTAATCATAAATTTTTTTACATTTGCCTTCCAACCAAAAATTGGGTGTCGTGGCCGAGTGGCTAGGCAGTGGTCTGCAACACCATCTACAGCGGTTCGAATCCGCTCGACACCTCAAAAATCCTGTACTTACGTGCAGGATTTTTTATTTAAATCTGGATTCTGGTGTTATTTTTTCAATTTCGTCCTGAATTCGTTTCTCCATTGTATCTGGTAAAACACCTTTTAAAATAAGAAATACACCAAATACAATCATAATAATACTAATGACCCTTTTGATAATATAGGTTCTTTTTGGAGTTAATTTTCTCTTCAATCTCTTTGCTAGCAACATTTTAAAGAAATCAATAAAAAGATATGTACCTAAAACTATTGTAAAAAAACGTAGAATTCTATTGGTATTCATATCTAACTGTGGTCCTATAACAATAATAACACTTAACCAAAATCCCAATACTCCAATATTTATAAAATTGAGCAAAAAACCTTTTATAAATAACATAAAGTAGTTATGCTTATTGATAATTTCTACCGTAGTATCTCTAAGTTTATTATAGTTTTTTCTTTCCTGAATAAAAGAAATTACACCATAAGTAGATAATAACATCCCTCCAAATATAAATAAGGCAGGATCATCTTTTATTTTTTCTAAAATCTGATTGGTACTAAAATAAGCGATAAGAATAAATACTATATCTGCAAAGATAACTCCTAAATCTACAGCTAAAGCTGCTCTAAACCCTTTAATAGCTGCTGTTTCCAGAAGTACAAAAAAAACGGGTCCAATTAGAAAGGCTAATAAAAAACCTAATGGTATAGCTGCTTGAGCATCTTGAAGCATAGGGTCTAAGCGTATTTATTACAAAGTTAAAAACTACTTAGTTAACTTCAACAATTTTTCCGCCTAAAAATTTTTTAGTATCCTTTTGTTTCGGATCTCCATAAATCCTTATACTCCCTCCTGCATTAGTATTTGCTTTGATATAATCTTTAGCATTTACTTCTGCTACTCCGCCAGCACTAATTTTTACTTGTGTTCTTTTTGTTTCAAGTTCACTACCAAAATACTTTCCTCCAGAATTAATAACGACTTCCTGTTCTTTAGCTATACCTTCTAAATGTACTTCTCCGCCTGTGACTGCTTTAATAAATAATGTTTCTGTTTCAGCTTTTGCTTGTATAACTGCTCCTTCCTGAGCTCTAAGATCCAGTTTATTTCTGTTAAGAACATCTTTTACTTCTACTGTTGATCCTTCATTAGCATCAATTTTTCTAAGCTCTTCATAATGAACTAAAACTTCGGTATTACTTTTATCCCACAGATTATCCAAAGACATTCTAATTTTTAAAATAAGACCTTCTTGAATAATTTCTACATCGTATCTTTTATAACCAGTGATTATAACTTTATGTTTATCACTTTTAACAAGAGTTACTTTTATTTTATCAAAAACTTTTACTTCTGTAAAATAATCTAGATTTTTAGTTTTAACGTCTTCTTGAGCTTGCCCTAATGCAACCCATAAAAACATAAAAAGAAATATCAATTTTTTCATCGCCCTGTTTTTAAGATTTATATTTCAACTCTGATCTTACAAAAAATAAACGACACTAATTTTTTGATTATTCTATTTCTTCCTTGTTTCCTAACAAGGTAAAATCTAAGTGTCGTTTTATCAGATCAGCATTTTTTACTTTTACATATACCTCATCTCCTAATTGGTATACTTTTTTGGTTTGTTCTCCTATAATGGCATATTCATCTTGATCAAAAACATAGTGATCATCACTCATGTCTCGTAGACGAATCATACCTTCGCATTTATTATTAATTATTTCTACATAAATCCCCCACTCGGTAACTCCAGAGATGACTCCCAAAAACTGTTCATCTTCGTGATCTTTCATAAATTTTATCTGCATAAACTTTATAGAATCACGTTCTGCACTGGCAGCTAGATTTTCCATACTGCTACTATGATTACATTTTTCTTCATATTCATCTTCTGCAACAGATTTTCCTTTATCTAAATAATGCTGTAACAAACGGTGTGCCATAACATCTGGATATCTTCGTATTGGCGAAGTAAAATGTGAATAATAATCAAATGCTAATCCATAATGACCAATATTATGAGTAGTATATTCTGCCTTACTCATACTACGTATAGCTAAAGTATCAACTAAATTTTGTTCTTTTTTACCTTGAACATCTTTTAATAATCCATTTAATGATTTGGTAGTTGTCTTTCGATCTCTAAGATCTAATTTATATCCAAATCTTCCAATAATATTTTGTAGTGCAGCTAATTTTTCGTCATTAGGTTCATCATGAACCCGATAAATAAATGTTTTTTTAGGATTTTGCTTTCCTATGAATTCTGCGACCTTTTTATTAGCTAATAACATAAATTCCTCAATAAGTTTATTAGCGTCTTTAGAAGTCTTAAAAAACACTCCTACGGGTTCGTTATTTTCGTTTAGACTAAATTTCACTTCTACTTTATCAAAAGAAATAGCTCCTTCACCCATTCGTTTACCTCGCATAACTTTGGCAAGCTCATCTAATTTAAGTATTGCATCGGCTATTTTTTGATCAGCCTTATACTCTTTTCTGGTAAGTGAGATCTCTACAGGAATTACATTATCACGAGTTTCTATAATATGCTGTGCTTCTTCATATGCAAATCTTGCATCAGAATAGGTTACTGTTCTTCCAAACCATTGGTTTTTAATTTCTGCTTTATTATTTAATTCAAACACTGCAGAAAATGTATATTTCTCTTCGTTTGGTCTTAATGAACAGGCATTATTAGATAAAACCTCGGGTAACATAGGTACTACTCTATCTACCAGATATACAGATGTTGCTCTTTCATAAGCTTCATCATCAAGTATTGTTCCTGGTTTTACATAATGTGATACATCTGCAATATGAATTCCGATTTCGTAATTACCATTTTCTAAAACCTGAAATGATAATGCATCATCAAAGTCCTTGGCATCTTTAGGATCAATAGTAAACGTAAGAATTTTTCTCATATCCCTACGACTCTTGATTTCTGATTCCTGAATAGATGTATCTAAAGTATTAGCATAATTCTCTACCTCCTCAGGAAACTCATAGGGCAAACCATACTGAGCCAAAATAGCATGTATCTCGGTATTGTGTTCTCCTGGTTTTCCTAATACTTTAATTATTTTTCCAAAAGGTGAATCTGCTTTTTCTGGCCAGTCTTCTAGTTTTACTAAGACCTTATCTCCGTTCTCTGCATCGGCTATTTTATTCTTAGGAATAAAAATATCGGTATACATTTTGCCATCTTGCATATTTACAAAGGCATAATTTTTTTGAATATCTATTACACCAACAAACTCACTCCTTTTACGAGAAATAATTCTAGAAATCTCCCCTTCACTCTTTCCTCTTCGTTTTCTACGATACACATAAACTTCTACCTCATCTCCATTCAGTGCTTTATTAAGATTATTATTTGGGACAAAAATATCATCTTCAAGATCTTTTACAATTACATATCCTGTACCTTTTGAAGTGATTTCTAAAATACCTGTATAGGTATTAATATTAGGTATGATTTTAAATTTCCCTCTATCTACCTCTTCTATCTGTTTTTTAGCAGCGAGCTGAGATAATTTTTTTATAATCTGGTTTCTACTACTTGCATCATCTACTCCTAGTTTTGATGCAATTTGCTTATAATTAAAACTTTTATTTGATTCAGCTTTTAATATTTTGAGTATTTCCTGGGTAATATTTTCTATTTTTGGTGACTTCTTTTTTCTTCTTCTACTCTTTCTTTTCATTAATGTCTATTCTATATATTTATGATAAAAGTACAGCTTATCTTTTAACATCTATAATTTTAACTTTAAACTTTTATTAATACTTAAATCATATTATCATCAAATAGCTCTAAAATCCATTATCTGTAAATCAAGATATTACATCAAAAAAAAGTAAATAATTACAGCTATTTTTCTTAAAATTTACTTAATTTTAGTACACTAGGATTCGATTTTATTCGTTTAGTATTTAATTCGATATGCACAAAATCAAAAAAATACATAAGATCATATTACTCTTCATACTCATATTTCTATTGGGCATATATGCGTTTACCCTATACATTAATAATACAATAGATCATAAACAAGATACTTTAGAAGGCTCAGAAATAAATAGTTCTGTAAAAACAGATCGTGAAGCCAGTCAAATCAATTAACCTTTTACTATAAAAAATTATTTATCAATCTAGGAGAAATTGATATTCATTTTAATTAGTATCAATTTGATTGTTACGCTTATTTTGTATCTTGTAGAAATAAGATTATCAAGGAATAATTTTAAGAAATGAAAGATTTTATTACTATTAAAACATATACATATCCTTTTGAGTATGCTATACTTAAACTACTTCTAGATCAAGAAGGTATTTCTTATTTCTTCGAAAATGAAACAATGGTCGGTGTTTTTCCTTTCTACTCAAACGCACTGGGAGGTATTAATTTAAAAGTTCATCAAAAAGACAAAAACAAAGTACTTCAGATCATAAGTGATCTCAACACTAATTCTCATCTTAGAATTGTATAATCTAGTATTCATATTTTCTTTATAGTTTTCAACATATATTAAATATATCTTTTTCTTTTTTTTAAATTTAAAATTAATAATGATGATTATAATATAGTGTGGATAGCGGTATAACTTTTTTAAGTTTTATTTGTTTTTTAAGTTAAACTGAATTTTGAAAAATATATGAACAGGATATCATTATTCTAATTGCTTGAAAATGTTCTAAAAATGAAATTTAATTAACAACTGTTAATAGTTAATCAACAGCTTAATTTTTTAATATTATTACGGCAAAACCGTAGTTTATAACATTAACTTAATACTTGAAAACTTAGCCAAAAAAAGAGAGTTTAAAATTTTGATTTCTTACTACTATACTTGTATTCTAATAAAAATCAAAACCACCAAAAAAACTTTATGAATTTTAAGAACTGTTTATTCACACTCAGTGTTAACAGAAGGTTATGAGTTATTAACATTACCGTAATATTGGGTTAAATTATTGGTTTTTTGGAGTTTACTTTTTTTAGATTAAATTATCTTTGCTTAACTAATGAAACGAACAAAAAAATGAAAATAGCTATTGGAAATGATCACGCAGGAACTGAATACAAATTTGCAATTGCAGAATATTTAGAATCTGAAGGTATTGAAATTACTAACTACGGCACTAATGAAAACAATAGTGTTGATTATCCTGATTTTGTACATCCTGTAGCAAAAGATGTAAATACTGAAAAAGTTAGTTTTGGGATTTTGGTTTGCGGAAGCGGAAATGGTGTTGCTATGACAGCTAATAAATACAGTAATGTTAGGGCTGGACTTTGCTGGACAAAAGAAATTACAGAATTAACCAGACTTCATAATGATGCTAATATCATATGTATTCCTGCAAGATTTACATCTCTACCTCAAGCTGTTGAAATGGTAAAAACATTCTTAGCAACAAAATTTGAAGGAGGCAGACATTTAAACAGAGTACATAAGATACCAATGTGTATTTAGCCTATGGTAAAAATTCACGCTCATAATCATTCATATTCTCATGATAAACTTACTGGGCGTAATTTGTTATTTTCTATTCTCTTAAATATTGGAATTACAGCTGCCCAGGTAGTTGGTGGTTTGATTTCTGGTAGTCTTTCTCTATTATCAGATGCATTACATAATTTTAGTGATGTACTTTCTTTGATAGTTAGCTTTTTTGCTAATCGATTAGCAAAAAGAGAAGCTTCTATTAAAAGAACTTTTGGTTTCAAAAGAGCAGAAATCATGGCAGCGTTTATAAATGCTATTTCATTAGTTATAATAGCATTTATTCTTGTGTTTGAAGCCATAGAGCGATTACTAAATCCACAGGAAATAAGTGCACGTGTTGTAATTATTCTTTCTGTAGTAGCAATTTTTGGAAATGGACTAAGCGTTTTGCTTTTAAGAAGAGATAGTAAGGTAAATATGAATATGAGGTCGGCATATTTGCACTTGGTAACAGACTTAATGGCATCTTTTGCAGTTTTGATAGGGGGATTGTTAATGAAATTTTATAAACTATTTTGGGTAGATAGCCTGTTAACTTTTGTAATTGCAATCTATCTGATTATTGTAGGTTATGATCTCTTAAAAAAATCATTCAAAGTATTAATGTTGTATACTCCCGATACTATTGAGTTAAAAAAAATAGTAAGAGTAATTAATGCTTTACCAAAAGTTAAAAGTATACATCACATACATGTGTGGCAACTTAACGAAGAAGAAACACATTTAGAAGCGCATGTAGATTTTGATAGTGATATTTTGGTTTCAGAATTTGGAGAAATACTCAACACTATTGAAAACATACTTCATAAAGAATTTAAAATCAACCATGTTACGCTACAGCCAGAATATGGAAATAAGGATAATAAAGATATTATTGTACAGGATTAAAAAATATGGATATCAAATTTAAAGTTAAACGTTTTGACGAGCTCTCTGCATTAGAAGTATATAAAATTTTGCGCTTACGCGCAGAGGTCTTTATAGTAGAACAGGAGTGTATCTATCAAGATATTGATGATAAAGATCAAAAAGCACTTCATGTAATAGGATACAAAAATGAAGAAATTGTTGCTTATACACGATTATTCGATGCAGGTGATTATTTTAAGGATACTAGCTTTGGAAGAGTGGTCATACCTAAAAAAGAAAGGCAATATGGATATGGTCACAAACTAATTAAAGAATGTGTAAATGCTATAGAAACATTTTTTAAAACTAAAGCAATTAAAATATCTGCCCAGACATATTTAAAAAAATTCTATGAAACACACGGTTTTACGCAAATAGGAGAGGAGTACCTCGAAGATGGTATTCCTCATATTGGTATGATTAAAGAATAAAAAAAGACTCATTAAATCTTAATGAGTCTTTCGTTTTATTTTAAAAGCTCTTCGTACTTATTTTTATTACCTAGTATTTCCTGACTTTTAGCTACTTCTGGGTTATGTGTTACATAATAATTATATAATCCTTCGCGATAGAAATAACGTTTAATAATCTCATCTGTTAGTAAATTAACAATTTCGGTCTTATAGGTATCTAAAGCTGCTTGTTTAGAAGTGTTTATCGAAGCAACAAGAGTATTATAAGTAGAGATTATATCTTTATCGAACTTTTCCTTTTTTGCTATTTCTAATGATTTTTTAAATGATTTTTCGGTTTCGGTCTCAAAATTAAACTCACTTTGTTTTACAAAATTTTTAAAATCTTCATAATCTTTATCTGTAAATTTAAAATCAGAGGATTTTTTTAATTGATGAGAATAATAATATTTTGTTCCATACTCAAAAATAGCATCAGATCGTAATAAAGCGGTAGTAATTTTACTGAATTTAGAGGTCTCTAATTCAATATCAGGCTGTATACCACCACCATCGTATACTGTTCTTCCGTTTTTGGTTTTAAAGGCTTTAAAATCTTGTTCATTGATGCGTACAGCATTATTATTTTTATCACGATTCCAATAATCTAATGCCTGAATACATCTTCCGCTTGGAGTATAATATCTAGAAATAGTAATTTTTAATTGAGTACCATAAGTTAGTTTTTTTGGTCGCTGTACTAATCCCTTGCCAAAACTTCTGGCACCAATAACTACTCCTCTATCTAGATCTTGAATACTACCTGCAACAATTTCACTTGCAGATGCACTTCTTCCGTTTACTAATACGACCAAGGGAATCTGGATATCTATAGGTTCTCTCTTTGTAAAATATTCTTTATTATATTTTTTTACCACCGATTTTGTAGTAGTGATTAACTCTCCTTTTGGCACAAAAATATTAGTAACGTTTATAGCTTCACTTAATAAACCACCAGGGTTACCTCTTAGATCTAAAATTACTTTATTAGCTCCTTTGGCTTTTAAATCTTTTAAAGCATCAATAGTTTCACTAGAGGCTTTGTTATTAAATTTTGATAATACAATATATCCGGTATTATCGTCTAGCAATGTATAAAAAGGAACAGCATCTACTTCTATTTCTTCTCGCGTTAACACTGTAGTTTTAGTTGCTCCCTGTCTTTTATAGGTAATGTCAACTTTAGTTCCGCTGGCTCCTTTAAGAAGTTCTCCCGCATCATCTTTAAAATCGGCTACTTTTACATCACCTATTTGTATAATTTCATCACCAGCTTTAAGACCAGCTTTATCTGCAGGATAACCTTTATAAGGTTCTATGATAATAATTTTATCTTTTATTGTTTTTACAGAAGATCCAATACCTGTGTATTCTCCTGCGTTACGTATTTTTGAAGCTTCAACATCCTGCTCGTTCCAATATTTAGTATAGGGATCCAAATCATCTAACATGGCTTTGATTGCCGTATCCATTAATTCTGCTGGATTTGTTTCATCTACATAATTCATATTTAATTCTTTGAACATAGTAGTGAAAATTTCAATCTGCTTAGCGATTTCAAAAAAATCTGACTTAAAACTTACTGTAGATAGTAAGATAATCACGGCAGCTACGGGGTAGATAATTCTCTTCTTCATTGATGTTTTCTTTAAATATTGCAAATCAAGTAAACATGTGATGTTGTTATTTTGATTTTATTTCTTGTTCGACAAATTTTTGTAATATTCCTTTTATTTTAGATTCTATTAATGAATATTCAGGTATTTCTTTACCTGAAAATAAAAACATAAAAGTGAATTGATGAGTAGTGTTGGGTACAATATACTTATTTTTTCTATAACTTTCACGCATTAAACGCTTTATACAATTACGGTCTACTGCTTTTTTGAAGTTACGTTTGCTAACCGATACGCCAGCTCTAATTATAATACGCTCTCCAAAATTTGATTTTCTATATACTAATCTAACGGGATATTTGGATATAGATTTTCCTTCAGAAAAAAGTAATTCTATTTCCTTTTTGCTTTTTAATCTTTCTTTTTTATTAAAAGTAGCATTCATTGGCATTAAATGTAGTGAATAGATTTTTTATAGAAGCAATAAAAAAACCGGTACTAAAACCGGTTTTTAATAAGACTTTAGTCTATGTGATTTATTCTTGTTAATAACAATTATTCTGAAAAACTATTATTTTTAGGGTTTATATCAGCCATAGTATTTGTAATATCAATTCCAATCGATTTTATTTCAGATTTTGGTTTAGAAAGATCTAAAGAATAAGTTGGGTTTGTCCAAGGCCAATCAGGTAATATAGTTCTTTTCATTGATGGGATTGGGTTTTCCTTTTCATTACGCATCACTCTTAAAGGAATATAAAATGACTCTATAGTACTATCTTTATATTCTACATAAAGATCAATAGGCATTGGCATTAATCCAATACGTTCTAAAGTGACTTTGGTAGTGTTATTATCTTCAACAACATCTTTAATTCCGTAATCTATTGTATTTGTTGTTTGCGTCCAATCTGTTAGATACCAATCTAATTGTATTCCAGACACTTTTTCTGCTACCCTTTTAAAATCATTAGGAGTAGGGTGCTTAAATTTCCATTCATCAAAATATCTTTTAATCGTTTTTGCAAGATTATCTTCTCCAATAATATATCCTAATTGTGAGAGAAAAACAGCTCCCTTCGTATACGCAGAAGCTCCATAAGCAGCATTATGCGAATAGTGATCTGCTTGAGTTGTCTGTGGTTGTTCTATACCAGAAGTAGCTAATTGGTAATATCCCTGGTACATACCTCTTAGCGAATTAGGATTATTCTGTTTCATTACATCATTCATCGCCAGAGTAGAAATATAGCTGGTAAACCCTTCATCCATCCACTCGTGTTTAGCTTCGTTAGTAGCGAGAATATGTTGAAACCATGAATGTGCCATTTCGTGTGCTGTAACGCCAACAAGGCTACCAAAATTTCTTTCTCCTGTGATTAGAGTCGACATGGCATATTCCATACCACCATCACCCCCTTGTAATACAGAGTATTGATCATATGGGTACTTTCCTATTTTTTCACTAAAATACTTCATCAACTCTACAGTTTTGGGCTGTAGATCTTTCCAGTTTTCTATAATTTCTTTCTTGTTTTTATACAAAAAATGAAGCGTTGGGCCATTAGGAACCTTTACAGTATCGTGCAAATATTCTGGATCTGCAACCCATGCAAAATCATGTACATTAGGAGCTTTAAAGTGCCATGAAAGCTTCTTGCCTTTTCTACTTACTTTTGTACCGGGCTCTTCATATCCATGCCCTATTTCTTGCGGGTTTTGCAAATATCCAGTACCACCCAAAATATAATCTTTATCAATAGTTATGGTTACATCAAAATCACCCCATACTCCGTGAAACTCTCTTGCGATATAAGGGTCTGCATGCCACCCTTCAAAGTCATATTCTGCAATTTTTGGATACCACTGTGTCATTGATAATGCAACACCCTCTTTGTTATTTCTTCCTGAACGGCGTATTTGTACAGGTACCTGACCGTTAAATTTCATAGAAAAAGTAACCTTTTCTCCTGGAGCAATAGGCTTATCTAGTGATACTTCTAAAACAGTCCCTGCAGTTTTATATGTTAATGGTTTTCCGTTCTGTGTTAGGGAAGAAACCTTTAAATACCCAATTTCTTCGGGAGTAAGTTTACTTATTCTGTTTCCAACTCTGGGGTCAGGATCAGGAAGATTACGAGAACGTATGTCCATTTCACTTCCTGGTTGAAATGCATTAAAATATAAGTGATAAAATACTTGATATAACGTATCAGGAGAATTGTTAGAATAGATGAGTTCTTGTGTCCCTTCATATTGAAAATTTTCAACATTCATATCCACATTCATCGTATAATCTACCTGTTGTTGCCAATACGAAGTATTGTTTTGTGCTGTAACGCAAAAAACACCAACTAAAAAGCCAAAACCAATTTTTTTAAACATAATAAATGAATTATTTAGACAATTTATCTGCCATAATAAGGGCATTATACAAATTAACCATTTTACCCGATTTAGATAACCCAGAAAAGCTTCCTACATTAGTTTGCTCCCCACCAATAACTACAGAGGATTTAGTACTTAATCCACTATCCATAAGTATCTTTTTTACCTGAGGAGCTTTTAAATTAGGGTAATACGATCTAATTAACGCAGCAACTCCTGCTACAGCCGGAGCTGCCATAGAGGTTCCTTGCAGATATTCGTATGAATTATTGGGTGTTGTTGACCATATTTTAACTCCAGGAGCAAATGCATCAACATTGTTTTTACCATAATTAGAGAAATCTGCTACCAAATTAGAGCCATAAGCATAATTTAAAGCACCAATGGTAATAAAATTATCAGCAATTTCAGAACCATTATTAGTTTGATCATTAGGGTATACTGCTTTTTTATCTAAATCTGTTCCTTCATTTCCTGCTGCATTTACAATCAATACATCTTTTGAGGCCGCATAGGTAATAGCTTCCCTAACCCATTCTGGATGTGTACTGTAGTACTTACCAAAACTAGTGTTAATTACTTTGGCTCCGTTATCTACAACATATCGTATTGCAAGTGCAATATCTTTGTCGTATTCGTCTCCATTAGGAACCGCTCTAACTGCCATTATTTTTACATTTTGTGCTATACCATTCATTCCTTTTCCATTATTTCTCTCTGCAGCGATTATACCAGCAACGTGGGTCCCGTGTTTTATACCTTCTTTTTTTGGATCTGGTCCCATTACATTATTATTCCCATATTTGACATCTGTGATATCATCTACGTTATCACCCACTACAGTTCTACCATCAAATTCGGGATTTAAATTATAATTTAACTGATCAGTGAAATGATCAACACCTTCTTTAAGGTTTTTGATAAAGTCTGGTATCGTATCACCTGGATCCATAAATCCAAACATTTGAGCAAGAAAAGCGACATGTTGTTGCATCTCTTGAGTCTTTGCTTCTACTTTTAAAAGTTCGTCTCGAGAATAGTCTTCTTTTCCCAGTGCATCTGTAATTGCTTTGTGCGAAACCTTAGATTGCTGAAGTATTTGTTCGTATTGTACTTTTTGAGCAGAGTTTTCCTGATATTCTTTTTCGAATTCTGCTTTGGCTGCAATATAATTTTGGTATTCACCTCGATCATTTTCTGGTATAGAAGCAAGAGTTTTACCAGCATATTTTGGTTTAAACTTTTTTATGATTCTCACATATTCAAGATTTTCGTCTTCAGAATCCCCTAAAAAATTCCAGCCGTGAATATCATCAATATAACCATTGTTATCATCATCTTTTCCATTCCCCTTAATCTCTTTTGGATTTGTCCAGATCACCCCATCCAGATCCTCATGCTCAATATCTACACCACTATCGATAACACCAACAATAACAGTCTTACCTTTTTTGTTTTTAATAAGAGTATTATAAGCTTTATTTACGCTCATCCCGGGAACCGTATCAGAAACCAAATCAAGCGAATTCCAACCTTTAAGTTGAGCATCGGTAAGATCTATATTTTTTAAAGGAATTGTATCGATATTCTCTATAGGTGTAGAAACAATGGTTGGAGCACCACAACTCACCAAAATCATAGATGAGGCAATAGTAGCAATAATTTTATTAGATGAGGGAATCATTTGATCTTTTATTTTAATTAAATATTTCATGACAAGTAAAGACTTCTTTTAATCGCACCCCTTTTTGGGTGTGTTGTACTGTTATTATTTCATTATGGGCATCATGTTGCAGGAATAAATACCATCCATTAGTAGCGGCATTATCAAGAAACAGTTTTTTTTCATCCAAGGTTAATAAGGGCCTGGTGTCATAACCCATTACATATGGTAAAGGAACATGACCGGCTGTAGGCAGAAGATCTGCCATAAACACAATCGTTTTACCTTTATATTCTATATGCGGAATCATTTGTTTTTCAGTATGTCCATTAACAAATAGTACGCCAAAACCTAATTCAGTGTTTTTTTGGAACGATGTACCTGACCTGGAAATAAAATTTAATTGACCACTTTCTTGTATCGGTATGATGTTTTCACTTAAAAAAGAAGCTTTTTCTCGAGCATTAGGCTGTGTAGCCCATTGCCAATGTTCTTCATTGCTCCATATTCGAGCATTTTTAAAAGCTAATTCATATCCTGTTTGGGCTTTATTCCATTGCACTACACCACCACAATGATCAAAGTGAAGATGAGTAATAAAAACATCGGTAACATCATCTCTGTGAAATCCTTTTGCTTTTAGAGAGGTATCTAAGCTATCATTTCCCCAAAGTGAATAATGACTGAAAAATTTTTCGGACTGCTTATCTCCCATTCCAGAGTCAATAAGAATTAACCTATCACCCTCTTCAATTAGTAAGCATCTTGCTGCAATATCAATTAGGTTTTTTTCATCTGCAGGGTTGGTTTTGTTCCATAAAACTTTTGGAACCACTCCAAACATAGCGCCTCCATCAAGTTTAAAATTTCCTGCTTTTATGGGATGTAGATTCATTTGTTTATTTTTAATTCTGTCTTTAATTAATATGATTGTCGCCAAAAGTTATTTAGATCTACACGTCTAAAGCACAAATTATTTTCTGGGGTCAAAAATGTTTTTAAGACATTTTCTATATATCTGATCCAATGGCTTATTTCGGTACTAATTAAAAATCTTTGCAAAATAGAAAAAATGGCAGGGATCAAGATTTAATTTTTGGACTTTTTAACAATAATTCATCATATTGTATACTTGTTATCACTTTTTCTAAGCGAGTTCCGTAATCTAATAAAGCTTTGATCTCTTTAATACTAGCCAAACGTTCTTTTCTCATCACCAACAAAGAGTTACCATTACATTCAATATGATAATATGGATTACTCTCTAAAAACAGTACTAATTCATCAGTAAAGAACAACTTAATTTTTTTTGGTTTTTCTCCTAAAAGGAAGAACCGTTTAGAAAAATCGGGATGGCCAGAAATTAAAATATCTTTAAACCCCGAGAACTTATATATAAACTCAAGTAACCCCTCTTTGTCTAAAGTAAATTTAGGAACTTCAGTTTTTAATTTTATAGTCATGATCGTGGTTCTCACCAAAGTACGGGCAATAAACTCACCTTCAGAAAATTCGGTATCAGAAATTCTAAAAATAGACTTTGAGTCATAAATAGAATTATTTAGATAATTGATTTTTTTAGTTTTAAAGAACACAAAATCATGCAAACCAGAGACATCATGACCTTTTTTAGGGGCATATTGCCAGGAAAAGTCATTTGCAATATTTTGTAAATCTTTTTGTCTTTTGGTAAGATTCGATTTTGCTCCTATTTTAATTTTTTTAGAAAAAGGAATCAAACTTCTTATGGCTAAAGGGTGTTCTGAAGAAGTACCATGAATATCTAGTCCTGTAATCTCAAAAGATCCTCCTTTTCTCTTAAAAGTTTCCTGATATCCTAATAAACTCTCCTGTACAGTATAATCTACAAAATCACAAAGAGAAAAATCTATTATAGTATCCTGATTCTCAGGAATTGTATCTAATTTTCTTTTTAATCGAGAATAATTAAGAAAGCTCGAAAAACTCTTTACACTAACAAAATAAGTATCGTTGAAACCTTCTTTAAACATAAGCACATTAGGTTTAAAAAGATTTCTGATAAAAAAGAGTACACTTTTATTAAGGATAAAATGTATAATAATCGTTGTTAGGATTCCGATAAGGATTCCTGTGATTAAGTTTGTTGTTATCGTTGCTATAATTGTGGCAAAGAAAATAATAAGTTGTTCTTTACCAATTTTGGCAACAATTTTTAAGTTTCTTGGAGCTGCCAGCTTATATCCTGTATACACCAAAATAGCAGCCAGTGCTGTAAGTGGAATTCTTTTAAGTTGATCTTGAAATAAAACTACAAATAATATTAAGAAGACAGAGTGAAAGAAATTAGAAGATCGGTTGGTACCTCCATTATTAACATTTACAGAACTACGGGCGATTACAGTAACTACATTAAGTCCTCCTATAAAACCACTAACAATCGATGCAATACCTAATGCAGTAAGATCTTTGTTAATATTTGACCTTCTTTTTAACGGGTCTAGCTTATCTACGGCCTTAATACTTAATAGAGATTCAATACTCGAAATTAAAGTTATTGCAATAACTACTCCTATAAATTTAAAGTCAAGAATTAATGAAAAATCTGGAGTAGGGAAGTTTGAAAAAACATCATTGGGTATTTGTACCAATAAGGAGTCATCTATAGGGTAAGGAGCACTTGAAAAGAATTCGTAATAATAGCTTAAACCAACAGCAATAAGAACGATCCACATGGGAGCTGGTACCAATTGAAAATATTTATTTCTGATTTTACCATAAAAAAACATAATCAATAAGCTCAAAACTCCAACTAATGCAGCAATAGCAATGGCACTATATTCAGGTTTAAATAGTAACGAAATACTATGAGGAATATCTGTTAACAAGGAAATAGTATCTCCTTTAATACTTGTATTAGCAAGCATAACATGAAACTGTTTTGCAAAAATACTTATTCCTATAGCGGCAAGCATTCCCTGAATTGCCGAAGAAGGGAAAAAGTCACTCAGAATCCCCAATCGCAATTGGCCAATAATGATCATTAATGCTCCCGAGCATATGATGGCAGCTAATGTAAAGATATAACCTTGATAAAGATCTCCATTAGCAAGTGTTGTTATTGCTCCTAATAAAACAACAACCAATCCATTACCGGGACCTGTAATTGTAACTTTAGATCCTCCAAAAATGCTTACAATGATCCCTCCAACAACAGAAGCAATTACTCCAGAGATAGGTGGAGCTTCTGAAGCTAAAGCCAATCCTAAACCCAATGGTAATGCAATTAGTGAAACCACAAAACCCGAAAAAATATTCTTAGGCAGTTGAGATAAAAATTCAGATGTAGCGTTATTCGTTTTCTTCATTTATCTCATAATTAAAACATCTGTTGGTAATTCTGATAAAATATGCTCAAGATCATGAAGAAAAATACGATCTAAGAACGTAGTTCTTTTAGGAGCATTCATAATAAGAAGGTCTGCGGCGACCACTTTTGCGTAATGACCAATAGAATATCCTCTTTTTCCAAATATAGATTGTGTTTTTATTAAAATACCAGTTTTAAGATCTTCAGGAACATCGCTTAAGATATGCTGTACTCTAAGATCTTCTTTTTGAGCTAATTGTTCTTTTATTAATGTGTCTTTAAGCAAAGATTGATCGTCTTCTACAATAACCTTAACTTCTTGACGAGAAATCTCTTCTACAATAGTGAGTTTTTGTGCACCAAGATTCTGGGCTACTTCAAACGAATCAAGAATTGTTTGCCTGGTTTTTTCATCTTTAAGACCATTTACTACAATATGATTACAAGGGCGTAAATCTTCTGATGGTTTTATTAACAGCAAAACAGAACAATGTGCATTTCTGGTGATTTTTCGTGCAATTGACCCAATATAAAATTTAAGAAAATCTTCTCTGGGGATAGCACCAAGCATAATAAGATCAGCATTATTTTCTCTGGCTGTTTCAATAATTACTGTAACGGGATCCCCTTGTTTCCAAATAACATTTACTTTTTCATCATCGTCAGAAAATCCTGAAATTAGCTTTTTTATATTATCTTCTTTCTCATTCGTTTTTTCGCCTACATGAACAATGATCATTTTAGAATCGAAAAAATCGACCATTCGCATAGCCTCAAAAATATTATTTTTAAGGTTTGGAGAAAAAGCTACACCAATAAGGATAGTATTAAATTTATGATTAGGTAATTCGTTCAAAGATTTATTTTGTAATAATTTTAAATCGCGAAATATAAACTTAATTTTTTAAAATCAGAAAACAGCACTTATTTCTGTTATTTTTAAAAAAATCCCGATCTTTCTCACATTAATCTGATTTAAGAACAAAACATGTTAGAACTTGCAGGAATAATTATATTAGGGATTTTGGCCCAATGGGTGGCATGGAAATTTAAAATACCCGCAATTTTACCGTTAATTCTTATAGGACTTTTGGTTGGTCCTTTCGCTACATTATTTACTAGTGACGGCACTAAATTGATACAACCTATCTGGAATGGGACAGAAGGTCTTTTTCCTGGTGAGAGTTTATTTTATTTTGTTTCTTTAGCGATAAGTATTATTCTTTTTGAAGGTGGCCTTACCTTAAGAAGAAGTGAAATTCTTAATGTAGGCCCAGTGATTATAAAATTAATTACGATTGCTGTTATTGTTACTTTTTTTGGTGCAGGATTGGCAGCACACTATATTTTTGATCTAAGCTGGCCCATCTCGTTCTTATTTTCTTCATTGATTATTGTAACTGGCCCTACAGTAATAACTCCAATTCTTAGAAATATTCCTCTTAAAAAAGATGTATCTGCTGTATTAAAATGGGAGGGTATTTTGATTGATCCTATTGGTGCTTTGGTAGCCGTTTTGGTATTTGAGTTTATAAGAGTAGGTGGTGGCGAAGAATTTACACTAACAGCTTTAATCGAATTTGGAAAAATTATACTTGTTGGTTTTACATTTGGTTTTACATTTGCTCATGCGTTGGCATTTTCTCTAAAGAAAAAAATTATCCCGCATTACTTACTTAATGTAGTAACCCTTGCATTGGTATTAGGTGTTTTTGTATTATCAGATACTTTTGCTCATGAATCTGGATTACTTTCTGTAGTAATTATGGGTATGGTATTAGGAAACATAAATCTTCCTCATATTGATGAGATTCTATATTTTAAAGAATCTCTAAGTGTACTTTTGATCTCGATATTATTTATCCTTCTGGCAGCAAATATCAATATCGAGGATTTACAACTAATCTATAATTGGCAAGCTGTTTTACTTTTTGTTATTGTTGTTTTTATAGTAAGACCGGTAGGTGTGTTCTTGAGTTCTCTTAATTCTGGACTTAAAACCAACGAAAAATTATTTATTAGCTGGGTAGGACCAAGAGGGATCGTAGCAGCAGGTATTGCATCATTATTTGGATTAAAGCTATATAAAGAAGGAATTCCGGGGGCAGAGTATATTACACCTCTTGTGTTTATGATTGTATTGGGTACTGTTTTACTTAATGCTACAACAGCACGTCTTTTTGCCAAATTGGTAGGTGTATTTCTTAAAAAATCTGAAGGAATCTTGATTATTGGCGCTTCCAAAATTTCGAGATTGATTGCAGCGTATATAAAAAATAACAATCGTCATGTCGTTTTGGTAGATAGTAATAGAGATAACATCAATAAAGCCAAAGATCTTGGCCTAGAAGCGATCGAAGGCAATATTTATGGTGATCAGCTTAAAGACAATATCGAATTAAATGATATAGGGTATTTAATGGCGCTTACCGGTAACAATGATATAAATAAATACGTAATTGATAAGTTTAAAGATCAATTTGGGGAACATGGAGCTTTTAGACTAATTACTTCTGAAGAAATGTTAGACCCCAAAAAAACTCCTCATGAAGGATTATTTTCTCATACCGATGATTACTATAAACTTATTGAACTTGCCGAAAAATATCCGGGAATACAGGAAATAAAAATTAAGGATAAAAAGCAGTATAGAGCATTAATCGAGTTAACCAAAGAGGATAAAGATATTATTCCACTGTTTATAAAAGACACACATAAAAATATTAGAATCATATCCTCGTTTAGTGAGGAAATAGAACAAGTAGAAGAAGGAAGTTTTCTGGCCTATATTGGTAAGCCTATAGATATCGAAGAGGTAAAATAATTACTTGCTATTGCATATTTATAAGGTAGTAACACGACTTGATTATATAGTGATATTACAGAGTCCAGTTTAATTTTCTTATTTTTGAACTCACTTAACCTAAAAATCAAGAATCGAAATGAAAAAACTGGTGTATGTCGTTGCCTATATCCTTGCCCTGGGATTTGCAGCATGTGGAAGCGATGATGATGTAGATTGTGTTAAAGCTAATGTCGATTTATCAGAAGCTGCAGCTACATATAGTCAAAACATTGGTTCTACAGAAGCTTGTACTGCATATAAAACAGCAATAGAAGTAGTTTTAAATAATGGTTGCGCTGCCGATGATGAAACCATTAAAGTGTATGAAGAGCAATTAAAAATATTAGGAGATTGTAAGTTTGGAGGACAAACTTGCCTGAATTGTACTAATAATGATATTACTCTGCGGGTATGTAGAGGAGAAAACGGAAATGCATTTATACAAGAATTTCGTCAAGGAGTATTAACTCCTAGAGATACTGGTGTTCCTTTTGACAAATATGTAGAACTTTCAGATTGTAAATAATTTGATAGTATCTTTATAAAAGAACAGATAAAAAGGTGATCATTTTTGATCATCTTTTTTGTTTAATAAGATATATGTATACCGGAAAATGATCACTATACCCTCCTGTATATGTATTATTGGTATAACTACGAAAAGGATATCCCTTATACTTGCCAGTTGGTGTAATCAAATATTCTGGATTAAATACTCCTGCTTTATAATACCGATAAGAAGAATAATCGGTGTCTAAAAAACTTTTAGAAATAATAATTTGATCAAACAGACTCCATTGGTCTCTCCATGCAAGAGACCCCAACCCTTTTTTTGCCAATTTTGCCATAGGATTGTAAAGTCCTTTAATTTCAATATTTTTTCTATGTTGTTTTGCTTTCAGTATTTTTTTTACACTCGAGTCATTAGGGTTATCATTAAGATCACCCATTGTGATAATTTTTGCATACGGATCTGTAGCGAATATAGAATCCATTATCTTTTTATTTAATGCTGCTGCTTTTTCTCTCTTATATCTACTTCTAGCTTCTCCTCCTCTTCTTGATGGCCAATGGTTTACAATAATATGAATTAGATCCCCATCCAGATAACCACTTACCAATAACTGATCTCTTGTAAACACTCGTTTAGCAGTATCTTTGTCGTAAATTATCAATTCATGCTTATTGTAGTTTTTCACTTTAAACAATGCATTTTGATAGAGTAAAGCCACATCTATACCTCTTCTATCCGGTGAGTCAAAATGTACAATACTATAATCTTTAGATCTAAGATTTGGATCATTAACAAGATCTTCGAGCACTTTTCTATTTTCTATTTCTGCAACACCTAAAATGGCAGGAGAGTTGATAGCTAAACCTTTGCCTATTTCAGAGATTGTTCTGGCCATATTTTTCACTTTATGAGTATATAATTTATAGGTCCAATGATCTTTTCCCTTAGGAGTTCTGTCATCATCAAAAGTTATAGGGTCATCTTCGGGATCAAAGAGATTTTCGAGATTATAAAATGCTATAGTATGGATCACATACTCCTTTTTTTCTTGTGCACAAAGAAATGAGGTGAATAATAATATGAAAGCGAGTGTTACGAAGATGTCTTTTGAAAACATAAGATTGCTTTTTGTGAGACTTCATAGATTTTAGAACCTGTGAGGTCTAGGATTAATGCCCTCGGCATACACTCGATTTGAATCTCGAGATTATCCTGGAGCTAATATTATTTATAAATCAATTACAAATATTGGTTTTTCCAGTTTCGAAAAATGAAACTGGGATATTATATACTTGCCTTTATTAACCTATAAATCAGTATGGTTTCGAGTTGTTTAACCTCACACATCTAATAAAATGACATATTATTCTTTTGATCCAAAATATATACTATTGATTTTCTTTTGTAGTATCTCTAGTGTTAATGCACAACAAACTGAGTTAAAAGGAAAAATTATTGACGCCATTTCTGGTGCAAATCTTGAAAAAGTTACAGTATCCATTAAAAAAACAAAAGTTAGTGTGCTTACTACTACTTTTGGTGAATTTGATTTTAGAGACACCAAACTTCCTTTGGGGGAGCAAGTATTAATAATATCTAAGGACGGATATGTAACTAAGCGTTTTCCTATTACAATTAATGAAGGAAATGTCCTGGACCTTAAGAAAATAGACTTACAATTTGATTTTAATACCGAACAACAACAAATAGGTACGATTAGCCTTTCGGATCATGAATTGGATGAAGATAATGATATATCTTTTAGTGTTTCGGGATTACTTCAATCTACCCGAGATGTATTTCTTACTGCAGCAGCATTTGATTTTAGCTCAACTTTTTTTCGTCCCAGAGGTTTAGGAAATGAGAACGGAAAAATCCTGATCAATGGGATTGAAATGAACAAATTTTCTAATGGAAGACCACAATGGAGCAATTGGGGAGGATTAAATGATGTACAACGTAATCAGGAATTTTCATTAGGAATTTCAGAAAACGACTATACATTTGGAGATCTTTTAGGAACTTCTAACATCATTATGAGAGCTTCTAAGTACCGCAAAGGAGGCAAAATATCTTATGCCTTTTCTAACCGTAGTTATCAGGGGAGAGTAATAGGAACGTATAATTCTGGAGTTACCGAAAAAGGATGGGCTTTCTCTGTGTCTTTATCCAGAAGATATGGAAAAGAAGGTTTTGTTGAAGGAACCTTATACGACTCAAATTCATTTTTTGTTTCGATTGAAAAAAAATTAGGGAAGAAACACAGCTTAAATCTAACGGGTTTTTATACTCCAAATCGTAGAGGAAGATCTACAGCAATTACCGATGAAGTATTTAATCTTAAAGGAAACAATTATAATCCTAACTGGGGATACCTGAACGGAGAAATAAGGAACTCTAAAGAGCGAAAAATAGAAGAACCAGTCTTTATGTTAAACCACTATTGGAGCATATCAAAGAAAACTCATTTACAAACTAATATTGCTTTTCAAACTGGTAAAATTGCTAATAGTAGAATAGATAATGGAGGAAGTGATTTAATAATTGGTCCAAATGCGCAACAAACTTATATTGGAGGAGGAAGAAGCGCAAACACCAACCCTGTGCATCCGGATAATATGCCAAGTTCTTTTTTAGAAGGTCCTAATCCAACTCCTCTAGATTATCAAAATGCTTTTTTGGCACAACAAAATCTCATCAATAATGGGCAATTAAACTGGCGTGATATATTACAAACCAATCAACAAAATGCGCAAAAAGGTAATAACTCAACATATATCTTATATGAGGATAGAACAGATGACGCCTTGTTGAGTGGCAATATGATATTAAATAGTCAATTCAATACATACATTACATTAAATGCGGCGATTGGGTACAAGAATTTAAAGAGTCAAAATTTTGCTGAGGTAACAGATCTTTTGGGTGGTACAGGTTTTCTGGATGTTGATGTATTTGCGTTATCTTCAACAGAGTTAACTTCTTCCGAATTAACTAGTAGAGCGCAGAGTGATTTACGCAACCCGAATCGTATTGTGGGAGTAGGAGATCGCTATGATTATAATTATGAGATTGAGGCCTCTGCGATTAATGGATTTCTTCAAGGACAATTTAAGTTGAAAAGAGTTAATTTCTTTTTAGGTGGAACAATTTCGCAAACAATATATCAAAGAAATGGTTTGTTTGAAAATGGATATTTTCCTGGAAACGATTCCTTTGGAAAAAGTGAAGCTTTAAATTTTATGAATTATGGAGTAAAAGGAGGGGCTACCATTGCGATCAACGGGCATCATTTTATTAAACTACAAAGTGTCTATTTCAATAAACCACCTACAATTCGTAACGCTTTTGCAAATGCAAGATATAATAATAGCACCATAGCAAAATTAATAGGAGAAGATCAGGAAAGTGAAAAAATCCAATCTGTAGATGGTAGTTATATATTTCGTTCTCCCAAGATCAAAGCCAGATTAACAGGATATTATTCTAAGATTTTGGATGCTACGAATATTTCTTTCTTTTTTACCGAAGCTATTTCAGGATCAGATGTGGGGTTTGTTCAGGAAATACTTACCGACATAGATAAACGGTATATCGGAGGAGAATTTGGGGTCGAATACCAGATCACCCCCACTATTAAAATTAAAGGAGCAGCGGCAGTTGGTAGTTTTGTGTTTGATAATGATCTAGACCTGGTCTTAACCAGTACTAGTGAAGCATTTTCAGATATTGAAGGGATACAAAGTTTCGGAAAATCAGCATTAAAAGGATATCATATTGCAGGAGGACCTCAACGGGCAGGACAATTAGGTTTTGAGTACCGTGACCCAGATTTTTGGTGGTTTGGAGCTACCACCAATTATTTTTCTAACGCCTATATCAACATAAGTCCTTTTGCAAGAACCGCGAATTTTTATCGAGATACAGATGGACTACCTTTTAATGATTATGATGAGGATGTTGCAAAACAACTTTTACGACAAGAGCAGTTTAAAGACTACTTCCTTGTAAATGCTATTGGTGGTAAATCCTGGAGAATCAAGAAATATTACATTGGTTTTTTTGCCTCTATAAATAATATTCTTGATCAAGGATATAAAACAGGAGGATTCGAACAAGCCAGAAATGCAAATTACCGATTAGCTTTAGAAGAATCACAACGTGATACTCCTGTTTATGGATCAAAGTACTTTTATGGGTATGGCACTTCCTACTATCTAAATGTATATATAAGATTTTAGTACTAGACCTCACAGGTCTTAGAGACCTGTGAGGTCTACTTTCATAATAAGAACAATAAACACAACAAAAAATATAATATAAAATGAACACAAAGAATTTTTTTTGGATTTTAATTGTATCATGTACAATTATGGCTTGCTCACCAGAAGATGAATTTAAAATATCTCCGGTTACCATAGACGAACCACAAATTGAAGGTACACTAATTACAATTGACGCAATACTCGGTATTCTGGGACAAAAACTTGTAGAAGATGGAGAAAATGCTAAAGTAGTTTTTGAAGATACTAACAATTTTATCCAGGGTTACGTAGTATCCAGTGATAAAGCCAGTAATTTTTATAAAGAATTGGTGCTTCAGGATAAACATACTAATCCTTCTGCAGGTATTCGGGTATTAATAGATGATAATCCATTATTTACTACCTATGAATTTGGACGTAAAGTATATATCAAACTAGATGGTTTGTCTCTTGGGATAGAAAATGGGATTCCAACTCTTGGAATTTCAGAAGGAAATACTATTGGTGCAATCCCTTCTTTTTTTATAGAAGAAGTTGTGATAAGGTCTACAGAAACGGCTGCCATAACTCCGCTAGAAATCACAATTGAAGATTTTACTGATAAACTAGTAAACGTATACATCAAAGTAAACAATATTCAGTTTACTAAAAATCTGGTTTTAGAAGATAACACCTTTACTTTTGCAGCAGAAAATTATGATAAGTTTGATGGAGAACGTATTGTAGAGAGTTGTGCAACAGGAAGAAACACGATAATTAGCACGAGTACTTTTTCAGACTTTAAAGGCCTTAAACTACCAAGTCAACAAGGAAGTTTTGAAGGAATATTAACTAAAAACTTTTTAGGAAACACATATAACTTAGTACTTAATGATCCGCGAGGGTTAGTATTTGATAATGAAACGAGATGTGACCCTACAGTTTTAGAATGCCCGGCAATTTCTGAAGGAGTTATGATATTATTTGAAGAAGATTTTACAGATCTCAAAATTGGTGACCTAGAAGATTCTGGATGGATGAATAGTAATATCACAGGAGGAAAGTTAAAATATAAGATAGGTAATTTTGGTGAAAATCAATATGCACAAATAACAGGATATAGGTCAAAAGAAAGTTTCTATGAAGTATGGTTTATTACTCCTGATATTGATATAAGCACCTCACTAGATGAGGTTTTATATTTTGATCTTCAGGCGGGATATGATAACGGAAATATCCTTGAGGTTTTTGCGGCCGATAATTTTACAGGAGACCCTACAACTACATCGTGGACAAAGCTTGATGCTATGATCCCAAGAGGGCCATTAAACGCTTTTGGCAATTCTACACCTGCAGGGCCTATTGGGTTATCTTGTTTGGAGGGAACCATTCGTATAGGTTTTCGATATATTGGTGGTGACCCCAGAGCCACTACACGATACCATATTGATGATATAAAAATTACCGGAAAATAAGATGTAATGATCAAAACCTAATCAGACCTCACAGGTCTCTAAGACCAGTGAGGTCTAAATTAAAAAATAGAAAAATGAAATACGAACCATTAGTACCTGATACTTATTTTCATATATACAATAGAGGAAACAATAAAGAAGATATTTTTAAAGAAGAGCGCAACTATAAGTACTTTTTGAGCCTTCTTGAGAAGTATTGTAACGATATCTGCGAAGTTTATGCATATTGCTTACTGAAGAATCATTTTCATTTAGTAATTAAGACAAATACAGATGTTGAAGGAAGGCTGATTTCACAGAAATTTTCGAATATGTTTAATACCTATGCTAAAGCGATCAACAAAGCTTATGATAGAAATGGAAGTTTGTTCAAAGATAGATTTTCAAGAAAGAAAATAGATAATGAAATATATTTGAAACAACTTATCATCTATGTACATTTAAATCCAGAACACCACAGGATGGCTTCAGATTTCAGAGCATATCCATTCTCTTCATATCAAAGTTTTTTATCTTCTAAACATTCCAAGCTCAGTAGAGAGTTTATACTCTCTTTGTTTGGTGACATATCTAATTTTGAGTATGCACACTTAAATGGAAAAGTAAAAATTGAAGAACGTTATACTTTAGAATTGATTAGTTAGAATATAGTTATTACAGACCTCACAGGTCTCTAAGACCTGTGAGGTCTGATTAAAGATAATTTTTGTAAACGGTTGAATTCTATTCAGGTACCCTATTATTTTTTTTCATATTCTTTTGTCGTTGGCTTTTAGCAAAGCATTGTATTTTGCATAAAAAAGCAGAAATAATGGCTAGTATAGAAATCCGTCATTTAAAACTTATTGATACTGTTGCAGAAGTAGGAACCTTAAAAAATGCAGCAGAAAAACTTTTTCTTACACAATCGGCATTAAGTCATCAACTTAAAGAATTAGAGTCTCGTCTAGGTACCCAAATCTTTTATAGAGTTAATAATCAATTGGTGTTTACTACGTCTGGTAAAGAGCTACGAGATGCCAGTAAAGAAATACTCGAACGCTTGAAACAGGCAGAAAGTACTATCCAGGAAATAAGTCAAGATCATATGAAAAATTATATCCATGGATATTCTCAGGAAGAAACAACTCGATTAAATGATCAGGCTAATTCTATTGCAGAGCTTTTGCACTGGGACTCAAAATGGAAAGAAGGCTCTCTAATTCTTGAGGCTGGTTGTGGCGTTGGGGCACAAACCAAAATTATAGCAAAAAAGAACTTAGATTCGACTTTTGTTTCTGTAGACCTGTCTACTGCCTCATTAGAAAAAGCAGAGGAATCAATCAAAGAGCACGACATCAAGAATGTAGAATTTAAGGTTGCAGATTTGTTAAACTTACCTTTTAAAGATGATCATTTTGATCACATTTTTGTTTGCTTTGTTTTAGAACATATGTCCCACCCAAAAGAAGCTATGCAGGAACTAAAGAGAGTTCTTAAACCCGGGGGAACACTTATGATAATTGAAGGAGATCATGGTTCTGCATATTTTTACCCAGATAGTCTATGTGCGCAAAAAGTGGTCCAGGCACAAGTAACTTTACAACAACAAAAAGGAGGGAATGCTAATATTGGTAGAGCGCTATATCCGTTGTTACTTGATTCGGGATTTAAGAATATCACTATTTCTCCCAGGCAGGTATATGTTGATGATTCTAAACCTGAATTACTAGATGGGTTTATTAAAAATACCTTTACCGCAATGGTCAGAGGGATTACAGAAGAAGCATTAGCAAAAAAAATTATTAGCAAAGAAGAAATGAACAGAGGTATTAATGATTTGTATAAGACTGCCGAAGGAGGAGGCACATTTTGTTATACTTTTTTTAAAGGAATAGCGATTAAAGATTAGTGTTTTAGGTCATTAAACTTCTTATCTATTCAGATAGAATTAGTAGTTAAGCTATAATCTTGGTGTTAGATAGGAGCCGAATCTAAAATCCTTCATAATGGATTTGTTTATATGTTTTACCTCGACTCTTCTGTGCCAGATTATAGCTTATTATTTTTCGGTCATAAGAATATTCTCATTAGTATAATATATTTAATGCCAGAATATCAGTAGCTGTTAATTCACCATCTGCAGAAGCACTAAAACAGGCTAACATAACCGAATCTGTATATGGAGACCAAGGAGTTCCCGGTATCCAAATAGGTGCAGGTCCGGCAGGCACAGGACCAGTATACCCGCAACTCTGAAGGTTATACCAATCTTGATGAGCTAGTCCTATAGCATGTCCTATTTCATGAGTCATTACATGCTCTACCACATTAGTACTAAAACTATTTGTGCCGGCATTAATTTGGATATACTTACCGGGTCTACCCGCTGGGTTAGGGGTTGAAGCGGCTCCACCACCACCTGGTTGATTATTATTATAAACTACCATATCTGCCGAACTAAAATCAGTACCAAAGGTTAATCTGAAACGTAGTGAATTACCTAAGCTATTATAGTTATTTACAGCCCATCGCAAACCTGTTTGCATTTTACTAGTGAGAGCATATCCAGAACCCGTATACCCAAGAATATCAATAACCCTATAAGGTGGTGATACTATGTGCGGAAATCTGAATTGCTTTTGGTTAGTTGTTTTAGGTTTTAATTTGCTATAATTTTTTAAATCAAGTACAGGGATTAAAATATCTCCTGAAACCAAATACTTTTTTTTGATTCCGTCTAAGGTGGTAATATCTTTAATAACAACATTATCTGTGTTTATAAACATGGCAGATAACTTATCAAGTTGTGCTTTTGTAGGCTTCAAAGTTACATGTTCGGGTATTTCATTAGCAACCTCATCTTTATCACAAGACCAAAAAAATCCAGCAATAATAATGCAAAGTACTAATAGTTTAAACTTTTCCATTTTGTTTTAGTTTTAAGAATATTTAAGTCGTTTAATTTTTCAAAATTTCTGAATGGTATCTGTTATGAAAAATCTCCAGAGTTTTGCTCTGGAGATTTATTGTTATCTCTCAAAAGGATATCATTAGTATAGTATATTTAATGCTGTTTTATCTGTAGGAGTTAATTCTCCATCTTCTCCAGCACCAAAACATGCCAACATAATAGAATCTGCATTGGGAGACCAAGGAGTTCCCGGTATCCAAATAGCAGTAGACTCGGCAGGTAGAGTGCCAGTATATCCGCAACTTTGACGGTTATACCAATCTTGATGTCTAAATCCAATGCAGTGTCCAATCTCATGACCGATTACATGTTCATTTACATTAGTACTATATGCATCTGTTCCTGCTCTGATTCTAACCCATTTGTATGGTTTTCCTGCGGGAGTAGGAAATCCAGCTATTCCACCTGCAGCTCCTGCGATTTTATAAACTACAATATCTGCAGCCGCAACATTAGTACCATAACTAAGCGTAAAATTAAGGGTGTTGGGTAACACATTATAGTTGAAAACCGCCCATGATAAAGCTGTTTTCATCTTAGGAGTTAATGCAAAACCACCTCCGGTATACCCAAGAATTTTAATATTTCTATTAGGTGGAGATACTAGGTTTGGTGTTCGGTATTGTTTACTATCATCATCACGAGACTCTAGTTCCGGATATTTGTTTAAATCTGCTATAGGAACTGTAATATCTCCTGAAACCAAGTGTTTTGCAGAAGAGCCGTCTAAAAAGGTAAAATCTTCAATCGTAACATTATCAGTATTCACCCCCATATTGTGCAACTTCTCGAGTTGTGCTTTTGTGGGCTCTATTTTTACCTGTTCTGGTGCTTCATTTGTAACTTCATCTTTTTGGCAAGACGAAATAAATCCAGTAATAATAGCGCAAAGCGCTAATAATTTCCATTTTTTCATTTTGATTTAGTTTTAAGATTATTAAATAAGTTAGCTTTTGAAGCCTACAAGGATTCATGAGATCATTCTTTTAGAAACAGTTACTTTCGGCGCCAGATATATTTTTGTTTCTTACCTATTGGATGGTTTTGTCCTAATGATACTATAATCATTGTGGGATTCTAACCATTAGAGTGGAGTAGTATCAAATAAAGAAATATTTAATCTCTATTGATTTCAATTTTAAAAGTATTCAAATCTATCTACCTATAAAAACACATAATAGCATTCTTAATGTTGTTAAATTATAGTTTGTTGATTATCAATTGCTTAGATTCGGTTTTCGGGAAAATCACTATATAAAAATGGGTTAATTAACTATATATAGACTAGTCATAAACTCTGGATAAAAACAGGTATTTGGATGTTTTTTTTTGAGGAGAATCCGTAATGTTATATTGCTGAAAAACAATATGTTACATATGTTTTGAGAAAAAAAGGTAAATAATAAAAAGACCGAATCTAATAATTAAGCTTTTTTGATCTATTATAATTTCAGGAGGTTTTCTAGAAAACCTCCTTCTAATTAAATTATTTTCTTTACATTTAGATAAAATTGCCTCATAATCAAGATTTTACAGAATTTTGTTATGAGGTTTTTATAGTAGAAAACTACTTGATACTACTCTGTAACAATATCTGGTGAGCACCTCTCTTGATCAGATGTTTTAGTATTTGAATATCTCATATTATACCTCGTTAAACCCTGATTAGATTTTTAGTATCTCTTCTGGGTTATTAAACTTTTCATTAATACTATCTAAAACAAAACTAAAATGGAATCTTCACAAAAAACATTAGAACAGATCCAAAAAGAATTGCAAGAGGCCGTACAAAAAGGAGTTGTAGTAGAAACTCATTTCTGGGTTACTTTTCAGAAATCAGAAGACCTTCTTATTCAATTAATGAACACTGAAACACCACCTCCGCCGCTACCTCCTGGCGCCGACGAGAGTATTGAATTTGGATGGGTCTTGTATTATCTAAACAACAAGGCGCCTTCTTGGTTAAAGCCTATTTTGAAATTTTTAAAAATGCCTCCTTCAAAAATCACAACTAATGAATGGGATGATTGGTGGACAATTTGGGAAGGCGAAGGCAAATTAACAGGCGATGGTTCTCTGGTCTCTACAGCCAAGTATGCCGAATTGGATATGGGCGACCCAAAAGGAACAGGGTGGCCCTTGGCAATACTCAATTTTTTATACTATAAGCTTTTCCCTAAAAAAATACATCCATTTGTTCATAATGATCCTCCAACTACAATTAAAATAACTCCTTCTTCCCAACCGTCATTAAAAATTGCATTATTTGGAGATTGGGGAACAGGAAAATACAAGGATGGAAATTTACCAGATAGCCCATCGCAAATGGTGATGCAACAGATTACGAAACAGAATCCGGATATTATGATTCATCTGGGAGATGTATATTATGCCGGTCTTGAATCTGAAGAACAAAATAATTTACTAAACTGTTGGAAACCTGCTCCTCTTGGCAACTTTACTCTTAATTCTAATCACGAAATGTATGATGGTGCAAATGGCTTATATAAAACAGCACTTGCATCTCCAGTTTTTGAGAAGCAAAAAGGAGCAACCTATTTTTCTATTACCTATGGGGATTGGGTAATTATAGGTCTGGATTCTGCTTATAATGCAACAGATATGTATATGGATGGAGTAATCAATGATACATATCAATCGGGACCAGAAGGATTTATAGCTACACAGTCTAAGGGTAAAAAAATAATACTGCTTACTCACCATAACCCAATGGATGTACAAGGAAAGTATACAAATTCGTTATGGAATGATGTTGTTAAAGATTCTCTTATGGGAAGACATCCCGAAGTGTGGTATTGGGGTCATATTCATAATGGAGTCGTATATAACAATACTGCGGCAAGCCGCTCTACTTTAGCTAGGTGCCTAGGACATTCTGGCATTCCATTTGGTAATGCAGAATGGTTAGAGGGTAACCATAATGGAAATATTAGTACTATTGATTATTATGCCCATACTCTATTAGAGAACCCTTCTCCAAATAACAAATTAAGAGTGAAAAATGGATTTGCTATTTTAGAGATAAAAGATGGAAAATTAACAGAAACCTGGTATGATCAGGATGGAACTCTATCATGGACATCAAAGGCTCCAGAATTATCATATTAGACGATATATGTTTTGACTCTTATAAATGAAAAACCCTGCAAAGATGACTTCGCAGGGTTGATATTTTGTATTTAACAATTATTTTTTAATTATCTTTTTAGTTATATTAAGTTTTCCATTTGTACCAGAAGCATGTAGAACATAAAACCCTTTTGGGTAACGATTCATATCAATAGATAATTTGGATTGCCCGGCATTAAGCCGTATCGTTTGAGTATATACAGTTTTACCAGTTACATCAGTAATTATAACATCTACATTTCCTTCAACAAGAGTATTAAAATCTATAGATAACTGATTTTTAAATGGATTTGGAGAAACAAAAACACTTGTTTCTTCTAATCCAAAATCTTCGGGGAGTAACTCACTTTCTAAAGCAGTAGGGTTTTCTGCATAGACCATGGTATTTTTTGTAGCTATACGCTCACCATTTTCAAGGCATACAATAGCATCCAGATCATAACCATCTGCAAACCAAGGAAAACTAGCTTTATCACTTGTATCCACAACTTTGATATATTTTGCAGAACGCAAGTTACCCGTTGCAAGATCAAATTCACCATCCTGGCAAGTTGTTCCTAAAGAAACAAACTCGATACCATCTTGTGAAGCAAAGACTTCTGCCGATTCTGGATAGTAATTACAAGGGATGTTATCAAAGAATCCTGTAGATTCGAATACTGCAAATTCATTAGTATCAACGTTATCAAAAATTTCGTTGTTTAATTCTATAGTGATCGATCCACCAAACCCTAAACTCACAAAATTAAAATACCTTTTTTCTCTAGGAGTTCCTAAGGCACGTTTAGTCTTACTTCTAAGTCGGGATATTCTTCCACCATCTTTTCTCTTACCTTGATTAAAGGCTACAACAGATGCACCCGAACAATCATTGTTTACAAATTCTGGTTCTAGTAAGAATCGTGCAGAAACAGGTAAATGATCAGACGTGGTGAATGCATAATCATTATCATATACGTCGTAATGAACAGTTACAGAATTCTCGATATAGGCCTCATTAAGTTCATTGGTTACCATAATATGATCAATCATATTTTCTCTAAAAACGAATGATCGCAATCCCGCTTCGCTTAATGCAGAAGATACAATCGTGTAATTAGCAGTGTCATCTACATATTCCTGAAAACTAGAAATGGTTGATGGGATGTCTGCTACAGTTTCATCTACATCGTCATTATAATCTCCCAAAAGAATAACCTTATTGTTTACAAAATTAGCATCTAGCGAATCTTTTAATACTTCTACATCATATTTACGCATATCATATCGATTTTGAGGACCATTGCTACTATTTGCTCTGGCATGTAATGCGATCAAATCAATACGTTCTGTAACTCCATTAATAGTTACATCTGCGGTCATTAAAAAAGGCAATCTTCCACTAGCGTAGAAACGATCTGTTTCGCTAGGGTAATCTACAAGTGCAGATGCATCACCACCGTTGTATAGCGGATGAATAGATGTAAACATTGCTCTTGTTTCTACCACAGAAACGGTTTCAGTATTATAAATAAATCCTACTTTTTGTGATACTCCTCCAGAACCGGGGCGAGAAACAGCATCAGATAAAATATACTCATAACCTGGTAACAGATTTACTAATTCTTCAAACAATACATCATCGGCAATTTCTTCTACAGCATATACATCTGCTTTTAGTTTTTTAAGTACCGTAGCGGTACTATCTCTTTGAATTTCATCAGACATTGGGTTTTGACCTACAGGCGAGTTGTTTTCATCACCAAACCATTCGATATTCCAGGTTACTACATCAAAAGTATCTTCTTTAGGAAAGCCTACTGTGTCTCCTGGTGGAATAAATTCTTCTGCACAAGGAATATCTGAAGCTTGCCTTGGAAGTAACTGGAAGAATTCTCTAAAACGACCTATCACACCTGTGATTTCTGTGCAAGTAACAGGCTGTGCTTTACCTACTATAGAAGCTACATCATTATCAACACGCAGTTCTCCATTTCCACTAGCATCGGTAAGAGTGAAGTTAGAGTTACCAAATAAAAGATCTCCCGGATTAGGGAATGTGGTATTAAGTACTCGAACCAATTCTCCTGGATGATCTGCAAGTTCTGCAAGTGTAATATCTAGAGGTGTAATTGGATTTTGAGGCAGACCATTATTTACTACATCTGTTACAGAACTGATCTGTATTTGATCGTTAAAAGCAGCTCTGATCCCTGTTATGGTAATAGAATCACCAACTTTTAAAGCAGCATTAGCTTGCACCTGATCATCAAAAACAGCGATACCACCAGTGGCATCTTGTATAAATGCAGGACCATTAAAACTATCGGTAACGGTTAATACTCCGGCAATAGTAACTGGTGTACCCTCGGCGGTTGCCCTTGCTTCTGCAATACTGATTGGATCACCAGGTGTTACTATTACACCATCGTTATCTGCTCCTGGTGTTGGAGCTTTAGCAACATACGAAGTAGTATTTCGAGCCCCTCCTTGTCCATTAGGACTTCGTTGTAAGGATTCTCCGTCTTTGTTTCCGTTTGAGTTTTCGTTTACCTGTGGCTGATCTGTATTTAGAAGCACCAATAATTCTACATCATCTGCATCATCAGTATCATATACAATAGCATCAATGATGTTTTCGGTAGTAACTGCTGTTCCGTTAGGGAAACTTGTCGCATCACCAAAATATAAGACTACAGCATCAGCACCATTCTGGAATGTATTTCCGGGAACAACAAGATCTACATTGGCAACATCTGCATTACCAATAACAAAATATCCTTCTGCATTGGTAGTAAAACCATCTAAATCAAAGGCATTGTAACTGGTATTATTACTTCCGTTATAATTTACCAAAACGTAACCATTAAGTGAGGTGTTTCCGGCTCCACCATCATAGAGTTCGACAAATTCTAAAGCATCAGAACCTTGAGTATCTGCATCCAGTTCGTTAATAATAAGGTTAACTATTTCTGTTGCATTTGTATTTGCACTTCCTGGTGTAGGAATTGCCTGCGTATATGTTGAGGTATTTCTTAATCCTCCAGATCCATTAGGAAAACGTTGTAAGGAATGGAAGTTCTTATCATTTTTTTCGTCTTCATTTATTTGTGACTCACCACTATTTAGTAACACCAATAATTCTGCATCATCACTATCATTGGTATCGTATACAATTGCATCTACCAGATTTTCTGTTGTAACAGCACTTCCGTTAGGAAAATTAGAGGCAGCAGTTTTATAAAGTGCTACGGCATCGGCTCCATTTTGTAACCCATTACCAGGAAATGTAATCCCGACATTAGCAACATCTGCATTACCAATAACAAAATATCCATTAGTATTTGTGGTAGAACCTGTTAAATCATAGGCAGCATAACTTTGATTATTAGATCCGTTAAAGAATACTAATGTGTATCCATCCAGAGATGTGTTTCCTGTTCCACCATCAAACAGCTCTACAAACTCTAAAACATCAGATCCATCGGTATCTGCATCAATTTCATTAATTACTATTACCGCTGTTGGATTAGTATCATCGATAACTACATTTTCTCGATTAGGCGTATTAACAGCTTCTCCCGGTTCTGCTATAACTGTAGGGAAACTTGGTAATCCACTTCCATCAAAATCGTTTCTTTTCCAATCGGTGACAGCATCGGTATCTTGACCATTCGGAAATCTTGATGCTCCTCCTACAGTAAATGAGCTTCCATCAAAAGATTGTAGTAAGGTAACATTGGCATAGTTAAGATCAGATGCACCACCATCGTTAACCCCAACATCATCAATACGTTCTTCCCAGGGAGTGATATCAAAAACACCATCATCATTGGTGTCAAGGTCTTGCCCTAAGCTACCCGTAAAATTCTTTACCAAGAGGAGAGTGACTGTACCATTTTCGTATACATTACTACCAAAAGTAGTAGTGAAATACCCATTAACATCTGTAGTACCTAATTGTATTACCTCGTCAATAACTCCAGATGCATTGCTATCTCCTTCAATTTCTAGTAACCAATATTCGCTTAAATCTGTTTCTATACCAGCTAATATTTCTACAAATTCATCTGTATCAGATCCGGTATGATTAAATACAAATTCGTTAATCATGGGTATGATAACGGGTGTTCCCAAAATCTGATTAATATTTACGGCACCATATGAGTTGGTTGTAGATATTTCCCATGTAAATTCTGTTGCCGATGTTCCTGTTCCTGATAGCTGTAAAGAAGCTCCAACGGGAGTGCTACTGGATTCTGACACGCCTATATCGGTACTTGTTAATCCAGATGCAGGGCCATTTGTTGCTGTAATAACACCTTCATAGCTTAAAAACTGAACAACTGCATTGTTGTTATCAATTAATGCTATCCCATCGGGGGCACCATTTTGTAATCCATTGGTAGGAAGAATTTCTACTATTGTTCCGAAACCATTTTGTTGATCAGGAATCACTCCCGAAATAGAAATTGTATTATAAACGGTACCATTTGATCCGTTATATAAAACAATACTCCAACCAGAAAGATCGGTTCCTGCTGTTCCAGCAATTTCAACAGCTTCTTCTACATCTGTACTTGCATTATCATAGTGTATTTCATTAATAAATACGGATTGAGTAAATCCATTCTGAGCCCCTAAAAGGCAGGAAATGACGAATGGAATTAAGAGTAATTTTAATTTCATGACTATTAGTTTATTTGTGTGATTTTTTTGCGTAATGCAAGTTAGGGGATTAGAATGATTATTGTTGAGCAGAGATGTTAAAAAAAGTTTAACAAAAACACGTGTTTTTTTATAATAACCTATTAGCCAATGTTTTGTTTAAGAGTGTTATAGCATTATCAAGAGAAACGTATGATCCATCAATCCCCAATGGTGTTCTATATATTCATTATCACAAAACAATATTTCAGCACATACATTTGATAATTAATTCTAAAATTAAAATAACAATGAAAAATTTAAAAAAGAATGTAGTGCTAGCATTATGTATTCTGGGGATTGTATCATGTGAAAAAGCAGAAACAGATACCGAGATACAAAACATAGAAAAGCAAGAAAATTTTATGAGTACTACAGGAAATAGTGATACTACTGTAGCAGATGATCAATCAAAAGTAATACAACCAATGTTTCATATGCATTTTGGACCAGAAGTAAGTGAAGAAGAAGGACATGCAAAATTTGATAAAGCAATTGCCAAATACTTTAATAATAACTCAAAATTAGATGTAGATGGGACTGGTACAACATTTTTGAATTATATAGTTCAAACAAGAACCGGTACTTACGAAGATTCTGGCTCACACCATTGTGGTACAGATGGTTCGGTAAGAATTCATATAGATTTTCGAACTGATTTAGGGTATATTCATCAAAATAATATTGTATTAAATAATCCAGGTAATGATAGAGAAGGAGGTTGGGATGTTTATTACCTAAGATTAAAACCAACAAAAAATGGAAATCTAGTTAATTGGATAGAGATCCCATCAGCCGGGATTAGTTTAAAAGGTAAGGATGGTTGGTATTTAAGAACAGTTAATGTATTTCTTGGAAGTTATATTAATTCAAGCAGTAATTTTGCAGCTTTGCATTCAAGACCCGAAATGTGGTTAGATAATAACACAAATAATGGATGGGATTTTTTCTATACTAATTCATCTGATACTACCGTGGAAACGGGAAGATATAATCTTTAATTAATCTACAAAAACCCTTGATAGCTTTGCCCAGAGCTATCGAGGGTTTTTATTATATAGAATCTAACCAAGAGAAAACTATAGATGAGTTGAGTAATAATAAATTTTTTTATTAATCAATGGTTTGTTCGAAAACATTATAGCTCACTTAGTTATAGAGTATCGCTTAGACTCTATGATTTTGCCGTAAATGAGTAGGTAAAGATTACAAACTATCAATTGAAATTTATTTTTGATCAATTCAAAATTACGGATCATCAACTACAAGTTATTATATAAGGTACTTGAGTTTACATTTGCTGCATAATAGATAAATATTTTATAACTAAACTTTTAAAAGCAAAATGAAAACAGTAATAAAACTTAAAAAATACATGTTTGTAGCAGCATGTATTTTGATGACCGCTTCTTGCGAAAAATCTACAGTAGATGCCGAGGCCATAAATGCTAATGAGAAAGAAGGTTTTATGAGTACTACAGGTAATAGTAACACTATAATAGATGATACTCAACCAATAATAAAGCCTATTATGCATATGAAGTTTGGAGCTGATGTGAGTAAAGATGAAGCTTCTATCAAATTTGATGAAGCTATTGCAAAATATCATAGTAAAAGGGGACCAATTTTATCAGGTAGGATTACAAAATGGTATTACAAAGTGACTACTATAACAGGTACATATGAAGATTCTGGCTCAAATCATTGTGGTACTAATGGATCTGTAAGACTTGATGTTAGTTTTCTAACTGATTTAGGAATAATAACTAAACATAATATTGTATTAGACAACCCAGGAAATGATAGAGAAGAAGGTTCTTGGGATATCTATTATCTAGAATTGGATTTACCCAATCCTTTAACTATTGATTGGATAGAGGTTGATTCAGCTTTAATTAAATTAAAAGGAACAGATGGTTGGTTCTTAAAAGAGGTTGCTATAGCTTCTACTTCGGGCGAGGATTATACAGCTTTGAGTTCACAGCCCAAATTATGGTTAGACAGCAGTGCGAATAATCTTTGGGATAGTTTCGATACTAATGGTCATGAAACTACAAACAAATCAGGGAGATACGATTTTTAATCCGTTATCAAATAGATAAGTTGTCATTAAAAGGCAGAAAAATAATATTATTTTTCTGCCTTTTCGTTTAGCTTTAATCGTACCGATACAGGAAAATGATCACTGTATCCTCCTTTATATTTTCCTCTTGCGTAGGTTCTAAAAGGAGTTCCTTTATACCGACCTTTATATATTTTTAAAAAATCCGGATCAAAAATAGCTGCATCAGAAAAACTATGCTTTCCTTTTTCATATTGATGAAAGTTATGACTAAAGATTATTTGGTCAAACAGATTCCACTGGCTTCTGTAGCTGGTACTACCTCTATATCTGGTATGGAGACGTTCCATTGGATTAAAAAGATCTTGCCGTACCAAGTTTTTTATGCTTTCGCTAGAGGGGTCGTCATTAAAGTCTCCCATAATGATAATTTTCGCATTAGGGTTTTGATCAGTAATCTGGTTAATAATCTCACGGTTTTTTTCTGCTGCTGCAATACGTTTATAAGCTGTACTTTCTGCACCATCTCTTCTCGACGGCCAATGATTTATTAAGATATGCACTTCTTCTTGATTTAAAGCACCGGTCACCCATAGAATATCGCGAGTATAATCTCGCTCTCCCATTTCATTATTCACCAAAACAGTAATAGTTTTAGAGTTTTTTACTTCAAAATATTGTTTTTGATATAGTAACCCTACATCAATACCTCGTTCATCTGGAGAATCATAATGCACAAGACCGTACTCTTTTTGTTTTAAGTGTTTAGAGTTAATAAGGTCTTTGAGAACTGTTTTATTTTCTACTTCTGCAACACCAACCAAAACAGGAGCTTTTCTTGTTTTTGAAAATCCAATATTTGAAATGGCAGTACCAAGTTTGAATATTTTTTTTTCATATCGTTTTCGATTCCATTTTTTTTCAGAATCAGGTAAGAAATCATTGTCTAAGGTTTTTGGATCATCTTTGGTGTCGAATAAATTCTCTAGATTATAAAATGCTATGGTAAAGTGATTTGTGTTTTTTTTGCTGAAATAAAATTTATTGGCCATCGCATTTAATTTTATAAGAAACCAGCTATAATGTTGGTTCCCGAGTACATAAATGTTGTACTTTTGTACATTTGTTTAAAAGCACAATATAATAAATTAAGATATAGAAGATTAGGTAGCTAATGTTAGAAAGAGAAAAAATAGCATACGAGAAAACGGTTTTGATAGGAATCATAACCAAGAACCAGGATGAAGAGAAGCTCGAAGAGTTTTTGGATGAATTAGAATTTCTTACGTATACAGCTGGAGGTGAAGTGGTAAAACGATTTACCCAAAAGATGGATATGCCTAATTCTAAAACGTTTATAGGATCTGGAAAAATGGAGGATGTACGAATTTATGTAGAACAACATGATATAGGTACTGTCATTTTTGATGATGAATTATCACCAGGGCAACTACGTAATATAGAGCGTATTTTGAAGGCTAAAATTATAGATCGAACGAATCTGATCCTTGATATTTTTGCCCAACGCGCTCAAACCAGCTATGCCCGTACCCAGGTAGAATTAGCACAGTATCAGTATTTATTGCCTAGATTAACAGGATTGTGGACTCACTTAGAAAGACAACGTGGGGGTATCGGGATGAGAGGTCCGGGAGAAACAGAGATCGAGACAGACCGTCGTATTGTTAGAGATCGGATTTCTTTGCTTAAAAAGAAACTGCTTACCATCGATAAGCAAATGGCAACACAGCGCGGTAATCGTGGAAAACTGGTTAGAGTAGCTTTAGTAGGATATACCAATGTAGGTAAATCTACATTGATGAATGTTATTGCCAAAAGTGAGGTTTTTGCAGAAAATAAACTTTTTGCTACCTTGGATACTACAGTAAGAAAAGTAGTTATTGGTAACCTTCCATTTTTACTTAGTGACACTGTAGGTTTTATTAGAAAACTACCTACCCAACTTGTAGAGAGCTTTAAAAGTACATTAGACGAAGTAAGAGAAGCCGATTTATTATTACATGTCGTAGATATTTCTCATCCACAGTTCGAAGATCATATCGAATCGGTGAATAAAATTCTTGATGAAATTGATTGTAGAGATAAACCTACTATGATGGTTTTTAATAAAATTGATGCTTATCAACATGAAACAATAGATAGTGATGATTTAACTACAGAAAGAACCAAAGCTCATTATACTCTAGAAGAATGGAAACAAACCTGGATGAGTAGAATAGGAGATAATGCCTTATTTATTTCTGCTATCAAGAAAGAGAATATTGATGATTTTAGAAAACGAGTATATAAAGAAACACGAAATATACATGTAACTCGTTTCCCTTATAATAACTTTTTATATCCTGAGATTATCGAAGAATAAGCTTAAAACTTATATTTAAGCCCTAATCCAATTACCTCACGTATCTGAAATCCACTGGTAGCATTGTCATCATAAATTGCTTGAAACACAAAACTACCCGTAATGTATTTGTTTACAAGTAAGTTAATATTTAGTGTATAATCAATATCTACATTGGCCGGATCTTCAATATAGTTAGAGTACAGGTTTAAGAGTTGCTCTAGAGTTATATTTTTTGCCAAAGTGTATTTAGAATAAGCTGCAAGAGATCCACCAAACTCAAATCGAGAGCTTTCACCAGCATCTACACCAAAATAATCACCATCTACATAATCTGCAACATTGGTAAATTCTTTGTCTACAAATATCATACGAGATGTGACTGGAGCTATATTTATGTGCAGGTTATCACTTTTTTTCCATAACAATCCTGGTCCGATCTGTATAAAAGCCGGAGAAAAGAAATGAGTTTCTTCTGTACGAATGGTCTCTTCTGTATCAGGATCTTTGGTAAATCTATATCCTTTATCAAATTGAGATCTAAAATTGATAAACAAAGAATAATTCCAGAAACCTTGACCAATTTTTTGCCCTAATCGAGTATTAAATTCAATCCTGTCATTGGTTTTACGAGGAAAATCTTCTCCTCTTAAAAAAGTAAGTCCGTAATCTGCAATAATTTTATTATCCCAGGTTAAACTATTTTTTTTGTAGTTAAATTCATAGTTTAACGTAACATTTCCTGCAATGTTAGATGTTCCTCCACCTTGCCAGTCGTAATTAAATGCAGATTGATTAAAAAGCAAGGCAAAGTTTGCCTTATCTTTCCACCCGATATGTTCTTTTTTTTGTTTTTTGGGAGTAATTTCTTTTAGCTTCTGTTTTAAAACTATGATATTTAGGTCATTTGTGGTGTTTTTTAAAATACTATCAAGAGAACGTTTTAAATTAACTTGAATTGAATCCAGATATTTTGTTTTTTCTTTTTCCTGACCTGAAATTTTTGTTACTAACAAAAGCAGAAAAATAGCTAAAAAAAATCTACTCATTTGATCTTTTGTTGCAAGGGTAGAATACAAAGATACGGTATGCCTTTAGTTTTTTCAAATCAATGATATTTCTATCAAAAAACAACTTGTAGAAGATTACTTCCTCATTAGTCTTATACCGGTTTTAATTTGCATTTACTGATCTATTAACATAGATAAGTCAAGCCCTTATTATTTGATAATTACATACTATATTAACGTTAACAGTAGGTTAATGTGTCAAAATCATATAAAAAGAAAAGTCATTTAGAATACTTTTGATATCATGACACGTGAATAAATCAAGTAAATAATTAGATCATTTGATGTAACATATTAAATACTCATAGGTCATAGTAAAAACAACATATATCAATCAAAAAACTTTTATGTCATGAAAAATCTCACAAAGATTATTACACTGTTTTTATTGTATTGGCTGCCAAACATAAATTATGGCCAACTACCTGCAAAAATGATTCAATATCCCGATGTTTCCGATTCTAATATCTGTTTTACTTATGCAGATGATTTATGGATTGTAAATAAGCGGGGAGGCACTGCACATCGATTAACAACTAAGCCCGGTCGAGAAACAATGGGGAAATTTTCTCCAGATGGAAAAACTATCGCGTTTAATGCTAATTATGATGGAAACCATGATATATATACAATCCCGGTAACCGGAGGTATTCCTAAACGGATTACAACTCACGGAATGTCTGATAATATTAAAGCATGGACCAAAGACGGAAAATTTTTAATCTACACCTCTAGAATGGAAAGCGGTAAACAACGTTTTTCTAAAGCATTTAAGATATCTGTTAATGGAGGATTACCAATAAGAATACCGATAAGCAAAGTCGAAGAATTAGATCTGCATGTAAACGGTGATCTTGTTGCTATGACAGATAAATCAAGGCTAAGCAGAAACTGGAAACGGTATCGAGGGGGAATGGCGTCTGACATCTATCTTTTTAACCTTAAAACCTTAACTTCTGAAAACATTACCAATAACGATGGTAATGATGAACTACCCATGTGGAATAATGATGACCTTTATTATCTTTCGGATAAAGACGCTTCAAAAAAGTTCAATATCTGGAAATATAACTTACAATCGAAAGAACACGAGCAAATTACATTTTTTAAAGAATTTGATATTGAACGCCCATCTATAGGAAAATCTGAAATTGTTTTTGAAGCTGGAGGAACATTATATCTTTTAGATGTAGCAACAAAAACAACAAAAGAAATATCCATAAGTGCTATTGGTGATTTTACTGGATTAAAACCTCAGGTAAAGAAAGCAGAAAAATACATTCATAGTGTTGGTATTGCCCCAGATGGCAATAGGATTATTGTAGGTGCCAGAGGAGATATTTTTTCTGTACCTAAAAAAGATGGGATTACTAAAAACCTAACACGTACGAGTGGCATTGCAGAGCGTTATCCCAGTTGGTCACCAGATGGAAGATATATTGCATATTGGAGTGATAAAACAGGCGAATATGAATTAATGGTGAGAGATCTTAAAAATAATTCAGAGAAACAAATCTCAAAGCAAGGTCCGGGATTTAGATACCAGTTATTTTGGTCTCCTGATAGTAAAAAGTTAATTTTTGTAGATCAGAAAATGCATATAAAACTGGCAAATATTACTAACAATACGATTACCAAAATAGATCAGGAAATACAATTGTTTCAAGGAGGGTTATCTGGTTTTTCTGTGAGTTGGTCAAATGACAGTAAATATATTACCTATGCAAATTCTCATGAAAATGGAAATCAGCATATCATTATTTATGATATAGATAAAAAGAGAAAACACACTATCACTTCTGCTTTTTATGATGATGGCAGCCCTGTTTTTTCTGTCAACAATAAGTATATCTATTGTACGACGAATAGAACCTTTGATCCGGTATATAGTGATTATGATAATAGCTGGACATACCCTAATGCCACTAAAATAGGAATCATTCCACTTACAAAAGATGCAGTACATCCTATTGAATTAAAAAATGATAAAGTATCCATAAATGAAGGTGATAATAAGAAAGAGGATACCAAAGACAAGAAGAAAGAAGAAGAAAAGGAAGATCAGAAGATAAAACCAATACGCATAGATTTTGATGGTATAGAATCCAGAATGATTATTTTACCTGTAGAACTAGGGAATACAGGAGGAATAAGTGCAGCCAAGGGTAAAGTCATTTTCTTGAAACACCCCAGAACAGGATCAAAAGACGAAAAATCGGTTTTAAAATATTATGATTTTGAAGAAGATGAAGAAAATACAATCCTTGAAAATGTAGATGATTATAAACTTTCGTTTGATAACAATAATATTTTAGTATTTAGCGAAGAAAAAATGGGAATTATAGAAGTCGCAAAAGATCAATCACTAGAAGATCATATAGACACTTCTAAAATGGAAATGACCGTTAACCCAAAAGAAGAATGGAGACAAATCTTTACAGATATATGGCGTTTAGAAAGAGATTTCTTCTATGATAAAAATCTACACGGATTGGATTGGGAAGCTATGAAAAAGAAATATGAGCCATTGATCGAATATGCAGCAAGTAGAAATGACCTAAATAAAATTACCGGAGCATTAATTGCAGAACTAAATGCTTCTCATACATATAGAGGTGGTGGAGACGTAGTATCAAGCTCTAATAAAGCTACAGGCTATCTGGGTGTTGACTGGGAGATACACCAGGGAAAATACAGAATAAAAAAAATCATTACACCAGCTCCCTGGGATACAGAGGTTAAATCTCCTCTTAGAAAGCCAGGAGTTGTAGTTGAAGAAGGTGATTATATATTACGTATTAATGGAATCGAATTAACAGAATATGCAGATCCTTATGTAGCATTAGAAGGAAAAGCAAATGAAACAATAGAAATTACAGTTAGCAAAACTCCTGATGGCAAAAATAGCAAGCAATATCTTGTACAACCTATAAGAAGTGAAGCGAGGCTGAGAAATCTTGCCTGGATTGAAAAAATGCGAAAATATGTAGATGAAAAATCTGGAGGAAGAATAGGATATATTTATGTACCAAGTACAGGAATAGATGGGCAAGAAGAATTAGTTAGAATGTTTTATGCTCAACATCATAAAGATGGATTAATCATTGATGAAAGATTTAATAATGGAGGACAAATACCTGATAGATTTGTAGAATTATTAAACAGACCATTATTGAGCTATTACAAAGTAAGAGAAGGAAAAGACTGGGCTTGGCCTCCAAGAGGGCATTATGGTCCTAAAGCGATGCTTATCAATGGATGGAGTGGTAGTGGAGGTGATGCTTTTCCCGATTATTTTAAGAAAAGAAAAATAGGGCCGCTTATCGGTACAAGAACCTGGGGAGGACTAATAGGAATTTCGGGATCACCAGAATTAATAGACGGTGGATATGTAACAGTACCTACATTTAGGATGTATAACCCCGATGGAACCTGGTTTGCAGAAGGGCATGGTGTAGAACCGGATATCCATGTTCCAGAGAACCCAGGAAAAGATGCTCAAGGTATAGATGTGCAACTGGATCGAGCTATCAATGAAGTGCTGAAAACACTTAAAGAAAGTGATAAAAATCCAAAGAATAAAGTGCCTGCGGCAGAGGATCGTTCTAAGTAATTTGCTTGCAAAAGAGATACATAATCAAAGCGAGAGTATTTTCTTTACTCTCGCTTTTATTTTTTATATGATATGTATTGTATTATCAAAAATGTGTTTCATAAATTAAAGTATATTCGTGATATTGTATTATATGATTTGCTATGGAAAAATTAGAATTGATTAAAGCACAAGAATCGGATAAGGATTTCTTATTTAAATTAAGAAAAGCGACAATGGTCGAACACTTAGAGGAAATGGGAATTTTCTTGTCAGATGAAGAACATTTATCCAGAATAGATTTTCAATATGATAATGCTTATGTGATATTAAAATCTAATCAAAGAGCAGGTGTATTGAAATATATTGAAACAGAACATGCAATAGAAATACTACAAATACAAGTATTACCCGAATATCAAGGTCATGGAATAGGGAAATATGTGATTAAAGACCTAATAGAGACTGCCAAAGCTTCAAATAAAGATATGGTACTAAAAGTATTAAAAGAAAACCCAGCGAGATATTTATACGAACGTATGGGTTTTAAGACAGTTGATGAGGATAAATATGAGTTTCATATGCAATTAGCATCTAATAAAGGATAAAAATAGTAGACTTACTAAAGAAAAAAAGCATCTTTTATCAAATAAAAGATGCTTTTTTAAAGAACTATAGTTTCTTGTTTCTAGAACCCGTAATTTACTCCTAGACCAAACACTTCTCTAATCTGAAAAGCACCAACAGCATTATCATCATAGATGGCCTGAAAAGTTAGATTAGTAGATAAATATTTGTTAATCGTCATAACAATGTTTGCAGTATAATCTATATCTACATTTTGTGGATCTTCTAAGTAGTTAGAATACAAATTTAAAATGTTTTCCATAGATACATTCTTCATGATCTCAAATTTAGCATACCCATTAAGTGCAGCACCAAATTCAAAACGAAACGTATCGTTTGCTTCTACTCCAAAGTAACCTCCGGCATCGTTAAAAGCATCTATTGCTGCCTGATCATTACCCACATCTGTAAACATATCATGTACAAAAATAAATCGTGCTGTTGCAGGAGCGATATTAACTTTGAGATTATCACTTTTTTTCCATAATAAGCCTGGGCCTAATTGTAAATAAGCTGGAGAAAAAACACGAGTAGTTTCTGTTCTGATTTCTCTTGTACCAATAACATTTCCGGTAGTTGTATCTAAAATAGGTTCTTCTCCATATTCAAATCCTTTATCAAACTGTGTTCTAAAGTTTAAGAAAAAAGAATAGTACCATAATGATTCCTTGATTTGTCTACCCAATAATGAATTTAACTCTAAGCGATCATTGGTTTTGCGTATAAACTCTTGATCTTTAAGTTTGGTAAGTCCGTAATCTGCAAGAATTTTATTATCCCAAGTGAGTTTTCCTTTGCGGTAATTAAAATCATAGGATATAGAGAGATTTCCTGCAACATTAGATGTCCCTCCTCCAAGCCATTCTGCATTAAAAGCAGATTGATTTATTAATAGGCTAATGTTTCCTCCTTTGGTCCATCCTTCTTTAGGAGCGTCGTCTTTTTTTGTTTCTTCTTGTGCAAATAGAATTGTAGAGCTAATTAATAGAACTACAGTAAGCAATGTTTTTTTCATTTGATGATAGTTTTAAGGAATTTAATCAGGTTATTTTAAGGGTTAAATAATTTATTATCCTGTACAAATAACCAGTGTAAATTTTTATGTTGGCAAATATATTTTAAGAAACGTTTTTTGCTTTAAAAGTATGTTAGCAGGCCATTGTTTTTCGATAAAAAACAACATTAATAGATAAAAGGGTTTATTTCCTTTTGTATAGAGGAACAGAAGAACATGCTTCTCCATACATAATACTCTTGGCAACGGGTTGTAATTTTTGAATCAAATCGATATAAGCCCCATTAGGAACAGGCTTGTTTGTACATCCTTTTATAATAATAAGCTTGTTTTGATAAGCCGAAATATCAATAGTATTTATAATTTCGGCATAAAGTATAGTTTCCAAGGCTTCTAAAGATCCTACAGCTACCTTTTTTGCAAAAGGCTGTAATGCACTTGTTAATAAAAGATATGCCCATCCGGGAATAATAGCATCTGTAGAACAAGTTAAGGCAATATAGCTGTCTTGATATTGACTCCAGTCATGATCTAAAATGTGTTTTCTAAACTCTTTTTCGCGTAAAATTAACCCTTCAAAAAGCCAGTCTTTAATATCAAAAAGAATACGGTTACCTTTAGGGTAATACTCTTCTAAATCAAAAGTGATGAGGTTTTTATTATTAGCAACTCTATTTACAATTTCATCGGCCATTACATAGTCATTTTTATTACTTGTTTAAATTTTGAGCTTACGACTTTTATGAGTGTTATAACCCTGATATAAGTCTAAAAATGATTAAGATATTATTTTTAATACCAGATTAATAGTAACAAAAAAATAAACAAGAAATTATTACTTTGTAAAAGTAGACATTACCTTAAGAAAATCCTCTTTTTTTGAGCGGGAAATACTCACAGAGATATCATTATTCATTATAATGTAGCCGCCATCTGATTTCACAAATTTCCTGACCTCTTTTAAGTTTATTAAATAGCTATTGTGTACACGCATAAAGTCTTGCTCAAGTAATAGGCTTTCATATTCTTTTAGGTGTTTACTAACCAGCAACTTTGATTCATTTTTCATAACAAAAGAGGTGTAAGAACCATTGGCTTTACAAAATATGATATCGTCGATATTTACAAACTCAAAACCTTCGGCAGTGGCTAAACATATTTTATTAAGCTTTGGTTTTTGTTGTTTAAGATTTAGCATTAGAGTTTCCAGTTGTTTTTTGTAGATTTCCTGGTTTTTTTTCTTCCGTACTTTTTCAACTGCATTTTGTAATTCTTCAAGATCAATAGGTTTTAATAAATAATCAAGAGAGCTAAATTTTATTGCTTTAATTGCATATTGATCAAAAGCTGTGGTAAAAACAACTTCAAAATTAAAATTTGATACTTGGTTAAGTACATCAAAACCAGTTCCGGTTTGTAATTCTATGTCTAAAAAAACAACATCGGGTTTGGTAGATGAAAGGATCGTAATAGCTTCAGAAACCGAAGTAGCCATGCTTGTTACTGTTATATCTGTACAGAACTCTTCTAAGAACTGTTTTAAATTCTCTCTACTATGTTTTTCATCTTCTACAATTACTGCTTTTAAATCCATGCTATGAATATATTTTAAAGTACAGGTATCTTGATGATAACCTTTGTGCCTATAGGATTGCCATTGTCATCTTCCAGATCAACAAATTGTACACGTTCTGTAGTATTACCTGATTTATTTAGTTTTTTAAGATGCTCAGAAATCATTTCCTGCCCTCTGGATTTGGTTTTTTCTATCATGTCATTTCTTGAATTTAAAGCTTTTCTCCCTAACCATTATCTATCACTTCGCAAATTAGATAATTTTCTTTTTTGAAAAATGAAACAATCAAGCTTTTCTCATTCTACTTTTACATACCAATACTCTTCTTTTTTTATTTCATTCATATAGTTTATGAAATCTATTTTTATACAATATGTTTCGTTGGGATCTGTTTTTGAGGAGTACGAAGCGGTAATGAAATTTATATTTTTCTGATCTACACCCGATTAAAAGTATATTATTCTCATAAAGCTTATTCGATGTTTGGGAAAGTTAGAGTGATTTTATTACCAAAAATGCTCTTATCGGTATTTAGAATAGGGATTACTTTTTTCTTAATCTTATACTTTTTAATCCTATTTACAGATCTAATAAGGTCAAGGCATTTTACAATTTGTTTTCTATATTCTGGTGTATATCTGATTTTATCAATAATTTCAGTAGTATAGTTATAATGTATGTTTACAATAATATTGGATGGGCTTATCTCGAAGATTATATTTATAGTTTGATTTTTATGCTGATTATGGATAGCATGCTCTATTAGGTTTTCAAATAAAGTTTGTAAAATAAATGAAGGAATTTTTACATTTAGATGCTTAGAAGGCTTTTGATTAAAAGAAATACTATAATCAAATGTATTATTATAGCGTAGTTTTTGAAGTGTTAGATACCAATTAAGCATAGTAATTTCTTCAGTTAAATCAACGGTTTCTTTTTCTAAATGAGTTAAATAAAACCGTATAAGTTTACTAAAAACAGATAAATACTGTAAAGCTGTTTTTTTGTTTTCTGAAACAATAAAATATTGAATAGCATTGAGAGCATTAAATACAAAATGGGGGTTCATTTGAGATTTAAAAACCCTTAATTTTAAATCGAGCATTTCCTCTTTAAGCTGTAGCAAGTTTTGCTGCTCCTTTAGTAGCGCATTAGTATCTCTAACGCTTTTAATTTTTATTGCACAAATTGAAGCGATAGCAGACAACATTTTTAGGTGTTGATTTGTAAAAAAACCTTTATCAGGATGCTCACAATCAATAACTCCATAAATAACATTATCAGTTGCAATGGGCACTGTTATTTCTGATAAACGCGTTTCATCATCGACAATATATCTAGGATCCTTAGAAGTGTCATAAATAATTTCGGCTTTTCCAGAAACAGCAACACTTCCTGTAATACCTTCTCCTAATTTGATTTCTACAGGATTGTATACCAAATAATCTTTAGGGTTTTTAGGACCATAAGCCGCCTTTTGAACTAATGATTTATTTTTTTGATCTATCAGATAGATAACACAATCTATAAAACCCAATTTAGAAATACAGTTTTTAGCTAGATCCCAAAGAATTGCTTCTTCATTTTTTTTACCCAAAAGTGATTTTGAAAAATACACTAAAATATCTTCAAACTGATCTTGGTTTAAACTAAGGTGTTTTTTTAGATTGATCATAATCTAGTTTGCTTTAAAATTGATTCATATATCACAAGAGTTAAAAAGGTTGTGTGATAAAAAGCTGGCATAACTAACCAAGTTTTTAGGACAAACATAAAATGCTTTTGAAGATATTCGTTTCAGTAATTGACAGATAGTAAGAGGTAATTGATCAATGGTTGAATTATCGATAATTACATAGCACAGAATCCTTTTTAGCACCAAAAGATTTTAAAAACAGTAAAATATCTGTAAATGAATGAAGACGAGATTATATATCACAGAAAGATGAGTATATAAGTGAAGTAGTATTATAAAGCTTTATTTCTTTTTATAAAGAAGCTATTTATATCCTATTTTTTCTGAAAGCTCTATCTTGCTTTTTGCAAAATTTCCGGTTCCAAATGCAACTTCTTTTCCGTCTTTATTGTATAGTGTTGATTCTGCAACAAATAGATTTCTGGATTTAAATTTTATTTTTCCAACTGCTGTAATTATTCCCTTATCAACAGGTCGTATTAGATTAATATTAAACGAAGTAGTAAGGACAAAAACATCTTTTATAATAGAATTTACGGCAAAAAAAGCGGCATCATCGAGCAATTTAAAATAGACAGAACCATGTATTGCTCCTAATGCATGAAAATACTTCTCCGAAATTTTAAGTTCGATTTGTGCTAACCCTTCAGAAATTTTAACTGTGGTGGTATCATAGAGTGCAGTATTAATATTGGCCTGCAAATACATTCTTTCTAATTTGCTATAATGTTCAGGATTCATTTTCCTTGTTTATTTATTTTAGAAAGTTATTCCAAAATGATTGCAGTATCAGTTACAGCATACCCAGTTCTAATTTTGCTTCTTCACTCATTAAATCTTGTGACCATGGTGGATCAAAAGTAAGCTCCATTTCTACATCATTTACTGCATCTAGAGACTTTACTTTTTCTCGAATCTCTTCAGGAAGGGACTCTGCTACAGGGCAATTGGGAGAAGTAAGTGTCATTAAGATTTTTACATCATAGTCCTCATTAACAAAGACATCATAGATTAGCCCTAGCTCATATATATCAACCGGAATTTCGGGATCATAAATGGTTTTTAGTACTCTTACAATCTTTTCTCCTAAGTCGTTTGTATCTATAGTGGTTTCACTCATTTTTTTAGTTTTAATATTGCTTTAACAAGCATTGTACAACAGAAATTGATTTAATTCAATTGTGTTTGATAAGCGATAGCATACATTTTTAACTGTTTAATCATACTTACCAAACCATTAGCACGTGTTGGTGATAAATGTTCTTTTAAGCCAATTTCATCGATAAAATCGGTATCAGCCTCAATAATAGCCGAAGGGTGTTGCCCAGAAAAAACACGTATCAATATTGCAATAATACCTTTGGTAATAATGGCATCGCTATCTGCAGTAAATTCAACTTTATCATTTTTCATTTCGGCGTGTACCCATACTTTACTCTGGCATCCTTTTATGATATTGTCGTCTGTTTTATATTTTTCTTCAATAAGAGGTAGTGATTTTCCTAACTCAATCATGTATTCATATCGTTGCATCCAATCATCAAACATGCTAAATTCGTCAACAATTTCTTCCTGAATTTCTTGTATTGTCATTACGTACAAATTTTCAACAAAAATACAACAAGAATAATTGCTATTCAATACTTTCTGCCAATGATAGCATAGTATTAACTAATTCTTGTATTTCTTGAGGAGGATATCCATGATCAAAACCATTCGAAACAAACGTTTTGGTAGAAGAAATGATTTTTAGCTGTGCATGTGCAGCGCCATCAAAGAGTCTTTTTTCTGTAGGTGCTTTTAGCTCACTTATTTTATCAAGATCTATAGTTTCGAGGAGCGAAGTGATAGTATCCCAATCTTTTTTTGAGCATTTTTTTGAATCACTATTTTTTAAGTTTCTATCTGTAGTTTTTTCAATGCGATCTTTATTGATTTTGATTTGAAAAAAAGAACCTCTAGAAAGTGCCTGATATTCGATATTGACTATATTTTCCTTGGGTTTTTTATACTTCACAGGAATTTTTTGAGCTACAGATTGATTTTTTTCTTTTGATATTATTTTAACTAGAGTATAGTGTAATGAGGAACCATCAGCCGGAGGATTTTCTATTTTGGTAATGATAACTTCAATTTCGTAATTGTATCCATCTTCATACTTAAAACCCTCGATTGTATCATAAAAATAAGTCCATTTATCGTTTAGGTTTTCTTTATACAACATGCATTTTTGAGGACCAACACCAACACAATCTACCAGAGTATTTGCTATAAATACTCGTTTGGTTTCCTGGCATGAAGAAAACAAAATAACGATACTTAATAAGGAAAAAAACTTGCTCATAGATTGGTTGTTTTATTTAACACGTTGTATGGTAATTAAATAACGTTATACAAAACCAAATGTTATAAATAAATTATGAGAGCATCATCTTGGCTTTTTTAACAGCTTCGACCAAAGCATCAATTTCTTCTTTGGTATTATAGAACGAAAAAGAAGCTCGTACGGTTCCTGGTATTTTATAAAAATCCATAATAGGCTGTGCACAATGATGTCCTGTGCGTACTGCAATACCAAGTTTATCCACAATAGTTCCTACATCATAAGGATGTATATTATCTAGATTGAAAGAGATTACCGAAGTTTTGTTTTTGGAGGTGCCGTAAATTTTTAGCCCTTCAATTTCTAATAATTTTTGTGTACCGTATTCAAGAAGTTCGTTCTCATATGCGGCAATATTGTCAAAACCAATACTATTCATATAATCAAGTGCTACTCCAAAAGCAATACCACCACAGATATTAGGAGTTCCGGCTTCAAATTTATGTGGTAAACCGGCATAGGTGGTTTTTTCAAAAGTAACTTGCTCGATCATTTCACCACCACCTTGATAAGGAGGTAGTTTGTTTAACCAATCTTCTTTTCCGTAAAGCATACCTACTCCTGTGGGCCCACAAAGTTTGTGTGCAGAGGCCACATAAAAATCTACATCCAAAGCCTTAACATCTGGTTTGACATGAGGGCAAGCTTGCGCACCATCGATCAATACAGCTGCACCTACACGATGCGCCTTTTCAATAATTTCTTCGATAGGATTTATAGTTCCTAATGCGTTAGAAATATGATTGGTAAATACAAGTTTAGTGCTATTAGAAAGTAATTGATCATATACATTCATTACTAATTCACCATCTTCGTTCATTGGGATGACCTTAAGAATAGCACCAGTACGTTCACATAACATTTGCCATGGTACAATATTAGAATGATGTTCTAATGCCGAAACGATAATTTCATCACCTTTAGAAAGAAGAGAGGTAAAGCCGGTAGCGATAATATTAATACTATGAGTTGTTCCCGAAGTTAAAATGATCTCATGAGCGTATTTTGCACCAAAATGCTCTTGTATTTTCTTACGAGCAATTTCGTATGCATCTGTTGCTTCTTGTGATAAGGTGTGAACACCACGATGAATATTCGCATTGTAACTACTATAATAATCTACAATAGCATCTATAACTACCTGCGGTGTTTGAGATGTGGCCGCATTATCAAAATATACCAAAGGTTTTCCGTTTACTTCTCTGGTAAGTATTGGGAAATCGTCTCGTATTTTCTGTACATCTAGCATATTAATTTCTTTCTGCAAAAGTAGTAAGTATTTCTAATTAGGATTGTTTATTTTTAGAATGATTTAACCCTTTTTATAATGAAACGACTTAAAAAAATTATTGGGATTACATTTCTTATTCTGTTTGCAGGAATTTGTATTGCATTTGTGCTGAATTACCCAAAACTTACAATTCTAACTGGATATTCTGCAAAGCATATGAATTCATCGGTTTTTATTGCCAATAGAACTTTAGAGTTTACAGATTTAAATGACAATAATTTTGCACCGGTTGATCTGGCAGATGATGAAGTAAATTTGAAAAACAAAACATCTGTTGCCTCTGTTTTTGGCCTTAAAGAGAGAAAAGCGATTTATAGAGAAGGATTAGGGAGTGTTCTCATTGACGATGATTTTGATGAAAACACACCTGTTTTAATACCGCATAGAACTAAAACAGAAACAGGACAGTCATATCCATATGGCGAATTAGAACAAAAAGACACAGTTTTTAAAACGGTAGATTATGATAAAATAAATAGAACTGTTGCTTCAATTTTTGATTCGAATGGGGAGTATATAAAGAAAACAAGAGCTGTTCTTGTACTTTATAAAGATCAGATTATTGCCGAGAAGTATATAGATGGATTAGATAAAGATTCTAAGTTGCTGGGGTGGTCTATGACCAAAAGTATTCTCTCTACGGTTTACGGAGTGTTACAAAAACAAGGAGCTATTAACATACATGATAAAGCCCCGGTATCTGAATGGCAAAATGATAAAAGAAAAGAGATAACAATTAATAATCTGTTACAAATGAATTGTGGGTTAGAATGGGATGAGGATTATGGCTCTATTTCTGATGTTACAAAAATGCTATATGTAGATAGAGACATGACAATTGCCCAAATTCATAAAAAAGCGATTTACAAACCCAATGAATACTGGTATTATTCTTCTGGTGTGTCTAATTTGTTATCCGGGATTTTGAGAAAACAGTTCAAAAGCTATCAGGAGTATCTTGATTATCCATATCGAGAGTTTATTGATAAAATAGGAATGAATTCTATGCTTATAGAAACTGATATGACAGGTAATTACGTAGGCTCTTCTTATGCTTGGGCAACAGTAAGGGATTGGGGTAAATTTGGATTGTTATATCTGCATAAAGGGAATTGGAACGGAGAGCAGGTTTTTGAACCTTCATGGGTGGATTATGTGACTACACCAAGTCCTACATCTGAAGGAGATTACGGAGGACATTTTTGGTTAAATGCAGGAGGGTTTTATCCAGATGCTCCAAGGGATATGTTTTCTGCAAATGGATTTCAGGGACAACGGGTGTTTATTATTCCTTCTAAAGATTTGGTTATTGTACGATTTGGACTCATTGGAGATGCGGGAGTAGATTTTAATACGTTTTTAAAGAATATGGTTGACTCGATAGAGTAGAAATAAAAAACACTAAAGCCAAATCGTAGAAGATTTGGCTTTAGTGTTTTTGTTTGTTGCTGAAACAGTTGTTTTACAAATCAAAACCAATGTTTACACCAAGCTTAGTAGCGATTAGTTTATTAATTCTACTTTTTAGTTGAGGTATTTTTACACTAGACAATACATTGTTTGCAAATGCATACATTAATAAAGCCCTAGCTTCTTTTTCTCCGATACCTCTGGATTTCATATAGAATAATGCATTATCATCTAATTGCCCAATAGTACAACCATGTGAACATTTTACGTCATCTGCAAAAATTTCTAATTGTGGTTTAGAATTGATGGTTGCCTTATCACTTAACAAGATATTGTTATTAGACTGAAAAGCATTTGTTTTTTGTGCTTCTTTATTGACAATGATTTTTCCATTAAAAACCCCTGTGGCTTTTTCTCCAAAAATTCCTTTATAATCCTGATGACTTTCACAATTTGGTTCTGTATGATGTACCAAGGTATTGTGATCTACATGCTGTTTTCCTTCAATAATTGTTATACCATTAAGAATAGAGTCAATCCCTTCTCCTTTTTGATAAAAATTAAGGTTATTTCTGGTGATATTTCCACCAAAAGCAAAAGTATGTACCGATGCTACGCTTTGCGCATGCTGTTCGATATATGTATTGTCAATCAATGAAGCATTTTGATTATCATTCTGGATTTTATAGTAATCAACGATTGCTCTTTTATCTGCAAAAATTTCGGTTACAGCATTTGTAAGAACAGGGTTATCTGTTAAACTCTGATGGCGCTCAATGATTTGCACATGAGAATTTTCTCCAACAACAATCAAGTTACGAGGTTGTAACATCTGTGCAGCTTCATTTCCTGTAGAAAAGTGTATAATCTGTATAGGCTTATCAGCTAGCTTATTTTTTGGAATATAGATATAAGCTCCTTCTCTGGAAAAAGCTGTATTTAAAGAAGTAAGCCCATCTTTAGGAGCTACTTTGTTAAAATAGTTTTCAATGATTAATCGATATTTTTCATGAGTTAGTGCTGATGACATTAAACATACATCGATTTTATCATGAGTCGTTTCAGATAAATGAGACGAATACTTACCATCAATAAATACAATTTTATATGTATCCAAATCATGAAGGAAGTACTTTTTTATATCCTTAAAATCTAAAGCATTTTCTTCTTTTGGAAAAATACTGTAATCATGTTTTAGCACAGTATTTAGAGAGGTATATTTCCACGCTTCTTCTTTTTTGGTAGGAAATCCTTTTTCTTCAAAAGTTTTAATAGCCTGACTTCTGATATCATGAACAGCTGTGTCAACATCTACCGTATTTTCAAAGGCCAAAAAAGAAGATACCAACTTATCTTTCAATTCCATATTTAGTTTCAAGTTTTGTTTCTTTTACGAAACTGTTTCGAGTTTTAAGGTCGGGATTCTTATTCTTTACACCTCTAGACTCTTTTTATTTAAATAACTAATAAAACCAGCAATTCTTTTGCTCAAAGTTTCATAGTCATTAACTAATATCTTTAATGTTTTTTCTTCAATATATCCTGAATCGAAAATTCTATATAATTGAGATCTTATTTCTCCCGAAGAGGCTTTGGCTATAGAGAGGGATTGTCTAAATTCTATATTTCCGTCTCGTTCAAAACCTTCAGCGATGTTATCCATTACAGCGCCAGAAGAACCTTTAATTTGATCTTTTAGTTTATAATCATTTTCTAAACCAGTTGTTTTTGATAAAAGAATAATTTCTTTGCACAATCTTCTGGCTTCTTGCCAAATTTCTAAATCTTCAAATCTTTTTATAGTTGCCATATTTTAGCTAATTTGAAACTTTAAACAACAAACCAAACTAACAATTAAGCGTTTATTTCTTCTTTAATCCAATCGTATCCTTTTTCTTCTAGTTCTAAAGCTAATTCTTTGGTACCAGATTTCACGATTTTACCGTCATATAATACATGTACAAAATCTGGAACTATATAGTCTAGCAAACGTTGATAGTGAGTAATTACTACAATAGCATTGTCTTCACTTTTTAGTTTATTCACTCCATTGGCTACAATACGTAGAGCATCTATATCAAGTCCAGAATCTGTTTCGTCAAGGATTGCCAATTTAGGTTCCATCATTGCCATCTGAAAGATTTCATTACGTTTTTTCTCACCACCCGAGAATCCTTCGTTAAGAGAACGGGATAAGAATTTGCGATCGATTTCTAATAATTCAGATTTTTCACGAATTTTTTTAAGCATGTCTTTGGCAGGCATTTCTTCAAGACCTTGTGCTTTTCGTGTTTCATTTATGGCGGTTTTCATAAAATTAGTTACCGTTACACCAGGAATTTCTACTGGATATTGAAACGACAGAAAAACTCCTTTATGAGCCCTTTCTTCTGCTGCAAGTTCCTCAATATCTTCTCCTTCCAAAAGAATTCCTCCCTTGGTAACTTCATATTCTTCTTTACCCGCAACGATACTGGCTAATGTACTTTTTCCAGCACCGTTAGGACCCATAATTGCGTGTATTTCTCCTGCTTTTACATTTAGGTTAAGACCTTTTAAAATTTCTTTCCCTTCGACACTTGCGTGTAAATCCTTTATCTCTAACATGTTATATAAAACTTTTATCTCTTTTGAGATATAATTTATTTATTTTTCTTTTTCTGGATCAGAGTTTTTATCTTCTTCAGAAGATTTAATTTTAGTGGGCAACTCTGAAGTTGGCGCACTTACCCCGATAATTTCTTTTATTTCTACTATTTCTTCCCATCCTTGTTCTGGATTGGGTTTTATGATTCCCTTTACTACTACAGGAACCATGTCATATTCTTCTCTTTGCAGAGGTTCTACTTTTTTAGCGAGTTCTAGAGTGACATCATTAATTATCACACCATATATAAAATCATTACCTTTTAAGACTGCTGCATCATCTATAAGAATAAATTCGCCACGAATTAAATTAGGTTCTTCATTTTTGTTTTCGGATTTGCAGGAAAAAAGAATAAGACTTAGTGCAATTAAAATACATGTTTTTTTCATTAATGTAGATTTGATGGTTTTACAATTAGCCTACAGAACCTTCTAAAGAAATCTCCAGAAGTTTTTGAGCTTCTACTGCAAACTCCATAGGTAGCTTATTCAATACTTCTTTACTAAAACCATTAACGATTAAAGCGATTGCTTTTTCTGTATCGATTCCTCGTTGGTTACAATAAAAAATCTGATCTTCTCCTATTTTGCTTGTAGTTGCTTCATGTTCTATTTGAGCGGTTTTGTTTTTAGTTTCTATATAAGGAAACGTATGTGCGCCACATTCATTGCCCATCAATAATGAATCACATTGCGAAAAATTACGCGCATTGGTCGCTCTACTACTTATTTGCACTAATCCTCGATAACTATTTTGGGACTTCCCTGCAGAAATACCCTTAGAAATGATAGTACTTTTGGTGTTTTTGCCTAAGTGTATCATTTTTGTGCCAGTATCTGCTTGCTGAAAATTATTGGTTACTGCAATAGAATAAAATTCTCCTACAGAGTTATCACCTTTTAGGATACAAGAAGGATATTTCCAGGTAATTGCTGATCCTGTTTCTACTTGTGTCCAAGAAATTTTAGCGTTGTTTTCACAAATTCCTCTTTTGGTCACAAAATTATAAACTCCTCCTTTTCCTTCAGCATTTCCGGGATACCAGTTTTGTACTGTAGAATATTTTATTTCTGCATCATCCAATGCTATTAATTCAACAACAGCGGCATGCAACTGATTTTCATCACGAGAAGGAGCAGTACATCCTTCTAGATAACTTACATAACTCCCTTGATCTGCCACTACTAAAGTTCGCTCGAACTGTCCCGTACCTGCCTGATTGATTCTAAAATAGGTAGATAGTTCCATTGGACAACGAACACCTTTAGGGATATAGCAGAACGAACCATCGCTAAAAACAGCAGAGTTTAAAGCAGCATAAAAATTATCCTTTTGAGGAACCACAGCTCCGATATATTTTTTAACTAACTCTGGATGTTCTTGAATAGCTTCAGAAATAGAACAAAATATAATTCCTTTTTCAGCAAGGGTTTCTTTAAACGTCGTAGCTACTGATACAGAATCCATTACTATATCTACAGCTACTCCTGCTAATTTCTTTTGTTCGTCTAATGAAATCCCAAGTCTTTTAAAAGTATCGAGTAATTCTGGATCTACCTCATCAATACTATTGTATTTAGGCTTTTTGTTTGGTGCAGAATAGTAAGAAATATTCTGAAAATCAGGCTTTTCATAAGTAACATTTGCCCATTCGGGTTCTTCCATCTGTTCCCATGCTCGAAAAGCTTCAAGCCTCCATTCTGTCATCCATTCGGGTTCTTCTTTTTTCTTAGAGATTGCACGAACTATATCTTCATTAAGACCAACAGGAAAAGTATCAGATTCTATATCGGTATAAAATCCATACTCGTACTCTTTGGTCTCTAGTTCTTTTTTTAAGTCGTCTTCAGTATACGCCATTTTCTTTATCCTAGAATTAATTCAGGACTTTTTTTATAGATTAAAGGGAAAAACTTTCTCCACAGCCACATGTTCTACTGGCATTCGGATTATTAAACACAAAACCGGTACCATTTAAACCACCAGAATATTCTAGAGTTGTACCAATTAAATAGAGAAAACTTTTTTTATCTACAATGATTTTTACACCATTATCTTCAAATACTTTATCTCCTTCCTGTTGTGCTTTATCAAACTTTAAATCATATGATAAACCAGAGCACCCCCCACTTTTTACACCTACACGCACATAATCGGTAACTGCATTATATCCATCCTCACTCATCAACTCGATGACCTTATTTTTTGCTATGTCTGATACCTTAATCATACTTTTATAATATAGATTAATTCTAAATGAAATGCAAATATACTACATAAGTAGATTTTATACACAAAACCTAACATATATCTGTTATATATTAGAATAGGTAAAAGTTATAATGGTCTATAGAAAAATACTTTAGAATTCTGAAAAACGAGTGTCATTTACATAATCATCATCTGTAAGTGTTTTTAAAAAAGCGATAATTTGCTGTTTTTCTTCGGTTGTCATTGGGATTCCCAAGGTTCCATTTTGATTTTTAAACATTGGATCTAAAGTTTCAGAATCTACCACACCATCACTATAATGATTTAAAACATCATCTAAAGTTTTTAATCGACCATCATGCATGTACGGAAAAGTAAGTTCAATATTTCTTAAACTAGGAACTTTAAATTTTTGCATATCCTCGGTTAATCCTGTAACACGTTTTCTTCCTATGTCATTGTATTGAGGATCAATGGGTAGTCCATTATTACGATACGATTGATCCGTAAATAATGTACCTTTATGACAAGAAGCGCATTTAGCTTTAAAGAGTTCGAAACCAGTAGCTTCTGCTGCTGTAAAAACAGAGCCTTCATTCCTTTCAATTTTGTCGTATTTGGTGTTTGCAGAAATCATCATAATCATAAATTGAGAAATTGCTTTGAGCATATTATCAGAATTTATTTTTTGATCTTCGAATGCTTCTGCAAATAATTTTACATATTCTGGTTGCTCTTCTAGCTTTTTAAGAATACTATTAAAAGTTTCATTCATTTCTACTTCTGCAGTGATGGGTATAATAGGCTGAAGATCCAGGTGCATTGCAGCTCCGTCCCATGTGAACTCTTTCATAAAAGCCATATTGTGTAATGGCTGTGCATTACGAGTTCCTAAGGCACCGCCTACACCATGGCTTACAATATGTGTATGATGGGTAAATGCAAAATCCTGAATATGACAAAAACCACAAGAAATTACACCATCAGAGGCTAGACGACCATCATAAAACAACTTTTTTCCTAATTCGAAACCTTTTTCGGTAGGAGGATTAAGTGCTATATTATAGGTAGGGTCGGGAAAGTTTGAGGGTACAGTAAATTCTAGTTTTGCATTTTCTATAGGAACATAGTTATCCTTATCAGAGCTACATGCAGTTCCGATAAGGATAATTGCTATATATGATAATAATTTCAAAATATTACTTTAATTAGATACGCTAGTTGCAGTAAACATAGCGCTTATATTTTCTGCAATTTTTGGCGCAAACTCTGCATCTACCTGAATACTATTTTTTACTTCTAGTGAATGTGTATTTGTACCATCAAATATCTTTGCAATATCTACATTAATTGCTATTTCTGGTGATTTTGATTCTTCAATAGTTAATGTGCTGGGTAATTCGATTGTGATTTCCTTATAATTGTCTAAAGTAGTACCATGGCTTCCAACATGAATTAAAAAATCCATATTAGCGCCACCATTTACGGTATATGTTCCTTCAAATTTAAGGAATTTATATCCAGCAGACCAACTCCATAACATTCCGCTTTCTTCTGCTGTAGGAATAAAGTTCGCCATTCCGTTAAGTGGATATTTTGATTGGTCGACCCCAAAACCAAACTTGATTTTAGTATATTCTCCTGCACTAATATCGGCAAGGCTCACTTTTTTGCTTTCTAAAACTTCTTCGTTAATTAAGAAATAACTTCGATCTACAGGATATACAAATTCTTGGCCATTAGCTTTAATTAAAACAATATTGCTTATAATATATTTTAATTCTGAAATGGTATAGACTTCATTACTTGCGTTGGTATAGGAATCTGTAGTTAATTCGATGCCATTATTATTGATTGTGTTTTTAAAATCAAGGATAGCATTTCCGAAAGTATTTGTTGCTCCGTCATCATCATTTTTACAGGAGGATACAATTACTAATGTTGCTATGAGGATATATATGATGTTTTTCATTGTGTTTATTTATATTTAATTATTAGTACGTCTTTAGATCCCTTATTGGCGGGGATATCAAAGTCGTTACTTTCAGAGTTGCCTACAACAATTACTTTTTTGTCGCTTGTTTCTATGCAGCCTTCTCCAAATTCTGCTTGGCTACCACCACTAGTTAGTTTCCATTGAACTTCTCCATTAGTAGTTATGATCATGCTCCAGACATCACTTTGTCCTTTATTTTGTGCAACATCAATATCATTGCTTCTAGAGTTACCTGTAATAACAAAACCACCGTTTTGCATTTTGGCAATAGCTCTACCGGTATCAAAGGCTGTACCGCCCAATGATTTTTCCCAAAGTAGATTACCATTACCATCAATTTGTATCAACCAAAGATCGGCATTTCCGTTGGCACTAGAAATATCGCCATCTGCACTTCTGGAATCTCCTACAATAAGAAATTTTCCATCACCAGTAGCTGCAATGGCATATCCTACATCAATTTCTGATCCGCCAAATGATTTTTGCCATAACTTGGTACCTTCTTTATTAATTTTTACAGCCCAAAAATCATAACTTCCTTTACTATTAGTAATGTCAAAATCAACACTTTCTGATGAACCAATCATTATAAAGCCGTCGTCTTGAGTTTGTACCACATCGTAACTACGATCATTATTGGTGCCGCCAAAAAAACGCCGCCACTCTTTTTCTCCAGCAGAATTAAGTTTGATACCCCAGAATTCTCCAACTCCATGTTTTGAAAAACCACTTTTGTTGTCATTGCCTTCTCCACCACTAGCGGTTACATCTAGAAAACCTGTAATGAAATACCCGCCATCACGAGTTTGTACAACAGAAAAGGCTCTGTCTATTCCGGGAAACCCAAAACTTTTTTCCCATTGAATACCTCCAGAGGCATCTGTTTTTACAATCCAATAATCTTGTAATCCGGCATTTGTACTTACATCTTCATCTGCACTTCTGCTATATCCTACCAATGCATATCCACCATCTGTAGTTTGAATGATTTTTTCTCCTCTTTCATCTCCAGAACCTCCATAAGTTTTACTCCATGAAATTTCTCCTTCTTTGGTTATTTTAAGTAACCAATAGTCACTATCAGGAGCGGTTTTATCGGTAATATCTCCGTCAATGCTTTGGGTATATCCGGCTATTGCATAACCCCCATCAGTAGTTTCGACTACTGATAGGGCATTATCTTCATTACTTCCTCCAAACGTTTTTACCCAGTCTATTTCACCTAAAAATCCTTCTAAAGGAGGAACGGGTGTCACATTATCTTCATCATCGCTACCACAAGCAATCAAAGTTAATGTTGTAATACAGATGATAAGTATATTGAATAAGAATTTAGAGCGGTTCATTTGTTAGTATATTTTATAGACATTATTTTTTCACAAAACGCTTGGTAGTAGTACCTTGGTTTTTGGTGGTAACTTGTAAAAAATAAACTCCTGTTTTCAAATTAGAAACATCAATAGTATTTTTAACGGTTCCTTTGCCTACTAATTGCCCTATAAAATTTTTGATTTCAAAATTTGAAGTCTCATTAGCAGCATTTTTATCGCCCATAAATACATTCATGATTGACCCTTGAACTGGATTTGGAAAGATCGAAAAAGAGATGTCTTCTGTTGAAATCAAAGATGAATTAGTAGCAACACTTGTTGTAAGAGCAATATTATCAATGGCGATATCGGCTTGCCAGGTAGATCCTGTGACTCTGTTAAATCTTAGTCTTAGAGCCTCACCAATATATTGAGAAAGATCTAGATTAATGGTGTTCCAGGAATTTCCTTGATTGCCTGTTTTACTCCAAATACTTGTCCATGAAGCACCATCATTTGTTGATGCCTCAACCGCTATACTTCCCATATCAGATGCACCAAACATATGGTATGTAAATGTAAATGCAGGAGAAGCAGTACCACTTAGGTCAAAACAAGGAGATGTTAGTATTGCTCGCTTATTAGGAAATCCTGTTCCATTTCCCGAAGCCTCTACATAGACATAATATGTTCCTTGATTTGCGCTTGATGGTCCTGTATTTCTTGATGGAGTTCCATTAGCATCTACGGTCCAATTGATATCATCTGATGATGATTGTGTCCACAAGCCTAAAGTATTTTCAAAACTTTCATTATATGGAAATGATGATACTCCACCAGCACATACATCACCACTACCTTCGGTAATAGTAACTGTGTAATCTTCAACCTCACCATATTGGAACGATTCACAAGATGTAGGAACACCATTATATTTCATAGAGACACGCATTCTGGTTGATACTGCAGAAACACTAGATGGGATTGAAAACGTTCCGCTAACCGGGGTAGTTCTCGTTGCATTCTGTGACCATACTTGTTCTCCAGAATCTGCAAAATCACCATCTTGATTAAAGTCGATCCATACACTATACCCTTCACTGTATACTGTACCCGACCATGTTGGAGTGATCGTAATCGTATGTGATGTGCCTTTTGCAAGATTAGTGGATATAGAGGTGTGGTCTGCATAACCACCACTAGATGCACCAGACGTATTATTTATACTTCCGATAGATACATTACTAATGTATTCATCAGAAACACTATTTCCATTAGAATTACAATAATTCACTTGCACATCTGTAGTTGTGAAATTAACAGAACTGCTGTAGTTAGATGAAGTCCCGTCCTGACATTTACTTCTTACTTGTGCTTCGTAAGATGTGGTGGCAGACAAGCCAGTTATAGTATTAGACGTTCCATTTACAGCTGTAGTTGTCCAGGAAGAAGTCCCGGTCTGACGATATCTTAAATCATAAGTAGCATTGGCAACACTTGTCCAATTAATAGTAGCAGAAGTTGCATTTATATTAGAAGATCCAACACCGGTAGGAACAGTTGCCTGGCATACCGCAGGTGCACTTTTTCGTATTAAAAAAAAACCTCCTTCGATATCACTTAGAACAATGTTTCCGCTATTAAAATATGGATATACGTTCCATACTCCATTAAAGGCAGCTCCATTACTAGAGGTATAGGTATCAAAAGATCCTATTTCGGTCATATTCTTATTTCCTATATCAGAAATATCAATAACTCTAATACCTGCACGATAATTGGCTAGATAAAACTTATTTCCTTTTACATAGCCATTATGGTCAATTGCTGCTGTAGGACCTGTATAAGTCATATGTTCTTTTGGGTTGTCTAGATCCAGAAAATCAAAGATTATGGTTCTGGTATTAAATCCAACTCCTTGCTCATCGGTTTCGTCACCTAATATAAAATATCTCATGTCTTCTGTAAACCAACCTTGATGTGTGTATCCAACATCAGAGTATTTAATGGTTGAAATAGTAACAGGGTTTGCTTTATCTGTAATGTCTGCAATCACAACTTCTATCTCGTTACTACCGATTAGTATTTCTTTACCCGAATAATTACTATCAGGACCATTATAGGTTACTACCTGCGCATCATGTGTGTATGCGCGTTGTCCACCAGATAGAAACCCTCCGGCATTGGTCGGGTTTTTTGGATCTTGGATGTTAATAAAAAGAGGGCCTCCTTTATAAGGGCCAGAACTTCTTTGAGCACCTACAACATAAGCATACCCAGAATCTTCATTGATTACAATGTTGTGAGCATTACCGAATTCTGTATACCTTTTATCTGCGGTAAAATTTTGAGGAGGATTTGCTACGTTACGTAATCTTGTAAGATCAAAAACCTGCATTCCATGATTAGCAGCTTCACTTACTATAAAAGCATGATTTTTATACACTTTTACATCTCTCCAATCACTGTTAGAGGTAGCTGTTGGTAATTTACCAAGATAAACGGGATTAGTTGGATTCGAAATATCAATAAATGCGGTTCCGTTATTTAAACCAATAATTGCATATTCATTACCATTTTGTGGATCTGTCCATCCCCAGCTATCATTACCGGCTCCGGCACTCATTTGAGATAGTGTGATGTGAGACATTAAATCGTAATCGTTACAAGGGTAAGAACCTGCCAGCCCGTTTTGACAAGGGGTCTGACCATAAGAGAATACTACTGATAATATCAGTAGAAGAGTAGTTAGATTTTTCATTGAGTTTGTGGTTTAAGAGTTAATTAGAAACTGAAGTTTATGTCATATGCTAATAGTTTAGTTTTTAAATAATTAACTAATTTATCGATTTTATGTGTAGGTATTTGTGAATTTTATATACAGTTTGCATTCTTTTAACTGTTTTTAACATTTTTTCACATAATTATGAGTTAAAAAATGAGAAATTGTATTAAAGTGACATGCATTTTTCAATTTTAAGCAAAATCCAGAAAGATTATTTAAAGATCTCGACTGGGATCATATTTTAATATATTTATGGAGTACTTTTTCGAATCAACAAAAACCCTCCTTGGATATCACTAATTACAATATTTCCACTTTCAAAATAAGGGTATACATTCCATACACCATTAAAGCTTGCACTATCACTTGATGGGAAAGTATCAAAAAAGCCTATTTCTGTCATATTTTTATTTCCGATATCAGAAATATCAAGTATTCTAACTCCAGCTCTATAATTTGCCAGATAAAATAGATTTCCTTTTACATATCCATTATGATCTATAGCTGTAGTAGGACCAGTATAATTCATATGAAACTTAGGATTATCAAGATCTTCAAAATCAAAAATTATAGTTCTGGTATTAAACCCAACTCCTTGTTCGTCGGTTTCGTCTCCTAATATAAAATATCTCATATCTTCTGTAAACCATCCTTGATGAGTATACCCCACATCTGTATATTTAATAGTAGATATAGTAATAGGATTGTTTTTATCTGTAATATCTGCGATTACAACTTCTATCTCATTACTACCAATTAATATTTCTTTACCTGTATAATCGGTGTCGGGTCCTTGATAATTAATTGCTTGCGCATCATGACTATAGGCCCTGTCTCCTGTAGAAAGAAACCCTCCTGCGGCAATTGGATTTTTAGGATCTTGTATATTAATGAATACAGGACCTCCTCGATACGTTCCGGATCTACTTGTTCCTACTGCATATGCAAATCCAGAGTCTTCGTTAATAACAATATTATGTGCACTTCCAAAATCAGTAAAATGTACATCTGCATTAAAAGTTTGAGGAGGATTTGTTACATTTCGCAGCCTTGTAAGATCGAAAACCTGCATTCCATGATTAGTAGCTTCACTTACAATAAAAGCGTGATTTTGATACACTTTTACATCTCTCCAAGGACTATTTACAGTTGCGGTTGGTAGTTTGCCTAAATAGATTGGACTATTAGGTGTAGAAATATCTATGAAAGCTGTACCGTTGTCTAGTCCTATCAAAGCATATTCTTTACCGCTTTGTGAGTCTGTCCATCCCCAACTATCATTACCTGCACCTGCAGACATTTCTGTGAGTGATATTCTAGTGATCAGATCATATCCGCTACAAGGATAAAACCCGCCGGCAAGGCCATTTTCACAGGGGCCAGATTTAACATCATTTGTAGCAACAGAAGGATTATTAAAAACGTCATTACCATTATCGTCACCACTACAACCTATAAGAGTTGTAAATAATAACAAATTGCACATAAAATACCTTTTCATATTGTTTTCAATTTTAATAAATGTACTAAACTTTTTTGAGTATTGTTTTAATATCCCAAAGCCATAAGACTTCTACATTAGGTTTAGAAGGCTGAAAAATCAGAAGTTTTTTATGAATTGAAATCACTTTGTTACCTACCTTTGCAAAATGATTGAAGACAAGAATACACCAAGAACACAACTATCTGAATTAGGAGAATTTGGACTTATTAACCATTTGACCAAGAATTTTGATATCAACCAAAAAACAACTTCTCTTGGAATTGGGGACGATGCAGCAGTTTTGGATTTTGAAAATAAAAAGTGCGTATTAACAACAGATTTATTGGTAGAAGGAGTACATTTTGATTTGTCATATGTGCCATTAAAGCATTTAGGGTATAAAGCTGTAATAGTAAACCTTTCTGATGTCTATGCTATGAATGCAACAGCATCACAAATCACGGTTTCTATTGCGGTATCAAACAGATTTCCTTTGGAAGCATTAGAAGAATTATATGCAGGGATTGAAACTGCAGCAAAGATTTATAATGTGGATGTAGTAGGAGGAGATACGACTTCTTCAACAACAGGACTACTTATTAGTATTACAGCTGTTGGATACGCAAATGAAGAAGATTTGGTATATCGTAGTGGAGCTAAGGAAAATGACCTTTTGGTTGTGACCGGTGATTTGGGAGCAGCATATTTGGGACTTCAGGTATTAGAGCGAGAGAAACAAGTTTATGAGGTTAATCCTAATTCGCAACCAGACTTGGATCAATATACTTATATCATTGAGAGGCAACTTAAACCAGAAGCACGAAAAGACATATCAGAACTTCTTAAAGCATTAGATGTAAAACCAACAAGTATGATTGATATAAGTGATGGATTGTCTTCAGAAGTAATACATCTTTGTTCTCAATCTAAAGTTGGCGTAAATTTATATGAGGAAAAAATTCCATTAGATCCTACAGTTATATCTACATGCGAAGAATTTAAAATGAATAGTACAACAGTAGCACTAAATGGCGGTGAGGATTATGAATTATTATTTACCATAAAACAAGAAGATTATCCTAAAATAAAAGCAAATCCCAGTCTTACAGTTATAGGTCATATAACAGATGAGAAAAGTGGAATTGGATTAGTGACCAGAGCAAACGAAAAGATAGCAATACAAGCCCAGGGTTGGAATCCGATTGAGGAATAATTAATAATTACGAAGCTGCCTGAAATGGAGTATCACGATTAGTTCTTGCCTGTTTCTTAGCGTGTACAGAGGCCAAAGCATTATTAATTTCTTTTAACTTAGGCGTCATTGCTTCTAATCGTCCTCTACTATTAGTAGTGGCTTGTTCACCACAGTGTGAACAGGTATATTCTTTAATGTGATGAGTAACATTTTTAGAAAGAAGATAGTCATGGCCAAATAGAGAACAGTAAATTTTTGAAAAAGAAAATGCGGAGGTTGGGGTAGTTTTTTTCATTATTCTTAGGGGGTTAAAAATTCATGGAAAAGGGTTATTGGTTCATTATCAATACAATAATAATATTTTTTTTATTATTATCCGCATTTTTGTAAGAAAAAATCGCCATAAATCATTGATTTTTAGATAAAATACTTCTTTTATAGTGTTTTTTGACCCAAAAAGAAGTATTTCGTCTAAAAAAAATATGAAATCACCTACCTTTTGGAGAAATCAAAAATAAGTTTATTATCTTCTAAGTTTTGTGTTAAAAAGAGCTTAGAAACTGGTGAAGTTCTGCAATATATTCGTCTTTATTCTCCAAGTATGACATATGGCCACCATCAAAACTAACAAGATTGATATTACATTGTTTCGATTCTTTAATACTTTGGTCATATAGTAAAATAGGATCTTTGGTTCCGGCAAAGATGATTTTTGGCTTATTAAAACTGGATAGAAGAGATGTGTGATCTTTTCTTACTTTCATTCCTTCTAAACCAGAAATAATTCCTTGTAAAGAAATCTTTGAGGCTTGATCTTTGATCATACTTATTCTGTCTGCAAATCGCAATCGATTTCCTTCAGCAAAAAGATTTGCAATTGCCATGCTAGTATATGCGTCGGGATTATTCTTGACTATCTCAATAGCTCTACTGCGATTTTGTTTTCTCTCTATACTATCAGGAAACGAAGTAGAATTTAACAATGCTAATCCCGAAACTATATTTGGAAAAAGATCTATACAGGCTAGAGCTACATAGCCACCCATAGAATGACCTACAAAAGAAGCCTTAGAGATATTTAGGTTATCTAAAACAACTTTGACTGCTTGTGCCATATCCTCCATAGTATGTATATACCCCATACATTCGGTAAGACCGTGACCTAAAAGATCGATAGAAACGCAATGATATGTACTTGATATATGATCGATGGTTTCTTCCCACATGGTAGAATTTTCTAAAAATCCATGCAAAAAGACTACAGGAGTACCTTTTCCCGAAGTATTATAATTTACTTTGATCCCTTTATACGTTATTATCATTTTACTTTTTAATTTAAAGAGCAAAGAAACTAGAAACAATACTCTTTTAAAATGTAAATAAATATTTTTTTATGAATGCACTAAGTTTTTGGCTACAGTTATATATTAATTTTTAACTCGTTATTGCTTTTATATTTACAAATACTATTACGATTATTTTGTATGCTTATTATGGTTTCATTATTATTGCTTATTAAAGGGACATAAATACCTAACCAAATGAGATTTAATAAAGAAACTTTTGTTGCAGGATTTGCATTATTTTCAATGTTTTTTGGTGCAGGAAACCTAATGCTTCCTCCACTTTTGGGGTATAAAGCAGGTGATGCGTGGTTTCTGGTTATTATGGGTTTTGCTATTTCGGCAGTAGTTATTCCTTTATTAGGAATTTTTGCGCACGCCCGCTTACAAGGAACTATGCTTGATTTTGCAAAGAAAGTATCTCCCACATTTAGTCTTGTTTATTGTATATTGGTTTATTTGATCTCTATCACATTACCTTCCCCAAGAACCGCATCTGTAACCCATGAGATGGCAATTGAACCTTTTTTTGGCACAAATGCCTGGTTGACTAGTACTATTTATTTTGCATTAGTGTTGCTTTTTGTACTTAATCGATCTAAGATTCTTAGCTTATTAGGTAAATTTCTTTCTCCTATTATATTTATCGTTGTACTTAGTATCATATGTATTAGTATTTTTTCAATGCAAACTCCTGCGATTAATCCTTCAGAATTTGGAACTCCTTTTATTAAAGGGTTGCTAGAAGGCTATCAAACATTTGATGCAATAGGAGCTGTTGTTGTAGGTGGAGTTATTATTGTATCTCTAAAAATTAAGGGAGAAAATAATTTTGATAGAAATCGAAAACTGATTATTGGATCTGGTGTTTTGGCAGGAATAGGTCTTTTTGTTATTTATGCAGGTATGATTTATAGCGGTGCATTATTTGGTGCTGATTTTGACACAACTATTTCCCGAACAGATTTATTATCGGGAATGAGTTTAAAAACACTAGGCAGTATAGGTAAAGTTTTTTTAAGTATTCTGGTTGGGTTAGCTTGTTTTACTACAGCTGTGGGTATTGTAACCGGTACTGCAGATTTTATAAAAGGAATTTGTAATGGATCTCAAAAAGCATACCTTATTACTGCAATTGTAGCTTGTATTCTAGGGGTATTAATGGGACAGTTTGATGTACATTATATCATTGATGTAGCAATACCAGCACTTATGTTTATTTACCCTTTGACTATTGTTTTGATTCTGTTAAATGTTTTGCCTAATAGATTTACTTCTTCATTAGTATTTAGAACTGTAGTTATCGTAACTATTTTATTTAGTATTCCTGATTTTTTAGGGTCTATAGGAATGCAAGACTATGTTGCTCCGATTTTAAAAATCCTCCCTTTAGGAGTGTATAGTTTGGCTTGGTTATTGCCAGCATTGGTAACGCTGGTTGTTATGAATATCTTTTCAAAAACAGAGTGATTTTTCTAAACATAAAAATTAAAGATTTTTAGGGGTAATTTCCCCTTTTGTATTGTGTTAGTTTTTGTTACATTCGCGCCAGAAAACAACGAATTTTAATATTTATATAAAGGGAAATCTATGGGAAAAATAACTACTCTTATACTTATTACATTATTTTTATTTTCTTGTTCTAATGATGATAACTATGTACCTATAGCATCAAGTTTGGATAAAGATTTAAAAACTCTTTTAACCGATATTTCTGAAGATAAAGGTCTTGCTTATTTTATCTTACCGAAAAGTGATGATTACCTTAAAATACCTCAAGATCCACTAAATCCAATTACCAGGGAAAAAGTTGAATTAGGAAAGCTATTATTACATGAAACAGCTCTTGGCAAAAACCCCAAAATAGATGAGATGAAAGCTACATATTCTTGTGCCTCTTGTCATCAAGTTGCTGCGGGGTTTAGCTCTGGATTAAGGCAAGGTATTGGAGAATGTGGTATAGGTTTTGGAACCAATGGTAATGGTAGAGTAATAAACACTAATGTTCCTGTGGATTCTGTAGACATCCAGCCACTTCGCTCTCCTACTCTTTTAAACGTGGCATACCAAGATGTAATGTTATGGAATGGGCAATTTGGAGGTACAGGAACTAATGCAGGAACAGAAAGTAATTGGGCAAATATTCAAGAGAATTTTCTAGGATTTCAAGGTGTAGAAGTTCAAGCGATAAAAGGTCAAGGAGTTCATAGATTGCTAATTGATGAGGATTTTGTAAATACACTAGGATATAAAGAAATGTTTGATAATGCTTTTAGTGATGTTATAGAAAGCGAGCGGTATACTACCAAGAATGCAGGACTTGCCATGGCTGCTTATGAAAGAACATTACTTGCCAATAAATCGCCTTGGCAAGAATGGTTAAAAGGAGATTATGATGCGATGAGTGAGGTAGAAAAGAAAGGAGCAATTGCATTTTTTGGAAACGGAAAATGTTACCAATGTCATACTGGACCAGCACTAAATGATAAAAGCTTTCATGCTTTTGGGATGGGAGATTTTGATAATTCTGATAAAGCATTAGTGTTAGATAATGCAGGTTTTGAAAATGTAAAGAAAGGAAGAGGAGGGTTTACTAAAAATCCAAATGATAATTATAAATTTAAAACACCAACTCTTTATAATCTGACTGATAATGGTTTTTATGGTCATGGAGGCACATTTACATCGGTAAGAGATGTTATCGTTTATAAAAATAAGGGAGTTGCTCAATCTACCGAGGTAACTGCAGAAAATCTGGCAACTCAATTTGGGACAATTGATTTGACAGATCAGGAAATAGATAACCTCACAGCTTTTATTGAAATCAGTTTACGGGATACTGATCTTAATCGATATGTGCCTGAAACGTTGAAATCAGGATTATGCTTTCCGGTTAATGATGTGCAATCTCAACAAGATTTAGGATGTAACTAAATATAGCGTAATCGTTTTTGGTCAAACTTAATTTAATGTAGCAATCCACCAGGTGTTACCAAATGGATCTCGAAAACCAGCTCCTCTGGCGCCATAATCTTCGTCCATAGGTTCCATCAAGGATTTGGCTCCTGCATCTATTGCTTCATAATACGTTTGATCAGTATCTTTTACATAGACATACATACAACCGGGATGTGCAGGATTATGTTTTGAAGCTTCTGTAAGAAGAATAGTAGCATCGCCGATTCTAATTTCTGAATGTTGTATTCTATTATCAACATCGAGGCTTCGTATCATTTCCTGTGCCTGAAAGATTTTTCGAATGAAATCAATAAAATCTTCAGCCTTTTCGACTACTATATATGGCATAGCTTGCTGGTGACCAGCAGTGATTTTCATTCGTTGCATAATATAAAAAGAGAGTTTTTGTATTCAACGAAGGAAGTATAGAAAATATTCTATAAATGTGTAAAAATATCAACGAGAAGGCGGATTAATTTTACCATTTTTTTGCTTTTCTAGCTCTTTAATAAAATAAGAAGGATAAATTCCAGTCTTTTTATAGAATGCTTTAGAAAATGCTTCAGAATTATTAAAGCCGATTTCTTGTGCAATGGCTTGCACTGTATATTTTCTAAATATCGAATCCTCGCTTAATTTATCAATTACAAAATCGATTCGTAAATCGTTGATATAATTGCTAAAGCTTTTTTCTTTAAAAGTATTCACCACTTTAGAGAGATAACTAGAGTTTGATTCAAACTTTTTGGCAAGATCTTTTGAGGTTAGAGGCCTTAAAAACTCTTTTTTTTCTTCAAATTGCTTAAGCTTATCAAGCAGGTTGTCTATGGTTTCTTTGTTAATAGATGAAGAGGTAGACTCATCAGTAGATCGATCTTTTTTTTGGTTTTGATCAGAGATTTGATGTAAGAGTTTTAAAAATCTTTTTTTGTAAAGTTGTTGCCGATAATAATAGTAACCAATACCGATTAGACTTAATAACAGAAGTATTGATATGATAATATTTTGAGAGGATATCTTATTGTTTTCTTTTTCTAATGAAGCTATGATTTTCTGTTTTTGTTCAAGAAGCTCCCTGGTGTCAAATTCTCTTAAAAGTTTATCATTAATGATCCAATAATCCTTTATTAAAACACTATCTGCACTTAGTAATTTATTTATATACAGTAATTGATTGGTATGGTCACCAATAGATTTGTAATAATCAACCAGTTGTACATAGGCAGTTCTACTTTCGGGTAAAAAATAATTTAAAGTTTCAGAAATAGAGTCTATTTTCTTGAAATAAGAAATAGATTCTGAGGTTTTACCTAAGCTTTTATTAGAATTTCCTATATATAAATATGCATTAATTAAATCTGTAGTACTTTCATATCCTCTTTTTGGATTAATAATTTTAGGTAATATTGGTTTAATTTTCTTTATGGCCAAACTATATTCCTGGTTGTAATAATCTAGAATACCATCATTTAAATCGAACAGAAATTCAACAGGCTTACCTTTAGATAGTTTAACTCCTTCTTTGTTTAAAATTTTTGCAGAATCTATTTGATTATTTAATCTATATACAGAGACGAGTTCTGTTAGCGTTAGTAGATAAGAGATAGTATCTCGTTTTGTTTTGTTTTTGATGCTTTTTTCATAAATGATACATTCTTTGTATAGCTTTTTTGCCTCACCATATTTTCCTAGCTTCCTCTTTAGATTTGCGATATTATGCTTAAGAAGGTATATATACGGTACATTATTGTTTTTTCTAGAGTGATCTAATGCTGTTAAGTAGTCTTTAAGACTATGATTAAGATCCCCAAACTCCCCATAGGCAATTGCTCTTTTGTTATAGAAAACCTCTGGGTGGTTCTTTTTAACTATATTTTTCCCGAAAAAAACAGCACTGTCTAAAGCTTCTATTTTTCTTTTTTTCGAATCATTATACAATAGACTTTTATAGACATAAGACCAAGCTATACGACTACTGTCTTTGCTGTTTTTTCCTTTGTTGAAATATGCCCGAGCATATAATCTTGCTGCTGGTATACTACTATCTAAACTTGCATGAAAGTTTTCACTAAGCTGTTTATATGTTTTTTGCATCAAGGAATCGGAAACATGAAGAGATTGGCCATACCCCATAAACGAGACAGAAAGAATGAAGATGTTTCTAAGCAGTTTTAAATACATACCATACTATTTAGAGTTTCAAATTAAGCATTAAAAGTATTTAAATACTGATATTAAAGTCAACAAAAGAAATACGGTTTTTATCAATTACGAGAAATTCTTCATTCATTTCTATATAATAAGACGAGAGATTTTTACCGGTGATGATAAGGTTTTATGCAAACTATAAATTTAATTTGGTTGTTTAAAAAAAGAAGACTATTCATCAATTTTGGTATATTTTTCTTTGCAAGGTTCCATACACTGGGTCGGATAGTCGATGATCAACATGGACTCATTTATTTCAAAATTTATTTTAGAGTCTGAAGATGTACAAGGAACGATAAGTAGAGTATGATTCATGTCATATGTTCCAGACATTCCGATGGTTTTATCATCATCTAATGGGCAGTAAGATACATTTGTTTTTAAAGTGCCATCATCAAAGAATTCGATAATTTTTTCCTGATTCGCTTTTTGGAAGACTCCTTTTCCATTTCCTGGATCTACCAGCACATGTGTTAGCTTCCATTTACCAACTAATGGTGATTTCTTTTTTTTAGTGCAAGCATTGCAAAAAGTAATGATAAAAAAACAAAGAAGAAGTTTTTTCATGATAGAACAGGTTTTAGAGTTGTGTTCGACTAAACTAAAAAAAATAAGAGAGATTACCTTACGGCTTTACCACCGAGTTTTGAGTTGTGTTTAGGAGATAGTAAAAACCCCACACATAAGAATGGGTGGGGTATGTATTTGATTTTATCGAATTCTAATTATTCATTAATTCTTCAATTTCTTCAGCTTCAATAGGAATATTAGCCATGAGGTTAAAAGGTTCTCCTTTTTCCTGTATTACTACATCATCTTCAATACGAATTCCAAAACCTTCATCAGGAATATAAATCCCAGGCTCAACAGTAAACACCATATTTGCTTGCATAGGCTCGGTAAGGATACCATAATCATGGGTGTCTAATCCTATGTGATGAGAAGTACCATGCATAAAGTATTTTTTGTATGCAGGCCATTCTGGATCTTCCTTCTGTACATCGGCCTTATCTATAAGCCCTAATCCTAATAATTCGGAAGTCATAATTTTACCAACTTCGACATGATAATCGGCCCAGATAGTTCCTGGAATCAACATTTTGGTAGCTTCATTTTTAACTCGAAGTACAGCGTCATAAACATCTCGCTGACGTTTAGAGTATTTTCCTGATACCGGAATTGTACGAGACAAATCACTAGAGTAATTTGCATATTCTGCAGCAACATCCATAAGGATTAAATCACCTGCTTTACAGGGTTGATTATTTTCTATATAGTGAAGCACATTGGCATTGTTTCCACTTGCGATTATAGGAGTATATGCAAAACCTTTAGATCTGTTATTGATAAATTCATGTAACAATTCGGCTTCAATATTATATTCCCAAACATCAGGTTTTACAAAGCTTAAAAGTCTTCGAAATCCTTTTTCGGTAATATTACAAGCTGTTTGCATAAGCTCAATTTCGATAGGATCTTTTATTGCTCGTAATCGTTGTAAAATAGGATTGCTTTTTGCTACGGTATGTGCAGGATATTTTGCTTTCCACCATTTGGTAAAACGATCTTCACGAGTTTCTGTTTCTACACTTGATCTGTAGTGCTCATTAGTGTTTACATATACAGTTTCACACTGCGTCATGACTTCAAAGAAAACCTTCTCTAAATCCTGAAGCCAATATACGGTTCTGATTCCCGAAACATCAAAAGCTCGTTCTTTGGTTAGTTTTTCACCTTCCCAAATTGCAATATGCTCATTGGTTTCTTTTAGAAATAAAATCTCACGATGCTTTTCCTTAAGAGCATCGGGAAAAAGCAACAATACACTTTCTTCCTGATCAACGCCACTTAGGTAAAATATATCTCTATGCTGCTCAAAAGGCATAGTACTATCGGCACTAATCGGATATATATCATTACTATTAAATACAGCAATGCTACTAGGTTTCATTTGTGCAGCAAAGTTTTTACGGTTTTTGATGAAGAGATTGCTATCGATCTGGTGATATTTCATTGTATGATATGTTGTTTAATTACAAACCTCATAAGCCCTCTAGACCAAACGAGGATTAGGAATACTGATTTTCTTCAAAAATATGATTATTATTTGCGTAATAAAAAAAGGAACTCATAAGATTTTGAGTTCCTTTTTAAATATTGAATTTACCTTACTTTTTTTATCAATATGAGTGTATTTTTATTTGCTTATTGCATTTTTGATTAAACCTATTATAGCCATTAACACACCACCTCCGACACCACCACCTGCAATGCTTCCTAGTATCCCAGACAAATCCATTCCGCCAGAAGTGCCTATTCCCAGATAATTTAGCAAATATCCACCTAAACCTCCTCCGAGTATTCCCAGAATTGAATTTCCTACTTTACCTAAGGATACATTTTTTAGTAATGAGCCTGCAATATTTCCTCCAACGGCCCCACTGATTAATTGAATAATTAATGGTAAATACTCTTCCATGATTGTGTATTTAATTGATTAGTACTTAATAAATTAACTAAAAATTTACGAGAAACGCAAAAAATAGACAATATCCTTAGTGGTTTATGATTATTGTTTTAAAACAAATGATTGTTAAACAATATCTAAAAATTTTGAGTTTGTTATAACAATATCTACTTTCAGCGCACTAAACACCCATCAAAATGAAAACATTTACATCATCATTATTTTTCTTCTTTCTTTCTTCTTTTATTTTTTCTCAACAACCAGCTACTAATGCAGAATTGGTACAGAAAGGATTGCTGAATAAAAAGCAAATGGAAAAGTCTTCTTTAGTGAAACATGTCCCTTTTAATAATATTGGGCCGACTGTAATGAGTGGTCGTGTAGTAGATGTCGATGTGAATCCAGAAAATACTACAGAGTTTTATGTTGGATATGCTTCTGGAGGATTGTGGCATACTGTAAATAATGGAACTACTTTTGAACCTGTTCTTGATTCTGCAGAAACAATTAATGTTGGTGATATTGCCGTAGACTGGAAAAATAATATCATTTGGGTAGGAACTGGCGAAAATAATTCATCTAGGTCATCCTATGCAGGGGTAGGAATTCTAAAATCTACAGATAATGGTAAGACATGGAAAAATGTAGGACTACTCGATTCACATCATATAGGTAGAATCGTTATTAATCCTAATAATCCAGATGAGGTCGTAGTGGGAGTAACCGGGCACTTATATTCTTCTAATCAAGAACGGGGAGTTTATAAAACAACAGATGGAGGAGCTACCTGGAAAAAAACATTATTTATTAACGATCGAACAGGTATTATTGATTTAGCATATGCACCTGAAAACTTTAGTATTATGTATGCAGCTGCATGGGATAAAGATCGTAAAGCCTGGAATTTTGAAGGTAATGGATTAGGGTCAGGGATTTATAAAAGTACTGATGCAGGAACTACCTGGAGTAAAATATCTATAGAAGGAAGTGGTTTTCCTACGGGAGAAGGAGTAGGTAGAATAGGCCTTGCTGTTTTTGATGAAAACACGGTATATGCTGTTCATGATAGCCAGTATAGAAGAAAGGAAAATGATACCAAAAAAAGTAACAGCGGATTAACCAAAGAGGATTTTAAAACGATGTCATCAGAAACTTTTTTAAAATTGGAAAATAAAAAGCTAAATGCATTTTTAAAAACCAATGGGTTTCAAGAAAAGTATAGAGCAGATAATGTAAAACAACTTGTGCGTGGGGGTACGGTAAAACCAATAGATCTTGCTAAATACCTCGAAAATGCTAATGCAATGTTATTTGATACTCCTGTTATAGGAGCAGAAGTATACAGAAGTAATGATGGTGGTAAATCCTGGGCAAAAACCCATAAAGACTATATTGATGATCTATTTTATAGTTATGGATATTACTTTGCTCAGATACAGGTAAGCCCTGCTAATAAGGATCATATATATATTTCTGGAGTCCCCATTTTGAAATCTAAAGATGCCGGAAAAACATTTACCAATATTAATGGAAAAAATGTTCATGCCGATCATCATTCGTTATGGATTAACCCTAAAAACCCGATGCATTTGGTAAATGGTAATGATGGAGGACTAAATATCTCTTATGATGATGGAGAAAACTGGATAAAAGCTAATCAACCTAGTGTGGGACAGTTTTATGCAATTAATATTGATCATGAAAAACCATATAATGTATATGGCGGATTGCAAGATAACGGAGTTTGGGTAGGAGCACATAATGCTAAAGAAGACGATTCCTGGCATCAAAGTGGTCATTATCCTTGGGAAAGTATTATGGGTGGTGATGGTATGCAGGTACAGATTGATGATCGGGATGCAGATATTGTATATACCGGGTTTCAGTTTGGAAATTATTTTAGAATACATCGCGCTACAAATAAACAAATCTATATTCAACCTAAACACGAATTGGGCGAATCTCCTTATCGATTTAATTGGCAAACACCAATCTTATTATCGCCTCACAATCAAGATATTTTGTATTTAGGAGGAAATAAATTAATGAGATCGATGAATCAGGGGGATGACTGGACTGCGATATCTAATGATTTAACAAATGGTGGTAAAAAAGGAAATGTTGCTTATGGAACGTTGACTACAATTGCCGAGTCTATATTTCAATTTGGACTTATCTACACAGGTAGCGATGATGGGTTAGTGTATGTAACCAAAAATTCTGGTGGGAGTTGGAGCAAGATTTCGGATTCTTTTCCTAAAGATCTTTGGGTATCAAGAGTGATTGCTTCTTCTCATAAAAAAGAAAGAGTTTATGTTGCATTAAATGGATATCGATGGGATGACTTTAAACCTTATGTCTATGTAAGTGAAAACTATGGACAGAGTTGGAAAAATATAGGAAATGGCTTACCTGTATCTTCAATAAATGTGATTAAAGAAGATCCTAAAAATGAAAATGTATTATATATAGGAACAGATAATGGTGCCTATGTTTCACTAGATAAAGGAGCAAACTGGCAAGCTTTTTCTAATGGATTACCTAATGTAGCGGTTCACGATATTGTAATCCAACCAGAAGCTAATGATTTATTATTAGGAACACACGGTAGAAGTATATACAAAACAAATATAGAAGCGGTACAGCTTCTTGATGATAAAGTAATAAACAAGGGACTTCATGTTTTTGATATACCTGCAATGCAGTGGTCAGATCGATGGGGTGTTTCGTGGAGCAAATGGTCTACACCATATGAACCAACAATTACCATCAAGTTTTATGCTGGAAAATCAGGAGATTTCTCTATTAAAATTACTACCGAAGAAGGAAAAGTACTTCAGAAATTTTCTACACAAGCTGATAAGGGGCTTAATTATGTAGAATACGATCTTACGATTACTGAAAAAGGAAAAAATATACTCGAAAAAGAATTTCCTGATGAAGAAGTTTCTAAAAGAAAAAACGGGAAATATTACCTTCCTACAGGAAGATATTCAATAGAAATTTCTGATGGAAAGCAAACAGAAAAAGCCTTGTGGGAAATTAAATAAAAGGAACCTCTAACAACTTATATGTATAAACCCCATCAAAATATTTTGATGGGGTTTAAGCAATTCAAACATTTATGATATAAAACAATCATATTTTCTTTAGTATCCTTTATTGGGTATCATATTAGAGTTTGCGTTTAATTCGGCTAAAGGAATAGGAAAGGCATAATTATAACTACCATATACAGGCCCTGCAGAAACTACATTTAGTTTTGGGATATCTTGTTTTGTTCGTGCTAAATCATCAAACCTAAACCCCTCAAAACATAGTTCTTTTCTTCTTTCTAAAAGAATATTTTCTTTGGTTGCTTCTGTATATAGGTTAGCCCCTCTATTATCAGGAATCATATTTAGCCAGTTTAAAGCATCACCTATAGCCCCTGTTTCTAATAATGCTTCTGCATAAATTAAAATGATTTCTTCATATCTTATTAGGCTAACATTGTCATCAAAAGATTGAGAAGGATATTTACCAATGTTTCTTAATTTATCCCCATCGGTATCTATCATACTGGCAGTTCCTCTAATATCACCAGCATCAAAAATAGAAGTAAAATCATTATAAGCTACAATATCTGCATACCCAAACCGGTAGATATTTGCCAAGCCGTTTATTCCTTGATTATCTACATTATCAAATGCTAATTCAAAAATAGAATTAGGGGCGTTATCAACAGACCAACTATCTACATACGAATCTCTATCTAATATAGAGAATTGCCCAGAATCGATTATAGCCTTTGCTGCATCTCTGGCTGTTATATATTCTTCAAAATACAATGCTACTCTTGCCTTAACTGCTTTTGCAGTATAGCTAGTTACATAGCTAGATGTACCATTAAGAGTTTCTGACATTAAGGATGACGCTTTGTCGAGATCTGCAAGAATTAAATTTTTTACTTCCTCTACAGTTTTTCTACCAGGCAGAAGATCATTATCATCTTTAAACTTATCGATATAAGGAACTCCCAAAGCTCCTAATCCGCCATTATCAACATGTTGTTGGCCATATAAGCGTAGCAAATCAAAATGGCCTAGTGCTCTTATGACATAAGCTTGTCCTTTAATATGATTGATTTGATCTTGATCTCCTTCAACACCTTCTATATTAATAGCAATATTTGCTGTAGATATGGTTGTATAGATTACAGACCAGGTATCTAAAGCATATCCATTGGCATCAGTCATATTCATATCACTTACACTAATAAAACGACCAGACTCACCAGTAGAATATGTATTATCTGATCTTGCTTCTCCATATATGATAATGTCCCTACCATAATAGGTAGATTGAGTCATCCAACTATAGGTACCATTTAAAAGATTAGATAAATCTTCTACAGTACTTATATTGCCTTCTAAGTTCTGATTTTGGAGTAAAGTAGGCTCTAAATCATCATTACTACAAGAGGGTATTAATGCTATAAATAAAGCACTATATACGAGGTATATTATTTTTTTTGTCATGATTTAAAATTTTAGGTTAACGCCAAATACAAATGATTTTACAGGTGGTGTAGTTAATCTGGTAAATCCATCGGTTCTTACTTCTGGATCGTGTTTTAATCGATCATCTTTTACCCAGGTAAATAGGTTGGTTCCTCTTAAGGTAAAAGTGATTCCATCTACTCCTATTGTTTCTAAAGCACTATTAGTAAGGTTATATCCTAATACCAATTCTCTTAATCGTATATAATCGCCATCATATAAGAATCGAGTGGAAGTTGAGGAAGATTGATTTCCTGCTCCTGTATTTGATTGTAGAGCTGGATAATCTGTAATATCTCCGGGTTTTTTCCAGCTTTGTAAGAGTTCTTCTGTACCATTAAAATATAAGGTACTGTTTAACCCGTTACTTTTGGTATAATACGACCAGCTTTCGTATACTTTGTTACCACCTGTAAAATATAGATTAGCATCTATAAAGAATCCTTTATAATCTATATGAGTCCCAAAACCACCACTATAAGTTGGGATAGCGCTACTACCTTGAAAAGCTACTTCTGCTTCATTAAAATTATTTGTAGTTTCACCATCTACACCATTAATATACCACAAAGGATCACCATTCTCTGGATCTACACCTGCCCATTTTCTCATATACCACTCATATATTGGATGCCCTACTTCTACTCTTCGCGTTCCTGTGGTAATTACAATATCGTTTCCAGAAGCATCTTTTGCCAGTTTCTTGACTTCGTTATCTACAGTAGCTATGTTTCCAAAAATACTCCAGTTAAAATCTTGCCCGCTTATTATATTATAGTTTAGTTCTATTTCAATACCCTTATTTACAACTTCTCCAATATTTCTGTTAACATCTGCAAATCCAGTGGTTCGGGATAATCCTACTTCTTGTAAAATATCAAAGGTTTTTTTATTGTAATAGGCAACTGACCCCGATATTTTATCGTTGAAAAGCCCAAAATCGATACCCATATCTAGTGTATTATTTTTTTCCCAGGATAAGAATTCGTTTCCATATCCTATGGGATATATCCCCGGATTAGCATTGTAATCTGCGTCGTAAGCCAAAAGGGATTGATATTCATTAATGTCTACTCCTGCACTACCACTAGTTCCATAAGAGGCTCTTAATCTTAAATTACTAAATAAAGTGCTGTCATATAAAAATTCTTCTGAAGTGATGTTCCATGCTGCACCTATTGACCAGAAGTCGCCAAAACGTTGATTTCGTGAAAAACGTGAAGAAGCTTCTCTTCGATAAGTAGCATCTAGTATATATTTATCGTCAAAATTATAGTTTAACATTCCCAGGTAAGAAAGGTTCTTCCAATCACTAAAAGAAGTACTGGCTTCAAAATTAATACTGGCTTCGTCTACAAAGGTTAATCCATCTTTTGGAAATTTTTCGCCTTGAGCACTTATGAAGTTGTATTTATTTTTTTGGAACTCCTGTAGTATAGTAATATCAAAACTATGTCTGTCCAGGCTGGTTTTATAGTTTAAAGAATTTTGAGTGACCCAATTAAAGTTACGACTGGTAGAAGCATAAGAACTACCACCTTCTTCTACAGCGTTCCCATGAACCCTATTAGAAAAATTTTTGTAGTTAGCTAAATTATAATCTATACTAAAATTGGTTTTAAATTTTAAGCCTTTCAGAATTTTCCATTCTAAAGTAGTACTATTCATTGCGCGAGTAACATCATTATTAATGATATCGTTCTCTATTAAATAAAGATAATTAAAGTAGTTGGTAGCGCTTCCAAAGTCAGTAAGATTCAAGGTTCCGTCTGCATTATATGCAGGTAGTGTTGGTGGTACAAAGAATTGAGCAGAAAGTCCACTTGCAAAAAATGCTCCTTGTTCAAACAATCCATTTTGATCGATATTAGAAACACTAAGATTATTTATAAATTTTAGCGAATTAGTCATGTCTTTCGAAAAATTAAATTTTGCAGTGATTCTTTCGTAATCTGTTCCTTTAACGATACCTTCGGTTTTGTTATATCCTAAAGAAGTATAGAAAGTAGAGGTTTCACTACCTCCTGTCGCAGAGAAATCAAATGTTTGCAAAGCAGGATTATCAGTCTTTACAATTTCCTGCCAGTTTGCTTCTGGCCTTCCATTTGTATTCCAGTCGGTATATGAAGTACCCCAGAATCCAGGAAACCGCTCATAAAGATCCTTAGCTTCAGATCTGTCTATACTATATGTTTCTCCATAAGTATTAAATACAGCGTCATAAAAAAGTTCTTCTCGTTGTGCTGCAGTTAACATTTTCGGACCCTTTACTGCTTGCTCCTGATACCCATAAGTAGAAGTAAAATTAAATGTCGTTTTTCTATTTTTTCTACCATTCTTTGTAGTGATTACAATAACCCCGTTAGATCCTCTTGCCCCGTAAGCGGCGGTTGCAGAAGCATCCTTAAGAACGGTAATACTTTCTACGTCTCTGCTATTGATACTGGATAGAGAGCTTAATGAACTGGCAGAACTACTACCAGAAGTATTATAATTAACCATAGGCACCCCATCGATTACAAAAAGTGGAGCATTAGATGAAGTAATAGAGCCTACTCCCCGAATTCGGATTTGTTGTGTTGATCCAGGAGTTCCCGAAGAAGAAGCTATGTTTAAACCCGCGACCTTACCTTGTAATGCCTGATCTACTGTTACTACAGGTACATCATTAATTTCATCGGCAACAACTTGCACAGTACTACCCGTAATTTCATTTTTACCTCTCGTAGTATATCCAAGTACAACGATTTCTTCGAGTTCCTGGGTATCTGATACCATTTCGATATTAATAGTGTTTGATATGGCATCTATTATTCTCTCTTCTGTTTTCATTCCGATATAAGAAAACATCAATATCTCACCAGCTTTGGCATTAATGATATAGTTGCCATCAAAATCTGTTTGAGCACCCTGGTTTGATCCTTTGATAATTACTGCTACTCCAGGTAATGGAATACCACTATCATCTGTTACTTTTCCTTTTATTTCTCTTTCCTGCAGAACATCACCAATTTTATGTGCTTTGTAAGTATTTCCATATGCATTAAACAGCCCCACAGATAAACATAACATAAAAATTGTTGTGGTTGTAAACAGTTGATTTTTAATAATTTCTGCTGAATTCAAAAAATAAGTGTTGATTTTTTTATTCATAATTCGTTTTTCTAAAAATTGATTTTGTTGTTCTTTTCCCCTTGTGTAAGAAGTTTACTCTAATGCTTCGTAGAGTCTGATTTTATTCCATAAAGTGTTGTTTTAAGTTTGTATTAATATTGATTTCGTGCTCTGTTTTTTTCGTATAGGCCGAGCTTGACACATCTATCGATATAGATGTGTCTACCGTTATATTATATTTTCAGTAATGTTGTTAAGTACTTGTTTTCCCTATATTCAGTCTAACATCATCAAAGAGAACTAAATGTTGATATTTCAAATTTTGTAGATAAATTTTGATAATTATTCAGCAAGACTGCTTTATTTTTTATAAAATGAAAACAATTCGAATGGCATTGTGTTTTTTTGTCAAAAACAGAATATTATTCAGTATAGTAAGAGTGTAAAAAAGAGATAATTTTAAATTAAGTAAGTATTTTATGATATATTAACAAGAAACCTTGTCATATTAATATAATTTTATAATAAATGATAAAAATAACCTGAAATATAGGGTGGGGTCTGTGCGTTATTAAACGTTATAGATAGTGTAGATAGGAATACATTTGCGTAATCAATGAAAATAAACCCATACAATATTATTTTGCTTATAGGGTGTCTGGGTATTGTAATTTTTGCAATTCTTAAATTATGTTGTTGCAAAAAAAAAGAAAAGACATTTAAGTTTTTTTATTATTTTTTGATTACCGCAAATTTGGTAATCATTCAAATACTATTAATAGATTTTGGAATTACCAAGTTATATCCTTGGATTCTTATACTGTATACTCCATTCGAATTTTTGTCACCTGTTTTTTTTACTGCATTTACCTGTTATTATCTTGAGAAAGAGGAAATATATAAAAGGTATCAACGATATCTTTTAATCCCATTTATGGTGTTTTTTGTTGTATATACCTTAATAAAGATTAATATTCTGATTGATTATTCTATTTTTTCAAAAAACACAGCTTCTTTTCTTCTTAATGAAATAGATGAAAATTTCACCGTTATTTTTTGTTTTATGCTTTCTATATGGAATTATCGTATTATACAGAGATATGAGAATTCTTTAGGAAGATTATCTTTTGTTTATGTTAGAAAAAAAACAAAATGGATAAAGAATATTTTTGTTGCATTAGTGATTCTGTCGGTGTTATGGATGCTTACTATTACTTTGTTTTTTATTAAAGAAGAGATAACGGGTCATTCTGCATATTATCCAATTTGGATGCTATATATGATTTTTTGCTACGCTTTTCTCTTTTTGGGGATGAAACATTTAAACAAAGTATCGGGTAGCGTTACTAATTTAGAAGACCCAATACAGAAGAAGATTATTAATTTTCAGCTATCAGGACTAGATCATGTTTTCTCAGAAAGAGAACTTCAATTAGTACACTCTAATCCCATATCTATTACAGGAATATTAAGTTATTTTGCTACTTCTTTGTTTGATAAAAATAAAAGAGATGATGTTTTATCAGATATTGTAGAGAATTGTATTTCTCAATTACAACTACAAGAATGTAGTATCTATATGATATGTAAAGAAAATAAGACATTAATTCCCAAAGCAATATATAGTAACAAAAACAATTGTGAAATCATAAAAAGAAAAAAACAAATACCTATTCCAATCGGAGAAGGAACCTTGGGTAAAGTAGTACAATTAGAGAAATATCAATGTGTAGAAAACTTAAGTGTAATTATAGGTGATAATGAGAAGTACATTACAAGAAGATCAAAACTTTCTGTTCCTATATTTATAAGAAAGAAGGTAGTAGGAGTCTTGGATGCCGAGCACGACGAGAAAGCATATTTTAAGTCACATCATATTGCATTATTTCTATTGATAGCTAAATTAACAGAAATAAAACTTTCTCAAATCAACACCAATACCAATCCAGTAGTACTCACTAATATTACAAATGACAATGCTTACTTTAAAGAGTTGGATTTTTTAATGAAAGAAGAAAAAATTTATGTAGACCCTAATTTAGGTCTAGAAAATATTTCAAAAAGACTACAAATAAGCAGTAACTATCTATCCCAATTGATCAATAAACTAGGAGGCTGTAATTTTTCTGATTATATAAATAGTTATAGGGTCGAAGAAGTAAAATCCAAACTAAAAGATCCAGATTATGATAACTATACCGTACTTGGTATTGCCATGGAATGTGGATTTAATTCGAAATCACCTTTTTATTCTGCATTTAAAAAACACACTGGAGTCTCTCCCAAAGAATATAGACAACAGCAACAAATTATGTCCTGATTTCTTGAAATTCAAACTTTAAGGACACTTATAATTTTTAATGTTATTAGAATTGCATCTCATTTGTATTTTATACAGTTGAGTTTGTGTATAAGGTGAGTAGGTTTTGGGCCCTTAAAATGTACTCACCTTTTTTAAATATCTTAAAATCTAATAATATGAAAAATCTTATCCCTAAAAGAATTACACTAATCGAATACATTTCACTTCTGGCATTTGCTACATTCTCTTGCGAGCGAGTTAATAATGAAACATTACAAGAAAATAATAATGGAGAATTGGCGATTTTTACATTCTCTAATGGAAATACCTTACAATTAATTGAAAGTGACGAAGAAGGAGATCCAGTTATCCTGGCTATTGAATCTGGCTCAAATAAAAATATAGAATTGATAGACTTTGACTCTAATTCTATATTAGACATATACCTTAAATTAACTCCTGATGACTCTCCTCTCCCAAAAATAATTGCAAATATCTCTGAAGACAATGACCATTTGCATCATAGAAGCGTTGTTAAGGATTTTGATACTGCACTAAAATTTAGTGTTGAAAAAATCCCTGAAACACTTAAAATGAAGAATAATACTAAAGCAAATTTTTGCGATGATATTCCTGAGAGTTATAATCATTGTTTTAACCGAAAAAAAAGCAAAGTGTCTAATATTACATCAAGTAGTAGATGTAAAGTAATGAAAAATTATACCTCTGTGTTTAAAGAATCATACAATGAAGGGAAGTATATGGAAGTAAGACATAGATATAGAAAAGCATCTGGAGGATGGGCGACACATGTTAAAGGGAAATACAAGGTATATCCCGGAAAATGGAAACGATTGTCGATACCAGGGAAAATGAAAAGATACAGAAGAGCAGCGCGTAGTGGGGTTAATGCAATAACTGGCCTTGGAACAGAATATGTGTATTGGAAAGGATATACTGATTTTCGGAACTAAAAATAAAATTGATATTACCAGAATAATGATTTTATAATAAGAATTTTATTAGTGAGTAATTCAACAGTTTGAAATGATGGTTTGGTAGGCAGCAGGAAGAAAATTTTGATTCTCCTGCTGCTTTTTTATCAAAATGTATATGATTTAAAAAAAGCACATTCAATTTTCCAGAAAGATAATATAAGAGCAAATCCAGAGACATTATTTATGATTCTAAAGGTATTTTATGAGAAGTAAAACTCTTAACAGAACAAAACCATTTCTAGATAAGTTTATCTTAAAAGTATTTTTTATAATAGTCATACTCAATATTGATATCACCTTGTTATCTGCTCAAGGAACATTTGAAGTGGGAGATACCACTGTTTCATATTCGTTTCTTAGAACCGATGTTGAGAAGCCTTGGGAGATTTTGTGGGGTCCAGATGATATGATTTGGTTTACCGAGAGGGATGCAGGAAATGTTTGCAGAGTTGACCCCTACGATTCTTCATCCCCAAAAGAAATCTTGCTTACATTACCATCTAATCAAATACAACAAGGGCCTGGTACAGGAGGGTTGTTAGGCATGGTTATACATCCAGATTTTAATGATGGCAGTCCCCATGTATATCTTGCACACAGCAATATTCAAAACCTACAAACACTTTCAAGATATACCTATAATTTTACCAATCAAAGATTAGAAAATCAGGAAATTTTACTTCAGTCCACTTTGGGACCAGATAATCATGGCTCAAGGTTGTTGATATCAAATGACCAAAAGTTATTGATGACTACAGGAGCAAATGATGAGGAGTATGCTTCCAGACTTGATAATATAGTAGGTAAAGTTTTACGCATAAATCTGGATGGATCAGCACCTATCGATAATCCATTTTATGACTCGGGTAATCCTACATCACCAGCAAGCTATATATACAGCTACGGACATAGAAATCCACAGGGTATTGCACAGGTTCCCGCAGATCATCCTACATATCCCAATGCTATTTATGCATTAGAACATGGTGCACAACTTAATGATGAATTTAACCGTATAGAGCCGGGTAATAGTTATGGGTGGGGCTTTCTGGATATTAATGATAATATTGTATATGAGGGATATTGCGACCCTTCTTCTAATACAAATGAAAACACATGCCCCTTGGTTACCTTTGATCTTGCCCCAACGGGATTGTTGTATTATGACCATCCAGCTATACCTGAATGGGAAGGTACGTTCATAGGAGGATCATCAAAAGGCGCGAGAATTTTTAGGATATTGATGTCTTCAGATGGGCTAAGTGTTATTAATAAAGATACCAGTTTAAATCCTGCCAATAATATAGTATTGACCAATGATGATCAATATGTGGTCTGGGGTGATGATGGGACTCAGGTTTCTCCACGGGATTATTGTATATCCCCTAATGGCGAAGTCTTTATGGCATCTCATAATCAAGATAGAATAGTAGTGCTAAGAAATGAAAATTACTGTTTATCTGCCCCAACGATTGAAAACCCTGATCCCTTATGTAGTAGTGACCCTATACCTGTGTTAACAGCATTGGGTAGTGGCACTATTCGATGGCATTCTGATACTGGATTAACCAATCTGTTACATACAGGAGAACAATTTGAACCCACCGGCATTACAGAGACTACAACATATTATCTTACACAATCAAATACAGATTGTACTTCTGCCTACTCTTCGGTAACCATAACGATTCTTTCTGATCCACAACCCTTTTCAATTGATCAAAGTGCCAGTATGCAATTATGTTCTGGAGATACACTAAGTTTTTCACTTAACGGATCAGAGATTGGAGCTACCTATCAAACCTTGTTGGATAATGTTTCTATTGGTGATGTTGTTGAAGGAACAGGAAGTTTGATTACTTTAAATACAATCGGAGGATTAAGTTCTGGGAATATCCAGGTTCGGTCTTCGTTGAATAATTGCACATCTATAATGAATGGTTCTTTTGATATTGAGATATCCGATCCGTTTAATGTTGTATTACAAGCAGTAGATAATCAACTACAAGCCACTCCCTCGGTAAGCCCTGGAGGGTTGACATTTTCCTGGTATAGAGATCAGGAATTAATCGATGGTGATGATCCGGTATTGCAATTATCAAGATCAGGAACCTATTATGTAATTGTTGATAATGGTAGTTGTAATGTAATTTCTAACACAATAGTATTTACCTGTGCTTCTGTTCCCGAAATGCCAGAAGAATATAGTGTCTGTTTCGATTCATTTATACAGTTAGAAGCAGTAGGAGAAAACATCACCTGGTATTCTGATCCCGATCTCGAAAATATTATTGCTACAGGAAATATATTAAATACCGATATATCGACCACTACTACATTTTATGCTACCCAAACTTCAGAAGGTTGCGAGAGTAATCCTGGTACAGTAACCATAACAGTAACTGGGCAATTAAATGCATTTGATCTATCGGGTAACACCTCTATGTGTAGCGGAGAGGATGTAACCATTCAGTTATCAGATTCTGAAAACGGGATAGAATATGTGGTATTGATAAATACTACAGAAATTGGTATTTCGGCAATGGGATCGGGAGAATCTTTATCGATAGATATTCCTTACTACCATATTCGTAATGATGATGTAGTAACAGTTCGGGCAATGAGTGAAGGGTGTGATCGATTAATGAATGGTAGTATTGTTATAAATCACTCTAATGTTGTAAATGTCTATTTTGTAGATGAAGACCAAACATTAATTGCTACGTCGGGGATTGGATATTTGTATCAATGGACTTTAAATAATACTCCTATTGCAGGAGAGACAGGTAATTCTATAGATATTCAATCTAATATAGAGGATTATGGTCTCCTAGTTACGGTTGCAGGTTGTACACAATTAGCCGAACTAACCGATGATCAAAACTTACTTACTCAAAATATAAATATTGGAGATACCAGAGGATATGTAAGACTACTTACTAATGATATAGAAGTCCCGTGGTCTATAGAATTAGATAGTAATGGTTTTTTATGGGTGACAGATAGGGATCTTGGAGTGGTAAGTAAAATAAACAGAAATACAGGGGATAAACAAGAAGTACTTAGACTAGGTGAAACACAAGGTTTTGATGCCAATACTTCTCCTAGAGGAGGATTGCTTGGTTTGACTTTGAGTAACGAAGAACTGTTTGTTGCATATACATATAATGATGGTAATCTTAAACTGCGAATAGCAAAATATACTATTGTAGATGGTGATTTAACTAATGAAACTGTACTTTTAGAAAACATTCCTTCGCCTTCAATGCATGGGTGTGATCTTTTACTATCATCAGATGGATTTTTATATATCACAACTGCATCTCCCAATAATAATGCTCAGGATATAAATAGTTTGGAAGGGAAAGTCCTGCGAATCAATACAGATGGTTCTATACCGGTAGACAATCCTATACCTGGTAGTTCTGTATTTACCACGGGGCATAGAAACCCTCAAGGGATCACACAAGCCGGATCATATATTTATATAAGTGAACACGGTGAAGTAGGAGGAGATGAGATCAATCTGATTAATTCTGGAAATAACTATGGATGGCCAGATGTGACTACACCTTGCAATAATCCGGATATTGATTGCTCTTTTATCGATCTGGGGTCTGTTGCTCCCGCTGGATTAGATTATTATGATCATACCGCTTTTCCGCAGCTTAATAATAGTCTTCTTATGGCTACTTTAAGAGGTCAATCTGTTATCAAAATACCTCTGGATAATGCTCTTTTACCAATGCAAAACATAGAACACCTGTTTGGAGGTAATGAACAAGGCGTTTTTGGAAGAATCAGGGATATACACATTTCTGAAGAAGGGACCATTTTTATTGCTTACAGTGGTAATACTATTGTTGAGGCGGGTATTGCAGAAATCAGCCCCATACGATCAAGTGATAATGAAAACGTAGAAGGCCTTAGTGCTGTATTGTTTCCAAATCCCGCAAGAGACAATGTTGATGTTCTGGTACCAGGATATACCAGTTTTATGGTAAGGGTGTTTGATGTTAACGGAAAACTAATTACTACTTCAAGAATTCTGGATAGTAATACTACAACAATCAATATCTTGAATTATAGCAGAGGGTTGTATTTTGTTAAGATTAATGTTGAAGATGATGAACAAACCTATAAAATTATTAAGGATTAAATCCAGAGGGTTTTTAAAAATATTCTTGCAAGAGTAGACATAAACCCGAGTGTCTTAAAAAGGTTCGGGTAATTTTTATCACATAAATTTTAGTATATAAATCTTATGAAACGTATTAAATTCATACAAGTTTTATGCATTATCTGCGTCGTACTTTTTACTACCTCTTGTGAAGATGAAGTAGAAGGTATACAGCCAATTCTAGAGCAAACTAGTAGTGGAGAATTTGCTGTTTTTACTTTTGCCAATGGCAACAAACTACAACTCATCGAAAGTGACGAAGAGGGAGATCCTGTTATCATTGCGATAGAATCAGGATTTGAACACAACAAAATGTTTATTGATTTTGACAGGCATTCTATGTTGGATGTGTATCTGGCTCTTACTTCAGAAAAAACTCCTATACCTAAGGTATTGATAGATATGTCTAAATCTTTTCAAAATCAGAAATTATTAGAAAAAAGACAGATAGTACCTAATATGAATATTCCCGTTACAATAGGAATGACAAAAATTCCTGAATCATTGTTACAAAAATTCCCGGTTAACCGAGGTTTTTGTGATAAAGAATATGCTGATTATTGTGAGGGAGACGGATGGGATCTTGAAGATGTGTGGAAGTCAGGAAATAAAAAAAAGAAAATAGAAGGGTATACTCATCTTTTTTCCGATAGTGGAACCGGAGTACCTCATATGACAGTTAAGTTTAAGTATAAAAAAGCAAATGGAAGTTGGAAAGAAAATGATAAAGCAACTCATAAAATTTATAAAGGACACGGGAAAAGAATTACCTATATCGGAGGGAAAAAAAGATATAGAGGATCTTGGCGATCAGTGCCAGGAGGTTTTTTAGGTCACTGGAAGGGTTGGACTGATGTTAGAAACTAAAAAATAATAAATCAAATCATTTGATTAAATCCATAGAAAAACCCCTCAAACTATATTTTCCCTTTTTATAGTTTGAGGGGTTTTAATTCTTTATTGGTTTTGTAAATTTTTTAATCCCATTCAAAATTAGTTGGGCAAGTAATAATAGTAAATTTTGGCTTATAGAATAAAGGACATCTAGAAGGGTTTTTACTATCTACGTAACCACCTTTTATAGATGACGGATTCTCTAATTTTGCAATTTTTAGTTTTGCAAGACTTAATTTTTTCCCCTTTGCTTTTCTCATAATTTTTAGTTTTTAAAGATTATTATACATATATCTTCTCTACCAGTATCAGAATATTATTGATACAATTTTTTATTAAAAATCACATAAAGTGATAATAAAAATGCCTAACAGTATAAAAAGTATATGTAAGTTACTTTTTTTGAATTCCAAGAATAAATATAGAGTAAAAAACAGTAAACATGCTATGAATGAGGTGGTTATTAGTCGAAATTCACAGAATTTCGATAAATTACATAGTATCTAAGTCATGTAATTTCTTTATAAAATAAGAAGTTTTGATTCCTGTACTCTTTTTAAATGCAGACGAAAAAGATTCGGCAGTATTAAACCCCATTTCTTCTGCAATACCTTGTATGGTATAGTTCCTAAGCGTTTTGTTTTCTTTTAACTGGGTTACAGCATGTGCAATCCTAAGATCGTTGATATAATTGGCAAAATTCTTTTGTTTATGATGATTAATGACCTTTGACAAATACTTTGTATTGGTTTTAATGTCTTTGGCCAAAGAGGTAGTACTAATATTCTTTTTTAGATAATAATGATTTTGTTCAAATAAAACTAACTTATTCAGGATTTCTTCAACGATATCATTAGATACTCCTATATCATTTTGAGGTTTTTCGTTAGGTGTTTCGACCACCTTGTTTTGAGCAATTAATTGTTCAAATTTTTGCTGATAAGTTTTTCTCTTTTGATATTGGCGATATAAAAAAACAATAGCGACAAGAGTAAGTAATGAGAGAAAAATCACTAATGAATTTAGGTTTTTATTATTGCCTTTCAGTTCATTAATTAAGACCTCTTTTTCTTTTATCAGTAAAGGAGTATCAAACTCTTTAAATAAACGATTAGATAAAGAAGAAGTTTCCTGGTTAATAATGCTATCAAATCGTAGAAGTTTATTGATATATTCGAGCTGTTGTTCTTTTTTGTCATTCTCTTTATAAAAATTGATCATAAACTCATAACCTTCCCGAACTTCAATAGGAGTAATTTTTTCATAGTGAAGAATCGAATCTACAGTAAGAAAATGCTTTTTAGTAGATAAGATGTCTTGTTTTAATAATTGTAGCTTTCCCAAATAAAACTCACCCAAAATATATGCTTTTTTGTTTTCTGATCTGGTTTTATCGAGAACAGACAAACCTTTAGCAATACTATCATAAGCATCCTTAAATTTCTCTTTATAAAAGAGATTGATACCCTCATTAATGATAATCCGACTATAAAACCTATTATAATAATGTTCTGATTTTTGTGATCGTTTAATTGCTTTATAATGATATGTTGAAGCAGAATCCAGGAGATTATTATAGCGATAAGATTCTGCTAAAGGAACGGTTGCTTTTAAATATCGGATTGTATCGGTAGTATGTTTTGTTATTATGTGTGTATAATATTCTTTAAAAAGAGGTAAAGCTTCTTCATGCTTTCTTATTTCCGTCTTGATACAAGCAATATTATGCTTGGTGATATAGATGTATTCAACATTTTGAATTTTTTCTGCAAGCATCAAAGCTTGTAAGTAGTTGTCAAGTGCAAGAGTGTAATTACCTTTACGGAAGTAATATCCTCCTTTAAAAGAGTATGATCTAATTATGATATCTTGATCTAAACCTGTACTCAAAGTAATAGAACGATCTAATAAAGCTATTTTTTCTGATTCTTCTTCAATATAATAGGATAATCTACTATATGCATTAGCCATTTTTATCTTATCATTTTCTAGAATAGCTTTTTTTAGATACGTATTAAGATAAATCTTTGCAGACAAAGTATCTCTGTAGACCTTTAGATAAGAATTATATAAATTCTCATAGTCCAATGTTTTTAAAGAATCAGGAATTACAAAATCTTCTTCTTGTCCGGTAGTAATTTGTACACAGCATAGTAAAAAAACAATAGTTATCCTTTTACAAAAGGAAGTGAAAAAGAGATATGTCTTTTTTGCTTTCAAGGGGTTTTTATCTATTTATCTAGCTATAAAGATACTATTTTCTGGTTTTTGTAATGTCTTAATATTAATTTGATATAAACAACTGATTATAAATAAGTTAATGTTGGAAATGAATCTCGAAATTCTCAGAATATCGAGATATTTCGTTTGTTTTCAAGGGTATTGTCATTATATATTTGGATTGGACAAAAAAATCAATCATCATGAATATCAAAAAAAACATAGGTGATAAACTAGTAGCGAAGATTTCTACAATTTTAATATGTGGGGTTGTATTTTTCTTGATATATGTTGTGTGTTATAAGATGCTAAGTACAGGTTTTGATACAAGACATATGTTTGCAATGCTGATAGTATTAAACATAGTATTGCTCATTACAGTATTTGTTTTTTTCTTTTCGAGTATAGTCCTGAAGAATTTCTCTAATTTCTATTTTAAGATCCCTCTTCTTTTTAATAAAGTATTTGAAGTAGGGTATGATGGTATTTTTACTACTACAGAAGAACTAACACCAAAGTTTGATCAGACGAAGGCCAAGAAAGATGTGATTCGAAGTTTAGTATCAAATTTTAGTACTCATAATCTGTATCAGATTTTTTCTAAAAAAGACCAGATACAACATCAAAACGCATCAAATGAAACCATAGAAATACTAACCTATTTTGCATCATCGCTGTTCGAAAAAAACAAACTTGAAGAGGTATTGTGGGATATTGTAGAGAATTGTATTTCGAAACTTAAACTAGAGGACTGTGTAATCTACATGTTGGATACCCAAAATAAAGTTTTGATACAAAAAGCAGCATTTGGCCATAAAAATAATGGAGAAAGAAAAGTCATAAGCCCTATCCAAATTCCATTAGGTAAAGGAATTGTTGGTAGAGTAGCTCAATCAGGAACATTTGAGTATGTGCCCGATTTGACCAATGATCCTGGATATATCATAGATGATGATCGTAGAATGTCTGAATTGTCTGTTCCTATTTTAATAGATGATGAGGTAGTAGGTGTTCTGGATTCTGAGCATTCTCAAAAAGATTTTTTCAATAAAGATCATGTGTTCTTATTTCAGTTAATTGCTAAACTAACCGGAAAAAAACTAAAACAAATTCACACAAAAAGTGAATCTCATATTACCGATGATAATGTGTATTTTAAAGAGCTAGATTTTTTGATGAAAGAAGCCAAAATATATCGGGATCCAAATCTGGGGTTAGACAGTATGGCTAAAAAACTAAATATAAGTGGTAACTACCTGTCACAATTGGTTAATAAATTGAGCGGGTATAATTTTACCGATTATATAAATAGATATAGAATAGAGGATGCAAAATTTAAATTAAGAAACCCTAATTTTATAAACTACACTATTATATCGATCGCTTTAGAGTCTGGGTTTAATTCGAAATCTACTTTTTATAGCGCTTTTAAAAAACGAACAGGCATTTCTCCAAAAGAATATAGAAAAACTTCCTAAAAACGTCCGGATTCTTTGAAATTCAAACTTTCTGGACATTCGTACACTTCACCCTAATTAATTTTATCATCTAAGTACTACACTAGTACAAACCAGGTATTTGTTTTTAGCTTAAGCAGTTTGTTGCTCTATAGTAGGCTAAGAATAAGGATAGATTTTTATAAACAAACCATAAAAACATAAACAAATGAAAAAGAAAGAGTTTTTATATCGTTTAATCATCTTTTGCGTGTTGATTGTAGGATGCAAAGATGATGATGACAGAGTTATACCTCCTGTATCAGTCGAGAATCAGGTGCCAGGAGATTTTACCATACAGGTTAACCAGATAACTGATAATAGCGCACTATTAGAATGGACTCTCGCAGTTGATCCAGATGATGATGATGTATCGTATACTATTTTTTTGGGAGAGAATTCCATACAATCAGATGTACAAGCCGCAGAATTTTTGTTAGAAGGACTTGATGCCCAAACCACTTACAATGGGAAAGTAGTAGCTTCTGATGGAAAAGGAGGAACATCAGAAAACACATTTGCCTTTGATACAGAAGACGGAGTAGTAATTAGCGAAGAAGTATCAATAGCATGGGAAAAATCTTATGGAGGTTCTGAGATTGATGTTGCTAATGCGCTGCAACTAACAGTAGATGGAGGCTATATTGTTGCGGGTACTGCAAATTCTGATGATGGAGATGTAGGTGGTAATAACGATGCAGATGGATATATAGGAGGAGATTATTGGGTAATTAAACTAAGTAGTTCGGGTGATTTGATATGGGAAACAAACCTGGGAGGATCTAGTGATGATTCAGGAAGAAGTATACAACAAACATCAGATGGCGGATTTATAGTGGCAGGAGCAACCGATTCTAATGATCAGGATATTAGTGGTAATACTTCTTCTTCTGATTATTGGATTGTAAAACTGGATGAATTCGGAAATTTGATTTGGGAGGTGAGCTATGGTGGAAGCGGAAATGATGGAGCAAGAAGCATCCAACAAACATCAGATGGAGGTTATGTTGTGGTTGGCTCTGCAGGTTTTTCAAGTGGGGATATTGGAGGAAATTATGGAGGTTTAGATTATTGGGTAATAAAACTAGATACTATGGGAGCTTTAGTATGGGAAACAAATCTTGGAGGTTCTGGATTTGATATTCCGGAATCGGTTGAGCAAACTATTGATGGAGGTTATATTGTTGGAGGATATTCAGAATCCTCAAATGGTAATGTAGGAGGAAATTATGGAGGAAAAGATTATTGGATTGTAAAATTGGATGCTTTAGGAAATCTGGTTTGGGAAACAAACCTTGGAGGAACACTGGATGATTATGCATATGATGTTCATCAAACAACAGATCAGGGCTATATCGTAGCTGGATATTCAGAATCCTTAGATTTTGATGTAAGCAGTAATAATGGAAAAAAAGATTGCTGGATTGTAAAATTAAATACCTCGGGAGAATTGATATGGGAGGTTAACATTGGTAGTTCAGAGAGTGATGTTGCCCGCTCTATTCAACAAACTACAGATGGAGGATATGTCTTTGCTGGTAACTCGGGAGCAAGTGACTTTGATGCAAGTGTTAATAACGGAGGATATGCAGATTTTTGGGCGGTAAAACTAAATCCTCTTGGTGAATTGTCATGGGAAATTAGCTTTGGTGGTCCAGAACCTGATTACGCAAATTCGATTCAACAAACCAATAATGGTTACATCGTAGCCGGTTATGTTTATGCTCCGGGAGGAGATATTAGTGGTGCTGGCAAAGGTAAGTGGGATTGCTGGGTAGTAAAACTAGAATAACCTCCTGTATACGATAAAAATAGTTTGTAATGATTAGGTTTTTTTGTCCATGCTTTTCATTACCCGGATCCTCATTACCTAACCTAACAAGATAATGGGGATCCTTTTTTTTCTAACCTACAGGTAAACCCCTTAAAAAATGTCCGAATTCTTTGAAATTCAAACTTTTCGGATACTTCAAACTGTGACTGTAGTTAGGTTTGTGGCATTAGCTTTTTATCATAATAGAAAAACAATAATAGATTTCATAAAGGCCATTGTGAGATACATATTTGGCTATTAATTAACGTAAAAATGAGAGATGAAAAGGATGAAAATAATTCAATATGTAAGTGTAATTTTTTTTGTTATACTAATTTCATGTAGTAAGGATGATAATGTTCTAAATTCTAATTCTGAACCAGATCCTATTACAAATCCAGAAAAAAGAATTTTTGATGACTTTGAAGGTACTGGTCCTCTAGTAGATTATATAACAAACAATGCTACAGTATTGCCAAATGTAAGTAGGGTTTCAGGTAGATATCATGCAGTTTTAGACGATAATACGAATAATCAGACCTTACATTTTAACGAAGAGCAAGGGCGATTAGATGCTAAATTAGTTACGTTTCCTTTTGAGTTTATTGCAAGAAATATTGGTATTGGCACTACTGCCAATTCTCAAACAGGACCAGCTCATAGTGATACTCAATACAACTTTTCGGGGATTCAAGTACATGTAGAAGATTTTAGCTCTATAAACTCTTCTCATGTGGTTATAGGTCACAGAGGAACAAGAAGATTTACTATAGAAGGTAAAAACACGGTAAATGGTATTTCTTCTGTAGACGACATAGGTATAGATATGGCTCCTTTGGGACGAGCAGATATCCGTATTGTTGGAGATGAAAATTATGAACTTACTTTTTATTGGCAACAACCAAATTTAACAAGCAATAGTACTTCAGATGAATGGATACTTTATAATGGTACGGGTAAATTACCAGGAACCGCCCCTTCATACGATAGTAAAGTTTATATAGGGCTTATTACATATGCTTTTGGTAACGCAGGTATTCCGTTTGTAGGGACTTGTGACGCTATTGAGATAAAATAAATAGTAACAATAAATAAATTACAATGAAAACACAGATATATATAATACTACTAGCATTTGTATCTACGATCTTTTTATCATGTGATACTGAAGAAATCCAGATAGAAAACTTTGAAAAAAGTAATGCCAAATCTTTTATGACCAAAGCAATTAGTTTACATCCTAAGAAGATTCTTAAAGAAACGCCTTTTGGCGGTAGAGCAAATCATACCTCACTTGTATTTGACAATAAAATGTGGGTAATAGCGGGTAATGGTCCAGGAATATACTATAACGATGCATGGTATAGTAAAGATGGAACTACCTGGATGGCAGCCACAAAAAAGGCTTCTTTTTCAGCAAGAACAGGTCATGCTGCAACTGTCTCTCAAGGTAAAATGTGGATAACAGGTGGTAGGCTTGTTAATGAAATGAATGATGTTTGGTATAGTGCAGATGGGGAGACCTGGAAAGAAGCTACAAACAATGCTTCTTTTTCACCAAGATCAGGACATACGATGGTCGATTTACAAGGAAGAATGTTTGTAATTGGTGGTCATGAAAATGGAGTCGAAAAAGGTGATATTTGGGTAAGTAGCGATGGAGTTAAATGGAATTTAGTTTCTAACCTCGCACCTTTTGGAGCAAGAAGAGATCATGCCTCTGTAGTGTATGATAATAAAATATGGGTTATAGGCGGTTATGATATCAATAATAACTTTTTAAACGATGTATGGTATTCCCCAAATGGTTTTCAATGGTTTCTTGCTACCCCAGATGCAGATTTTTTACCCAGAAGAAATCATACAGTAACAGTAGATAAAAAGGGAATGTGGTTAACTGCCGGAACAAGAAATAACGACTTCGAGTATTTTAATGATTTCTGGTATAGTACCAATGGTATAGATTGGAAAAAAACTTATTTAACTAAAAAATTTCAAGAAAGAACGGAGCATACATCTGTGTATTTTGACAAGAAATTGTGGATCATTAATGGGTATGCGTTGGATAACGGAAGTCCAGATGATTTTTATGACGATATCTGGTCTTTTGAATAATAACAATGACATTTCTGATACACGTGACTATTCTAACTATTGAATTTTACATCCAATTTTTAAGCAATGGTATGTGTCAACGTTTGAGATTACTTAAATAAAAACAATAAATAATGAAAAAATTAATTCTAATTCTGCTAATAAGCACTGTTCCTATGTTTGGGCAGCAACAAAATAATACAATAAGTGTAATAGGAGAATGTTCTAAAAAAGTTGATATCGAAAAATATATTATTAATGTCGAATTCAGAGAAGTTATGGCAGATGGATATCAAAATATTGAATCCAAAAGTATATCACAACTTAAAGAGGATTATAAGAACAAATTGAACACTATAGGTGTGGATTTTGAAAAGTTTAAGGAAAATGTTTTATACAAAATTACCTCTACGGGTTATGGAGCACAGGCCTATTATTTTTATGTTACAAAATCCCTTGATGAAGTAAAAAAAATACATGCTCAAAAAATGAAAGGAGTAACAATCACTTGGGTGGATGTTATTGCCAAAGAAAAGACCAATGAAGAAATGATGATATTAAATAAAAAAGCTATCCAGGATGCTAGAGGTAAAGCCACTCGAATTGCAGGTAGTATCAATAAAAAGGTAGGGAGTATACAAAGCATAAAAGATACCAATTATAAGCAACAATATTATAATGTGAACAAATCACAAGAACTACAAAAGCATTACATAACAGTAACCTTTGTTTTAGAATAGATTTTTGAGAATCAAATAAAACGGTAGAGGTATCTCTAAAAAACGAAACGAAAAATGATTAACTTTAAGCTAAAATTAAGTAAGTAATGAAATGAATGTCAATAATAGTACTATTATTGACATTCTTATTTGGTTGTAAATCAAAAGCTAAAGTAAGAGAGTGAATACAAATTAAATTTAGAAATAGAAATGTACCATATATTGACAAAAGCGATAGTAATTTTTGCTCTTCTTTTTTTTAGTACGAGTTATGCACAAAAAAAAGAAGCAAATACACCATTATATTCATCAGACACCCTTAGGGTGGGATATACATATTGGTGGCCACAATCTGGGCCTTTTATTGGTAATTGTGGCGATACATATGCATTAGTTTTTTTAGGCACTATTCAACATATTGATGATCCGATTAAGAATGATGATATGCTCTATACTTCTCAACGAGGGATTATTGATATCGATGAGGTATTAACCTCAAGAATCCTTAAGAAGAATAGATATGATAAACAAAAGTTCTTTGTTTCAGATTACTTCTATGAGCAAGATGTAAAAGAAGGAGATCGGGTATTGGTTTTTTGCTATGAATACGAAGATAATTATAGTATTCCGGGAGGAAAGTCGATGTTAAAAATAAAAGGAGATAATGATCCTATTTTACTATCCATTAAAAGATATATTCAGTCTAATCAAAATGCATTAGAACTAAAAAAGGATGTGGCTTTATGGAAAAACTATGGTTTAGAGGCAGAGGTAAAACAAGTTATAGCTTGTAAAGAAACGATGGATTAACATTTTTGGGATAGTATGAAAGAATTTTCTGGATATGAGAAAATACCTAAAAACCTTAAAAATTTAGGGATCAATGATCATGATTTTCGCAAACTGGAAAAATTACAATGGGTTGTTACAGAAAAAATACACGGAGCAAATTTTAGTTTTGTATATGAAAATGGACAACTAAAATTTGCTAAAAGAAAAGAGTATTTATCATGGAAGGATGATTTTTTTGGGTTTCAAATGGTTGTACAGCGTATTGAAAATAATGTTCTTCAGCTTTTCGAGAGATTGAGTTTTGATATTAAAGGAGCTAAATATATTTTGTATGGAGAATTATTCGGCGGCGAATATCCTCATCCAAAAGTCACTTCAAATAAGCATGTACAAGCTATACAAACAGGAGTGTATTATACTCCAGAAATCGAATTTTGTGCTTTTGACATTGCCATAGAAAATAATGAAAAGTATTATGTGTCATATGAGATTGCAATGACATATTTTGAAAAACATGATATATTTTATGCAAGACCTTTGTTTGTTGGTAAGTTTAATGAAGCCTTAAATTTTGATACTCGAATCCAATCTACAATTCCTGAGGTGTTTCATCTTCCCAAATTAGAAAATAATTTGATAGAAGGGATTGTGGTAAAACCCTATAATCAAAAAGGGGTAATTGAAAATCAAATCAGACCTGTTATTAAACTTAAAAATAAGGAGTTTGATGAAGAAAAGAAATTTCACAAAGCTCAAAAATGGATGTTTACACCAAAGGTATCTTCAAATACAGAAGAGCTTGCCTTTTTAATAGATGAAATACGCAGTTATATTACCAAAAACAGGTTAGATAGTGTAGTATCCAAAATAGGAGCATTAGATAAAAATAATGAATCGCGATTAACAGCGATAGAAACCGAATTTTTACACGATGCCATTGCAGATTTTAATGAAGATCATGATCAGGTACTAGAAGAACTCAATGAAGTACAAAAAGAATGGATCAAAATTAGAATTAAGGTAGACATCAAAAGAGTAATGATTTCCCAGTTTTAAATATATACAAAGATAATATATCAGTATTTGATACATAAAATAGAGTTAAACCCCTTAAAAAGTGTCCGAATTCTTTGAAATTCAAACTTTTCGGACAGTACATATTCTTACCCATACTAGGTTTGTGCCATTAACTTTTAAAAATTATAAAAATGAAAGCAATAACAAATTTAGTAAAGGGGATGATGATAGTGATGGTATCGCTATTGATCTTTTCGTGTTCTGATGGGGAAGATGGAGCAATAGGGCCTGCAGGCCAGGATGGAGTTAACGGAGTTGATGGTGCTAATGGAACAGACGGTAATGATGGTGCCGATGGACAAGATGGTGAAGATGGGCAGCCGGGAACTGCCAATGTAATTTATTCTGATTGGATTGCAGAAGATTTTGAAACTAATGTAGCGGCTGAAACTAACGAGCAACTTCTCACTACCTTTAATCTTAGTGAATTCAATCTCAATGAAGATGTAATATTGGTCTATGGGCGACATGAGGTAAACATACTAGTTTCTGAAATCAAACAACTTCCATATATACTTGCTTCGCAAAATGAATACTACGGTTTTGAAGTTGCAAGCTTTGTCGGAGGAAGTTCGTTACGAATTGAAGTAACTACGTTGGATGGGTCGACTAATATATTCACTTTCTTTGATGACTTTAGGTATGTAATTATTCCTGGTGGAGTTGCGGCATCCACAAGTTCAGCTACAAAATCAGCGATAGACTATACCAAGATGTCGTATGAAGAAATTATAACTTTATTTAATATCCCAGAATAATCTTTATAACCAATCATTAATTTGAATTATGTATAGTGAGCAATACAAGGGTATTGCTCACTTTTTTGTACGAATAAATTCTGAAATTTGAATGATATAAATGGTGATGAGATATGATTTGTCATTTGTTGCTCTATTTTTTTAGCCTAAATTAGTAGCCCTAAATTCTTTTTTATGACGCTAACTATGAGTATTCCAGCTTTGTTATTTCCTGCAATATCATTAACTATGCTGGCCTATAATGCAAGGTATTTAGCTATTGCAGCATTGATACGGCAATTGCATGAGGAATATTTGACTTCACGATCAAAAAATACCGTATTGCAAATCAAAAATTTAAGAAAACGATTATGGTTGATTAGAAATATGCAGGCTATAGCTATTGTTAGTTTTCTCACGAGTGTGATTACCATGTTTTTATTGTATGTAGAAAAGATATCCTGGGCTAATATAGTATTTGGCATCAGTCTTTTCTTACTTATGATTTCACTTTTTTTATCATTTATAGAAGTTCAGATCTCTACCAAAGCACTAGCTATTAGGCTTAATAGAATCGAAGAGAATACCTAAGAAATCCTTATCTTGTTATGATAAATGCTACTGAATGCTTCAAAATGAACTTTTTAATAATGTAATTCAAGATTTCAATGCTGGATATTGGGAGCTGTATGATGATCCGGAAAGAGAGATTTGGTCAGAAAAATTTTATGCTAGTTTAGGATATACAAAAAATGAACTAGAGTCAAAAATAGAATATTTTTTAGAACACCTGATACATCAAGAAGATGTTGAGTTATTCAGAGATAATTTTTTTAGCTATCGACGTAATGCTGTAAGTTTTAAACAGCATATAAAAATTCTTGATAAAAAAGGAAGTTATAAGCTATATAGATGTGCAACTAATGATGAATTACCAGTAAATATAAAATCTAAGATTAGCCTTGTCTTTTTTATTGAAATCAAACTAGAGCCAGAGCAGGATATTACAAAAGATAATTTCTACTATAAAGAAACTGCCCAAATGACAGCTACGGGGAGCTGGTATGTAGATTTTCAGGAAAGGAAAAGTTTCTGGGATTTTGAGACCAGAAGAATTTTAGAATATGCCGACAACTATATTCCTTCTCTTAAAGATTCTGCCAACTACTACGCAGAAGATTCAAGGCAACAGGCAGCAGATTTATTTTTTAATTGTGCTATGGTAGGTACACCTTTTAACACCGAAATTAAAATGGTAACGGCCAACAAAAGAGAATTTTGGGTACGAGCGATAGGAAAACCTGTATATAATGAAAATAAAGAAATAATTGGGATTAGAGGTGTTTTTCAGGATATAGATGAAATAAAAAAAAAGGAATTAAGTCTGCAAAAATCAATTGATATTATTGCATCTCAGAACTCTAGATTATTCAATTTTGCTCATATCGTATCTCACAACCTTAGATCTCATACCAGTAACCTATCTTTATTAGTACAGTTGATTGAAGATATAGATGATCCTAAGGAAAAGATTGGATTGGTTAAAGAAATTAAACAAATATCGTATAGTTTAAATACAACCATCGAACACCTTAATGAGATTGTAGCAATACACACAAATAAGGACCAGGAAAAAAAACCAGTCAAATTTCAGGATGCTTTTAATTTGGTTGCAAGTGGAATCGGGCAAATGATTTCTATGAGCAAGACCAAAATCAAGACAGATTTTAGCGAATTAAATACAATTAATTATATTCCTGCATATTTAGAAAGTATTCTGTTAAATTTAATAACGAATGCTATAAAATATAAACATCAGGATAGAGATCCAGTAATAAAAATCAAAAGCTATTCTAGAGGTAGTAAAGAGTTTTTAAAGGTTACTGATAATGGTAGGGGGATTGATATGAAACTGTTTAAAGATAAAATATTTGGCATGTATAAAACATTTCATTACAACAAGGATGCAGTAGGAATCGGACTATTTTTAACAAAAAACCAGGTAGAATCACTTGATGGAAAAATTACTGTAGAGAGTGAAGTAGATAAAGGAACAACTTTTATAATTGAATTTTAATAACAAATACCCCCTTTAAATTATGAGTCACAAAATAGGATTAGCTTGTATTATTGACGACGACAATATGTATGTAAATCTTGTAAAAAGGATTGTAGAAGCAAAAAACCTTTGTAATAACTTAATGGTATTTCAAAATGGTAAGGACGCTCTTAATTATTTTGAGGCTATTTTAACTAATTTAAATAAAAAGACAATTCCCGAAATCATATTTCTTGATTTAAACATGCCGGTAATGGATGGATGGGAATTTTTGGATAACTTCACTAAAATCAAAAATAAACTCGGAAAAACTATTACACTATACATTGTAAGTTCCTCAATTAATCCGGTAGATATAGAAAGGGCAAAAAGTATTAATACGGTAAAAGATTATCTTATAAAACCAGTTACCATAGAGGACTTAGAGGCTATCTTTTTAAAGCAAACTTTATAGAAAAAAAGCTTCCCATTTAGAGAAGCTTTTTACTACAATATTCTATTGCAGGAATTCCTTAGATTTGCGAAACCCTAAGTGTGTTTACCATTCCTTTTGCAGTAATTGGCATTGCTGCCAAATTGATCAACATATCTCCTTGTTCTACAAATTTACGCTCTAATGCAATTTTATTAATATCTTCGACAGTTTCGTCAGTACTTACGAACTTATCATAATAAAAAGCTTTTACTCCCCATAAGAGACTAAGCTGAGATAAGATTCTATGATTACTGGTAAAGACCAGAATATGTGCATCAGGTCTCCATGCGGAAATTTGAAATGCTGTATAACCACTATTGGTAAGAGTACAGATTGCTTTGGCATCAATATCATTTGCCATGTGTGCAGCATGATAACAAATAGATTTTGTAATAAACCTATTGGTTCGAATATGAGGAGGGTTTTGAGGAACCGTTATTAAATCAGAATTTTCTACACTTTTAATAATTTTAGACATAGTTTCGATCACCTGTACAGGGTATTTTCCTACAGAAGTTTCTCCAGATAGCATAACGGCATCGGCTCCATCCATTACAGAATTAGCGACATCATTTACCTCGGCACGTGTTGGTGTAAGACTATCGATCATTGTTTCCATCATTTGTGTAGCAATAATCACAGGTATTCGGGCAGTTTTAGCTTTGAGTACCAAGTTTTTCTGAATTAGAGGTACTTCCTGGGCAGGAATTTCTACTCCAAGATCTCCTCTTGCCACCATCAATCCATCACAGTAAGCCACAATCTTATCGATATTTTCTACTCCTTCGGGCTTCTCTATTTTGGCAATAATTGGAATTTTGTGCTCACTATGTTCTTTTATAAGATCTTGTAATTCTATCAAATCCTGAGCATGACGCACAAAAGATAACGCAATCCAATCCACTCCTTGTTCACATGCAAAAATTGCATCCTTTATATCTTTTTCTGTCAGTGCTGGTAAAGAAATACTAGTGTTAGGAAGGTTTACTCCTTTTTTAGATTTTAGAGGACCTCCTTGTATTACTTTGGTCTTAACCGTATCTTTTTTGTTAGAAGAGATGACTTCAAAAATTAATTTTCCATCGTCTAACAGTATTCTTTCACCTGCTTTTACATCTTTTGGAAAACTTTCATAATTCATATAGACCTCTTTAGAGGTGCCTTCAAAAGGTTTGCCGGTCACAAAATTGATCATATCACCATCATTGACAATGATATCTCTTTTCATAACACCTACACGTAGTTTAGGACCCTGTAAATCTCCAAGTATAGATGCATTATAACCATGTTCTTTGCTTAGTTTTCGTATAATTTTAATGCGCTCTTTTACATCATTATAATCAGCATGAGAGAAATTTATTCTGAAAACATTTACTCCTGCTTCCAGCATTTTTTTTAATATCTCTTCACTACTTGTTGCGGGTCCAAGAGTAGCGACTATTTTAGTTCTTTTACGTTTTGGCATTATTCGAATATTAAGTTGTTCTTTGATTTAAGTGTAGCATATTCCAAAGGATATGCAGTTATAATTTGTGAAATGGTAAGCATGTCTATAAGCAAAGACTTACTTGAAAAATTTGATGCTTCGGTCTCAATTTTTAGAAAATAATCTACATTTTTTAATTCAGGAATTAAATATTTTGTAGTATATGTATTCTCTATAGTAGTAAATAGGCCTTCAGAAACCTGATTTTCTGATGTTATTTTGGATTGAAATTTATTTCCGATAAGACTATATGTACTATATTGAAAATGATCATCATACTGATATAATGGAAAATTGGCAGTGAGATCATTATACTCAAAATTGATATCTTCTTTTTTTCTATAGAGTTTTAAGTTCAGGTTTTTATTCAATAAAAAAGCCAACCGATATGAAGCTAATGAACAATGAATGGCAATAAGTTCATAATCATCATCGGCAAAGGCATCTAATACTAACCGCTGAACAGCCACTTTGATTTTTTTTGTTTCCGATTTAACGCGAAATATACAAATAAATTCACCTAACAAGTTTAATTAAAGATAAAGTTATTTTACGAAAACGATTGAGTTAGTATCTTTTAACTATAAAAAAATATAGTTTTTCTAGTATGCGTATATTTTGATTAATTTAATAAGAAAGAATCTAATGATATTTAGATATTTATTTTAGATTGAAATGCAAAATAAGCTCTTTTTGATGCTTTTTCTTCTGCTTTCTTTTTTGAAGTAGCTCTTGCTTTTGCAACTACTTTATCATCTATCCAGAGCTTTACGGCAAAATGTTTCATTTCATCCTTACCTGTATCTTCATATACTTCGTAACTAAATACTTTTTTCTCTTTTTGACACCATTCTATCAATAAGCTTTTATAACTAATGATTTGTCCCTCGAGGCTTTCGATATCAACATATGGATCGATTACAGCCTCTTTGATAAATCGTTCGCAGTATACAAAACCGCGATCCAGGTAAATAGCACCTATTAGTGCTTCAAAAAGGTTTCCGTGTATATTTATTCCAAATTGAGACTTAGGAATATTGGTTCGCACCAGTTCAATTAGTTTAAGATCTTTACCCAATTCATTAAGATGCTTTCTACTTACTACTTTGGCTCTCATTTTGGTTAAATACCCTTCATTACCTTCGGGTACTTCTTTAAATAAGTGAGCTGCGATAACACTGCTTAACATGGCATCACCAAGAAATTCTAACCTTTCAAAATTAACAGCATTTCCTTTTTTGTCTTTTAAATTTAGTGACCTATGGGTAAATGCTTTTTCATAAGGTTTAATGTTTTTGGGCTTAAAATTTACTATTTTCTGAATTTTAGAAAAAAAATTCCCGTTCTTTTCAGAGCGGGAATTTAGTATGTTTCGAATAACATTCATTTATTCGTTCAGTTTTTTAAATAACACACAAGCATTATGACCTCCGAAACCAAAAGTATTACTCATTGCATATGTGATTTCACGCTTTTGAGCTTTGTTTAATGTCAAATTCAATGAAGAATCTATGTTCTCATCCACTGTAGTGTGATTGATAGTAGGAGGTACTGTACTTTTTTGCATAGCCAAAATAGAAGCAATAGCTTCTATAGCTCCGGCTGCACCAAGTAAGTGTCCTGTCATAGATTTTGTTGAATTGATATTGATGTTAGATGCATGATCTCCAAAAACCTTAGTAATAGCTTTCAATTCTGCAACATCTCCTAATGGAGTGGATGTGCCATGAGTGTTTATAGCATCTACTTGTTCTGGTGTAACACCTGCATCTCTTAAACAATTAAGCATCACGCGTTCTACTCCTATTCCATCAGGATGCGGAGCTGTCATGTGATATGCATCACTAGACATTCCGCCACCAACTACTTCGGCATAGATTTTGGCACCTCGTGCTTTTGCGTGTTCATATTCTTCAAGAATAAGAGCTCCACTACCTTCTCCCAGAACGAAACCATCTCTAGTTGCGTCAAATGGTCTGGAGGCAGTCTCTGGACTTTCATTTCTTGTAGACAAAGCGTGCATCGCATTAAATCCTCCCATACCAGCTATAGTAACTGCAGCTTCACTTCCTCCTGTAATGATAATGTCACAATGACCCAAACGAATATAGTTTAGTGCATCGATCATTGCATTTGCAGAAGAAGCGCAAGCAGAAACTGTGGTATAGTTAGGTCCCATAAAGCCATTTCGTATAGAAATATGACCAGGAGCAATATCGGCGATCATTTTTGGGATAAAGAAAGGATTAAAACGTGGTGTTCCATTTCCGTTGGCATAGCCAATTACTTCTTCCTGAAAAGTCTCTATTCCGCCAATTCCTGCACCCCAGATCACACCAACTCTAAATTTATCAACTTTTTCCAGGTCAATAGCAGCATCTTTTATAGCTTCTTCAGAAGATACAATAGCATACTGGGCGAATTTATCAAGTTTTCGTGCTTCTTTTCTATCAAAATAGTCTGTGGGAGAATAATTTTTGACTTCGCAAGCAAATTTAGTCTTGAAATTTTCGGTATCGAAATAGGTAATGGGAGCGCAACCGCTTTTTCCATTTACTAATCCATCCCAATATTCATCAATATTGTTACCTATAGGTGTTAATGCACCTAGTCCTGTGACTACAACTCGCTTAAGATTCATATTTTGTTGTGAGGTTATTACTTTGCGTCTTCAATATAAGATATTGCTTGACCTACTGTTGCAATGTTTTCAGCTTGATCGTCTGGAATCTGAATATCGAATTCTTTTTCGAATTCCATAATCAATTCTACAGTGTCTAATGAATCAGCGCCTAAATCGTTTGTGAAACTAGCTTCATTTACAACTTCGTTTTCGTCTACTCCTAATTTGTCAACGATTATCGCTTTTACTCTTGATGCAATGTCTGACATAATGTTTAATTTTAATTTTTTAATTAGGTGGCAAAAATAAAAAACTTTATTTTAAAACCCCACAATCCCATAAAAATGTATTTGTATTTTATCAAATATAGCGAAGTATTGCCTTTTTGCTACCTAAAATTGAATAATAATTATTTTTTTTGTGCTCTCTAATTAACAACTTTACCATACTATGAAGCGTATTATAATTTTTGCTTCCGGCTCAGGTACCAATGCCGAAAATATAATTAAGTACTTCCACGAGCGAAAAATTGCCGAGGTTACACATGTGTTCTCTAACAACCTGCGTGCCAAAGTATTAAAAAGAGCTCATGCCTTGAAAGTAAAGGCGTTACACTTTGACAAAGAGTCATTTTATGACACAAATGAAGTGCTTAATATCTTAAAAGATGCCAAACCTGACATCATTGTACTAGCTGGGTTCTTATGGATTTTTCCTAAAAAAATCATTGAAGCTTTTCCTGATAAAGTGATAAATGTTCATCCTGCATTATTACCAAAATATGGCGGAAAAGGAATGTATGGTCATCATGTACATGAGGCTGTAGTTAGAAATAAAGAAAAAGAAAGTGGGATTACGATCCATTATGTAAACGAGCATTATGACGAAGGAGCGATTATTTTTCAGGCTAAAACATCAATTTCTAGAGAAGATTCTGCCGAAGATGTAGCGCAGGCCATCCATCAATTAGAATATAAACATTTTCCAATCGTTATAGAAGAACTTCTGTTCGCTGAAAAAAAGTAGTTTGAAAATGTTACGACTAAAGTTGCTTAGTAAGAAAAGTAATTGCCATACTAAGTCTATCGAAGCAAATTTGTAAGACAAAAGTACTTCGACAAGCTCAATGTGGCTTCCGAAATATCGTTAATGATACCAAAACAGACCTTAATAATAAATAACGAGGAACAATCAACGAATAAAAATGGCTAAGAAAGAAAAATTTTATGTGGTTTGGGAAGGACACAGGCCGGGGATTTATACAAAATGGGATGATTGTAAAGCAGCAGTAAAAGGATATGCTAATGCAAAATATAAGTCTTTTGACTCTTTTGATGTAGCCAAAAAAGCATATAAAGGCGATTATGAAGATTATAAAGGTAAAAGTAAGCCCAAAAAAACACTTACTGCAGCACAGTTATCAAAAATAGGAGAACCTAATTTGTATTCAATAGCAGTAGATGCTGCTTCTAGTGGTAATCCTGGTAAGATGGAATATAGAGGAGTAGACACCCAAACCGAAAAACAACTTTTTCACCAGGGCCCTTTTAGACAAGGTACAAATAATATAGGAGAATTTTTGGCACTTGTACATGGTCTTGCGTACCTTAAAAAGAAAAATAGCGACCGTATTATTTATTCTGATTCTAAAATAGCGATAGGATGGGTAAAACAAAAGACATGTAAAACAAAACTGCAACGAACTGCTAAAAACAAAGAAGTTTTTGATTTGGTAGATCGAGCTATGCAGTGGCTCAAGGAAAATACATATACAACTACAATTGTTAAATGGGAAACCAAAGCATGGGGAGAAATACCTGCGGATTTTGGTAGAAAGTAGTTTTAAGACGTATTCTAGATAATAATAATGTATAATACAAAATGCTCCGGTGTTTTTCCGGAGCATTTTTATATAATGATTTCATTAATCTAATGTAGCAAATAAATTAGATTGTACGATTTCTTTTCTCTTAGTTACCACATGCACCAAGATTATTCCATCCGCTAGCTGTTCTTTGGTATAAAGTTCCTCTATACGTTACTTTATCTCCAACAGAATAAGAAGCATTACTATTGTATGCTGATACGCCTGCGCAAATATCAGTACTAGGAGTACTATCACATGCACCAAGATTGTTCCATCCGCTAGAAGTTCTTTGATATAAAGTTCCTTGGTAAGTTACTTTATCTCCAACAGAATAAGAAGTATTACTATTATATTCTGCTACACCATCACAGTTACCACCACCAGTATTAGAACCAGGGTATATTCTTGCAATAAAAGATTTATCTGTAGCAGATAATTGAGTATTTCTTCCTACTGCAACACCATCTGTAGTATGTTCTGCAGGAATAGGGTAATGCATTATTGATAATGGATCGTATGCACTATAGTTAGAAATATTTGCTTCATAACGTCTGAATAGATTATGATCTACTTGTGCTCTACTCCAGTTGTTTGGTGGTCCAGCATAGTATGCATAAACTGCCTCTTTATCCCAGTTAATTCCTGCTACAGGATTTTGATGTTCGTGAATTAAACCAAGAGCATGTCCGAATTCGTGAATTGTGGTTCTTCTAAATTCTGTATCAGAAGTATTATTATTAAACCATCCAAAATGCATACTATGTGCATGATTATTAGAGTCGGTTCCTAAATAAGACCAAGATCCACCTTCGTTTGCAAATTGACCTTCTTTAAAACCAATTTTGATGTTTGCACTGCTGTTTGAAGATACCCATTCAAATTTAATGTTTGCATACTTTTCCCATTCTACAGCATATTGTCTTACTTTAGACTGTACAAAATTATTTCCATTTAAAAACTTTACACGGATAGTTTGACCAGCTTGCCATTCTTTTGATTTAACACTAGCAGCTTTTGAATTATTCTCGCTAGTATCCCATTTTTCGATACATACATGAGCAGCTTTTGCATCTGCATACTGATTAGTTTCAATAATGTCTTCAGAATCTTTTTCGCAATTGAAGAATAAAACCGAAAGCGATGTAGCTAAAACAAGTTTAGCTAAATTTAATTTTTTCATAATTAATTGAAAGTTTGAGTTTGTATTGGTGTAAAGAACGGTATTTTTTTAAGATTATTTTGGCATTTTTTAAATTTTTTTTTCGGAAATTATAATTTTTTTGAAATTTTTGAACCAAAAAATTGCCATTTTCATAAATTATTAGGTATAATTTTGCATTATTTTCAATACACAAAATAAAGAGTTAAAATTTTGATTTAGAGTGTGTTATTGTTAAAGTGGCAAAACCTAAAATCATATACCAATCTGCAAAAAGACGATTATCTGTTTACTATTTCTAAATAAGTAATAAAATTTTAGGTGTTTTAACTTAGATTTATCAAATATCGAACAACATCACAAAGAAAATACTTGTAAATTCTAACAGAAAATAACCTTTGTATTAATCTTCTTACTACTTAAAAGTAAAACGTATATTTGCAAAAAATTATTACGCTAGTTGTATGAGTAAATTACTTATTGTAGGTTCTATTGCCTTTGATGCTATTGAAACGCCTTTTGGTAAAACCGATAAAATATTAGGAGGAGCAGCCCCTTATATTGCGCTTTCTGCTTCGAATTTCAACATTTCTTCGTCAATTGTTTCTGTAGTTGGAGAAGATTTTCCTTTGGATTATCTTTCTATGCTTCAGGAAAAAAATATTGACACTTCTGCTGTTGAGATCGTAAAAGGAGGAAAGACTTTTTTCTGGAGTGGTCGATATCATAATGATTTAAATTCTAGAGATACATTAGATACACAACTTAATGTACTTGCTGATTTTAACCCTGTGGTTCCTGATAATTATAAAGATGCAGATATTGTGATGCTAGGAAATCTAAATCCGTTAGTACAGCTAGGTGTAATAGAACAACTTACTACTAAGCCAAAACTTACGATATTAGATACTATGAATTTCTGGATGGAAGATGCCTTTTTGGGAGATCTTCTAAAGGTAATTTCAAAAGTAGATGTAATTACTATCAATGATGAAGAGGCTAGGCAATTAAGTGGAGAATATTCTTTGGTAAAAGCAGCCAGAGCAATCGAAAAGATGGGACCAAAATATGTTGTGATTAAAAAAGGAGAACACGGAGCTTTATTATTTCATGAAGAACAGATCTTCTTTGCTCCTGCACTACCATTAGAAGAAGTTTTTGATCCTACCGGAGCGGGAGATACATTTGCAGGAGGTTTTTCGGGATATCTAACTAAGACAGATGATATTTCATTCGAAAATATGAAAAAAGCAATTATTCATGCTTCAAACCTCGCATCTTTTTGTGTAGAGAAATTTGGTACAGAGCGAATGGAGAATTTGAATCGAGACGAGGTTCAGAGGCGACTTCAGCAGTTTAAAGAGTTAACACAATTCGAGATAGAATTGTCTTGATATAAAGTATAGCCCTAAAGTGATTGTTTAGGGCTTTTTTGATTATGATTAACACAACAACATTTAGAATTGGAATACAATGAGTGATGCGTTAAAACACGAATGCGGTATAGCATTTATTAGATTATTAAAACCATTAGAGTATTATAAGGAGAAATACGGTAGTGCATTTTATGGAGTAAATAAAATGTATCTAATGATGGAAAAACAACATAATCGCGGTCAGGATGGTGCTGGATTTGCAAGTATTAAATTAGATACGGCTCCTGGCGAACGATATATAAGTAGAGTTAGATCTAGTGAATCGCAGCCAATACAAGATATTTTTTCTCAGATTAATGATAGAATTAATAAAGAATTGGTAGAGCATCCAGAATATGCTGACGATGTAGAACTACAGAAAAAAAATATTCCCTACATAGGAGAAGTACTTCTAGGGCATGTACGTTATGGGACATTTGGTAAAAATAGCGTAGAGAGTGTTCATCCTTTTTTAAGACAGAATAATTGGATGCATCGTAATCTTATTGTAGCTGGTAACTTCAATATGACTAATAATGATGTATTGTTTAATAACCTTGTGAGATTAGGGCAGCATCCAAAAGATAAGGTAGATACCATTACTGTAATGGAAAAAATAGGCCACTTTTTGGATTCTGAAGTAGCCAAGTTATATAAAAAATTAAAGAAAGAAGGGTTTAATAAAAATGAAGCCTCTCCTCAAATTGCAGAACGATTAAACGTTGCCAAAATCCTTAAGAAATCATCAAGAGATTGGGATGGAGGTTATGCCATGGCAGGAATGCTTGGGCATGGTGATGCTTTTGTTTTAAGAGATCCGGCAGGAATTAGACCAGCATACTATTATAAAGATGATGAAGTAGTGGTGGTTGCTTCAGAAAGACCCGTTATTCAAACTGTGTTTAATGTTGCTTTTGATGATGTATTAGAACTTGATCCGGGAAAAGCAATTATCGTCAAAAAGAATGGAGATACATCGATAAATAGAATTATTGATCCATTAGAGAGAAAAGCATGTTCTTTTGAGCGTATTTATTTTTCACGAGGAAGTGATGCCGAAATTTATGAAGAAAGAAAGAGTTTAGGAAGATTGCTTATGCCTCAGGTTTTAGAAGAAATTGATCATGATACAGTAAATACCGTTTTTTCTTTTATTCCGAATACTGCCGAAACCTCTTTTTATGGTATGGTTGAAGCAGCCCAGGATGAATTAAATAAGCAGAAGAACGAAACTATACTTTCAGAAAAAGAGACGTTAACAGATGAACGTCTATCAGAAATTCTCTCATACAGATTAAGAACAGAGAAAATTGCAATCAAAGATGCTAAGCTTCGTACTTTTATTACAGAAGATAGTAGTAGGGATGATTTGGTAGCTCATGTCTATGATGTGACTTATGGTGTAGTAAAACAAGAAGATAATTTAGTCATAATCGATGATAGTATCGTTAGAGGAACGACACTTAAAAAGAGTATTATCAAGATGATGGATAGATTAGGACCAAAGAAAATCGTTGTTGTTTCTTCGGCACCACAAATTCGTTATCCAGATTGTTACGGAATTGATATGGCAAGATTAGAAGGACTAGTGGCATTTCAGGCAGCATTAGAGCTTTTAAAAGAAAATGGAAATTATGACTTGGTAGAGCAGGTTTATGAAAAATGTAAAGCCCAGGAAAATTTAGTAGACTCCGAAGTGCAAAATTTTGTAAAAGAAATCTATAGTGGATTTTCTGATCAGGAGATAAGTGATAAAATATCAGAATTGTTAAGTGATAAATCGGTAAAAGCTGATGTAAAGATTATTTATCAGACTGTCGATAACCTTCATAAAGCCTGTCCTAAGAATCTTGGGGATTGGTATTTCACAGGAGATTATCCAACAATAGGAGGAAATAGGGTTGTAAATAAGGCTTTTATAAACTTCTTTGAAGGTAAAAATGAAAGAGCTTATTAAAAAAACAAAAATGTTTGTTGTTAAAAAGGGTTAATTTGTGTATTTCAACAAGTATTTTGACCTTTCGTCTAAAACATTTTTTCACTATGAAATAACGTTCTATATTAGCAAAGCCATAGCATAAGTAGGTTAAGTTCATGGTAGATTTGGGGCAAAAAAAGGTGGTTCTTCCACCTTTTTTTATTTTCTGACATTTCGTAATACTTTCACATAAAAAAAGAGTCACAATATTGTAACTCTTTTTTAAAAATATATTGATACTTATTTTCCTTGAGCATATCGGCTTGCTACTTCGTTCCAGTCAATTACATTAAAAAATGCTGCGACATAATCTGGACGACGATTTTGGTAGTTTAAATAATATGCATGTTCCCAAACATCTAATGCAAGAATAGGAGTTCCTCCGCATCCAATACCAGGCATTAGGGGATTGTCTTGATTAGGAGTAGAACAAATTTCTACTTTTCCTCCCTGATGCACACATAACCAAGCCCATCCAGATCCAAATCTTGTGCCAGCTGCTTTTGAGAATGCTTCTTTAAAAGCATCAAAAGATCCATACGCTGCATTAATTGCATCTGCAATTTCGCCAGAAGGCTTATCTCCTCCATTGGGTGACATTATCTCCCAAAATAAATTATGATTATAATATCCACCACCGTTATTTCTAACAGCTCCATTAGACATATCTAGATTAATAAGAATATTTTCAATGGTTTTACCCTCAAGATCAGTTCCTTCAATTGCAGCATTTAATTTGCTAGTATATCCAGCATGATGTTTATCATGATGAATTTCCATGGTACGAGCATCTATATGAGGTTCTAACGCATCAAAAGCGTAGTTTAATTTTGGTAATTCGAATGACATATGTTATTATTTTAATTAATAAAAAATAAAAGCGACATCAAATTTAACAATTAGAATGATGAATAAAAATTTATAATTGTTATAAATTGATTAAAACCCGAAGGATAATAAAAACGACCTTTTTTGTTGTAGTAATTTTATAGAAATTGATAGGTATAAGAATTTCGGGTTTTAGTATTTTAGTAAAAAAAAGAATTGAATTCTACTACCGCTTTTATTGTTTACAATGCTGCTGCTGGTGCTGGTAAAACCTATACTTTGGTAAAAGCATATTTGATAGCTCTTTTAAAAGGAGAGTATAGAGATAGTTACAAAAATATTCTGGCAATTACTTTTACAAATAAAGCTGTAGCTGAGATGAAATCCAGAATATTAGAGAACTTAGTTGCTATAAGTGCTCTTGATACTCCATCAAAATATCAAGGTTTGTTAAGTGAATTAAGTACAGAGACCAAAATTCCTGAACTCGAACTTAAACAAAAAGCAAAACGAATTCTTAGAAGTATCCTTCATAATTATGCAGCATTCGATGTTGTTACTATTGATACATTTACACATAGAGTAATCAGGACATTTGCACATGATTTAGAGATTCCTATGAATTTTGAGATCGAAATGGATACAGATGCTTTAATTGAAGAAGCTGTAGATGCTGTAGTTGCCAAAATAGGACTAAACGAAGAACTGACCAGGTTGATTGTTGATTTTGCGATTAGCAAGCTAGAGGATGATAAAAGTTGGGATATCACTATAGAACTTAATAAGATAGCAAGATTGTTATTTAGTGAAAATGACAGAGAACACCTTAATAAACTTTCGCATAAAACAATTACCGATTTTGAGGTTCTAAAAAAACAGTTGAATCAAAAAGTCGCCGAATGTAAGAAAGATATTATTTCTAAGTCGAATACAGTTTTACAACTAATTAGAACCCAAGGATTAGAATATGCAGATTTTACTCGAAGCTCAATTCCTAATCACTTTTTAAAACTTGTAGAAGGCGAGGTAAAAACAGATTTTAAAGCAGCCTGGAAACAGAATATACAAGAAGCCTCTTTCTATAATGCTAAGTTAGACCCTCATAAAAAAGAACTAATCGATAGTATTAGATCTTCTGTAGAAGATGCTTTTCTAGCAACAAAGCAATTGTTAATACAAGTTGGTTTTTTTCAGAATATTATCAAAAACCTTACACCTCTTTCGGTATTAAATGCAATTAATAAAGAATTAATCGGAATCAAAAAAGAGAGAAAGATTCTATTGATATCAGAGTTTAATACGATTATAAGTAAAGCGATTAAGGATCAGCCGGCTCCATTTATATACGAACGTTTAGGAGAGCGTTATAGAGATTATTTTATTGATGAATTTCAGGATACTTCAGAATTACAGTGGAATAATTTGATTCCTCTTATTGATAATGCAGTTTCGACAGAAACATTAACAGGTAAAAGAGGGCAGGTTACTATAGTAGGAGATGCAAAACAAGCAATTTATCGATGGAGAGGAGGGAAAGCAGAACAATTTATCAATTTATCATCTGATGAAAACCCTTTTTCAATACAGGAAAAACAAGTTCTTAATCTCCCTAGGAATTATCGTAGTCACGAAGAAATTATTAAATTCAATAATAGTCTATTTACTTTTTTATCGGGTGATTTTAAAAATGAAAAACATCGAGAATTATATGTAGTAGGCAATAAACAAGAAGTTAACTCCAAAAAAAATGGATACGTTAATCTATCATTTGTTGAAGCAAAAAATGTAGCTCAGGAAAATGATTTATATCCCGAGAAAGTATATGAAACAGTACTCGAACTAAACAAAAAAGGGTATCCTCTTAATGAAATATGTGTTATCGTAAGAAAACAAAAAGAAGGTGCTGTCATAGCAGACCTTCTTACCCAAAAAGGGCTGTCTATAATTTCTTCAGAAACATTATTAATTAATAATGCTCCTCAAGTTGTATTTATTATTGACCTGCTTACCTGGTGCATACAACCTGATCATCTTCAATCAAAAATCAACGTATTACATTTCTTGACCGAGAAGTTCTCAATACAAGAAAAACATTTGTTTCTGGAAAAAATGATCAACAGTACTAAAAATACATTTTCTTCCGAACTTAAAACTCTAGGGCTTGATTTTGATCTTGCCAAAGTAGCTATAAAACCTCTTTATGACGCAGTAGAATATATTATAGCCAGTTTTTCTCTTGCCGATAGTACTACAGCGTATATACAATTTTTTCTAGATGTTGTGTTTGCATTTACCCAAAAACACACAGAAGGTATTGTGGGTTTTTTATCATATTGGCATATCAAAAAAGATAAATTAAGTATTGTTGCTCCAGAAACAGAGCAGGCAATTAAGATCATGACTATACATAAAGCAAAAGGGCTAGAGTTTCCTTGTGTTATTTACCCATATGCTAATATAGATATCTATGAAGAAATAGAGCCCAAAACCTGGCTGGCAGTAGATAGTAAAAAATATGGCAATTTTGAAGAAGTGTTTATTAACTATAATAAAGGGATATCTGAGTATGGTAAAGATGCAGAAGAAATTGTATTAAACAGGCAGGCTCAATTAGAGTTAGATGCGTTTAATCTATTATATGTTGTACTTACTCGTGCAAAAGAACAACTGTATATTGTTTCTAATTTGAAATTAAATTCTAAAGGAGAAAGTAACCCAAATACTTTTTCTGGAAAATTGATTGCATATCTAAAACATTTAGATCAATGGAATCCTGAAAAAACCGAGTATACTTTTGGCTACCCTTTAAAACCAGAGGTTTTAAATACAGATATAGAAGACAAACCAAAAGGGATTAAACTTTCTCGATTCGAGGACTCCTCGGGAAAATATAAGGTAAATATTGTAACCAATTCTGGTAAACTATGGGATACATCTCAACAGAATGCAATTGAAAAAGGAAATTTGATACATGATCTTATGGCTTCTATCGATACATATAAGGATGTGAAAAGAGTTGTTGAAGAAGCCCACAAAACAGGGGAAATTACTATTTCTGAAAAAGAAATACTTTATGATGAAATAAAAGGTATTGTAGACCATCCAGAGCTTTCTCAATACTTTTCTTTAGATAATGTAGTATATAATGAAAGAGATATAATTTCTAATGGAAGATTATTTCGACCAGATAGAATAGTAGTCGATAAAAATAATCGAACCACTATAATAGATTATAAAACGGGAGTTCATAATGCTTCTCACGCTATGCAAATACAGGGCTATGCATCACTTCTTGAAAAAATAGGGCACACTATAAAAGGTAAAATTCTAATTTATTTTAATGATAATATCACTTTAAAACACGTATAAATAAACTATCATTTTTATAATTACTAAAAGAAATTTAAGGATAAAAGGTATTTTTATCTTATAATTGTAACGTAATTGCTGAGATAGATACTTTAATTTTTCTCTAATAAGGTTAAAATTATTGCTTTTTTTGGGGCTTGAAAACTGTAAGAAAAAACGACTACACTCTCCAAAGCTGCGATATATGCTGGCCTGTTAAGAAAAATTTATTAGATTTATCTTTGACAGTTATTTTTAACATATTACATTTGCTCTAATTAACACTTAAAAATTAAATTATTGAATATGAAACATCTTAGCAGATTTTTAGTGGCTTCGTTACTTGTACTTGGATTTAGTACGGCGAATGCACAAGATGAAAACAATCCTTGGGCGGTTTCTATAGGCATTAATGCCGTTGACATCTTTCCTACTGGGGGAGACCTTACTAGTCAGGGAGAAATTTTCGATGAATATTTTAATGCTAGTGACCACTGGAACATCCTTCCATCTGTTTCCAAATTATCTGTTGGTAGATATATAGGAGATGGTTTTAGTTTTACAGCGGCAGGATCGGTTAACAAAATAGAAAACTGGGGAGAAAATCCTACCACAGGAGAAGATTTAAAAGTTGATGACCTATCTTATTATGCCTTAGATGGTAGAATTAGCTACAGCTTTAAGAAAGCATTTGGTTCAAGTTGGATCGATCCTTACTTAGGTGTAGGTGGAGGTTATACTTGGCTTGATGAAAAAGGAGCTGGAACATTAAACGGTTCTCTTGGATTCAACTTTTGGTTAACTGAAAACTTGGCATTTAACCTTCAAACAACTTACAAGCACGTATTTGAAGATTATGAGACTGGTAGTTACCCACCAACTCATTTCCAACATTCTGCAGGACTTACTTTCGCATTTGGAGGTAAAGATACTGACGGTGACGGAATATATGACAAAGATGATGAGTGTCCAGATGTTCCTGGTTTAGAGGAATTCAACGGATGTCCTGATACTGATGGTGATGGAATCACTGATGCTAAAGATGAATGTCCTGATACTGCAGGTACTGCTGAATTTAATGGATGTCCTGATACTGACGGTGACGGAGTTCCAGATCCTAAAGATGAGTGTCCTACTGAAGCTGGATTACCTGCTCTTAATGGATGTCCTGATGCTGACGGTGATGGTATCGCTGATGGTAAAGATGGTTGTCCTAATGAAGCTGGACCAGCTGCTAATAACGGATGTCCTTACCAAGATAAAGACGGTGACGGTGTATTAGATAAAGATGATAACTGTCCTGACGTTGCTGGTACTGTTGCTAACAATGGTTGTCCAGAAGTAACTGAAGAAGTACAGAAGACTCTTAATGAGTATGCAAAAACTATCTTGTTTGATTCTGGTAAATCTACAATCAAAGAACAATCTCACTCAGTACTTGGAGATATCATTGGTATATTAAAAGAGTATCCTACTGCTAAATTTACTGTAGAAGGACACACTGATAGTGTAGGAAGTGCTAAACTTAATCAAAGATTATCTGATTCTAGAGCAAATGCTGTTAAGAACTACTTAACAGAAAATGGTATCGATCAGTTCAGATTATCAGCTGTTGGTTATGGTGAAGACAGACCTATCTCTTCTAATAAAACTAGAAAGGGTAGAAAAGAAAACAGACGTGTAGAGATCAACTTAGTAAAATAAGAATAAACTCTCTTAATCATACGAATAAAACGTCCCGAAATTTTCGGGACGTTTTTTATTTTAGAAAATTAAATAGATATAAAATATCTTAATTTAGCACGATTGATTCTGCTTAGCGGGTTAAGGTTTGTTTAGAGATTTAATATCTTGTACTTAAAATCATAAATACTTGAAAAGTTTTCTAAAAGAAGTTATACTAGAAGTGCAAGGCACTACAGAAAAAGTAAGTGATCTGATTTTTCTGGTACCTAGTAAAAGAGCAGGGCTTTTTCTTAAAAAAGAACTTTTAGAGACCTATCCCGATCAAACTCTTTTTGCGCCAATAATCCTTAGTATTGAAGAATTTATTGTTCGATTATCAGGACTGCAACAGATTGATAACGTACAGACGTTATTTGAGTTTTATGAAACATATTTAAACACTCATACTCACCTAGAAAAGGAAGATTTTGAAACATTTGGTAATTGGGCTCAGACCTTAATCTATGATTTTAATGAAATCGACAGGTACTGTATAGATCATAAGAGCTTTTTTGCTTATTTATCAGGAATACAAGACTTAAACCATTGGTATTTACAAAAAGAAAAAACCGAATTGGTTAAAAATTATATTAGATTTTGGGAAAATCTGATGGATTACTATGATAATTTTAAAAATAAACTACTTTCTAAAAAAATAGGATATCAAGGGTTGCTGTACAGAAAAGCATCAGATGATATCCAGACGTATATTAATACCGAAAATAGAACACATATCCTGGTAGGGTTTAATGCCTTGAATAATGCAGAACAGATCATTTTTCAATCACTTTTAGAAGCTAATATTGCTCGGGTGTATTGGGATGCAGATCAGTTTTTTATGGAGAATACCTACCACGAAGCATCGTTATTCTTACGAACATATAAAAATCAATGGGGATATTATAAAAAGAATCCATTTCAATGGGTGCAAAACAATTTTTCTGAAGAAAAAGACATTACTCTGGTAGGGGTACCTAAAAATATAGGGCAAGCAAAATCTATTGGTCAGTTACTTACATCGATACCCAAGTCCGAGGTCGAAAAAACAGCTTTAGTGCTTGCAGACGAAACGCTATTGCAACCCCTACTTAATTCATTACCTAATACAATCGAAGCCCTAAATATTACAATGGGACTACCTCTTAAAGAAGTTCCTATTGCTGCATTTTTTGAGCTGGTATTTGGTCTTCATAAAAATTCTAACCCCAAAGGATTCTATTATAAATTAGTATTAGAAATTTTAAATAGCTTACCTGTATATAGAATATTAGGATTTGAAGCAACACGATTGATCAATACCATTTCTAAAGAAAATATCGTTTACATAACATTAGATAAACTACAGGAAAAAGCTTCGGATAAGGAAAAACAAGCGCTTAAATTAATATTTGAACCTTGGAAAGATGTTACTACAGCCTTAGAAAATTGTAGAAAAATAATACTATTACTCAAGGATAATCTTGATAAGAAAAACGATGAGTTAGAACTAGAATATGTATATCATTTTCATTTAGTTTTTAATAAAGTTTTTACGTTACATAGTAGCTATCAATATTTAGAAACGATAGGATCTTTATATACATTGTATAAAGATATTATGATGTCTGAGACATTAGATTTTTCTGGTGAGCCATTTAGTGGGTTACAACTTATGGGAATGTTAGAATCCCGATGTCTTGATTTTGAAACTGTTATTATTACTTCAGTTAATGAAGGAGTTTTACCTGCTGGTAAAAGTATGAATTCTTTCATTCCTTATGATCTCAAAAGAGCATACAGCCTTCCTACATATAAAGAAAAAGACGCTATATATACATATCACTTTTATAGATTAATACAAAGAGCTAAAAAAGTATACCTGCTGTATAATACAGAAGATGAAGGAGTAGGTGGTGGAGAAAAGAGTAGGTTTTTGCTTCAGTTAGATATTGATAAAAGACCCAAGCATAAACTTGCAAAATATGTAGTGTCGGCAGAAGTGCCAATGTTAACCAACCAACCATTGCAGATAAAGAAAAATGAAGTTGTTTTGCTAAAATTAAAAGAACTAGGTGCACATGGGTTATCCCCTTCTGCACTTACTGCTTATATAAGAAACCCGATGGATTTCTATTATAAATATGTTTTGGGTGTTACAGAAACCGAACAGGTAGAAGAAACTATTGCTGCAAATACTTTGGGGACAGTTATTCATAATACACTCGAAACTTTTTATAAGCCATTAGAAGGTGAGTTTCTTACTATAGAAGATATCAATAGGATGAGAGGTCAAATTGATATCGAACTTCGAGATCAGTTTAAACAAGAATATACAAAACTCAATATCACGCAGGGTAAAAATCTTTTGATTTTTGAAGTGGCGAAGCAGTATGTATATAATTTCCTGAAAGCCGAAGAGAAACTAATAAAGAGTGGAGCCCGATTAAAGATTTTGGCCATAGAAAGTAATCTAAAAACAAAATTAAAAATTCCTGAGTTGGATTTTCCTATTTATATTAAAGGAAAAGTAGATCGTATTGATGAGCTAGATGGACAAGTAAGGATAATAGATTATAAGACAGGAAGAGTAGGTCGAAATGATGTTGTTATTATGGATTGGGATATAATTACCGACGACTATAAATATAGCAAAGTAATCCAGGTTTTGGCATATGCATACATGCAGCATAATGAAAATCCAATTTCAGAAGCTTTTCAAGCAGGTATAATTTCATTTAAGAATCTTCAGGAAGGGTTTCTTAAGTTTGGAACAAAAGAAAGCATAAGAGGGAAAGCAAATTACGAAATTACAAATGCAGTGTTTGACGATTATCTGCTACAGTTAAAAAAACTGATCCTGGAAATTTTTAATATTGAAATCCCATTTATTGAAAAAGAAGTGTAGCTGCAATAGCGTAGATACTAAACTCTATACTTAGAATTATGATGATCAAAAACAAAAATATAATAGTAGCAGGAAAACATCAAAAACCAATTTTGACAGATGTTTTTTATACGAATAATGAGTTGCAAAAACCTATTGTTATTTTTTGTCATGGGTATAAAGGTTTTAAGGACTGGGGAGCTTGGGATTTGGTGGCAGAAGCTTTTGCCAGAGCTGGGTTTTTCTTTGTAAAATTTAATTTTTCGCATAACGGAGGTACTATAAAACAACCCATAGATTTTCCTGACCTCGAAGCTTTTGGTAATAATAATTATATCAAAGAATTAGATGATTTAGAAACCATTATAAATTGGGTAACCTCTTCAGACTTTAAATTCAAAAATGAAATTAATACTTCAAACATTTCTTTGATAGGCCATTCTCGTGGTGGTGGAATTGTAACTATTAAAGCTGCAGAAGATAAGAGAATCACTACATTAATAACATGGGCAAGTGTTTCTGATTATAAAAACCGGTTTCCAAAAGGAGAAGCCTTTGCATATTGGCAGAAGAAAGGAGTAACGTATATCGAAAACGGAAGAACCAAACAGCAAATGCCACATTATTTTCAGTTTTATACATCTTTTATAGAAAATGAAGATAGATTAACCATCGCTAATGCGGCCAAAAAAATTGAAATTCCACATTTAGTTATTCACGGTACAGACGATCCAACAGTTGATGTACAGGAAAGTAAAAATATACATGAATGGAGTATTAACAGTGATATTTTCTTGGTAGAAGGAGCTGATCATATATTTGGAGTAAAACATCCTTGGCAAAGCAGTAATTTATCAAAACATTTGGAGGCAATAGCACAAAAAAGTATAGATTTCATACGTCTTTAACACTTTCTTAGCCAAAAAATATAATAAGCAATCATTTTTTTTCGTTTATTTGCTGTTATGAAGTTTAATAGACAAATACTAGCTTCCATATTTTTGGTACTCTTCGGTATCATTCAATTAGCAGACTTGCATATTGTAGGTCATGATGCTGATGATATAGACTGCTCTCTTTGTAAGTTTACTTCTGATCATCATAATGATAATTTTACATCTGCAGATACAGTTACTGTTCCTGAAGCAGTACATGTTCCTGCCGATATTGTTCGAGCAACTTATGTGAATCGATATTTTGATTCATCTGCTGCTTACAATTTTCTAAACAAAGCTCCCCCTGCAGCTTAGTTTTACCTAAACTTTATTACTGAAACTTAACTGTGGTATATCCATACCAATCAGTTTATCCATTATTTATTTTACAAATGAAAAGACACACTTGGTTACTTGTGTTTCTTCTCGGGATTAATCTCCTTTCAGCACAAGAATGTGATAAAACACTTTCTGGCAGAGTCATAGATTTTCATGACGGAGCACCCCTTGAAGGCGCTACAATAACATTTAATAATCGTACAATCGTGACAGACGCTTCTGGTAGATATTCTATTACAGGTTTATGTGCAACAGCATATGCTTTTACTATTTCTCATGAAAAGTGTAATTCGCAGGTAGTAACTCTTGATGTAGGCAAAACGTCCTCAAAAGATTTCTCCTTAGAACATCACCTTAATGAATTAGAAGAAGTAAAAGTTTCGGGAGCCAATGATACTAAAACAACTTCTGCTCAAGAAGAAACTATAGGCTCTGATATCATAGAAAAATACGGCAGTGCCTCTTTGGGAGATGCCCTTAGAGAAATTACAGGTGTTTCGTCTTTAAATACCGGATCTACGATTGTAAAACCGATTATTCAAGGTCTTAGTGGAAGTCGTGTATTGATCATGAATAATGGCGTTCGGATGCAAGATATGGAATGGGGTGACGAACATGCTCCTAATGTAGATATTAACACCGCAGGAAATGTTACTGTTGTTAAAGGAGCTTCTGCATTACAATATGGAGGAGACGCAATTGGTGGCGTTATCATTATGGAGCCTCGTAAAGTACCTGCAAAAGATACTTTGTTTGGGAAAACCCGGTTATCGGGAGCTGTAAATGGTAGAGGAGGATCGGTTTCTTCAGAATTGATAAAAGGATATAAAAACGGATGGTTTTTTAAAGTACAAGGAACATTAAAACGCTTTGGAGATGTAGAAGCACCAGACTATGTTCTTTCTAATACAGGAGTATTCGAAAAAGGAGCCTCCCTATCTTTTGGAGTAAATAAATTTACCCACGGCTGGGATGCATATTATTCTTTTTTTGATAATGAAATTGGAGTATTGGCAACATCTCATATTGGTAATGTAGACGATCTTATAGATGCTATTAATGAACAGCGACCTGCAATTGTTAGAGATTTTACCTATGAGATTGATAATCCTAAGCAAGAAGTTACCCACCATCTGGGACGTCTTCGGTATTTTAAACGTTTTGAAGAACTTGGGAAATGGAATACACAATATGATTTTCAATATAATAAACGATTTGAGTTTGATATTCGCAGAACAGAAGAACTTACCAAATTACCTAGTATAGATCTTGAGCTAAAAACACATACGCTAACTTCAGATTTTAGTTTTGATTCGAATCCTGATTTTCTGTGGAATGTAGGAGTGCTATTTAGATATCAGAATAATTTTGCAGACCCCAGTACAGGAGTAAAAAGATTAATTCCCGACTATGATAAGTATGATGCTGGAGTATTTGTTACAGGTGAATATAGCTTAACAAATGATATCATTATAGATGCAGGTATTCGATATGATTATAATCGTATGGATGCTAAGAAGTTTTATTTAAAATCAAGATGGGAAGAAAGAGGATATGATGTAGGTTTTTCTGACCTCATTATTGAGGATTTTAATACACAATGGTTAACTAATCCAGTTTTTGATTACCATAGTATTTCTGGTACCGCTGGAATACAATATATTTTTAAAGAAGATTACGAATTTAGATTCAATTATGCGCTGGCACAACGTGCTCCTAATCCTTCAGAGTTATTTAGTGACGGTTTACACCACTCGGCTGCCAGAATTGAGTTGGGAGATTTAAGAATGGACCAGGAAACATCACATAAAATATCTGTAACCGCACAAAAGAATACAGAAAAATGGGGATGGGAAATTGCGCCATATGCCAATTTTATAAATGATTATATTTTGCTAGAACCTGTAGATGTTGAACTATCTATACGAGGAGCATTTCCTGTTTGGGAATATCGACAAACCAATGTTAGGTTATTAGGTGTTGATGCAAAACTTTATGCTAATTGGCATCAGAGCTGGAGAACAGATCATAGTTTTTCTATGGTAAAAGGAAAAGAAAATGAAAAAGATGCTGCATTAATCAATATCCCTGCACCAACTTTTAATAACGGTATTACTTATAGTAACAAAAATTGGTTTGGGCTTAATGTTTCTTTAGAAAGTCAATACTTTTTTAGACAAAATGAGTATCCGTCCAATATATCTGTGTTCTCTCCGCAGCAAAATGAAGATGTATTATTAGAGGTAAATACTCCTCCAGATGCATATCATTTATTAAATGCAGATACTAGTATGGAGTTCTCTTTAGGAGAACGAAATAAACTAAAAGTTGGATTAACAATAAACAACATATTAAATACAAGCTATAGAAATTACTTAAATCGTCAGCGATATTTTGCAGATGATTTGGGTAGGAATTTTTTATTAAGATTATCAATTAACTATTAAATTAAATTTTAGAAATGATGAACACACGCAAACTTTTATCAACGCTTATCGTCGGAGGTATTTTATTCGCATCTTGCTCTAGCGATGATGATAATCCTGTACCGGTTAATGAAGAGGAATTAATAACTAAAATGACAGTATCTCTAGTTGGCGGTGGAGGAACCGTAACTTTAGTTGTTGCCGATGAAGATGGAGCAGATGGACCAGTAGCACCAGTAATAACGGTTTCGGGTAATTTAACCGCCAATACAACATATACTGGATCTGTAGAATTGCTTAATGAATCCGAGAGTCCTGCCGAATTAATTAACGAAGAAATAGAAGCAGAAGCAGATGAGCATCAATTTTTCTATGAAGCAAGTTCTGCATTAAATATCACGACAGCTTATACTGATAAAGAATCAGATTATAAAAAAGAAGATGGAACCTCTTTTACAACCACTAATCCTGTTGGGCTAACATTTACAGTAACTACAACAGATGCAGGAACCGGAACTCTTACAGTAACATTGAGACACCAACCTAATAAAGCTGCAGATGGAGTAGCTGCTGGAAATATTGCTAATGCAGGAGGTGATACAGATATTACCCAAAGTTTTGATATTACAGTACAATAATTGAAACTCGATTAATTATGTAAGTTGAATTTGTGTAAAATTTCATAATTAGTTTCAATTCTAGCCCTCGGGAGTAGTTACCCGAGGGTTTTAAATCATATTTATTTTTAGAATAAAATAGATTAACCTAAAAATTGGCACGAATTTTGCTATAATAAGGGTCTTCAGTGTTAGGGAAAAAAATTAAAAAACACTGGGAATACAACAATCAATATACCATAATTGGTACATAAAATAGTTTAAAAATTAACTTTTAATTAGTTAGTATTATTGGTTTTATCAATGCATTAAGATACTATTAAGTGTTAATTATCATCAAAAAAACGTTAAAATATTTAAAGGATAGCGCTTATCTTCGTATCATAAGCCTAGACTAACAAAACAATATAATTGAAACTATCATAATTAGTATAAGTTGAGTTTGTGTTAAATACAATTAAGTTTCAATTTAGACCCCTGGGAGTAGTTAACCCGGGGGTCGCTTTTTTGGTCTTGTTTTGAATATAAAACCTTAAAAAACAGACTCCAATTCTTATTGTTTTTTATTTTTAAGAGTAGTATGTGTGCTTCCAAAGAAAATAATTAATAACATTTAGAATCTAGGTAATTTTGCAATACCATTGCATTACAATATTACTATCTTTGTAATGTGAAGATTTTAGCATTCATATTATCAATATATTTTCTGGCACTCGATTTTATGCCTTGTAATGATAGTATACCTATCACAGAGGATTCTCAAATTGAAGCTTTTGCAGATTCTTGCGAAAATCACGATCATAGTATAGAGAATGATTTATGCTCTCCTTTCTGTCAATGTCATTGTTGCCACGTTCATGTTATTGATTTTAGTATTGATACGTATCAATTAATATCTCCAGAAATTTCTACAGAGTTATTTGCCCATTTTGATAGTGTTGGTAAAGAAATCTCTAATACACTATTCCAACCACCGCAAGTTTAATTTAGTTTTATAGGATAACTATGTCTTGTTGCTATCTTTTTAAAAGAAAGTAACAGCTATTTAACATCGAGAAATTCTGTTAAATCAGATTGAATCGAGATGTCTAACTGAATTAAAACTATTATATGCTTAATAAAATAATTAGGTATTCCATAACTCATAAATTGATTATTGGATTACTAACACTAGCATTGATTATTTTGGGAATATATTCATCAAAACAGCTGCCGGTGGATGCTGTTCCCGATATTACAAATAATCAAGTACAGGTGATTACCTCTTCTCCAACATTGGCATCACCAGAAATAGAGCGGCTAATCACTTTTCCTGTAGAAATTACAATGGCTACCATTCCCGAAATTGAAGAAATACGTTCGTTTTCGCGTTTTGGACTATCAGTAGTAACCATTGTTTTTGAAGAAAACGTAGATGTGTATTGGGCAAGACAACAAGTTAGTGAACGTCTTGTCGAAGCACAATCCCAAATCCCTGAAAATATAGGAAAACCAGGGATAGCACCTTTAACTACTGGTCTGGGAGAAATTTACCAATATGTTATTACTACAAAACCAGGTTACGAAGACCAATATGATGCAACAGAATTAAGAACTATTCAGGATTGGATTATAAAACGTCAACTATTGGGTACACCAGGAGTAGCAGATGTAAGTAGTTTTGGAGGATATCTAAAACAATATGAAATTGCAATACGTCCCGAACGATTAAATGCTATGAATATATCTATTTCTGAAATATTTAATGCATTAGAAAGTAATAATCAAAATACAGGTGGTGCCTATATAGAGAAGAATGATAAAGCCTTATTTATACGAAGTGAAGGATTGATAGGTACCATAGAGGATATAAAAAACATTCTTATTAAACAAACATCTGATGGGATACCGGTTTTAATTAGTGATGTAGCCAAAGTACAAACCGGAAAAGCTATTCGTTATGGCGCTACCACTCGTAATGGAGAGGGAGAAGTAGTAAGTGCTATTGTAATGATGCTTAAAGGAGCAAATTCTGCAGAAGTAATTAAAAATGTAAAAGACAAAATAGCATCTATTACCAAAACGCTTCCAGAAGGAGTAATAATCGAACCTTTTTTAGATAGGACCAAATTAGTCAATAATGCAATTGGTACAGTGACTACTAATCTTATAGAAGGAGCATTGATTGTTATTTTTATCCTATTATTATTACTAGGGAATTGGCGTGCAGGGCTTATTACAGCATCGGTAATACCATTGTCACTTTTGTTTGCCTTTAGTATGATGCACCTTTTTGAGGTTTCTGCAAATTTAATGAGTCTTGGGGCAATTGATTTTGGTTTGATAGTAGATGGTGCAGTAATTATTGTAGAAGCTACTTTGTTTCATCTTGGAGCTTTAAAACTTAATAGGAAGTTGACACAGAAAGAGATGGATGAAGAAGTGTATAAATCAGCTAGTAAAATCAGAAATTCTGCTGCTTTCGGTGAAATCATTATTCTTATTGTGTATTTACCCATTTTAGCCCTGGTAGGAACAGAAGGAAAAATGTTTGGTCCAATGGCGAAGACAGTTGGTTTTGCTATCCTGGGAGCTTTCATACTATCACTAACTTATGTTCCTATGATGTCTGCATTGGTGTTGAGTAAAAAAGGAACCCATAAAGAGAATATTTCTGATAAAATCATGAATTTTTTCTATAGACTATATGAACCTATAATTAAATGGTCGATGCGTAGTAGAATATTTATTCTGGCAATTACATCAGGACTTTTTATAATAGCATATTTGGTGTTTAATAACCTTGGAGGAGAATTTATTCCAACACTTGAAGAAGGTGATTTTGCTGTAGAAACCAGAGTACTTACCGGAAGCTCTCTTTCTAATACAATAAAAGCTACAACCAAAGCAGAGAAAATAGTACTCGATAATTTTCCAGAAGTATTACAAGTGGTTTCAAAAATTGGTTCGGGAGAAATACCTACTGATCCTATGCCTGTAGAAGCCGCAGATATGATGATTATTCTTAAAGATAAATCAAAGTGGGTATCTGCTTCCAATCGTTCAGAATTGGCTAATAAAATGGCAGAAGCTTTAGAAGTGCTACCAGGAGTGGCTTTTGGTTTTCAACAACCTATTCAGATGCGATTTAATGAACTAATGACAGGGGTACGCCAGGATGTAGCCATAAAAATATATGGAGAGGATTTAACCCGACTTTCCTCTTATGCCAATCAGATTGGTAAAATTGCAGGAAAAGTTAAAGGAGCAGTCGATGTTTATGTAGAAGAGGTGACAGGAGTACCACAAATCGTAATCGATTATAATAGAGCCCAATTGGCAAAGTATGGCTTGGATATTAAAGCAGTTAATAATACAATTCAGGCAGCTTTTGCAGGGGCATCTACAGGATTGGTGTATGAAGGAGAGAAACGTTTTGACTTGGTAGTACGATTAGATAATAGTAACAGAACCAGTCTTGCAGATGTGCAGAATCTTTATATTAATGGGCGTAATGGAGAGCAAATTCCATTGCAACAACTGGCAACTGTGTCTATCAAAGATGGCCCTTATCAAATACAACGAGATAATACAAGAAGACGTATTATCATCGCTTTCAATGTTCGGGATCGCGATGTCGAGAGTGTTGTAAAAGAAATTAGCGCTAAAATTGATAATCAGGTAAATTTTGAATCAGGATACACCGTTGCTTATGGTGGTCAATTTGAAAATCTGATCAAAGCTAAGCAACGTTTGGCGATAGCAGTTCCTTTAGCATTACTGCTTATTTTCATTCTATTGTATTTTACTTTTGGTTCTTTAAAACAAGGAGTTTTAATATTTACTGCAATCCCTCTTTCTGCTATAGGAGGTGTCTTTGCTCTTTGGCTTAGAGATTTGCCATTTAGCATTTCTGCTGGCGTTGGTTTTATAGCCTTATTTGGCGTAGCAGTCTTAAACGGAATTGTACTTATTGCAGAATTTAATCGATTAAAAAAAGAAGGTATTACCGATATTTTTGAACGAATCTATAAAGGAACCAAAACTCGATTACGACCCGTAATTATGACTGCAACTGTTGCTTCATTAGGATTTTTACCAATGGCAATTTCTCAAACTTCGGGAGCAGAGGTACAGCGACCTCTGGCAACAGTAGTTATAGGAGGATTGATTACCGCTACTTTTTTAACTCTGGTAGTATTACCTATTCTCTATTATTATTTTGAAAAAAGAGTACAAATGAAACCAAAAAAAGCAATGCTTTTACTAGTAGTATTTCTTGGAGTAACAGGAAATATGACTAGCATAAATGCTCAGACTAGTGAAGCAAAAACCATATATCAAAGTATAGAAGAAGTTATGGACGCAGCTTTAAGAAATAATCCAAACCTAAAAGTTGCTGCGCTTCAAACCAAGAAAGAACATGCCTTAAAAGGAACTAGTTTTAACCTGCCCAAAACTGATTTTGATCTGACATATGGACAAACCAATAGCGATTTTGATAATGATACTCGGTTTAGTATCAGCCAGACGTTTGCCTTTCCTACGCTTTACACCAACCAGAATAAGTTGGCTAAAGCAACAATAAAATCCAGTGAATTGAATCAGGAAGTGGTTCAAAATAAAATAGTAACACAATTAAAAGCAACGTATTATCAATTGTGGTTCCTAAAGAGTAAGCAACAATTACTTCAAAAACAAGATAGTATTTATCAGCGATTTGTATATGCTGCAAACCTGCGATTTAAAACAGGAGAAAGTAATGCATTAGAACAAGCAACAGCCAATGCAGAAGTTGCAGATTTACAAATTAAAATACAGGAGAATAATGCAACCATACGAGGATATCAATTGCTTATGCAAAAATTGGTAAATTCTGAAAACAAGGTTGATATTGCTGTAGGAGATTTAAAAGTAAAATCAAATTTACTGCCAGTAGATCAAAATACTACAGCTGTAGAAAAAAATCCTACACTATCTTTTTACAAGGAACAAATAGCGATTGCCGATATTAAGAAATCGGTAGCCGTATCAAAAATGCTTCCCGATATCACATTAGGGTATTTTAATCAATCTTTTAATGGCCCGGGACAAACCGCAAATGGATCCGATGTGATTTTTGATTCTGGAGACAGATTTACCGGGGTAAAGTTAGGTTTGGCTATTCCGATATGGGGCAAACCACATGCAGCAAAAATAAAAGCTGCCAAAATTCGTCAAAAAGAAAGTCAGGCACAGTTAGATGTGGTTGAAAATGAAGTCACTACTCGGTTAAATATGCTTTTGGAACGACTAGAAAAAAACCAAAAGAACTTGTTGTATTATGAGAAAAATGCGCTTTCACAATCCGAACTGTTATTAAAACAATCTCAGCGAGGTTTTACAGAAGGAGCTATAGGATATATAGAATATGTACAAGGACTCAATCGGGCACTAGAAATTCAAACCAAATACTTAGAATTCATAAACGCTTACAATCAAACTCTTATCGAAATTGAAAGTATAAACGCAATTCAATAAAAATGAAAACAAACATATATAAATTAATAGCTATATTCATACTTCTGCTTATCTTAGGGTGTAATAATAAACCAACTACAACTTCTGAGGAAAAACATGAAGAAGGTAACGAAAACTTTATTGAGTTGACCGATGAACAAATGAAGCAAACTCAGATAGAAATAGGTAAAGCTCAGAAACGTAAAATAGGAAATGAGTTAAGTGTAAATGGGATGATCGATGTTCCGCCACAAAGTAATCTTTCTATTACAGTTCCTTATGGAGGGTTTTTGAAATTTACCGATATGTTACCAGGCACACGATTAAGAAAAGGACAACTTGTAGCAAGAGTAGAGAATCCTGATTTTATAGAGTTTCAAAGAGATTACCTCGAAGCAGTTGCAAAAAATGAATACCTGAAAGCAGATTATAAACGTCAGGAAACACTAAATAAAGAAAATGTCTCTTCGACAAAAGTATTTCAAAAGGCAAAAAGCGATTACCTAATTAATAAAGCAAATATTCAGGCGTTAGAAAGTAAATTAAAAATGGTAGGTATCAATCCTTCTAATGTAAACAATGGAAGAGTATCTTCTATGGTAAATGTATATTCTCCTATTAATGGAGTAGTGAGAGAAGTATATGTAAATACCGGAAAATACTTTGGATCAGAAGACGTGTTAATGGATATCACTAATGCCGAAGATTTGCATGTCGAGCTCAAAGTGTATGAAGATGATATCCCATTAATAAAAAATGAGCAACGTATTCGTTTTCGATTAGCAAATGAACCTGATAAATGGATGGAAGCAGAGGTTTTCTTGATAGGTAATAATGTAAGTGATGATAGATCAATAACTATTCATGGGCATTTAAAAGAGAAAAACCAGGAGTTGCTTCCGGGAATGTTTGTAAACGCAAAAATTGAAGTCGGTGCTCGCGAAGCATATGCGGTTCCAGAAGAAGCCATAGTTCGTTTTGATGGAAACCATTATGTTTTTGCAGCAGGAGAAAAAAGAAGCGAGGGAGAAACAATGGTTACAGATTTTGAAATGATACCGATCACCAAAGGGACCGAAGAAGAAGGATTCGTAGCGATTACATTAGAGGATAAAAATAAAGATATTAGTATCATTCGATTAGTAATAAAAGATGCTTTTACCATTTTAGGGAAGGCAAAAAATAGTGAAGAAGGAGGTCACGGTCACGGGCATTAATAATGAACACTATTGAAAGTTTTTTAGAATCAAAGAAAGTACGACCAACAGCGATGCGATTATTGGTCTATAAATATATGACTCAGAGTAATGTAGCTAAAACACTTGGAGATATTGAAAATGCTTTTGCAAAAGCAGATAGAACAACGCTGTATAGAACCGTAAAGACATTTGAGGAAAAAGGTATAGTACACCAGGTAGATGATGGAACGGGCACGATAAAATATGCGCTTTGCGAAGCTGGTTGTAATTGTGATATTGACAGAGATTTACATTTACATTTTCGTTGTAATAACTGTAGAGAAACGACATGTCTTACAGAGCATAAAATTCCTCAAATCAATTTACCAGATGGATATATAGCAGAAGACATGAATTTGGTCATAAAAGGTATATGTGAGCATTGTAGCGGTTAATAAATGCACTTCCGTTGCATGACTACTGTACATATTTTTGTATAAAACATGTAATTATATGAAGTTTAATATAACAATACCACCAAAGCTTAAAATCGAATATGATAAAGAATTGTCGCTTTATAAAACGGCATTATCCAATAACAATTTGCCAAAAGCCTGGGATCATTTAGAACGCAGCCATATTTTGGGGCAATCATACCCGTGGGAGCATTCTTATACGCATTATTTAATGCTTAAATATGGCGTGCTTACCAGAGATATCAAAGAGATTTTTGGACAAGTTATTCGCTTGATTGTGGGTGGTTGGAAATCTTTTATTAATAAGGTCCCTATTGGTAATACAGGAGGTGCTAATGTACCTCCTTTAAAAACAATGCCTATACCTCATGATTTGAAAATAAAATTAGAATCATACCAAAAGTAATTATGGGACACGACCACTCACATGACCACGCAGGAAAGAATTTAAAAATTGCATTTTTTCTAAATTTGGGCTTTACAATTTTAGAAATTATAGGAGGTCTTTATGTAAATAGCATTGCTATTATTTCTGATGCTATTCATGATTTAGGAGATTCACTTTCTTTAGGTACTGCATGGTACCTCGAAGGGAAATCTAAAAAAGAAGCCGATGCCAAATTCTCATTTGGTTATAGGCGTTTCTCTCTCTTAGGTGCCCTGATTAATAGCATTGTTTTGATTTTAGGATCCATTTATGTGATTTATGAAGCCATAGGCAGATTATTAGAACCCGAACATTCTGATGCTGGAGGAATGATTGTTTTTGCACTTATAGGAATAGCAGTTAATGGTTATGCAGCATGGAAAGTAAGTAGCGGGAAATCGTTGAATGAGAAAGTGGTTTCCTGGCACTTGTTAGAAGATGTATTGGGTTGGGTTGCTGTACTTTTTGCAGCGATTGCTATATATTTTACAGATGTACAGTACCTTGACCCTGCCCTTTCTCTTTTAATAACCCTGTATATTCTATATAATGTTATTAAGCGATTAAAAGAAACATTATTCGTATTTCTACAGGGAATTCCGAAAGATATTAATATAGAAGAAGTAAAATCAAAAATACTACAAGTACCACGTGTTGATTCTATACACCACCTACATGTATGGTCACTAGAGGGAGAACATCATGTTTTTACAGCACATGTTAAGCTAAAAGACATTACAGAAACCGATCAGATTATTTATATAAAATCAGAAGTTAAAAAGGCCTTAATGATCTATCATTTTAGCCACTGTACTATTGAAACAGAATTGGATGGTGAAATGTGTATGGTAACAAAGCAATAAGAGGTTATTTATATTCTATTGTATTAAACTTTAATAGCAAATTACCAGTATTTTTTAAATCATGAACAAAATCACCTTTGGTATCATGATCATAATATGATAGATCTCCTTTTTGGTACTTTATTTCGACAATCCTACCATTTTCATGATGAGATATGGCAACCCCTTGGGTTAAACAAATCCAGGTATAGTTTTTTGTATGTTTATGAAACGGTAATTGATCTCCGGGTTTTAATAGTATAGACCAAACCTTAATACTATCATCTTCAAATAATAGAGTGTTTCCAATACGATTACTTTTATTGCTGTTTTGTAGTTCTTGCATTTTAGTGCTATCCCAATTTTTAAAACTACCGGCAGGATTAAGTTCTTTTGTGACCATAATTTTATACATCTAAAAATGGATAATCGGTATACCCTCTTGCATCCCCACCGCCAAAAAGAGTATGGGAATCAGAAATATCATTCATTGTAGCATTTAATTGTACTCGTTTCGGGTAATCAGGATTGGTTAGAAATTTTCTTCCGAACCCTACCAGGTCAACTAAGTTTTTGCCCAATAGACCATTAGCTTCTTTGGGAGTTTTATTTCCTGTAGCTATAATTGTATGTGTAAAATTAGCTCTCAATTTAATTCTGAAATCTTCTGGAATTATGGGAGCATCATCCCAATCGGCTTCGCATAAATGAATATAGATTACTCCTATTTCGTTTAATGCTTTGGCAGCAATCATAATGGTCTCTAAAATTTCGGGGTCATTCATATCTTTAAAACTTATAAAAGGGGATAGTCGTACTCCTGTTTTATCAACACCTATTTCATCTGCCACAGCTTGTGTAATTTCTTTAAGGATACGAATTCTGTTTTCTTTGGTGCCGCCGTATTCATCTGTTCTATGATTGCTATTACTTCGTAAAAACTGATCAATAAGATATCCATTTGCTCCATGAATTTCGACTCCATCAAAGCCGGCTTCGATAGCATTTTTTGCTCCTATCCTAAATTCTTCGATAACCTGGGTAATATCGCCTTTGGTCATTTCCCGAGGCTTTTCGACGGGAACAAATGTGGCATCACCATTAGGAGCACCATCAAAAATATATACTTGTGTATCTTTTGCTATTTCGGCAGAAGGAGCAATAGGTTGTAATCCATTTACTTTTGAAGAGCTAACACGTCCCACATGCCATAGTTGTAAAAAGATTTTACCACCTTTTTTGTGTACTGCCTCTGTAACGAGTTTCCAACCTTCGATTTGTTTCTGAGAATAGATTCCTGGAGTTTTTGCATAACCCATTCCTTGTACAGAAATTTGAGTAGCCTCGGTAATAATAATCCCGGCAGATGCTCTTTGTTCGTAATATTTTGCCATTAAAGCATTAGGTATATTTCCAGGTTCTTCTGCTCTGGAGCGTGTCATAGGAGCCATTAAAAAACGATTTTTTAATAAAATCCCATTCATTTTGTATTTTGTATATAGCGTGGTTTTCATAACTTATTTTTGTAAGAGGTTATCAATTGAAAAAGGGTTGTTTTGTGTTGTATCAATCAAAAGGTAAAAGAACAGTACGTAGACCATTTGAAATCCGACCCATTCCCATTGTTCGACCAAACAAGAACCAAAAATTAGAATAATCATTAGTATTCCTCCAGCGAGGCAGGTACGATAGGTAAATAACCCAAAAATTAGGAAGATACCAATCGTGAGTTCTGCAAAGGGCAATATTTTGGCAAAAGAAGAAATGAATATTTCGGGTAGTACTACTTCTTTATAAAGGTTTATCATCCAGTTGCTAAAGGTTTCTATTTTTGGAATTCGTACCAATCCATGTGCTAAAAGGTTGGTGCCCATTGCTAATCGTAGTAGTAAATAGGCATGATTTTTTGAAGTTGTATTTTTCATTGGTTATACATTAATTCAGAATTATCTCTAGGTGTCTTTGGGTCGTCTTTTATCATTTTTGCAATATCATCTTTACGCATAAATACAACACCTTTATGTTTCTTAGCATACTGTATGAATAGGTCTACCGCACGAACAATTGATGGTGCCCCACCGATTCTGTCGTGTAAACTCACAGACATCATTCTTCTTTTACTTCCTGCTTCATCATATAATTGATCAAACTCCATTTTTAATTGATTTAAAAACTGGCCAGGAGTCCAATTTTTACCTTCAATATTTACGATATCATTATTACGAAGTGTATACGGCATGACTACAAAATCCTTTCCTCTAACCTCTGTGATAAATGGTTCGTCATGGCTTAAATCATCTATATGATATAAGAAATCAAGTTCTTGTAGCACTTTTAGTGTGTTGGGACTACGTCGTAGCCAATTCGCATTATAACCTCTACCGCGTTGTCCGGTAATCGTTTCAACTGTGTCAATACCAGTTTTTATAAATGCTAATTCCTGTTCATATGTCATATCCCATTGGTCACTCCATGCGATACCATGTGCAGCAATTTCATGACCGCGATTTGCTATAGCTTTGGCAACTTCGGGGTATTTGATAGCAGCAGCGCCAACGATATGAGAACTAACTTTGATATTGTGTTTATCCCACAAATCAAGCATTCGGTAAATACCTTCTTTGGCACCGTAACGAAACCAACTTTGTGCGGGAAGATCAGGATGTCCCTTTGGTAATGGTTTTGCTGCAAAAGAACTTTCTGCGCCCTCTGGTTGTCCGCCAGTTTCAAATTGCATTGAGAATGAGATGACCAGTCGTGCATTATTTGGCCAGAAATGATCTGTTATGCTATCGGTTTCTATTGTGGTGGTCTTTATAAGTTTTTTTTCTGAAGTATGACTAGAAAATAGAACTACACATGCGCTTATAGAGAGTATTAAAAAAGATATTTTTATTGGTTTCATTGGATTTTACCATTTGATTTATAATGCAAATTTAGATGAAGGAAGAAGTCTGTTTTTGGTACATATTCATTGTATATTTGTAAAAATCTATGCTAGTATACTTGTGTCAAAACGTTTTTTTAGTGCAAAATCTTTAAATGTATTCGAACTGTCGCTTGATAAGTGGGAGTATCCAAAGCATTCTCATAATTTTTTCGAATTGATTTTTATTCTCAAGGGGAATGGGCAACACATTTTAAATGAGAGTGTTTTTGAATATGCAGAAGGGGATATCTTCTTATTGACGCCAAAGGACGAACACGAATTTATCATTAGTGATCATACAGATTTTGGCTTTATTAAATTCACAGAGCAGCTTTTTATAGAAAAAACAGAACTTGTTTCTGATTTAAAATGGCGAAAGAATATAGATGCTATTGTATTACATGCTAATAGTATTCCCGAAAATATTATTTCTAATACTACAGATAGATCGCATGTATTCGAATTGTTTCGAATTATTAAAAAGGAGTACCAAACCCCCTCCTTGTATAGCCGCTCGATTTTATTAGAGCTATTAGGTGCATTATTAATTATAATATCAAGAAACCTTAATAAGAATGTTGCTATACCTACCATTTCTGAAGAAGAAAAGGTGAGTGATGTACTCACATATATTCGGCAGAACGTTTTGGATAAGGATGCTATTAGAATAAAAAAAATTGCTGCAACATTTAATATGTCTCCTAGTTATGTAAGTGTATTTATTAAAAAGCATGCGGGTATTTCGATACAGCAATATGTAATTCAGACAAAAATCAAAATGGCAGAACGATTATTGAAACAAACAAATTTGAATATTTCTGAAATAGCTCAAAAAACAGGTTTTACAGACTCTAGTCATTTTAATAAACTATTTAAAAAATATACAGGTAAAAACCCGAGTGACTTTTAATCAACCAAAATAATTTTATAATTAATGTTTTTTTGGAGTCATTATTGTGATAATGTTTAATCTATAAATTTCTATACATTTAGATAATGGAGATAAATTATAATGTTGTATCGCTGATCGACACTCTTGGGTTAATACAAGGGGTTATTCTTGGTCTGTTACTTATTATTATAAATAGAAAAAGGGATAAGTCTACTTTGTTTTTGGGTTTGTTTATAATTGTATATGCCTTAAACTTGCTCCCGGCAATATTAGAAGATTTAAATATTACAACGTATTATCCTCGATACAATTTATTGCCTTTTGATTTTACCTGGTTGATGTTTCCTTTATTTTACATCTACGTTCAGCAGGTTTCAATACTCTCTAAAAACAAACTCAATTATGGGGTGCTAATCCCGGGAGTATTAGAATTTATTATCGGAATAGTTGTGTTTTTTCAGGATAATGACTCGAAAATAATAATAGAAGAATCTCTTTGGTATAATCTTGTACTTTTAGGAGGAGTTCTTTTTTCTTTCTATATAGGTTTTAAAACTTTAAACTTTATAAAAAAACATACCAAAGAGTTAAAAGATCAATATACGTCTACAGAATACAGAGAGTTACGTTGGGCAAGAGGGTTTGTTGGTTTTGGGCTTCTCCTTACTTTTATTGCAATAGCTTCAGAGTTTTTTGACACTGGTTTTTACCTTCATCTAACTCTTTCTACTATTAATGTTATGTTATTGTATTGGATATCGGTACGAGGTATTCTTCAGCAAAATGTAAAGACTTTAATCCCTATTGAGGATAGTGAAAAAACTGTTGACAAAAATGACAAAAACAATGGTTCTTTAATAAATAATGAAAGTACAATACAATTACTACAAGAAATAAAGAAATATATTCAGGATGAAAAGGTATATACTATACCTGATTTAACTATCATTGATATTGCAGAAAAGATAGGAGCACATCCCAAACGTATTTCTGGTGTAATAAATTCCCAGCTTAATCAAAATTTCAACTCATATATCAATAGTTTTAGAGTTAAAAAAGCAAAAGAACTTCTAAGAAGTGATATTGCAAATAGTTTAAGCGTCGAAGGCATTGGTAACGAAGTTGGTTTCCAAAGTAAAAGTACGTTTTATGATGCTTTTAGAAAATATACAGGCACTACTCCTTCTCGTTTTAAAAACGACGAATAACCTTCTTTTTTTATGTCCGGATTCCTGAAACAGGAATGAAACCTTTGATTTTACTACTATTTCCGTTCGGATTTCTGAAATCCGAACCGCTACTCTATTGGTTTTCTTGGCCGTCTTTTTCCTTTTAACAAATCTTTGTGCAACGTTAAAATAAACTATTCAAAAATGAAACGTGTAGTTATAATATTACTGGTTTTTTTAATTGTGATCTGGTCCAGTTTTATTGTTTGGGAGTTACAGATAACCAAATGGGAAAAAACCATAACTGGTCCGGCAATACGAGTCGATATGGTTCTTATACTCCCCATCCTGATTGGAGTAACTATTTATGTGATTGATCAAATTATTACAATATTAAAAAAGAAATGAAAAAACTAACATACATAATCAATCTCTTATTTTTTATAAGTATTTCTGTATATGGCCAGAAGATTCAAGATTTAGAATATTTATTAGATCGAGAATGGAAATACGATCCATCGGGAATAGAATCTGTAGTCGAGGATTTATATGTGAAAATATTGACCGAAGTAGAAAAAAAGGGTAATAAAAAAGAAGGCAAAGAACTAAAATCTAATAAAAAGGAAATACTATTATCAATTAAAGAATTGGCATCCAATGCCAGATTCAAATTCAATTCAGACTATACATTAAATACAGAGGTAAATGGAGATGTTACCGAAGAGAAATGGACGTATAATGGTAATAGCAAAACGATAAGTTATGTAAATAGTAAAACTAATGAAATCAATACCAGAACGATTAAAAAACTAACCGAAACTGAGTTTGTTTTTGTTAATCAAGATGGACAGGAGATAGCATTTATACCAGCATCGCCAAGACAACCATTTGATCCTTTAGTATTAAAAGAAGATTTAAAAATCTACCGTAATATTATAGAAACGGCACATAGTGGAATGTATTTGTATACTTCTAAAGAGGTCTTTGACTCAATATTCAAAAAAGCAAATGAAAAACTACCAACACTCAAAAACGCTAGGGAATTTTATAATCTAATTACGGGTATTCATACCAAAATTAATTGTGGACATTCTAGTTTTTATACCTCTGGAGACATTTTTTCAGAAGTAAAGAACAATGCTACCAAAGCCTTTTTCCCTTTTAAAGTGAAATTTTTAAAAGATACATTAGTCGTTGCTCAGGATTATGAGAAATTAAAGAAGGGAACTCAAATTTTAAGTATTAACGGAAACACAATTAAAAAGATAACTACAGAAACTTTTAAGTTACTGAGTTCAGATGGGTATAATACTACTTTTAAATACAGGCAATTAGAAGATGATTTTTCGACCAACTACTTTTTGGCTTTTGGACCACAAGAGAAATTTACCATAGCATATTTGCATGATTCAGATAAGGAAAGCTGTACTGTAAAATTACCGGGAATTCCGAAATCCGAATTAGAAAATACAGTTACAGAAAGTCATTATGAAAAACCATATTACTTAGAATATGTGGATGATAATACGGCTTTATTAACAGTAAATACATTTTCGACTGAAACCCGAAAGAATCAAAAAAAATTCTTCGGATTCCTTAAAAACGCTTTCAGTGAAATAAATAAAAAAGGAATTAAGAATCTGATTTTAGATATCAGAGAAAACACTGGTGGAGATGATGGAAATGATATGGAATTAGCTTCGTACCTAATTGATACACATTTTAAAGAAAACAAGTATAGAAAATTAAACACCATTGATAATGTACCACCATATCCGCAGTATTTACTGCCACAATGGTATGATATGATGGAATTAGATGCCGATAGTAAACCTGAGGCTATCCAAAAAACTATGAAGAAAATGGTGAAAGAAGAAATGATAAAAGGAGATGATGGGGCGTATTATTGGAGAGAAGATAAGGTTATTCATCGTGATCCGGCAAAAAACAAGTTTAAAGGAAATGTATTTGTCTTAACAAGTGGTAGAGTTTTTTCTGGTGGAGGTTTGTTTAGCGCACTAGTGAGGGATAAAAGTAATGCCATTTTTATTGGAGAAGAAACTGGAGGAGGATATTACAGACATACAGGATCTATTCCATTGTTTTATAATCTACCCAATTCTAAATTAATCTTTTCCATCTTCATTGTGATTAATGAGCAAGATGTCGATAAGAAATTATTTCCAGAAGGTAGTGGTACTGTACCACAGTATAAAGTATACCAAACAATTGAAGAGTTTATCGAAGGAAAAGATGCTGTTATAGAGAAAACAAAACAATTGATAAAAGAAGTGAAGTAATATTTAGACAGTAAAAAATAGGGTGTTCTAGAAGTTTACTGTTGTGTAAGAAGGAAGAACACTGAAATTAATAATAAATAATAAAAAGTAAGAAAAATGAAAAAAGTAATTCTATTAAGCGGATTTATTATCGCATCAATTGTAACAAGTAGTGCACAAACTTCGACTCCAAAATATGAAGTAAAGGTTATTACCAGTGTAGAATCTATAGTTCCAAGTGGTTTAGGGCGTTCAAGACTTATTTCAGCAAATGCAGAAAGAGATTATAAGGAATTCACTTCTACACAAACAGAAGATGATAATACACGTAATAAATCAAAAAGAAAAGCAATTCGTGTTAAGGATTTTGAGGAAACTAAACTTTTAAACTTTTACAATCTGGTAGGGATTCGTTTTCAGAATATTGCAGCAAACGATGCGGTAATTTCATCAAAGATAACTACAATGCTGGCAGAAGGTTGGGATCTGATTTTTGTAACCAGTGCCGTAGAAAGTGATGCAGGCGAAGGAGATAGCAATGGGATATTTATTACACGTTTCATTTTTAAACGCGCAATACAATAGTGAATTAATTCATAAAAACGAAAACATGAAAAAAACCTATTTAATTGTGCTCTTTTTTGCAGTTAGCTTAGTACAGCTTCATGCACAAAAAACGTCCTCTTTTTATGTTGATATTGGAGGTGGTTTTTCCTCCTTTCAGGACGTAAAATACTCTAATGTAAAGTATAATGGATTTGGTGGTGTATTTGGATTAGGGTATCTAAAAGAAAATGAAAAAGCAATTTGGGGAATTAATTTACAAGGAATAGTAACTACAGAAAAAGCTGCTACTCACGACAATACAGTTAGCACTTATAATCCTATGTTGCAGGCCAAATATCTTCATCGTATTAAAGAAAATCTATTTATTGGTGCAACATGGGACGTGCTGGATTTATATGCAAAAAACTTTGATGGTTTGGGCAATAACAGTGCATATAATGTAACAGGAAGCACATTGTGGGCTTCGGCAATATATGATTATAAAAAGTTTCGTTTTGGCTTAGATTTAGGATTGGTTTCTTATTTCAAAGAAAGTACGGGGTTTGCTTTTTCGGCATCGCAGAATGTACTGGAGAATGGAGATTTTGATTATCAAAATGATAAAATAGATAGCCCTTTTGCCTTTAAGTACTATGAATTGAGAACTATACCCAGACATTTTCAGGTAAGAACAAGCATACGATATCAATTATCAAACCGGTTTTCTGTAGGTTATAAATGGCATCTGAGGAAGTTTTCTGAGGTTAAGAAGTATCCGGTAACGTATGGTATACATTCACTCTCTATTCGATATAATATTTTTAAACGCACTAAGTAAGAGTGATGCATTTTAATTAATTTTTTAATAAAACATTGTAATGAAATATCTAAAAATAAAAATGGGTCTTCTTCTATTTTTGGTGGTGTTCAGTTCTTGCGAAAAAGCGTTGATGGAACCAAATCCAAAAACAGATGCACTTGCTGTATTTGATGAGTACACCACTCTGGTACAGGAGAAATATGCTATGTTGGAATTTAAGAATGTGAATATAAATACGTTGAGAAGCAACCTTAGAGGAAAGATTAACGCGACTACAACTCAAAAGGAATTTTTTGAAATTCTAGGAGAGGTTACCAAAAGTTTAAGAGACGGTCATTCTAGCCTTATCGAAGATCAAAACAATCCAAATGGCATGTCTATAAGCTTTGATCTTGAAGAAGGGTATCCGGTAGGAATAGACGCAGCGATCTTAGTGAATAATTATATTGGTAATACGGTCAATTCTGAAATAAAGACATTATCAGGTGGGCAGGGATTTAGAGCTGTATGGGGTACTTTACCACAAGATAGAAAAATCGGATACCTATGGATTCCTTCTTGGAATGTTGAGATTTCTGATGATGAAATTGAGCGAATATTCTTGGATTTAAAAGACACCAAAGGTCTCGTTTTTGATATGCGAACTAATACAGGAGGCGATCCGGCTTTGGCAACCAAATTTGCATCTTATTTCACAAATAAACCTATTTATAACGGCTTTGAACGTTTTAAAACAGGTCCGGGACCAAATGATTTTTCTGATAGTCATATCACGCTTCAACCATCGGGTAGTGCAAACAAATACCTGAAACCCGTAATGGTGCTTACCGATAGAAATGTATACAGTGCTTCTACTACTTTCTTGTATTCTGTAGATCCGGTAGAAAGTATAAAAACAGTAGGACAAAGAACAGGAGGAGGAAGCGGTTCTGTAGCCGATGGATATTTAGCTAATGGATGGTATTGGAGCCTCTCTACAAGTGAATTTATTGATGCCCAGGGAAGACATCTGGATGATGGGGTAGATCCAGATATTCCTGTAGTACTTAATCTTGAAGATACAACAAAAGATGAGGTGATAGAGCGTGCAATAGTAGAATTGCAATAGCGCATAAATCGCTATAGATCTAATCTATATAAAAGCATTAAACGCAGTTAGGTTCGGGGGAGTAGTCGCCTGGGGTCGTAGTTAGAAATAGCTAAAACCTCAGGCTTTCTATGTTTTAACAAATAATCCAATTAAATATGTTATAGACAGAATAGAGTGATGACCTGAAGATTAATTTAGATAACTCTAAAACCAAACTCATTACAAAAACACTTCCTTTTTTTCGTTAGGATTGCTTTTTAACATAGTTCTGATAATAGAAAACGATGACTTCTGAATTAAAAATTTAGTTTATGGTTTTCCGTACATATTAAGTGTGGTAAAACCATAATTTTGTTTTCTATTACTGTACCAATAAGGTAAAGAAGATAATCGAATAATCATTATCATTTTTCGTAGTACAGTATGTGTTTTTAATCTATAGCTATGAATTCTATGTTAAAGCAAATACAATTGATAGAACGAATTGATCAGCTTATTCGTTTGCAAGCTACCGGATCTCCTGTAGAACTGGCAGCAAAGTTAGGGATCTCTAAAACCAAATTATATCGTATGCTTTGTATCATGAAAGAATTAGACGCACCTGTAGAATTTGATACACTCACACAGAGTTTTGTGTACTCAGAACCGGTAGGATTTACTTTTGGGTTCTATAAAAAAAGGTCAAAAAACGAATATCATTAACCCTTCTGTTAGGTAAATAAGAGAACATAACCCATATCTAAAACCTGATACCAGGTACCTGAAACCCCCTTTAAATTTATTTCTAAAAAAACTTTCATTTTTTTTCTCAGTCCCGAAAAACGAAACTGGGATGATTTAATATTGCATCAGGAATAACTAACATGACATAAAAATAAGTTCATTTATGGTGCTTTACCCATGTTTATAAACAGTTACTAAAAAGTTGCAGATCAATACAAAAATATTGATTTGTTATCACATTTAGTTATGGTTGTAATTGTAGGTTTGGCACCAGGAAAAACAAAATCAGTCATTAATTACTTTTTTATGAAACATCTTATCACTACGTTAACGTTCTTGCTTCTGGGATTTACAATTCTTGCTCAAGGAGGACAACCACCCACAGAACCACCAAAGATTTTTCCTACTTCTCCCGAAGCAGCTAGTTTAGGAAAGTATGGAGAGATTCCCGTTAATCTTTCTACCGGAAGAATGAACCATACTATCCCGTTGCATACCATTAATGAAGCAGGCTTTAGTCTGCCGATTTCGCTATCCTATAATTATTCTGGATTGATGGTCGATGTGATTCCCGGAGCTACCGGATTGGGTTGGGATTTTTCTGGTAAAGGAATGGTTACCCGACAAGTTCGTGGTCTTGCAGATGAGTCACCGCTTGGATATATCGGGCCAAATGAAATAGGAAAAAAAGTACATAAGTATCATACAGATTCTCAAAATATGACATCAGAAGAGATTGGATTATTGATACGAGAATCTGCGGCAGGAAAATGGGATACAGAATCTGATAAATATATGATTAGTGTAGGTTCTCTATCTGCTACTTTTTATTTTAACCATAATGGTGAAGCTGTTTTTGCACCGTATAAGAATTATAAGATAACTCGTTTGTTTGGGGCTCAAGGTAGTTTTAAAGGTTTTAAGTTGATAGACGATGCAGGAATTAACTACTTTTTCGAACTTCAGGAAACTACCGAGATTGAAACCCTAAGTGCTACAGAACCTACCATAACGACCTACCCTTCTGCCTGGGTAATTACCAAAGTAGAACTTCCTAATACAAAAACGATCACTTTCGAATATCAAAACTATACCGTACGACAAAGAACATATTCTGATGCCTGGACCTTAGTAGATCTTGATTCTCCAGAATATACACGGTGTATACAAGAAAAAGGCCTAAACAGTGTTTCTCACTCTTATTCTGATAATACTACCGAAGGGTTATTATTGAATAAAATCATTACTCCATCAGAAACCGTAACCTTTGATTATACTACCTATACTGCAATTAATATTGATAAAAACCCGACATCACTTGATGCGATAACGATAAAGAATGCTATAGGACAAGATGTAATGACATATACGTTAACGTATACTGATAAAGCTGCTACCCGAAAACTTCTAACTGCAATAGATAGAGGAAGAACAAGTGCCTCACAACAACAAAGTTATTATCGATTCGAATACTATGGTAGCCCTGCTGCAACTATTGATTATTATAAACAAGATTATTGGGGGTATTACAGTGGTAATACCAATAATACAGGCAGTCTGATTTCAGAAAACTCAAATCGATCTCCTGATTTTAACAGTACTCGTCAAGGTGCTTTAAGAAAGATACATTATCCTACCAAGGGATATTCAGAATTTATCTATGAGCAAAACCAGGTGTTTGGAAAACTGGATACAGGAGAAATTGGTAGTGAAGCTCGTTTGGATGTAAAGATAGATACCATAATCACTTCAGATAGGTATCCTTTAAATGAAAACATCAATAAAACCATTACCATTCCTTTTACTCCACAAGTACTTCCAGGCGGCGGTGGTATTAAAGTTAGCTTAGGCTATTATTTACATACTTCTATGGGATATTCTCTGGCTTCGGTAGAACTTAAAAAAGTTGGAGGAGGCGTAGTGTCAAATTGCCCGGGTCAGGGTATATGCAACTATAAATCTGAAATTTCCTCAGCAGAACAAGAACCAGTTACCAAACAACAGGATCCAACATTATATAGCCTAGAAGCTGGAGATTATGAACTGGTTGTTCAGTTAGAAAGAATAGCTGCACCATCAAATCCAGATAGAACACCAAGAGCCGTAGCTAATGTACAGCTAAAATACTATTCGGGAACCCCTCCTCCAGAACCAGAAGTGATTAATATCCCTTTTGGAGGACTACGAATCAAAGAAGTAAACTCTTATGACAGTCAGGGAGGGCATACCACCAAACGATATTCGTATATGAAAGAAGATGGGATTACTTCTTCGGGAATTAATCTTTCAAAACCTGTATTTGTAAACAAAGAATCCTATCATTACCTGCCGGATCTTACTCCTCCGGGTAAAGCAAAAATGGACTGTAATCTTACCAAAAGATCATCATCCAGTACGATTCCGTTAAGTACTTATATTGGTAGCCCGGTATTATATACTACTGTAGAAGAGCAATCGATAGGAGATGTAAATGAAATGCTTAAAACCCGTTCTTATTTTTCGGGAACCAAAAATTTGGAAGAAGACTATCCTTATGCTCCTATAGAGCAAAGTAACTGGAGAAAAGGACTTGTGAAAAAACAAGAATCCTATGCCAAAAACGGAAATGCATATGAAGTGAATGGAAAAACTACCAATATATACAATAAGTTAGAAAGGCATTTAGGAGCGTTAAGCCATTTAAATTCGTTTAACTTAAAAGCAGGTAAGGTTAGATATATCTTCGATGCCGATGGAAATCTACAAACGTCTACATCTGGGGTTAATAATTCTGAGTGGACCCAATATGTAAACCGTTCTGAATTGTATCCTATTACATCATCAAAACAAGAAGAAATTCATCATAGTAAAACCATTACCAAGGAGGTTACCTATACCTACGATGATCCATATGGGCAGTTAAAAACACAAACCACTACAATTAGTAATCAGGCTACCGTTGCTACAAACTATAGTTATCCTTATGATAAGAGTAGTACGGTAAACAATGCTCTGGTGACTCAAAACAGGATTACGACTCCTATAGAAATTCAAAATATAGAAGCAGGTGATGTATTATCTACCCAAATCACAGAATTTACAGATTGGGGTAACGGGATTCTACTACCTGGGATTACTAAAATTGCCAAAGGAACTGATACTCCTGAGCCACGCCTTACCTATCATAAATATGATACCGAAGGAAATCCATTAGAAGTTTCACAGGCTGATGGAAGTCGTATTATGTATATCTGGGGATATAACAATACTCAACCTATTGTAAAAATTGCTAATGCCAGTTATACTGGAATTCCTGCTACGGCTACAGCAATAATTACCCAATTACAAACGGCATCCAATACCGAAGATACAGCTGCAGAAGAGGTAACCATGCGTAATTTGTTTAAAGATCTTAGAGAACACACCTATTTTGCAGATGCTCAGGTAATGGGGTATACCTATGATCCATTAATTGGTGTGAGTAGTATAACTAGCGCAAAAGGAGAAACAGCATACTACCGTTATGACGAAATGAACCGTATGCAATATGCATTAGATGATGATCAACATATCGCACAACAAGTGCGTTATAATTACCAGGGAGAACAAACAGCTACTTTGGGTGATGTGACCATTAGTCCAAGCTTAAGCGCAATACAGCCGAATCAGGCAGCTACTTTTACTGCTAATACCTCAGGAAGTGGCGGTGCCGATCTCTATACCTGGTCTGTAAATGGTACACAAGAACAATGTGATAGTAGTACAAGCTTTACTAAAGCTTTTAGTGCCGAAGATACATATACTGTATCTGTAATAGCGTATAATACGCAAACCAAACACCGGGTAAGTAAAACGATGAATGTAGTGGTGGCCTATCCTCCTATTACGATCCCTACAGTAAGTGCAAACTACACTAATATTGTAAAAGGAACCAATGTAAGTTTTACTGCTTCAAGCGTAGGAGGCGGTACAGGAGATCTAAGATACGAATGGTATGTAAACAATGTAAAA
>NZ_JACB01000033.1 GCF_000520975.1 Aquimarina megaterium XH134
GATTCCCAGAACTCATTTACTTCGATATAATTTCTTCTAATACCAGGCCTTAGCTTTTCGATAAGACAGATTGCTTTTTCTTCATTACGAATATAAAGATCGTTTAGGCAAAATTTTAATGCAAAGGTAGCTCCACTATAATTAAAATATATATCATCATAATTCATTGTAGTCAATGCTGCTATAAAATTGGCTTCATTTTCTTTGGCAAACCCTAATTGATGCGCTTCTTCATGACAACTAGTAGTTGGTGCCTTGTAATTGAGTATTAGTCCATTTACTTGCGCTTCATTGGTAATAGGGTTTAAATACCCGCTAAACCCCATATAGGTGAGAGGAAGACTTAATATAGACGTTTTAATGCTTTTAGGGTGATATTGTAATACAGGAAATATTTGATGTAACTGATCGTATGCAGGAATAGTTTTTTGAAATATTTCTTCTTTAGAATAGGGGATGTGTATTGGTAGAGAATCGTTAGATTCTAGTTGCAGGTGCAAAGAATTGGCTTGAATTATTAATTTTTCTGAAACGGTAATTAGTTCTTCTTCAGTATATTCGTCATCTAATTCTAATATCTCATGTAAGGGTAATCTATAATAATTCATTCCCCAAAGAATATGAAAACAAGCATACACAATAGATAAAGTAGCACCAATATCTAATACTACTTCTTTCCACAACAAACGCTTCTTAAATACTTTTTTAAATAAAAAGCGTATTAGCATAATAATCAAAACACAATATAAAATATCACCGAAAGAAAATGGAATCCATCCAAATACATATCGCAAAGCTTTAGAGATATATACAAACAAGCCGTTACTATAAAATCGTTCTATAACTTCGGGGAAAAAAGAAAGAATTTGAATCAGAATGATTTGAACGGGAAGTAATATGGTGAGATAAAGTTTTGTCTTAGATTGCATGGGATAAAGATATTTACAATTCTCAATTTAGAATGAAGAATTAAGAGTTTTTTAGTATCTATTCGTTAGACTCTAGAAACTTTGAGACTTTGATAGCGCTACGCTTTGATACTAGATTTAAATTTTAGAATTTTGCTACATATCTATAATATAAAGCTGTCAATATTTAAACATCAATTATGAATTCAGAAATAAGAAGCCTTGAGCCTAAAGTGATATGGAATAAATTTGCAGATCTTAATGCAGTTCCCAGACCTTCAAAAAAAGAAGAACGCGTTATTGCGTTTATGAAAAATTTTGGAGAATCCTTAGGGCTAACTACCGAGATAGACAAGGTTGGTAATGTTCTAATCAGAAAACCAGCTACTTCGGGAATGGAAGATCGCAAAGTGGTGGTGATGCAGTCGCATCTGGATATGGTACATCAAAAAAATGCAGATACCGACTTTGATTTTGATACTCAAGGCATAGAAATGTATATTGATGAAGATTGGGTTAGAGCCAAAGGAACAACTCTTGGTGCTGATAATGGATTAGGAGTAGCTACTATTATGGCAGTTCTAGAATCTACAGATATAGCACATCCTGCTATCGAAGCATTATTTACCATTGATGAAGAAACAGGGATGACAGGTGCTATGGGATTAGAAGGAGGATGGTTACAAGGAGATATATTATTAAACCTGGATACTGAGGAAGATGATGAAATAGGAGTTGGTTGTGCCGGCGGAATTGATGTTACAGCAAAAAGAAATTACAAAGAAGAACCAGTTGCAGAGGGTAAAGTAGGATATACAATTGCTATTACTGGACTTAAGGGCGGCCATTCTGGGATGGATATTCATAAAGGATTAGGGAATGCTAATAAAATAATGAATAGACTATTGTTTGATGGTTTTGAGAATTTTGGTTTACAAATCAGCGAAGTAAAGGGAGGAAGCCTACGCAACGCAATCCCAAGAGAGAGCTTTGCAATAGTTGTAGTAGATACGGTACAGGCAAAAGCTTTTGAATTCGAAATAGGTGAGTTGTCAAAAACAATTCAGAATGAACTTTCTATCGCTGATCCTGATCTTACCATAGAAATTAATACTACAGATTTACCAGCGCAGGTAATGGAGTTAGGTGTTCAGGAAGGGGTAATAAAGGCATTATATGCTGCACATAATGGAGTGTATGCTATGAGCGCCTCAATCCCTGATTTGGTAGAAACTTCTAATAATATTGCTAAAATAACAATAGGAGAAGGAGACATCACTATCGAATGTTTAACCCGTAGTAGTGTAGAATCTTCTAAACTAGATCTTGCAAACAAGTTAAGAGCTACTTTTGAGTTAATAGGATGTGAAGTAATTACTAGTGGTGATTATCCCGGTTGGGCCCCTAATATGAATTCTCCAATTTTAAAAGTAATGGACGAATTGTATCAAAACCTGAATGGGGAAAAAGCACATGTAGCTGCCTGTCATGCAGGATTAGAATGTGGTATCCTGGGACAGAATTATCCAGATATGGATATGATATCATTTGGCCCAACAATATTAGGAGCACATTCACCAGATGAAAGAACAAGCATATCATCGGTACAGAAATATTGGAAATTCGTAAAAGAAATCTTAAAAGAAGTACCTGAAAAATAAGAATAAGGTATCAGTTTATACTCAAACATTGCAGATATATATGATACTTGCTGTAGTGAGATATAAACACTATCAGACTTTTACCTTGTTGAAATATTGATAAGTAATACTTCTATCCTTATTTTTGGAGTATAATCATATGAATATAAAAATGGAATTAAAAAAACTGGTAAAAGAATGGTTTGAGATATGGGAGAAAGGAGATTTTCTGAATTTACCTATCTCAGAGAATTTTAAGCATACGAGCCCTTATGGAACAATACAAGGAAAAAAAGAATACCTACGCTTAATTGAAGCGAACAAAGACAAGTTTTTAGGTCATCATTTTGAAATTCATGATGAGATTTATCATAATAATCGGGCTTGTGTTCGATATACAGCAACTCATGAAGATTCGGTATTAAGTGTAAGTGAATGGTATTTTTATAAAGAAGGTCAAATAGAAGAAATTATAGCTTATTATAATATAGAAGAAGAAAGGATAAAAATAGATTGATTATCATTCCTTTTTATGTTTAATAAATTATATAATTATGATAAATCATCTTGTAATAATGAAGGCAAAAAACATATTTGCGATTTTGTTCATACTAGTTTTGTCAGGTTGTGATAGCTCGTCAGGAGATAAAAAAATAACTATAATTAACTCAGGTACAACAAAAATGGCAGTTGTTGACGATGTGAATGGTAATAGGAAAGAATACTCTTATGATAGTAATTATGAGATTGAAAAAAAAGAAACCGAAATTAGTATTAAAAATAAGTCGGATTATTCAGAAAAATTTATTGAAGGACTCAAAAAATTAGGAGAGGAGAAAATTACACTTTCAGATAATCTGTTGATTTTAAATGATAGAGATACTATTTATTTTCCCGAAACTCCAAAAATAAATCGTCGAATAACATTAACAGGTAAAAAAGATAATCTTGCTATTGCGGTTACAGTTAAACGATTTAATTATACTACAATAGATTATAAAATTGAGATAACAGAATTCGGTAAATCAAATCATACCCAAAAAGGAAAAGCCGATATAGCTTCAGGTTTCTATTTAGGTGACGAATCTGATGAAAGCGAGAAAACCGGAGTTAGTTATTTTGTAACAGAATTTTCTGATCTGAGAGAAAGTGATTGTTATACGTATATTCGACTTGGATATGAAAAAGAAACAGGTCCTTATTTACTTGGGAAAATAATAAAGAATTGTAATGGTAAACTATCAGATATAGATCTTGATAATTTTCCAGCATTACTAGAAAAATAGAGTATATAAAAATGATAACAACCTGTTATAGGTATCTCTAAAGACAAGAAAATCATAATGCACTAGACGAAAAGATATTATGAAAAAAAATAAAAAAATAAGTAGTGGCGTAAAAGTGGGACTTATAGCTATTACTATTAATATTATTACTGTTGCGGTCTATATCTACCAAACAAATCTAATGCAAAAACAGCAACATGCTTCAGTATGGCCTTATTTGGAATGGAGAATTATTTATAACCAGAATGATGGAGTAGTGTTAAAAGTTCGTAACAATGGTGTTGGTCCTGCAATAATTAACAAAGCAGCTATAAAACTGGATAATAAATCTGTTCCAGTGTTAGATTCCTTATTTTCTAAACTTCTTGGAACAACTCAATTTCCGCATCTAACATCAGAAGTTCAAAATCGAGTCTTACCCGCAGGAGAATCAATCAACATGATAAAAGTTGTTGACCCAAAATGGGCAGAACTTCTTTATGCGAAAGTGAACGAAAGTAATTTTGAAATGAAAATATGCTACGAATCCATTTACAAGGATCAATGGGTATGTAATGGAACTACAGTTAAAGAATCTAGATGTAATTAAAATCTTTTAATAAAGGCTCTTATTTTTAACTTTAAAACATATAATATCAAAAGTTCATTTTATTAGAAAATGAAACGAAAAATAAAAACTCCTAGATAGAGAAGAAAATAAAAAACACAATCAAAATATTTTGTCATATGAAAGATACAGACCCACCAATTGTAGTAGAAGAAACTTATATGACGACCCTAGAAAATGTTTGGAAAGCCATAACAGAATTAGACCAAATGAAAAAATGGTTTTTTGAACAAATTAAATCGTTCGAAGCAAAAGAAGGATTTGAAACACAATTTGTTGTCGAAGTCGAAAATCGAAAATTCACCCACCTCTGGAAGATAACAGAAGTAATACCAAATCAAAAGATAAAATATAGTTGGAGATATAAGGAATATAAAGGAGATTCATTTGTAACATTCGAATTGTTTGAAAACAAGAGTCATGCTAAACTTAGGTTGACCACCGAAATAATACACAGTTTTCCATCAAAAGTTCCAGAATTTACAAGAGAGAGTTGTGTAGGAGGTTGGGAATACTTTATCAAAAGTAGTTTAAAAGAATACTTGTTGTCGAAAAGATAGATGTATAATGAAACCCAATGCCCAGAGATGCCAAGTCACTACTTAGGTTTATCAATTCCTTAATGAATTATGGATAGCAAAGAAATTAAAATAAGGCAGCTTGTAGAATCAGATAAGTCACAATTGGCAAAACTTGCCAACAATAATAATATATCAAATAACTTAAGAGATTATTTTCCCAATCCTTATGATGAAGAGGATGCTAAATCCTTTATTATGATGACAATACAACAAGATCCTACAGTAAGCTTTGGAATAGAATTTAGAGGAGAATTTTGTGGAGTTATATCGCTGATACTACAAGATGATATGTATAGAAAATCGGCAGAAATTGGGTATTGGTTGGGAGAACCCTATTGGGGCAAGGGGATTACTACAAAGGCAGTAGACCAGATAACCAAGTATGGATTTGAAAAATTAAACCTGATCAGAATATACGCAGGAGTTATTGAATATAACACAGCTTCGATGAGTGTCCTCAAAAAAAGTGGATTTAAAAAAGAAGGAATATTCCAAAAGGCAATTATTAAGAATGGTAAAATTTGGAATGAACATAGATATTATATCTTAAATAAAAAGGTGTAGTAGAAATTATTGCAATACTCAATAGATAAAAAAGGTGATTTTAAATTTTGAAAAATGAAAATAACAGAGATTGAACTCAATAAAGAATACCTCATTACTAAACAAAGTAAGGATATAAGTTACTCTGATGTTTTTCAATTAAGAACAACATCGCTAAAAGAAGTGCCCAAACCAAAAGATTGTATGGTAGCATTCTTTAAAGCCTTCTCACCGTTTTTTATAAAACTATTGCTCTCGAGAGAAAAAATAGCCAAAAATTTGGGACTAAAAACAGCCACTAAACGTACTCAAGTAGAAAGAGAAGCATATTTGAACGAATTTGAGGGTAATATTGGGGATAGTATCGCATTATTTGATGTGCTAGACAAGAATGATATAGAATTATTAACAGGACAGACAGATAAACATCTAGATTTTAAACTATCTTTTATTAGTTATGAAGAAGGGGATGACAAGATAATGGAACTAGCTACCACAGTAAAAATTCATAATACCTTAGGGAAAATATATTTCTTTTTAGTAAAACCGTTTCATCGATATTTTATGAAAAAGATATTTATGAAAATGGAAAAAGAAGTAATGCTTATAGAAAAAAGAAAACGCGATAACACAGTAAAGTGACCTTTTTTTACTTTAAAAATTTTATCATGATCAAGGTATTGAACTAAAAATACATCAATTTTAAGGATCACAATTCTAAAAATGTAATATTCTGTAAACCTTTACTATATCTAGTCTGGGCGTTATTTTGATTTTATTTTTGTAACTATCAGACAATCAATATAGTAAAAAACCTTTGGTTAATTGATTTCTGTTAGATATATTTGCAGTGTACTAGATAACTAATACACTAACCATGATTCAAATTAAAGACTTACGGTTCTATTATCCAAAAAGCAAAATAATCCTTGATAATATCACTTTAGATTTTGCTCCGGGAAACATTTATGGACTTTTTGGTAAGAATGGTGAAGGAAAGAGTACATTAATGAAGATAATGACCGGATTGTTATTTCCAAAAGCAGGTTATTATAGGGTTTTGGGTAAAGATATTTCAGGAAGAAATGTAAAATGTCTTCAGGAGATTTTTATGGTACCAGAAGATTTTGAGTTACCGAGGCTTAAGATTTCTACCTATGAACAAGTAAATTCTCCTTTTTATCCCAAGTTTTCCCGAGATCAATTTTATAAACTAATAGAAGAGTTTAAGCTTTCTGCCGATGAAAATATATCAACTCTTTCTTTTGGTAATAAAAAGAAAGTACTTATTGCCTTTGGAATAGCAACAAATACGAAACTCTTACTTATGGATGAACCTACAAATGGGTTAGATATTCCATCAAAAAGTCAGTTTAGAAAGATTATGGCTCTGGCAGTCGATGAAGGAAAATGTATTATTATTTCTACTCATCAGGTTAGGGATTTGCATAGTTTGATAAATCATGTAGTGATACTGGATCAATCCAAAGTAGCATTTAATCAGCCGCTTTCTAATATTTCTGAATATTTATGGTTTGGAAAACCTATGCGGGATGAAAAGGAGTCTATTATTTATTCTGAAACCTCTTTTGGAGGAAAAGCTATGCTTTTTAGACAAGATAGAGATGAGACAGAAGTAGATCTCGAATTATTATTTAATGCTGTTTTAAGCGAATCTAATAAAATTAATAATGCCTTAAATACATTTCATGATGGAACAATTTAATGTTAAGAGAATAGGCAGTTTTATATATAGAGATGTCATACTTCTTAAGGGAGCAATAATTACTACTTTATCTGTTGTAAGTGCTATTTTTTTTATTGTCTTTTTGTTTAGTTTACGAGGGGATCATCAGATTACGAGTGGTGAGTTTATGAGCATATTCGGTAAGTTTTACGTAGCGTTAGGAGTACTATTTATTTTCTCGGTTTTTAAAGAAGCACATAACCAAAAATCGAATCATTTGTATTTTTCATTACCGGTTTCATCTTATGAAAGAATTGCAGCGGCCTGGCTTAGTACTTTTGTGATATATACTCTTGTGTTTTCAATTCTTGGTTTTTTAGTAGGACAAATAACAATTATACTAGGTAGTATGTTTTCTGAGACAAATTTCCATTTGTTGCCAATATTTTCAGAAAGCTACTGGCAGTTGGTTAAGGTGTATTTTGTTATACAGCCGGTATTTCTCTATGGCGCTATTGCATTTAATAAAAATAGAGTGGGGAAAACATTGCTTGTTGTTGTGTTATTTGTTATTGGGTTGATATTACTGAATATGATGCTTTTCGGGATGCTCAATTACGATTATGATGTGTTTTCTGGAGAAAGACTGGCTTCAGACGCATTTGATAAAACCGGGCAAGATTTCTCTGGAATAGGAAAAGGATTTTTTATGGGCATTTTTGCCCCATTAATGCTATTGGCAAGTTATTTTAAGATAGTAGAAAAGGAAGTTTAAGAATGGATTTTGATAACAGCAAACCTATTTATTTACAAATCGTAGATGTTTTCTACGAGAATATACTTGTAAAAAAATGGCAGGAGGGCGAAAGAATACCTTCTGTAAGAGAGATTGCTGTCATGGTAGAGGTAAACCCTAACACCGCGATAAGAGCTTTTACCTATTTGCAAGAACAAGAAGTAATCTATAATAAAAGAGGGATAGGGTATTTTGTTTCAGAAAATGGGTATAACAAGGTCCTCGATATTAAAAGAAAAGAATTTATGGAAGATCTTCTTCCTGATATATTTAAAAAAATGAGATTACTGGATATAAAATTTGAAGAAGTAAAAGACTCATTTAACCAATATCTAAATAATATAGATCATGAAAACAAGTAATTGGATTGTAATAGGTGCGTTAGGAGCTGTTATTCTTTTTTTTCTGGCTTTTCAGTTTTCTATGCATGATAAAGTTAGGGAAGGAGAGTTACGAGAAAATGCAATTCAATATACAGGGAATATGATATCCGAAACAAGAAATGTTTCTGCATTTAACAAGATATCAGTTACTCATGGTATTGAAGTCTTTTTTAAACAAGATAGCGTAGCAGAAGTAAAAGTAGAGGCCTCAGAAAATTTGATGACCTATATCAAAACCGAAGTGAAGCATAATAAATTAATCATCGAAAAAACAAAGAGGGAAGAAAAAGGGGATACCGTGAGAATATTTGTTTCTAATCACCAGTTGGATTCACTACAAGTAGCCTCAGAATCATACTTTGAAACAAAAGGCACAGTTTCTGGAAAAGATTTAGTGCTAAAATTTACAGATGACAGTAATGGGAATCTCGAATTGTCATATGAGTCGGTTAAATGCTCTGCCACACCTGGGTCTAATGTGAAATTAAAAGGAAATACAAATCAAATCGATTTCTCTAACTAATCAATAGAGAAGAAAATTAAATTACCATCAATCAAAAAACGAACAATTATGAATTTAATCAAAAACGAAGATTACCAGGTACAAAATAGGACCGCAAGAATAGCAGGACTAATTTATTTATGTGTTGTACTAACTGGAATCTTTAATCTAGTGTATGTCCCCTCAAAACTTATAGTATGGGATGATGCCTCGATTACATTTAACAATATAGCTACATCAGAAATGTTATTTCGAATGGGGATTTTAAGCGGATTGATTAGCTATGTATGTTATATAATGTTACCAATAGTTTTATACAAATTACTTAAACTGGTACATAAAAACTATGCAATATTAATGGTAGTATTTGCTATTATTAGTGTTCCTATTTCTTATCTCAATATACAAAACAAAGTCGATGTTCTTTCATTAATTGGTAATGCAGAATATCTTAAAGTGTATACCGCAGAACAGTTACAAGCACAGGTAATGTTGCTTTTGGAGTCTTACCATAATGGAATTCTTATTGTTGAGGTATTTTGGGGACTTTGGCTTTTTCCTTTTGGATATCTGGTTTTTAAATCAGGCTTTCTTCCTAAAGCGTTGGGTATTTTGTTAATGATTGGTTGTTTTAGCTATTTGATAACTGTATGTGCAGGACTACTTTTTCCTCATTACAAAATTCCTTCTTTCGTGATGATTCCTGCCAATATAGGAGAAATAGGTTCTTGTCTGTGGCTATTAATCATGGGCGCAAAAAAAAAATCAACATACATAACTAATAGTTAGAATACATATATCTGGACAAAATGTTTAAAACCTAAGCATTTTAAGTTAAAAAAATCATCATCATCAATCAAAAAACGAACATTATGAATTCAATCAAAAAAACTGGTCAAATCATTGGAATATTATTTTTAGTACTATTTGTAACTGGCGCTATAGGTAACCACCTAAGAGGATTATCAACTTCTCTTATAGAGTCTCAAAATTTCTTAAACGAGGTTTTTGAAAATTCAATACAAATGAAAATAGCTATGCTTTTAGATTTGGTTGCAAATGCAATAGGAGTTGGGATAGCAATTGTATTGTTTCCGATTCTAAAACAATACAATAAAAGTATTGGGTATTGGTATTTTGGCTTATGGATTACTGGATTTATACTTACAATTGTAAGTAATATTTCTCATTTATCTCTAGTATCATTAAGTCAGGAATTTATAAAAGTAGGAGCGCCAGATGTAGGCTATTTTGAGACTTTAGGGATTTTAAAGGTAGAAGAATATTATTGGGCTCATTTTTTGATTCTAATTATTTTTAGTTCAGGAGCGTTATTGTTTTACTATACTCTGTTTAAAACAAGACTAATTCCTCGATTCTTATCTGTTTGGAGTTTTCTGGCAGTTTCAATAGTTTTTGTAGTATCATGGTTACAGATTTTTGACTATAGTGTGAATTTTATTTTTTATGGTCAAAATGGTATACATCTGCTATTTTTTTCATGCTGGTTAACGATCAAAGGATTTAATTCATCTACAACGTTTTCTAAATCTGTATAATCAGGATATATAAATCGAAGACAATATCGGGCAATTGTAAAGACAGTTGCTTATAGTATCATCAATCATCATCATTAATCAAAAAACGGACAATTATGAAATCAAAACATGATATCACAGACACGTTAGAAAACGATTCTGTGAGCACTAAAAAGGTACCAAAGTTCTATTTGTATGCGATGCGCGCTATTTACCTCCTTACCTTTTTAAGTTTAGGATATAATACGTGGTCAGAAATTATAAACCCCAGTGAAGTTTGGGGGCCTTATGATGGAGTAACCTATAGTTTTTGGGCTGCATATGCTACTTTGATGGGTTTAGGAATACGATATCCTTTAAAAATGTTGCCTTTACTATTACTACAATTATTTTATAAGTCGGTATGGGCGGTAGGTATTGCATATCCTTTATGGTCTTCTGGCCAATTAGATTCGACTTCAGAAGGATTTCTCAGACCGTTTCTTATGGCAATTCCTATTGACCTTATTGTTATTCCCTGGGGATATGTGTTTAAAAACTACATAAAGGAACTTTTCAAATTTAGATAGCCTATACACTTTTTTTAATATACCTCTACATGTGTTAGTTTCTAACTTCTTTTTATTAGAAGTTAGAAGCTTGATGCTTATCATCAACCATCATCAATCAAAAAACGAATACAATGAAATCAGAAAATAGTAGTGCAAATATTGCACAACCTAAAGCCGTGAGAGCAGATAAAGCTTTAAGTGCCACAGTGGCATTTTGGTTCCTAATAGCTGTTATTGGTCAATGGATATTTGTGTATTATGTAACTTTCTTTTATGGTAGTGCTGCAGTAAAAGGAGATTTTGAAAAATGGAATGAAGTTCTTCCTCATGGATATATTCCTGGTGAAACCATGGGGAATTTAGCCGTTGCCTTGCATATTGTATTAGCGATCATTATTATAGTAGGTGGCCCACTTCAATTTATTCCTCAGATTCGTATCCATGCCCGCACTTTTCATCGATGGAATGGACGTATATATATCTTCACTGCACTATTGATTGGTGTTGATGGGCTTTATATGATTTGGACTCGTGGTAATATAGGCGGGCTTGTTGGTCAGGTAAGTGTTAGTATTAATGCTTTTTTGATTATGTTTTTTGCTATTATGTCCTGGCGAACAGCAGTTGCTCGTGATTTTGATAAACACAGGCGATGGGCACTTAGATTGTTTTTGGCGTCTAATGGCGTTTGGTTTTTTCGTATTGGATTAATGTTTTGGCTTTTTGTTAATGGTGGCCCAGTTGGTTTTGATCCAGAGACATTTCGGGGACCATTTCTTGTATTTCTGGGTTTTGGTCAATTTCTAGTGCCGTTAGCTATTCTTGAACTCTACCTGAGGGTGCAGGATCGAAGTGGTACTTCGGGTAAAATAGCGATGACAACTCTTCTTTTTTTTCTAACTATTATGACTGGTATTGGAATTTTTGCTGCCACCATGGGGATGTGGCTTCCTCGAATTTAAAGTACACCTGTAATCACTAATCAATATTTAGAAATGAAGAATCAGAACATGATAATAGATAATCAAGAAGTCAACAAAAAAACCGAACTGGAAAAAGTATGTGATAAACTCTATGAAGTTGAGAAGACTAAAAACTATAAAGAGTTCTATGCTTTTATAAAAACAACAAGATTACCTTTTATTCCTTGTTATGAGAAAAATACAGAAACAGTTTATCAAGAATGTTTCAGAATTTTGCATAAAATTGGCGAAATATCAATTCCTGTGTCTGTAGCGTTATCTATGCATTATTACATTCTGGCATCATTATCGTCTTTCCCTTTTTCAAAGAAAAGTATACAATACTGGAAAAGAGAAGTTCTGCTTAAAAAGATAGAAAAAGAACAAATATTGATTGCCAATACTGGGTCGGTACGCACTTTTAAAGAGGCTTCTGGTAACAAAGGTATAGTGGCACAAAAAGAAAGGGACTTTTATATAATAAATGGTCAGGCGCCATACATGTCATTATCTGGTGTGGCAGATTATTTAGTATTCACAGCAACATTAACCAAAAACACTAAAGCAGTATTTTTTCTACCAGCAAATGATAATAAAATCGAATTCGAGGATGCTGCATTTGGAGATACTATGAAAGGATCGTTTACAAAATCAGTTGTTTTCAAAAATTTAATAGTGAGTGGTGCCAATGTTATTAAACTAGATAACACAGATGAAGAGAGGTGTGAACTTTTAGTTTATCAGAGATCGTGGTTTCAGGCATTGGTACCAGGTTCTTATCTTGGAGCTGCATTTTGTGTGATTTTGCACTTAAAAGCTTTTAGTCAAAAAAAAATCAAGAATGATAAAAAATTATGCGAGTCAGATAATTTTATTGATAATCTTGGAGAGTTAATGATAAAATATAAAACAGGATATATGCTATGTGAGAATGCAGGAACAACAATAGCAAATTTTGAAAAAGGAAATAGGACATCATTAGAAAAAATATTTGAAACATCTGTAGCAGCAAAGTATTTCTCGACACATTTTTCTGAAGAAATTGTTAATGAAGCACGATATATAATGGGGTCAAAATTTTTATCCCCCAATTCTTTAACTAATAAAATTTATAAAGAAATAGTATATGGAGTTTTACAGCCCATGACCGATATAGACATAAAAGAACATTTTGGCAAGTCATTAATGAAGTAATAAAGATTGTAATTTCTTATAATATTTGAAGCACCATAAAAAAAACACATGATAATGTGCAACCTTTTTTTACATAGACTGTCTAATCTTGATATTGGACTATATGAAACAAAAAGGGGCAATAGATAGAGACTTGATTAAAAAGGTGTTAGATGGTAATTCTAGTGCTTTTGAAGCTATTATTTCCAATACCAAAGGATTGGTTATCCAGATCATTTATAAAATGGTTAGGAACCATGAGGACAGAAAAGATCTGGCACAAGAAGTATATTTAAAAGTTTATGATAAGTTAGACGGGTTTAAATTTAATTCTAAGTTATCTACCTGGATTGCAACCATAACATATAATACTTGCTTAAATTATCTGAAAAAGAAAAAAATACCAATTCTGGATATAGACAAAAATGAGGAAAAAGAACTTTGGGAAAAGATAAGCATTAATACGTTCTGTTATTCTGATAATCAAACAGAAGCATACATTTTTAAAAAAGAACGTTCTCAAATATTGACCTTAGCAATAGAGAAACTACCTCCTTTATACAAAACCCTGATTACGCTTTATCATAATAAAGAATTAAGTTATTCAGAAATTACAGATATTACAGGTTTACCAGAAGGAACCGTAAAGAATTATTTGTATAGAGCTAGAAAAAAACTAAAAGAAAACCTATCACTTAATTATAAAAAAGAAGAGCTATGAAAATACAACACCTGTGTGATAAAGATATTCAGGAATATATTTTTGATACATCAAATTGCAGTAGTGATATTATTGAACATATTAACTCATGTGAAGTATGTAAAAAGGTTTCAGAAAGTTATTTGTTATTGTCGGGAGAACTTAAATCTCAACCAGAACCCGTGTTAGATTTTAATTTAACAAAATTAGTCTTAGACCGGTTAACTTTACCTAAAAAAGAGCCAATCTATAATTATTTGCTCTCTTTTATAATCATAATGAGTATAGGAATTACTTTTTTCACCATTTATATTTTTAGAGATGTATTCAGTAATATATTTAGTGCCAATATTACGATCTTAAACTATTTTATCGTTAGTATAACGATCCTTATTTCATTGTTTCTTGGCTTTGATATGTACAGATCTTACTATAAAAAAATAAATATGTTGAAGTATTAACAAAAGGATTGCAACATTTAGGAAAGGTCGTTGTCTAATCCCATATAAACATAAAAAAGATACAGATTATGAACTCAATATTTATTACTCCAACACAATATATAGATCCAGATTTTATTAAAATGGGTGTCTTTATTTTTATCATTGTTTTGGTTATGCTCTTTGTGTTGTTAATTATTAGAAAAATACTAGAACATAAACTAAAAAATAAAATCATAGATAAAGGAATATCTGAAAATATTGTCTCTTCAATTCTACAAAGAAAATCAGATAATCATCATATCAATATTAAATGGTTTGCCATTTTAATGAGTGTAGGAATTGGACTATTCATTGTTAATTATACACTGCCTTTAGGAATACATTCTTTTGCTATCATGGCGATCAGCATTTCGATTAGCTTTTTACTCTACTTCTGGTATTTAAAGCGATTTGATAAGTAATACTTTTTAAAAACTAAAATCAAAAAACGACAAGTTTATATGCAGCCCTCAAAAAGGGGGCTTGGATAAATACGTCCTAATATTAACCATAGAAAAAATTAATACAATTATGAAAAAAGCATTTTTAACCTTAATCAGTCTCATTATATTATCTGGAGGAACAACTTCATGTGCACAAAAAACAGAGAAAGATGAATTTATCATTAAAAAAATAGATAATTACTTAAATGAAAATATTTCAAATGGGTTTTCGGGAGCAGTTTTGGTAGCAAAACAAGGAAAAGTTATTCTTAATAAAGGATATGGCTTAGCGAATAGAGAAGATGATATTTTGTATTCATCTAATACAGTTGCTACGATTGGGTCTACAACAAAACAATTTACAGCAACTGCTATATTAAAATTAGTAGAGTTTAATAAAATAAAGGTAACCGATCCTCTAAGTATGTTTTTTACTGACCTGCCAAATGATAAAAAAAACATCACTATTCATCAACTATTAACACATACTTCGGGGCTAATTGATGTAATTGGTAAGGGAGATTTTGATTATATCCCGAGAGAACAGTTTTTCAAGACATTATTTGAAACAGAATTAATTCAGAAACCCGGTTTAAAATACAGATATTCTAATGCTGGTTATAGTATACTGGCGCGAATTATCGAATTGGTTTCCGGACAGGAGTATGAGCATTTTTTAAATGAGTATTTGTTTAAACCCGCAGAGATGAAACAAACAGGGTATTTTATTCCTGATTGGGACAAAAAGATGATTGCAAGCGGTTATATGAAAAATGTTATACCTGTAGGAACGATGATTGAACGGTTTCATAAAGCAGGTAATAAAGTATCATGGACTCTAAAAGGAAATGGAGGAATACACTCTACTCCCGAAGATATGTATAAATGGTATTTGGCTCTAAAATCGAATACGATTTTATCAAAATCACTAACAAAAATATTAACTACACCGTATACTCCAGAGCAGGAAAGCAGATCAAGTCATTATGCTTATGGATGGGCAATTTTCAACTCAGATAGAAATACAAAAATTGTAAGCCATAACGGGGGAAATCATATATTTTTCCATGATTTTATATGGCTTCCAAAAGAAGATGTGGTAATAATATTTTTTACAAATGCTACCAGTAGAGAAGTAGAACTAGCATGGCCTATAGAAAAAATGATTTTTAATGCAGATTACCAGCCAAAACCAATTAAAAAGAACCTTAGTTTTTTTATACTTGACTTCATTAAGAAAAATAAAATAAACCAGTTGAATGTTTTAACAACAATGATTAAAAAAGAGTATAGCTCTGATCTAAGAAATGGAGATGCTCTTAATGATATGGGATATATGATATTAAGACAAGAGAAGAATCCTGATTGGGCAATAGAGTTATTTAGATTAAATGTTCAGCTATTTTCGGATAATGGTAATCTTTGGGACTCTCTTGGTGATGGATACAAGAAAAAAGGAGATAAAGAAGAAGCAATTAAGGCATATCAAAAAGCATATGAACTAGACCCTTCACTTGCTGCATCAATTAATTCATTAGCAGAGCTTGGTATTAAGGTTGAAGCGAAGGTGAAAAAAGAAGCTGTTGTTGATCATTCGATCTTAAAAAGTTATATCGGGAAATATGAGCTTAAACCAGGATTTGTACTAACAGTAATGTATAAAAATGGTAAGTTAATTGTTCAACCAACCGGTCGAGATGAGATATCAATGTTTGCAGAATCGAATGAGAAATTCTTTCTGGAAAAAATAAATGCTAATATTAGATTTAATAAAAATGATGATGGTAAAGTAGAAAGTTTAACTCTCATAGAGAGTGGAGAAGAAATGCTAGCGAACCGATTATAGAGTATACAAAACAAAAAACATCCCGAATTAATCGGGATGTTTTTTGTTTTAACTATCGCTGTACTATAGAACTATTTTTTTTCTTCTGCCTGACGACTTGGTATACTAGCTAATTCTACCTCGAAAATAAGATCGGTATTTGGCGGAATCCCTCGATTACCTCTTTCACCATAAGCAAGATGAGAAGGAATAAAAAGTATAGCTTTGGAACCAACATTTTTTAGTTGTAATATACCTTCTCTAAAACCAGCAATCATTTTTGCTTCTGCAGAATATGGCATTTGTGCAGGTGCATATCCTCTTGGATCTGCAGCTCTACGCTCATTAAAAATCCCAAGTTCTTTTGCCTTTTCTGCAATATTAGTATCAAAGACTCTTCCATCCGAGAAATATCCTGCATAATTTACACCTACAGTTTCTCCTGGCTTAGGTTGTTGTCCATCTCCTTGATTTGTATGTATAATTTCAAGACCGCTTTCTAATTTTGTTGCTGTACTTTTTAATTCATTAAACTTTGCAGCAATAGCTTCATTACGTTCCTTTTCTAATCGTTCTTTCTCAGCTTTTTCTTCTTCAAGAACTTTTAACTTACCTGTAAATGCAGTTTCGGTATTAAAAGCTTTGGCATCCGAACCTTTACGAATGATGTTTACTTCCATCATTTTTACTTCTGCTTCTGGCTTATCTCCAGGACCTGTTTTTGCAACACCAATACTATCAATAATGTCTTGTCCTAAAACAATTTCTCCAAAAACAGTATGTTTTCCATTTAACCATGGAGTTTCTTTTAGTGTAATAAAAAACTGACTACCATTGGTATTTGGGCCAGAATTAGCCATAGATAAGATTCCTTTTGATTTATGAGTAAGTGAATCTACAATCTCATCCGGAAATTTATACCCTGGATCTCCTGTACCGGTTCCTAATGGATCCCCAGTTTGGATCATAAAGTCTTTGATTACTCTGTGGAATATAATTCCGTTATAATATTTTTTTCCTTTGTAAGTACTATCGACCATGGTATTGGTGCCTTCTGCCAGCGAAACAAAGTTGGCAACCGTCATAGGCGTAAGATCATAGTGTAATTTTGCTACTGCTGTACCTTTGTTTGTAATGATTTCGGCATAAATACCTTCTTGTAGATCTGGATATTTTTCATTACAACTGTTAAACGCTAATGCAATAATAGCTAAGAATAATAAATTTAATTTTTTCATTTTTGTTGGTAATTAATTTTCTGTTGTTGATTCTTTTGTAATTGTGTTAAGTGTTACTTCTGCTATTAACGGAATATTTGTGCCAATCTTATTATCATCCCCATAATATCCATATGCTTGATAAGAAGGAAACAGAAATGTGACCATTTCACCTTGCTTCATAAGCTTTAATCCTTCTCTTAGACCTAAAAAAAGTTCTTCTTTATCAATGCGATATGTAATTGTATTTAATTCTTGCTGTGAATAAATTACTGTACCTCCTAAATCTTTTACATTATAATCGAAGGTTACCACATCTCCAAATTTTGGCGTGATAGTAGATACAGTGTCCTTTTTAGTATAGAAATACCAGAATCCTGTTTCTGAGGTTATATAAGTATGAGTAGAATCTTCATTAATAATTTTTTGAATTCTAGCTTCTTCTCTTGCTGCAAGTTCCTTATTGCGATTAATAGATTCATTTATAAAAGAACCAGATTTAATACTTACTGGTCTTCGGGCTTCAGGTGTTTTACAAGAAGAAAATAAAAAAAGAAGACAAAGCGTGTGAAGGGCTAATCTCATTGATTTAGGACTTTTTTATAAGTTGGTAAGATACTAATAAATTTTTCAACAGTATTAGATAATGAGAGATTACTTCTTCCACCGGCTGCATTATTATGCCCCCCTCCTTCAAAATGATTTCTTGAGAATTCGTTTACCGAGAAATCACCCTTAGAACGTAGGGAGATTTTAATAATTTCTTCTCCTTTATTCTCTATAAAAATAGCGGCAAATTTAATTCCTTTTATAGAAAGTCCGAAATTAACAAAACCTTCGGTGTCTCCTTTTTTGAAATTATGTTGATCCAGTTCTTTTTGAGATAAAGTAATATATGCTGTTTTATATTCTGGGAGCACTCTTAGATTATTTAGAGCAACACCTTTTAATTGAATTTTGGACAGTGTATTGGTGTCATAGATATTTTCGTGTATTCGTGTATTATCTGCCCCTCGATCAATTAAATCTGCTATTACTTTATGAGTAGTACTCGTTGTAGATCTATATCTAAAAGATCCAGTATCTGTCATTATTCCAACATAAATACAGGTAGCAACCTCTGAGGTGATTTTATCCAAGTCATCTAGTTTTTCTATAAAATGATATATCATCTGGCAGGTAGAACTCATACCAGGGTCACTATAAGTAAATTTTGCGTAATTGGCAGGTTGTTGATGATGATCAATCATAATGAAACTGGTTTCGGTTTTTGCCAAAACGTTTTCCATATCACCACTTCTAGAAAAGTGATTAAAATCTAAAGTGAAAATAAGATCTGCATTTTCAATTTTTGATAAAGCAATTTTGGTATCATTATCATACTTAAGAATCGTATTTTCACCAGGCATCCACTTTAAAAAAAGAGGGTAATCATTTGGTGTAATAACCGTAACATTATGCCCCAAAGAAATAAGATAGTGATATAATGCCAAACTAGAACCTATGGCATCGCCATCTGGATTTTTATGGGTTACAATTACAATGTTTTTTGAAGAAGAGAGAAGCCCTCTTACCTTGTTTATTTCAATAGTATTCATAGGTCAGCGAAGATACAATAAATAATATTTTAGTAATATTAGAACAATTAATTTTGTTGAGTCACTAAATTTGATAGCCATGAGATATATCGCCAGTTTTCTAATTATGTTTTTTTGTGTACTTCAATTATCATTTGCACAAGATAAGACATCATCATCTTCAGATTTTGTTATAGCTTTCGGAAGCTGTAATAAACAGAATAGTCCTCAGCCATTTTGGAATGAAATTTTAAAGAATACACCTGATTTATTTATCTGGGGAGGAGACAATATCTATGCGGATTCTGACGATATGTCGAAAATAAAAAGTGATTATGCACTGCAAAACAGTAATCCTGATTATCAAAAATTAAAAAAAGTAGCCCCTGTAATGGCTACGTGGGATGATCATGATTATGGTAAAAATGATGCTGGAGTAGAGTGGAGTAAAAAAGAAGAGAGCCAACAGTTATTTCTGGATTTTTTAGAAGTCTCAAAAGAAGATTCTCTACGAGATCAGGATGGAGTATATACATCAAGGGTTTTTGAAATTGAAAAAGGAAGTGTTAAAGTAATTGTTTTAGACACCCGATATTTTAGATCGGCTTTAAGAAAAAGTACAGAAGAAGGAAGACGCTATGAACCATATGAAAATAACGAAGGGACTGTATTGGGAGAAAAGCAATGGAAATGGTTCGAAAAAGAGCTGGTATCTAATTATTCTGATTTTATTCTTATCGTAAGTAGTATTCAATTTTTATCATCAGAACATGGTTTCGAAACTTGGGGAAATTTTCCGCATGAAGTAAAACGATTAAAAGATATGTTAATACGTAATGGAGTAAGAAATGCAATAATACTTAGTGGAGATCGACATATTTCTGAGTTTTCGATGACTAAGGTAAAAGGGCTTAAATACCCATTAATTGATTTTACATCTAGTGGTTTAACACATTCATATACACAATACAATGGGGAGTCTAATAAGTACAGAATTGGTCGAGTAATCTCAACTCCAAGTTTTGGCATACTGAAATTTGATCTTGATTCTTATACTGTAACTATGCAGATTAGAGGTGAAAATAATATCGTATTACAAGAGTTTAAACGACAATATCCTAAAAAATAGATCTATTAGGATACGAATAATTGATTTTTAATAATACTCATTTCATATAATAATTCTTGTTTTTGATGCTTTTATATATATTTTTGCACAAAATTTTAAAAATAGGGTTTTTATATACCTAAGTAATAATTTGAAATACTTCTAATTATAAGAGGTATTAGATAACAAAAACATACAATGGCAACAAACAGAACTTTTACAATGCTTAAACCGGATGCGGTAAGAAAAGGATACATTGGAGGAATTATTGAGCAAATTACTGCTTCAGGATTTAGAATTGTAGCAATGAAATTAACTCAGCTTACTACAGATGATGCTGCAGCATTTTATGCAGTTCATAAAGAGCGTCCTTTTTATGGGGAATTAGTAGAGTATATGACAAGTGGTCCGATTGTAGCTGCTATTTTAGAAAAGGAAAATGCTGTAGAAGATTTCAGAACCTTAATAGGTGCAACAAATCCAGAAGAGGCTGCAGAAGGAACTATTCGTAAAAAGTATGCTACTTCTATTAGTGAAAACGCTGTACACGGTAGTGATAGTGATGAAAATGCTGCTATTGAAGGAGCTTTTCATTTTGCTGGAAGAGAGCAATTCTAAAAAGATATATTTCTTATTACAAAAAAAGCTGTCTGTATATACAGACAGCTTTTTTTGTGTTTTATAGATTATACTTTTTCTTTTATTTTTTTAGGAATACCATCTTTATGAAGTAAAATTCCTACGGTTTTCATTCTAAAATATGCTTCAGACATATAAAGATATCCATGTTGAGCTCCTTTAATACCCCAGGAGTTTTTGATTTTATAATACGTTTTTCCTTTTTTATCAACGCCTTTACCAACTAAATGCATTAAGTGATCATCTGTGGTGTTGTAATTTTCGAATTCTTTTTGTCGAGATTCGGGAGTTACTTTTTCTTCTTCAATATATTCTTTAAATGCATCTTCACGTTCTTTCTTATGAGTTAGAATTGCTAAGCCACTTTTTTGAGAAAACCCTACTTCACTTACGTCTCCGTCCCACGCTACCGTATATCCTTCTTTTAAAGCATGATCAACGACTTGTTGTAACTCATCAAGCGAGATATTATGATATATTCCATTAGAGAAATTATCTGGGATTTCCAGAATAAAATCACTATTCATGGGATGATGGGTAAAAGAGGTTAGTGTGATGTAGTTATTTGCATCAATCCCAAGTTCCTTAGCGAACTCAATAGGAGTATAGGTTTTGTTATTATATGTAAAAGTATTCGGTCTTTTCCCAAGATAAATATCTAACATTGCTTCATAACTTTTCCACCAGTTTTTCGAAAGAATTTTGTGTTTTACAGCATTATCAACCATATTGGTTAATAATTTTATTAATTCGCTATGATCATGACGACCCGCACTACCTCCTGCAAAACCTGTATACATTTGATTAGGAATAATTCCGTGTTTTTGAATAGATTTTATAACATCATGTGCAAGTGCTCCTTCACTAAATTGGGCTTTACCTTGTCTTAGTATATAATTTCTGGCTTTATCGGTGTATGTATTTCTAACCTGAAATAATTCTGATAAATCGTGAACTCCGTGTCCTAGCCGAGCAATCTCTGACTCGATATAAGAGGTGGTAGAAAAACTCCAGCATGTACCCGTTTTTCCTTGACTAATAACAGGGTTACATTGAAGAGATATTTGATCTGTGATACTATAATCGGGATGTGTTTCTTGCGCATATCCTATAGATAAAAATAGAAACATGCAATTAATAAAAAAGAGTTTTTTCATTTTAGTTATATGATTTGTAGGCGATGAAGGTACAAGAAAATAGATAAAAAAGGAAAACTCAACTAAAAAAATGAAGTAGTTCTTTACCAAAAAATTCTAAAGCTAATATTAGGAGTAATCCCCAAGGATAGTATGTCTGAATTGATAAATTGGTTATTAAGAGAATTTGTTGTTCTAAACTCTCGGTTTAGTAAATTCTTTTTGTTGTATATATTTAGAACAGAGAGCCCAATACGATATTTTATATTAGGATTGTAACCTATTTTAAAATCATAAATAGCAGAGAAATCTAGCCTGTGATATTCTGGAAGATTATTACTGTTAATCTCATCAAATTCTAAGATTACGATTTCACCACTTTCATCTACTCCAGATACATTAGTATAGGCTTTACCCGTATGCCAAATCCAGCTCAGAGAAAATTGAAAATTATTAAGCTTATAAAATTGAGACCATTTTACGGTATGTTCAATATTCCAATTACCAGGAAACGATTCGTTGTTATTAATACTTTCAAATGTATTACGGGTATTGATATAAGAATAACTAACCCAGGTTTTATAATTTTTAAATCTTTTTTTTAGAAAAAGATCGATACCAAAAATTCTACTTTCTCCTACATGATGGATATTGTCTATAGGGTTAATAAAACCAGAGGTTAATGTAGTAATATCTTCGATTTGTTTATAGTAACCATCAATATCCAGGTACCATTTATTTTTTCTAAAACTGCTTCCTAATGTAAATTGATAACTACTAATCACAGGAAATTGCTCATCATTAGCTAATGTCCAGACTTGATTTTCAAGAGATAAGTCACTCACAACAGATTCTTGAATCTGGCTGGTTGATTGACTTCTGTATTCTAGACTAGTATTGATTTCCCAATTTTTGGTAATATATTTTTGAGCAAATACTCGAGGTTCGATATACGTTTTGTCGAGCTCTGCATAAAAATTGAAACGTAAGCCAGCCGAAACATAAAAGTTTTTTGGATTATCGAATGTGTATTCTGCATATGCTGCATGTGTGTTTAAAAAACGATCATCTTCATCCAGAATTAACTCATAACTCGGAGTTGCAGTAACAAAGGCATATCTAATCGTATTGTTGGATAATTGATAACCACCAGAAATGTTTTGATATTTTGATAGTTTATAATTTAATCCAAGTTCTGCCCCATAATCTCCCACAGTGTTTTTTTTACTTTCGATTTCGGTGATTGCTCCAAGATTTCTGGTAATGAATTGATAATTTAAAAGGTATTTGGTGTAATACCCACTTACTTTGGTATTAAAAGTATTACTGTAGGTATGACTCCATTTAAAATTATATCCTTCATTCTCTGTTGTAAGATCATCATTAAAGGATTCGATAGCATCACTTCTTCTAAAATCTAGGTCATTTTTACTATAAATTGTGTTAATTTCAATTTTATCACTATCTGAAGGCTGTAGAATTAAATTTGCATTATAATCTATATAGAAAAAATCATTGCTCTCATTATTAAGGGCAACAGTCTCGGCAATTTTAGTATTCTGAAAAACACGATCAGAGAGTTGTTTATAGGTAAATGTTTCTAAAACATCGGTATATGATCTTCTTCCTGATACTTGAAGTGATACTTTGTCTCGTATGATAGGAATATGGGCTACCATATCTGCATTGATCATATTAAAACCAGCTCCACCAGAAAAACGTTCTGCAATTTGGTTTTCGGATTTAATATCGATTACACCTGCAATTCGATCCCCATATTTGGCACTGACTCCACTTTTAGAAAAATTAACTTCTTTAGCAACATATGGATTAAATGCAGATAGCATACCAAATAAATGCCCTTGGTGGTACGTTTTTATACCATTCCACAGTACCAGATTTTGATTGGGAGCGCTTCCTCTTACAAATAATCCAGAAGCAGTCTCAAATGGGTTGTTAACACCTGGTGTAAGTTGTATGGTTTGTAATATATCTGGTTCTGTACGCCCAGGAAGAATTTCTACATTATTTAAATCAACATGAATTACTTCTTTGTTTTGGGTAATGCCTTTAGCTAAATATTCCTGAATAAAAACCTCGTCCAAAATTTCTTCATGTGCATTGGTAAGATATATTTTAATACACTCATCGGTTAAAAACGATTTTGAATTCAAAATCCTTTGGCGAAATCCCGGAGCACTAATCAAAATAACCGAGTTGTATGGTACCAGATTACTTTCAAAATAACCCTTGTTATCAGTAGTCACATTAGTGCGATTGGCTTTAAAAAAGATTCCTATATCTTTAAGTGGTTTTTGTTCTTCGTCTAAAATATATCCACAAACAGAAATAGTGTCTCTTTTATTTAAGACACTAATGGTAACAAAGTTTTCTCCAGTGATTTTAAACTTTAGTTTCGTTTGTTGTTGTAGTTTTTTTATTAAATCTTCTAGAGAGAGTTGAGGATTTAGCGTTATAGAAATATTTTTATCCTTTATAAAAGTATCAATATAAGAAAACTTAAGGCTATAAAATGCTTCAATTATAGGGATTACTTCGGGGAGTGGTTTATTATTGATAGTAACGACTTTTGCTTCTTCTTGAGAAGAAACAGATATGCTACATAAGAAAATACATACACATAGAAGTCTTATCATTCTACTATTTTTCTAATACCACAGTCTTGCTATCTTTCGATACGCTATACTTCATGCCTAAGGTACTAAAAACTGTTCTAAGAGCAACTTCCTTATTGTTATTAGGGAAAGTTCCTGTATATATAGTTTCGAGATTTATCTCTGTTGTCTTAATTTTTAAATCATATTGTTCTTCAAGCTCCTTAAATACGTATTTGATAGGTATACTTCTAAATGAGCTTGTATTACTTAGCCAAGAAGGCTCTTTAATATCAAAAATCCAGCTTTCTGGATCGGTGTTTTCAAGATTTCTATATCCTTTTCCTGCTGTTAGAATTTTTTTGTTTTCCTTATTGGTAACACTAACTCTACCTTCATAACAAGTAACTTCAAAAAAAGAATTTTGAGATTGCACATTAAATTGGGTTCCTAATACAGAAACTGCTCCGTTTTTGGTAGTAACAGTGAATTTACTTCCTTTTTTTACTTTAAAAAAGGCTTCTCCTTCTAAGGTTACCATTCTGTTTTCTTTCCAGTTTTCTTTATCAAAACTCGCTAAAGATTTAGCGTTAAGGATCATTTCTGATCCATCTGGTAATGTTACAGATAATTGTTCTCCAAAATTAGTGCTGAACGACTCATTGGGATTAAATAAAAAGATTCCCAGAATAATTGCAATCGAAGCGGCAGCCGCAATATAAGGCCATAATTTTATAACCGAATTAGATTTTTCTTTTGCTGTATAACTCGATTTTGATTTTAAAGCAGAAAGTTCTTTTTCTACATCATAATCTTTTAGATTCAAAGCATCAGCGCCAGCCATTATTTTTACATAATACTCATACTCAGGATGGGATTTAAACTCAAGAAGTTCCTCTTCAGAAAGCTCTCCGCTAATCCACCTGGATAAGAATATATCATCTTTTTTATCGTCTAACATAACTTCGGCATATAATATGTGAACGTTTTATTTTTAAATTACCCTACCTCCTTGTATTAAAAAGTTTTTTAGGTTAGTAGGTTTCCTTTAAATATTTCCTATTTTTCCTCTTAGTGTTAATAATGCTTTATGCATCAATTTTTCTATAGCTTTTACAGAAACATTCGATAGCTCTGCAATTTCTTTATATGTCTTTTTATCTATTCGGCTTAACAAGAACACTTCTCTTTGGCGTTCTGGTAAATCGGCAATTGCATTTTTTAATTTTTCCATATACTCTTTCTCAAGAGCAATAAATTCTGGCGATTCGTGGTTGATATCTGTTTTACGTTGTGTAATATAATCTCTGTATTTGAACTTTACTTTTTGATGTCGTGTAATGCTAATACCAAGATTGGTTGCAATAGTATAAACATAACTTTTGGCCTTATCTATCGATACTTTAGAACAATTATTCCAGAGTTTAATAAATGCATCCTGAACAATATCTTCTGCCTGTTCCAGATCTCCAAATTTGTAATAAATATAATTCCTCAAAAGCTTAGAATTACTCTTGAAAAACTTGTCAAAGACTTGCTCGTTACATGTAGAATTATTGTTGTCAGACATTTAGGGGAATAAAAATATATTTTCAAATCTAGATTTTTTTTTCAAGCTATCAAAGAATAAAAAATGAAAGTATGGGGGTAGGGTAATTTTTTTTTAAGCCGTTTCACTTTAAGAGAGGTTTAAAAAGCTTCTGAAGAAAATTTAGTAACCCCTAAAATTATTTACGATGAAAAAACTTGGTATTTGGTATACGTTAATACTTACACTTGTATTAGGATTTACCTCTTGTGAAACTGAAGATTTTAATAGTGACCCAGAGGTTCAGATTGTTATTGATAACAAAGAAGGAAGTGCGGTTTATAGTTTTGAAGCTAAGACAAGCGGGATTGATAATGATGCGCAGACGATTTGGTCTGTAGATGGAAATGATATAGAAGGAGAAGATGAAGAAAATATTATTAATCAGATCTTAGATTACTTGTTTGAGCCTGGTAAACATACCATTTGTGTTAGAATTATAACCGAACAAAGAACAATAGAAGCCTGTACTGATATAGAGGTAGAGGTAGACGAAAATAATCCTTGCCCTGATTTGTTTTTTAGAAGTAAGCATTATCAAGGGCGATCTACTTATAAGTTTTTTGCAAATTTTAGAGGAATTAATGAAGTGTCTTATGGATGGTATATTAATGATAGATTGGTAGAAGATTCTGCACCAGATGAAGATAATTATTTGATATGGGATTTTAAGGAACCGGGAAGATATGAAGTGTGTATCAAAACAGAAACACCAAATTGCCCAGAAGGAGTTTCTTATTGTAAAGTTATAGAAGTAGAAGAATCAAATTTGGTTTGTCCAGAAGTTTATTTTACAAAAGAAATAGAACCGGGAACGGTAGGGACGTATACTTTTGGAGCCAAGATAGAAGGTACAGATGAGGTAAGCCAAATACTATGGTATGTTGATGGAAAGGTTGTTGAATCACCAAAAAATGATCCACAAGTAGGTAGTAGAACTCTTGTATATCAATTTAATTCTGGGGTTCATGAAGTGTGCCTAAAAGTGATTACACCAGATTGCCCAGAGGGAGTAAAATATTGTAAAGAAATAAGAGTAGGGGATTGTCCGGATCTGTTCTTTGAACCAGAACGAGATGGCGATAAAGCTGCATACTATTTTTATCCTCGTGCATTCGAAGGAATCGATGATGTTACTCTAGAGTGGTTTGTTGACGGAAAATATGTTGGTAAATCACCAGAATTCCCTCATAACAATCCATTTTATCATGAATTTGATGGGCCAGGGAGATATGAAGTGTGTTTGATGATAGAAACTCCAGAATGCCCCGGCGGAACATCATTTTGTAAGGTTATAGAATTTGAATAATTATTTGATTTTCTGTTCGCTTCTGATGAAAAGAATAGAATACAAAATATGATAAGTTAGTTAGGTTAGATTAATTAGGTTGATTCCCTGGGAGCGAGGCCATGCTTTCGGGGAATCTTTATTTATAGAATTAAAGTGTAGTATGATTCTTAGTTTCTGAAAATAACAGTTGATCACAGTACTTAACATAAGAATTAGAAAGAACAACACATTAAGTAGAGTAGTTTTTTGTATTGTCTTCTAAACGATCCTGTTTTGAGTGATGTCACTCGTTTTTGATGCATCTTCTGTTATCCAGAAAAACTCCTTTAGATTTATATTTAATGTTCTAATAAGATCTAATTTGATCGAAGAATAGAAAGTCACAGGATGTAAAATGAGGGAATATCGTTGTAGATAACTTGGCAATTGTAATATAGATATAAAAAATAGGGGTGAGATTTTTTATCTCACCCCTATACATTATGTTAACAATTACCTAGAATATTGACTAGTTCAAATCCCAGAAAAGTTTTGTTTCTGCAAGATCACCACCGATTGCGGTAGAGGCAGCTTGCCAGTTTGTACCATTTAAGGTTTGTTCTATAATAGGATATGTATATCTATTAGGGAAACCAGAAACAGGTTCAGCTGGTGTCGCTAATGTTGGGAAATCTAACAACCTAATCGAAGTCCAGGCTTCGATACCTCTATTAAATAAAGCTATCCATTTTTGATTACCAATTACTTCTTTCCAAGGAGTAGTAGCAGTACTTGCCGCCAAAGCAGTATCATAGTCTACAGTTGGTTGAGCAAGATATGTCATTGCATCGGCATTTGATCCTCCCCAACTTTCTATCGATTCTACTACAGCAATATCGTAATGGCTTTTTGCTGTTCCACCCACTGCAAAAGTTCTTGCAGCAGCTTCTGCTAATAAAAACTCAACTTCTGCATAATCAAAAATTACACCAGGAGTTGCAGCAGCTTCTACATAATCAGATACATGAGAATGCGTAGAGAAACTTGATGTACTACCGATATCTCCTCCAATGTACATTCCTGTACCAGGAACCTCTTCAAAATATAGTGGTCTTCTTGGATCATTTAATGTATTCATCATATCTATGATTGTAGCTGCAGCAACAAAATCTGCTCTTCCACTTAGTACTAAGTTTGCATGAACAGGATTTGTATTAGGTGCGGCAGATAAATATGTGAAATTAGCATTATCAGCTCTACTGGTAAATACACCACTTGTAACTGCAGCTTCTACAGTAGTTTTGGCAAAAGCATTATCTACATCAGATAACAGGATACCCATTCTAAGCTTTAAGGAAGCAGCAAACTTTTTCCATAGCGATACATCTCCGCCATAAATATTATCGGCAGCTCCAAAACTTCCTTTAGTAGTATCTAATGCATCAATAGCAACTGTGAGTCTTCCAACCAAGGCTTTGTAAACTGTTTCACCATCATCATATGCAGGTAATAAGTCATCGATATCCAAGGCTTCAGTGTAAGGAACATTTCCAAAAGTTTCTATTAATACACTATACGCATAAATTGTTAATATTTCTATTACTTGAAGTTTATTGGCTTTAGTCTCAATGTCCTCAGGAAGCGAATATTTAGTATCTGTTATGATTTTAGAAGCTTCGTCTAAATCTTTTAAAACATCTTTATAAAGAACGCTCCAGTGTGTAGCAGGAATAGTTCTTGTTACCTGGTCATAATTACTTTCGTCTGTATAGGTCGTCTCTTGTAAATATTGCGCCCAAAGTTTTGTGTTATTATTGTTCACATTTAGGTCAACCATTTGATCAACCAAATTCTTCTGTGCACCTGTAAATAAAGTTTCACCAGGAACAGAAGATGGATCTTTAATATTCTCGTTCAAACTCTCGAGGTTGTCTGAACAAGATGCTATAATTACTGCTGTAATTAGAATTAATATTTTTTTCATCTTTATTTTTTTAGAATTGTAATTTTAAGTTGAAACCTATGTCTCTGGTGGTTGGTAAAGAACCTACAGAATACCCTTGTAAGTTACCAGAACTCAAACCACTTTCTGGATCGGCATGTGGAAGGTCTTTGTCGATAATCCAAAGGTTAGAACCAATTACACTAAAAGAAACATCATTTAAGAATGTTTTTTGAATTATTTTTTTAGGGAAACTATAGGTTATAGCAACTTCTCTTAATTTTACGAAACTTGCATCATATACAAAAGCGGCATCAGGTAATCCTCTTCTGTATCCAAAGGCACCAAATCGATCTGCTCTAATTCTTGTAGTATTAGTAGATCCGTCAGGATTAACTCCAGGATTGATAAAACCACCACCGTTTGCCAAGGTGTTTCTTACAGGATTTCCTAGGTCATTGATAAAGGCAGTTTCTTCATATAGACCTGTCGCTTGCCCATAGTATTGATCCAAAGACCAAATGCTTCCTCCTTGCTGGATGTCAATTAGGAAACTAAGTGCAATGTTTTTATAATTAAACTTATTAGAAATACCCATTAACCAATCTGGATTAGTATCACCAATATTGTTGTTAGATGCAGCAGTTTTTATATATTGACCATTAGAATCATCTACAACTCTTTGACCATTTAGATAGGTGTAATCTGTCCCTTGGATTATTCCATAAGGCTGTCCTACAGTTGCATTAATTGTTATCCCTCCTTGAAAAGAACCTAATTGTAAGTTTTCTATCCCATCTTCTAATGAAACTACAATATTTTCATTTTTAGACCAGTTTACGTTTACATCCCAGGTAAAATTTTGTGTTTCTACAGGGGTTCCGTATATAGACAATTCAACACCTTTATTTTCAATTTCTCCAGCATTTAAGATCTTAGAAGTATATCCGGTTCCTCTACTAACAGGAACTCCAAAAATTTGATCGATAGAATTGTTTTTATAATATGCAATATCAAACCCAAGTCTGTTTTGTAGAAGTTTCATTTCCAGTCCAAGCTCAATACTTGTTGTTGTTTCTGGTTTTAGATTTGGATTCTTTTTTATGTTTCCTACAGAAGTACTTGCACTTCCTATCGGAGTGTTTACATTATAACTATCGTATAAGAAATCAAAAGGAGCACTATTACCTACTTCTGCATAGTTAGCTCTTAGTTTACCAAATGAAATGAATTCGGCATCGATAAGGTTAGAAAAGACAAAACTAGCGGCAATAGAAGGGTAATAGAAAGTACTGTTTCCTTTTGGTAATGAAGAAGAATGATCTCTTCGTAAAGTTCCGTCAAGGAAATAAGTTTGTTTGTATCCTAATGATGCACTTACGTAGATACCATCTACACCAATTTTTTCATCTCTTTCTGCAGGTAATGGAAGCGGTCCTGCACTATTTTGTAATGAGTATAATCTAGGAACACTTAGTCCACCACTTGTAGAGGCGTGAACCGATTGAAAATGATTTCTTCTAATGTTGGTACCTAATATTCCCTTGATATTTAATTCTTCGGTTAAATCTTTATGAAAATTAAGCATTAAGTCATAATTCGTTTCTGTATTTCTGATGTCTTTTCTTCCGTATCCAGAATTTACTGTTGGCCTAGTCCCATCACTAGAGATAACACCAAATGCAGTAGCGACACTACCATTTGCTCTTCTTTCTTCTTGTAATTCAGAGTATGTATCGGTAGCAACTCTACCCGTAATATCAAACCAATCGGTTACTTTATAATTTAAAGAAACATTACCTAAGAAACGATTTCTCATATCGGTTTGGTAGTTTTCATATCTTGTCCAGTATGGGTTATCCCAATAGATTGGAAGAGATCCTGCATCTCTGCTGGCTGGGTTCCAGGTAACATTTCTTCCTGTAGAAAAATAAATAGCTTCTTGTTGTCTTATGTCTACATTAGTTTGCCACCATTGTTTAAAATTACCAATGATGTTATCGTTATACCCTGTTGAGTTACGACCAAGACCATTTGTTTTGATATAATTAGCGTATCCTGTAGCTGTTAATCGCTCACTAAGCTTATAACTTCCACTCATAGAAAAATTATGTCTTTTGATAGAGCTATTTGGTAACAAACCAGTTTGATCAAAATGCGTATAGTTTAACCTAAAAGTACCAGCATCAAATCCTTTATCTAAGGATATAGAATTTGTAACAGTTACCGGAGTTTCAAAAAAGGTAATAGGACCATTCTTAGCATTTACCCATGGAGTAGGTGTTCTGTAATTCGGAGAATCAGGGTCAAAAGCATCCCATTGATACACTAAAATGTTAGAATCAAAGGCAGCTCCATAAGATGCATCTTCTGTTAAAGGAGTTACAAAATCTAAATTACCATCACCGTCAATATCTACTAAATCTAAATAGCTGTCTTCTCCTGGTCCATAATAAGGTCCGTAACCACCACCATATTGATCTTGATATTTGGCAAATGTACTTTTGTCGATAGATCCGAATGTTAATCCAGAACTAATAGTAATTCCCATACCTTTGGATTTACCTCCTTTTTTGGTAGTAATCATAATCACACCATTTGCAGCTCTGGATCCATAAAGAGCAGATGCAGCAGCACCTTTTAGAACATTTATAGATTCTATATCATCTGGATTAATATCTGATGCAGCATTACCATAATCATAATATCCTCCTTGAGCTTGTCCCTGACCAGCAGAGTTGGTATTAGTGTTATTGATAGGAATACCATCAATAACGAATAAAGCCTGGTTACTTCCAGTTAAAGAAGCATTACCTCTAATAACCACATTGGTAGACCCTCCTAAGTTATTATTTCTTTTAATTTGAAGACCAGAAGCTTTACCAGAAAGAGAGTTTACAAAGTTTACAGTTTTAACTTTGTTTAAATCGTCTCCATCAACTTCTTGTGTAGAATATCCTAAAGATTTTTTATCTCTAGAAATACCAAGAGCCGTAACTACTATTTCTTCTAATTGAGAAGCGGTGACTTCTAATTGTACATTAATAGTTTTTTGGGCACCTACAATTACCTCTTGATCTGCAAAACCAAGATAACTGAAAAGAAGAGTACTACCTTCAGAAGCTTGTAACGAATACATTCCGTCAAAATCTGTTTGAGTTCCACTGTTGCTACCCTTTACTATAATGTTTACACCAGGTAATGGCATGCCGCCATCGTCTGTGACCTTACCTGTAATAGGGGTTTCTTGCGCAACAGAAAATTGCGTCACTAATACCGTTAGAAGTATTAGCATGTTTTTAGTTAATAATTTCATTATTGCATGTTAATTTTTGTTAGTAAGCAAGGTTATTAAGAAAAATTAGAGGATAATAAGGATAATGTTTTTTTAACAGAAAATTAACGGGGAAACTGTAAGGATAATTTAAAAAAACGACTAACTATAATTTTTTTTATTTATGAAGAAATTTTAGATCGTTTTAAACTTTATAACTTTTAGAACGATGAATATCGAATATTGTGATTTAGGACTCAATGTTTTTTTATAGTAATACAGGTAGATTAAAATTCATCCAGTTGTTTCGGTATTTTTTAATTATGTTAGATGTAGTTAGATAGTCTTTTGATTCTAATTTTATTTTATATACATTCATCCATATTAAATAGAAGAATGGGGTAGGGTAAATAAGTTTGTAAACGTTATAAATATATCTAGAACAGTTTAGTATTGAATAAATTAAGTACATATTGTAAAGGTTTTATACTTGCATTGGTAATGTTTACATACTCTTGTGTAAATGATGACTCTTTTTTTCCTGATAGTATAGATGCTAAGATTACATCTACAACGACAATAGTATCTATCCTTAATGATATAAAGACCAGAAATTCGATAGTAAACGAAGAAGATCTGTGTTTTACTTTTAAATACCCATTAATATTTGGTTATAATACAGATTCGACCATTCGAGTTGATGACTATCAAGGATTACTTGGAGTAATTTCTGGACAAAGTGCAAATTTTAATATAACCGGGCTACAATTTCCTATTCAGATCATGTTTAAGGGAGCCAATAGTACGGTTCTTATAGAGAATGAAGATGCTTTGATTAATGTGCTTAGAGAATGTGAGATAAAAACTTTCAGAGACGTTTTTAATCATTTATATAGACAATGCTATAAGTTTGAATATCCTATTATTTTAAATGATAAAGACAATAAAGAAGTCGATATTGATAGTGAGGAAAGTTTTAGTCGTTTTCTTGTAGATCAAGGTGCTAATTATCAACCGGATTTTAAGTTTCCAATATCAATATTAGTTGCTCCTGATCTTAAATCAACACGGATATCAACATATTATGAATTTTATGAAATTATAAATAATTGCGTTGGGTGTCCTGCAATACGATTTGAAATCCAACCTTTACAGGATAATGAGTATAGGTTTATTCCAGATATTGAGATTATGGAAGGATATCAATTGTTTTTTAAAATCAATGGAGAAGTGATTACCGATCAGGTTATTGATGGAAACCCATTTACAAGACAATTCACTCCAGGAACATATGAAACGTGCATAAAAGTAATTACGACTAACTGTTTTAAAGGCACCATTGCTTGTAAAGAAATTGTAGTAGAGCCTATTTGTCCTGTTGTTGCATTTACTAATGAACGGGTTACAGGTACAAATACATATAAATTTAACCCATCTGTTACAGGAGTGAGTAATGATGTTACTATAGGTTGGTATGTAAATGAAGTTTTTATCGAAAATTCATTGTTAAGTGCCGGTGTGGTAGAATTAGATTTGGATCAAGGTACAAATAATGTATGTGCAAAAGTGATAACTCCAAATTGCCCCAATGGACAACAGTTTTGTGATGAGGTAGTTGTTCCTTAACTCTCTTTATAGCGTTAATGACAGAGCGTTAAATAGTAATACGTCTTAGCTTTAAAATCCTTTTCTTTTATCAAGTATAGAACACGATATTTTTGATAATTTTGCGATAAACAAAATGAAGTCATGAAATATCACACCAGAAAAATTGTAAAACCAGGCGATTTAAATTCTAATGAGACGTTATTTGGAGGTAGATTATTAGAGTGGATAGATGAAGAAGCCGCATTGTATGCAATTATACAATTACAAAATAGAAGGGTAGTGACCAAGTTTATGTCTGAAATCAATTTTGTAAGCTCTGCGGTACAAGGTGATATTATCGAAATAGGAATGGATGTCGTGAAATTTGGAAATACTTCTTTGATTCTTAAGTGTGAAGTAAGGAATAAATTAACACGCAAAACAATTATTAAGGTAGAAAATATAACGGTGGTTAATCTTGATGTTCAAGGAAAACCCGCACCCCATGGTAAAACTAAGGTGATATACGAAAAAAAAGAGCTACCTCAGAACTAGTTTTTTGACTAATACTTTGCCTAACTCATCATTGAGGTTATCTATTATTTTTTGTCTGCCATAACTAAGTTCTTCTCTTAATACAGATGATGTAAGTTCAACATACACAGTTTCTCTTTCAAGTTTAATATTTCGAGTATACTTTGTTATTGCAGGGCCCATTATTTTTTCCCAAACATCGCGTACAGCAACCTTGTCCAACCCTTTTTGTAAATTGTTGTCAGAAACAAAGTTTTTTAAAACTTCTTCCATACTTTGATGTTCTTGATGACGTTTTGCCATTATAATTGTAGCTTTTGATATCGTTGATAAAAGTAAACATTTCCTGTTTCATTCTTGAAAATTATCTCGTTTTCTTTTGCAGAAATAATGGTTTCTTTCCATGTTGCTAACGAGTTTTTATACTGTAGTCTTACACTATCATTTTCAATAGTTATAGAAAAAATTTCCTGATTATCGGTAACTATAAAACTTCCATCTAGTTTAGGACGTACTTTTTTACGTATTCCTATCGAGTCTTTAACTTCAAAAAAGTCAATATCCTGATTGAACATATATTCTTTTTCGTTTCCATCAGATAACACTACCTTTTTAATTTCCCAATACCCATTCAGATATTGAATATATTCTTTTGGATCTGTGGTTGTACAAGAAGTAATATATAAAAGTAGTGTATAAAGTAAAACTCGTCGCATATTTTATCTGAGTGTTTTTATCTGTTTTATTAATCAGAAGATATAAGTGTTGATTTTAGTTCTCTGATTCGTTGTTTTTTAGCTTAATGATTTTGTATGATTGGGATATTTTTTTTACCACATTTTCTGTTCGATCTGCATGGGTATCACTAATAAATAATTGTCCAAAATTTTGATCATCTACCAATTTTATAATATGTTCTACACGTTTTTCGTCGAGTTTGTCAAAAATATCGTCGAGTAAAAGTATAGGATTTACTTTACTTTGTTTTTTTATAAAATCGAATTGAGCCAGTTTTAAAGCAATAAGAAACGATTTTTGTTGTCCCTGGCTTCCAAATTTTTTAATAGGATATCCTTCAATTTCAAAAGACAAATCATCTTTGTGAACTCCCACACTAGTATATTGTAGCATTCTGTCTTTAGAAAGATTCTGTTCTAAAAGAGTTAGTAAATTAGTTTCAGATAACTTACTTTGGTAAGAAAGAGTAACGCTTTCCTTACCAGAGCTAATTGCTTGATATCTGTTTTCGAAAATAGGAATAAAAATCTCTAAAAATGCTGCTCTTTTTTCATAGATAATACTACCGTATTCATGCATTTGCTGGTTGTACACCTCTAATGTGGTAGGATCAAAAGTGTTGTTAGCGATAAAGTACTTTAGTAGAGAATTACGCTGTGATACAATTTTAGAATATTTTAATAATGTTTTTAGATAAGATTGATCACTCTGAGAAATTACACCATCTATGAATTTACGGCGAGTGTCACTCCCTTCTGTAATCAGATCTCTATCTGCCGGAGAAATAATTACCAAAGGCAAAAAACCAATATGCTCGCTAAAAGTATCGTATATTTTTGCGTTGCGTTTGATTACTTTTTTTTGCCCTCTTTTTGCACTTACAATAACTTTTTCATCACGATCTTCTTTTGTGTAAAGACCATCGATGACAAAAAAATCGGCATTATGTTTAATGTTTTGACTGGTAATTGGATTAAAATAGCTTTTACCAAATGACAAATGATAAATAGCATCCAGAATATTTGTTTTTCCGACTCCATTATTTCCGACAAGACAGTTTATCTTATCATCAAATTCAAAATTGATGGACTCAAAATTTTTATAATTAAGTAAAGAAAGAGATTTTAAAATCATAAAATAGTGATCATCAAGGAGTATCGACTTTAATAGAATTCTTAGTTAATCGACGCAAATTATTGAAAAATAATAAATAGTTGTGCTTTTAATTGTGAATAAATATTTTATTTTTGCCGTTCATTAAAGCAAATTTATGGCAACTTACAAGAAACGTGGACACAAACCAAAAAACAAAGCTGAAGAAGTTGAGCAAATAGAAGATAATTCAACAACTGCTGAGGTATTTAATACCTTAGATGAAGGAGCTTCTAAAACTGAAGAATGGGTTGCAGCTAATCAAAAATACATACTAGGTGCTGTTGGAATGATAGCCGTTGTAATATTAGGATATCTTGGATTTCAGAAATTTATCCAGGAACCAAAAGAGGAAGAAGCAGCTAATGAGATGTTTACAGCACAACAGTATTTTGATAATGCAGTTAATGGTAACTCTAAACTTAGTGATTCATTATACACTTTAGCGCTTAATGGAGGAGAAGGGAAATATGGTTTTTTAGGAATTATAGAAAACTATGGTAGTACTGATGCAGCTAATCTATCTAACTACTACGCTGGATTTTCTTACCTAAATATGAATAAATATCAGGAAGCTATCAATTACCTTGATAGTTTTAAGAGCGATGACGATATATTAGGTCCTTTGGCCCTTGGTGGTATAGGAGATGCATTTTCTCAACTTGATCAAACAGAAGAAGCATTAGGGTATTATGAAAAAGCTGTTAAAGCAAAGACTAATGACTTTACCACTCCAAAGTTTTTATTAAAAGCAGCAATTACTGCAATATCTCTTAATAAACCAGAAGTTGCAATTCCATATTTAGAACGAATTAAAGAAGAGTTTCCTAAGAGTGTAGAAGCTAACCAGGCAGACGTTCATTTAGGTAAAGCACAGGCAATGAAGTAATAGTTTTGTGGTTCCGGTTTTTAGTTTTTTTACTGAAACCTGAAACCCGAGACGCAAAATCAATATGGCTACAGAAAATAAAAACTTATCACAATACGATAAAACAACTATCCCAAATGCGAAAAATTTTCGGTTTGGGATTGTTGTTTCAGAATGGAATGAAGAAATTACCGAAGGACTGTTTCAAGGTGCATTTGATGCATTTATAGATTGTGGAGCAGTAAAAGAAAATATAGTACGGTGGAATGTACCTGGGAGTTTCGAATTGATATACGGATGTAAGAAAATGCAGGAATCCTTTGATATGCTCGATGCAGTTGTTGCTATAGGATCTGTTATACAAGGAGAAACCAAACATTTTGACTTTGTTTGTGACGGTGTTACACAAGGAATCAAGGATTTAAATATCGCTAGTGATATCCCTGTAATCTTTTGTGTACTTACAGATAACACACTACAACAATCTATTGATCGTTCTGGAGGTAAACATGGTAATAAAGGAACAGAAGCAGCAATTGCGGCTATCAAGATGGCGCAATTGCGTAAAGATGCAACCTTTTATAAATAAGAATTCTCTGGCTAAAATCTAAGCGGCATAATCTTTGTTATTTATATTTTGATGTTATTGTAATGCTAAAAGCTTTACATTACAATGCTTTTTAAGTATATTTGGATAATCAAAAAGATAGAGCAGATTGTGAAGTTAAGTATCCCAAAAAGAAGAAAAAACCGTAGATTCAATTACACACCAAGGTACTATGAAGGTAAAAGTGGGGGTAATATCTATGATTTTGAGAACAAAATTACCAAATACAGGGATGCTACAAATGATATAGATTTTGGTTCACACTGGGCAGAAGCCCGTAAATCGAGCCGTAATCGAGGTAATCGCGAAATTAATAGAAAGGTTATTTATATTGCAATGATCCTGATCTTCATCTTTTTGTATATAATTGATTTTGATTTATCCATATTTACTGCACGACGATAGATGTCTGATATCATTCAACTATTACCAGATCACGTAGCTAATCAAATTGCTGCCGGAGAGGTGGTTCAACGACCAGCCTCGGTAGTGAAAGAGCTGTTAGAGAACGCAATTGATGCTCAGGCTACACATATAAAATTAATCATAAAAGAAGCTGGTAAAACTCTTATTCAGGTTATTGATAATGGATCAGGAATGAGCGTTACCGATGCCAGACTGAGTTTTGAGCGCCATGCTACTTCAAAAATAAAAGCCGCAGAAGATCTTTTCGAATTAAACACCAAAGGTTTTAGAGGAGAAGCCCTGGCTTCTATTGCTGCTATTGCTCATGTAGAGTTAAAAACGAAACAAGAAGAAGATGAGGTAGGTACCGAGATTAACATCGAAGGTAGCGAAGTAATTTCTCAAGAAGTATGCGTAACACCCAAAGGAACCTCTATAAGTGTCAAAAATTTATTTTATAATATTCCCGCACGGCGAAATTTTTTAAAATCAAATGCAGTAGAACTACGTCATATTATTGATGAATTCCATCGGGTAACCATGGCGCATCATTCTATTAAATTTGATATGTATCATAATGGTAGTGAAATTTTTAATTTACCTATTTCAAATTGTCGCCAGCGTATTGTAAATATTTTTGGAGGAAAAACCAATGAAAAACTTGTCCCTGTCAAAGAAGAAACAGACTTGGTGACTATTAGTGGATTTATAGGAAAACCAGAATATGCCAAACGTACCCGTGGTGAGCAGTTTTTCTTTGTTAATAATAGATTTATTAAGAGTGGTTATTTAAACCATGCTGTTAATGCCGCATTCGAAGGGTTGCTAAAAGATAAAGCACACCCTAGCTATTTTGTATATCTTACAGTAGATCCCAAATCAATAGATATTAATATCCACCCTACTAAGACCGAAATTAAATTCGAAGATGAGCATGCGTTGTATGCTATGCTAAGAGCTTCGATAAAACATAGTCTGGGGCAATTTAACGTAGCACCCGTGTTAGATTTTAACAGAGACGCTTCGATGGATACACCGTACGAGTATAAAAGTAAAACTGCTCAGACACCTACAATAGAGGTAGATCGTAATTTTAATCCGTTTAAAGAAGAAAAAGTATCTGGTTCTGGTGGGGGTTCATTTTCAGGCAAAAGCCATGCATCGTTTAAAAAAGAGTCTGCCGGAGACTGGGAAAACCTATATGTGGGTTTAGAATCTGAAATGACAACTACCAAGCCCACAGAAAATGATTTTTCCTCTGTAGAATTCGAAAGCACAGAAGTTACAGGGTCATTGTTTGAGTCTGATGAAAAAAAGGTTGGGCATCATACAACCTATCAGCTTAGAAAAAAATATATCGTTACTACTATTAAGAGTGGAATGGTGATTGTAAATCAACACCGCGCACACCAAAGAATATTGTATGAAGAATTACTACGCAATATTACTATGGCAAGTGCAGTAAGTCAACAACTTTTATTTCCGCTTACACTTTCTTTTACCAAAAAAGAGATCGAACTTCTTACTACTGTAAAAGAACAGCTCGAAAATACAGGGTTTGTTTTTGGAGAGTTATCCCCCGGAGAAGTTGAAATTACAGGAATACCATCGGTTACTTCAGAAAAAGAGGTTGCTCAACTTTTAGAGCAACTTATCAGTGATCTCGAAGAAGAGGTGCCAGATAGTGGTTTTTCTCAAACCGATCTGCTTGCAAGATCCATTTCAAAAAGTATTGCAGTACGAGCAGGAGTAGAATTGGCTTCAGAACAACAGCAGTATATGGTAAATAGCCTATTTGCATGTACCGAGCCTACAATAACACCAAATAATAAGCCGACTTTCATCACGTTAACAGTAGATGAAATCGATAAGAAATTTTAATATATAAATGGGGAGAATTACAGATACAGTAAAAGGGTTATTAATTATTAATGTCATTTTTTTTGTAGGATCTTTATCTCTGGGAAATAATGCTTTTGAATGGTTTGCACTCTGGTTTCCTAAAAATGATAATTTTCAAGTATGGCAAATTGTTTCCCATATGTTTATGCATGCAGATGCAGGACATATCTTTTTTAATATGTTTGCTTTATACATGTTCGGAAGTCATCTTGAAAGCTCTATTGGTCAGAAAAAATTTCTTTTTATCTACTTTTTTTCAGGTCTTGGTGCGGTAGGTTTTCAAATTCTATTTTCATATTTTCAGTTTACCCCAGGATATCAGGCATATTTAGATGCAGGTTTTTCTCCTGCTGAAGTTGGTAAATTTATACAAGATACTGTTGCTTCTGGTCAATATAAAGTGTACCCTAATATACCACAAGAAGTTACTGAGAGGATGATCGGAGCTTATGTAACACCTATGGTGGGAGCTTCGGGTGCTATTTTTGGAATATTAGCAGCATTTGCAGTACTATATCCTAATTTACCATTATACATAATTTTTATTCCCATTCCTATTAAAGCAAAATATTTGATAGGAGGTTATTTTTTATTAGATCTTTATGGAGGAATAACAGGGCAAGCAATTTTAGGCCCTTCTAATGTAGCGCATTGGGCACATATAGGTGGTGCTGTAATTGGGTTTGTTACCATGTGGTATTGGAAAAAGAATTCGTTCAATGATAAACGGTGGTATTAATCGATGACAACTAATAATCTATCATATCAATTTAAAACAGCTAATGTAATCATTAAGCTTATTGTGATTAATGTAGCCTTATTTTTATTCGCTACACTAGGATCCTGGATTTTTAAAACAAGTCCAGGCGCTTTGATGGAGTGGTTTGTTTTACCTGTTGATCCAGGATCGCTAATACTACAGCCCTGGAGCATGCTCACGTATAGTTTTCTGCATTTTGATTTTTGGCATATTTTCTGGAATATGCTGGTGCTATACTGGTTTGGGCAATATGTTTTAAACTTATTTACCGAAAAAAGATTTCTCACGATTTACTTATTGGGTGCTATCTGCGGAGGATTATTATTTGTGCTGGCATATAATCTGTTTCCCGTTTTAAATAACACATTAGCTTATTTAATTGGTGCTTCGGCAGCCGTTCGTGCCATTATGATTTTTATTGCGGCGTATACACCAAATTCTGAAGTACGAATCTTTGTTTTTAATGTTAAGTTATGGCAGATAGGAGTGTTTGTAGTGCTTTCTGATCTAATTCAAATCCCGACCTCTGGTAACGCAGGCGGATTGATCGCTCATTTGGGAGGTGCACTTTTTGGTTATATATATGCAGTTCAGCTTAAAAAAGGAAATGATATCGGTTCCTGGTTCGAAAAACTGATGGATGGATTAAGTGCTATGTTTATTCCTAAAAAGAAAAGTCCGTTAAAGACAGTTCATAAATCAAAAACTCATAAAAGAGCTCCTAAAAAAACAGTGACTTCTGCAACCAAAACGCCTAATCAGAAACAAATCGATGCTATTTTGGATAAAATTAGTAAAAGCGGCTATGATAGTTTAACCAAAGAAGAGAAAGATTTTTTGTTTAAAGCAGGGAAGGAGTAGTTATGAGGAAAATAGTTAGCAAGATCGTCTTTTTGATGAACGCTATGGCAGCTTTTGCCTTATTGCTATCTTATTTATTACCTTATGTTTCTCCAAAAATGTTTCCGCTATTATCGGTTCTAAGTTTGGCAGTACCCATACTAATTGTGATCAATGTATTGTTTCTGTTTTTTTGGGCAGTACAACTCAATAAAAAAGGAATACTTTCTCTTGTTGCGCTAATTCTTGGTATTTCTCATGTGTCTTCATTATATAAATTAAGAGGAAAATCGGCTGATGAGATCGAGGATGGTATTTCATTAATGAGTTATAATGTGCATAGCTTTAATCGTTTTTTTTGGATAACTTCGGAGACCATCCCTCAGGATATTTCAAAATTGGTGAAAGATCAAAAACCAGATGTGTTTTGCGCTCAGGAATATTATAATAATCCAGATATCGACTTTACTCAATATCCAAATAAGTATGAGTATTTTAATCACAATAGTAGAGAGTTGGCATTGGTGATCTTTTCAAAATATCCATTTATTAATAAAGGATCTTTAAATTTTGAGAATACGGCCAACAATGTGATTTTTGCAGATGTGGCATTTCCTAAGGATACGATTAGGATATATAATATTCATTTACAATCCCATAGAATTAGTTCTAAAACAGACGATCTGGCTAAAGCAGATTCTCAAAAATTATTAAAACGTATCGGAGTATCTTTTAAAAGGCAACAAACTCAGACAGAACAGCTCATCGAGCATATGAAATCTTCTCCGTATAGAAATATTGTGATGGGTGATTTTAATAACACGGCATATTCATATGTGTATGATAAAATTAGATCAGAAAATCTTCAGGATACTTTTAAGAAAGCAGGAAAAGGATTTGGTAAAACTTTTAAGTTCGAATTGTTTCCGGCCAGAATTGATTTTATTTTAGTGCCCGAAGAATTCGAAGTACTAGGGTTTCAAAGTTTTGATCTAGAACTTTCAGATCATTATCCAATTCTATCAAAAATAAAGTTTTAGCATAGAGAAATCTAAGTATCTGATACTACAAACCATCAATACTGGTTGAGTAATTCTCCATTTTTGCTTCCCAATCTTTATAGAAAATGGCATGTTTGTTTTTCATCATTAACCTCATTTTTTCTTTTACGGCTTGTTGTATTTGCTGAGGCAATCCATAGAATTTTTGACTGATTTTAGTTAACCTTCCATCATAATCACTATTCTGATGTCTAATGGTTACTCTTCTTTTGTTATGATAGATAATAATCTTTACTCTGCCATCTGTATACCCATCTTGACCCATAGTACCATAAACCAATATAAGATCTGCCAGGCCATCCTTGTCTATGTCGGATATTTCTGAGTATGTATTCCAAAATCCAATCGATGATTCCCAGTCTTTGTCTATGTCATCTTTTAATGCAGACCTTTTTTTAAACTTCTTACTTTTATAAGACACGTTGAGTACTTTTATCTGATCATACAGGGAGTCATTTTTTTCATCGGTTTCTTTGAAACGTTCTGATAATAACAGATAGTTTTCTCCTGAATCATCTTTATATGAATATGCCTGATGAATAGGATATTCAATGTCTAACTGCCTTCTTACTCTTTTGGTAAAAGTGGATGTGATCTCCTTGTTGGAAAGCTTACGGGCAATTTGAGGATCATATGAAATAGAATCAGATCTATTAAGCTCTACTTTGATGGTAGAATCCTCTTTTGTTACTTTTTGATCTGTATTGTTATTAGAATCTTTTGCTTGTTTTCCACAAGAAAATAAGGTGATTATTACGATAAAAAATAGAAACTTGTTCATAGATAAAAAATGAATTAGAAGTAGCTTATTAGTACCAGTTTTGTAATAAATGTAATCATTATTTTGTGAAATAGAGCGTATTGACCATAATTTACATCATCAGACAATCAAGACAATCAGTAAGTATATGCCAAATTAAAGCTAAACCAATAATTCTTGTCTTTGAGAAAAATGATAGTATGCCGTATACTGCAATAGCATAGTAGCTATGCAATGGATGATATCCAATACTACATCGATTGGAATCAAAAATTGGATCTGCTAAAAGATGATCGATATCGATTAACATGGCAGCTATAAATAGAATATAAACTTTTTTCCACTGTTTGGGGAAGAAGAGTATTGCGATCAATAAAGGAATTATAAAATGAAATCCATAGTGTAAGATTGGGCGAATCATAGAAAAACAGATTGATGCTCCAGGTAGGTTAGGGCATTGGTCCCTTCGTTAAATATCAAATCCAAAATAGAAAGGTTAGGAATAAAACCATGTTTATCTTCAAAAACCTGGATGTATGGCTGAAGAGAGTCTGATTTTTCTTTTTTTGCATTCACCAGACCTCGCAAATCAGTAGTTTCTTTGGGGTCTTTATCATATGTTGTGGTTTTAGAAAAAGAAATATCTAATTGGAGGCAATCTAATACAACTTGTATACACTCATAATTAAAATCCAGAAGAAATTCTCTGGGTTTTTCAAATAAATGAACAAATTCATCTTCATAATACTCGAAAAACGGTGAAGTTCTGTAAGCGGTTTCAAGAGACTTCCAATGTAGTGTTTGCCACTGAAAATCGTTCTCTATACGAACATCTCTATACAATTTCCTTTCTTGCTTTTGACTATGTTTAATAGGAATAGATAATAAAAGTTTACCATTTGCTCCATAGACATAAGTACGATTACGATAGGTTTGTTTTTGATAATTATCTTCATTTTCAAAAACAACAGCATCAGATTGGGCTATAGCTACATATTGTAATATAGATCCAAAATACGTAGGATGGAGTAGAGATGTTTTCAATTTTATACTACTGAGTGTTAAGCTCCTTTTTTCCTCTTACGGTATTGGTTATAGATAATCCAACCAGCTAAAACAATAAGGAAATATTTAAAATAGGACACTGGTTTTCCACTTCCTCCAACAGTAGTGAACATACGTTCCCATCGTATTTTATTAAAAAGTCCTTTAGCATTAGAATCCCAGCTAAACCATACAAAAACAGGCTTTCCTACAATATGATTGGCAGGAACATAGCCCCATACACGGCTATCCTCACTATTATGACGATTGTCTCCCATCATCCAGTAATAATCTTGTTTAAAAGTATAGCTATCTATAGGTTGCCCATTAAGGAGTACTTGTGTACCATTTACAGATAATTTATTATCAATTCTCATTTCAGAACCTTCATAAACTTCTATAATTCTTCTATAAAGAGAAAAGCTTTTGAGGTCCATTTTCACAGTTTTACCAGCTTCAGGAATATAAATTGCGCCAAAATTATCCGAATTCCAGTTCACCTTACCATTATTAGGAAAGATTTTAGGATCTTTTAAGCCTTTTGGAGTTACATTTCGCTGTATACTTGCTACGTTTTGATGATTTTTAAATCGAGAAGCAGCTTCCTCGGTCATTCCTGCAGCACTAAATTGCGAATTGTTATACCCAAATTCGTTGTTCTTTATTTTGTAACGATTGTATAAATTTTGAAGGTTGAAACTACTACCTTTTGTAGTTCCAGAATATGAAAACTGTAATTGTGCTCGTTCTGGTAATTTAGTTTGTTTTCCATCAATATGAACAAAACCATCTACGACAGCCAAAGAATCTCCAGGGATACCTACACAACGTTTTACATAATTAGATTTTTTATCTATAGGTTTATAATGATATTTGCCATCACCATACTGCTGAAAAGCATTTACAGTATCTATTGGCCAGCTAAACACTACAATATCATTACGTTTGATTTTTTGAAAACCAGGTAGTCTAAAATATGGATATTGCGGTTTGTTGGTATATGATTTGGTTCGTACCAAAGGGATTGTATCATGAACCATAGGAAAAGATACCGCTGTCATAGGAGTACGAGCGCCATAATGAAACTTACTTACAAATAAGAAATCCCCTACCAGCAATGTTCTTTCTAAAGAACCAGTAGGAATGGTATAGGGTTGCATAAAATAAGTATGTACTATAGTTGCAGCAACGATAGCAAATAGAATCGAACTAACCCATTCTCCTGTAGCAGTTCTTGGTTTTAGGTCTCGATCTTCAATATAGGTTACATCGAGCATGTAGTTTACATAAAAGATATAAAACCCAAGAGTAACGATCACTAGGATAGTATCTGTTGTAGAGTTTTTGCCAAAACTTCTTATCGTTTCTACCCAAATAACAGGTAGCATAATAACATTAATTACAGGGATAAATAATAATATCACCCACCACCATGGGCGATTTATAATTTTCATTAAAATTACAGCATTATATACGGGGATAAGAGCTTCCCATGCTTTTCTACCCGCTTTAACATATAATTTCCAGGTTCCCAGAAAATGAATAACCTGTAGTATCAGAAAAAAAATAAACCACTCTGTAAGTATCATCTTTAAATATATTTTTAATATAAGTACCTTTTCTTTGTAAAGCGTTACACTTTTTTATAAGCCTAACACATCTTTCATACTATAAACTCCGGTTTTGTCTTTTAACCATTCGGCTGCTACAACAGCACCCAACGCAAAACCATTACGATTATGTGCTGTATGTTTAATTTCTATATCATCGACAAGAGAAGAGTATGTTATAGTATGAGTACCGGGAACTTTATCAATTCTTTTTGCAACAATTGGGATGGTATTTTCATCACCTTCATCCAGTTGCCATGCTTTTTTATCTGTATTTTGAATAACTCCTTCTGCTAGTGTTATTGCAGTACCACTTGGGGCGTCTAGTTTTTCGGTATGATGAATCTCTTCCATAGCTATAGTATACCCTTCTAAAGGATTCATCATCTTGGCAAGTTTTTTATTAAGTTCAAAAAATAAATTTACGCCCAAACTATAATTCGAAGCATAAATAAAACTCCCCTTTTTTTCGTTACATAACTTAAGAATATTATCATAATGATCTAGCCACCCTGTTGTTCCAGAGACTACAGGAACATTTGCATTAAAACAATTGGTAATATTATTTACTGCTGCACCAGGAATACTAAAATCTATAGCTACATTGGCTTCAGAAAGATCATATGTGGTATCATCTTTATCTACTTTAAGTACTATGGTATGGCCTCTTTCTATTGCAATCTTTTCTATGGTTTTACCCATTTTTCCATATCCTAGTAGTGCGATTTTCATATTTTGGTTGATATTAATTCACTAAGCTCTTAAGGATTAGTATTGCTTAAAAACTATAGTTGAGTGATACACCATAATTTGGTCTGGTATCAAACTCGTTAAAATTTATTTTTGGTTTGAACGAGAGGTCTTCGGTTACATTATATTGTAGTAAGTGAGCCGTAACATTTGCATCTACAATATTTAGAAGATAAACTCCTACCGTTATTAATAGTGATAATTCTTTTTCCCGGCGAAAACGTTCTTGTAATGATATTAATTGATCATTTGTAGCACCTGGTAATTCAAGTGTTTCAGGATTTACTCCTGCTAATCTAGATTTATATATGTCTCGTACACGATTATACTTCTTGTTATTGTCTATATAAAAATAAATACCTGTCCCTAAAGCTGCATATACGATAGGTACTTTCCAATATTTTTTGGTGTATGCTTGCCCTAATCCTGGTAGAACTGCAGAATAAAATGCCGCCCTGGCTGGAGCCAAAGGCTCATAAGGACGTACTTTCCTTTCCCTTTTTTTCTTTTTTACAGGAACTTCTTCTGTAATAACTTTTAATTCTTCATTTTCTTGAGAAAGAACATTTTGAATAGAAAGTAGTACAAAAAAAATAATATAAAAGAATTTAATCTTCACTATTTATAAGTTTCTTTAAGCGTTTAAAATCTTCTTCGGAAGAAAATGGTATAATAAGTTTTCCACTTCCTTTACCAGAAACTTTTATATCAATTTTTGCGCCAAAATAATCTGAGAATTCTTTAACCCCTTTGGCGATGTGTTTTGGTAACTGATTATTAGTAGAAGAAGCCTTGGTATTTGGAGTATCTTCTGTATTGTCGTTAAGAGATCTAACTATTTTTTCGGTATCACGAACAGATAATGATTTCCCTATAATAGTTTCATATATATCCAGTTGTTGTTGCTGATCTTCTATATTTATTAAAGCACGACCATGCCCCATAGATATAAAACCATCACGCATACCTGTTTGTACAATAGGATCTAGTTTTAGTAATCTTAGATAATTAGCTATGGTAGATCTTTTTTTTCCTACTCTATCACTTAATTGCTCTTGTGTTAAACTAATCTCATCGATAAGACGTTGATACGATAAGGCAATTTCAATAGGGTCTAAATCCTGTCGTTGAATATTCTCTACCAATGCCATTGTTAATGACTCCTGATCATTGGCAATACGAATATATGCAGGTATTTTCTTTAATCCAGCTAATTTTGAAGCTCGAAAACGACGTTCCCCACTTACTAACTGATAATTGTCAAAATCTAATTTACGAACCGTGATAGGTTGTATAACGCCAACTTCTTTTATAGAAGTTGCAAGTTCTCGTAGTGTTTCATCATTAAAACTAGTACGGGGTTGAAATGGATTTACATCTATACTATCCAGATCTAATTCTATGATATTACCAACTACTTTATCGGCATTTTTATCTTCTACCGATTTTATGTCATTTTCGGGATCTTTTAATAGTGCCGATAATCCTCTTCCTAATGCCTGCTTTTTGGTTGCCTTCGCCATGAATCCTTAACTATTTTTCTTAATAATTTCGTGTGCCAAACTTAAGTAATTACTGGCACCTTTACTAGAAGCATCATAATTAATTATGCTTTCACCGTAACTTGGCGCCTCACTTAAACGGATATTCCTCTGAATGATAGTTTTAAACACCATTTCATTAAAGTGTTTTTGAACTTCTTCTACTACCTGATTAGATAATCTTAATCTAGAATCATACATCGTTAGTAATAATCCTTCGATATCCAAATTTTTATTATGGATTTTTTGTACGCTTTTTACTGTATTTAAAAGTTTTCCGAGCCCTTCTAATGCAAAATACTCACATTGAATAGGAATCATTACCGAATCAGCAGCGGTTAACGCATTTAGAGTTAACAAGCCGAGAGAAGGTGCACAATCAATAAGGATATAGTCATATTTTGACTTTAACCCTTCAATTGCTTTTTTCATCATATACTCACGTTGATCTTTATCAACAAGCTCTATTTCTATTGCAACCAAGTCGATATGTGCTGGGATAATATGCACATTAGGAGAATTGGTTTCTAAAATAGCATCTTCAGAATTTATAGTATGTTCCAGAATTTGATACGTCCCTTTTTCAATACTTTCAACATCTAGTCCTAGTCCAGAAGTCGCATTGGCCTGTGGATCTGCATCGATAAGGAGTACTTTTTTCTCTAAAACACCTAGAGAAGCCGCTAAGTTTACAGAGGTGGTTGTTTTACCTACACCACCTTTTTGATTTGCAATTGCTATTATTTTACCCATAAGGGGAGATTTGGATTTATAGCGATAAAAATACAATTTATTATATATTATAAAAATGAAAAATGTTAACAGTAGGAAATAAAAAAGACCATCCCCCTTTAAGGATGGTCTAACGTACTTCTATTATTGTTAATAAATACTTATTTATTTTTTTTTGCTCTAATCATTGCTTCTAGTTGATCCCACATTTCTTCAGGGATTTGTTCAAGAAGATTAAATTGCCCAGCTCCTTTTAGCCATTCACCACCATCTAGTGTAACAACTTCACCATTAACATAGGCAGAAAAGTCTGACACCAGATAAGCTGCAAGATTAGCAAGTTCCTGGTGATCTCCTACACGAGCCAAAGGTACCTGTTTTGCCATATCAATTTTATCTTTTAAATCTCCTGGTAAAAGGCGATCCCATGCTCCTTTTGTAGGAAAAGGACCCGGAGCGATCGCATTAAAACGCATCCCGTATTTTGCCCATTCTACAGCTAATGATCTGGTCATTGCTAAAACTCCTGCTTTTGCCGTAGCACTAGGTACCACATATGCAGAACCTGTCCAGGCATATGTTGTTACAATATTTAGAACAACGGTATTTTTGTACTTGTTTTCAATCCAGTGTTTTCCGAAAGCAAGTGTACAGTTTTTAGTCCCTTTTAATACAATATCAATAATTATATCAAAAGCACGATGTGATAAACGTTCTGTAGGAGAAATAAAATTCCCAGCAGCATTATTAAGTAACACATCTACCGAACCAAAAGCTTCAAGAACCTGATCTCTCATTGCCTCTACTTGATCGTATTCTCTAACATCACATTGCACCGGTAGACAGGTACCACCTGTTTCTGATTCTAATTCTTTGGCTGTGTTTTGCAATTTTTCTAAATTACGTGAAGTAATGGCTACATTGGCTCCAAGTTCTAGGAAATATCTCGTCATAGATTTCCCTAATCCACTACCTCCGCCGGTAACAACAATATTTTTTCCTTTTAGCGCTCCATCACGAAGCATTTTATCTTTATAATTCATAATATGTATCAGTATTCTGCTAAGATAACAAGTTATAACTATAAACTATGCATGCATAGTTTATTTTTGTTTTCTTTTTAATGTTTAGCTAAAATACTATTAATTATGATGCTTAAAGTAGTAGGAGATTAAAAAATAATTATCTAATTATGTGATTATCTATAGGGAGGTAACAAAATCATTTATCATACTTAGACAATATGGCCTAATTATTTTTGTGTATTTTTATAAAAATACTACCACTGTTTTGGCCTGTATGATATGGGAAATGGGATATATTATTGAAATTATGATTATAAAAGTGAAAGAAGTATTACTATGTACAACAGCATTGTATAATGTTGATTTTAATAACAAAATTATTTTTAAAAAGCATTTAATTTTTAACCTCTTATTTCTTACCACCATCCTAGGGAGTTATACTTCTGCTTTTGGGCAATCCAGATCAAATCCAAAGGAAATTTCGGGATATGTAACTTATAATGATTCTCCTCTAGAAAATGTAAGTGTCGTAGTAAAAAATACCGATGTAAAAACAACTACAAATAAAAAAGGATATTATAAAATTAAAGCTGCCGAGAAAGAAATTATACAGTTTTCTTCTGTTGGTATGAAACCAGTTGAGATTATTGTTGAAGACGTAACCAAACGTCTCGATATCACTATGGTAGATGAGTTAAATGAACTTGGAGAAGTAGTAGTTAAGACCAATAAAAAGAAGAATCGTTATGGAGAAGAAGAAGAATCTACAATAACCACTTCTTATGGGAAAATCAATAAAAAAAGTGTCTCTTATGGAAGAATAAAAAAGATTAGAGGAAAAGAACTTACTGTTCAGGGAACCAGTTTAATTGAGACATTAAGTGGTATTGTAAAATATCTAAGTATTGAAAAAGGCAGAGTGAGAATCGTACCAAATTTGTCTATTTCAAGCCCTGAAGAAAGTTTAGCTATTTGGGATATCGATGGTACTGTATATGAATACCCTCCCAATCTGGCAGTAGGTGATATTGATAAAGTTACTGTAATAAAATCAGTATCCGGAACTACAAAATATGGTATGCGAGGGTCAGGAGGTGTAATTGTTGTAAGAACCATAGGTGCTAAGACTAAAAAACAAAAGAGAAGCAAAAAAGGAAGAAAGAAAAAAGGCAAGCAAAATAGCTATGGTAATGGCGCTGTACCTTATACTGCGGTAGAATCTAAGACTCCTTATCTGGCTATACTTGATACTGTTTCTGGTAATAAGAGAATCTATAAATCTTATCAGGGACTTTCTTCTAATTACTCAGAAGCTCCCAGCTTTTACCTGGATGTCTCTGAATATTTTAAAACAGTAAAAAATAATGATTCACTATCATTACAGGTACTATCTGATGCTCAAGATATTTTTAAGAAAGATCCAGAAGCATTGAAAGCTATCGCATATGCATATCAAGAACGTGGTTTGTATCCAAAAGCTGTTGATGTGTATGCCAAACTAGTAGAATTGAGACCATCTTATGCACAGTCATATAGGGATCTGGCAAACGCTTATACAGAGAATAAGCAATATAAAAAAGCCTGGAATATGTATCTCCAATATTTACGAAAAGGTAATTATATACTAGAAGAAGGGATTGAAAAAGTAGTATATAGTGAGATGGCATATTTATATACCCTAAAAAAGGGAGCAGCAGGTATTACAGAAAATGCAGAGATTAAAGGGTTAGGTTTGCAGAATTCGAAAAGCGATATTCGTCTGGTATTTGAATGGAACACTTCTGAAGCAGAGTTTGCCATAGAATTTGTTGATCCCCAATCTAGAGCATTTAATTTTGAGCATTCTCAGGAAAAGGATGGTAACCGTATTAAGGATGAAAAGCAAAGAGGATATTCTTCTAATGAGTTTTACCTTTACGATTTAACCGAAGGGAATTGGTTTATCAATATAACATATTTTGGAAATAAAAAGAATACACCTTCTTATGTAAAAGCTTCGGTATATAGAAACTGGGGTAAGATCAATCAAACTAAAGAGGTTAAACTTTTTAAACTCAAAAGACAGAATTATAAAATGGGACTATTAAAATTGAACTCAAAACTATCCAATTCAGACTATTAATTGCTCGAATAGTTAATAAAAACATAAAAATTACTGATTGTCTTCTCTAACAATAAGTACGGCAAAATCTTTGTGGAGTTATAAAATGAATTAAAATCAAATTCATAATAACCTTTGATAGGGTTAGTTTTTCTCATTTAATTCTACTTATAATGTCAATAAAAAATCACTCGTTTTTTTGGATCATTTTAATGATGACTACTATAGGAAATTCCTCCTTTCTTTTTGCTCAGTCTAAATCGAATATTAATAAAATCTACGGATACGTTACTTCGAATAGTATTCCGTTAAAGAATGTAAATGTTTCAATACAAGGAAAGAGTAGGAGAACGATTACAGATGAAAAAGGATATTACTATATAGAGGCATCAGAAAAAGAAGTCATTCACTTTTCTTTTGTTGGAAAAAAACCAGTAGAAGTTATTGTAGAGGATGTTACCCAATTTCTTAATATAAAGATGATTGATGGTGTTAATACACTAGATGAGGTATTGGTTCAAACTAATAGTCAAGAGAAACGCTCTGTAAAGAATAACACCAAATTATCTAAACTAAAAACAGCTTATGGAGAAATTGATCTAAGAAGTTCACCATTTGCTTCTAAAATTGTAAAAGGAGAAGATCTTAATACAGGAGCTATTGATTTGATAGAAGCGATAAGAGGACGTATTCCAATTTATGGTGTTACCTATCAAGGTTCGGATCCTGTTGGTAACGAAGGTGTAACGGTTGGGCATGGCAAAAAAAGAGTGAGAATATTACCCAGAGTATATACTATGTTTAATGAAGGAAGCGGATTAGCAATTTGGGATGTTGACGGCTTTGTTTATGAAGAAGCACCTCATGTTGATTTGAATGATATTGCATATGTAGCCGTGCTTAGATCTGTAGGAGCAAGAACAAAATACGGAACGAGAGGAGCTGGAGGAGTTATTGTTGTTATAACAAAGAGTTCTATGGTACATAAAACACTTAAAACAAAATTAGGAACGAATGAAAATCAATATCAAAATAATGCCTTTCCTTATGTAGAAAAGAAATCTAATGCTATAGATGTTATTATAGAAAAATCAAATTCGATTACAAGCGAAAAAAAACTATATGATACCTATAAAACCTTATCTGAAGAATATCAGGATTCGCCAAGTTTTTATCTTGATATAGCTAATTACTTTAAACAGGAAAAAGAAAGTAATAAGCTTTCCTTGTTAGTGCTATCGGATATGGAAAAGATGTTTAATAAAAATGCAGAAGCGCTTAAAGCCCTCGCATACACATACCAGAAACTAGGAGAGAAATCGAAAGCTTTGAGTATCTATAATAAGATAATTTATTTAAGACCATCTTATGCGCAATCATTTCGTGATCTAGCGAATGCTTATTCTGAAAATGAGGAATATGAGAATGCATGGGATATGTATATGAGATATTTACGCAGAGGTTTTAAATTAGAAGAAAAAGGTATAGAGCAAGTTGTTTATAATGAAATGAAATACTTGTATACACAAAAAAAAGAGATAGCAAAAATTAGAGAAACTTTTAAGATTAATGAGGGAGAAGAAGAAACTGCAACTAGTGATATTCGTGTTGTTTTTGAATGGAATACCTCTGAGGCAGAATTTTTGTTAGAATTTGTTGATCCGCAATTAAACTCTTTTGTTTATGAACATTCCTGGGCAACGAATAGTGATCGCATTTCAGATGGAAAACTAAAAGGATATTCTTCGAATGAGTTTTTTATTTATGATTTAAATAGGGGAGAGTGGCTTATAAATATCACTTATTTAGGGAACAAAAAATATGTTCCCACATATTTAAAAGCAACAGTTTATAAGAATTGGGGAAGAGAAAATCAAACAAGTAATATAAAGCTATTCAAGCTTAATAGTTATAATTACAAAATGCAATTGTTGAAGTTTGGTTCGCTATTTAGATAAATATCGACTTCAATTAATTATGCTACTTAAATACAGAAATTAAAATCTCTAGGATGGTAATTGCTGCATCACTTATTTTTGTTCCGGGTCCAAAGATGGCAACTGCTCCAGCTTCAAAGAGAACATCATAATCATCTGGTGGAATTACACCGCCAACAATAACCATTATATCTTCTCTTCCATATTTTTTAAGCTCTTCTACGATTTGAGGAACCAGAGTTTTGTGTCCTCCTGCAAGTGAAGATACTCCTACAATATGTACATCATTTTCTACAGCTTGTTTTGCGGCTTCAACCGGGGTTTGAAATAGCGGACCAATATCTACATCAAAACCTACATCTGCATAACTGGTTGCAACCACTTTTGCACCACGATCATGCCCATCTTGTCCCATTTTGGCAATCATAATCCTTGGTCTTCTTCCTTCTAATTTGGCATATTGATTTGCTAATTCTCTCGCTTTATTAAAAGAAGCATCATCTTTTATTTCTTTTGCATACACTCCTGTAAATGATTTGATTTCTGCTTTATATCTCCCGAATTCTTTTTCTAAGGCATCACTGATCTCTCCTAAAGTAGCTCTCAGTCTTGCTGCTTCTACGGCTAAAGCTAACAAATTTTGATGTTCATTAGTCGCTGCTACAGTTAAATTTTTCAACGCATCTTGTACAGCCTGCTCGTCTCTCGAAGCTTTTACTTTGTTAAGCCCTTCTATTTGCTGGGCTCGCACCGCTTGATTATCTACTTTTAAAGTACTAATAGCCTCTTCTTCTCCTAATTTAAATTTATTAACTCCTATGATTACATCTTGTTCGCTATCGATTCTGGCTTGTTTACGTGCGGCAGCTTCTTCTATTCTCATTTTTGGAATTCCTGCTTCAATAGCCTTGGTCATTCCTCCTAGTTCTTCTACTTCTTCAATAAGTTTCCAAGCTTTTTCAGCAATATCATTAGTTAGAGATTCTACATAATAACTTCCTGCCCATGGATCAACCGTTCGGGTAATTTGAGTTTCTTCTTGTAGATATATTTGTGTATTTCTGGCAATTCTTGCAGAAAAATCTGTTGGTAATGCAATGGCTTCATCGAGCGCATTGGTATGTAAACTTTGTGTTCCACCAAAAGCAGCAGCACTTGCTTCTATGCATGTACGAGCCACATTATTAAATGGATCTTGTGCGGTAAGACTCCATCCACTGGTTTGACAATGGGTACGGAGCATTAAAGATTTTGGGTTTTTTGGATTAAACTGCTTGATCAATTTGGCCCATAGCATACGCGCAGCACGCATTTTAGCAATTTCCATAAAATGATTCATGCCAATTGCCCAAAAGAAAGAAAGACGCGGTGCAAATGAATCGACATCCATACCAGCTTCGATTCCTTTTCTAATATACTCCAATCCATCGGCTAATGTGTAAGCTAATTCGATATCACAGGTAGCGCCTGCTTCCTGCATATGGTATCCAGAGATACTTATAGGATTAAATTTTGGCATATTCTTAGAACAATATTTAAAAATATCACCAATAATTCGCATAGATGGAGTAGGAGGGTATACATAAGTATTACGTACCATGAACTCTTTTAAGATATCATTTTGGATGGTTCCGGAGAGTAAATTTTTATCTACACCTTGTTCTTCTGCAGCTACAATATAAAATGCCATAATAGGCAAAACAGCTCCATTCATAGTCATAGAAACAGACATTTTATCGAGTGGAATCTGATCGAATAGAACTTTCATGTCCTCTACTGTGTCGATCGCTACACCTGCCATACCTACATCACCAAAAACACGTTCATGATCACTGTCATATCCACGATGTGTAGCCAGATCAAAAGCTACAGATAGTCCTTTTTGTCCTGCAGCAAGGTTTCTGCGATAAAAAGCATTACTTTCTTCTGCTGTAGAGAACCCTGCATATTGCCGTATTGTCCAAGGTCTACGAACATACATTGTTGAGTATGGGCCCCGTAAATAGGGAGGAATTCCGGCAGAAAAATCAAGATGATCTAGATCTTTAATGTCTTCTTTTTCGTAAAAAGATTTTATATCAACTCCCTCTGAAGTAGTAAATGTAGAAACTTGCTGCTGTCTATTAGGAATAGCTTCTTTTGGTAATTGGATATGGTGTACGTCTTTTCTATTCATTACTCAAAGCCTCATTTTTATAAATGATAAATTAACAAGGCTATAAAATTAAGGTTTTAAAAACGATTTTTATTAAAAAAAAACGGATTCAAGTTTAAGTTTTTTGAGAATAGTGTAAAAATTACTTAAACGCCTTTTCGATAACCATTAAGATAGAGTAGTATACATCAAAGGCTATAAAGTTTTTTATTTCTATTGCACAAAACTCTTTATCAGGAATATAATAGATTCTTTGCGAGATTAATGATGTACTTACATTACCATCCTCCTCGAGAGTAGAGACAATATCTTTAAAGTCATCACTATCACTTGTGTTTTTAAGACATTGAATAAACCCGCCTCTATAATTGAAAATTAAGATTTCTTCTCCGTTTTTTTTAGTTGTGGTAGGTGTTGATTTTTTTATAGCTTCTTGATTTTCGTATTCGCTTAATTTGATCCAAAGAGAGTTTTTATTATTGGCAATTTTTTTGAATTCTCGAGCGAGTTTAATAGAGTTATCAGAGGGAAGTTTTCTTAAGTCAAGAGATAAACTAGCAACCTCGGCTAAGAAAGTTCTGTAAGTTTTTATAGAGTCTGTACCAAATTTATAATGTGTAAATAAGTCATTCTCAAAAGAGTCGTATGCTTTTTTTATAATACCGGTTTCATCTACACTAAGGCAGTCATAACCAGACTGAGAATAAGTCACCTTTATGCATACCAATAAAGTTATGACTATAATTCTAGATCTAATCTTAAGGGGCATTGATTTAGATTTAGTAATGTTAATGTATAGACTAAAATTTTATAATTCAGTTGGGAAGTTAACAATAAGTTGGCAAATATTAACGTTTTATTGTGTTTTTTTCTTAAATCCGAAATTATTGTCATTGTTTTTTATGAAATCAATGATGCTGTAAATAGAGTATAGGACTTTAAAATACTTATATGTAGAGGTATTATATTTCCTTTTAGGTAATTACCCAAATGCTTTCTCTATGACCAATAAAATAGAATAATAGATATCAAAAGCGATGAAACTTTTTACTTCGCGGGTGTTAAATTCTTCCTTTGGTAAATCGTGTAATCTTTGTGCTATTAGAGAAGGGCTTATATTACCATCAAGCTCTAAAGTAGTTACAATATCCTTAAACCCTTCACTATTACTATTGTTTTTTAAGCATTGAATAAACCCACCACGATAATTAAATGTCAAAACTTCTTCTTCTTGACTTGTCTTCGGGGTAGAAGTATTTTTTGAGGCAACCATTTCTTCATCATATTGACTTAGTAAGACCCAAAGAGAGTTTCTATCGGTAGCTTTTTTCTTATATACACGAGCTAATTGTATAGAGTTCTTAGAAGGAAGTTCTCTTAGGTTTATAGATAGATTATATACTTCATTAAGAAACGTTTGATACGTTCTTACAGTGTCGTTGTTAAATTTATAATAATGAAATAAATCTTTTTCGAAAGAATCAAAAGATTGTTTTAGTAGTCCTTGATTGTCAATATTGAGGCAGTCAAAATTTTGTTCAGTGGTTTGAGTATTACCTGTAGTACATATAAATAGAACTAAAAAAAATAATACAACCATATATTTAATCTTTAGGGGCATGAGATTAATATTTAGTTATAATGAGTGTTTCTTACTTGTAAAGTACGAAAAACTAACGACTTATACTATGTCTTTATGGTTTTTCTTTCTATTTCTAGAGACAATCTTTTTGTTATTATTGGAGGTAAAAGTGTTTTTCGAACTCTTTTTTCTGGAAATACTGATTTCTGAAATTCAGGAATATGTTCTTCGGGGTTTTGATATTTATTGGTTCCGGTTAGTATAATTTTTTGATTATCGAATAGCTCTTGCTCTTTTTCGGCACTTTCTTTTATTTTTTTCTGAATAATTCCAGATTTTAATTGCTTCAAGAAGCCGCCGTTTTCTTCTATATTTTTAAATAGTGATAATGCCTTATCTGCTATTTGTTGTGTTAAACTCTCAATATAATAAGATCCCGAAGCAGGGTTAGTAACCAAATCAAAGTAGCTTTCGTTTTTTAGCACCAAAAGTTGATTTAAAGAAATTCTTGTTCCAAAATCATTTTCAAGATGATAAATATCATCATATGGTAAATTTTGAATGGTATCAGCACCGCCTAATACTGCACTCATACATTCTGTAGTAGTACGTAGCATGTTTACGTTATAATCCAGGATGGTCTTGTTTCTGTATGATGGATATGCCAAAATATGACACTCTGTTGTAGCGCTATATGTTGGTGCCAACGTGCTCCATAATAATCTAAGTGCTCTTAGTTTAGCAATTTCAAAAAAGTAATTACCACCTACTGCAACTTTAAAAACTACAGGCGCTTTTTCTAAACATGTACTTGATGCATTTTCAAAATGATTTAAATATTCATTAGCATGAGCTAACCCATACGCTAATTGTTGTACCATCGTAGCGCCAGCATTTTGATATAACCCTATATCGATACTAATATTATTTTTAAGATGATCATTTTTAATGATTTGTTCTAATGCTATATGATCTTCTTGTAGCGTTTTATACCAGTTTCCGGTACTCGCCAGGTTATTAATAATATCGGTTAAAATATAGATGTTTAGACTAACTTCTTTAGCAATATGATTTAGTTGCTGAATATAAGAAGGAGAAAGAAATTTAGTTTCTATAAAAACAGAAGTAGTAGCAGTAATATGTTGTAAAAGGCTTTTAGGATCAATATCTTCTTCTGAGATTACAAAATGAATACTTTCGGCACCTTTTTTAATAGCCTCAAGTGCTTTTTGATTACCAATAATTGTTGAATTGACTACTATTTTTACACAATTCTTCCAAGTAGAAGGATGCGATATAGAACTGTTTTCTATAGTATCTTCCTGGTTGTAAAAAGGCTTTATGTCAATACCTTCTAAAGATTTATAAATCAATGCTTCATTATAATCTGCACCTTTGAGATCAAATTGAATTTTTTGTTTCCATTGTTTTGCAGAAACTGTTTCAAAACTATCGAATAGGGATTTAGTCATCTTTTTTGTTTTTTGGCACACTATCTTCATACTCGATAATGTATATTTCTTCATTATCTCGCTTCATGAAATATTCTTCTCTCGCGAATTTTTCAAGCTCGCTACTGTCTTTTAATACCTTAATATCTTTCTGATCTTTTACAATCTCCTTCATATAGTATTCTTTATTATCTTCAAGTTCCTGGATCTCTTCGTCTAACTCTCTGTGAATCAACCAGGAATTAGTGTCAAAAAACAGCATCCAAACTATAAATAACAGAATAATGAGTACATATTTATTTAAAAATATGGCAAATATCGGGATCAACGCCGGTTTATTTTTTAGTTTTTGAAAATATTGTTTTAGCTTCAATCTAATTGAGAATAATATTTGTTGTAAAGGTACAAAAGTTAATTCAAGCGTTCTTTGATAATGGTACGTACAATATCAATAGCTACATTATTATAGTTGTTGTTGGGTATAATAAGATCGGCAAATTCTTTGGTTGGATCAATGAATTGTTGATGCATAGGTTTTAAAGTGTTTTGGTATCGATCCAAAACTTCATCCATGTCACGTCCGCGTTCTGCAATATCTCTTTTTAATCTTCGTATTAAGCGTTCATCACTATCGGTTTGTACATATATTTTGATATCAAACATCTCCCGTATTTTTGGGTTAGTAAGTATCAAAATTCCTTCAACGATGATTACTTTACTTGGTGCCGTACTAACAGTTTCACTCGTACGATTATGCTCTACAAAAGAGTATACGGGTTGCGCTATTGTTTCTCCTTTTCTAAGTGCAGCCAAATGTTGACCTAATAACTCAAAATCTATAGATTGTGGATGATCAAAATTTATTTTAACTCGTTCTTCGTAAGTGAGATGACTTGTATCTTTATAATATGAGTCTTGTGATATGACACATACTTCATTCTCTGGTAATTCATTTACAATTTGATTCACAACAGTAGTTTTACCACACCCTGTTCCTCCGGCGATACCGATAATTAGCATTTCTGATTTTTTTTGACAAATTTAAAGATTGTTTTTGAGTAATCGTATATCAAAACTTCTATAGTCGTAAAAGTTATAATATACCTTTTATTAGATCATAGTAATATACAATAGATTTTTACCACGGATGGTAAGAAACCCCTGCAGAAGAATTTTTCCTTGCCCCCGTAACAGATTGAAGGCAATTTACTTCATTTCGCTCTCTAAGTACGCCCATAAATGCAAAGATCAATGCTTCTTTAAAATCAATAATCTCTTCTGAAGGAATTACTACAGTTGCAAAACCATCTAATTTTTGTTGCAATAGTTCGATAAGAAAATCATTTTTCGCACCACCACCGGTTGCCAGTATAGTACTGTTTTTATGCTTAGTTTTTTTAATTGCATCTGCTATTTGAGTTGTAATATGATGAACCGCTGTATGTAAAAGATTTTCTGCAGAATCCTGATTATGAACTATAATAGGAATCATTTCTTCGGTAAACCATTCGTATCCCAAAGATTTTGGAAACGGAAGCGTGTAATACGACAGATTATTTAAAGTATCTAGTAAAGTTGGATTTAAAATACCCGTTTTTGCGATTTCTCCACCTTTATCATATACTTTATCTATAGTCGAACAGATAAAATTAAGTAACATATTGGCAGGCGAAATATCATAAGCAATTCTTTTTTTATCATTATTAAAAGAGATATTACTAATCCCACCAAGATTAAGACAAAAATCATATTGACCAAATAACAATTGATCGCCTATAGGAACCAGAGGAGCTCCTTGGCCACCCAAAGCAACATCGTTGGTTCTAAAATCACAGATTACTTTTTGCCCACATGCATTGGCCAGATGTTGTCCAGATCCTATTTGATATGTCAACCCAATCTCGGGTTGATGAAAAACAGTGTGACCATGACTGGCAACAAAATCTATATAAATATTATTTTTAGTTATAAATTTTTTAACCTGATTGCCTAACCAACTTCCATATTCGTTATGAAAAGCCAATAAAGCTGTAGGTTCGAGATGTACTGTATTTTTTAATTGTTCTTTAAACGTAATATCATAATCAATGCTATCAGTATTCGTAATAGAGAATGTCCAGGTATCATTTTTCTTTTTAAATGTACAACAGGCAATATCCAATCCATCTAGAGAGGTTCCAGACATTAAACCGATCACGGTGTATTCTTTTTTAATCGAATTCATACCTTTTTATATTGAAAGTTGTACAGGTGATAGACCAATGGCTTTATGTTGCCCAAGAAAGTGCTTGGCTGCAATTTCTTGAAAAGTTTTAAAATCTTGATATATAAGTATTATGTTACTTATATCCTTAGTTGGTAATACTCTCAAAACATATGGGTTACCAAACAAATATAAAGTTACATTTTTTGTCTTACTTAGTTTTTCTATAGTTTGCTGCGTTTTTGGATCTATACCAAACTCATGCATGGGTTTTATTGAGGGAGGAAATAATGCTATAAGAATGTTATTGCTAGAAATGGTAGTAGAGAAAGGCAAAGTATACTTCATTTTGGTAAACTGTTTTGATCTACTAATTTCTTCAAAAAAAGTACAGTCTTCACTATTTCCTATTACTACAGCTTCAAAATCTTGGATATTAAATTTTTCAAAACTTTCTTTATCCGATTTATAATGGGTAAGAGATGCTTTGGCGATGCTATTATTTAAAGAAGTAGCTTTTTTAGAATCAAAAGTAGGATTCGAGATATTTTTTTTAAATGTATCTTTTTTCAGTTTTTGAACTCTTGTAAAACTTTCTTCAATTTGCTGGTCAGTTGCATTTTTTTCTATGGTATGAATACCTTCTGCTACATGTTCTGCAAAACATAGAATATCATTACCAGCATCAAATGCTTTCCACTCTAACATTCCTTTTTCGGGATATAACTTAGAAACACTATGCATATTAAGGGCGTCAGAAATAACAGCACCTTCAAAACCTAATTCATTTCTTAATACTCCTTTAATAATATCTTTTGACAAAGTAGCTGATATATCTTTTCCGTTCGTTAAAGAAGGTACGGCCAGATGCCCGATCAAAATACTATCAATTCCTGATGCTATTGCTTTTATAAATGGATACAGTTCTTCATCAAATAATTCTTGTCGAGATTTGGAGATTACCGGAAGTCCAAGATGCGAATCTACAGCAGTATCCCCATGTCCTGGGAAATGCTTAAAACAACCTAGTACTCCTGAAGCTTTAAGCCCTTTGTATAATGCTAAAGATTTAAGAGTAACCTGTTCTTTGTTTTCACCAAAAGAGCGATAACCAATTACAGGGTTATTGGGATTGACATTAATATCGGCCACTGGAGCTAAATTAAGATGAATTCCTATACTTTTAAGATCATTTCCTATGTATTTTCCTACTTCAGTAATCAAATTTGACTGATCCTCGGGGATCGCTCCTAATGTTATAGCATAAGGATATTGAGGAGTATTCTCGACTCGCATAGCCAAACCCCATTCTGCATCAATACTAATGAGTAGTGGAGTAGGAGCGATGTTTTGATAATGTGTTATAAGTTCTGCAAGTCGCTTAGCACTATTTTCATTTCGAATAACTTTTTTCTTACCTTCAAAATTAGTAGCAGCACTAGCTCTACTATGAAAAAAGGTAAGTCCTCCTACTTTGTAATCTAGTATTAATTTTTCAACTTCTTTTATTTCCTGATCTGTATCGTTAATAAATGCAGCAGGAAAGAAAAACTGACCAATTTTTTCGGTTTTAGAAAGGTTGGATAGATTCATTATTCGTATTAATTTAATTTTTGTCTTTCTTTCCGTAGGTAGCAGGATATTGAATGTATCGAGTAAGGATAATACCAGGAATTGCAGCAATGGCAACCCAAATAAAGAATCCGGTATATCCAAGAATCTCCTGGATGAAACCACTAATCATACCGGGTAGCATCATACCCAGTGCCATAAATCCTGTTGCGATTGCATAATGAGAAGTTTTAGAAACACCTTCTGCTACATAAATCAAAAACATGAGATAAGCAGCAAACCCAAATCCGTATCCGAATTGCTCTATAATAACAACCAATGTAGCATATACCACAGAAGATGGTTGCCAGAAAGCTAATAGAACATACAGTATATTGGGTAGGTTTAAAGCCAAAATCATAGGAAGCATCCATTTTTTTAATCCATATACAGAAATAGCAATGCCTCCCAAAATTCCTCCTATAGTTAAGGCGATGATTCCGAACGTACCATAAATAGTACCTACCTCGGTAGTAGATAGTGCTAATCCACCAGCATCATTCTGATCTAATAAAAAGGGAGAAGCCATTTTTACCAATTGGGATTCTCCTAATCTGTAAAGAAGGATAAAGGCAAGAACAATACCAATTTGTTTTTTTTGAAAGAAGGTTTTAAAAACATCAAAGAAACGTATTGGTTTTTCTTTAGAAGCTCCAGTTTCATTTTCTACTTTTGGAGTTGCAAAAAGATTAATTACTGTTAATATGATCATGAAAATAGCAGTGATAATCATGGTATAGGACCATGCTTTTTGATTATTACCATAATGCTCTTCTAAAAAACCAGCAAGTACTACAATTAACCCTTGACCGGTTACCATAGCCAAACGATAAAATGTACTACGTACTCCTAAAAAAAAAGATTGTTTTTTTTGTGAAAGGCTAATAAGGTAAAAACCATCAGATGCAATATCGTTTGTGGCTGATGCAAATGCAGCGATCCAGAAACAAGAAAGACTAAGGATAAAGAAGTTATTGGTAGGAATCGTTAAACCTACTCCCAAAAATGCTATGGCAATAAGGAGTTGCATACCTAAAAACCAATTGCGTTTAGTACTTTTAATGTCTACAAATGGACTCCATAGCGGTTTTATAACCCAAGGGAGGTAAAGCCAACTGGTATACAAGCCAATATCGGCATTGCTAATTCCTAGTTTCTTATACATGATTACAGAAAACGTGATGATAATCACATATGGTAATCCTTCTGTAAAATATAGTGAAGGCACCCAGGCCCAGGCATTTTTGTCTTTGTTAGATTCTATCATGAATTGTTATTAAGGAAAGTAAGATACTTATAAATTATTAGTAATACCCAGTTTATATTTTATCGATATAATCTAACTTTAGGGCATCCAGATTTATCTCTGGTAGTGATTTTTTATAAAAAAAATCAATGATTTGATCCACAAGATACGAATTGATTTTTTCAATCTTATTTTCTTCAATCATCGTAAAAACATTCATAGCTTCGGCCTTTTTAAACTCTTTGATCAATTCATCTGGTTTTTTAACGGCATCCATACCGATATACTTTTCCATTTTTTTCTTCATCCACCTATGGCTTACTAGTTTTATTTGACTATCACGAACATCTTTCTTTAAGAGATCTATTCGTTCTATATTATTTTTTGCTTCTTTCTGTGTACGATTTAGTTGTATTTTGGCTTGCGTAAATTGCCTTTCAAATTTAAAATCAAGACGACGCATATCATGTTTCAGGTGTTGGATCACCTCATAAAGTGCATTATCATATATAGTTAAGAATTCTTCATAAGCATACAATGCATCAAGAAATACAATTGCATCCTTTCTATATAATCTAGGTATGGGTTGATTTTTTACTTTTTTGAACAAACTTGTAAGTTCTACTTGTTTTTCTTCGGGGATATTTATAAACCATGAATTATTCTTTAAGGCTCTTAATTTTGTAGTTATCTCATACCTGGTGCCTTTATATAGTTCTGATTTATAACTAAACCTATAGGTATTGGGATTAGCGTCTCTTTTTTTTTGAGAACTACCATGATACATGATTAGAAATACAGAAATAAATGTCAAGAATTTCATATGTCATGTTTGGTTAGTTAGTTATTTTTATTAACGTGATACACAACGTGATTGTTATATCATGTTAAATGAATTCTTCATTGTTAGAATAAACTTTTAAGAAATATTATTTTTTAACCCCGGCAACTTCTTCTACGGTCACCATTTTTTTCTGGGTGTTTCCCCAACTATTCATGATGTAATTCATTACATCAGCAATTTCTTCGTCTTCAAGACCCAATGAGGTCATTGCACTATTATAAGTCTTTCCATTAACTTTGATAGGACCTCTTAATCCATATTTGATAGAATAGATACTCTCTTGTCGTTTATTAGTCAACCAATCTGATCCTGCCAAAGGCGGAAATACATTAGGAGATCCTTTTCCGTCTGGAAGATGACATTGCATACAAAAATCAGTATAAATCTCGTTTCCACGAGCTATACTTTCTAATAATTTTGCATCCTGAGTTTTTGATACCGTATAGAGAACATATTCGGTGTCTGATTTTTCTTGTTGCGCAACAAGTGAAATGCTTAGGATTAATATGGTGATTTCTATAATGAAGAAACGTTTTAAATATTTTTTCATGCGTTTACATGTTTTTACTTTAATTAGGGATTATTTTTACAATACCTTTATTTTCTACAGCTACATAGATAAAACCATCAGGTCCTTGCCTTACATTACGCACACGTCCTATACCATCCAGTAATTTTTTTCGCCCTGTAACCTTATCATTGGTTAATTCTATTAACTCAAGATATTGAAATACTAGAGAACCTACTAATAGGTTGTTTTTCCATTGGGGATAGATATCACTTGTAATAAAATCCATTCCGCTAGGAGCGATAGAAGGCACCCAATAGTATAAAGGTTGTTCCATTCCTTCTTTTTTAGTAATATCTGTAATAGATGTACCGCTATAATTAATACCGTAAGTAATTACTGGCCATCCGTAGTTTGCGCCTTTAATGATTGGATTAATTTCATCACCACCTCTAGGGCCGTGCTCATGAACCCAGATTGTACCATTAGGATGTATTGCCATTCCTTGCGGATTACGATGACCATAAGAAAAGACAGCTTTTTTTGCTCCATTTTTGGTAATAAATGGATTGTCTTTAGGAATAGAGCCATCATCATTAAGGCGGTATATTTTTCCTCCGTCCCGAGTAATATCCTGAGGATTTACATCTCTATTGCCACGATCTCCAATAGAAAAGTAAAGGTATCCTTCATTGTCAAATTCTATTCGCGATCCAAAATGGTGTCCTTTTGTAGTATTGGGCGTTCCTTTATATAGTTTTTCTATATTGGTTAGTTGATTGTTATTTAGTTTGGCTCTAATCAAAGCCGTATTACCACCTCTTTCTGTACCTTCTTTAGAAGAATAAGTAATGTATAACCATCCGTTTTCTTTATATTTAGGATGTAGCTCTATATCCAACAATCCACCTTGGTTGCGGTTATATACTTCTGGTACATTGCCAATAGAGATCTTCTTACCATTCTTAAAATGGATTAATTCTCCACTTTTTTCTGTAATAAGCATACTACCATCAGGTAACCAGGCCATCCCCCAAGGGATTTGTAAATCAGGAACAACAATTTTTGTTGTGTAGTTTTTAGGATCATTTTCTAGAGTAATATCATTTTTCTTTTCTTGAGCGCAGGACAAAATTGCGATAAAAGGAAAAATCAAAAGGAAAATAAAATTTTTCATAAGCATAGAGATTACTTTTAAAAAGTAAGAAAGAATGAATATAAACAAAATTAATTGCGAAAATAGAATGGTAACTGTCTAAGTTTTGTTAAAAAAATGACAAATCAAAAGATTTAAGCTCTATAATGGTATATCTGTTATTTTTTAAAACATTACTTTATTATAAAATGATGTTTTGATGATTGTTATATAAATAAATCAACAGAATATATTAGGTGATTTTTTATGAATTATACTCTTGATTTTGTAAGTATTTGATAAGTAGTGTTTTGTGTGTTTTGCTGGGCGTTAGATTTTGATTGTTTATATAAAATTTAATTAATGTTCTAGTAATGATTTTGGAGTTTAAAGTGAGGTTATTTGCTATGTCGAGAAGACAATAACCAATTTATTTTACACTAAAAAAATCACCAAAATCATGAAAAAACAATTTGCTTTAGTCGTAGGATTTCTTTTTTCTACAACGTTTTTTTTCGCTCAGCAGGTCGATGTTACCATTTCGACCTCTAATGTAGACCCTATCATTAAACCTGGAGAATACACACTATTAAAATGGTCTGTAAAAAGCAGGAATAATATGGCTGTACCAGAAAATAAGATTAAATTCTTTCTTTCTAAGGATAAGCAATTTACCAAAGATGATATATTTTTAGGAAGCTCTTTGGTACCCGAATTAACAGAAGGGATAGAAGGAAAAATAAATTATACCTGGGTACGAATTCCTTCTGATACCAATTTAGGAAATCATACTGTTTTTTTTCATGTTGATGCAGATAATGAAATTGAAGAGGTGAGTGAAACAGATAATGTAACGGCAGAAGTTGTAAAGGTAGTAGCTAATCTGAAATCTGATTTGATAGTAGAATCTACAGATTTACCATTATTTGCCACAGAAGGTAATCAACTAAAAGTTGGATGGGCTACAAAAAATCAAGGAAAAGCAGTATCTCCTCCTACAAAACTTACGATTTATCTATCTAAAGTGCCTAAAATCACAAATGAATCTATAAAAATATTAGATTTCGATTCTCGATCCGTTCGTATCGGAGAACGTATTATAGACGAAGCAATACTAACAATTCCTAATGATAATGAAGTTGATGGAGGGGTAATAGGAGAACGTTATCTTGTATTTGAAACGGATAGTAATTTTATGGAAAAAGAATCTAATGAGTACAATAATGTGGATTTCAAAAGAATAAAAATCGGAAGCGCTTGCGATTTAGTTAGTACAGATGTGGAAGCTTTAGCACGTATTGATTATTATGCTCCACATGCAAAAGGAGTACTATATGATGTACATTTTAAAGTTAAAAACCAAGGGAGAAATACTACTGAAAAACCGGCTATGGTTAGCTGTTATCTTTCTAAAGACACTAACTTGGATAGAGATGATCGGTTAATCTATTTAAATACTAATGTACCTGTGTTAGATAATGGAGATGCTTTCGAAGTTAATTTTTCTAATCGTTGGGTGGGGCAAGCTCCAGATGGACCCGATGGGCCATCTTTGGAAGAAACCCTTAGAGAGTTATTAAATTACCATGTTATTGTTGTAGTAGATCCTGAAGACATAATTTCTGAATCTGATGAAGATAATAATATAACAGTTAAAGATATGGAGTTGTCTACAGAAAGAATCAAAGGTTTTGAAAAAAAGGCGACAACTGTAGTATATCCTGTTCCTGTAAAAGATGTTTTGAATATAGTTGTAACAGATCATACAGAAATAACGATATATAGCGTAGCTACAGGTTCTATAGTATTAAACAAAACTTTTACTCAATCAGGAAAATATGAAGTGAATGTAGCATCTTTAAAAAGAGGTAATTATATTTTGGATGATCATAAAGGAAAAAAAATAAATATGATTAAAAGGTAAACAACCTTTTTATTTTAATTGAATAATAAACAGAAAGCTACGCTTTAATATAAAGGCGTAGCTTTTTAATTAATTATATAACCATCTCATTTATTTAACGAGATGATACTAAACTATAGCTTATGTTAATCCCTCCATATACATTAAATGGCAAACCAGGATAGAAATACCTTGGTGCATTGCCTCCAAATCCTCGAGCATTGATTTGTAATTGAGATGCATACTTAGTATCTAAAATATTATTTGCGCCAAAAAATAAGTCATACCCGAAATGAGATCCAATGTTATTTTTAAAACCTACTTTGCCATGTAGCAATTCATAGTTTTTGCTAAATGTTGTATTCGCATCATTTGCCGGTATTTTACCCACAGTCTGAAAGTTTAGGTTACCATAAAACCCTTTTTGAGCTATAAATTCGATCCCAGAATTGGTAACTTCAGAAGGAACACCAGTAAGATCGTTATTCGAAAAATCATTATCTAAATCTGTAAAATCATCAAATTTATGATCATATATTGATGCATTGAAAAAGAATTTTAATACTCCGGAGTTTACCTTTATAATATCGAAATTCAATTCTAATTCGGCGCCATTATGTGTAGTTTTTCCAGCATTAATGGCAAAGAAGTTATCGTCGATGGTTCTTCTTGAAACCAAGAGATCTTTAACTCTAAACCGATATAGTGATACAGAACCATAGAGTTTATCATGTAATAAACTATATCGAGTACCGATTTCATAATTCCACCCTATTTCAGGTTTTATATTGGGATTAAAAAGGCCGTCGGGTAATAGCGTTTCTGAAGTAGTAGGAGTAGAGAAACCATGAGCAATGTTTCCATAAAAGGTAAATAGAGGGTTTAGAGTATAGTTTATTCCTATTTTGGGGGAGAGTATGGGATCATAATCAAATTTACCTGAGCTATCTTCTCCATCAGATAAGAATTGATCATCGATATCAAAAAAAGTCTGATTGAGATTTACACCTAAGTTTACTTTAAACTTCTTACTAATCTTATAATTTGCTTCGGCAAAAATGTTGTAATAGTATCGTTTTTCATCGAGATCAGAAAGTTGATTACCTTGCACACTACCTGTGCCAGAAGGAAAATCCTGGTATAAATTTTCAAAGGTCTTACCAGTATAATAATCCAGGAATAATTCTCCTCCCAAGGTCCAGTTTAATTCTTGATTAGCAATTAGGTGAGTACCTAAAACTCGATTTCTCAAACCAAAACTGGTAGCATTTTCTTTCAATATATTAAAAGGTCTAGATTCGTCATTATTTCTAAAAGAACTAAAAATACTGGTGTTATGTGATATTTTTGGATTGTAATTATGTTTCCACGTTACTCCTAATATTCCATAATCTACATCTTCATTGCCCTGCGCACGTCCCCAGGTAAATGCAGCTTGTCTAGGATTGTTTTCAAAATTTTCCTGATCTAATGAGCTGGGGATACCCGCATTAAGATTAACATAACTACCTATTACCGAAAAATTGTTTTTCTTTCCAATATCAAAACCAGATGCCAGTGTTATTGTATTTCGATCGTATTCATTGTTATCACGATAGCCGTCGGTATGATTATTACTATAGAGTACTGCAATATTAGATTTTTCTTTGGATATAGCAGCTTTTGCCAAAATTCTTCTTAATCCATAACTCCCGAATGATGTAGTGAATTCACTCTCAGAAGTATTTGTATTTGCAAATTGAGGTTGAAATAAGATAGTTCCTCCTAATCCTACACCATAACTGCTTGAAGAAGGGCCTTTATGTATTTCTATGCTAGATAAAGTACCAAGTTCTAAATCCTCTATAGAAGATTCTCCATTTCCATCGGTTAATGGAATATCTCCAAAATAAGCTCTTATATTAGCTGTACCAAATAAGTTTCTGGCTCCGATTCCTCTAATTGTAATTCTATTGGTGTTTAAAGTACCATTTTGCATAAAAACACCAGCAACTCTATTGAGAATAGGATGTAGTTCTATTGGGTTTCCACGATTAATATCACTAGTCGTGATAGAAGAGATAGCTTCTGTTGCATACCTATGTTTTTGTGGATGAGAATAATCTTCTATCACCACCTCTACCAAATTTGTAATAGGAGTTAACGCTATTACAATGTATCCGTCCTTAGTACGATTATATTTGTTAATGTCTATAGTAACTTCTGTATAACCATCTTTAGAAATGGCTATTTTTTCTAAAGATTTTATAGAGAACTTACCATCAGCATCAGTAAAAACTTTAATGTTGCTGCCTATATCAAGAACGCTTACATTGGCTATCGGAAGTTTATTCGAATTATTTATGACAATTCCTTTAATGTCAAATTGTGAGTATACAGAAAAATGACAAGCGAGTACTAAAAATAAAAATATTCTTTTCAAGATTTGTTTTTTTCCAAATATCGGAAACTAGAGGCAATTGGTTTTAAAAAACACGATTGTGTTAATGAATATTAGTATATTTTAACGATCAAAATGTAGTAATCCTTACATCGAAGAAAATATACAGCTGTACTGTGGGGTGAAAATATTCATTCTTTATAGAGGCCAGTTGATTTATATGGTCCCCTTATCAACTGACCTGCTATAAAAAACGTAATCATCCAAAAAAAACATACATTATGTAACTTTTGGACCCCCTAAATTTTTCCTTTTTCTTCATTAATCTTATGTAGTTGTCTCTTATCCTTCATGTATTCAAACCAATTACGAACTATTAGTATAATTAGAACTATTAGTATTAAGATCTGAATAGTAATCAATACAATCATCTCTCTCTCTTTTTATAAGAAGTATAAAACTTCTATTTTACCCGTTATATAGTTTTGACACATAAGAATATAAAAAGTCACTTTTAAGTCTCTTTTTTTATGAATATTTTTTATAAAAAGGATATGATAAATATTTTGATGTTGAAATTTTTTGTGTACTACTCATGTAAACGTTTATTGTTTATACTACATAACAATGTATCTGTTCCTGATAACTGATATGTTTGATGAAGTGTTTAACTAATAATTTCAACTTTTTTATTTGCTATAAGTTTAATAGGGTAGACTACTCTGTTATTGTCATTCCTTTCTACTGTTATGCAAATATTGTCGATAGAAATAATAACTCCTTCATCATCTTCGATTCTAATTTTTTGCCCTACTTCAAAATTCTTTTTAGAGTAAAAACCTAGTAATAATCTATATACAATATCTCTAGAACCCAGACCTAAAGCAAGTACAAAAGTGGCTAAAAAGGCCCCAAGAATAAGAGAAAGGTTATTTGTTATAATACTAGTATCGATACCTGCTTGATTTAAAGCAGTAATAGCCACAATGGCTACGATACTAAAAAAGAGTATAGAACTTATTAGTTTAGATCCGTTAAGATCCAAAGATCTTAGCAAGGCATAAACAGATTTTCTTACTAAAGATGCCAGGTATAATCCTAATCCTAAAATTACAATCGAACTGAATATTTTGGGTAAATAATCGATTAATCTTCCTGCACCATTTGAAACCATATTTAAACCAAACATATCGGCACCAACGATCACCAATACAAGAATTAGAAACCACTTAACAAAAGCTAGAATTATTTTGGTAGGTTCGATTTTGGTTGTAGAATTAAAAAGAGTCCCATTATCACTAACCTTTGATGCCAAAGTATCAATTTTGGTTAGTTTCAAGGATTTTTTTATGATAAAAAGAATGAGTTTTACAATTAGCCACCCGACTAAAATGAACAAAATTGCACCAATTATATTAGGTATAATTTCATACAGTTCATTAAATATATTTTCAATCAATTTAAAATTTAGAAATTTTTCCATACGATTTTTAGAGGTTAAACCTTAATTTTTGTTAGAACGACTTACTATTTTAAAAAGTTCTTCAAGAGAATTTGGATATTTTATAGCAAATAAATCGGCCAGATCTAGTGATAATTTTACTATTTCAACATCATCGAGTACCTTTTCCTTAATAGAAGCAGGTAATTCTTCATTTTGAATAATTTTTTTAAATGGATTTTTCATTTTTCCTGGGGTATTAGGTTTAAAAGATGTTATAAAGTTTTATACGAGCTCACTAATCTAGATTTAGCTCGGCTTAGTCTCATTTTTACAGCACTACTGCCAATATTTAGGGCTTTTTCGATTTCTTTTATAGATAGATCATCTTGATATTTCATCATTAAAATGATTTTATCATCGGGTTCAATTTTTTTTAATGCCATTGCTAGCTTTTTGGATTTTAGTTTCATCATATCTTCATCATCTATTTCTTCAGACGGGTACTCAACGATAATATTATCAATTGATATGATTTTCTCTTTTTTCTTTTTTTGAACCCTTTGTACATAATTCACACAGAAATTATAGGTGAATGAGTACAACCAGGTAGAAAATTTAGAATTTCCTTTAAATGTTTTTAGCTTGGCGAATAAAAGCACAAAAATATCGTGTGTTAAATCTTGCGCCTCTTCATTAGATTTTACAAAACTCAAGCATTTGTTATATATAGTTTTTGCATATCTGTCATAAAGAATTGCATATAGCTTAGTATCCTTACTTTTGGCTATTTTGTAAACAAGCTCTTTATCCTCCAAATTTTCATCCAGTTCTGTCTTCTTCAACCTGTATTTTTATTACATATAATCCCTCTAAATAGTTTAGACACAGTATATCTAAAAAAGTCACTTTTAATTTTATTTCTTTATTTCAAAGTAATTGCTGTACTCCTGTTATGATTTGCTTTAAAGTGATGTATTATGGTATTAAAATATCCAAAACACAAATCTTTAGGGTATGAGTGAAGGTTTAAAAGAGTTCAAAAAAATATTTTTGAAACCTTAATTTAAGCAAAAAAATAAAAGTAATAGTATGATTGATAAAGATTTCTTGTTTTTTAAAACTAGTTTTTAAGCAGTTAACAGATGAACTGAGAACTTTCACAGATTAAAATTTTCTAAAAAAGATAGGCGTATCACTTTTGAACTATCAAAATCGAAAGAATGATACGAACAGTAAATTTTATACTATTTTTTTTTATAGGATTCTCAATCATGAGTGGTCAGGAAATAAAAATGTTGAAAGGAACGGTAAAAGATCAATCAACTCAAGAGATTATTCCTTATGCTACAGTAGCGGTTTATAACAATAAAGGAGAATTAGTTGATGGTATTTCGACTAATGATGAGGGGCAATTTCTACTAGAGACAGACAAAATATTTACATATTTTGAAGTTAGTTTTATTGGTTACCAGACTGCCTTGGTGCAATTTTCTGAAGTTGGTGATCCAACCAACATTTCAATTAGATTACAATCGATGGCAAGCACTCTAGACGAAATTGTTATCGAGGCTGATCGAACTACCACACAGCTTAAAATTGATAGAAAAATTATCGATATAGGAGCAGATATTCAACAATCTGGCACCACAGCTCTCGAAGCTTTTGATCAAATAACAGATATACAAACTGATTTAGGAACTGGTAATATTTCATTAAGAGGTAGTGATAACGTGAAATTGTTAATCAATGGGAAGCCTTCTTCCTTAGACGCAGTAGAGTTATTAGAGCAAATCCCATCATCTTCTATAAAAACTGTAGAAATTATTACTTCTCCATCGGCAAAATATCAGGCAGATGGATTATCAGGGGTTATTAATGTAATCTTGAAAAGAAATATAAATAGAGGATTTAACCTTAATCTTAATAGTGCCCTAGGAACAAAACGATATAGTTATGGTATTGATGGAAACTATAATCTCTCATTTATGAACTTAAGATTTAACGCCTCGCAATCTGGAAGAGAAATGGATAGCAAACAAACCATTAATCGATCTTTTATAAATGGTGATACTCAAGGTATTTTTACTCCTCACGATTTTAATGGAAAAATAAAAAGAGGAATAATCGGGTTAGATTTTTTTGTAGATGAACATAATGAATTCTCTCTGGGATTTGATTATACCGATGATTATCACAGTTTTTATAATAATTCTCAATATTTTGATGTGACTAATCGTGATGATTTTATATATACTCGTAACTCAGCACATTCGCATTTTACTTCTGTTTTTAATGCTAATTACCGTAGAGGATTTAATAAAGAAGGACATTTTTTAGAGATTGACTATAATCTTAATGATAATAAAAATGATTATCCATCAACTGATTTTGAAGACAATATTTTTTTGTTTGATCAAATAATAGAAGAAGATAATACGATCCATGCGATATCATTAGACTATGCATTACCTGTTTCAGAAAAGATTACAATAGAAACAGGAGCATCCTGGAATAAGAGTGATACAAAAAACCAACAGCTTTTTAGATCAAATAACACAGTATCTACATTAGATACATTTGATTATGAAGAAGAACTGTTAGGTATTTATGGACTTACAAAATTTAGGATTCAAAAGTTGGATTGGCAAGTTGGGTTGCGGTATGAATATTTCTCGTCGAAATCTCAAAATACATTAAATTTGTCGACAACAAATCTACATTTTTCTAATCTTTTTCCATCAATACATGTAACCTATACCTTTAGTGAAGATAATACAATGGGGTTGGGGTATAGTAAACGAATTTCTAGACCTAACTTACATCATATTAACCCATTTCAGCTAGGAAATCCTTTTTTTAGATTTGATGGTAACCCAGGGTTAAAACCAGAATCGAGCGATAATATTGAACTTAACTACCAAAATAATAAGAGAAAATTGAATTGGTCTGTAGCTACATTTTATCGTTACAGAAAAGATGTTATTCTTTGGGTGAATACTATAGAAGATAATAATGTACAAGTGATCTCATTTCAAAATATTGGGATAAATCATTCCTTAGGTATCGAAACAACTTTAAAATACAGGTTTGCAAAGTATTGGAATACGGTGCTTACAGGAAATTATTATTACACAATGACAGATCAGAACAATCTGGTTACCTGGGATGAATTATACTCGTCTAATCTACAATTAAAGAATACGTTTAAAATCACGAAAAAAGTGAGTACAGATATAACATATCGGCATACACCCAAGAGGCAAAATGCTTTTAATTATATAGAACCAAGGCATAGAGTTGATTGGGCAGTAAGAGCAAAATTTTTAAATAATAAATTAACAGCCAACTTAAGAGTGATAGATGTATTAGATAATAATTTGATGAAACGAAATACACGTACCCCCGAGTTTAGCCAACGTACCGTTTGGAAGTTTCAATCACAAACATTAGGATTTCTATTTAGTCTAAAATATACACTCTTTAAAAGCGAGGATAGAGTAAGAAATAGAAAAGAGCGAGAATATAGACATAATCATTCTAGCAATTAAAAAAGTAAAACAAATAAAACTATACGTAATGCAGATAAATTCTTTTTTGTCAACAGTGATATTGATTTTTATTTTAATGATAACTGGTTGCGAACCAAATGATTTTGTTGAAGAGAAAATCTCTTCTCAAGAACTTTCAGAATGGAAAACAATAGGGAAAGGTAAAACCTCGATTAAGGATCATGAATTTGTTTTCGAAGAAATTGATAGCTCTGATGGTTTCTTTTTGGTAAGTCCTAAAAGTTATCAGGGAGATATGGTAATACAATATAAAATAAAGGCGTTGTCAAAAGCATCGGTATTAATTGTATTATTTTCTGCTTCTGATACCAAAGAAACTATACAGTTAACCTTACCCGAAAAGAATGCTGCCGCCGAAGATATTTGGGAATGGCGAAGAAAAATGAATCATTATAATGTAACGTTTAATAATAAGTCTCACGGTTATACTCCATTTTTTTACAAAAATGTTTCTTCCTTAGAGCGAGATTTTCATCTTCGGAAACAGGAAAATGTAATGAATCACAACCAATGGGTTAGTGTAGAAATTGGTAAAAAGGAAAATAAAGTGTGGTTTTCTCTTAATGATAGTATTATTTTCGAACGTACAGATTATAACCCACTTCTGGGAGGGCATATCCTTTTCAGAATAAGTGGTGCTTCTACTCAAGAAGAAACCATTCTTGCAAAGGCATCTATAAAAGATTTGACGATTTATCATAAAGAAAAGTAATACCTTAGTAAGGTTTAACAAAAGAACATGTGAATAATAACGCTATGTATTCAAAACTAAAAAAAGCAGAACCTGTCTTGCATCTGCTTTTTTGGGGAATGGTACTTTTTTTTCCATATATAAAGTATCTGGGAAGAGAAGGAGGATACCCTATGAGTTTTATGCATGAGTTGGTTGCATTGGTATTTAATATGATACCAACATATATCATGTATCTGTGGTTCTTTCCTTTAAAAAATAAGAAGAAGTATGTTTTTTGGGTATTGTTTGTTTTTAGTAGCAACGCTTTAATCCACTATTATGCAGATAATTTTTTTCATATGGGAGCAGACCATAAAGATCATCAAGATCATCGTTGGAAATATGTAGTTTCTAGCTTCGTGACATATTTCTCTTTTAGTTTGGCTTTTTTTGCTTTGCATTCTATTAAAAAATTATATGCTAAACAGCTTGAATTAGATACTACAAAACAAGAAAAACAACAAGCAGAACTCAGCGCATTAAAAGCGCAAATAAATCCACACTTCTTATTTAATACACTAAATAATATTTATGCAAATGCTTTAAAAAAAGATGAAAAAACTCCGGATTTGATTTTAAAGCTATCCAGCAGTTTTAGATATGTATTACATGAAGGCCAAAAAGAAAAAGTAACCTTATCTCATGAGATTACTCATGTGAAAGATTATATTAGTTTACAAGAGGAACGATTATCTACCAAAATACAAGCTGATTTTTTTGAAGATATTGATAACCCGAAAAAGGAAATAGCTCCTTTACTATTAATTCCTTTTGTAGAAAATGCATTTAAATATACCAGTATCTTAAAAGGTAAAAATCATCAGATACGAATTAGGGCAATATTAAAAAGAGATCAATTCTCTTTTTATTGCGAAAATCCATATAATGATAATAAAAAGCCAGAGATTGATGCAAATTGGCAAGAAAGCGGTATTGGAATAAAAAACACTAAAAGAAGATTACAATTATTATATCCAGACCGATATCAATTACAGATTAAAAAAGAAAATAATGTATTTAAAGTAATACTCACCATCTCATTATGATAAATTGTTTGATTATAGAAGACGAACACGGTGCGCAAGAAGTGTTGCAAAACTACATTGATAGAACTCCATTTGTGAACTGTTTAGGAATATATGAAAGTGGATTGGATATTAAGTTTGAAGAATTAAAAAAGGTAGATTTTATGTTTTTAGATATTCAGCTGCCCGAGTTAAATGGATTGTCATTCTTAAAAACACTTATCAACCCTCCCAAAGTAATTGTAACTACTGCTTATCCTGATTACGCGGTAGATGCTTTTGAAGAAAATGTATTAGATTATCTGGTAAAACCATTTTCTTATGAACGTTTTTTTAAAGCAATTACCAGGGCTAGAAATCAAATACAGATTACAAATAACGAAACCGAAAAACAGCTTTTTTTATATGCAGATAAAACCATTTATAAAATTATTATTAGTGACATTTTATATTTAAAAGCCGAAGTAGATTATGTAAAAGTGGTTACTCAAGAAAAATCTATTTTACTGTTAGACAGTTTACATAATTGGGAAAAAAAACTGTACGACCATAATTTTGTAAGAACTCATCGTTCTTATATTGTAAATTTTGAGAAAATAGAAAAAGTGTCGGGGAATTTGGTGTATATCGCAGATGAAAAAATCCCGATCGGAAAAACATATAAAGAAGAATTCTTAAAAAAGATGAAATACATAAAGTAATACTAATATTACCATTTTTAAAAGTTAGAAGCTTCAGGATTTAATATTCATTTTTTAACAACATCTTTTCTAATACGACTTAAAGTACTATCTGTTATTCCTAAATAGGATGCAATATGTTTTAAGGGAGCATTCATAATAATTTCTGAATTTGATTGTAAAAGAGCCTTATATCGTTGTTCTGCTGTTTGATTTATCATCGAGATGGTTCTTTTTTTTGAAGCAATAAATTCTTTAACCAGGATAGCTCTTCCAAAATCTCTAAATGCAGGTTTGTTATGAAAAAGAGAGTTTAATTGTTGGTATGAAAATCGATATCCTCGACAATCGGTAACTGCTTGTATATTTACTTGCGAAGGCACTCTTTGAAAAAAGGAGGTAACCTCAAAAACAATAGAATTAGAGGTGTAAAAATCGGTAGTAACCTCGTTACCTTCGATATCATATAGATATGTCCGTAATAGCCCTTTTTCAAAAAAGTAGTAATCATTACTAATTTTACCTTCTTGCACAATAAAATCTCCTTTTTTTAATTCTTTATATTCAAAAGATCGGGCTATATCTATAGCCTCTGCTTCGGTAGCGGGAATGATGTGCTGTATAAATGCTACTAAACTGTTCATGTTATAAAATCATTTATGATTAAAATTAGTACTTACTTTAGTTTAAATCGTGTAGATTAACTTTTCTATTCTTAACTCCTATTATAACTAGCCAAAACATAAGTCCCAATTCTGCTATACCTACAACTGTATTTACGATTGGGTTAATAATAGAACCATAGTTTGGGAAAATAAATATCGTAACAAATTGTATGAGGTAGCATACCGACGCAGCTACTAACAAGATACCCAGAATTCTGGGAATAACTTTTGATTTATATACTAATAGCCCAAGAGGGAGTAACCATAACCCAAAAAATATCTGAGCAATAAGATAACCAGTACCATGAGCATCTAGAGAAATCATCATAAGTGCATGTAATTGATCGGGTTTAAAAGCATTAAGATAATCGACATCCCTTAATAATTCTAAGACAGTTGCATGATTAATCATGTTTATGGCCATCATTGGTACACTAATTAATGCCAGTATTACCATAAGTGTTGCATACTCTTTATTAACATGTTTTAATAATTTGTACAGGGCCAAAGGCACCAGTAAAAACAGAGTAGAACCCACTACATCACATACAAAACCTATACTGTATAACGATTTAGAATTAATGATGTTATTGGCTGTGGCAGCTGCGTCTTCCCATACAATAAGTTTAGAACGAACATACAACTCTGTAAACGCCATAGGAAATGTTGAAATTATATATAATAATCCAGCAATTCTTGCATTTTTTTTCTCGATACTCATTTTCTATCTTTTAAGTTTATCACTATAGTTTTTTTTGTTTGGCTTCGAATTCAATGAAATTCCTATGCTAAGAAAGGTACTACTAGTATAGACGTATGATATTAATGAATAGTTGCCTTTCTCTATTGCAATCTGCATGAGGAAAGGGCAGAGAACCATTATTGCAAATATTAGAATCGATAGTTTGGTGATTTTCTTCAAGATTTCTGATCTAATAATAGATTTATCGACATATATTTTTCAACTATTGATTTTGGATTAGTGACCAATTTCAAACTTATTTTGTTTAGAGTTCATTCTTCTTGACAAAAGGCAAGAAATCATTTATATATGTATTTCTTATAAATCTATCTTATGATGTTTTACCTATAGAAAAGGTAACTATTTTATAAATAGATTCATTTTATGGTTGTTTTACCTTGGACTAACTAACAAAACTATGATGCTTTATAAATTCGGCGGTTATTGCTTTTCAAAATTCTTTATTTCAACTAAAAAAGAGGATATTCTATTTAAAGAAGAATTTGCAGATTCGTCCGTAAGTAAAGAGTTTTTACCTAATCGAGTCCAAAAAGTAGAGCTTTGCGCTAGAGCACCATATTTACTTAAAATCCAAAAAGATAATGGAAACCATAGTATAGAAAACCCAACATGTATAATGATGACAATAGCCGCTTTTTTCCAGATTTCTGGGATTAAAACTAATGGATTCATAGAAAAAAAGACAATCATTAATAACCAGAAATATAGATTAGAGAGAATAAAAATAAACTGATTGTGTTTTAGTCTTTTTAACTTAAGGTGTTCGATAATTTTTTGAAGCTTTACAATAGGTTTTGCATACTTAATTTTAGACATCAAATTCAGTTGTGCTACATTTTTATAAAATACCACCTTGGATAGTAGTATTAATAGTACAGCCGGAATAGAAATACCAATAGTTTTAAAGTTCATTACCAAAACCATCCAGGTGTAAATGATGACTAATAAATTGAAAATCATATACAAAACACTTTGTGTTTTCATTCGTTTTACATTAGAATCAATTTTTTTATACTTAGATTCTTTAAATAATTGAATCACTAAATTTTCGCCTTCAATTGACGTGTTATAATGATTACCCCATTCTTCTTGTATGTTATCTAAATTCATTTTAGTTGTTATTAAATTTTTCTTTTAATTGTTTTTTTATCCTTGATATTTTGGTAGCAACATTAGTAGTAGATATACCCAAGGTTGTACCTATTTCTTCATAGCTATATTTTTCTAAATAAAGAAGAATTAGTGCTTTGTTTAACTCGCTTAACTGAGCAATAAAATGGTAGAGTTGTTCTATGTTTTCTGTGCTATCAGAACTTTCTTTATGCACTGTAGAAACCAAATTTTCATTAAACGTGTCATATTTATTTCTTTGGTAATTGGATTTACGATAAAATGAAATTGCTACATTTAAGGCTATTCGATACATCCAGGTTGATACTTTATAGGTATCATCATATTTTGGCCATGCTTTCCATAATTGTATGATTATTTCCTGAATAAGATCTTCTCTGTCATTGGTATTTTTACAATATGAATTTGCAACTTTATAAAGAATGCCTTTATTGCTTCTTAAGATTTTAGTAAATGTTTCTTCATTCAAAAGCATATTAATTGTTGTTTACTCTATTATTCGTTTAGAATCATGAAAAATCACAGGTGATCTATTTTTTATGCTAATTAATATGGTTATTAGGTATTTATATACACTAAGATAAGTAAGGTATTGGCTATTTATCTAAGTTTTTAGAAAATACAATAAATAAAGAGGTTTGATCACATTTGTGATCAAACCTCTTTGCCCGAAGGGAAATTGATTAATATTATAGAGTCTTTATATGTACAATTCCTCTATGTATATTAGATCTTTCTCAAATTAAAAAAGCTGATTAATGAAATAATTATTGTGATTAATACTAACGGAAGTATAGAATTGGTCCAATTAATAGTATGTGCAATAGATGCATATTTTGGTTTAAACTCCTTCCAATTTTCATTTCTAACTGGATAATTTTCGAATATTTTGGGATAGAAATACAGCCTTAATTCTTCATGATACTTATCTAGATGATCTAAAAAGAGTAGATGATTATTTAGGTCAGATTGCGCAATTTGATTAAAGGTTAATTGAGCATGCATAGTAGGTATTACCAAAGATATTGCCTCACTTACTTTTTCTCGTAGTTTTATTTTTTTCTTCATTGTTTTACTGGATTCTAGAGATTCATCATCACCCATTTGTTGCATTCCATAATACCAGAGCCAGCTAAATTTATCTTTAGGAACAGGATATCTTTTATATTGTGGATAATGAGCAAAAAATTTGTCCATAGTAACCTCTTTTGCCATATCCCATTTTTTATGATATCCATCTCGCTGTTCTACCATAGTTTTTAATGTTTCTGGTACAGGATATGTATTAACGACAAAATTGTTTACCGAAGCAGGAAGTAATATGGTTAGTACGATCCATAAAGAAAGTAATGTTAATGCATTAAAATTCGAATTTTTTCGAAAAGAAATAATGATAAAACATAAAGAAGTCCAAAAAGCCAAATACAAAACACTCACAGTTATAAAAGCCAGAAGAGCTTCATTAATTGGCAGTTGTAAAATAAGAATAGCCAATAAAAAAAGTATAGCTAATACCATATATAGAAAAAATACTCTTATAGATAACTTTTTAAATAAAAAGCTGAGAGGAGAGGAGGTTTGAGTGGCTATTAATCGCCAGGTTTTTCCTTCTTTTTCTTCAGAATACAAATTGAATGTTAGCGTGATAAGCACCAACGGAAACAAGTAGATGATTACAAATCCAAGATCTAAATTACCTGATAGTAGCAGAGATGGATTCTCAAAATCGGTATCATATTTTTGCCCTTCAAGACCACGTATAGTTACTGCTAATATCGAAGGATTTACATCTCGTTGACCAATAGAAAGCCCTGTTAAACTATTTGATTTCTTAACTAGAGAAAAACGTAAATAATAAAGTAACAGACCCAAGTCATCATTATGATATTTTACATTTCGTTTGATACTCTCTTCTTGAAACGACTCGGCTTCAATAATTGCTTTTTCTTGCTTTATATTAAACTGTTTTCCAATAAAAACACTTATTATACCTACTCCCAGAAGAAGTACAAGAGAAATAGCTGCTATTTTGGTTCTAATAAAAGATTTAAATAATATGGAATACATAGTTATAAGACTTTTGTTTTTTTAGATATTTTTTTTATGATTATAACAGAAAGAATACTCCAAAGTAGTAAAGAGAAAATAGATAGCGCCTCGTTTTTTAGAATAGATAATACAGGTAAATGATCATATTTGAAATCAGGAAACGCTTCCCAATGACTCTTGTCTATAATACTAGGGGTATCTGTTTTTTTGTTTGGAATGAATTTCATTTGTAACGAATTCATTTCTTGTGCAAGTTGATAACGATAGCGTTCTGCCTGATGCTGAAAATTAATATAGGAAGCAAAATCAGTTCCCGAAAAAGCCATAGAAATATGTTTTATTGCTGTATATGGGTTGAGTAAAGCAGAGAACCTTTCGATGGCGTTTTGTCTTTTATATGTAGTCAATAAACCATTTAAATGCTGATTGTAAATTGAAGCACTGATTTTTTCACTTTGACTCATAATAAAACCTCCATAGTTAAAAGGTAATTGGTCTACAGATTCAACATTATTTGCCAGGAGTACAGAATCTTTAATAGCTTTGTAATGAATATCATCTGGATTGTGACTATCTCCTTCTTTTATCAAATCATTTTCTACAATAGATTCGAACTCTATTTTTGAGGGAGTAGGGTAAAGGTAATGCCCAAAAGCTTGAAGTGTTTTAGGAAGTATGATGATAAAGAAGAGCCAGATTCCTAAGAGTTTTATCAAAGAATCTTTAGCAGTTTTACTCATCGCAGAAATTAGAATCGTAATACTACTAATAATACCAAAAAACAGTACATAACTCAATATCAATATAAAATACCGTAGTAATTCAGAAGATGTTATCGGATTACCTTCGGCCAAAAACATAAACAAAAGGGTAATTATAAGTACAGGAATAAAGAAAAACATGGCAAGACTCATTAACCCAAGAGATTTACCGAAAAATATTTCTGACCAGGTTGCTCCTTGATTAATCATTATTTTTAGGGTATTATTTTCCCTTTCACTAGCTAAAGCTCCAAATCCTAAATAAAAAATAAGTAATGGAAAAATGATTTTTAACAACATAGCCAAACTTACTTCTCCAAAACGAAGCAAGCCTGTAGAAAGGCTTGCTTCTGAGAAATTTATTGTATTTTGTTTATGAGCTTCCAAAAAAACAGCATTACCTGTATAATTTTCCATTCCAAAATCAAACAAACTTAGTTTGTGTTTTAGACGAAAAGCAAAGGATCCATAGTGCGCCATACGATGTGGGTGCTTATCTGGATTACTCTCCCAGCTATGTCTGGCTTCTTCCTGATAAAAATTACGAATACGGTTTTGAGTATTGTAATTATCCCACCCACTATAAGCAGCAAATGCAATTAAAACAATCACCAAAATCATAGTAATATGCAATACTTTGGATCTAAAGGTGGTTTGCCATAATTGTTTGGCGAATAATATGATTACTGACCTTCTCATAGATTTAAAATTTATAAGTTGTTGTAAGCGTTATATTTCTAGGAGCTCCAGGAAACAAACGCGTATATGTTTGTGCGCCCAACCAATATGTTTCATCGAATAAATTACCCACATTTACAGCTACCTGTAGATTACTTTTTGTAGGAGTATAATACAGTGCTGCATCAAAAATGGTAAAGGCAGGTACTTCAAAATCACGTGTAAACCAGGGTACTTTACTTCCTTGATGTTGTACGCCAAACCCAATGCCCAAATCTCTTAATATAGACCCATTGTCGAAGTTATAACGAGTCCACAGGTTTGCACTATGCTTTGGTACGTTCTCTTTTCTGGCACCCTCCAAAGTAGCATCGGCATCGGTTACGATAATTGCATCGATATAACTGTAAGAAGCGTTTATTTGCCAATTGGGAAGTAAGTAACCTGCCATATCCCATTCAAATCCTCTACTTCGGTCGGCTCCACGTTGTACCAACAAATCAGGTTGCGAAGGGTCATTGGCACTCATTAGAATGTTTTCCTGGTTAATTTCGTAGAAAGCCATGTTCATCGTTATCTTTTTATTAAACAAATCAGCTTTCATTCCTATTTCTTTTAAATCAGAAATCAAAGGCTTGAATTGCGAAGCCGATTCATCGGCCCAAAAAAACTGACCTGTACTTGGCAGTAAGGTAACAGTGTTAGATTGAGGTTGGAAACCCTCTAGATACGTCCCATATACGTTAATATTATCATTTACAGAATAGGTTATACCTATTCTAGGAAGAAGCCTTTGGTTTGTGAAGGAAGATTCATTGGTTGCTTTATAATGAGTTATGTCCTCAAACCACTCATTTCTTAAACTCAATAATAGAGAGAACTTGTTCCATTTTAATTGCTCCTGAATATAGACGGCATTACTCATGGTTAATGCAGAAGGAACGGCGATACGTGAGTTAATGGTATAATCTTGAATATTTTGTATGGTGTATGAGGGATTTGCCAAATCGAAATGGTTGACATTGGGTTTGGGCAATGTACGCCCCCCAATAGTAATGGTTTGATAATCTGATGCATTTTCTAGCTCAAAAGACCTGGTGACACTACCATCATTTAATAAATAACCTCGTGCTGAGTTTTGACCACCTCCTTTAAGTTTTTTCCAGTAGTGCAAATCATACCCAACCAATAGTTTGTGATCTATTGATCCTGTTTTGAAATCAAAATTGAAATAACTGTTCACATTATCAATGCTCCAAAACTGCTTTCGTTGTACAAATCGCATAGCGACCAAACTGGGAATAGGCTCGTTTGCAATATCTACAGCAAATGTATTTGTAGTACGATGCTCCTGTAAATCTTCGGTCCAGGTTTGCTTCATATAAGAAGTGTTAAAAGTAATATTAGGACTAAATTTATGAGAAAGGTTCCCCATAATGATTACTTCCTTAGATTTGAAGAAATCGCTGGAAGCTCCTAAATTAAGACTTATCGGTGTGCTGTTAAGATTGGTTTGTCCGGCTACAGCACCAAAAATAGGTTGACCACGATCTAGGTTACCGTTCATGTTATTGAAAATGAATTCTGCATTGATGGCGGTCTTTTCATTGGGAATATAACTGAACGATGGTGATAATAATATTGATTTATTACTTATTAAATCACGGTAAGATTGTGCCGTTTGGTAGGCCCCATTGATACGATATAGTAATGTTTTTGACTCGTTAAGTGGCCCTGTGAAATCTAAGGACCCTCTCATAGTACTAAAACTACCTACACTTAAACTCACTTCTTTTCTATCTACAGATAAAGGTTTTTTGGTAACCATATTAATACTTCCACCGGGATCAACGCTGGCAAAAGTTGCGCTGGCAGGCCCTTTTATAACTTCTACTCTTTCTATGTTAGAAGTAAGCGGTTGTAAGAAATAAAACTGCCGAGTACGCATTCCGTTAATGATCTGCCCCTCTTCATTTTGGCTAATACCTCTTATGTTGTACTGATTATAAAAACTAGATGGACTAACACCACTAACGACTTTCACTGCATCTGCTAAGTGAAAGGCCTGCCTGTCGGCAATTAGCTCTTTGGTTACCGAAGCTATGGCCTGTGGTAGCTCTTTGTTTGCAATAGCCATTTTGGTCGCAGAAAAAGAATAGTCACTATTGTAATCTCGTTTTGTACGCCCTACTACTTCTACGGTTTGAAGTTGTAGTACATCTTCTTTTAGCGTTATTGTGCCAAGATCATACTCTTTATTTTCTAGAAAATCATAAGTCTTGTTGATCACATAAAAACCAACATAACTTATCTTAACTTCATAAGTTCCTGTTTTTTGCAAAACAAAGTTGAATTCTCCGTTTTCATTAGAAATAGTTCCTTCTTTTTTTTCTTCGATATCAAAAGAAATAGTAGCACCGGGAATAATGTTTTGTTTTTCGTCAATAATTTTGCCTTTAATATTGATTTGAGAAAAACTTTGCTGACAAATAATGGCAAATAAAATAATTAAAATCTCTTTTTTCATGGGGTAATTTTTAAATGGTTTCTAAATACAGTTCTTTTAGCTGGTTGGCATCAATACCACTTGTTTTAATCTGTTGAACAAGGGAACCTTCTTTCATTATTCCGATGGTAGTACCTACATGTACTGCGTTGAATATATCATGTGTGGCCATGAATATGGTTTTACCTTCTTTAGCGAGTTCTTTACAAGTTGTAGTAAATTCGGCCGATGCTTTAGGATCGAGACCAGATGTTGGTTCATCCATAAAAATCACATCAGCATTTTTGGCAACTGCAACCGCAATACCCACTTTTTGACGCATTCCTTTAGAGTAAGTAGACAGATGTTGTAGGTGTGCTTCTTCCTGTAACCCAGCTTTTGTCAAAAATTTCTGTAGTTTTTCTTGAGGGTATTTATACCCAGCCAAACGACTGAAAAAATCTAAATTCTCTATTCCGGATAAATTCCCATAAAGCTGAACTGTCTCTGGGATATAGGCTGTTTTTTTCTTTATAGAAGTAGTATGGGATTGAATTTCTTCATTATCAATTAAGATTTGCCCACTATCGGGTCTTATAAAGCCAAGAAATAGATTAATAGTTGTAGTTTTTCCTGCCCCATTTTGACCAAGAAGACAGAATATAGAACCTTGTTCTACTTGAAAAGAAACATTGTTTACTGCTTTTTTTCCGTTATAGGTTTTTGACAAGTTTTTTGCTCTAAGCATTGTGTTTAAAGTATTATTGTATCTCTAAAAAGAGATCGTATTAATAAATAGAGGTATAATCTTAAGTGGTAGTAACTAAACTGAGATTTTGAATAAGAGAATAATTATTCCTTACATCAAAATGTTTATAACCTTGCGGTTATATGCAATTACAGTCTAATTAGAATACTTAAAATTGAAAATCGTTAAGTTTTAGACCCTAAAAACATGAGCAACAGAAGAAAGCCAGAGCTTATGAAAACATAAACCGAATTATCTTTTAAGGCTATAAGAATTGGCATTTATAGGTAGCGTCATTTCGTTGATTTAAGAAAATTCGCAAGTATAAAACCTGATGAGTAATCGCTTAAAAGAAAGAATTTAATCGTTAAAAATGAAAATAGAGTAAAATAACTATGCTAAAAAAGGAGGAGGTCTCGAAAATAGATTTGTAATATGTACATCACTACTATAAATGAAGCTGTAGTGACTTATTACATTTTTTTGAGTATAGAGCTCAAAAGTGCTACTTACATAGTTTTGGCTAGTGTCATTAACAGCAGCCGGAGTAAAATTGGTTATAGAAACGAGATCACAAACTTCGCAATGTTCTATACCATCATCATTATGAGTAAGTACATGCAAGCCTGCCACTTTCAGAGAAAGGAAAATGACAATAAAAATATAGGTAATGTAATTTTTTAAATCCCCAATTTTCATAACAGACAAACCTACCAAATAATATACAGATAAAATGTTAAAAAAACCTAAATTGTTTGGATGGTTAGAAAGAATACAATACAGGTATAACGTGGCTTTAAAAATTGATAAGGTATACTATATAAAGTTTTAGATGGTTTCTAGGCAGGACTATTTATAACTTTAATTTAGTACTAATCATTTAAGTTGTTTAAGAGAAGCCCCTCTATTATAAAGGATTTATTCATTTGACCTATGAAGTTAAATAAAATCATAATCAAATATATTTAACTTGTATATACAATGTGAATTTATATATTTGTAGATATGAAGTACGAAATAGAACAATGCCTGGGAGCAAGAATAAATGGTCTTTCTCGAAGGATAGATAACATTTACCGTAAGCATTTAAAGAATAAAGGAGTTACACAAAGTCAGTTAAGCATAATGTTGGCATTGTATAAGATGGGAGAATCAGAGCAACATGTAATTGCTGGCATATTAAATTTTGAAACTTCATCATTAACTCGAATTTTAGTCAGGCTAATGAATCAAAAATATGTTATAAAAACAGGAGCAGTAAACCGCCCATCAATCGCTTTAACAAAATTAGGAATAAAAAAAGTGAAAGAAGTATTACCTAATTGGGAGAATGCCATGGATGAAGTACATGAAATGTTAGGAGAAAAATCTGTAAAAGCATTCTCGACTTTTGAAAAAGGATTTAAGTAGTCTTTTTTTATAATTATTAACTTGTATATACAATTTAAAAAAATGAAAATATTAATAACAGCTGCAAATGGCCATACGGGATTTACAACAGCAATAGAATTATTAAACTTAGGTGCCGAAGTTAGAGCATTTGTAAGAAATCCAAATAGTGAGAAAGCTCAAGAACTTAAAAAAACGGGAGCAGAAATCTTTGTTGGAGACATAGAAGATATAAGAGACGTTAGAAAAGCTTTGAGCGGAATTCGACGGGCATATTTTGTGCCTACTTATCCTAATGTATTATTTCAGGGAGCCACATTTGCAACGGTTTTAGAAGAATTAGAAATCGAACATGTAGTTCTTTTAACACAATGGACTTCATCAAATAGACATCCTTCAATCTATACAAAAGAACATTGGTTAGTAGATCAAATATTTGGCAGATTAAAACATACAAAATTAACAGTACTAAACCCTGGTTTGTTTGCTTTTGTGTATTTTATGACACCAGCTCCGCTTACTCAATTTGGAATGTTACCAGACTTTGGAGAAAATGCACCGCCCTCTAATGAAGATATAGGTCTGGTCGCAGCACACATTCTCAAAGAGCCCTCGGCACATATAAATAAAACCTACAGAGTTACAGGAAAAGAAGTATTGAGTACCCAACAAATGGCAAATATTATTGGTATGGTAGTAGGTAGAAAAGTAAAAGCTATAAAAATGTCTAATGCTATGATGTATAAAGTACTACGAGCTTACGGTTATCCGCAGCGAGATGCCTCGCAAGTGGTTGCACATTACGTCGAAGAGGCACATAAAGGAACTTTTGGTTTTAATGCTCCCAATAGCGTTGTCAAGAATATTACCGGTAAAGAAGCAGACGATTTTCTAACGATAGCACAAAAATATCTGTCGACGATGCCAGAAGCCAAGCAAACTTTTAAGAATAAGTTAAAAGCGATACGATTTATGATCAAAGTAGTATTTACAAAAACCTGGGATATGAAAAAATATGAGAAAGAGCAAGGTTTTCCTAATTTTAAAGATACTTCATTCTGTATGGATTCTGAAGAGTGGAAACTAACACATGAGTAAAATAACGAGTTAATCAAATATTTAAACAAAGGTGAATTTATTAAAGGAATTAAAGCACACGATAAAGTTTTTATTTAGAAGATAAAATAAGAGTTTTTTATTCTAGAAAAGACCGTTTTGGTGTAGTTTTTATTATGGAATGTGAATCATTAGAAGAAGCGAAAAAATTATAGAAAGCCTTCCGTTTGTAAAGAAAATGTATTTAGTTTTGATCTAATTCCTAGTTTCATTTTTCATTTTATAAGCTCAGATAAATTACCAAATATTTGAATACTGTTATTGGTTTTTTCTTTTAATCTATATTTTGATTGGTGTCCATTCGCGATCAGAATACAATTTACACCTAATTGATTTGCAACGTCGAAATCGTGGATTGTATCCCCTATTAAAACTGTTTTGTTTATATCAATTAAATTGTTTTCTAATAAACTAAGGCCTTTATCGATCTTACTTTCGGCTTTGTGATTGTCTAGACCTTCAATTTGTTCGAATATCTGTTCGATTACGTAATGCTTAAGCAAGCTGATAACGCTTTCTTTGTGAGCTGCAGTTAATATAAATTGTTTACTATTTTTGTTTTTAAGTTCGTTCAAAATATCCATTGCTCCATTTTGAAGTTTACATTTATGAACGTTGGTTAGGTAATCAGACATAAATTTAGAGGTAAGCACATCAAAAGATTCCTTTTCAAAATCAATCCCAATTTTTTTATAATAATCTGAAATTGGAAAACCAAATACTTCTCTATAAGAATCGATATCTAACTTTCTGCTATTATGATTTAAAAGTAATTTGTTGACAATTTCAACGCATAACCAACTATCATTTAGAAGAGTTCCGTTCCAATCCCAAATGATGTTTTCGTAATGATATAGGATACTATTCTTCATACTAAAAACAAACTTTTATTAGTTGCAGATTGATTATTAAATTATTTTATAGAATGCCAGGAGTATTGCTGCCTGCCTGATCGTAAAAAATAGGATTCCTATCACGTATGGTATATAGTTCTTACTATTTCTTTTATCTTTTGTAATCAAACCTAATAATAAAATACTTTTTAACACAAAACCAGCACTCATATTTTGCATAAACGAGAAATCTAACCAATGTATAAATATCCTTCCTATTGCAGGAAAAATAAATACTAATGTAAGTACTATCATATAGCGCATATGAAGTTGCACTTTTTGTTTATAATAAATAGCTAATGCATAAAATAGAATTACAGAAATAATATCTGATGTGGTAAGTATGGTTAAGGGTAAGTAGTTATATTGAATTTGTTTAAGAAATATAGGTATAAATGAAATAAGTATTAATATAAAAAGAACATAAGAAAACTTACCTAATAAACGATGGTAATAGTATTTTTTGGCTTTAATTAGCATGGGTTGAGCGATAAATAAAATAATCCATAGAGCAGACACTACGAAATGAAAATGAATTGTTATACCTGGATCTTTTTCAAAATTTGGAAATTGACTTAAATATGTTTTTAAAAAACCAATAATTGTAATTGGAACTAATACAAGTAATAGCATTCCTAAATTTTTATATCCTTTTTCCATTTATAAATTAAATTTGTTAGTTGTTATTCGATATACCTCTCGAATTTGTGAGGGCAATATTTACTTTTTTTAGATTATCAAAGTTTTTCACGATATCTCATTTAAAAATTAAACTTTGGTAACCATATATATTTGGTTGCGAATATGGTCCCAAGCATAGTGAAGATTGCGAAAAGAAAAATCAATAGCGAAATAGAATATTTGAGCAGTTTTTGTGTTTTACGGCAAGTAAAAAAATAGTATTCCAAAAAGACAAGGGGAACCAAATAATTTGCATAAGAAATAAATATTGAAAACGTCTTAACCAAGTTATTTGGGAAATCAAAAAAATAAAACCAACCATAACCCAATCTAATATACCAAACGCCACTAGCCACCATAAATAAACGTAATGCCCAGCGAGAATGGGTAATGATTTGATTTACACGAATATAATGATATGTTAAGATTGAAAAAATAATTATCAAAACACCTCCTAATGTAGTGCCAATATGTTCGATTAAACCAGCTTGTGGGTTACCACGTGCCCAAACCATATACAATCCAGCAAAACTTGTAATAACAACAGCAAATAAATAAATCCTTCCTGCCCAACGATGAAAAACAGGAAATTGATTACGTATTTTTGGAACTAATTGAAGTGGTCCGAACCCTAAAATAAGTACAGAAATAAAAATATGAGTGGCTACAGCATAATTCCCTACAGAGTCATTAACCACGTAGCCTGTAACGAGTTGGTTTCCACTCCATGCTACTAAACCTTTTTGAATAGCTGGAAAAATATAATAAAACAAAAGGTAAATTATAAATACCCATTGCCCTAATAATGTCGTTAAAAACCAAACTGAAATCGCTTTTTTAATCACACTTTTTCTTTAAAACACCTTGAAGACCAGTATTTCTAATCAAATAGGCAGTATGACTACAAAGCTAATATCTACCTATTTAAAAAATCTCAATTCTATTATAGAAGGTATACTGATTTATAAATCAAGAAATAAAAAATGATGTATTTAGAGAAAAAAGAAATTAATGAGATAAATAGGAAGGAAGACCAATAACTTATAGTAGTAATTTTTATAAACATCAGTTTACACTAATTCATTAATCAAGCAGCCTTATTTTCATTTAGCTTCTCCTTAATATAGTACGAAGGTGTTAATCCGGTATATTTCTTAAATGCATTATAAAAGGCCGAAGAAGAATTAAACCCAGATATATCGGCAATGTGTGCTATAGTATAATTACAAAATTCTTTATCTTTTTCAATCCTTGCTAATACATAGTTTACCCTTTGTTCATTGATAAAATCGGTAAACTTCTTTTGGTAATGACTATTGATTGTATTAGAAAGGTAAGTAGTATTGGTATTTAATATATCAGCCAGTTTAGAGAGGGTAAGTCCCTTGTCTAAAAATAACTCAGAATTCATTGTACCTTCAAGTAGTTGAACCAGTTCTATATTCACTTCTTGTTCTGGGATATTATTTTTGTTTGTTGATTCTTTAGATTTTACCTTAGAACGGATGAGTTCCTGATTTTTGATGAATAGTATTTCATTTTGTTCTTTTTCTCGTTTATAAAATTGCCAAATAGCAAATGAAATAAGCAACAGTAATGCAACCAGAAAAATTGCCAATAACAATTGATTTTTTTGCCGTTTATTCATTAGTGTCACACTTTCATTTTCCTGCTGTAGTAGTTTAATCTCCAGATCCTTTTTATTAGATTCGTATTTTTCAACAATTTCAGCTACTGTTTTCTTGTCCTGTAATTGATGAGTAGAATCTGAGTGCCTTAAAAACTTGTCAAAATAAAATTCACCATTTTTATTATCATTCAGTCTGTAATACGACATAGATAACCTTTTATAAATGGTATCCAGGACTTCCATCCTTGAGTTGGGTAATGCTTTAAGATAGCTTTCTATTGCATCATAATATTGATTATTTTGAAAATATGCTGTTCCTATGTCTCTGTAGATTAATTGCTCCTTGCCACCAAGATTCATTTTTCGAGCTTCAAAAAGAGCTTTTTCTGCATATTTTATTGCGTTTTTATAATCATTTTTTCGCGTGTATAAATAACTCAACTGTTGATAAATAGTTGGAATAAAAAAATCAGCTTCATTTTTTGAAGCCAAATCTATGGCATTCATAAAGATATCATATGCCTGATCACGTTTAGAACTCAATTCAGCCATATTCATTTGGGTACTAATATATGTACAGACATCCTTATAGACCTTATCACTATAGTTGTATTGCAATGCTTTTTGGTAATTTTCCATCGCCTGTGATTCTCTTTTTAATGTAAATTGAATCATTCCTAACCCGTTGTATACTCTTCCTAAACTAACACTATCCTCAATTTTTTTGAAATATGAGATTGATTTCAGAAAAGCTTGACTTGACTTAATGTAGTTTTTCTTATTAAATAGTGTGTAACCCAAATATTTAAGTGTATTACCTAACGTTTTATCGCCTAAAGAAATACTATCTAGAAGGTTGAGGTTTAGTAATCTTTCGGAAGCCGTATATTCACCTTGCACTAATTTTGCAGATGCCATAGCGACACGAGCCTTAACTACTAATCTATTATTGTTTATTGAATTGGAAATATGATAGGCTTTATTAGCAAAAAAATAGGCTGAATCTGCGTCTTTTGTCCAGTTTTTCTCAAAAAGATTTAACAAAGAATCGATCTTCTTTTCTTGTTGAGCGATACTGCTAAAGCTAATACAACATACAATTATATAAGTGATTAGAACATGTTTTTTCATAAAAAATTGGATGACTTTCTTAATGTACAAAATTGGAATTAAAAGCAGTACTTAAATTCTTATTCCTTTTTCTCTATTCAGTATTTACTACACTCAATACTCTAGGTAGCCACATTCCTTTAGCAGCTAAAAAAATACCAATCATCATATATAGGGTAACAGCAAACAAAAGTATAGATAACCTTTTTTCTGACTTATGATTTTTACCTTTCTTCACTTGTAAATAGAACTCTAAAATAGCTAATGGAATTAGGTAAGAAGCAAAAGACCAATAATCGAAAAAATTATCAACTTGAAAACCAAATAAGTCTTCTATAAAAAACCAGGTTCTATACCCAATGCGTAGAAACCAAACACCACTTGCCACAATAAATAAGCGTAATGCCCATTGGCGATGCGGTTTTATTTTTCTTTGTAAAGCAAAACGTAAGGTTTGTATAGCAAAAAAGACAATAAGAATTCCTTCAATGGTAATAGCAATATCTTGATAAATACTTCCGAAAGAGGGGCGTGGGCGAGACCAGGTTAAATATACTCCTCCTAAACTTAAAATAAAGATTAGCGGTAAATAAATACGACCGATCCATTTGTGAAATCTTCTATAATCCCTCTGGATTTTAGGAATCAATTGTAATGGACCAGCAACAATAACGAAAATCGGGATAATAAGATGTGATGCTAATATTACATTACCTGTAAAATCACCATCTATATACCCATTAGGCATATGTTTACCTCCCATAGATCCCATACCACTTGCCAAAATTTTATACCCATGATAAATAGCCACATAAGCCGCAAAAATCCATTGCCCAACGAGCATTACTATAAACCAAATGGTTGTGCTGTACTTTAAATTAGAGAAAAAAATCATTATATAACATTTAGGAATGTTGCATAAATAATGAATGATTTTAAATGCTACTACAGAATAGATCTATTAAATCTCCTGATTTATAAATTGAAAGAAATTACTATATAACTCTCTTGGTGATAGCGTTTACAGGGATCCGAGTCTGGCAAATTGTATTCAACGAATTATTTGATAGTGGTAAATTAATAGGAGTCTTTACCAAAGAAGTTTTAATGTCCATAAGGTTCACTTTACCCTGTGATACCCTTAATGTCTTTTGTATATCTATAACTACGAATCAATGTTTATTTTATTTCCACTATACATCTCTCAATCATAGTAATCTGCGTTTTCATCAGCTACAATAATAATTACATCAATTATGGAAAGTAAATTTCAATAACTACGAGAATGTTAAATTTTGTGTTTTTTTATAGCTTCTTTTCTCAAATCTACTGCCATTTCTCCGGTGTCAAGATGGTTCCACCCTGGTGGTTTGTATAGATATTTGATCTTATCTAGCCAGTTAGGAGCAGATCTCATATCATTATATAAATCAACCCACATTTTTAACTGCGTTGATACTAGATTTTGACTGTCAATATCTCTGTCCATAACACCATATACAGGTTTTTCTTGTGGGATTTCTTCTTGATAGGTCCTAAATAATCTATCCCAAAAAGAAAACATGTTAGAATAATTAGTATCCAGGTATAAGTGATTTCTAGAATGATGCACTCTATGTAAATGTGGAGTAATAAATATTTTATCCATCAGTGGAGTATGCTTGAAGTATTTATCATTAGCATGTGTAAATACTCCGTATATCCTTGCAATCATGTCAACGATATAAATTAATAAAGGATGAAAACCAAAAATTGGTAACCAGATAATAATGTGCGGAGAAGAAATAAAATCAAAAAAAGATCCTCTAATTGATACACTCATATTCATATCTTCGGGAGTATGATGAACTCCATGAATGCACCAAAAAAACCTTACATTATGTCCTAGATAATGTATAAACCACCAAGATAAATCGTAAACGACAAATGCTAAGATGAATACATACCAGGTATTAGGTAATTCCCAAATCCGAAGATTTTCATAAACCCAGAAGATGACTTTGAACTGAAGCACAAAAAAAATGGCAAAATAAGGAATCACTCCCAATAAGTAGTTTGCTACATTCATCGCACTTTCTTTTTTTCTTTTAGCTAGACCTTTAAAAAGTAAAAAAAGGAAGTCTATAATAATTATGATAAAAAGAACAGGCATATAGGACATCTCAAGTTTACCTACCAATGATGTTAAGTCCATAATGATTTTTTTGTATTAAAAATGGTGTGATAATCTCGTAGATAAAATTACTAATTTTGGATAGTATCGCGGTTAAATTTTACCTTTTGTTTTAGGGGGAAAACAGTATTCTTTTAATGTGTTTTCAATAGCATTGCTATGGCGAGATTAATCTTATTAATCCTGATTTTGGGTCTGTTAAAAAACTACACTTCTAAGTTCTAACAAATAAAAAATCCAATCACTATTGTGATTGGATTTTTTTGGTCGGGGTGGCAGGATTCGAACCTGCGACCTCCGCGTCCCAAACGCGGCGCGATAACCGGGCTACGCTACACCCCGAGGTGTATATTTCCCTTTTGAGGGTGCAAATATAGACAAATCATTTAAAATAAAACCAAATTATAGTATAAAGTAAAGAATTTTTTATTCCTTGTTTTAAAAATGAGAAAAAACCCTTCTTATGCCTTGGCACAAAAAGGGTTTTACATAGGTATGGGGTATTATGCGTGATAATATCGTTCTCTGTAAATTTTTCCATCTTTCCACTCAGTAACAACAGTCTGTTCAGAAAGCATAGTGCTTCCATCTTTTAGTTTTAATTCCATTACAGCGTCATAAAAAGAGTGATTTCCATTAATGGCATAATTGTTAACATCATACCTAATAAATTCTGAAAGCTGATTATCTATAAAATCCTGCTCAAACTTAAGATTAAACGCTTTTCCTTTTTTGGGAGCATCATTGGCTTCTTTTAGTTCTACATCATCATGTAAGTAAGTGTCCATAGCTTCAATAAAAGCTCCTTTCGACAATAATTCGTGAACGTGTTTAAGGTTTTTTTCAATTGTATTTTCCATGTTTGTTTTATTTTTTTAGAGTTAACTATTGTTTTGTATTTGATGATGTAAAGATGCGATGATACTTGCTTTCTAAAAATGTAGTTTTTCCCTTAACTCTTGTCAATTTTTCCCGGGAAGCACATTTATGATGTAATCGAATTAGAAATGGTGATTATGTATCAAATTACTTAGAAAAAACAGAGTATACATGTGTTGGTGTTAGGATGCTTTTTATAAGCATGATTTTTTTAGTTTTATAAAAAAAATAAGGGTTTTGTTTAATGATTAAACCAGAGCTAGGTCGTATCTTTATAGACCAAAAGAAGCTTCTGGGAAAACAGTCTTTTTTTTCATGTTTGTAACTCGTGTTACTGACTATTATTATGCTGAAAAGTATCTTTGTAAAACTGAAGATTTAAAAAAAACAGATCTTATGGAAAATCTTGATGCGGCAAGACTCCAAATGGCATTTACTCTAATATTTCATATTGTTTTTGCTTGTATTGGTATGGTTATGCCTTTTTTTATGGTGGTGTCTCACTATAAGTGGCTTAAAACAAGGGATCAGGTATATTTGACCTTAACCAAATCGTGGCAAAAAGGAGTAGCAATATTTTTTGTTACGGGTGCTGTTTCGGGCACAGCATTATCTTTTGAACTGGGATTACTTTGGCCCGAGTTTATGAAACATGCCGGCCCCATTATCGGGATGCCTTTTTCATTAGAAGGAGCAGCCTTTTTTGTAGAAGCCATAGCCTTAGGTTTTTATTTGTATGGATGGGGTAAACTACCAGAGAGATTTCATTGGATAACCGGAGTTATTATTGGTTTATCTGGAGTAGCATCAGGAATTTTGGTAGTTGCTGCTAATGGATGGATGAATGCTCCAACAGGATTTGAATATATAGATGGAAAATTCCTAAATATAGACCCGGTTCAGGCGATGTTAAACCCTGCCTGGTTTACACAAGCTTTGCATATGACATTGGCTGCTTTTACAGCTACTGGTTTTGCCGTTGCAGGGGTTCATGCATATCAGGTATATCGAAAAAGAAAAGTAGAATTACATAAAAAAGCATTTAAGATAGCAATAACATTTGGAGCAATAGCAGCAATATTACAGCCGATTAGTGGTGACATTTCGGCTAAAGATATTGCAGAACGGCAACCTGTAAAGCTTGCAGCGATGGAAGCACACTATAATACCGAAAAAGGCGCTCCTTTATATATCGGTGGAATAGTAGATGCAGAAAAACAAGAAGTGAACTATAAAATAGCAATTCCGGGAATGTTATCATTTCTCGCTTTTTCAGATTTTGATGCCGAAGTTAAAGGGTTAAATGATTTTCCCAAGGATGAATGGCCTAATGTACCTATGGTGCATTATGCATTTCAGATCATGGTAGGAATTGGCACCCTTTTACTTTTTGCAGGAATTCTATATTTTATATCATTAAAAAAGAAAAAATGGTTTGCTAATCATAAGTATTGGTTACTATTTGTGTTATTGGCCCCAATGGGATTTATTGCATTAGAAGCAGGATGGATCGTTACAGAAGTAGGAAGACAACCCTGGATAATTCATAATATTATGAAAACTAAAGATGCAGTAACTCCTATGCCAGGTATTGTGTTTAGCTTCTATACCTATATTGTTGTATATCTAACCTTATCGATTGCTGTAACCTGGTTGATGCTAAGACAAATAAAAGTTTTAAATAATTCAAATCACTAAATATGCTGTATGTTGTATTATTCTTTTTGATTTTTTCCCTGTATCTCTATGTAGTTTTGGGTGGCGCAGATTATGGAGCTGGGATAGTAGAGCTTTTTTCATCAGAAGAAAATCAGAAGATTACCAAAAAAACTATTTATCGTGTCATGGGACCCGTTTGGGAGGCTAACCATATTTGGATTATTATTTTGATTGTGATTCTATGGATAGCATTTCCTGTGTATTATAATATCATGGTAGTGAGTTTGCATATCCCACTTACCATAATATTATTAGGAGTTACCCTTAGAGGGGTAGCTTTTGTATTTAGGCATTATGATGCTATTATTGATAATTCTCAGAAGTTATATGATAATATGTTTAAAATCTCTAGTCTGATAACCCCCATATTTTTAGGAATGGTATTCGGGGCATTGATTAGTGGCGAAATACGTATAGTAGATGATATTAGTTCTTTAACATTTTATGAAGCATTTGTAAAGCCTTGGTTTAATGTATTTAGCATATTGGTCGGATTATTTTTTGCAGCACTTTGTGCATTTTTATCTTCAGTACTGCTAATAGGGGAGTCAAAAGAAGGAAATGAAAATATCTATATTAGAAAATCGGCTATTGCTACAATTGTTGTTTTTGTTGTAGGGCTGTTAACCTTTGGGTATGGATACATTGTCGAGAATGTATTTGTACAGGAATTTATGAAAAACCCTATTACAATAATTTCTGTTGTATTTTCTGCATTTCTGTTATTTCCGTTATGGAAAACTATCAAAAAAGGGAATACAGTATGGAGTAGGTTTTTTGCAGGATTGCAGGTGTTTTTAATTTTATCGGCAGTTTTAATTTCTCATTATCCAGATATAATAATTACCCAAACAGGAAGCGTTAGTTTAATAGAAAACATAGCTCCTGATAGTGTTATTAATGTCTTAGGGATATCTCTTATCATTGGTGGGGCAGTCATTTTACCAGGATTATTTCATTTGTTAAAATCATTTAAAATGATCAAAATTCTAGAAAGAGATTAATACGTATATCTCACCCGACAATTTTTAAAAAAAGTATTCTATCTAAATTACTTTTTGTATTTCTATACCAAATTTTTATCCTAAAACATAGGTGTTTCCTGATATAATAAACTTAAAATAGGTTCATGAATTTTAACTTTTTAGGAATTATTTTTTGGCGTCTCATAATTTGAGATCATCACACATTAGTTTTACCAAAGTTTTCAAATAGGAAGCAACTCAAAAAAATAATGTTTAATTAAAATTCGATCAAAAAATGAGAAATTTAACAGGTAAGGAATTAAGAGAAACTAATGGAGGAATAGACGGTTTAGCTGCAGCTTTGGCTGAGATAGCAAGACAAATGGAAGCGATTAAGAAATTAGGAACGTTAACAGGAACTACCGATGATATACACAACTAGTATTGTGTATACTTGGATCTAAAATTTTAGACGATGAAAGATTTACAAAAATTAGGAAAGCCTTTGAGTAAGACTCAACAAAAGGAAATAAAAGGAGGAGCAGCAAGAATTCCAATTGGTGATATTGATGACTGTATATTTCCATTAGCACCACCGCCACCAGGATGTAACTGGCATATTGATATGAAAGCGTGTACGGCAAAACTTGTCTGTCTGGATCTCATTGAAATAAAATAATTTCACAAAGGCTATCAAAATAACTTGATAGCCTTTTTTATTTTTTTGTCACAAATTTCCCTTTAAAAAGAGTTTAAGTATGAGATTAAATATGTTTGGGAATAAAGTGAAATCATCTTAAAAAGTTTTGCATTTTAGTTTATAATCGATTCCCAAAAATTAGAATAAAAAGTTATATTTGCACTCTTAATTTTTCGGGATGTGGCGCAGTCCGGTTAGCGTACACGGCTGGGGGCCGTGTGGTCGCAGGTTCAAATCCTGTCATCCCGACACCAAAAGAGGTTCTGATAAAGGATCTCTTTTTATTTTATAATTGTTTGAGAGCCTGCTCTATACTCTGAACAGGAAGTTTACATGCTCCTTGTTGGCAGACATATATAAAAGTTGCATCTTCTATGTATTTGTTTTTAAATACAGGCAATGTACTTTCTTGGGTACTTCCCACAACAATAGCATTTGGGATGTAATATGAATTAAAAGTATCTGCTATAGAATCTGCTTTTTCTCCTACGATTACGATCTCATAAAAAGGATAAACAGTGTGAAGCTGTAAAGCGCTCCATTTAGAAAAATCTTTTGCGTTATCGGTTAAATAATCTGCCATAGAAGATAACATTTGCTTCGATTTTTCTGTAAGTTGGTTATCATAGTTGAGAATACCAAGTTTTTTTAGATTATGCCCCATAACAGCATTTGGTGATGGTATTACTCCATCATCAACTTTAATTAATGTAGAGATCAATTTACTTTCTTTGGTATACTTATACATCTTAGTCGCCGAATCTGTATAATGTGTTGTAGCGATAGTATGCAGAGCATTTGCACGATCCAGGTATTTTGTTTCCAGGGTCACACTATATAAATTGATGGTAGCATCAATAAGTAAAGCATAATCTTCTATAAAACCTTCTTGCTGCTTATCACCTTTTTTATAAGTATGAACCAGAAAATTGTTGTTGGTATTATTGGTATCAATAACATTGTAAAGTGCGATAGCTTTGGTAAGGTATTCTTTATTCCCAAAAGCTTTGTATGCATCAATAAATCCATTAATCAGTAGGGCATTCCATGAAGTAATCACTTTATCATCAATAGCAGGGGATACTCTTTTTTGTCTTTCATTAAAGAGCAATTCTTGCCATTTAGCTTTTAGGAGTACTAACTTCTCTGGTAAGATATTATTTTGAGCACCGAATATACTATCATTAGAAGATTGTTGTATACTAAAAGAAGCTTCTTTTTCCGAACCTTCAGAAGTTCCTAAATCATAATATGTAGAAAAAAGAGAATACTCTTCTTTTAAAATATGTTGTAACTCTTCTTCTTTCCATTGATAATAACCCCCTTCTTTTCCTTCGCTATCAGCATCTATCGCCGAGTGATATCCTCCATTTTGACTTTTCATTTCACGTTCTAAAAAGGCAATAGTCTCTTCTACAATGGTTTTATACTGTACTTTTTTATAAACCTTATATGCTTTAGAATAGAGGCTAATTAGTTGTGCATTGGTGTAGAGCATTTTTTCAAAATGAGGAACTTTCCAATAGGGATCGGTACTATATCTAAAAAAACCTCCGCCAACATGATCATAAATGCCACCAGAAGCGATGTTGTCTAAAGTATTTTCAACATGTCTTTTAACCGTGTCATTATGTGTTAGTTTGGCATAATCCATAAGAAACTCCAAACTATGTGGTTTGATAAATTTTTGATTTCCGAGATCTCCTCCCCATTTAGAGTCCCAATTTTTTTGCCAATTGTTCACGCTTAGATCAAGAGCATCTTTGGTTAAATGGGTATTATCATTTTTGGGTTCTATTACATTGGTAGCATGTATGCCCGACGAAATTTTATCGGCATAATCTGTTAGTTTTTGAGGATCAGTTTGATATAAATCAGTGATTTTATCCAGCACTTCTTTCCATTGTTCATTAGTATGGTAAGTACCACCATATACTGGTTTCCCATTCGGAAGAAGAATAACATTAAGAGGCCATCCACCATTACCTTGCATTAATTGTACAGCAGTCATATAAACATGATCCAGATCCGGACGTTCTTCTCTATCTACTTTAATATTTATAAAACGCTCATTCATTATCCGAGCGATATTTTCATCTGCAAATGTTTCTTTTTCCATGACATGACACCAATGGCAAGAAGAATACCCAATACTTACAATCAATAATTTATTGGTTTTTACAGCTTCTTCAAGAGCACTATCACTCCAGGGTTGCCAATCTACAGGATTATGTGCATGTTGCAATAAATAAGGACTTGTTTCATTAATTAAACTATTAGTATACGCATGGTTACTTTTTGATGGAGTATCCTTACAACCAAAAACAAATAGTAATAAAGTGAAAAAAGTAAATTTTAGAATTCGAGAAGTATTTAGCATTTCGTTACAAAAAGGTATATTTAGACCAAAGTACAATAATTTGTATAATATCCCTAAATACGATGCTCAGAGGTTTGTTTATATTAAGAAATGCATAGTGTAAGGCTACCCTTTAATAAATTATTAGAAGTTGTTTGTCTATAAAAACATGCTGTTTAGAGGATAAGTTTACAATAAAAAGAAATGTTCCTTATTTTCAAATTTCCTCAAAAAAGGAAGGTCTAATTTTTAGAATATGATGCAGAATACGGTTTACCTCTTACTACTCATTTTGATTTTTTCTGGTTGTTCAAAAGATCAGAAAAAAAATAACACTACTGTAGAAAAGAAACAAAGGACAACACTATTTGAAAAAGTTTCAGAAACTCATAGTACTATAGATTTTAAGAATAAGATCGAAGAAACATTATATTTTAATTTTCTTAATTATTCATATATCTATAATGGTGGTGGAGTAGCTGTTGGTGATATCAATAATGATGGATTAGAAGATATATATTTTAGTTCTAATCAGGGAACTAATAAACTTTACCTTAATACAGGTGATTTTGTCTTTGATGATATCACAAAGAATGCAGGAGTTACCGATCAAGAAGGTTGGTCTACCGGCGTTTCTATGATAGATATTAATGCTGATGGCTGGTTAGATATTTATGTATGTAAATCGGGCGCATTGCAGCATAAAGAAAAGAGAAAGAACAAACTTTATATCAACCAGAAAAATGGAACTTTTATAGAGCAGGCCGATCAATATGGTTTGGCTTCCAGTGCTTTTTCGACTCAGGCTTATTATTTGGATTTTGATAAAGATGGAGACTTAGATATATACTTGTTAAATCATAGGCCAGATTTTAATAATAATGTAACGATAGACCCTAGAATTCAATTTAACTATCATCCCGAAAGTAGCGATCAGTTATTTGAAAATAACAACGGAAAATTTACAGATATTACTCAAAAATCAGGATTGTTAAATAAAGCCTGGGGGCTTAGCGCATCTATTGGTGATTTTAATGAAGACGACTGGCCAGATGTTTATGTAGCCAATGATTTTTTAGAATCTGATTTTCTTTACATCAATAACCACGATGGCACATTTACCAATACCATCCTTAGTACGTTTGATCATATCACTGCAAATAGCATGGGGTCTGATTTTGCTGATATTAATAATGATCTAAAACCAGATCTGGTGGTTTTAGATATGTTGTCTGATGACCATAAAAGGGGGAAAGAAAATATGGCATCGATGAGCACCGAAAATTTCAATGAGTTGGTTAATGCAGGGTATCATCATCAATATATGTCTAATGCATTGCAAATCAACCTGGGAAATGGCATATTTAGTGAAATAGGGCAGTTGTCTGGGATTTCGAATACAGATTGGAGCTGGGCTCCAGTATTGGCAGATTTTGACAATGATGGATTTAATGACCTTTTTGTAACTAATGGGATCCTTCATGATTTGTCTAACCAGGATTTTAGACATCGAATGAAGACTAATATTCGTAATCGAAAAAAAGTAACATTAGATGAAGCAATTGGTATGATGCCTTCTACCAAATTAAGTAACAAAATGTTTCTTAATAATAAAGATTTAACGTTTTTACCCGTTACCAAAGAATGGGGGTTACAGGAAAAAGTGAATTCTAACGGAGTTGCCTATGCTGATCTTGATAATGATGGAGATCTCGATCTCATCCTTAACAATCAGATGGAAACTGCTAGTATCTATAAAAACAATCAGGATAATAATTATATATCGGTTGCACTTTCTGGCAGTGATAAAAACCCCAATGGCATTGGTGCAAAAGTTAATATCTATGCCAAAGATCAGCAACAATCAAAAATACACTATCCTGTGAGGGGATTTCAATCCTCTGTAAGCCAGCGAATACATTTTGGATTAGGAGATATAACCATAGTAGATAGCATAAAGGTACAATGGCCACAAGGAATGTCTACTACACTTCAAAATATAAATGGCAATCAATTGCTCGAGATCAATCAAAAAGATACAGCGTTAACTGTAGAGAAATCTAAAAAGCAACCGACACATGCCTTGGCTGTCATTGATGCTTCTCAATTTGGGATTCAGTATAAAAATACCGAGCGCAATTTTGATGATTACAAACTTCAGCTATTATTACCGCAAAAACAAAGCGAAAAAGGAAGAGCCCTTACTGTTGGTGATGTAAATAACGATGGAAAAGAGGATTTCTTTGTAGGAAATGCCAAGGGAGCCCCTGCTGCTATGTATATTCAGAAAGAAGATGGAACTTTTAGAGCTTCTAGTATTTCTGTTTTTCAGAATGATAAAGAATTTGAAGACAATAAGGCATTATTTTTTGATATAGATAATGATGGAGATCAGGATTTATATGTAGCAAGCGGAAGTTATGAAGATCAGGAAAATAGCGATTGGCTTATCGATAGAGTATATACAAATGATGGAAACGGTAATTTTACCAGAGATACTACCTTTCCTAAGATCAAGTCAATATCTTCTGCCATAGCGGTATCCGATATTGATCAGGATGGCGATCTCGACCTTTTTATTGGTGGAGGAGTAATCCCGGGTAAATACCCAATGTCATCACCTTCATATATATTAAGAAATGATCGCAGGAATTTTGTGAAGGTGACCCACCAAATGATCAAAGGACAGGAACGGCTAAACATGGTAAATGACGCTGTTTTTTCTGATTATGATAAGGATGGAGACGAAGACCTTTTGGTAATAGGAGAGTGGATGCCAATTACCATTTTTGATAATGATAAAGGAATATTGATTAAAAAAGATATAGACGCATTACAGCATACTTCTGGATGGTATTTTACGATACATCCTACAGATATCGATAGTGATGGGGATGTAGATTATTTGATAGGAAATATGGGTCAGAATACTAAGTTTCATCCTACAAAAGACAAACCACTGCACATTTACACCAAAGATTTTGATCAAAACCAAAGTCTGGATATTATATTGAGTAAAGAATCCAAAACAGGATTGCTATTGCCCGTGAGAGGGAAACAATGCTCCTCTGAGCAATTACCCATGCTAAAGAATAAGTTTAAAACCTATGGGGAGTTTGCAAACGCATCATTGTCTGATATTTATGGAGATAAGGACTTGAAAGAAGCAACTCATTACATGGCTAAGGAGTTTAATACTGTTATCTTGATTAATGATGGACAAGGTGATTTTAACATAACATCATTACCAGTACAAGCTCAATTTGGCCCAACTACAGATTTTATTGTCGAAGATTTTAATAAGGACGGAGTAAATGACATTTTTGGAGTAGGTTCTTTATACGAAGCAGAAGTAGAAACGATACGTTATGATGCTAATAAAGGATATTTCTTGCATAGAAACCAGGAAAAAACTCTAAGTTTTTCTGCAACATTACCGGCACTACACGGGCTAGAAATAAAAGCTGCAGAACATATCACGATCGGTGACAAAAAATACATCCTTATGCAATGTAAAAATACAGGGTTAAAATTAGTACCGATAGATTTTTAAACTCTGATATCATATAAAACACTTAACATATCCACAAAATTTGATGGAGCGATTTGGCATGCAAATCTGGATTCATTTTACTTCACAAACATAAAACGATTACCTACCTTAGTTATCTGGATAAGAAATATACTTACCAAAGTAAGCATACCTAAATAATGATGTAGTATTTTTTATAAAATAGCATAGAAATGATGAGAACACGTATGGGGACAGTAACCGATATCAAAGGAATTCTTTCCCTTCAGGAAAAGAACTTGTTTAGCAATTTAAACGAAAAAGAACGAGAAACAGGTTTTGTAACTACCCCATTTACCACTAATCAAATTGAAGAAATCATAAAACAAAACGGAATTTTCATTGCAGAAAATGATGATAATGTGATTGTAGCATATGCTTTTGCAGGAAATTGGGAATATTTTGAGCAGTGGGAGATTTTTAATGTGATGATCTCTCGTTTTCCGAAATTATCATTTGATGGGTATCAGATTTCAACAGAAAACAGTTTTCAATATGGGCCGGTTTGTATTGATAAGGAGTATAGAGGCAAAGGACTGCTAAATTTGATTTTTGAAGAAATGAGAGTCGAATTTGTGAAAAAATACCCGATTAGTATAACATTTATAAATAAAGTAAATGTTATTTCTGAAAAAGCACATACTAAGAAATTAGGTTGGAAAATAATAGACGAATTCGAGTTTAATAACAATACTTATATTGGGCTCGCTTTTGATATGAAAAAATCGGTGTTGTAAATCTATAGTACAAACATGGATCCAATTGATACATTAATACAACATTTTAGAGAGCGTATTGTTCTCACAGATCACGATGCACGTTGCGTTGGTGAATGTTTTCATGTAGTAACTTTAAAAAAGAAAGAAGTTCTGTTGCATACAGGGGAGGTTTCTTCGCATATGAGATATATTGCAGAGGGATGCCTAAGAAGTTACTATATGGATGAGGAAGCGAGAGAACATATCATTCAATTCGGAATAGATGGCTGGTGGGTTAATGATCTGTATAGTTACCTTACCAGAACTCCGGCCAAACAATTTATCCAGGCATTAGAACACAGTGTAGTGCTTCAAATTCATCGGGATACATTAAATCAATTATATGATCAGGTGCCGGCAATAGAACGTTTTTTTAGGTTTAAGTTTGAAAAAGCATACGTTGCTGTACAAGATCGTACACTCAACACTTTAAGTAAAACGGCAGAAGAACGATATTTTGAGTTTCGTTCAAAATATAGAGATATCGAACAGCGCGTACCACAATATATGATTGCCTCATATTTAGGAATGACTCCCGAGTTTTTAAGTGCGCTAAGAAAAAAAACTACAACATAAGCGTTTCTTAAGATACCTTAAGATTTTTAATATCAAATAGCAGTTAGTTTGTATCATAATAATTTTAAAAGTGGTACAAATGAAAAAAATCCTTGCCTTTTCAGGAAGTAACAACCCTGGGTCGATCAATCAACAATTATTGCTTGCTGCAATTCATAAAATCGATGAACGTAATGATGTACATCTCATACAATTATCAGAATATATAACTCCTATTTATAGCCCGGTTATTGAGGAGAAGGGCATTCCGAAACCTATAAAAGAACTTTTTCAACTTTTTACAGAAGCAGATGGATTTGTGATTGCTTCGCCAGAGCACAACGGACTTCCTTCGTCCTTTTTTAAAAACATAATAGATTGGCTTTCGAGAATCGATCAACGATTTTTTGGAGACAAACCTGTAGTCTTAATGAGCACTTCTCCTGGAGTAACAGGGGGAGCGTCTCATCTTCAGATTTTAGAAAAACTCTTCCCAAGATGGGGCGGGAACATATGTGGTATGTATTCTCTGGGAGATTTTAATAACAAGTTTGATGTAAGTAATTCGTCTATCCTGGATCCTTCAGAGAACGCAAAACTGGATAAAGTGATTACGACATTAATGCAATAAATATTCACTCTTTAAAAACAAAAAAACATGAAAAATTCAGAAAACAGTAGTGCAATAGTACGTGATTATTTTAATGCCTTTCAAAATGGTAATATGGATAAAGTATTAGATTTGTTTCACGAAAATTGCCTGATCGTAAGTGTACGTGACGAAGAACGTAAAAAAGACCAGCTTCATGGTACATACAGAACCAAAGAAGAAGCAAAGCAGTTTATTGCCAACATAGTTAATTCTTTTACAACCAAAGAGTTTAATGTAGAAAGGATAATCGCCGAAGGAAATGTCGTTTTTGCAAATGGAAAATTTTCACACGAAGTAAAAGCAACGGGTAAATTATTCATGAGCGACTGGGCTCAAGTAAGCATAATTGAAGGAGGGAAAATTAAAGAATATAGATTTTATGAAGATTCAGCAGCTTTTGTAAAAACTTCACAAAACTAAATTTTATGAACAAGATCATAATAAACCATCTTTTCGAGTTCTGGGAATATATAGGAACACAAGGAGGCTTTTTTAATAGAGAAGAGGGATATGTCTATACCAAACCCGAAAAAAACTCCTGGCCCAATAAAGTTTTTGGGATAGATCCAGAGATAGTAAACCTGAAGCAACTTTATGCACAAATGAAGAATGGGGCTTTACCAAAATCATTAGGAGTAGCTGAAAACGAAAATATAGAAAAACGACTATTACAGCACAATTTTGAGCAGCAATCAATGGTGAAAGCAATGTTTTTAGAGACCTCTAAAACTACGATGCCCGCAGATGATTTTGCAACGATAACACCAGTTGATAATGATAAAAAGGCGATAATATTTGCAAGAGTTTCATCAAACTCATTTGGATATCAAATACTCTCCGAGACTATAATTTCATTAATTAAACACCAAAAAAACATGCATCTTTTTTTAGGTAAACATAACGATGAATATGTAAGTTGTGGAATTATATATCATGATAAAAATGGATATTCTGGGATACATATGATAGGAACATTACCAGAATATAGAGGAATGGGATTAGGTAAAATTATGACCAACAAGCTATTGTTTGAGGCTTACCAAAATCAAAGTGATATCGTTTTTTTGGTAGCATCTACACCTGGTGAGCGAATTTATTCTAAAATAGGATTTATAACCGACGGAACACTAAAAAGCTACACGGTTAATACATCTGCATAACTATAGTTTTGTAGTGTTGCTAATAGTTTTTACATCCCTAAGTTATTGATAATCTTTGGTGTGAAAGGTAATGAAATGGCACATAGAACAAAGTGTATCAATACGAAAAAGTCGACCATATGATAGTGTTGAAATGTTAACCACATCTTAATAAGTTCGTATTTTTTTAATATATTAACACTTTATTAATAATTTAAAACTAACAATATGGAAATAATTGTAACCATTATTATTGGAGCAGTAGCAGGTTGGCTTGGAGGTACCATTTACAAAGGTGGTGGTTTAGGTCTTATCGGAAATATTATAGTTGGAATCGTCGGGAGTTATGTAGGATACTGGCTTTTGGGAAAATTAGGAATTCACCTGGGCACCGGCTGGATTGGTGCTATACTTACCGGGGCTATCGGAGCGATAATCATTCTGTTCTTGCTCAATCTAATATTTAAAAAACGGTAATCAATATATACTTTGATCATATAGGTGTATCATCAATATGAAAAAAGATAAGTTTTGATACTTATAATCATACAAAAAGCTACCAATATAGGTAGCTTTTTGCTTTTAGATCAATAAAGATAAACTATTGGGTATACTATAGGTAAAATGTACTCAATGCTTTTGGATAAATTAAGGTCGGTGTAGTATTTTAGATTAAAAATAGTATATTAAGTATTTAATATACATATAAACAAAAGTATAAAGGACACATGGCTTTTATATGATTGTTGTGTAGCATTACAGTTGAATGAATTTCATTAATTATTATGGGTTAAGAAATGCTAAAAAAATTAAATCAGGCGATTTCACAAGACAACATTGAAGAAGTAATAAAAATAATAGAAAACGGTGTTGAATTGAAACCAAAAGATGAGTATTGGCAATCACCACTTTTTGAAGCTGCTAGAACTGGGAATATTGACATAGCAAAAACCCTCCTAGCAGAAGGAGTTGATCCTAATTATCAGGATTATGCTGGTATGACGGCATTATATTTTGCTGTTTATGGAAGGGACGCAGCTATGGTGAGGTTATTATTAGATAATGGTGTTAAAATAGATGTTAGAGATGGGTACGAAGACGAAACACCCTTGTGCGTTGCGGTTAACTCTAATAATTTTGAAATTATAGAACTATTACTGAATAGTGGTTCTGATCCACATCAAGATTTAATTACCAGGTTTCGCGATATAGCAGCAAGTATTAACAATACCGAATTAAGAGAATTAATTTATAAAGCCCGAGGACTAACTGATGATGAGTTTATTCTTTATGAGGCTGTTAGATCTGGTGACGTCAGAAAATTAAGTACATTCAGTGAACAAGTTATCAATTCAATGATTTGCCCCTGCTATAACCAAACGTTGCTACACATAGCTGCATCCCATGGGCACCTTGAAATTGTTAAAAATTTAATTACATTAAATTTTGAAATTAACGCTAAAGATTCGCGAGGTTACACTCCTTTAATAGAAGCATTAATAGGCAATTATGATCGTCTGGTAGAATATTTAATACATCAAGGAGCTGATGTAAATCTTATTTCGAATAAATATTCTACACTTTATTGGGCCATATTTAATGATATGGAAAACGTCGTAAAGCTGATACTGAAAAGTAACTTAGATTCTCAAATCCTTCAAAAGGAATTTCCGCAGGCAATTAGAAAAGCCAATATAGAAATAGTCAAAGCATTTTTAGACGCTGGTGTCGATACGACAATATTGGATTCGCAAGGTTATACTCCCTTAATCAATGCAATACAAGGAGGGAATTGTGATCTTGTAAAAAAAATGATCGAAATAGGCCTTGACATAAATGAATGTGACGATGAAGGTTGGCATCCTTTACTCCATGCTACAGAAAATTCTGAAATGGCAAAACTACTATACGAGTTTGATGCTGATCCCTGGATAAAAAATAATAAGAACATGTCTGTTTTTCATGGAGCCTGTATGAATGGTTTGGTCTGGTTAGTGAAAGATTTAATTCTAAAAAAGCCTGATGTTGTCAATGAAAAAAGTAAAGATGGCTGGTCACCATTACATTATGCTGCATGGCATGGTAGGGTAGAGATCGCTAAAATTTTAATCGATAAAAATGCGAATATTGACATCACGGATAACAGTGGAGAAACTCCACTTGAGATCGCAATAGGTAAGGAACATAATGAATTAGTTGATTTTTTGAATGATTATCATAAAGGTTAATTTGCTATGATAATCTTATAGTTGTGATAAAAATGATTACACAACAATTTTTATATTACATATGCGACATAAACACACTATACAAGAGATATTTGCGGAATACAGTAAATAATGGTTTGAATGGACGTATATGGTTTGGTCATTTTCGAGATGGATTATTTTATAGTATTGATGAAATGCTTATAGATAAATTAGGTTAATCCCTCGAATGCTGCAAATAAATGCGATTAAAAAGCTCGCTTATTTGGATTGTTGTATTACATCTTTATAAGTGAATGAAATTTGTAGATGGAAGTACTTAAAAACATTATCCAAAAATAATTATGGCAACTCTATTTTAAACAAACAATCTTTTGATATAAATGTACAATTGTATTTTACCTTATTTCTTAACATGAACAAAATATTATTTATATTACTTTTCTTATCGGTAAGTAGTAAAACTGTTGGGCAAACGTATAAAGACTATGAAAAGGCTATAGAAAATGCCGAGAAAGTCGAAAGTTTAAGTTTGGTTTTCAAAGATGATGGTTCTGATTGTATTGATAATAGAATTTTGAAACTAAAGAACCTAAAAGAACTAAGTATTCGCTTTGAAACTAACAGAGAAATACCCGAAGTAATCCTTAAACTCCCAAGTCTGCAATATGTATATCTGCATTTGGGAGATAGATCTAATTTTCCAGTTAGGATATTTAGAATACAACAATTAAAACTACTCGATATTACCTCTGATAAATTAACATCAATACCTCCTGGAATTGGACAACTACATCAACTGGAACGTTTAAGTATTCATAGTTCAAAATTAGAAGCTTTACCAAACGACCTAAATAAATTAAATAGCTTAAAGTATTTGAGTATTTCTAGTAGATACAATTTAGTTTTCCCAGATACATTAGACGGTTTGTGTAAACTTGAAGAGTTTAATTGGGGGGAAGCATCCAGATTTCCAAAAGAAATATTTGAGATACACTCCCTTAAAAAATTGAGTTTTGGGTCCCCTTATTTTCAATCTTTACCCAGTGGCTTTAAAAACCTTACGAATTTAGAAGAATTAAGTATTAGTGGAGGTACTTTACATTTTTTTCCAGACGATATATGTAACTTAAAGTCATTAAGAATATTAGATTTACACTCAACAAAATTTGAGACAATACCGTTATGTGTTTCCGAAATGCCTTCGTTATTGTCGATAAACCTACAATTCAATACGCAGTTTAATGATTTTAACAGCTTGATAGAAATACTCAAAAAAACAAATTCAATTGACTGGGTACATATTGATGGAACACAGTACAACGAGGAAATTTTGAATACAATGAAAAAAGAATCTGTCAAAATTGATGTTATCCATTTGTATGAATAAATGATTATAATACGATATTAACCTGCAATATAGAAGATCATTAGTATACCTTAGATATAAACGCAACCTTTTCTTAAAAAGGGATCTATATAAAAAACGAAAATGGGAAAATATTTTTTACTGTCAATTTTAGGAATAGTACTTTTAAGCTGTTCAAATGACGATGATAATTCTCAAAACACAGAATTTGTCGGAAAAACTTTTGACTATCTTTTTTTTGAAACCGAACAAGAATGCATAGATGCGCAAACTGACCCCAATTTTTTTATAAACTGCCATCAGGAATTAAGTTTTGTCGATAATGAGAATGTCGAAATACTGTTTACTGACATAAAATATTCTGCAAATTATAAAGTCGGAAATAATAAAATAGTAATATATTCATCATCAAATATATTAGAATTTCAAAATGATATTATTTTTGAAATCATAAACGATTCTTCTCTAAAATTCGTAGACAATAATACGATATGGAAACTACGAACAGGAAATTCTATCTGGAATTAAAAATTAGTATAGGGCGTAATAGTTAAATGATAATCTTATAAATAGGAGAAATCGCACACACATTCTGGTATAATAATGATCTGTCGCATTAGAACGCTTCTTACAAAAGTTAGAAAAAGCACTGCCCAGAACAATGGAATTTCTTAAATTAAGGACTCCTATGAAAACAATAACACTCCCTATTGAATTAACTCCTGATGAACATACGTTTACTAACCTATACTATTATCAATCCACTAGAGAACAAGATAAACAACAAATCAAACTCACAAAAAATGTCTTTAGTTTTTTAATTGATGGCCAAAAGGAGGTTTTTACAAATAATTCATCTGTCTTAATCGAAAATTCTAGTTTTCTATTAATGAAATCGGGGCATTGTTTAATGACAGAAAAACTCTCATCAACACATAAAAATTATAAAAGTGTATTGTTGTTTTTCTCTAATGAAGAAATATTGCAATTCATTCAGAAATTCGACATCAAAACGTCTAATAGCAATATACTACAATCTGCATATTCATTTCAATATGATCAATTTATAAAAAACTATGTAACTAGTTTAGTTGATATTTCGAGATTGGCACCAAGTATTCAAAGAAAAATGATTCAGGCAAAATTTGAGGAAATTATGATCTATTTAGTAGAAACTAATGGGACAGATTTTATAAATTCGATGATGACTCATCAAAGTAACTCCTTTCAAAATTTTCTTAGTGTGGTCGAAAATAATAAGCTGAGAAAAATGACATTGAAGGAGTTGGCTTTTTTATCAAATATGAGTGTATCTACATTTAAACGAGAGTTTGAAAAACACTTTCATCAATCACCCAGTAAATGGTTTTTAGATAAAAGGTTAGAACACTCGGCTTTTATGTTAAAAAATAATACTAAGCGACCATCAGAAATCTATCAGGAGATTGGTTATGAAAACCTTTCGAATTTTATACACGCATTTAAAACAAAATTTGGTGTTACCCCAAAACAGTATCAACTAGATTGAACTTTTAGCACTACTTTTTGACCTAAAATAAACATAATGTTCTCCTCTTTAACTCATAATTTTGTATGTATAATTAAATATAAACCATTATGAAAAAATCATTTTTTATTTTAAGCATACTGCTTACCATATCAATATCTTCATTTGCGCAAAAGACATTTACATTAACCAGTACTTCTATAGGTGGAGAAGCAACTGTTAATGAAGAATTTAATGGGTTTGGTTGTACCGGAAACAATGAATCCCCGCAGCTCTCGTGGAAGAATGCACCAAAAGGCACAAAAAGTTTTGCAATAACGATGTACGATCCAGATGCACCAACAGGTAGTGGATGGTGGCATTGGATTGTATTTGATATCCCCGAAAATATAAAAGAATTAGTATCGAATGCTGGTAATATAAAATCAAATTTAGTCCCAAAAGAAGCCATACAAAGTATTACAGATTTTGGAGTAGGGGGATATGGAGGACCTTGCCCTCCCGAAGGACACGGGATACATCAATATATCATTACTGTTCATGCCTTAAAAACCGATAAACTGGGGCTTAACGAAAACACAAATCCTGCAGTCGTAGGGTATTATCTTTGGAATAATACTATAGCCAAAGCTAGCATGGTGATGTACTATCAAAGAACCAAAGAGTAGGAGGGATGAAAATTGATCGTATTGATCATATAGTCTTAACAGTAAAAGATATAGAAAAAACAATTCAGTTTTATACTACTTTAGGAATGGAAGCTAAGGTTTTTGACAAAAATAGAAGCGCTCTCACTTTCGGAAACCAAAAGATAAACCTGCATCAAAAAGGAAAAGAATTTGAACCAAAAGCTAAAAATCCAACTTGCGGATCAGGAGATTTATGCTTTATAGTATCAACCGAAATCGAGTCCGTCAAAATTGAATTAGAAAATAAAGGGATTGATATCGTTACTGGGATAGTGCATAGAACGGGAGCTATGGGGGAAATACGATCAATCTATATAAGAGACCCTGATCAAAATTTAATCGAATTAAGTAACTACGAATAAAAACTATTACCCATTACATATAAAATAATTGATGAAGCGCAAATCATAAAAGTTTGCGCTTTTTTAATACATTTATAATACCTAGTGTAAGTGGTGTAATGCTATTAACAATTTGTATGAAGGCAATAGACAATTTTTATTTTGATAAAGAAGAACCAATTAAAAGTTGCCTTTTGGTATTAAAAGCTATAATAACCGATTATAATTCCGAATTTGAGTCGAAATGGTATTACCGCTTACCTTGCTTTATGTATAAAAATCAGATCTTTTGCTATTTATGGGTAGATAAGAAAACACAATTCCCTTACATAGCAATTGGAAAAGGTGTAAAAATTAACCATCCAGACTTAATTCAGGGAAAAAGGACGTTTACAAAATTATTAATGATTGACCCGAATAAAGATATTCCGATAGAAAAGATTCATAGCATATTTGATATGGCAATGGAACTTTATACTGAAAAATAAAGCCAGTGAATAGCATCTTAGGCGTATTGCTGATTAACTACCTTACGTTTTTTAAACTAAATGTTATGTGTTCACGAATAAGAAATCGATAATGATAATAATACAAAATAATTGTTACAAACATTTATAAACATAAAAAAGGTAGCTTACATATTGTCTATGACCTGATAGAATTCTTCTTTAGTGTAATAACAACTAATATTAATTTCAATATGCGCACTAAAAAACTTTTAATCTTACCCGTTTCTTTATTATACCTTTTGTCTATTCTAGTTTTGGGCTGTGTTCAAAAAAATAATTCTAAAGCAGAAGTAGAAAAATCAGCAGATCTTGTAAACCCCAAAGATTGGCCAAGCATTAAAGCACTACCATTAGATCCGGTGATCGAAGCACAAATAGACGACCTATTGCCAAAACTTACACTAGAACAAAAAGTAGGTCAGGTAATTCAGGCAGACAATGGATCTATTACGCCAGAAGAGGTTAAAAAATATCGTTTGGGCTCTGTTTTAAGTGGTGGGAATTCTGCACCCGGGCCATTACCTTATGCAGATCCAAAAACTTGGTTGGCAATGGCTGATGAATACTACAATGCATCGATTGATGAGGAAGGTGTTGAAGTTGCGATACCATGTATATGGGGAATAGATGCAGTACATGGTCATGCTAACCTTATTGGAGCAATAATTTTTCCACATAATATTGGACTCGGTGCGATGAACAATCCTGACTTGATGGAGCAAATTGCATCAGTAACTGCTCATGAGCTTACTGTATCTGGTCATGATTGGACTTTTGCTCCTACTTTAGCAGTACCCCAAGACGTTCGTTGGGGTAGAAGTTATGAAGGATTCTCTGAAGAAGCGAAGATTGTAAAGTCGTATGCAGATCGTATTGTTTATGGATTGCAGGGCCGTTTCGGCGAAGCCGATTTTATGGGAGATGGTCGCGTTATATCTAGTGCTAAGCACTTTCTCGCTGACGGCGCAACAGAAAAAGGTGTTGATCAAGGTGATGCCCTTGTTAGTGAAACAGAATTACGTAATGTGCATGCGGCAGGTTATTATAGTGCTATACCTGCAGGTGTTCAAACAGTGATGGTTTCTTTCTCGAGTTGGCAAGGTAAAAAACTCCATGGCGAGAAAGAACTGTTGACAGATGTCTTGAAGGAACGACTTGGTTTTAACGGTTTTGTGGTAGGTGACTGGAACGGTCATGGCCAGGTTCCTGGTTGTACAAATACAGATTGTGCGCAGTCGCTGAATGCAGGCCTGGATATGTATATGGCCCCTGACAGTTGGAAAGGTTTGTATAAGAGCACATTGAAGCATGTAAAGAATGGAACAATTCCAATGTCCCGCTTAGATGATGCAGTACGTCGTATACTTAGGGTAAAAATTGCTTCGGGTATATTTACCAAAGGAGCACCGAGTACACGTAAAAATGCAGGAGACGAAAACCTTTTGGGGCTACCAGAAAATAGAGCCATCGCACGCCAGGCGGTTCGAGAGTCGATGGTTTTGCTTAAAAACAACAACAGTACTTTACCGATTGATGCTATGAAAACAATTTTGGTAATTGGTGATGGAGCAGAAAATATCTCTAAGGCATGTGGTGGTTGGACATTGTCCTGGCAGGGAACAGGTCATACTAATGATGAGTTTCCCAATGGTGACTCTATTCTTGATGGTATTAAAGAAGCAGTTAACACAGCAGGTGGTAAGGTAATTTATTCAGCTAATGGAGATACCACCGTGAAAGCTGATGTTGTAATTGCTGTATATGGAGAAGATCCATATGCTGAGTTTCAAGGCGACAGAGAAAACCTTGACTTTATTCCAAATGGTTTTGATGTAAATAAATTGGCAGAATTTCAAAGTAAAGGCATTCCTGTTGTATCTGTTTTTCTATCAGGCCGCCCGCTATGGTGTAACCCTGAAATAAACAAATCAGATGCATTTATCGCAGCATGGTTACCTGGTACTGAAGGAGGAGGTATTTCAGATTTATTATTTCAAAGAGATCCTTCTTTTGATTTTACAGGCCGTCTATCATTTTCATGGCCGGCAAGTGCCGTAGTATCAGAAGATAATGAACCGTTATTTAAATTAGGTTATGGCCTTTCTTATAATAATAATATAACGGTCAATCAACTTTCTGAAAATTCTGGCATAGAAAATAATAAAGTAGTATCTACAGGCGAGTTTTTCAGTAAAGGTGCTCCTGTTGCGCCTTGGGGATTATGGTTAAACTCAGGCAATTTGGTCAAACAAATTGCTAGTTTTCCAACATCTGTTGGAGGGCTAATTATAAGTAAGACAGACCACATGGCACAAGAAGATGCATTAAGAATAAAATGGTCTAAATCAGATCGTGATCAAATGCGGGTCAGTACGGCTTCACCAAGCAATATGTCTCGCCAAGCAAATGGAGCAATGGAACTTACTTTCTCTGCAAAATCATTTAAAGCAAAGGAGGCAGTTGTCGAAATTGGTATGTGTGATAAAAATTCTTCTTGCGATAAAACTCTTAATATCAATATCGCTGCCGATCATTGGCAAGAATATCGAATAAGTCTAAGCTGTTTTGATAATCTTGGTGTTGATATGACCAAAATAAGCTCTGCATTAATGATTACCGCAGGAGAAGGCGTAGATATTGGACTTAGCAATATTCGCTTAGAATCAGACATTGATGCTAAGCCTGGATGTAAGGGTAAATAGAGTTTTTATGGTTTAATGAAAGCAATATTAGGTATGTCAAAAAATGATAAGATCAAAATATTTATATTTGGGTTAGCACTAATCTGAAACGTATTGCTTATTATCTGCCTTATGTTTCTTATAGATACCGTTACCTGTAATAGATAAAACTTAGAAATATATGCGTTTACTAATTAGTTGTTTTTTCTGGTGTCTACTAACTCCTTTTATAAGTTGGAGCCAGAAAGTAGATGAGCGTCTCAAGTATCTAGAACAAAAACCTCCATCCCTAACTCCAGAGATATTTGCACCTGGTCTTATTTCTAAAAATACAGAATCAGAATTTGGCTCGGTTTTCAATACCGAGGCAACAGAATTTTTCTATGGGGTAGATATAAATGGAAGAACTGAAATAAGATATTCAGAACTTATAAAAAACAAGTGGAGCAAACCCAGAACTATTTTATCTCATGATAAGTACGGATTTAATGACCCATTTCTTTCTCCAGATGAAAACAGATTATACTTTATCTCAGAAAGAACATTAGACGGTATGGGAGCCAAACAAGATCACGATATATGGTATGTAGAAAAAAAGGGCAACGAGTGGTCAGAACCTATTAATGCCGGACCCAATATCAACTCTAATAGAAATGAATATTATATTTCATTTACAGCAACCGGAACGATGTATTTTTCATCCAACAAAATAACTGCTAACAAAAAGCAAAACGACTTTGATATATATGCCTCTAAAAGTATTAATGGAGAGTTTCAGAAAGCGATTACACTAGGAGATTCAATTAACACTTCAAATTACGAAGCCGATGTTTTTGTTGATCCAGAAGAAACATACGTTATTTTTTGTGCAAGACGACCAGAGGGATTAGGTAGAGGTGATCTTTACATTAGTTTTAAGAATACCGATGGTACATGGACAAAATCTATCAATATGGGAGAAAAAATCAATACAAAAAACCATGAACTCTGTCCTTTTGTTTCAAAAGATGGTAAATATTTCTTCTATACAAGTAATCAAGATATATACTGGGTAAGTACTAAAATTATCGATACATTAAGAAAAAGCAAGTAACGTTGTGGGGAATCAGACAAATGGATAAAAAGATATTAGATCGTATAAATCTTGACTTTTGTGGTGAACAAAAAGATCGAGTAATCGATGAACTTTCTTCAATAGAATTAAAACATGTAATGGCTGACTCAGAGTATAATCTAGAAAACACAAGATTATCAATTTTGAAATTAGCAAAAGGAGATCTTAACGAGGTTATTGAGTTAACGAAAAGGGCGAAAATTGACTTTCGCGATATAATATTGTGGGCAACACAAGAAAAAAAAATATAGAAAGCATACGCATAATATAGTTCATCGCTATTCGTAGAACGCTGTTAGTAATTAAAACAAAAATGTCTCAAAACAAAACAATTAGCGAGTCGATACACAAGACGATATCATTAGGAAAAGATGATTTTTTTCTTCAATATGGCAAACCTTGTATAGAAATTGGCATGTTGATTAAAGGCGTGATGAGAGGGTTTGTGTATGATAACGAAGGCAATGAAATCACTACTCATTTTTATCAGGAAGGAGATATGATTATTGGTAGTTATATTCCCAAAACAAATGTAGTCATGTCTGTTGAAGCTTTAGAGAAATGCGAAATTTCTGTTGCAAATTACTCAGAAGTGATGTCTTGGGTTAATAAAGACAAAAATATTACCGAAATAGTGACAAACGCGTTCCAAAGACTTAATAAACAGTTACAATCAAGATTAGTGTCTTTGTTAAATTTGAACTCTGTAGAAAAGTATACACTCTTTTTAAAAGAATACCCCAGTTTAATCAATCGAATTCCGCATTATTACATTGCAAACTACTTAGGTATTACTCCAACGCAATTAAGCAGAGCACGAAAACAATTTATCGACAAATGTAAATGAGAAAAAAATAACGTATTTGTTCCTTTGTATCAAGAAATAGTATAAAAGAGAAGCAATATGGAAAAGCATTTTGAACTCACAGACGAAGTGTTTAAAAATCAATTTACGCAGTGTACACTTAATCCAGAAATTTTTAGTCACGAAGCACATTTACGATTGGCGTGGATTATGATTAATGATCACGGTATTGAGCAAGCCGAAAAAAAGATACACGAACAGTTACAGCATTTTGTAGAACTTGTAGGAGCAAAAGACAAATACAACAAAACACTAACCATTGTTGCAACCAAAGCAGTGAATCACTTCATGAATCAATCAAAATCTGATAATTTTAAAGATTTTATAGTTGAGTTTCCGCTGTTAAAAACCAATTTTAAGCAACTCATCAATAGTCATTATAGCTTTGATATTTTTAATTCGGAAAAAGCAAAAACAGAATTTTTAGAACCTGATGTACTTACTTTTGATTAAAAGCAGTATGGTAAGATTAGAATCTGTGTTAAACCGAAAATAACATCTTTTCCATAGTGAATGACATAAAATAAATACAAATTAATTTACTTGGTTAAGTAACATTTTACCATGTTAAGACATATACTCATAAATAGTAGACATAAGTACCTAATAATATGCAGAAATCATCTACATCTCTTTATGGAATTCGAAAAACAAGTTGGGGTATTTGGGTACAAATTTCGGCCAGTGTTAAAAACAGCAATCAGGGAGACAAAATATCAAATAACCTGTATTTTGAATACAAAGCTAATACTACACATTTAACAGATGTTGAAATTGAACTTTTAAAAGAAGGCCTTACCTGGGTAAGTTCAATAATTGAAAAAAAAATTAGCACACCAACCACAATAGTCCTAAATAAAATAGAACTAAATCATTGCGACTATCAAGTTGAAGGTATGTTTTACGGAATAGCATTTTGGGCATCTGAGCATTTTGGATTTGATTTACCAGAATATCAATTTAAGTATGATGTAAAAAAGAATAAGTATATGTTTCCCGACTTAGACGAAAAATTAAACAATCTATTCACCACACTGTATATGAGATCTCGATTTAGTTTTAAATAGAGAGCCTTATTGAAATACAAATATCACCTTTTACACATAGGTTTAGGCATGTGAGATACTCTTACGGTTACAAATCGAAAAAGTTTAGAAAGAGTTCAATGTAACCTTTTAAAAAAGCGAAGGTCTTAAGTACAAAATATATGTATATGAACCTGTTTCGATCAAAAAGTTTTGTGCTCCTTAGTATTATATTAGTATCAATTTTATTTTTTGCTGCATGTATAACCGATAGAAAACCCGATACTCCCAAAACACAAGAAAAAGCTACATTAAGCCAGTTATTAGAGGAGAAAATTAATCTTCATTATCCGGCAGATGGAGCAGGAGCAGTTGTTTTAATCCGTAAAGGCGGAAAAACATTGCTCAAAAAAGCATTCGGAAACATAAATATAGAACACCAGGTAAGGGCCCAAACCGATATGAAATTCCGTATAGCCTCTATTACAAAGCAATTTACTGCCGTTTGTATTTTGATGTTAGAAGAACAAGGGAAGTTATCTCTGGATAGTGATATTAAAGAGTATATTCCCGAGTATAAACAATCACATGATCATAATATTACGATTCGACAGTTATTAGGGCATACTGCAGGAATTCCAGAATACACAGAAGTGAAACCTTCTTATGATCATCATGGTACAGACCGGGTAACGATGGACACTATTGTAAATGTAATCAACAATGTTTCACTTGATTTTAAACCGGGAACCGATTGGAAATATTCGAACTCTGGGTATGTTTTATTAGGCAAAATTGTTGAAAATGTCTCCAAACAGGAGTTTAGAGCTTATGTTCAAGAGCATATTTTTGATGCGTTAAACATGAAACAATCAAGTTTCTATGATTTTTATGAAATCGTTCCGCAATTGTCTAAAGGATACGAAATAGCCGAGGAAAAACCTCATAAAATTGTTCATGCAAAAGCTGTAAAACCAGGAACACTTGCAGATGGCGGCATTATTTCTACTATCGATGATATTACTATTTGGTACGACGCTTTAAAAAACAATACATTGATATCTGAGAAACAAAAACAGATTGCGTTCACTTCTCAAAGCTTGCACGATGGTAGAAAAACTAAATATGGGTTAGGTTGGTGGACTACAACTTTAGGAGAGTATACTACGGTTGAGCATGGAGGAAACATACATGGTACCGAGTGTTACTCGCTATGGATTCTTGAAGAGGACTTACAAATTATTGTATTATCAAACCTAAATAGAAGTTATCCGGCAGGGCTTACCGTACAATTAGCTTCAGATGTTTTAGGGGTTTCATCTAATCTAGAGCAGGTTAAATCACTTGATGAGAGTGTGTTAAAGAAATTTACAGGAGCCTATACTCATGAAGATGGAACCATTCGTAACATCACATTAGAAAACGGACAACTTAATTCGCAACGAGACCAGGGAAGAAAGTTTGTTATTGTACCGATTAGCGAACACAAATTTATTTTTAAATCCGATCCCGATTGGTGGATTGACTTTACCATAAATGAGGATAAAAAAATAGAGAACCTTGCCGTTGGATCCAGAACGACTTTAGTATCAAATGGGAAACGAAATTAGGAGTATAGATATTTTGATGAGGTTTCTTTTTTTTCATTAATGTGGAAAGATAGTTGTGCCGAAAAATGTATGGGTAACTGCATTACGTAAAACAAAGGATATTCTTAAGTTTTTATGTAACCTTTTTTAAAAATTTGGGTATTATAGATACATACTATACAAAGAATCATGAAAAATATTTTTGTGCTAGGATTTTTGTTTTTGATCGTATCAATGAGTTGCGATTCAAACAAAAAATCAACAATACTAACCGAATCTGAAAAAGCGACCATTCGTAAAATCATCCAAAGAAATATTGATAAAGGTATTGAAGCTACTCGAACAAAAGATATAGAGGCCTATATGAGCCAGCTACCAGAGGATCTGGTGATTTATGATGAAAGTGGAGAAATCATTTCAAGAGATAAACAAAAAGAATATGCCTTAAGAGATTGGGCAATTATAGATACCACGCTAAGTATAAAAATGGAGATAGACAGTATACAATTTTTAAAAAAGGATAGTATTCTTGTTTTTACATCTCAAAGATGGAAAAGGATGATGTTTCAACGAGATGGCATTACTACAGATACCGTACTTACTACACAAAAGCATAAAGAAACCTGGAGAAGAACTAAAAAAGACTGGTTTGGATATGAAATAGAAGAACTTGGCGGAGAAATATTTATAAACGGAAAAAAATATAAACCCGAATAGCACTACATAGATAGTTATAACATCTGATTTCCTTTTCAGAAATTCTCGATGCCAAACCATAAGTTTACTTCTTTTTGCTATTTTAGTATAAGATCAACAAATCCCTGTACTAAAAAGTGATCTTGTTTTATAAAGACGAACACCAGCACGCAAAAATATGAACCCAATTTCAACCCTTTTAGAGGAGATAAACAATCAAAATTTATGGGATAAAGAACTGAAACTGGATAGGAATGAATATTTAAAAGTAAAAGGAAGTATCGATACAAATGCATATCTGGTTGTAAGCGGTAGTTTAAGAATTTTTGTGATAGACGAGTTTGAAGAACATACTATTCGGTTTGGATATAAAGACAATTTTATTGCAGCTCTCGATTCATTTATAAACGAAAAACCATCTGATTTTTATATTCAAGCTTTAAAGAAAACAACTTTAAAAGTGATTGAAAAAGCAAATCTTATGAACTTCATATGGTCTTCTGCAGCACATACTAAAATGTGGTATCTGATTTTTGAAAATTTTGTTTTACAACAAATGGAAAGAGAAAGAGATATTTTAACTACTTCTCCTGTAGAAAGGTATAACAGGGTTTTAAAACGTAGTCCTCAGTTATTTCAGGAAATACCCAATAAATATATTGCATCCTACCTGCGAATGACTCCGGAAACACTTTCGAGAATCAAAAAATCTTAATTTCGATCAATGTTTTAAAACTTCAAATCATAGAGTTTTGTATAAAAAAAACAAATGAAGATAGTATCAAAAGAATTACTACAGGATTTGGTAGAAAGAACACGAAAAAATATAAATGAAGCAGAAAAATATAATCAGTTACCCATAGAAAAACTGAATTGGAGAAATACACCAGAGAGTTGGAGTATTTTAGAGTGCCTGGAACACCTAAATTTGTATGGGGACTTTTATCTTCCTGAGATTGAAAATAGAATGCTAACATCAAAAAGAAAAAATGTACCTGTTTTCACATCAGGTCTTTTGGGAAATTATTTTGCAAAAATGATGCTTCCCAGAGAAAAACTGAATACCATGAAAACCTTCAAAGATAAAGATCCGATTAACAGTGATCTGGATAAAAGATGTATTGATCGGTTTATAGCACAACAACACAAGACATTAGAATTATTAGATATGGCAAGAAATAAAGATCTAAGTAAGATTAAAACATCGATCAGTATTTCGAAATGGATAACATTAAAATTAGGAGATACGTTTAGAGTACTTATTTATCATAACCAGAGGCATATTGCACAATGCAATAAAATAGCGAATGGCTACTCATGATACTTCTTAAGAGAACAGTACTTAATTTCTAAAGATTACCTATTTTTAACCTTTCATAGTAATCTGAGAGTTGTAGCATAAACAATGAAACAAGAAGAATTTGTTACCCATAAACCTCAAGACTCATTTTTACAAGACTATATTTCATATTACTATTTTCATTGTTCGGCAGATAGTTTATTACAAAAACGGTTTATGTATTATCCCAATTCAAAAAATGCATTAACGATATATAGAAACTCAAAAGTAACCTACAGTTGCAACTACTCCAAAACTGTACCCGATACAAAAACAGATTTTAGTTTTCTCTATTCGGGAGTACAAAAACAGTGTAGAATAGCCGAGATTTTGGCTCCTTTTGATAAAATAGGGATTGTTTTTAGGGAAACAGGAATTAATCATTTTATAAAAGTTCCTTTATCCAACATTTCTGGTGATCCTATCGAGAAATCATTTACGTATTTTGGGGATGACTTAAAAAAATGCTGTGAATCGGTTTACGCTGAAAAAAGTATTGAAAATAAAGTGACACTTTTAGATCAATTTTTTGAAGATAAATTCTGTGATTTTAAAGAAGAAGTACTAAAAAAATGTATTCATATTATTTTAGAATCATCAGAAAAACTTACCGTAAAAGAGTTATCAGAAGAATTAAATGTAAGTAGAAAAACACTGTTAAGACTATTTAACAAACATATGTGTTGTACGGTTAAAGAGTATATAGATATTATTCAGTTTAGAAAATCTCTGAATGATTACTTATTAAAAAACAATAACGCTCCACTTACCGAAATAGCTTTAAAAAACGAATATTACGATCAGTCTCAGTTTATTAATCATTTTAAAAAACTTACAGGATTTAACCCTAAATCTTTTTTCAAAAATGTAAAGCATCTTGGCGAAGAAGATACATTTTGGACGTTTAAGTAATCATAGATGTCCCATTTCACCAATTTAGTGACAAACTGACCTCTTATTTTTGTTGAAATTTTTAAACAAGATGAGACAGTTACTATATATACTATTTTGTGTTGGCTTCGTGCTAACTATCAAAGCCCAGGAAACAAACGATGTAATACACAAAATCGATTCAGAATATTTTAAAGAACAAAGAGAGATCAAAGTTCATCTACCTAAAAAAGTTGATACAACAGAGCGTTTACCTGTAATATATGTGTTTGATGCCCAATGGAGTCCTTTTTTTAAACTAACAACTTCTATTATAGATTACCTTATAGAAATAAAAGAATTACCTAAGAGTATTGTTGTAGGGGTAAACTCGAATAAAAGGCAATACGAATTAACTCCCGAGCCGGTAAATGAAGATTGGAAGATACCAAGTCTTGGCGGAGCAAAGTTTTTAGAAAATCACCTTACCCATGAGGTGATCCCTATGATAGATAGGTTATATCATCCCGCACCATTTAGAACAGCAATTGGCCACTCACTAGGAGGAACTTTTGTTCTAAATAGCATAGTAGATAATCCAAAACTTTTTAATGCATATATAGCAATAAGCCCTAACCTTCAAATTGATGATGAAGAAATCGTTTTAAAAATTCAGAGAAATATCGATAAGATAAAAAAACTGAATAAATTCGTTTTTACTACTATTGGAAACAAGGGAAAACCCGATATTGACTTTTTACCATCGGTAAAGAAACTGGATGCATTGTTACAAGATCACAATTCAAAAACTTTTAGTTGGCAATTCTCAGTGTATGATGGTTTTACGCATGCTACCATACCAACAGAAAGTATACATAGAGGTATATTAGAAGTGTCTAAAAAGTGGGAAATATCAGAGGAACAAAAAGAAAAGATGTTAAATACCGTAAACGTATTAACAAACTTTGATAATTTTTACAAAAACCTTTCAAATTGGACCGGATATACGAATATACCTTCGTTCGATGATGTTTATGATTTCGGTTATTTTTTAGAGAAAAAAGAAATGTATGCCGAGGCCGTAGCTCTTTATAAATTAGCACTCAAAAATTATCCTCAAAAATCTCAATTGTACAACAAAATAGGGGAGAATTTGGTAAAAACTAAAAATGATAAACAAGCAAAAGAGTATTTTGACTTGGCCCTTACCATATTAGAAAAGGAAAAAGATACTTTTGAATATGAAGGAACCTATGAGTATTATAAAAATGTCTACGATAAAAACAGTAAGAAAATTAAGTTATAATATACTATAATATGGTTATCTAAAAAGTATTTTTTAGTGTCAAACTGAGCTTGTCGAAGTTTTTATTACATTAACTTTAATTTTAATATTTTTTTATAAAATCTACTAAACCCCACTTATATAAGTACCCCCTAGTACTTATATAAGTGGGGTAATATTGGTATATAATGTGTTAGGGGGGCTTATGGTAGTAGGGGTAGTATACTCCAGGTCTTCGTCTGGGGTACTTCAATTAGTGGGGAGGGGTACTACAAACACAAGTGCTTCCTAGTAAAAACACAGGACTACCCTATGTTTAAGATAAGTGACACCTCCCAAAAACATAGGATAGGGTACTTGTACAAGTGGGTACCCCCACTTGTACAAGTACCCCCTGGATATCATTTTAGCCTGGTAAAAGGACTGTTTTTTATACTTTCGTTAACGATATACACTATGTTTATTTGTAATTTTAAGAAACGTTATACATGGGAACCTACACTAGAAAAACACCTTTAAAAATTGATTGCCCGATGGAGAGAACATTACATGTTATTTCGGGAAAATGGAAACTCGCACTATTATGCGAACTTAATAGAGGAAGTTGTAGGCTTAAAGATTTAGAAAAATACAACCCCGAAGCTTCTAAAAGAGCATTAACTAAACAGTTGGGTGAATTGGTAAAGGATGGGATCATTCAAAAAATGGATTATGAAGTATATCCCAAAAAAGTAGAATACTCTCTAACAGAAAAAGGAAAAAAACTTATTTCTGTATTAGAAGTCCTTGATGAATTTGGTAAACAATTATAAAATTGTTCTAAAGAATAGCATATTCCCGATATTGGTACATACTCTACATTCTATAATGTTTTTAATGATTTGTGTTGGTTGTGTAGAGCAGACAAACTCAAATAAAAAAGAACAACCTAAATTAAATCCATCTATAAAAATGGTAGAAAACTCAAAACCTAAAACAGAAGTTGTTCATTCTAATCTATCAATAGAAAATGATAGTATAAACTATAATAAATATAAAAATGGTAAAAAAGATGGTTTATGGAGAGAATTTCATGAAAATGGAAAATTAGGAGCTGAAGTATATTTCAAAGATGGAGAAGAAGTAGGGATAAAGAGGCTATATTATGAAAACGGTCAAGTAGAGAGAGAAAATAATTGGAAAGAAAATAAAATTATACCTGAAAAATGTTGGGATATAAATGGTAAAGAAATAGATTGCACTTAAGTTGTGATGAAAAAACAACCAACAATAATGCGATGATGTTTATGTATACTAAACGCCACCATACCATATATACTAGACGTTATACACAAACTAAAAACCGTGACTTAGTAACATTTTACGCTGTTACGACACATACTTATAACGTTACAGAACCTTAAAAAACGACTAATGAAAAACAGTTTTCTCGTACTATTTCTTTTGTATTTTTTAATTGGATGTAGCGATCAGAAGTTAACTAATAAGGAGATCGTTACTACATATTATAATGCCAGAGATGCAGCCAACTACAATAAATTAAAAACATTCATAAACGATAGTATTACAATAACTGCAGGAGATTACATTATGCCTTATACCCATGATAGTTTTTATGAAGAGTTTAAATGGGATTCTATATTTAGAACATCATATAAAATAGTAGAATTAACAGAAAAAAATGATCAGGTTATTGCCTCTGTAACTTCTAATTCTATTCGTTTTGAGTTTTTAGAAAACAACCCTCTAACGTGCCAATACAAAATTTCTTTTAATTCTGGGAAAATCTCAAAAATTGAATCCTTAGAATGTATAGATGCTAATTGGAAAATTTGGCAAAGAAAAGTAGATTCTTTGGTGAGCTGGGTTAACGCAAATCACCCTGAGCTGGATGGTTTTATTAATGATATGACAATGAACGGTGCTATAAATTATTTAAAGGCAATTGAGTTGTATGAAAAAAATAAAAAGTAGCTAATAAAGTATAAAAAACACATTGAAAACGCATTTAATACAAACCGTTGTAAGTAATTGTTAATAAGCTATATTAAATGAGGGTAGATCATGAAACATTACCAAAATGCAGGTTGGAAGAAAAGAAATTTTCTTGGGGTGAACCTTATTTAGAAGTAACTCCCATATTCGATACTTTGATATCACAAGAATTAAGTAACCTTGAATTTTGTATTGAAATATTTATAAAAAATAACTTCAGAAATCAATTATTAGAATTTTATAACGTTTTGACAAACTATGAGGAGAATGATCGAATTGAAAATTTTGAAGGAACCCTATCAGAACAACTCCGTAAAGAAATGTTACTAAAAATTAAAATCGAACTTGATTCTGAAAAGAAATTGACACCCTGGGAAAAATATAAAGAATACAGAGAAGAGTTAGATTTCTTGTATATTTTTGAAGAAGAGTTTGATCGAAAAATAGTATTTATAAAACCAAAATAAAACTACTTACAAGATTATATAATAAATCATAATTATTTAACAGCACCCTATGATTGTTATAATAAACAGTTAGTGGTAAGCAAAAAACGGAAATGAAAATAAAGGGAACTCAAATAATAATTCTTTGCTTGTTAATGGTAATAGGCTGCAAACCAGAAAAGAACAATAGCGTAAATGTAATAAATTCTGATATAGATAGGTTTTGGATAGCTTTTGATACCATTTCCAAAGTATCAGATTCTACTCAACAAATGCAATTATTGGAAGAATTGTACCTTTCGAAAGGCACACCAGGCTTGCTCGGTATCATTGAATCTAAACGATACCAAAAAGAAGAGTTTTTGAATATGATAAATAAATATCCTAAGTTTTTAAACTCGGTACGTCAAAATACAAAGAAAGCTAAGGAATTAGCAACCGAATTAGAAGCTGGAATAGACAAGTTTAAATCTGTGTACCCTAATCTGAGACCAGCAAAAATTTATTTTACCATTGGTGCTATGAGAAGTGGAGGAACTACTTTAGATAGCTTAGTTTTGATAGGAAGTGAATTAGCTATGGTTGATGAAAAAACTAATATATCAGAATTTGAAGGCCGGATGAAAACCTGGGCAGAGAATTACATAAAAACCAGACCACTTGATAATATTATCTTACTCAATGTTCACGAATATGTTCATACACAGCAAAAAACAATTCCATCCAACTTGTTGTATCAGTCTTTATATGAGGGAGTTGCAGAGTTTGTTTCTGTAAAAGCGATGAACATGCGATCTTCATCACCAGCTATAGCATATGGAAAAAGAAATCCAGAAGTAAAGGAGACGTTTGAAAAAGAAATGTTTTACAATTGGACATTCCAATGGTTGTGGAGTAACAATTCTCCTAAGGATTTTGGAGTAAGAGATTTAGGCTATTACATAGGCTACGAAATTTGTGAATTATATTATGAAAGCAGCATAGATAAAAAACAAGCAATTAAAGAAATGATTGAGCTAAACTATGAAGATGCAGAACAAATAGATGCTTTCATTGATAAAACGAACTTCTTTTCAAAGCCGATAAGTGTACTTAGAAAAGAAGATGAAAACATAAGACCAAAAGTCGTTGCAATTAAACAGTTTAATAACAATTCTCAAACAGTAAATCCAGATTTAAATGAAATTACTATTGAATTTTCTGAACCCCTTAATGGATATAATACAGGTGTAGATTATGGCGAATTAGGGAAGGTTGGATTTCCAAAGGTTATCGATAGAACTTGGTCAAAGGATTCTTTAGCATGGACAATCAAAGTAAAATTAGAACCTGAAAAAGAATACCAAATTTTAATTTCTAACAATTTCAGAACAACAGAGAATTTACCTTTACAACCCTATTTAATTCATTTTAAAACCGCCAAAAAATAAAACAGAATTACTACAAAATGTATGGTGTTCATTGCTAGAAAAAGTAGAAAACACTCGTGGTTTAGTAACATTTTATGCTACTGCGATACATATAATAAACGATGTAAACATTTGAACTAAAAAATAACTTAACGAATTAAAAGTTTGTACAAAGTAATTAATTTTATTATTTCTTTTGGTGCTCTACAAGGTCTTATCATTGGAGTATTACTTTTAATAAAAGGCTTCAAGTCGAAACAAGAAAAATTGTATTTGGCTCTAATATTAATTGGTTTTGCTGCTATATTAGGAAGAGTTTTAATATTAGGTATTTACAACAATCAAGCATTGTTCCTGGTTAATCTCAATTTTATTTTATTAATTTCTCCTGCATTCTATTTATATACCAAAGAATGTTCAAACACTACAAAAAATATAAAATTAAAGGGCAAACATTTCCTACCTTTTCTCATTATAAATTTGGGGTATATATTGTTTTATTTTATGGTTAAAGATGCTGTTAATTATCAGAAGTATCTGCAAAATGTTATAAAAATAAATGAGAGTTTTAGTATCGTTTATTTCGCAATATATTTATACCTAACCTATGACTTGTATAAGCAAAATAAGTCGTACTATTCTAAAATACGATACCAATTATTAAATCAACTAACACTTATGTTTTTTGGTTTTTTTATTATTTGGATAGCTTACGTTTTGACAGAATGGATTTACTTTGATTATAACATGGAACTCATATACTATTATCCAATAATGGTGCTATTAGCTGTGATTCTTTATTATTTGAGTTTACGAATTATTATCCATACACAATTTTTATTTGTTGGTAAGGAAACTCCAACAAGGAAAAATTTTATTTTAAAAGAGAGAGAAAGCAAGCATTTATTAGATAAGTTAACTCTTTTTATGAGTGAGAAAAAACCTTTTTTAGATGGTGATGTTTCTCTAATCACTCTTGCGAATTCACTAGATGTAAATCCAAAAGTCCTATCTTTTGTTATCAATGAACATAGTAATAAGAATTTCAATGATTATATTAATAATTGGAGAGTTGAAGAAGTAAAGAAAAGATTAAATGACAAAGCGTATAAGCATTATAAAATGTTAAGTATTGCTTTTGATTGTGGGTTTAATTCTAAATCAACTTTTAATCTTGCATTCAAAAAAGCTACCGGATTATCTCCATCACAGTATAAAAATTCTAATTACTACTAATCTTATATCTTCTTTTGAGACGACTACAAAAATATTTTGAGTCCTAAATCTTCTTTTAAGGCGACAATCCGTTATCTCTATGATAGTTTTGTCTAATAAAAGATAAAAAAATGGACCTATCAAGAGCAATCATTTTTAGCATGTTACTAACTATTATAGGGTGCAAAAATGATAACCCTACCTTCGATGTAGATAACGGATTATATATAAATAATGTTACTATAATATCTGCAAACAAAAACGGTATACTAAAAAAGTATATAGGAAATGTGTTGATTAATAATGAGACTATCCTTTTTTGCGGAAAGCAGAAACCAAATGTAAAAGGCGTTTATAAAAAAATTGATGGAACCGGAAAGTATTTAACTCCAGGGTTAATAGATTCACATGTACATTTAAGCTCTATTGCAGGGATGAATTATAAGCATGTAAGAGCCCTGCCAGAATTGGCAAATAGCTATTATGAACAGCTTCCAAATAGTTATTTATATTTTGGTTACACCACGCTAATTGACCCTAACAACTATAATCCTAGAATTATAAAACAAATCAAAGATAAAGAGATTAAACCCGACATTTATACATGTGGCGAACAAGTAAAAGTGATGAATGATTTTATGATGGCAGAGGATGATCCAAAAGATCGATATAAATTCTACCCTAACTTTTTACATGACAAATACAACAAAAATGTTAGCATACCAGATACAATAAATAGTAATGATCATTCTGTAAAAAAAGTGGTTTCTGATATCGTTAATAAACAAGACGGAATCTGCATGAAAACTATTTATGAAGATGGATTTGGCGGTACCGAAGAGATGCTTTGGGAATTACCTACATTAGATATTATGAAAGATTTGGTGCACCAGGCACAAAGTGAAAACATTCCTGTATTGTTACACGCAAACTCATTTTCTGCGCAAAAATTCGGATCAGAAGCTAATGTCGATATTATTGCTCACGGAATGTGGCATTGGGGATTATTAAAAGAGTATTTGAATGTGAGTAAACTTCCAGAAACTCATAAAGAATTGTTATCAACTATTGCTGATAAAAAGATTGGGTATCAGCCAACTTTTAGGGTAATTGCTGGGCAAAAAGATGTCTTTAATTCTAATTTTATGAATGATTCAAGTTTAGAAAATGTACTACCCTCTAATCTACTAAAATGGTTAAAAACCGACGAAGGATTATGGCAAAAAAAGAGAATCATGAGCTATGGTGGAGATTATTTTGACTCAGAAACCCCAGATAGAGAAATAGCTGGTATGATGCAGTTAGTTTTAGATAAAATCAATATTAGTACGAACTATCTATCTGGTGAAAATGGTAATTTGTTATTTGGATCAGACACACCTGCTATGAACAATCATGCAAATCCTCCTGGATACAATGGTTTTTTAGAGATGAAACATTGGGTTGAAGCAGGAATCTCATTAGAAAAGATATTTATGGCTGCTACATTTAATAACGCAAATGCTTTTCATATAATTGACAAATACGGAACTATCGAAAAAGGTAAAACAGCAAATTTATTGTTATTTAATCAAGATCCGTTAGATAATATATCGGCATATAATGCTATAAATTCTGTTATTGTGCATGGCAAAAAATATGAGAGAAATACACTTTCTGCAAAGGTAAATGATTAAAAATTAGAAGTTTTTAACTAAGGATTATCAGTAAGTATAGAGTCATTCAAAAAACAGAATACGCTTTAGCTTAAATAGGAAAAGAACTTATTTCTGTAGGAGAAGAGGGCATGATGAATTTGGCAAACAATTATAAAATTATCCTAAAAAAATAGGGGTAAATTTGCCCCTTATTGTAACTACCTCAAGCCTATAATACTTTTGTTCTCAATAAAAATACGACTATGAACAGAAGACTACTAGGCAATATTTTGATTGTAATACTCCTGATACTTTCGGGTTCGGGTATACTCATGTATTTTACGCCTTTTGAAAAAAATATGGCCTCTCTACATACTTTTTTTGCTTTAGTATTTATTGTGGGAATGATATTTCATATTATCAATAATAAAATACCACTATCAAATTATATAAAGGGAAAAAGGCAACCCAGATTAAAGAAGCTCCAAAGTCCCTTGATTTTCTTTATTGCCGCATTGGTTGTTATGGGGTTATATTTTGATATGCCCGTCTTTAACACAATTTATAATTGGGGAAATCAAATAAGAAACAAACAAATTGGAACAACTGAAGAAACATTTGATTATCAGGCTATTGAATTGGATAAAACAATTGGAGAACATAAAATAAGTATCGAACTAAAAAAAGGAGAGAGGTTTCAATATCCATTATTTGCAGTTTGGGTAGAAGATGCTAAGGGTAATTATATAGAGACTCTATACATTTCTAGAGTGATTTCTTCTAGTACATTCGATTATGGTAAAAAAGTTGGAGCTAACTGGGAACCAGCAATTGTAAGACGCCCAGAAGCACTCCCATATTGGTCTCATAAAAGAGGGATAAAAGCTTCAGATGGACTTTATATACCTCTAAATGGGGCGCCCGATCTAGACGCCGTTTCGGGGGCGACACCTACAGGTAATTTTGTAATACAATCAAAAACCGACTTTGATACCCATAGTGATTATAAAGTTTTGATAGAAGTAAATCAATCTTATGACTGGAATGAATACTACTCCAAAGATAAATTCCCAAATGATGAAATTTATTCAGGATCAGGACAAGTAGGACAACCCTCATTAATTTATTCTTCAGAAATTAAATCGTCGGATTTTAATAGTACAACACATAAAATTATGAACCTAATTGGGTATGGTCATTATTCTGGTAAAACCGGAAAATTGTTTACAGATATGTCTAACATTTCAACTGCCAAAAATATAGCAAATAGAATAATACTCACAATAGAATAAGTACCAATGTGCATAAATGATAGCTCAACAAATCTCTCATATCCCAAACGTATAATAATTCTGATGTTATCTATAATTTTATGTTTAATTTTATTCTAGTAAACCAAGGCAAAAATATTGAATAAAATTCTAATGTATATGTAGGTATGATAGATTTTGAGTATGGTTTTAGTAGAGTAATTATTGCCGCAAATCAATGAATATGAATTTAACAAGACATATTCGGGGACTGTTTCAACCTATTCAACCCACCATACAACAAACTAAAGAAAATGTAAATTATATTGAGTTTTTACCAACAACCAAATTACAACCTTACATCTATTGCTATTGGCAATTAAAAACAACCGAAAAACTAAATGATACTTTTAGCTATAAAGTAGTTTCTGATGGTTGTATTGATATTCTATTTGAAATAAATAACCCTAAAGATAATTTCGTTGCTGGTTTTTGTAAAAAATACACAGAATACGTATTACAACCAGAATTCAACTACATTGGTGTTAGATTTTTACCCACTATATTTCCTCAGATCTTTAAGGTTAATGCAAGCGAACTAAGTAACAAGTTTCAAAATTTGGAAGATTTTGTTCCGCAAACATCAAAATTTATAGCCAGTCATTTTCATCCTAAACTAAATATTGAAGAGATTAAATTAAAATTTGACATTTACTTTACCAATATTTTAAATCATACTGTTTTCGATTATGACAACAGACTTTACAATGCCATAGATACAATTCTAAAAAATTATGGAGTATTAAATATAGAAAAAGATGTAGATGTAGGAATTAGTAATAGACAATTACGAAGGCTTTTTCAATTCTATATTGGTGACTCTCCTAAAACATTCAGTAAAGTTGTTCAGTTTCAAAATATATTAAAAGCAAAGCCGTCTAATCAAAGCCTTAAACAAAATAAACTTTTTTATGATATTGGCTATTATGATCAATCTCATTTTATTAAAGATTTTAAAAACTTTTATGGTGTCACTCCAAATAAAGCTTTTAAGAGAACTCAGTAATATGTCCGTTTTTTACAATATTTAACTGTGTTAACGCTATAGTTTTGAAGAGTAAATAAAAACTTAAAATGATGAAGCAAATTTTTAAAATCACATTTATTCTATTAGCTACCACACAAGTATTTTCTCAGACAGATCAAAATTTAAAAACTATGAAACTAAATGCAGGAATTATCACCGAAAAATTAACCGAAACTAAAGAGTTTTACACAAAAGTGCTCGATTTTGGAGTTACATTTGAAAATGAATTTTATCTGCTAATGCACACCCCTAATCATCAAGCTGAAATTAGTTTTTTACTACCTAATCATCCAACACAAAAACCTATATTTCAAAAGCCCTTTGCTGGTAATGGTATGTACCTTACTATTGAAGTTGATGATGTAGATAAAATCTATACTGAAATTAAAAAGAAAGGTGTAAAAGTTGAAATCGACATACGCAACGAATCATGGGGAGACAGACACTTTGCTATTGTAGATCCTAACGGAATAGGTATTGATTTGGTTACATATACAAAACCAGAATAAAACTATACGCAACACTGTAAAGAATAGTACGAGGCCATGTATACTCATCATAAGCAAAAAATGAAATGAAAAAATATTATACACTATTGTTATTCGTCTTTTTAATGATTTCTTGTAATAAGAGAGTAGAAAAAAACAAGATATTGTTTATAACCACTAGCGTTAACAAGATGGGAGGCAAACCAAATGGAACTTATTTGATTGAATTAGCAATTCCGTTTAATGAATTTTCTAAAAAGGATTATCAAGTTGATATTATGTCACCAAAAGGAGGTGAAATTCCAATATATCATAGTGGAGATACCACAGAAATAGTAAAATCAATCATAAAATCAAATGTATTTTACCATAAGACCAAAAACAGCCTTAAGCCCAAAGACATTAATCAAGAAGAATATTTGGCTGTTTTTATTCCCGGTGGATATGGACAATTTTGGGATACTCACAAAAATAAAGAAGTTCAGAAAATTATAGCCGAAATCTATGAGTCAAATGGAGTAATCGGAACAGTAGGTCATGGGACAGCAACGCTTATTGACGTAAAATTGAAATCTGGAGAATATTTGGTAAGTAATAAAACAATGACAAGTTTTCCTTCCTGGAATGAGAAAAATATTATGAAACAATCGAATTTTGGTGCTTTATTACCTTACGATATGGAAGTAGAATTGCAAAAAAGAGGAGCTGATCTAAAAATATACAATCACGAAAAAAAAGTGAATTACGAAGTCATTGATTCGGAAAACAGATTGATAACCGCGTCATTTTCTACAAGTGGAAAATTTGTTGCAGAAGAAGTTTTAAAATTGCTTAATAAAAGCGAATAAAAACTACACACAGCAGAATGAATAATATATATACGCTATAAACATCACCATATTATCTATGAAGAGGTGTTACCACCAATTAAACCAACTGAGATGGAAAAATAGTGTCGTACTGATTTTTTGCTTCATCAGTTAAATATGGATAAATACTTTGGCTTATTAATAATGAGTATTGCTCAATAGATTCCCTTGATAAAACGTCGGCTTGAATCAAAATAGAAGAAAACCAAAAATTACTAATAACCTCTATCCTTTTGAATAAACTGTGATATTCATTTTTTAGCAATTCTTCACGAAATACCCCATTTTTAATAAGAACATCTACAACTTTTATAAACTCTATTTCTCTTCGTTTTGAAAGCTCAGAATAATGCCTTTTTATCTTCTGATTTCTCCTTGTGATAGTTATAAAATCCAATAAAAAGAAGTGATACTCATAAAGTATAGTAACAATTTCTACAGAGATATTTAAAAATGATTGCAGTAAATCATCGGTTTTTATAAAAAGAATACTGTCGATTTTTTCAACTAACTGAAAATAGAGCGCTTCAATGATATCTTCTCTTTTTTTGAAATGATATTGCAGATTACCCACACTAATCCCCGCCTTATCAGCAATGGCTCTTAAGGATACATTTGAAATCCCAGAATCATTAAAGAGGTTCAGGGATTTTATTAAAATCTTTTGTTTTGTTGCATTCATCAATACAAAGATATTATTTTTTAGTACAAATGTACTAGGTTGATTGTTTTTTAGTACATTTGTACTATATTAACAATTGTTATTTATGACTGTAGATATTATCGGAGCAGGAATAGGAGGATTAACCACTGCAATTGCACTTCAACAAAAGGGGATTAGAACGAGAATTTTTGAGCAAGCTGAAAATATAAAACCTGTTGGAGCGGGGATTATTTTAGCTAATAATGCAATGCAGGTGTATGAAAAACTAGGGTTGAGAAAAATAATTGAAGACAATGGAAATTACATTGCTTCGATTAATATTACTAAAGCAGATCTAAATCCCATCTCTAAAGTTAATTTATCTTTTTTCGAAAAAAAACATAAAGTAAAGAATATTGCAATTCATCGAGGTACTTTACAACAAATTTTAATTAATGAATTACAATCTAATGATATACACTTAGGTCATTGTCTAAAAAAGGTAAAACCAAACGATAATGGATATTCACTAATGTTTGAAAATGGAAAGCAAATTCAATCTGCTACACTCATTGGTGCAGACGGACTAAAATCAGTTGTGCGACAACATTTGTTTCCAGATACTATAATAAGAAATGCTAAGCAAATTTGCTGGAGAGGAGTAACAGACTTTAAACTTCCTGGTGTATACAAAAACGAACTAAATGAAGCCTGGGGAAAAAGAGACCGATTCGGGTTTGTTCAAATAGCAAAGGATAAAGTATATTGGTATGCCTTGAAATCGTTCAAAACTGGTAAAAATGAATTTTCTGTACATGATATTGAAAATTACTTTGATAAGTACAATTCGGTTATTAAAAGTATAATTTCTTCAACTAAAAAAGAACAAATAAATACAGCAGAAATATCAGATTTAAAACCAACTAATTTTTGGTATAAAGAAAAGGTTTGTCTTATTGGTGATGCAGCACATGCAACGACCCCAAATATGGGGCAGGGGGCATGCCAGGCAATAGAAGATGCTTATATTCTATCAGAGTGTTTACATAAATATGAAGTGAATCAAGCTTTTGCAACCTTTCAAAAATTAAGACTTCCTAAAGCACATCAAGTAGTAAAGGCAAGTTGGATGCTTGGAAAAATTGCACATTTATCAAATCCAATTTTAATCGGAATTCGAAACCAATTGATGAGCATGACACCTTCTTCATTCAACAGAAAACAATCTGAACACATCTTTCAAATCCCAAACTTATGATTACTACAATACTATCCATAATTTTATGTTTAATTTTTACAGTACTTGGAGGCTTTCATTTCTATTGGCTTTTTGGAGGTGTTTGGGGATTAAAAAAGGTTATTCCTACAAAAGGCAATGAGAAGAATATACTTACTATTCCTAAATTCGGAACTTTAGTTGTAGGGCTCGTGTTGGTTGCATTTGGATTGATTTATCTTATAAAATCGGGGCTTATAAATATTCAGGTTCCAAATTGGATAGCAATCTATGGATACTGGTTTATTCCTTCTGTTTTTATCTTACGGGCCATTGGAGAATTTAGATATGTCGGTTTTTTCAAGAAAATAAAGAATACCGAATTCTCGAAAGCAGATTCAAAAATATTTTCTCCATTATGCCTGGTAATTGGAGTAATCGGGATATTAATTCAACTTATAAAATGAAAAATACAGATATAAAAAAGTCCTCCTTCACTGATCCAATGTGTCGGAGGACTTTAACAATCAAAAACTATTTTTAGTTACAGGTACCTATGGTTTTCCACCAGTGTTCTCCACTACCTGGGGTTACCCATATTGGTCCCGATTGAGCTTCGTATAATGTACCTTGATATACTACTTTGTCTCCCACATTATATACTGTTGGATATGCTTCCCAATTTGCAATACCACTACAAGAACCACCATTACCACCACCAGAAGAAGTAATCGTAATAGATACTGAAGCCGATGTAGTTGTTGCATTAGCATTATCTGTAGCAATAGCACTTAGGGTATAATTTCCTACAGGAGCATTATTCCAGGAATAGCTATAAGGGCTTGTTGTGTCTTCTCCGAGTTTAGTAGTTCCTTGAAAGAATTCAACCTTCGTAATTGTTCCATCAGTATCAGAAGCATTTGCTGTAATATTGATAGATTGTCCTTCGGTTACAGATTGATTATTTGTAGGAGATGTAATAGATACAGATGGAGATTGATTGTTTCCTCCCCCGTTACCATTGCAATCCTGAACGAATTCCCATGGTAGTCCATCTCCTGCATTTGATGATGGATTATCATTTTTGGTCCACCATTTTGCACGATATAATTTATTATTATAGACAACCTCCTGTCCCGTGTTATAAGTAGCAGAGGCATTCCAGGGAGCAGATTCACAGCCTGATCCACCGCCTCCGCCGCCATCGCCAGTGTATGGAGATTCTGGATAGTTTTCTGCATTTGCTATAGCCTGAGATTGTGATGTACCATTTAGTACCTGGCTTGCAACATGAAGATATCCATATGCCGATGAAGTCGTATTACCCAGTAATAATTGCCATATCATAACTCCATCATTAGAGGTATTATTTACAGCAATATGATTAGATAGTTCTGCTACGTTTTGATAAGTATATTCATAATACGGTCCCCAAGGCTCATTAGGATAATGAACTCCGGCTGCAATAGAAAACCCATACTGGCTTGAATAATGTTTATAGGCATCATACATGATTTTTCTGTTACTGGCAGCTCCTGTATTATATCCTTGATATGCAATAAGATCGATTTTATCACCAACAGCCTCCATTACAGGGATCATATGCCCGGTAGTAGCAAAACCAAATAAGCTAATGGCTTGATTAGGAGAAGTTGCATTAAATAGGTTGGTATCAGACTCTCCTGTTACTGTGTTTCTTTTACTATAAGCAAAAGGAGAGGAGGGATCATCATTATTTGCGCCACCTAAGGCTCCAACACCAGCAGGAGCACAAGCTAATAGGTATTGTCCTTTTGGCATAATGGCTCTCGAATTTGTAAAGAAATCGATAAAGCGTTGTACATTTATAGGATCACCTATAGTAGCAAAACTACCATTAGGTTCAAAATCCCAATCAATACCTTCGAATCCCATATCATCTACAAGATCTTTGATCTGTTGATAATTGATGTCATAGGCTGCATCTGTACCCCAGTACGTTTCTCCACCTACAGATAGAATAACTTTGATTCCTTTTGATTTTAGCGCTGCAACAGATTCTTTTAAAGTATCCCCTCCATAAGGAGTTTGAATACCTGTATTAGTGATATCTAAAGAACCTTTTTGATACCGAAGATTAGGCTTTGCAAAAGCCAAAAAAACGTGAGTGATGTGCTCTGGAATATCTCTTAGTTTAGATCCTTGCCCAGGCCCAGCCCAGCTTTCGGACCAGGAAGGGAAATACCCTAAGACAATAGGTTCTGTGAGTGCTGTTTTGTCTGTTAGATTTGCTTCAGAATTTTGAACCTCTGCGGCCCCTTCTTCTAAAAAATTTTCATTCGTACAGGAAAATAAGAATACCTGTATGAGTAAGACGACTGATAATCTTTTAAGTAATTTCATTGTGTATTAAATTAAGAGTTTGTGAATATTTAGAGGTTATTATACAGCTAATGAAAAATCATGTTTTCGTTTATTTCTTTATAATCAACCTCAGAAGCTTTTCTGTATTTAAGTTCTACAGTATTCCAATCTGTAGCCCAACCTTTTGCTATATTGTTTAGATACACTATTTTTAATTTATGCTTTCCCTTTTGTAATGCGATCGAACTTTCTTTAGGGTGTTTTTTTAATGGAGTTTTATAATCAATAACAAGTTGATTTCCTATCCAAACCTGATCCTGAGTACTAGAAAAATAATATACTCCGTCTTCTGGGATATCAACATAACCATCAAGAAAAACAGCTTTGAAGTTATTCTTATTCACTTCATGACCCCAATGGTAAGTGGTATTAGCATCTTTAATTTTTTGAACTACAGAAGTATGCACTTTTGTAGTATCCTTAATATCATTGATACTTTTAAAATCCCCTTTTATCTCTTTCATGATAAGCCCTTGAGATAGTTTTGCTGTATTAGAAGCGGCAATAGGATTTTCTTTTGTGATGTTCAATTTTCGAATACTACTCATTTTTCCATTTTTCAATATGGAGGCAATTCGTAGTTCTGCATTTTCCTTAAAATGCAAGGGTTCGGTATATGCTGTACTAGATGCATTTGGATCTGTTCCATCTGTAGTGTATACCATTTTAACCGGATGTGTGGTGGTAAAAGGAATGCTTACACTATCAATAAATACAATTTTATTTGAAGTAGGCCCCTCAGGAAGAGGAATATGATAATTGGCATGATGATATTCTAGCACATCATAAACAGTATTCAATCTATTTAAGAAATCATCGAATTTTTTATTTTCTTTTTGCGACCATGTAGTTTCAGCCAATGCTATAATACGTGGGTATAACAGGTATTCGATTGTTTTGTCTTCATAAGCATATTCTGTCCATACATTTCCCTGTGCACCCAAAATATGTTTCTTTTTATCGTCTTTAATTTCTTTTGGTATTGGATCGTAGTGATATACTTTTTCTAGTGGGATATATCCCCCAAAGGCTAATGGTTCTGCTTTAAAGTCACCCTGATAAAAGTTAAAATAACAATATTTTGCAGGAGTCATGATGACATCATGTCCTTTGTTAGCAGCTTTGATTCCACCTTCTTCTCCCTGCCATGACATAATATTGGTTGTAGGAGTAATGCCACCTTCCAGGATTTCATCCCAGCCAATCATTTTTTTATCAAATTTTGATAAGATTTTTTCTACACGAGCCATAAAATAGCTTTGGATCTCTTTTTCATCTTTTAAGCCTTCGCGTTTTTTCAACTCTCGGCATTCTAAAGAGTTTTTCCATTGATCTTTAGGTACTTCATCTCCTCCCATATGGTAATATTCATATGGAAATAGGGTAGATAGTTCCTGAACTACATCTTCTATAAAAGTGTAAGTTTCTTCTTTTCCTGCACAAAGGATACTGGATTCTACACCCCATAGATTTCTTACTTCATATTTTTCTTTACTACAAGAAAATTCGGGATATCCAGCTAAAATAGCTATGGCATGTCCTGGTGTGTCAAATTCTGGAATTACATCAATAAATCTTTCTTTGGCATATTGTACAACCTCTTTTATTTCTTCCTGGGTATAAAATCCTTGATGAAACGAACCATCGTTATTTTTCCTTTTAGACCCAATCTCTGTAAGCTTAGGATATTTTTTGATTTCTATTCGCCATCCCTGATCATCGGTAAGATGCCAATGAAATTTGTTGATCTTGAAAAGTGATAATATATCAAGTTGTTTTTTGATAAAATCGATAGAGAAAAAATGCCTAGAAACATCCAGGTGCATCCCTCGCCAACCAAAACGAGGTTTATCTTCTATATTTAGAGCCTGGATTTTAATAGGGAGGTGCATTTGATTTTTTGGATTAGCATCATATAACGGAAGAAGTTGCATAAAAGTCTGCATGCCATAATACAATCCTTGATCAGTTTTAGCTTTTATTTTTACTTCATCTTTTGATATAGATAGATGATATTCTTCTTCACCAAAATCCAAAGTACTTTCTTTGATTAATTGAATACTGTTTTTGGTGCGACTCTCACTATGCATTGAAAAAGAATGACCTGTAAAAGTCTTGATTTTTTCGATAAAAAAACTTGCAATAACCTCTGAAGATGTGTCATTACATTGAAAAGTAGTTTTTTTGTTGATCTCGAAGTATCCTTGTTTTGTATCTACTTTGAAAGGTATGGGGGTAATACTCAAAGATCGATTAACAGGAGATGATGAATCAGGACTTTTGCAGGCCATGAAAATTAAAAAAAAGATGGGTATAATTCGTAAACTCATTACTGACTTGTTTTTTGAGAAATTCTTTGTGTGATCAGGCGATTAACTAAATGGTCTATTGGTTTTTTTACAAAACCCTTAACCCGATAACCACGATCATCTAATAATTTTTTTATAATATCTTGTGAGTAGTATGCTACCGAACCAACAAAGTGTATAGGGTATTTAGATAATTCTTCTTTATACTGAAAAAGGTAAGTACTTATAAATTTTGAAACACCATGATGTAAAATTTCTTCGAGATAAGCATTTCCCCGATTTCTAAAAATGAACTTAGCATAAGAAGCTAAATACTTATTAGGGTGATCAGCACAATATAATTCATCAAGAATTTGATTAAGCTCGGTAGTATAATCATTCTTAAATAATGAGGCCGTATCTGCTGGCATTTTACCTAGAAAATAATCTTTAATTAATTTTTTCCCCAAATAGTTACCACTCCCTTCATCTGCTAATAGATATCCTAAAGCAGGAGATTTTTGGATAACGTTTACTCCATCAAAATAGCAGCAATTTGCTCCTGTTCCCAAAATGCATACCACACTTGGTTTTTCTGTTGTAGCTTTTACAGCTCCGATAATATCTTCTTCTATAACAATAGATGTTACATTTTTAAATATGGATTGCAATACGAGAGCTATTTTTTTCTTAGCATCGGCCTCACCACACCCTGCTCCATAAAAGTAAATCTTATGAATAAGATCTCTTTTTTGAAGTATGGTATCTGCTTTTTGAACAATATTTATGATAGTATCGTCAGAAAGTAAAAGAGGATTTATACCATCGGTTTTAGTTTTGTGAACGAGTTCTCCATCATTTTTAACAAGAACCCAATCACATTTAGTAGAACCGCTATCTGCAAATAATATCATTAGTCATTAGTTTATTTATCATTTATGTACTGTCTTATTGTTGATGCATAACGAAGAGATTCTTTTTTAAAAGCAACTTTCCCTCAATACATGAGGGAAGGTTGTTTTTTGCAAAAATTTATCTAACAAACAAAGCATTAATTTTTTAAAATATATATCTCTTAAAAGCTTCTATAGCTTCATAATCTGCAAGACCAAGCTTATCATATAATATCGCTGTATTTCTATTTCTTTCACGAGCTCTTAACCAAAACTCTCTAGAATCCTCTCCTTGAAACATCACCCTGTCTTTTTGGGATTGGTGATATAAGATAGCATTAGTTTTTTTGGATACTTCGTGTGGACTTAGAGGTACAGCCATTTCAATTTCAGAAACGTCCCATTCTTGCCAGGCACCTCTATATAGCCATACCCAACAATCATTCATGAAGCTTTTACTTTTTAGGTTGTTAACAGCCTCAAAAATAGCATCTAGACAAACTTTATGAGTTCCATGAGGATCGGCAAGATCACCTGCTGCATATATTTGATGTGGTTTTATTTTTTCGATAATATCTGCTGTAAGGGCTACATCTTTTTCTCCCAGAGGATTTTTTCTAATTCTTCCGGTTTCATAAAATGGGAGATCGAGAAAATGAACTTTATCATCATCTAATCCAAAATAACGAGTAGCTCCCAAAGATTCCATTCTTCGAATTAATCCTTTAATTAAACGAACTTCTGGTATATCAATATCACCTGGATTTTTTGATTTAAGAAATGCTATAACCTTCTTAAAAGTATCTTCATCTTTACCTGGGTGAACACTATTGGCTACCTCAGAAAATTTTAAGGCTTCATCATCTGTAACGGCTATATTACCCGAAGTCTGATAAGCAACATGTACATCATGTCCTTGATCGATTAATCTTAAGAATGTTCCTCCCATTGATATAACATCATCATCTGGGTGAGGGCTAAAAATTAAAACCCTCTTTTTTGCAGGTAGAGCTCTCTCGGGCCTGTTGGTATCATCTGCATTTGGTTTTCCTCCTGGCCAACCTGTAATGGTATGCTGAAGTTTATTAAAAATCTTAATGTTTAAATCATAAGACGACCCTTCAACTGCCAAAAGGCCAGACATTCCATTATCATTATAATCTTTATCTGTAAGTTTTAAGACAGGTTTATTAAGTTCTTGACTCAACCAGGTTACCGCTTTAAATTTTAATTGTTCTTTCCAGATACATTGATCTACAAGCCATGGTGTTTTGATTCGTGTAAGTTCAGAAGCTGCTTCAGAATCAAGGATGATCGTAGTATTTTTATGTTCTTGTAAAAAAGATGCGGGGATGTTGGATGTAATTTCACCTTCTATGGTTTGTTTTACTACTGTAGCCTTTTTATGCCCCCAGGCTAATAGTAACACCCTTCTGGATTTCATTATGGTACTTATTCCCATAGTAACCGCTTTTTTAGGAACATTTTCTAAACCATTAAAATCAGATGAGGCATCAGTTCTGGTTACATGATCTAATGTGATGATTCGTGTTCCCGAATTAGGGTGTGATCCAGGCTCATTAAAGCCAATGTGTCCTGTTCTACCAATTCCTAAGAGTTGAAAATCTAATCCACCATACTTTTTGATCTTCATTTCGTAATCAATGCAGTACTGATCCATTTCTGTAACAGGAATGGTGCCATCAGGAATGTTGATGTTTTCTGGGTTAATATCTACATGATCAAATAAGTGTTGATGCATAAAATGATAATAACTTTGCTGGTGACCTGTATCCATAGGATAATATTCATCCAGATTAAAAGTAACTACATTTGAAAAGCTTAACTCTCCAGAACGATGTAGGCTTACCAATTCTTCATATACTTTTATAGGTGAAGAACCTGTAGCCAGACCGAGTACACAAAGTTTTCCTTCTTCTTGCTTTTGTTTAATTAGTGTTGCAATTTCGTGGGCAACAAGTTTTGAAGCTGTCGAAGAATCGGGAAATATTTCATTATGAATCTTCTCAAACTTCGTTTTTTCAAACTGTCCTACCTGTTTATATTCAATTTCCTGGATCATTTTTCCTCAAGAGTTTGATATTTTTATTGTTTTTATTATTTCAAGGCTTTTGATGAAAAGAGATGGAGTCGAGAGATATTGCTCTATCCATCTCTTTTATCAGTATTATTTGGCTAACTCAAATTTTTTAAAAATTTCCACCAGGAACATCCCACCATAGTCGGGTTCCTCCGTTATCAGCACCACCAAGAAGTGTTCTTGCTTGCGCTACTCCTTGTGGGTTAGTACTTCGCTGACTAGCTGGGAAAGGTAATCTTCTTACTTGAATATCAGTATCTACCGTACCTCCACTATTATTAGCTACCGAAGGGAATATTTTTGGATATCCTGTTCTTCTAAACTCACTCCATGCTTCTTGCCCATCAGGGAACATAGCGATCCATTTTTGAGTAATAATTCGCTCTAATTTTTCTTCATTTGTTGCTCCGCCATCCCAGGCTATAGTAATCGTACTTAATGCAGGAGTACTATGAGATCCGACAGGGTCAACATAATCAATAGGTATAGAGGCATTATCAGCAATGTAGGTTGATGCCCCAGCAGCGCCGTGTTGCTCAAAAGAAGTTGTGATTCCCATTTCATAATTTGATTGCGCATCACCGGCACCAGCCCATCCTCTTAAGGCAGCTTCTGCCTTTAAGAAATATGCTTCTGCAGCAGTCATTAATTGGATATCTGTAGTTGGAGTTTTATCTACTATATAAGAATTTCCTAATCTAGAAAAACCAACATAATCTCCTTTTTGATCAATATCATCAGTATACCCGTCTAATAATGGTAATCCACTTCTTAATCCTTTTAGAGATCCAGGTGTTACTGTAGATTCTTCAAATAAAACAGGACCTCTGGCATCGTTATAACCAACTAGTATAGACTCCATAGAAGCGTTCATACGAACGTCATTCCACTCAGAATTAAAAACAGTTAATGGATGTTTTGCTCCTCCTTTAATAATAAAATTATCAGCATTAGTTTCTAAAAGCCCTGCACCAAGTGCTAGTGATTTCTCTCCTTCAGTTTTTGCCTTAGCAGCATCTGCTTTCGAAATTCTAATAGCTAAACGTAATCGAAGTGTATTGGCAAATTTTATCCATTGTTCATAATTTCCACCATATACAAGATCAAAATTAGCGAACTGCTCATTGGTTGGGTCTGTAGATAAAGTGGTGATTGCTTCATCAAGTTCAGTAAAGAATTGATTGTATACTTCTTGTTGAGTATCATATTCTGGAAAAGATGCTCCTGGTACTCCAAATTTTGAATATACAATCGGACCATATACATCTGTTACTCTATGCATACCTTCGACTCTTAGTATTTTTGCAACCGCATAGATTAATGGAAATTTTTCTTCTCCACGCTCTTTGACTAATGCAGCATTTTGCATAACTCCAGTAGAAGAGTATGGGATATCCCAAGGGAATTGATCCCAAAAATCAATAAAATTATAGTTTGTGGTATTTGCTCCTCCTGCAAATGGTCTTGGTGGGGCCATATATCCACAAAAAGTATCTGCATTTAGATTATGCTGTAACTGTGTATGCCATGCAGGATCATACCTGTACAGGTTTAAAAAGATAGGATTAAATGGTCCACCTACATTAATAAAATCGGCTTCACTTTGTGCATCCGTTAATCCATTAGGATCTGTATTTAATGCTTCGAAATCGTCTGTACATGAGAGTACAAATACCGAGATAAAAGCAGTAATGATTATTTTTTTAAATATATTTTTCATGATATTCTATTCCTTTTAATTAAAATGATAAGCCAACATTCAAACCGATACTTCTGGTAGATGGCGATCCGAATACATCAACACCCTGAAGTCCGTTTCCTGTACTTAAAGATATATTGGGGTCATATGGAGCGTCTTTATAAAAGAAAAATAAATTTCTACCTACTAAAGAAGTATTGATCGAATTAAAGAAACTATTCTCTCCAAGGTTAAAATTATATCCTATAGATAATTCTGCTAATCGGATATTAGTAGCATCATATACATATTCACCACTAAATTTATCTCTTCCTCCAATTGCCTGATGGTATTCTGCAGCTGGTATTGTAGTTTCTGAACCAGTAGCTTCATCAAAAATTCGCACGCTACCTGTTCTGTCTAATGTTCCGAAACCATCAACGATAGCTTCAGTAAGACTCATTACTTCTCCACCAAATTTTCCATCAACTAAAAAGGATAATGTTATGTTTTTGTAAGTAAAAGAATTATTCCATCCTAAAGAAAAATCAGGATTTGCATTTCCTAATAAATCAAAACCTCCTCTGGTATTTGCATCAGGTGCCGCTTGAGTAAAGTTACCATCTGCATTTCGAATTGGCAATCCATTTGCATTTCTGTTAAGTCGTTTTCCGTAAATATCACCAAAAGACCCACCTTCTGCAATTAATAAAGCATAAGAGTTAACACTTATTGGAGTTAATTCTAGGAAATCTCTATCTAATCTAGCATCTAATTCTTTAATAGTATTTTTATTACTAGCAAGGTTTACAGAAGTGTTCCATGAAAAATTCTCAGTTTGTATTGGGTCTGCGGTAATAGAAACTTCAATACCTTTATTTTCAAAATCCCCTGCGTTGATAGCAAATTGATCTGCTGTTTGACCATTAGCATTGGTTTGACCACTGGCAGACTGGATTGTCATAAATTGATCTATAGTATTGGTTTGGTAATATCCAATTTCAAACCCTAAACGGTTATTAAAGAATTGCCATTCTGTACCGATTTCAAAAGATCTTTGAGTTTCTGGTTTTAGCTCTGTAAGTGGTCTTACCGTAGGACGGTTTAACCCACCAGGACCAGTACCAATAGTATTGATTGGATTGTTAGCAAAACTTTGTATATCATTACCTACCTCTGCATAAGAAGCTCTTACTTTTGCAAAAGAAATCACTTCAGGTAATTCAAACATTTCAGAAACAACTCCCGTAATACCAAAAGATGGATAGAAGAAAGAGTCTGAAACTGTTGAAGACCAGTCGTTTCTAGCTGTTACATCTAAGTATAACATATCTTTGAAACCTAGTGTAGTACTAGCAAATAGAGATTGTACTTCTTTTTGCTCTGCTTGAGTTTCTTTTAATATTGGATTAACCCCTACTGTACCAACTACAAAATTAGAAAGCGTAAAGATGTTTGGTATTTTTAAATTACCTCCTACACCAGAATCTAATAAGGTGCTTTCGCCTAAATCTGATTTTCTGATACTAGTACCGATATTAGCGGTTAAATTAAAACTATCTGAAAGAGGAGTATTAATAGTAGCTATGATATCACCATAGATCTGAGTATCCTCTACATCATTTAATAAATAACGACCATTTGAAGCAGATAACGTTCCATCGGTAGTTGCATGAATTCTTCTTTCAAACTTATAAAAGTTTTTGTCATAACTTCCTCTGGTTTGAACGGTTAACCAATCATTAAACCTGTATTTTAAAGAAACAGATGCCAAAACTTTTTGATTCTGATCATCACTGGCATTTCTATTGATTATCCAATATGGGTTTTGTTCGATATCAGAAGTTCCTCTAAACCAACGTTGCGCCATTAAATTTCTATCTACATTAAATTCTTCAAAAACTCTATAATCACTTAAAGTTTCTGTATCCGAATTAAATGCTGTTGCTCCTACTAATGGATTATAATATAAACCAGAAACAGGCTTATTGTGTATTTTTTGAGTTGAAAGCAAGATATTGGCATCAACAGTTAACTTGTTATCGAATAGTTTAGCCGTTTCTCTAATATTAAGAGTATGCTTTTTTACATTGTGAGTAGGAAGTATTCCTGATGCTTGTGTATTTGCATACGAGAAATAAGTTTGAGCATTTTCTGTTCCTCCAGATACCGACAATGAATTAATTGCAGTTGTTCCTGTTTCTAAGAAGTCATCTATGTTTTTTTCTGTACGATCATTAAAATCAAGTAAATAAGCAGCGTTATCTACTGTGAAACTAGAAGATACATTTGTTCTAAAACTTCCTGATTTACCTTTCTTAGTAGTAATTAATATCACACCATTAGATCCCTGGCTACCATATAAAGCCGAAGCCGAAGCTCCTTTTAGAACACTAATACTTGCAATGTCATCTGGATTGATCAAGGATAGAGCATCTCCACCATCTCTATTTCCTGCATTTTCGATATCACCAAATGTACTGTTAGGTTGAATCGCAGAATTGTTTAATAAAGGAATACCATCTACAACGTATAATGGTTGGTTATTTCTGGTAGAAGTATTACCTCGTAAAGTTACTTTTACCGATCCACCAACACCAGAAGCACTTCTGTTTACAACAAGACCAGATACCTTACCCGAAAGACTGTTGATAGGGTTGGCATCTTTGATTTTTGTTAGCTCATCAGATTTAATATCCTGAGCTGCATAAGTAAGTGATTTTCTGGTTTTTTGAATCCCCAGTGCAGTTACTACTACATCTTCTAATTGTTCAGCATCTTCTTGCAATTGAACATTTATTACTGTTTCACTACCTACAGTAATTTCTTTATCTGACATTCCTAAATAGGAAAACTGAATTACATCTCCTGCTGCTGCAGTGATTGTGTAATTTCCGTCAAAATCGGTCTGTACTCCATTTGTAGTTCCCTTTACAATAATATTAACTCCAGGTAGTGGCACACCATCTGAAGCTCCCGTTACTGTCCCCGTTATTTGGGTTCCCTGCCCAAAACTCAGAAAAGAAAAAAATAATAGAGTGGTTAGGGTTAAAATCTTTTGTTTCATATTAATATGTGTTTTTTGAATGATCTCAAAGTAGTATTTTAATTATTTAACAAAATTTTTTTTAGACCAACGACATGGTTTTAATAACAATCGACATGCATTGATAGATAACGGTTTTTTTAAAATTCGATATTCTCATTTTTTTTGTTTTTCTCTATAAATAGCCTTACATTTTTCAAAAATTTTTGTTAAAAAAGTGATTTTAACAGATGTTATTTAATGATTTTTTAAAAAAAAGAGGGGTAACGTGCAAAGGACTATTAAACGAAAATATCATTTATATTTTTGGATTATTTATTTTTCATTTAATGTAATTCGATGGGGAAGTTATTTTAATGATTATTGGTATTCATTAAAATCAAACCTTGTAGAATTTCCTCTACACATCATCTTAGTATATTTTAATATTTATTATTTGGTCCCTAAGTTCATATTCAAAAGAAAGTATGTGCATTATGTACTTTTCTTATGCATATCTCTTGGAGTTCATTATATGTTAAGATCAGGTTTAAACCTATTATTGGTTACCGAAGATATCTGGCCCGAAGTAGAAGGACGACTGGATCCATTTGGGTTTAATCATATTGTAGCAGTAGCTATAGGAGAATTGTATGTTGTAGGACTAACTTCTGCAATAAAGTATACGGTCGATTTTTTGATTATGCAAAATAAGAATAGAGACCTAAGTGAGTTGCAATATAAAACAGAGTTAAAATACTTAAAAGCACAGATACAACCTCATTTCTTTTTTAATACACTTAATAGTTTATATGCATTAACAATAAAAAAATCGGATTTAGCACCTAATCTTGTATTAAAACTATCTAACTTTATGAGATATGTGATTTATGATACCAGTAAAAAAAAGCTCCCTCTTTTGCAGGAGATTGATCATATCGATAATTATATAGAACTCGAAAAAATGCGTTATGGTGATCGAGTTGATTCTAGAGTTGATATAAATGGTAATATCGATGATGTAAAAGTAGTTCCCATGCTGTTTTTACCATTTATTGAGAATGCTTTTAAGCATGGACTTAGGAATAATGATAGAATGGAGTTATTAATCTCTTTTGAAAGATTTGAAAATGAATTGATATTTATATCCAAAAATAATTATGAAGATGAATCAGAAACTAAAAGACTTAATGGAATTGGAATAAAAAATGTAAAAAGAAGATTAGAAATACTTTACCCAAAAAAATATACATTAAACATAGCACAAAAAAATAATGAGTATTCGATTTTGCTTAAAATCCCTATATAATGATTATTAAATGTATCATAATTGATGATGAGCCCTTGGCAATTGAAGTTATTGAATCTTTTTTAAAAGAATTTAAGAACATTCAGATCGTTGATACTTTTAAAAATCCGATAGAGGCATTATCTATATTAGAACAAGGAGATATTGACGCTGTATTTTTAGATATTAATATGCCTAGAATGAATGGCTTAGAGTTTTTAAAAAGTTTACAGGAGTATCCCCAGATTATTATTACCACTGCATATAAAGAATATGCATTAGAAAGTTATGAGCTAGAAGTTCTCGATTATCTGGTAAAACCTATTTCTTTTAATCGATTTCTGAAATCTATAAATAAATTAACGGCAAGACTTATTGCCATAAAGAAACATGAACCTTCTATGGATTTGGTTCAACCGGCTCATATTTTCTTAAAAGTAGATAAGAAATTGGTGAAAATTTTGTTAACCGATATCCTTTTTATAGAAAGTCTTAAAGATTATATCCGGGTAAGTACACTAGAAGATACGTTTATGTCACATAAATCCTTAACAAGTATCAGTGAAGAACTTCCTTCAGAAAATTTTATAAGGATTCATAAATCGTATACCATAGCTATAGATAAAGTTAAATCTATAGAAGGAAACCTTGTCGAAGTGGGAGAAAAAAGAATTCCTATAGGGAGGAATTACGCGGCTCATGCCAAACAACGAATATTAAAAAACAAATCAAATTTATTAAAATAAAAATAATGGTTTTAACTACATTGGACTACATAATCATAGCCTCATTTTTCTTAACCACAATTATTATTGGAGTTGTGGTATCTAAAAGATCTGGAAAAAATACAGCAGAGTATTTTTTATCTGGACGTAATATGCCGTGGTGGTTACTAGGTTTTTCGATGGTAGCAACTACATTTTCTACCGATACCCCAAATTTAGTTACTGATATTGTAAGGCAGGACGGTGTTGCTGGTAACTGGGTATGGTGGGCTTTTTTATTAACAGGCCTTCTAACCGTATTCGTGTATGCCAAGCTATGGCGTAAATCAAATGTTACGACAGACTTAGAATTTTATACATTGAGATATAGTGGAAAACCCGCTAAGTTTTTAAGGGGGTTTAGGTCGATATATCTTGGGGTGGTATTTAATATAATTGCCATGGCTGCCGTAAACCTTGCTGCCATTAAAATAGGGCAGATTATGCTTGGACTTTCGCCAATACAGACTGTTTTAATAGGTGGTGTGGTAACAGCTGTTTTTAGTTCTTTAGGAGGTTTTAGAGGAGTGATTTATACAGATTTTGTGCTTTTCTTTGTTGCAATAGTGGGTGCAGTAGGGGCCTCTTATTATTTGATTAATCTTCCTGAAGTGGGCGGGTTGAGCAATTTGGTCTCTCACCCAAATGTATCTGATAAACTTTCATTTTTTCCGGATTTTTCTAATACAGAAGCATTAATTGGAATTTTAATTATACCATTAGCAGTACAATGGTGGAGTTCATGGTATCCCGGTGCAGAACCAGGAGGTGGTGGATATATTGCACAACGTATGCTTGCTGCAAAAAATGAAAACCACGCAATAGGTGCTACTTTCTTTTTTAATATTATGCATTATGCACTACGACCTTGGCCATGGATTTTGGTAGCATTAGCATCTTTAGTAATGTATCCAGATATTGCTAGTATTCAAGAGGCTTTTCCTAATGTTGAATCTAGTAAATTAGGACATGATTTGGCTTATTCGGCAATGTTAACAAAGCTCCCGGCAGGACTATTAGGACTTGTCTTAGCTTCTCTGGGCGCTGCATTTATGTCAACGTTATCTACACATCTTAATTGGGGATCATCATATATCGTTAATGATTTTTATAAGCAACAAATTAAAAAAGATGCAAGCGAAAAAGAACTGGTAAATGTTGGACGAATTACTACAATAGTTCTTATGGTGACTAGTGCTGTATTTGCACTTTATCTTACTAATGCCAAGCAGCTTTTTGACATTATTTTAATGTTTGGAGCGGGAACAGGATTAGTATATATTTTGCGTTGGTTTTGGTGGAGAATCAATGCATGGAGTGAAATATCCGTAATGTTTTCTGCAATGCTTATCCCATTAATTTTGACTTTTACGCCTCTTGGTGATTCATTATTTGGATATACCAATGATGCCGGAGAAATAATATCAGGTGTATTTCCTTCCTGGTTTAGATTTATAGCTATGGTGATTATAACTTCAATAGTTTGGATTGTGGCAACTTATCTAACTAAACCAGAATCAAAAGAGACTTTACGCTCTTTTTATAAAAGTATTCAACCTGGTGGGCCAGGCTGGAAAAAAATTGTTGATGAAGCTAATGCAGAGGGGATAAAAATAGTAGAATCTAATGAGAAATGGTCTGTACCTTCTGGAATTCTAGCAATGCTATTAGGTTGTGTATTGGTATATAGTTGTTTGTTTTCTGTAGGGAACTTGCTTTATGGAGAGTACATCATGGCGGGAATTATAGGGGTATTAGCCTTAGTTTCTGGTTTTTTATTGGCGAAAGTTTGGAAATCAATAGGAAAGAACCTAATGTCGTGAGGATAACTAAACGAATACAATCTGTTGATTTTTTAAGAGGACTTACTATTATGCTTATGATCCTGGTAAATACACCAGGAGACTGGTCTTATGTGTATACACCGTTGTTACATGCAGAATGGAATGGTCTTACTTTGGCAGATTTTGTGTTTCCTTTCTTTTTATTTATTGTAGGGATATCTATATCGTTCGTATACAAACATAAAAAGGCGGATTGGGCGATATATAAAAAAATCTTAATACGTAGTCTAAAATTAATTGTACTAGGCCTATTTATCAATGTATTTTTGCCTTATTTCCCTTTCATAGAAACAGAATCTATACGTCTACCTGGAGTATTGCAGCGAATAGGAATTATATTTTGCGTAGCCTCGATATTGTATTTGAATTGTAATCGAAAACAGCTAATTTTTATAGCAGTTACTATTCTTGTAGGGTATTGGATATGGTTGGCATACATTCCATTGCCCGATGGGACTTCTCCTACTCTAGAAAGAGGACCAAATAACTGGGCTAATTATCTGGATTACGTATTGCTTAAAGGGCATATTTGGAAACCAGATTATGATCCAGAAGGTATACTTAGCACATTACCGGCTATTGTAACAACAATTACCGGAATTTTTGTTGGAGAGGTTTTGGCAAGTACAGCAAAACGAAAACTTGTTTTATTGGCGGCAATGGGAGGAGGTTTTATGATCATAGGGTATTTATGGAGTATCTTTTTTCCGATCAATAAAGTGTTGTGGAGCAGTAGTTTTGTATTGGTCACATCGGGATATGCCACTTTGTTTTTAGTACTATTTCATTATTTTATGGATCATAAAAAACATGATTTTGGTAGTCTTGTGAAATATGTAGGGGCAAATGCAATTATTATCTATTTTTCTTCTATGATATTTGCCAAATCTTTTTATCTGATTAAAATCGATTCTCAAACTTCGGTGCATCAATTTCTTTTTGAAACATTTTTTGTGTACCCGTCGATTGATAAACCGTTGTCCTCTTTTTTTTATGCATTGGTTGTTGTTGGTTTTTATACACTTTTGGCATACTTTTTATACAAGAAAAAGATATTTATTAAAGTCTAGATTATAATAAAAACATTTATAAGGGTACTACAAGAAGTTAAGACAATTGATAATTAAAAATACTTCTTGTAGTGTCTTTACTATCAAATACTTTGTCTAAAAAGATTGATTATGTTAAATTTTTGAAAAATAAATTTTATTTTTGTTAAAAAATAAAGTAAACCTAATGTAGGTTATAATACAAATAATTACCCCTTCTTGTTTTATATCTGCTGGCTAAAAAATACCTGAGATCTGTTATTCGTGATTACAATTATCAAGAATAATATAATTTTTTGAATAAGATCTAATGATATGTAAGTTGATTTTAAACTTTTGGCAATAGAGTTAGTACTCTAAGCTAAAAGATAAAACAAGACATTATATGAAAAGAAATGTATTCACCTCAATTCTTATTTTATTACTGATTTTATGTGCTCATGCTAAAGAGACTTATGATTTCTCTTCTCTACAGCAGAAGAATGTTTTAGAACAAAATTTAGATTCTATAGAATATTGGATAGATCATAACTATATAAGTAAGGCTCTTAACATAATTGATGAAACCGAAAAACTAGCATTAGAGAGTGACAATAAAAAGTATATTGCTAGAATCTATAGACTACATAGTGGGTTGTATATATCTGTTCAGGATTTAGAAGGATTTGAAACTTATCTCGAAAAAGCGACTATCTTACAAAAACAAGTACAAGATCAATATGGTGAAATTTATATAAATAATCTATGGGGATTATATCATAAAATAATATCAAAAGATAATGATAAAGCAGTTTTTTTCTTAAAAAAAGCGATAGACGGAGCAGAGAAATATAAGTATGAAGAGCAGAGTATTGATATGCTGGTAAACTTAACTTCTATTTATTATCGAAATGCGGATTGGAAAAACTGTTATGAGATCTCTCAAAAGGCGATTGAACTTGCAAAAAAATATCATAAAGATATAAGATTGATATATCTATATTATCGAATCGGAACAGCATGTTCAAAAACAAATAGATATGATGAAGCGCTTAACTTTTTTAGAAAAGGTGAAGAGATTGCCAAACGAGAAATAGACTCAGCAAAGACAAGTAATTATGCAAATCATACACTATATCTTGCTGGGATTGCAGATATATATGATCGAAAAAAAGAATATAAATTAGCTAATGATTATTATAAAGATTATATCCAAGAACAGGCAAAACAGAATAATATCTTCCTTGAAAAGTATGCTCAAGATATAAAGGGATACAAAGAACTTCAACTAAAACAAAAGGATAATGAAAGGATTCTGGCAGAGAATAAATATCAGCAAACTCAATTAAAGCTTAATGAATATCTTTTGATATCAGGAATTGTAATTATAGTTATTTTGGTTCTTTTGATCTTACTTCAATATAAAAATTCTAGACTAAAAACAGAAAATAACATACTCTTACAGCATAAAAATGAAGAATTATTAAAGGCAAAAAATAGGGTAGAAGAAGCGTATAAACAGAAAACATTGTTTATAAATAATATTACTCATGAATTAAGAACTCCCCTTCATGCAATAAATGGTATTGCACATTTATTAGAAAATAAGGAATCGAACGAAGGCCAACGAAAAGAGCAGTTAAATATATTACAGTTTTCGGGGAAATATCTATTAAGATTTATTAATGATATTATAGAATTAAACAGATCGGATGAAGCCTATAAAATTTCTTTAAAAAAGCATCCTTTTGATCCTATCCAATTAGTTAATACAATTAAAGAATCTCTTAAATTCTTTATAATAGGAGAAAATAATAATGATTTTAGGTTTCTACTAGACGATAAATTACCCAAGAAACTTTTGGGTGATCCTGATCACTTATCAAGAATAGTTATTAGTATCCTTTCAAATACTTCTAGATACATAAGTGGGGGGATTATAGAATTTTCTGTACAGCATCTTTTTTCAAGAGAAAAGACAAGCACTATCTTGTTTTCATTGAAGAGTAAAGATTTATGTTTTTCTAAGAAAAAGCAAGAAGAATTAAATAAAGCCTTTGTAGAAAACGAATCTGCTATTTTTACTTCCTTATCAGACGAAAATAACCTGCCTACTCTAGAACTGGTTATAGCTAATAAATTACTTCTTCAATGTAATAGTAAGCTGGATTTTACATCCGACGAAAAAGAAGGTACAATTTTTAGTTTTCAAATCCCTTTCGAACATATAGAGGAGAAAATAGGTCAAGCAGAATTTAAAGATAAAAAAAAGAAAGGTGTAAAAATTTTGGTTGTCGAGGATAATAAAATTAATCAATTAATTACACGAAAAATCATTACTAATTTTGGTTATCAATGTGAAATTGCATCAGATGGTTATGAAGCATTGAAAATGACAGAGAAAAATGAATATGATCTTATTTTTATGGATATAATGATGGAGGGGATTGATGGATTTGAGACAACAAAACGAATACGTAAATCAGATGAAAAAACCCCAATTATTGCTTTAACCGCTATTTCTGAATCAGAAAACAAAGAAAATTTTATAGATGCTGGTATTACTAAAGTAATAAATAAACCTTTCGAACCCACAACGTTATTGCAACAGATTCAGATTACCATCTCAAAAAAATAAACCTATCGAGGTCTAATATCTCCAATTAGTTGATCTTTTTTTCTTCAAAAACGAACAATTATAAAATTGTATAATTAGATTAATCCAAAATTTCATTTATTGTCAATATGATGGTTTTTGTGTGCTAAAAAGTGTCACTCGTATAATTTATTTCTCCAAGAGGACGTAAAAGTAGTATTTTAAGATCAGGGTTTTAAATAACTAAAAGAAAGCCAACGACTTAACACAAATGTTGTAATAACAATGACACACAAACTCACTACTCCAAAAAACCAACAGGTTTTATGCAGGAAATCATGGATTATGATTTTTACTGTATTACTTTTTACTATTCATCTAACTTTTTCTAACGATGATAATACATATCCCGAGATATCAAAAACAACTGATTCTTTCTCTCTGGATAAGTTTTTACCTATACATCCACTACATCAAGTGAATGATTTGATAAATAAAGATTTATGGAACACCTTGTTTCCGTATCGTTTTGGTGCTAAAGACACCGGAGGTGGTGTTTGGGTACTAGACCCGAAAGATGATTTTTATACTTTCGAATCTTTTATCGAGGCCATTAATAGAATGAGTAAAATCGAAGTGACCTTTGAGAGAAGATGTGGTACGAACGCTTATAGAATTACACGTACTGATAAGACTACAGGAATATCAAAAGTGATTCGAACCGATGTAGATTTTGATGCACCAAGAAATACTGATAAAGAAATTGTTACCAAAAAAGTAGATTATGGATCTTTTTTAGGTGAAGGAAGCCTTGAAACCAGAAAAAGAGAAATCACAGCTTTTTTTGCTAATATCTCTCATGAGACTACTGGGGGGTGGTCAACTGCCCCGGGTGGACAGTTTTCTTGGGGCTTACACTTTCGTGAAGAGCCTACGAATGCTTCTTATGCTTCTCCAGATACAAATTATCCTCCAACTCCAGGAAAATCATATAAGGGAAGAGGCCCCATACAGTTATCATACAATTATAATTACGGTCCTGCCAGTGAATTCATTTTTGGAGACAAACAGATACTTTTAGATCATCCAGAAAAAGTAATCGAAGATGCTGCTTTGGCTTTTCAAACTGCTATTTGGTTTTGGATGACGCCTCAATACCCCAAACCATCGGCTCATGATGTAATGGTGAATAAATGGACTCCTAATGAGTTGGATAAAACCAAAAATAGAATTCCGGGATTAGGGATGACTGTAAATATTATTAATGGAGGTGTAGAATGTGGACAAGGTACAGAAAAACCTCAGGTGTTAGATAGAATAGGATACTACGAAAGGTTTACAGATATTTATCAAATAGGGACAGATATGGATGGAGTTCATGATCTTTCTGATTGTGGATGTAAAGATATGGCTAGGTATGGTGGTGATGCTGCCGATCTTACAGCAGAACCTTGTGCACAAAAACCTCAGGTAACATTTACAACTCCCAGAAATAACCAAATGTTTGAGCAATCTACATTTTCTCCAATTCCCGTAAGCTTATCTATAGATGAAAAAAATACAAAATTGGTAAGCGTTACTACAACTGTGGAAAATCAAACTTTTGATGGAGTAACATTCAGTTGGACACCATCTAGCTATACCAACCATGTTTTAAGCGCTAATGCGGTATTTGAAAATGGTACTACGGCAACATCAGAAATTAAAGTTATTATTTGGGATGGAATAAATCTTGACTGCCAGGAAGTACCCGAATGGAATGCATCGAGGATTTATAAAGACAAAAATAACTATGTAAAATATAATAATAACGTCTATAAAAACAAATGGTATGCAGATAGCAGTAATGTTCCTGGAAGTGATACCGTATGGGAGTTTGTAAAAGAATGCGGTGTTTCTAATGGAAGTAGCCCTGTAATAACATGGGAATCACCAGATAATGGGCAGGTCATAGAACAAAAAGAGCTTGCGCCGATTACTTTAAAAGCCAGTGCTACCGATACCGATGGAACTGTTCAATCTTTTATTTTTAAGTATAATAATACTAGTATTACTCCTATCTCTTCAGGAAGTACCTATACGGCTAGTTTTACACCAACTGCATTTGGAGAAATTACGATTACAGCATCTGCCACAGATGATCAAAATAATACCTCAGAAAAAGCAATTTCTTTTACTGTGAAAGAAAAAACAACAGGAGGAAATAATAATGCTCCTACTGTTAGTATAACTTCTCCGGGAGATAATGCCACTTTTGAAGCAGGTACTTCGATTCCTATCACGGTAAATGCATCTGATAGCGACGGGACGATTGCGAAAGTAGAATTCTTTAATAATGATAATAAAATAGGAGAAAGTAGTGCTAGCCCTTTTAGTTATACATTCGAAAACGTTATAGTAGGAAATTACTCGTTAACGGCAAAAGCAACAGATAATAAAGGGACATCTTCAACCTCTACTGCAATAAAAGTTACGGTGACTAACGGTGGAGGAAATGGGAATTGTGCAAATATACAACAATATGTTGCAGGTACTTCTTATGGATTAAATGATGAAGTAGTAAATGAAGGAGAAAAATTTAGTTGTGATATTCCTGGGTGGTGTTCATCTACTGCAGCATGGGCATATGCCCCCGGTACAGGAGCACATTGGCAAACAGCCTGGACAAAAATCGGAGCTTGTGGTAAAAGTAATTTTGAAATAACTACAAATAACTACTCTGTTTTTCCAACTATAACTCAGGATATTGTAAACTTTAGAATAAAAACAGATAATACATCATGGGTTAAGATCAACCTATATCATCTTTCTGGAAAATTGATAAGTACACAATCATTTAATGGAGTCCAGGCAAAGACACTAAAATCATTTACGCACGATCTGTCAAATCTCAAAAATGGTCTTTATGTATTTAAAATATATATAAATGACGATGTTTATTTTGAGAAAATCCTTAAAAATTAACTACTAAGGAACTATTTCGGGTAGTTTTTATTACTGATTTAACTACCCGATTATACATATAAAAACTCGAATTAATTAATCACACTAATCATGAAAAATTTTTATACATTTTTGTTTATGTTTTTTTGTGCGCTATTGATGCATGCACAATACACTTTTCCTACCTGTTCACCAGAGTGGGATGCAAGTAAAGTCCCTTATAAACAAGGGCAAGAAGTTTCTTATAATAATATTAATTATAAGTGTAAATACTATACTAATGATGCTCCGGGAGCCGGCTCCTGGGAACTAATAGGACCATGTGGAGATGGAGGATTAGGCCCGGATTACTCTGGTAAACAACGAATTATAGGATATTTGCCTACCTGGGTTGCTGATTATGATATCAAAAATAAATTTAATCCAGAGGTAGTAACACATCTAAATATTTCTTTTTTGATGTTTAAGCAAAATAATAATGATTATAATAGTTCAAATTTTGCTTCTATATCTTTTGATGAGTTTCAATCTAGAAAAGTAGATTCTGTTCTTAACGATTTGGGTGTTCTTCAAAAAGCCAAAGCCAAAGGAGTAAAAGTATCTGTTGCATTAGGAGGGGCTACTGATTATGCGTTCTTATGGTTAATGACCAAATATCAAAACAACGATAGTAAATTAGATGAAATTGCAACATTGATTGCTAATTATGTTACTCAGAATGATTTGGATGGTGTTGATTTGGATATGGAATGTTGGTGGGCAGATCCAGCCATTAGCGGGACTTCAGATCAGGGAGGAAGAGTAAGAGGCAGCAAATGGGGGGATGCTGATAAAGGCCCTCATCCCGCAGGTATTGGGTTAACAAAATTAAGCCAGAAACTAAGAGCCAAAATACCTAATAAGTTAATTACAGCCGCTGTATTCGGAACATCTTGGTATGGAAATAACTATGATGATGGTATGGCAGACTATATGGATTGGATTGGTCTTATGTCTTATGATTTTACAGGATCATGGGATAAATCTCCAGAAGGACCTCATTCTTCTCTTTATAAAGTAGAACCAGGGACTTATCAAGGACAAACAGCAGATAATCCAATTTATTCTGCGCAAGATGCATTAGAATATTGGATGGGATTTGCTCCACCAGCCTGGAATCATGCAGGAGGATTTAATGTGCCAAAAGCCAAATTAGCTTTCGGACTACCTGTGTATGGTTACGATTTTTCTGAAAAGAAGCCTGATGGAGGAAATGGAGCTAAATTTGTTCCTTATAAGGATATCATAAAAGATTTTGCTAATGCAGCAACAAGTTATGACCCTAAGGATCCTAAAAATCTAAGAGGATACATAGGAGAAAATGGAAAAAAGATATACTATAACACACCAAAATTAGCTGGAGAAAAAATAAAATATTCTAAGCAGTATGGGCATCAGGGGTTAATCATATGGGAACTTACACAAGATACCGATTATAATTCACCTTCAAGTATTCTTAAAGCAGTAAATGAGGCTGCAGGAAACACTGATCCTATAAACAATTCACCAACAGTTGTATGGGAGACTCCCACAAATGGACAAGTTATCGAATTAACAGAATTGTCTCCGATAACACTAAAAGCCAGTGCTACAGATTCCGATGGAACCATTCAATCTTTTATGTTTAAGCATAATACAACTAACATTAGTGCTACAGCAAATGGAAGTAGCTATACAGCCAGTTTTACTCCTGCAGCATTTGGTGAAGTAACGCTCATTGCTTCTGCTACAGATAATAAAAATGCAACTTCAGAAAAGACAATTGTTTTCACAGTAAAGGAGAAATTAGTGGGAGGTAATACACCTCCATCAATAACTCTTATCGAACCAAAAGATGCAGATGTTATAGAACAAACAGCATTGTCATCAATTCAGTTAAAAGCTACGGTAACAGACGATACCCAGGTAAGCTCTGTTAAATTTATTGTAAATAATATTGAAATTACTCCATCTGCAAATGGTACTCAATATACTACAGACTGGACTCCTAGAGCCTTTGGTGAAGTATCTTATAAAATTATTGCCACAGATAATGAAGGACTATCTACCGAGACAGTTGTTATGTTTACTGTAAAAGAAAAAGTAGTGGGAGGAAGTTGTGATGGAATAGCAGAATGGCAAGCTGATAAGGTATACGCGACAGCAGGACAAAAAGTAAGTTATAACGGTAATCTCTATACCAATAAATGGTGGACGAAGGGAGAAACCCCGGGAAGTAGCTCTGTATGGGAATTTGTTTCTAGTTGTGGCGGAGGCTCTGGTGGTGGAGATTTTTGTGGATCTCCACAATGGATAACATCTATTGCATATAATAGTGGGGATCAAGTATACCATAGCCAAAAAATCTATAAAGCCAAATGGTGGACAGAAGGTGAAACTCCTGGTAGTAGTTCTGTGTGGGAGTTTGTTTCAGACTGTGTTAAGAGTAACCCAAATATGTCTTCTGTTACATTTCAAACATTGGTAGATGATGTTATAAAATATCAGATAACAGTTTCTGAAGTATCATGGGTGAAAATTGATGTGTATGATATCTATGGTAAATTAATGCATACAAAATCTTTAAGAGAATATACAGGAAGTAGAGATTTCACACAAGATTTATCGACTCTTAAAAGTGGAATCTATATCTACAAAATTAATATAGGTGGAGAAGTAATCACCAAAAAAGTAATTAAAAAATAAAATTGAATAATAGAAAATTGCCAAATGACGGGTCCTGAAACATTGATTTGCTAACACAAGCTCAACGATTTTTTTACAGGTGCATTCTAGGGCCCTGATTTGGCAGATTCATTGACTATAATATAAACGCTAAAACTTCATCGTTATGAAAATAACAAGTTCAGTATTCTTTTCGGTTCATTGCAAACTTGACAGGCGATGAAAATGAAGATTTAGTTAGGAAATACGGTGCTAAACAATATACCGATTAAAATTTTGTTTGTTATGTTGTGAATAGATGCTAGTCATTTATCCATACTAAAGATCCGGGTATATCTCGGATCTTTTTTTGATTTAAACGGTAACTCCATTTATGATTTTACCTTTAACTTTTTTTATATAATTTCTTCCCATAGGAAGTGATTTATCATCGATTTCGATACAATTTTTATCAATTGCCTTAATTTTATTAATGGCGATAGTATATGATCTGTGGATTCTTATAAAAAGATACTCTGGTAGTAGCCTGGTAATTGCAGATAAGTTGTAATGTGTTACATAATCTTTGTGATCTGTTTTTATGATAACATAATCTTTAAGACTTTTTATGTATAAAATATCTTCAAAATATATTTTTATCATTTTTTTATCTACTTTAATAAAAATGTGATCTTCTAATGAAGATGTATATGGCAGTTTGTTCACCGTATTTAATGTCCTGGATATTTTGTGTAAAGATTTTACAAGCCTCTTCAAAGAGATTGGTTTTATTAAATAATCTATGACTCCTAACTCAAATCCTTGTACAGCATAATCTTCATCAGAAGAAGTTATAATAATAAGAGGAGGATTGTGTATGTTTTTAATAAATTCTAACCCATTAACCATAGGCGTATAAATATCGACAAAAACTAAATCAATCGAATTTTCACGAATAAAATTAAAAGCATCAACAGCATTATTACAAACAAAAACTACCTCGAAATGTTCAAAATGTGCCAAGTGTTTTTTTAAAGCACTGATAGCTAGCGGGTCATTGTCTACAAGTAAACATCTTACTTTCATTCTATAGTCTTTTAGAGATTATTCTATAAATAAATAGTTGTTATTTACTCCTTTTTTTTATGAATAAATCTTACTTCCTATCTGGGTATGTAACCTGATTTATTCTTTTTTATTGTTTTCTTTTTAAAAGGTTTTTGTTCGATAATCTCTTTTTCCTATAGAAATTATAGAATATGAGTAAAATGCATCTTATTCCTGTTTTTCTTCTGAAAATCTACAGTTTTAAGTCATTCAGCTAATTAGTTTTTTTAAACCCCGAGTTCTTTCTACTTTTTCATTGAAAACTACAACGTTTTCGTAAATAATAACACAAACCATTTATAACTTAAGGTAAGAAATTATGAAAAAATTAAACCAAACTTTTAAGGCTTGGTGTTTTCGAGATTTGTATCTGAAAACATCTTTGCTTTTTATTTTTATGTGCGTTTCGAGCATTGCTTATGCACAAGTGAACACAGGAGGAAGTGCTACCACTTCTGATCATCAAAAACAGATTATAGGATATATTACCAACTGGGACGCCTGGAAAACCAATACGGCAGGAGTACCTGAAGCAGGAGCTCTTACACATTTAAATATTGATTATTCTAAATACACGATTCTAAATTATTCATTTTTTGGAGTAGCTCGTGATGGTTCTTTGCATAGTGGAGATCATAGAAATAAGAATATATATCAAGATGGTGTGACACAAGAACCTGCAGATTTGTTTTATACAGATTTGTACAGCAGTTGGGATTTACATCTTTTATTCGGAGAATTAGAATATGTAAACTATGTAAATGAAGATATAAAAAGACGTGCAGAAGCTCAAGGATTTCAAGTAGAGGTCGGAGCTAGTACCTGGACACACCCAGTTTGGGGACTAAGCGGTGGATTGCCGTTACCTCTTAAAAAAGAAAACGGAGCTTTGGGATTACTAGACCTTGCACATCAAAAAGGAGTGAAAGTGATGGCATCTATTGGTGGATGGAGTATGTGTAAACATTTCCCAGAAATGGCTGCCGATCCTGTAAAAAGAGCAAAATTTATTGAAGACTGTAAAAGATTAATCAATATTGGTTTCGACGGAATTGATTTAGACTGGGAATATCCAGGACCATTTTCAGGAATGAATTTTACAGGTAGTCAGGCAGATTTTGCGAATTTTGAATCTTTACTACAAGAAATTCGTAATGCTATAGGACCTACAAAATTAATTACATCGGCTATGGCTGCAGATCCAAGAAAACTGGATGGATTTAATTGGTCTGGAGTAGTTGCTAATATGGATTACTTTAACATGATGACTTATGATTATAATGGTGGTTGGTCTAATAAAGCAGGACATAATGCTCCTGTTTACCCATATACTGATGCAGAAGTATCTTTTTTTAATTGGCAATCTACTTTACAAAAACTTGTTGAAGCAGGAGTTCCTAAAAACAAAATATGTTTTGGAGCTCCATTCTATGGTAGAGGTGTTGTTACCGAAGGAAATGCAGATCTTAATGTAAAAACTGTAAAAAGAGCAGAAACTGTTCAACCTGATGGACCTATACAAACGGCAGCAGATTATACAAATTGGCCAAAAGAAGTATATGATGGTACACCAAATTATTTCTTTATCAAACAAAAAGCTTTATCCCCTAATAGCGGATGGACCAGAAAATGGGATGACGAAGCTAAGGTTCCTTATTTGGTGAATGGAAAGTATTTTTTAAGCTATGATGACGAAGAATCTATTGGTATTAAAGCTCAGTTTATTAATGATAATGAGTTAGGAGGGACTATTATTTGGACAGTCTATGGTGATCTTGAATTTGGAGGTACAGCAACTTCTTTTGGTAGAAAACTTAAAAGATGGTCTAATGTAAAATCCCCTTTGGTGAATAAAATTAATGAAGTTTTTGCTAATGGAGGACCAGGAGGAAATGTTTCTCCTACAGTTAATATAACAGCTCCTGCCAATAATTCTACTTTTACAGAAGGAGACACAATTCTCATTACTGCAAATGCAGCAGATAGTGATGGAACTATTACGAAAGTCGAATTTTATAATGGTAGTACAAAATTAGGAGAAGACACAACATCACCATATGAATATTCGTGGTCGAGTGTTTCTGCAGGTAATTATACTTTAACAGCAAAGGCAACTGATAACGGTAATGCTTCGACAACTTCTTCTGCGGTTTCTGTATCTGTAAACGGTAGTGGCACAAACACACCACCTGTAGTAAATATAACAGAACCAGCTAATAATGCTACTTTTACAGAAGGAACTACTATTGTTATAAAAGCAAATGCATCAGATCCTGATACTGATGGTAGCATTACAAAAGTTGAATTTTATAATGGTACAACTCTGTTAGGAGAAGATACTACTGCACCATACGAATATTCATGGGCAAATGTCGCTAAAGGAAACTACACATTAACTGCAAAAGCAACAGATGATAAAAATGCAGCAACAGTATCTTCTGGTGTTTCTGTAACTGTGAATGGTAGTACCGGTGGGGGATGTGATAATATACCACAATATGTAGCAGGTACTTCGTATAGCAAAGATCAGGAAGTGCAAAATGAAGGAGAGAAGTTTACATGTAATATTCCTGGATGGTGTTCTTCTGCAGCAGCTTGGGCATATGCACCAGGTACTGGAGCTCACTGGCAGGATGCATGGTCAAAAACAGGAGACTGTACCGGAGGTACTCCTAATACGAGTCCTACGGTAAGTATTACTTCTCCAAATAACAATAGTTCGTTTCAAGAAGGAGCATCTGTAACAATATCTGCTAATGCATCAGATGCAGATGGTACAGTATCTAAAGTTGAATTTTATAATGGTAATACAAAACTAGGAGAAGATGTTTCTAGTCCTTACGAATATGTTTGGCAAAATATCTCTGCAGGAAACTATGCGATAACTGCCAAAGCAACAGATAACCAAGGAGCATCGACCACATCTTCTGTAATAAGCATTACCGTTAATGGGGTTAATAATACTCCTCCAACAGTTACGATTACTTCGCCCAATAATAATGACTCTTTTAGCGAAGGGACTTCAATCTCTGTTACTGCAAATGCTTCTGATAGTGATGGAACTATTACTAAAGTAGAGTTCTTTAATGGAGCCACAAAACTGGGAGAAGATACTAGTAGTCCTTATGCATATACAATTTCTAACGCATCTGCAGGAAATTATACGTTGACAGCTAAAGCTACTGATAATGGTGGAGCTACTTCAACTTCTTCTTCGATATCAATTTCGGTGACTACAGTAGGAAATGGTAATTGCGATGGATTACCACAATATGTTGCAGGAACTTCATATAGTAAAGATCAGGAGGTACAAAACGAAGGAGAGAAATTTACATGTAATATTCCTGGGT
>NZ_JACB01000035.1 GCF_000520975.1 Aquimarina megaterium XH134
ATATTGTTTTTCGATTTTCTTTAGGTGCGGAATTTCGGCCTTACAAGGTCCACACCAGGTAGCCCAAACATCGATGTATACATATTTTCCTTTAAGATCACTAAGTGAAGTTGTTCCTCCTTTGTAATTTTCATAATCATTAAATACGGGCGACACATTACCTTTAACCAATACTTTTATTTTTTCGAATTTATTGGTTAATTCACTTTTAAATTCTTCATCGTCTGAGGCTGCCATTAGCATATCATATAATTCTGCAGCATTATCATTTCTAGGTGATACTTGATATGCTATATTTTTCATAAAAGCATTTCTGATATTTTTACTCTTTAGTTGAGCCAAATTCTCCATCATTGCTTTATCCATAGAGATACTGTCATTCGAAGCTTTTTCTTCAGAAATTCTATAAAAAACATCAGAACTTAATCTTCTATAAGCGTTAGATTTCTCATAATCTTCGCCATTATCAATATTAAAATCTTTTAATTCATCCAAAAGACCTTCTGGAGCTTTATAGTCTTCTTTCTTTGCATAATGGCTATGAGTCGACGGATAATTATTTAACATTGATAAGTATTCATAGCGATTATCCTTAGTTTGAGTAGCTACAAATTCGGGATCTAAATTTTTATATTTTTTAATTGCGTCGTTTTTAGCTTGTTCATTTTGAGATATTAATTTTTTAAACTCATCGACTTCATTCATAAAAAGTTTTTTATACCCTTCTGGACCACCAGCAAAAAGACTTTCTTCTATTAAAGCTTTTTCTGCCAGATAATTGTTGGCATCCGCGGCAGTACCCGTATATTTTATACTTTCATCAAACTGTTTAGTATCTATTGTTAATTCTAATTGATCTCCATGATCTAAATATAGGGATGATCTTTCACGACCAATCACAAAAGTATAGGAACCTTTGGATTCAATTTTTAAAGTATCAGAGAAAGTACCATCTTCATTAATTGGTATGACTTTTTTGAAGCTATCACTATTTCTAAATACGCTAATCTCATTTTCTAGAGTATTACTTACTTTTCCAGAGAAAAGCACATAATCTACTTTTTCTGCTTTGTTTTCCTTATTACAAGCAGCTAAACATAGTACGCAACTTAATGCCCAAAGAAATGGTTTGATTTTCATGAAATTATTTTTTAAAAAAAATTATTGTTTCAATGTAAGAATAATTTATGGTAAAAAAGTTAAAGAAATACTAGTTTTTCCGAATGGAACTATTCGCTATATGAGCTTTTTTTTCATTTTTTTCCAACGAAGTTTACGAATAAAATCTCCTTCTTTTTCGGAAACGAGGAAAGCCTCTTTTTTTGCTTTTGCTTTATAATATCCTGTTAAATAATTATTGATCAGGCGTGGTTGTTTTTTAAGCAATGCCAATTTTACTGAAGCAATTAGCGTAATCCAAAACCCGTATCTCATTTTATACATGGCTTCACCATGCACATATTTTGTGTTTTTATTATAGTTCTTTCCTGTTGGTTTAAGATGTTTTACAATTAAACTATGGCAAGTTTTGGTTTTCCATCCATGATATTGAGCTAATAATACATCTAGGGTATCCCAGCCAATTGATTTTTTAAGCCCATTAATAGCTTCAAAACATTCTTTTCGATATGCTTTTATAGGGCCTCGAACATGATTCTTATCTGCAATATGCTCATATACCCATTTGTTCTTTTTTTCGATATATAGAATGCCAGAAGCGATACCGACTTTTGAATCTGATTCAAAAATATCAGCAATAGTTTTTAAGTAATTTTCTTGAAAAATTAGGTCAGCATCAAATTTGCAAATGATATCATAATTAGTATCCAAAGTTTGAAAACCTTGATAAAAGGCGTTAATAACTTTGCTTCCAGGCATATGCTCTTTAGAAGAATTGTTGATGTTGATCAATGAGATAAAATTATACTTGCTTATAAATTTATGTATAATTGGTACTGTATTATCTGTAGAATTATCATTTACAACCACTATTTTTTTGGGAAGTAACGTTTGTGAAACGAGAGAATCGAGAGTTTCTTCGATAAATCTTTCCTCATTATGAGCAGGTATGATAATAGATATATTCAAAAAGTATATTTTTAGATTTTATTATTCAAAACACACACATTAAGGTTTTTTTACTCGCTCGGCATACACAATATAATATCTGGGAGTAAAAAGTCTTAATAAAGGACGTAACCCGATTTTTTTAACAGGATGTGCCCATTTATTTCTTGCTTTAATTTCCCAACCTGCTTTTTCGAGTAACCAATCAAATTGCCAATCTTCAAATTCGTGATAATGTCTGTCCCAGGGATCAGTTTTGCTACGATATGCCGAAGAAAACCATAATTTTAATGGGATAGAAGCAACCAGCTTATCAGCTTTGATGTCACGTAAAACATTAAAAGGAGCGATAAGGTGCTCAAAAATTTCGAAGGCAGTAACAATTTGAATATCTTCTTTTTGTACCGCTTCTGTGTCGAGGTCCAGATCTTCGCCAGAAGTGTTTGATACTGTATATCCTTCTTTTTCCATAAACTCTACAAATGGATTTCTAACTCCCAAATCCAGAACATTACCTGGAGCAGGCGTATTTTCTCTAAGAAATTCTAAAGTTTTTTGGTATCGTCGGTGAGGAAAATTTCCTTCGTACATAATAGTTAAATCAGTAATTATAGTGTAAAAATAGACAATTACCCAGATTACTATCTGTACATCTAAGAGAATTTTACAAAAGGTTTAAAATTGGTATAAAAGAGTATTAATGTTCATCCCTGCGCCTACACTGGCAAATAGCAAAATATCTCCTTCTTTAATGGATTGGTTTTCTACTTTACCATTTAAAATAAGGTCATATAGAGTAGGAACAGTAGCAACACTACTATTTCCTAGCTTTTGAATAGTCATGGGCATAATGCCATCGGGTACTTCCTGGTCATATAGACCATAGAACCTTTTTGCAATAGCTTCATCCATTTTCTCATTAGCTTGATGAATGATAATTTTTTTGATATCTGTGATGTTAATATCAGTTTTATCAAGGCAGATTTTCATGGCTTTAGGTACTTGATTTAAAGCAAACTCATATATTTTTCTCCCATGCATTTTGATGTATCTCGTATCATCATTAGAGATATTATTGTTTGTTTTTCCGAAGAATAAAAAATTACTTTCTTCAAGTGTATAAGAAGCACTTATTGAAGAAATTATCCCTCCAGGTTGTTTTGTTTTTTCTAGTATCACAGCTCCTGACCCATCAGAATAAATCATAGAATCCCGATCATGCTTATCTATAACACGAGATAAAGTTTCTGCCCCAATAACAAGACATTTTTGAGCCATATTACTTTTTATATATGATTGGGCTTGTATGACTCCTTCTATCCAGCCAGGGCATCCAAAAAGCAAATCATATGCGACGCAGTATGGATTTTTTATTTTTAATTTATGTTTTACTCTTGCCGCAAGACTGGGGACAGTATCTGCCTGAGAGGAACTTTTGTCTACATCGCCAAAATTATGAGCTACAATAATGTAATCAAGGGTTTCAGGATCAATTTTTGAGTCTATAATTGCTTTTTTTGCGGAAAGAAATGCTAAATCAGAAGTGTTTTGATGGGTAGAGGCATATCTACGTTCTTCAATACCAGTGATTTTTTTGAATTTATCAATTATAGCGGTAGTGTTATGTTCGATTAAGACCTTGTTTTCAGTAAAGAATTGATGATTGGTAAAATCGTTGTTTTTTCTAATTTCATTAGGAATATAGCTCCCAGTACCCGTTATTTTGATATTCATTGTACCCAATTATTTATTATAAATGGTAAGGTACATGATAAGAGTTATTTTATTATGCATACATAACAGATACTACGATGCCCAACTCTTTTATGGATTTGATTAAACTCTGTTGTACATTAGAAAACTTATTATAGTTTGATACTACTTAGGAATATTTCACTGCACTTATTAGCCTTCATAATATAGAGTTTTAATGCATAGTTCGGGTTTAGAACTAATAGATTATTCTATTTTTAATTGCATAACTGTTACAATAGATAAAGCTCTTGTTTTGATAAGATGTGCTTTTTCTCCTTCAAAATTACGATCTACCGTTTTGTGAAACAGTGATAGCCAAGTATCGAAATGAATTTTTTCTAACTTTTTTTTACTGCTTAAATTTTTATGAATCTGCATCACATTCTTTTTGTAATTTCCTGTTCTAAATAATTGCTGTTCCCAAAAATCTGTGATTTCCGGAATATGTTCTTCGAGATTAATTTTTGCAATTTTGGTAAAAAAGATACCAATTGTAGGATCTGCAAAAGCGTCTTTATAAAACGCGTTCATTAAGAATTCTATGTCTTGTCTTGAAGTTATATCTTTCATCTGTTCTTTTTATTATTTTTTAGTTGTCAGATGGAATTACTCATCTGTTGATTACTTTTAATCAAGGTATTCGTGAATCTTTGATTTCACCATTGAACATCTCAGTTGGTATCAACTTTAGTTGTTATGGTTCATTTCATAGGTTTACTGTGCAGTTTTAAAAATTACACTTATTTTTTGATCATAGTATGGTTAACAAAAAAAGAGGCAACCATAAAGTCACCTCTTCATCATTCATGGGTTAATAGCTTTTTTAAGCTTCTGTTTCCATATACTCTTCAATAGGAGCACAGGTACAAATTAAGTTTCTATCTCCATATGCATCATCTACACGACGAACAGATGGCCAAAACTTGTTATCAGCTACATATGATAATGGATATGCTGCTTGCTCTCTCGAATATGGGAAATCCCAGGAGTCAGCTGTAAGCATAGCGAGTGTATGAGGTGCATTTTTCATTACATTATTTGGATTATCAGCAGTTGCTTCTGCTATTTCCTTACGTATTGCAATCATTGCATCACAAAAACGATCTAGTTCTGATTTACTTTCACTTTCGGTAGGTTCGATCATAATGGTTCCTGCTACCGGGAAAGAAACTGTTGGAGCATGAAATCCATAATCCATAAGTCGTTTTGCAATATCGGTAACCTCTATACCATTTGCTTTAAATGGTCTACAGTCCAAGATCATTTCATGAGCAGCTCTTCCTTTTTCTCCTACATACAATACGTCATAATGCCCATCTAAACGTTCTTTGATATAATTAGCGTTTAAAATAGCGTATTGAGTAGCTTCTTTTAATCCATTTACTCCAAGCATAGTAATATATCCATAAGATATCAAACATGCTAGGGCAGACCCCCAAGGAGCAGCAGAAATTGCTGTTATTGCCTGATCTCCTCCGGTAGTGATTATTGGATTACCTGGTAAAAATGGAACCAGCTGTTGTGCAACACAAATTGGCCCAACGCCAGGGCCACCACCACCGTGAGGTATAGCAAAGGTTTTGTGTAAGTTAAGGTGACACACGTCTGCGCCTATTGCACCAGGATTGGTTAAACCAACCTGTGCGTTCATATTGGCACCATCCATATATACTTGTCCACCATTATCATGAATAATTTGAGTGATTTCTCTAATTCCAGATTCATATACACCGTGTGTAGATGGATATGTAACCATTAAGGCGGCTAGGTTATCTTTATATTTTAGTGCTTTTTCTCTTAGGTCATCTATATCAATATTACCTTCTTCTGTGGCTTTGGTAACAATTACTTTCATTCCTGCCATTACTGCAGAGGCGGGATTTGTGCCATGAGCAGATGAGGGAATCAAACAAATATTACGATGATGATCTCCATTTGACTCATGATATGCTCTAATTACCATTAATCCGGCAAATTCTCCTTGTGCACCAGAGTTTGGTTGTAAAGAGGTAGCTGCAAATCCTGTAATTTCTGTAAGCTGTTCTTCGAGTTTTTTTAGAACTTCTTGATATCCCAGAGCTTGATGTACTGGAGCAAAAGGATGAATGTTCCCCCATTGTGGATCACTAAGTGGTAACATTTCTGAGGCCGCATTAAGTTTCATCGTACAGGATCCTAACGGGATCATCGAGTGATTTAATGACAGATCTTTTCGCTCTAACTTTTTAATATAACGCATTAATTCTGTCTCAGAATGATAAGAATTGAATACTTCATTTGTTAAAAAGTCGGTATTACGTCTTAGGTCTTTATCTATATTATTTGAAGTATCAATTTTCTGAATAGGAGTATATTCTTTTCCTGCAACTTTTGCAAAAATTGATAGAATAGTATTTAGATCTTCAATTGTTGTTGCTTCATTTAAAGAAATTGAAATTGTATCAGAATCCGGATAAAAGAAATTTACTTCATTAGCTTCTGCGATTTCTTTTATTTTGGTTGCATCTCCTTGTATACGAACGGTATCAAAATAGGCAGTATTAAGTTGATTGAAACCTAATTTTTCTAATTCTGTACTTAATGTTACGGCCGATGTGTTAACTTTTGAAGCAATATAACTTAAGCCTTCCGGACCGTGATATACGCTGTACATTCCGGCCATAACAGCCAATAGTACTTGTGCTGTACAGATATTAGAAGTTGCTTTATCTCGTTTAATATGTTGTTCGCGCGTTTGTAGTGCCATTCGTAAGGCACGACCTCCGTTTAAATCTTGAGTAACTCCTATGATTCTGCCAGGAATAGTTCTTTTATATGCTTCTCTTGTAGCAAAAAATCCGGCATGTGGTCCACCATATCCAAGAGGGATTCCAAAACGTTGTGTAGTTCCCACTACGACATCTGCATCAAAGCTTCCTGGGGATTTTAATGATACTAAACTTAATATATCTGCAGCTACAGCAACTTTGATTTCTGCCAGGTGAGCTTTTTCAACAAAACCTGCATAATCATGTACCTGACCCGATTTACCTGGGTATTGCAAAATAGCGCCATAAAATTCGGTCGAAAAATCAAATTGCTGATGATCTCCTACTACCAATTGGATATCAAGAGGAATTGCTCTTGTTTGTAGTAAGGAAAGTGTTTGCGGCAATATTTCTTCGGAAACAAAAAACTTGTTTACATTATTTTTTTTCTGATCTCTGGATCGTACAGCAAATAACATAGTCATTGCTTCTGCAGCAGCTGTACTCTCATCTAATAAAGAGGCATTAGCCAACTCCATACCTGTAAGATCACAGACCATGGTTTGATAATTTAGTAATGCTTCTAATCTACCTTGCGCAATTTCTGCTTGGTAGGGGGTATATGCAGTGTACCATCCTGGGTTTTCGAGGATATTACGTTGTATAACTGCGGGTAAACTAGCTTCGTGATATCCTAAACCGATATAAGTTTTGAATACTTTATTTTTTGCTGAAAGCTTTTGTATATGTGCAGAATATTCTTGCTCACTTAAGGCAAAATCTAGATTTAACGATTTTTTTAAAAGAATATCATCAGGAACAGTTTCGTAGATTAATTGTTCTAAAGAATCTGCTTTAATTGTGTTTAACATCTCGCCAAGATCTTTTGTTGATGGACCTATATGACGTAGTTTAAAGGAATCAGTTTTCATAACGAAAAAAAACAGTTGAAATTGAGATTTCAAAAATACATATTTAATTGCTAAAACTTTCACAATTAATTAACCTAGACCTATCAAGTTTTTAACCAAATTCGGGTTTTGTTAACACATAACCCCTAATAAATAACGTGAAAACCTTAAAAAGTATATTCAGATTCTATATTAACGGTAGTATTCATGTCGCTTTAGCTATATGTGCTTTAGTACAAGTTACCTTTATGAAATATGGAATATCAGATCAATATACCTTCCTCCTTTTTTCTTTTTTAGGTGCTATTACGGCGTATAATTTTGTAAAATATTCTAAAGTCTCTAAACTTTACCACAAAAGATTGACCAAATCGATGAAAGGGATTCGTGTTTTAACCATTTTGAGTTGCGTGTCTTTTATCTACCTTTCGTTTAGAGTGTCGATTAATACGTGGCTCTATATGGCACCGTTTATAGCACTTACTGTTTTGTATGTTGTTCCTGTTTTTCCTAACAAAAAGAACTTAAGGAGCCTTGCAGGGGTAAAAATTTTTATTATCGGAATGGTTTGGGCTGGTATGACTGTATTGGTTCCATTAGTACATGTTAAAGGAAATCTGAATTTAAATTTTTTAATAGAAATGATTCAACGGTTTTTATTTATTGTGGTTATGATGTTACCTTTCGAGGTAAGAGATTTGCAGTATGATGATGTAGCTTTAGAAACGATTCCGCAAAAAATTGGAGTTACAAGAACTAAGCTTTTTGGTAGTATTTTATTAGTTATCTTTTTATTATTAACTGCTGTAAAAGATGAGTTGTTATCATCGATAGAAATTTTAAGTACTATATTGATAACTACAATAAGTTTATTCTTTTTATGGGGAACAGATAAGAAGCAATCAGAATATTATTGTTCTTTTTGGGTAGAGAGTATTCCTATAATGTGGTTAATAATTCTCGTTATTCTGGAGTCTTTATTTAGTTAATTCTTTTTGTTATTTCTTTTTTCATTGCTTCTTTATCTGAAGCGCTGATTGATTGTGTTTTAGAATTGTTAATGGTTTTTGTAAGTTTTGTGTTTCTTTTGGAATACGCTCGCGTTACTTTACAATAGATCAGGCGAATATTAAGTTTTATTATTTCGAGAAAAGATGCTTCACCATATTGATTTTTATCGCAAATATGTTTTGCTTCTTCACAGGATACAAATACTTTATTCTTATTCGTAGTTTTCATTATGCTATTTGGGTAATTCTTTTATTCGAGGGCATTATACTATAACTATTTAAGGTTACATTCTTTGCTTTAATCGTTCTTTCATTGCTTCTTTATCAGAACGGTTAATACTAATCACTTTTGGGCTCTTTACCAATTTGGTTAACTTCATGTTTTTTGCAGTGTACTTCCTGCATGCTCTACAATATATCAAATGTATGTTCAGCTTTACTTTTTCCCAAAAAGAAGCTTCTTTATACTGATTTTTGTCACAGAAGTGATTTGCTTCTGAACAACTTACTAATATTCCCTTTTTATTACTCATTTTTTCCTAAAACCAATTTTTTTCTAGACATTCGGCCATGGCTGTACGTGCTCTATGGATGATCACCCATAAGTTAGACGCAGTGATATCAAATTCATTACAAATAGCTTCAGTATCGAAACCTTGTATTGTTTTTAATTTAAAAATAACAGCTTGTTTTTGAGGCAATTTTCCCATGCAATCATGTATGGCTAGACCTAATTCTTCGTTTTCGATCTCGCCTTCTGCATTGCCATCAAAAGGATCTGCTACACGTTCTTCTAACCAATCACCTTCAGTTTCAGAATCAGAGGTATAGTTCATTCTTACCTCTGCTTTACCTTTATTACTATTAATTTTACGATAGTGATCGATGATTTTTCTTTTCAGAATAGAAATAAGCCAGGTACGTTCACTAGCTTCGCCTTTAAAATTTTTCATGGATTTAAGTCCGGCAAAGAATGTTTCCTGTACTAAATCTTGAGCAATTTCTTTATCATCAACTCTTACAATGGTATAGTTGAATAGGTAATCACTGTACTTATCCACCCACATATTTGGGTCTATGGTATTTGTTGACATTATATTTCCTGTTGTTATATTCACCAAAAATAGGATAAAAAGTTGAATCTTATAGGCGCTTTAACGAATCAGTATTTTGTGTCTATTAATATTGAATCCTTATAAATAGTTATTATAATGCGATTTTACTGCGTTTTTGGATTCTAAATACAGTTTTATAGATTGATTGCGAGCAGAAAGAAATTGAGTGAGATGCTTTTTTAGGGCTAGATTATCAAATAATTTACCTAAAATACTGTAGGGTGTTTCGTATTCGAGTATATCGATCATTTCTGTTCCAAATGCTGTTTTATAAAAAATATGTTGATGTTTAAAAAACTTAAAACATCCTTTAACCATTTCATCGGTAAAGTTATTTGGGGATTCATACTCGGTAATTATACTTTTATGAATGAGATGAATCCCAAAATGTTGCCCTCTCCAGGTAACGGTTTCTCCTAATTCGATTAATCCCGAAGTTTTTCCTGCTATGGCTTTTTCTTTAGTCTTGTTTGCAGATACCATATGAAAGTCAATACTCCTAGCTAAATCAAATACCTCTTTAACCGGGTTTTTGATTTGAGTTGTTAGTCGTATAGTTGTCATAATTTTCTAGATAAGTGAATTAATGCTGGTTTAAGTTCGGGATATAAGAACTGAAATCCATTATTCATAAGTTTTGAAGGGATTACATTTCTACTCTTGAGTACAAGTTCGGTTTCTGTGTTAATAATTCTTGCTCCAAGTTGAAGTATGGGTTTTGAAATAGGAACTCCGAAGGGAATTCTCATAACTTTTCTAAGTGTTTTCATAAAGGCTGAATTAGTTACTGGTTTAGGTGAAACAATATTTATCACACCTTCAATGCTAGGGTTTTTAATAATAAATTCGATACTTCTTGCAAAGTCTATTTCGTGTATCCAGCTTAATTTTTGATTCCCATTACCTTGTTTTCCCCCTAACCCAATTTTGGTTAAATTAAGAATTGATGGCAAAGCTCCTCCCTTTTCTCCTAAGACAATAGATGTTCTTAAAGCAATTTTTCTGGTTTTGGTAGTTTGCTGATTAAAAAAAGTTTTTTCCCATGATGTAGCGACATCAACAGAAAAACCAGTCCCTATTTCTCCGTCAATTTCGTTCATTTCTTTATCTAAAGAATGCCGATAGATGGTTGCTGTTGATGAGTTTAACCAGATTTTAGGAGGGTTTTTGCATTTGCTTATAACTTCTCCCAAAATAGAGGTTGAGGTTACTCTTGAATTTAAAATAAGATCTTTATTTTTTTGAGTGTATCTACAATCTACTGATTTACCTGCTAAATTGATTAATATTTCTGCATCCTCTAGTTCTTGTACCCAATCTCCAGAGGTTTTTGCATTCCAATGAATAAATTGAACGTTCTTTTCTATTCTACTTTTTCCACGAGTTAGAATTGTAATAGTTTCTGCTTTCGTTTTAAAATATTCAACAAGTACCTTTCCAAGAAAACCTGTTCCTGCTGCTATAACTATTTTTTTCATATGTTTTCTAATTTCATTTTTCTGCAGTGATTAAATAATATCCAAAACTTTTGGTATGTAGACCAGAAAGTAATGCAAATAGCGATCCTTTTAAGTTTTTTATGCTTTGTGGTTTTAGAATTTCTCTTCTACATAGTTTTTTTAGCATAAATCCTGTAATTGCAAAAGGAACATGAAGAACAGAAGGAGCAACTCTAAATGATACATCTTCGATATTTACATTCTTAAAACCTATGTGTTTTAATGTCTGTTCTATTTTTTTAATACTTCCTAAACCTTCTAAGCTCCATCCTTTGCAAAGTTGTTCGTAGCAATAATTACTACCTATGCATAATTGCTCTTCATCTTTTTTTAAGAATGCATCGGCTATTACTAATTTAGAGCCTGGTTTTAGTATTCTGTATGCTTCCTGTAAAGCTTCTTTACTATGCCCAGAATGACAAAAACTTTCTATAGCATAAGCTCCATCTACACTATTAGTTTTAAAAGATGTATTGCAATAATTTTCTTCTAAAATCAACCCATTCTTATGTTGTAACCTTTTATTTCCCTCCCTTACCTGAAAAGAAGAAAGTGTTACACCAATGATATGTAGTAGAGGGTATTTTCTTAATCCATACTGTATCGCCCCGCCAATACCACATCCCAGGTCTGCTACGAGTGAATTTTGTTTAGGAGCTTGTAAACGATTAAAAACCTGCTGATTCATTTCGTTAAGCATTGAATCTCTTTTTAGAATACTGGTTTTGAAAGGGATATAATATCCAAAATGCATATTGAAATCGGTACTCCAGAACTTATAATCTTCTGTTGCTTCATCATAAAACCTGATTATTTTTTCTTTTGTAGCAGATTTTTTAAGTCTTAGTTTGTCTAATATGGTAAGTGTACTCATGATGATATAGTTTTAGGAGAGGTTAAAAAAACCAATACAATTATAGATTAACAATAAAGTATAAACAGTAGCAAAAAGGACGAATAGGCAATTCATAACATAGCTACCTATTTTGAATATCTTTTTCTTTGGAATTTCATACATAGGATAATATGCTATTTGGGTTGCAACTTTACCAACCCAGTAGGCTGCTATTAGTCCGGTTAATGCAATTGCTAATTCAGATTGTTCCTTAAGGTGGGAGGTAAGTAGGATTGCTATTAATCCAAAAGAAAAATTAAGACCTTGGATGTATCTTCCATACGTTTTTGCGATTTCTTGATTGAGTGGCTTTAGCTGCTTTACATCGGTATACCAATCAAATACTTTATGTCTTATATAAGGATATATTAATGCAGTGAATATTTGACCGATACCTGCTGTAATAATCAACCAGTTTGGAATATAAAATTTCATGTTTTGTTAATTTTAAAGTTTCAGAAAAAATTGAAACTATGATTGAAAATAAAAAGGAGAACATCTCCTTTTTTGTTTACGGTGCTTTTTTATTTAATTAATTTCACCAACGCTTTTGTGATCCAGTTATGATCCTGACCAATAACTCTATTCATTAAAATATCTAAGGTATCAGCCATTTCATGTAATGCCTTGGTTTGTTTTATTAATTCTTTGGTTTTTGCAGTTCCATCTTCATCAATGTTCGAAACATCTTTTAAGATTTTAATAGTCGGTTGTAATTCTCTTCTACTTCTTTCTTTGGCGATTTGTCTTGCCAGTTCTTGTACATCCTTCTCTGAAGTGAAATATTCTTTTCGTTCTCCCATTTTATTCTCTTTGAAAACAATACCCCAATCCATCAATTGACGTAAATTCATACTGGTGTTGCCTCTAGAGATTTGTAATTGTTCCATAATATCTTCCATAGAAAGAGGTTCTGGGGATATTAATAATAAAGCATGGATCTGTGCCATTGCTTTATTGATGCCCCATAAGGTTCCTAAAGACCCCCAGGTAGAGATAAATTTATTTTTTGCTTCATCATAATTCATATTACAAATATATAAAAAATTTTAAACTTTCAAAAAATATTGAAAGATTAAAAATGATCTATAACCCGAATCAGTAGTATTTTGATGTGATGTATTGACTATACTATAGCCAAAAGGTGTACTAAATTGTGTTTTAGGACATCTTTTCATTGATTTAGGACATACTTATATTGGCTAGGTAGGGCTTTTTTGGTAGTTTAGTTACTTAAAACACACAAAATCAACTTATGAAACTTAATAACCTACTTAGGAGCATTTGCTATGTGACCTGGGATTCCTCCCGATCTTTGCAATCGATCTATAACATCACTTCACAAAAAGAACTTATTATTACAAGAGGCAAGCTATAGATTTTAGGTATCACTTTAATCTTTGATGGCACGTATATAGTCTAGTAGAGATAGGTTTATTTTTACTATTGATGAGTGAATGGTATCATATATAGATGATAAATTTTAAAGAATATTCACTTTTTACTTTCTTCATAATTGATAGATTATTACGGATTTACCTTGATTATTCTATGATAAAACGTCTTTTGTTCGACTTTGATATTATGTACTTTAGCTACTACACAAACACAAATTATAAACTCAACAAACTAAACTAACGATGAGAAAACTAAATCTATTTTTTTTAGCGGTATCGCTAAGCGTATTAACGTCATGTATTTATGCGCAGGAACGATCAAAAATGTTTCATGCGACGATGGATACTCAGGACGCATTAAAACTAAAAAAGAATCATCCCAATGATGTGAAAATTATTAAATCGGTTAACAAATATAGTGCCGTAATGCTGAATGAACATTCGGCAGAAGAACTACATCATACGGGATTAAGGCATGGACCAGGATATTTTTATGAAACTTCAGAAAAAACTGCTATAGAAGCAATAGTGAAAGCTAATTCAATTCAAAAATCAAAAAATCAATCCTCAACAAAAGCAGCAGTTGCTTTTGAGATTACTCAGGATCAATTGGTAAATCAAAGTTTAGGGTTGGTAAATAACACTAATATTGATAGACAAATTAAAGAACTTGAGAATTATGGTACCCGCTACCACACAAAAAGTAGTGCAAAAAGAGCTTCTACAGACTTAAAAGCAAAATGGGAGGGACTTGCCGGTAATCGTAGCGATGTATCGGTTAGACTTGTCAACCATTCTGGTTCCCCAATGCCGTCTGTTATTATGACGATTACCGGTACAGAAAAACCAAATGAGTATGTGGTTTTGGGAGGACATTTGGATTCGACATCACCACGTGATCAAAATAATGCTCCGGGAGCAGATGATAATGCTTCTGGTATTGCAACAATTACAGAAGTTGCCAGAGTATTATTTAGCATGAACTACAAACCAAAAAGAACAGTAGAATTTATGGCATTTGCTGCAGAAGAAATCGGTTTGGTAGGGTCTAAAGAAATAGCAAGAGATTATAAAAATCGTAATGTAAATATAGTGAGCTATATGCAATTGGATATGACTAATTATAAAGGTTCTACACAGGATGTCTTTATTACAACAGATTCATATAATAGTACTTCTTTAAATAATTTCTTGAAAAAATTAATGGATCATTATAATGCTTCTGGAACACATAAAATTACGTATAGTAATTCTGCTTGTAACTATGGATGTTCTGATCACCATAGTTTTGCACAACAAGGATATGAAACAGCATTTCCTATAGAAGCAAAATTTAGTGAGAGCAACCCTAATATTCATACGTCAAGGGATACTTCATCTAGATTTCCTACCTCAAATGCAACACATGCTGCCAAATTTGCCAAATTAGCTTTAGAATACCTTATCGAAATTTCTAATGCAGGCTCTGGAGGCAATCCTCCAACAGGATATTGTGCATCTAATGGGCAAAAAACATCAGACGAGTATATAGGTAAAGTTGCTTTAGGAACAATTAATAAAACCTCTACTGCAGGAAGCGGAGGGTATAGCGATTTTACAGCAGAAACTACTAATCTATCTAAAGGAACATCACATACCATTACGGTGACACCAACGTGGTCTGGAAGTACTTATGATGAAGGATATGCAGTATGGATTGATTATAATCAGGATAAAGATTTTGCTGATTCTGGCGAGTTGGTTTGGAGCAAAGCGGCTTCAAAAACAACACCAGTAAGTGGTAGCTTTACTGTACCAGTAGGAGCAAAAAATGGAAGCACAAGAATGAGAGTTTCTATGAAATATAATGCAATTCCTACTGCTTGTGAGTCTTTTGAATATGGAGAAGTAGAAGATTATACTGTTGTTATCGGAGGATCTGGTGGGGGAGATACTCAGGCGCCTTCTGCTCCTTCAGGATTATCCTCATCAAATGTAGCGCAAACTACTTTAACACTATCATGGACATCTTCTACAGATAATGTTGGCGTGACCGGATATGATGTGTATAAAGGAAATACAGTTGAAACTTCTGTTTCTGGAACCACGACTAACATTACAGGCTTAACTGCTAATACTGCATATACATTTAGTGTAAAAGCAAAAGATGCTGCAGGTAATGTATCTGCTGCAAGTAATGTGATAAATGTAACCACCACAGGAGGAAGCAGTGACCCTTGTGCTGGTGTTCCGCCATATAGTTCTTCTGAAACCTATCAGCCTGGTGATCGAGTAACGTACCAGGGGAGTCTATATGAAAAAACCAATACAGGTTGGACTTATATTGGATCTTGTGGAGCACTGTTCGCAAGAAGCTCTACTGTTGATGTATTAGCAGATGATAGTATGTCTTTTGATTTTTATCCTAATCCAGTAACAGAAGATCATATAGAGATTACTGTTAATAATGAGCTGTGGAAATCAGGAAGTGTATTGGTTGTAGATGTAAAAGGAAATATTGTACGAGAGATTAGGCTTAAAAATAAAGTTACTCAAGTCAATACTTCTAAATTTTCTACTGGAGTATACTTTTTGACACTTTTTAATGGATCAAAAAGTGCTACAAAACAGATGATTATAAAATAATTATAACATATCAACTCATCTTAACTTTTTTTCTGTTAGTGAAAATAAAGTTAAGATGAGTTTATTGATAACTACCCAGTATGATAGTTTTGTGAACTGGATTACTATAGAATCAAACTATTATGGCATTTAGAGCCTTGTTAAGGGGAACCTTTTTCTTATGAAACTTTGTTTTACTTATTTTGAGATAGAACAAAAAAGGAAACTACAAATGCACAAAAAATAATAGAAATTACTCAAAACAATATTCTAATCCCAATACAATTGTTTGAGCTTTAATATGGTATACAAACTCGTCATAATTCAGGGAAAAGTATACTTCTCTTGAAAACAAAAAAGCAGATACATTTCACTAATGTATCTGCTTTTTTACTAATTTTTTTATTGTTAAATATCTCTATTGCTTACCCTAAGAAATCAGAAGCATAGATACCTTACTTATGAACTCTTAAGAAAACAAATGATCGATAGCATTAGCAAAGAACGATCAGAGAGGTATTAACAAAATTGTTTAAAGGCACATATTTCAGTTTTATACAAAGAAAAATAACAGCATGCCATATTATCAGGGCAATCAGAATCAGAATTACATTCTGTATACCTACCACCGTTAATACTTTTTTGCTGAGTTTTACTTAAGACCTTCCCTAAAGTTAAAATTGTTTTTTTCATTTTTACAATAATTTAATTAATATGAATTTGGTATAACACTATTTAATTCTAAAAATTTGTAGTTATTCTTGAGTTTTAATTTTAATGTGCTTTAGTTCAAAAAAAAGAATAATATTCTCATTCCTATACCCTGAAAACAGGGTTTTAGGAATTCTATATGTAAAATGGATTTAAGAGACTTTATTATTACTCAATCACGTAAGCATAAAGACTTATATAGTATTGTATTTATATTTATAAAAAGGAAATATTGCACAAGAGATTAAGCTTAAAAGTGAAGCTGTCTAAATCAAGATTTCAAAATTTTCTGGCGAAGTATACTTTTGGTAGATCAAAAAAAATATACAAAGAAGATGATTATAAAATGATAGCGAAGGATATATTAGATTTACCAAATGGGATCTGTTAAAGTTTTTAGCTTCAACAGATCCCATTTGGTATTTTTTATTTAATTAATCCTGCTCGTTTTAATAACGCTTCAGGCTTAGGTTCTTGTCCTCTAAAACGTTTATAAAGAGTCATAGGGTTTTCTGTACCTCCTTTAGATAACACATGATCTTTAAATTTGGTAGCGATTTCACGATTAAAAATTCCATTTTCTTTAAAATACTCAAAAGCATCAGCATCTAATACTTCTGCCCATTTATAAGAATAATACCCCGCAGAATACCCTCCTTGAAAAATATGCGAAAAAGCTGTACTCATACAGTTTTCCTCTACATTTGGATACAAAGAAGTTGCCGAAAAAGTAGTTTTTTCATGTGCTTTTACGTCTTTTATATCGCTAGGATCTTGTGCATGCCATGACATGTCGAGTAGTCCAAAACTCAATTGACGCAGTGTAGACATACCTTCCATAAAGGTTGCAGATTCTTTAATCTTTTCGACCAATTCCATTGGGATTATTTCACCTGTTTCATAGTGTTTTGCAAAAAGCTCTAAAGCTTCTTTTTCATAACACCAATTTTCCATAACTTGACTAGGTAATTCTACAAAATCCCAGTATACACTAGTTCCCGACAAACCGGGATAGGTAGTATTAGCCAGCATACCATGTAATGCATGACCAAATTCATGAAATAGTGTTGTTACTTCATTAAACGTTAATAAAGATGGTTTACTAGGTGTAGGTTTGGTGAAGTTGCAAACAATAGAAACATGAGGTCTTATGTTTTTATCATTCTTCCTCATTTGTGATTTATAGGATGTCATCCATGCTCCATTACGTTTTCCTGGTCTGGGATGAAAATCGGCATAAAACAATGAAACAAAATTACCTTCAGTATCAGTAACATGATAAGTTTTTACTTCTTCATGGTATTTGTCTACATCATTAACTTCTTTAAACTGAAGACCAAATAATTTATGGGCTACAGTAAAAACCCCTTCAATTACATTTTCTAACTTGAAATAAGGTTTCAGTTTTTCATCATCAAGGTCAAAAAGCTTTTGTTTTAGTTTTTCTGAATAGTAAGCTCCGTCCCATTTTTGTAAGTGATCAATCTCATCTAATTCCTTTGCATAAGATGTTAATTGTTTAAATTCTCTTTCTGCCGCAGGTTTGGCCTTCTCTAAAATTTCATTTAGAAAAGAAAATACAGTATCGGGAGTTTCTGCCATTCGTTCTTCCAGTATATAATTGGCATGAGAGGAATATCCTAAAAGAAGAGCACGTTGATGTCTAAGGTTTGCAATTTTTAAAACAATTTCCTGGTTGTCAAGATCGTCGTTGTGAAATCCTTTGGATCCAAAAGCAAGAGCTAGTTTTTTACGCAACTCTCGATTATCGGCATAAGTGATAAAAGGAATATAGCTTGGGTAATCCAGAGTGATTAACCACCCTTTTTTACCTTTTGCTTCTGCCATAGATTTTGCTGCTTCCTTAGCTCCTTCTGGTAAACCAGCTAGATCAGATTCGTTGGTAAGCAACATCTCAAATTTATTAGTCTCGGCCAAGACATTTTCGCCAAACTTTAGGCTTAGCGTAGAAAGCTCTTTATCAACCTCTCTTAGTTTTTCTTTTTTTTCATCAGGAAGATTAGCTCCATTTCTCGAGAACGATTTGTATCTTTTTTCAAGAAGTCTGGATTGTTCTGGATTAAGATCTAATGATTCTTTTTGTGTATACACTACTTCGATTCTCTTAAATAAGTCGAGATTAAGTGCTATGTCATTACTAAATTCTGAAAGTAGAGGAGAGGCTTCTTGTGCTATTTTTTGAATCTCCTCATTAGTCTCAGCACTATTTAAATTAAAAAAGACACTTGTAACTCTATCTAACAACTCTCCGCAATATTCTAATGCCTCTATAGTATTAGAAAATGAAGGTGGTTCGGAATTAGAGACTATGGTATCAACTTGTTTTTTGGCAATAGAAATGCCGTTTTTTATAGCCGGTAAAAAATGATCTGACTTTATTTCTGAAAATGGTGCAGCATCAAATGGTTTTAATAGTGGATTGTTCATTGTGTATTAATGATTTCTTCTTGTTTTTTTATGTTACGTGTTCTTACATCGGAAAAAACAGCCTTTTATCGAAAAACGTTGCCAGGTTATGGGTGTTTTTCATTAAACTAAATTTTATACCAATAGATTTGATTAGGTTTATTAGTATGGTCTAGTATTTAGAATAAAAGATTATTTTTATTTGGGGTATGAATATAAATAATTGTTCTAATGCAAAGACCAAATATATCGAAAGAGCTGCATTTTGCAGCTCTTTTGTCTTCTATTTTTTAGTAAAAAACCCATTTTTTACTAAAAAAACTGTTTTACTGTCTGTTTTTTCGATCAAAAAATAGTTAAAAAAATCTTAATTATTGTTTTTTGTCGATGAAATTGGTATTTCATCGAAAACTATGAATATTTTAGCATTACTTTTATTGTGTAATTAAAGTAAGGTTTTACCTTTGTTGTAGGTTTTAAGAGTAATGGTCTTACGATGAATTTTTTGTGTAATATATTTAAGTTGGTTAATAAATATTGTTATATTCTTTTGTAAGGCCTGATATTCAAAAGAGTCACTGAAAAGTGACTCTTTTTTTTGTTATTTTTTTATCTGCTTAGCTCCTTCGATTACTTTTTGCTTTAATCCTTCTTTGTAGATTAAGATTTTATCTAAAACACATGTATCATTTGCACCTATAATTTGTGCTGCTAAAATACCAGCATTTAGAGCTCCATCTAAAGCTACAGTAGCTACAGGAACTCCGCCAGGCATTTGTAAAATAGATAAAACAGAGTCCCATCCATCGATAGAGTTACGAGACTTAACAGGAACGCCAATCACTGGTAGAGGAGATAATGAAGCCACCATCCCGGGAAGATGAGCAGCGCCACCAGCACCAGCTACAATAACTTGTATGCCTCTTGTATGAGCATTTTTGGCATAATCAAATAATTTTTCTGGAGTACGATGTGCCGAAACAATGTCTACTTCGACTTCGATATCAAAACCTCGTAATACTTCGATAGCTTTTTCCATTACTGGCATATCACTAGTACTACCCATTATTATTCCTACCTTGCTCATTATATTATTTGTTATTGTTAGTATTTGTTTGTCAAAAATTAGTAATCATAATAGAGTATGAAGGTATATAAAATAAGTTTCTACACCTCTGTTAACTAATTACTTGTATTGTGTTTTTTACTTTTTCAGCTATTTTTCGAGCTTCATCTATGTTTTCATGAACTATAGTAACATGCCCCATTTTTCTATAAGGACGTGTTTGTTTTTTACCATAAATATGTGGTGTAACACCTTTCATTTTCATGATTTCTTCTATGTTTTTATAAATAACATCTCCTGTGTATCCTTCTTGACCTACCAGATTGACCATAATACCACCTACTTTACTTTCTGTAGCTCCTAAAGGCAAATCTAGGATAGCTCTTATGTGTTGTTCAAATTGATTAGTATAGCTTGCTTCGATGCTATAATGTCCACTATTATGTGGTCTTGGTGCAACTTCATTTACAAGAATCTCATCTTCTTGTGTTTGAAACATTTCTACAGCCAGTACTCCTACATGCTCAAAAGCTTTAGACACTTTCTCGGCAATTTTTACTGCTTTTTGAGCAATTTTAGAATCAATTCTGGCTGGGCAAATCACATATTCTACCTGGTTGGCCTCTGGATGAAACTCCATCTCTACCACAGGATAGGTTTTGATTTCTCCACTAGGATTGCGAACAACAATTACAGCTAATTCATTTTTAAAATCAACTAAATGTTCTGCAATGCATTCTGTATCAGGAATTTTTGCTAAATCTGCTCCAGATCTAATAATAGAAACGCCTTTACCATCATATCCTCCCTGTGTACTTTTCCAAACAAATGGAAGTTTGATTCTATTGTTGGTAATTCCTTCAGTAAGGTGAGCCTTGTTAGAAAACCGTGTGAACTCTGCAGTTGGAATTTTGTTTTCCTCGTAAAAAAGCTTCTGTTCTCCTTTGTTTTGTATCTTTTCCAGAGTTTTTGAACTTGGATAGACTTTTTTGCCTTCTTTCTCTAGTTGAACTAAAGCTTCTAGATTTACAGTTTCAATTTCAAAAGTGAGTATATCTACCTTTTTTCCAAAATTATAAACAGTCTCATAATCCATCAAATTACCTTGTTGAAAATGATCACATGCAATTTTGCAAGGAGCATCTTGACTTGGGTCAAGGACATATGTTTGGATGTCATATTTTCGGGTGTCATAAAGCATCATCTTACCTAGCTGACCTCCTCCTAGTATTCCTAACTTAAAGTTTGACGAGAAAAAATTTGTCATTTTCGGGGTTTCAAATTTATCTTAAAATGCAAAAATAATTTTTTCAGAAGGAATAACCACAATAATGTAAGGTAAATGCAATAAGTTAACCATAATAAAGCTTATTTTGTTGGTATGCGTTTTTATTTGTTGATGATTAAATCTATACTAATTCTGTATTTGTATAACAATCATTTTGACCTGTTTGTGGTTGTAAGAAGGTTGATGTCGTAATTCTTAGTTATGCTCATTACTAATCACTATCTTTGCGGCTTTAAATTAAAAAATCAAACCAGAACAAGTATAAAATAAGATGGTAAAACTGCACGATTTACAGTTTGTTCCTTTCATTAGTGAAGAAGAAATAAAGACTGCAATAGATAAGGTATCTGCTGGATTAAATCAAGATTTAGCAGATAAAAACCCTTTATTTATAGGAGTATTAAATGGTGCGTTTATGTTTGCTTCAGAGGTTTTGAAACGGTTTGATTATGATTGCGAAATTAGCTTTGTGAAATTAGCATCGTACGAAGGAACCGAAACTACGCACGAGGTTAAAGAGTTAGTAGGTCTAGGTGAAGAGGTTTCAGGAAGAACAGTGGTGATCTTAGAAGATATTGTAGATACGGGTAATACGATCGAAGTGCTAACAAAAATGTTAGTAGAAAAAGGGTGCTTAACATACAAAATAGCTACTCTATTTTATAAACCCGAAGCATATACTAAAAAAATTAATATAAATTATATTGGGATAGAAATCCCAAATCGATTTATTGTAGGATACGGACTTGATTATAATGGATTAGGGCGTAATCTTACAGAAGTTTATCAATTAAAACCAAACAACATGACAAATTTGGTGTTATTCGGACCTCCAGGAGCAGGAAAAGGAACACAAGCAGAAGTTTTAAAACAAAAATATAATCTGATACATATCTCTACAGGAGATGTGTTTAGATACAACATAAAAAATGAAACAGAGTTAGGTACTTTGGCAAAATCATATATCGATAAAGGTCAATTGGTACCAGATGAGGTTACAATTAATATGCTGAATGCCGAAGTTGATAAAAACCCAGAAGCTAAAGGCTTTATTTTTGATGGGTTTCCAAGGACCGAGGCTCAGGCAGATTCGCTAGCTAAATTACTAGAGTCAAAAGGAGCAATGGTTAGTGCAATGGTAGCTCTAGAGGTAGATGATGAGGTATTAGTACAACGATTACTCGAAAGAGGAAAAACATCAGGACGACCCGATGATGCAGATGAAAAAGTGATACGTAATCGTATTAAAGTATATTATGACGAAACAGCTATCTTAAAGAATTACTACCAAAAACAAGATAAATATTTTGGAGTAGATGGAGTAGGAGGTATCGATGAAATTACAGAGAGGTTAAGTAGTGTAATAGACAAACTTTAGTTTGTGAAAGCTGAATCTAATTCAGTATAGTAAAAGTAAAATTGAAATATCTCTGATTTTTATTAGGGTGATATAGGAAACGAATTATGACAGAAGGGAATTTTGTAGATTATGTAAAATTACATATAACTTCCGGGAACGGAGGGAAAGGATCTGCACATTTACATCGTGAGAAATACATTACCAAAGGAGGACCCGATGGTGGTGATGGAGGCCGTGGTGGTCATGTTATTATTCGCGCAAACCCTAACATGTGGACACTACATCACCTTAAATTTAAACGCCATCTAAGAGCTGGTCACGGAGGGCACGGAAGTAAAAGCAGAAGCACAGGAGCCGATGGAGAAGATGTTTATGTAGATGTACCTCTGGGAACAGTAATTCGGGATACCGAAACACAAGATATTATTAAAGAAATTACCGAGGTAGGACAAGAATATATTGCTGCCGAAGGTGGTATGGGGGGTAGAGGTAACTGGCATTTTAAAAGCCCAACAAATCAAACTCCTCGCTATGCCCAACCAGGTGTAGAAGGACAAGAACATGATGTTACGCTAGAGCTTAAAGTACTGGCAGATGTTGGATTGGTAGGGTTTCCTAATGCAGGAAAATCTACTTTGCTGTCGGTTATAACCGCCGCAAAACCAAAAATTGCAGATTATGAGTTTACTACACTTAAACCAAATCTGGGTATTGTAGAATATAGAGATTTTCAAACTTTTGTGATGGCTGATATTCCTGGTATTATAGAAGGAGCAGCAGAAGGTAAAGGTATAGGCCATCGTTTTTTACGTCATATCGAACGTAATTCTACCTTGTTGTTTTTGATTCCGGCAGATGCTCCCGATATCAAAGAACAATATGAAATCCTTTTGGATGAACTACGACGGTACAATCCAGATTTATTAGATAAAGAACGACTTATAGCAATATCGAAATCTGATATGTTAGATAATGAATTAAAAGAAGAATTGAAGGTAGAGTTAGATCAGCAACTCAACGTTTCTTACCTGTTTATTTCTTCGGTAGCACAACAAGGTTTGCAAGAGTTAAAAGATAAGCTTTGGCAAATGTTGAATGACTAAAAATTTGATTTCTTATTTTGTAATATAGTATTAGTGCTAATTCTACTTTAGCATTAAGATAATATATTAACTTTTTTTGCATAGTTTCATATTTAGTGCACCACTTATTTTTCTAATAAAAAAGACTTACAATTCTTCAATTTCTTTTTCTACAAAGTAGAAACCAAACATTCTGGAGTTCTTCATTGCATTGTTATATGTAGTTCCTTCTCTTGAAATGTAATATTACCATTCAATAAAAGATCTTAACCATAGATCAAAAGCCAAAATTCCCATTATAACCCCAGAAAGGTTCTTTGCTAATTTTTCAAATATCAAATAATACGTATCGAATATCACTAAAAGCAATGCGGATATGAAGTAAAGCTATTTTTGTTTTGACCGATATCTATATTTGAACACTTAAAAAATTCCTTTAATAATATGAATCAATTTAAGAGTATTCTCATTGTCATTTTAGTATTGTTTTCTGTAAAGACAAGTGCTCAAAAAATTCCTGATGGACTCTATTTTGTGAGCGGAAATAAAATAAATCAAATTACTATTCTTAATAGAAGAGATGGAAGTATAAAAGCAACATTCGATACATATCGAGGAACTTCAGAGATGGCTTTTTCATTACTAAAAAACATACCAGGTAGTTATGAAAGTGTTGATACTAAAGAAAGTTACATTTTGACAAAAAAGAATAACCTTTTAACACTTCTGGTATTAGGAGATATGAATCTGGTCATAAAAAAAGAAGTTTTGGCGATTAGTAAAAAAGAACTAAAAGCGGCAAAAAAACAACTAGGTATTAAGTCCGAATTATCTAAGGAGTTAGGAAGCCTTTGGGGGAAAAAGAAAAAGAAGGAGGAGGAAGAAAAAGGGCCTTTAGAATATTTTGTGAAAGATGCAACGTCAGATTTTCATCAAAAGAATGTTGGGAAAATAGTTTTCTTTTCTAAAGAGCCTACTGTTGGTAACGAAGATGTATCAACAATAAAAACAGATTTTAAAGTTGGAGATGAAATTTGGGGAGTGGCTTACTTTCCTGCAAAAATGAAAGATAGCTATTATTTGAAACGGCTAAGTAATCGTTTTCAAGATAATTTTGGACGAAATCACTATTGGATAACTATAGGAATGGATAAAATGGAGAAAGATCTGTTGCCAAAAGAAAATGAAGTAGTAAATCAATGTACCGTGAAAAGGTTGAAAAAAGCAGATTTAGAGAAAAATTATGCGGTATTTCAAATAGTTCCTTCTTCTCTAGAGAGTATGAAAACGGATAGAGATGGAGCTTCCTTTTTGTTGGGAAGAATGGGCGAGCGCTTAGATCCTTATAAGCATAATTTAAGAATTTCACTTACCGATGGGAAAATGGATCAGGAAGATGAACTCTATTTTGGTACGATAACCTATGATACAACAAAGGGAACAGAAAGTTTAATAATGATGGCTAAAGAAATTGAAGAAGGAGCTTTAAAAGCAAAAAGAGCACCTACTCCTGTAAAACATAATGCAAATTTGGAAGCAGAAATGATGCAACAAATTGAGTTATGGGCAAATACGAAAGACTGGCCAGGGGTGAAATTTCATAAAGTTATGATCACATTAGATTGGCAAATCTTAAGGGATGATTATGGAAATATTACGGGAAATTATGTAGAAGGTGATGTGCTATATTCTGATGATGAAGGCTGTGGTTATAGAAATTTTGGATTTTTAAAAGCCTATTTAGGTAATGGGCAATATGATGAAAACATCAAACAGCATACCATTGGTCATAGAGGAGAATTAAGTTGTGATAAAGTGAAATAAACAACAAAATACAGGTACTGATTATAGAAAAGGTTACTTAGCCAGTAAAAAAAATAGTTATGAAAGAAGAGTTAGTAAAAGAAGGAATCCAAAAAGAAGAAAAAGTAGGATATCTTAAATCAAAAGTAAACTTGATGCAGGGAACACTTTATTTAACACCCAATAGACTTGTGTTAGATGCCCATAAGACTGGTGTAAGTGGATTAGGGCTTTTGGGTAGTTTACTCAAAAAACAAGTTGAAAAGAAAAGTTTTGGATTTAATCTTGAGTTTAAGGAAATACAGAAAATAACCCAGGGAAAACATGGTGTAACAAAAAATGTCCTGGAGGTTACAAGTAAACAAAATGAAACATATAGGATCATTGTGAAAAATTATGAAGAGTGGGAAAATGAATTGAATCAAAAATTGTAACCTTTTAATTTGAACAAAAGGAAATATACTCTTTTAGAATCAAAAGAAGATCTATCCCTTCTCCTAAAAAGATTTGTTGGTTTAAACCAACAAATAATCAAGGTTGCATTTAAATAAAACGATTATAAAATTGTAGGAAACTAAACATGGCGAGAAAAATTGAAATAACCACAGAGAAAACTCTTAACAAAGAAGTATTAAAAGATTATCTAAACATGATGTTTTCTTCTTTTGGATATGAGGTGTATCTAAGTTCCTTGATAGGAGCAGATGTTGTTATTAAGAAGAATAACTGGATAGGTGCTTCTGTTAAGTTGAAAACTAAATCTGATAAAAACTATATAGTAATAAGTGGGTTTTCGCCATCAACAATGGCAAGAATACTAGTCTCTGGTATTCTTCCCATCTTAATATTATTACCAAAATGGTTACGATTTGAAAAAGAAATAGAAAGTATAATTAAAGAGGATCAAGCAATTTTTAATACATGAATAATAGCAAATGGTTTATAAATTAAATACAGAAAATGTAAATGCAGCAAAAGAAGAAATAAAAGAATTTGTTTCTGGATTAGCAGCTAAGTTAGATAATAATTTTGGAGATGAATATATAGTTTCTTTAGGGAAAGACACCGAAATAGAAGACGATTGGAGTTATGACATAAAAATAAGAAAAGGAAATAAAATCGGTGCTTCATTATCTCTAAATTGGAAGAAACAACATTCTGGTGATCTAAATATAGAGATTTCAGAATCTACAAAGATTGGTAGTTTCTTGATGTATGCTATAGTTTTTCCTTTTATGCTTATAGGTGCTTATATGGGAGCTAATCATATAGCACCATTAGATTTTTTACCAGGTTATAAATTGGCAGGAGCTTTGGGAGGAGTTATAGCTCTTATTCCAGGAATGATTTTGATGACTCTTATTAAATCGATTATACTTAAAAAATATAAAGAGGAGAATGCAAATCTTATGAAAAAAGTACTAAGTACAACGGGTAATACATTTCAGAAAATTTAATATGAAAATAGTTATAAAATTTTTTATCGGATTTGTTATTTTTTTGGTACTAGGAGCAATCATTCTTGGTGTTATAGCAAATGAACAGGATGGAGCAAGACAGCATTTTAGATTGTTTAATACCAGTGAAGAGCAAAAGTCAGTTACTTTTGAGATGATTTATGAAGATGGTACACCAAGTGATGTTTGGGCAATAAACGAAATAATTGATCCAGGAAATACTACAAATGGAAAACTCCTCCCCGGGACTTATTTGGTTAAAATATGGGATCATGAAGAAGTACTGGAAAACGAATTTGAATTTTCATTTAGTTTACCTAATCCAGAAGAATCAAACTATAATTATTACAGGTTTGATATAGCTATGGATAAAGATTTTAGAGTTGTAAATATGGCAGCAGCTTATGAAGGGAGCTCGCTGGCCAATACGATGTCTAAAGCAGTAGGGGCACATCAAGATGAAATTTTGATAGTAGAGACTTACATGGGAAACAGGCCTTTTTTAATTCCAGAAAGTTATACAGATCGCACATTTATTGATGTGTATGAGGATATGCCTAATCGAATTAAATACGGAGAATTAATTTATAGATTAGAAATTGTAGGTGTCGATAGTAAAACAGCTAATGAAACAATAAAATAATTATGAGTTAAGAAGTAACCAAACTCATGTTGTATTGTTTTGAATGTTAAAAATATAGATGAGCACAGAAGTATAAAAATAGAGTTATACTTTGTAGTTTACCTTCTGTGCTAGATCTTAATGTGTTATGCTGATTACTTTTTACTTAATAATGTATCGATTTCGAGATATTTTTCTTTGATGATGCTAAGCCCAAATCGGTCTGCCACAGCAGATAAAAAACCTAAAGCAATACTTACTCTTAGAAAGAGTTAGATATTGATAATCTTCATTGATATAAAAATTTAATTCTTTTTAAGAAGGTATTGGAGTCATTAAAGTAGCTCTTCCTATTCTATTCCATACATTGATACAACAAATTGCCATAATAATGTCTGCCACTTTTTTTTCACCAAAAAGATGAATGGCTTTTTGATATAACTCATCACTTAATCCATCTGCAGAAATATGTGTTATTTCTTCTGTCATTTCCAGGATGACTTGTTCCTCTTCAGTAAAAAAAGGAGATTCTCTCCAAAAAGGCAAAGCATGTATGCGATATTGTTTTTCTCCTTGATTAACAGCTTCCTGAATATGCATTTGCACACAGTAGGCACAACCATTAATTTGTGAAGCCCTAATTTCTATCAATAAAAACTCTAAGTCAGATAATGAACTTTTTTTGATATCATCATAAAGTGCCAAAATAGGCTTGTAGGCATTTGGATTAACCTCACTAATATCGATCCGATCTTTTTTCATGTCATTGATTTTATTTGCTTAAGACAAAATTCAATATATAAGATGACTAAAAAAATAATCTAGATTAAGAAATGCATTATGAGTATGACTAAAAACGAATACTAGAAGAAACGTTACGGATAATAAGTTGACGTTTATAATTTTGCTCCCCCTGCTACCTTTATAGAGTAATTGTATAGTAGTGTTCTTTGGCTCTTAAAATTTGTTGAATAATGAATTTAGTGTTTTGTTAAGATTTATTTAACCAAAATTTACCAAAGAAAAATGCTTCTTTGCCGTTTCCATACAAACAAAAAAACGAAAAATCCTTACAATGAAAATTAGAAATGTATTACCAGTTTTTGCTTTATCCGGATTGTTATTACTGACCGCCTGTAGTGAAACGAAAAATGATAGGACTACACAAAACGAAAAATTAATAGCACAGAATGTAACACCTTCGGAAACTATTAAAGAAAAACTACCCACTATACTCGAATTTGCTTCTATGGATAAAGGGTTTTCTACACTCACATCTGCAATTAAAGTGACCGAATTAGCAAAATCACTAGAGGATAATGGTTCGTTTACCATATTTGCCCCGGTAAATTTAGCTTTCGATAAATTAAACCCGATCACATTAGAAAAATTGCTAAAACCAGAAAATAAAGAGCAATTAAAAGCTATTTTGAATTGTCATATCATACCTAATGTAATTACAAAAGAAGATATTGTTATTGCGATTAATGAAGGTAACGGAAGTGTAAAATTAAAAACAATAGGAGGAACATTATTGACTGCAACAATGAAAGGGGATAGAGTTTTTCTTATCGATAAAATGGGTAATGGAGGTAATCTGGTGACTACAGATGTTAAGGCATCTAATGGACTTATCCATACCATAGATGCAGTAATGATGCCCAAGAAATAAAATTACATCTTTATAATATTTCTAGACCTGTCGGTTTAAAACCAGGCAGGTTTTTTTTTATCTATCAGATTGATTTTTATGCATGCCCAGTAATCCAAAATCAAAGGGTGTCCATAAACACGCTTTTATATCGCTTTGTTTCAATCCGGTGTTGACCCAACTATTACAAGTGTTAAAGCATGTATAATTTCCTGTAGCCTCATAAAAGTCATCGTTTTTGTAATACCCTAAACCGGGTAATACTATCTTTTTGTTTTCACTATTTAGTCTAAAAGTAGCAGAGATATATTGGTTTATTTTTGTGAGTTGTTTTTGATTGACTCTTAGAGCTACCCAATCCTCTTGCATAGAAGAATGCCTGGTAACATGTAATAAGGTCGGAGTATTAAGAAATAAAGCTTGAAATCCATTAACAAATGTAAGATCAGCCCATAATGGAGTTTCGACATAAAAGTTTTTATCGCCCCAGCCAAATGAGAAATATTGTGCCTGAGGAGTATCTAACTGATCTTCTAATACACTAGTATTTAGGTCGTTTTTGGCAATGATAATTTCTAAATGAACACCATTAGAGCTCAGGTAAACAGTATGATTTTTTTCTTCGCTATCTTGTTTTCCATTTACTGGAATATAGGTTAATACCAAAGATATGATAAGATATAATGCCGGGAGTATTAAAATGATCCCAATGTATTTAAATATCTTTTTGATTATCCTCATAAGATAAAGTCTGAATATTAGTTAGTCTTCTTCAAGAATACCAAACTGTACTCGGTAAACTTGGAGAAGACTAAAATAATTAAAAGAAATGTATTATTCTATTTGATGGTTACTCTGATTCCTTCAGAATGACTAGAGAATTCTGGGGCATACATACTTTGTATCGTGGTGATACCATTAGAAAAATCTCCTTTATTATTGACACGAAGGTCATACTCAAAAACATATACTCCTTTGGGTAAATAGTCAAAGAAAAAGTTTGTAGAAGCATCTTTCGTACTTTCATAATATCCTAAACCATCTTGCCATTTGTATTGTGAGATTACATTGATGGGTTCTAAACCAGATGCTCTCATATCTTTCATATGAACGAACTCCATTGCACGATCAGATCTCAATTCGATACGTACTCTTATCAGATCACCTAATTCTAGCTTAGTTTTTGAAGTAATTTCTGTAATTTCTTCACCCGTATCTGTATTCTTCTTTAGGAACAATTTTTTCTTTAAAGAGAGTGGTGTTTTTGCCGAAGTGATTTTGTCTAGCTCTTCAAAATATTGCCAGTATAAAGCTCCCCAGGCAATACCTTTTCCTTTTTTAGAGATTTTGGCAGTTGCCATATTAGGTTTTATTTCATTACCATTCCAGGAGGTTTTAAAATACCCTGTTCCAGCTTCGACTTTTACATCTTCCATTTTACCCGGATCGATTTTTTGATCTCCTAATACGATATCTACCATATCGGTTACCGATAACCAATCACTACCTTGTAGTAATAATGCATATACAGCATCAGAAGTAGCTTTAGTGGTTTTCCAACGATTGGTTTGTTTGTTTTTAAGTAACCAGATTTTTAGATTATCAACAATTTCGGTTCGTTTAGGTTCTGCTTCCACTTCAGAAAAGACTTCAATCATTAAAGATTGAGTTTCAATTGGAGCCTGATACCAGAACCAACTTGCTGTATTAGATTTCCAATACATTCCTAATTCTTCACTAGATATACTTTTTTCGTCTAGTGATCTTATGATTTTATTAGCTGTTGCACTATCATCGTTTCGGTGTGTTATTAAGGCTAACATTCCCTGTGCATACAAACTCTGATTTAACCAGTATTTTTTGGATTGTCCAAGATAGTAGTTCCAAGCCTCGTTAGTATTTTTTGGCCTTTTGATATTGGTAAAGAAACTACGCATATACAAATAATGAATCTGAGTATAGCTTAAATGATTTTTATTAATATCAATCTTGTTTTTTTCACAATACCGTTTAAGTTCTTTGTATTCTTTTACAAACTCTGCATCCAGAAAACGAACTGCATTTTGTAGCATAGTCGAAGTATCTCTATCATATTGAGTAACACCTAATTTTTTTAGATGTCCGAAACCTGTGGCAATATGTTGCGTGATGAATCTGTTTTCTCTTCCTCCCTGAAACCATGGGAACCCACCAGAACCATACTGCATTTGTTTTAATTTGTTTAATGCAGATTGTAGTTCATTATTCATTTTATTAAGATCAAACAGTAAAGCAATTCGTTTCTTTTGTTCGGTTTCGCTTTGTGCATCACGTAACCAAGGTGTTTCCTGAATCATCAGGGATTTTAATTCATGGTTTTTTTCAAGATTACTTAGTAGGGCATCGCTAGATTTCCATTGATTAAATACTTCCTGAATTCTAGGATTAGAGTTAGCGATATGGCTAGCTAAGGTATTTGCATAATACCTCGAAAATGTTTGCTCTGCACATTCATATGGATACTCCATAAGGTAGGGTAGTGCCTGTACGGCGTACCAAGCTGGATTAGAAGTCATCTCCAGAGTAAGCTTATGGTGTTTTAATGTACTAGAGGTGTTATCTTTTAATTTATCTAGTGTAAATGTCTTTGTTTGATCAGAACGAATCCACATTGGTAACGTCTCGGTAACCAACATTCGATTACTTAATACCGGAAGTACATTTTGTTCGCCATCAGAGAAATCTCCTGCTTTTGCTATGATTTTATATTGAACAGTCTGTACATCATCGGGAATCTGAAGCTCCCAGGATACATTAGTGTTTCCTTTGGCTTTTACCATAAAGTCTAGACGAGCATTATTGTTTTGAAGCTTGGTATCTATCACTTTATTGGTTAACGCATCAAATAATTGTAACTCTACAATACCATTAAGATCTTTGGTAGCAAGATTTGATATTTTAGAACTTAATACAATCTTATCGCCTTCTCGTAAAAATCTGGGTGGATTAGGAAGAATCATTAACTCTTTTTGAGTTACTGTTTCTAAAGTTGTTGTTGCTGCATTTAGCCCTTTGGTATGTGATAGAAGCTGTAATTTCCATTTTGTTAATGCCTCTGGAGCGGTAAAATTAAAACTTACATTACCTTCTGCATCGGTGGTTAATTGCGGAAAGAAAAAAGCAGTTTCCTGTAGGTTTTTTCGAATTTTAACACCTTCAAGAGATTGCTGTTCTTGTTGTTTTTGTTCTTGTTGTTTTCCTGCTCTACTTTCTTCCTTGTCTTTCTCGACAATATCGCCAGCAACTCCGGCAACTCCATCATCGGCATTAAATTCTGCTTCTTCCATTACTTCATTGGCAACGGCAGATTTGGCAGCAGATCTTTTCATCATTGGTGCAGGAGCACCACTCTCCATAATATCGTAATTTCTATTTCTTCCAAAATATTGTTGCCCAAAGTATAAACCATACCAGTTTAGTTGATCATACCCCTGGCTACTATAATGATATGATGGATTATTGTGGTTTTGTAATCTAAACGTGAGCACTCCAAAACTCTGCGTAGCATGTCGTTTGCTCTGCGTATAATATGTAGGGCGATTGATGGGATCAAAATACCACTGATGAGGTCTGAACTGATCTAAAGAAGCATCATACATACTTGCTAATAGTTCTGCACTTACCTTATCACCTTTAGGGCCTTTGATCGTAAAACTCCAGGTTTCCTGTTGACCAGGAAGTAATTTGTCTCTAAAGGTTTTGGTTTCTATACTAAGCTCTGTAGCTTCATAAGGTACAGGAATTATTATTGCTCCGCTCTGGTATCCATTGTAATTTAGGTAGCTGTACCCTATTGAAAATCCTCCCAAATCTTCTTTTGTTACTGGAATTCTAATAGTTTTACTATTCTTCGAGAGCTTAATAATTTTGGTTTCGATAATAGTATGGTTCTTCTCAATGTCTACTGTAATTGTTATATCTTCTGAGGCAGAACTAAACTTAACAATTGCTTCATCTCCGATTTTATAGTTCGATTTATTGGTAGTGACCTCAAACAATTGCTGATCACTAATATTTTTGTCTTCCAGACTATATAGGGTAATGTATTGGATATCCTTTACATCCTGACCGAATCGATCTTTGGTATTTAATTCGATAACATATTTACCAGACTCCCACTTTTTGATGTTACCTAAAGAAAGTTGTTGTGTTCCTGTTTCATTTTCTTTTGTCGATGCAGTATTAAACGGTTTATTCAGTACCATATTTCCTTTATCCCATTTTCGATAATCATGCTCATTTTTAAAAGCATCATGTGGGAATAATTCTTCAAATTTTTCTTTTTTGAAACCTTCATAATCAGGCGCTTTCCATGGGCGAATTCGCATAGGTTTTTTAGGAGCTTTCAATTTGTAAACCTTAATTGTTCCTGCTGTAGCAACAGACTCATTATTTAGGTTAATGGTGGTTATCGTAAGTGTGTTGTCTTTTTGTGTTTTATCAATCTTATCTTTGATCGTAATAGCAGCGGTCAACGCGTGATATCCTACATTAACTATTGTTGTAGTACTACGTGTTTCTCCGTTTATATCGATTACATCTGCTGTAACCTCGTAATTAAAAATTGGTAAATCCTCTTTAGATACCCCTAGATCAGGAAGTGCTTTAAAATTAATATTGTACTCTCCTTTTTCGTCGGTTATGGTTTCTCCATGGGTAATTTCCTGAGGCTCTACTGTATGTCTTGGGTACCAATAGCACCAACGAGGGTATTGTACTTTACGATGTACCCGATACACTACTTTGGCATCGGTAATTGCACTACCAGCATAAGCTGTGGCAACTCCGGTAAGTTTTATTTCATCATTAACTTTATAGGTTTCTTTAACTGGATTAAATTTAGTTTCAAATTTAGGTCGTTTATACTCTTCGACAGAAAAAGAAGTACTGTGGTAATTATTAGTTTGTATAGTATACACTCCAGTAAGTCCAGAAGAAGGAACTATAAACTCACCGCTAAAGGATCCATAATCATTCGTTCTAAAGTTTAACGTTTTTACATCTTGTCCGTTTACATCTTTTAGTGTAGCAAAAGTGGACTGATTGGGTAATACTTTAAATTCTTCTTTGCCATCAGAAGACATCATAATTCCTTTAAAATATACGGTTTGTCCAGGTCTGTAAATACTGCGATCTGTAAATAGAAAAGTGGTAGTATTTGTTTTGGTGCTATAATCTGGTTTATATGATTGATTTAGATAGTACCCTTCAAATCTAGCTACATCTTTCTCATGCGAAACAGTAATACTAACATCATAGTGATATGTATTTACTGTTAAATAAGCCTGACCCTTGGCATCGGTAATTAAGGTTTTATCTAATTTGTTGCCATACCCTCTTTGATTATTTGTTTTTAAATGTATTTTGGCATTGGCAATGGGTGCTCCATTATTACGATCTAAAACCTGAAATATAGATTTTTCTGGAGTTCTGTTTTCTGTTAATGCTAAATTACTAACCTGGGTATTTCCGTAAGAAAACAAACTTTTTTGAGAAAGATCTTTTGATATCGTTGCTAAAATAAGATAAGAGTCTTGTTCTAATTCTGGTAACAATACTTCAGTAGTATGAGTCTGATAATCATGTTCATCGCAAATTTCTGCTTCCCATGTTTTAGTTGCCTTTAAGGAACTCAGGAATTTGATCTGATCTGGAGTTTTGTATAATTTATTTAAGTCTTTTAATTGTTTAGGAGTAATTTTAAAAGCGTTAAAATAAAGTTTATTCAGGTTTTTATATGTGATTAGTAATCTGCCCGGTTTTTGTATTGGAACGTATTTTTCGGTTTTGATGTTTAACTCGGTATGAAGTATCTGGCTTTTTAATGCTTCACATTGGTTGGCTCCTCTCGAATCTGGGAACTTCTTAATTGTAGCATCACATATCTCTAAGGCTTCTTTTAATTTCCAGCGATGGGTTTCGTTTTCTTCTGGGATATACGTATCAGCATATTCTTTATATAAATTTGCAATTTGATAATCGTATAAAGCTGAGGCACTATGAGTTGCAAATTTCTTTTTTTCTGATTGTAAACATTCGAGTAAAACAGTTTTTTTGTCGCCAAAAACAGCATTTTCTGATACAAATTTTATGCGCTCTATATTTACTTCGATCAAAGCATCTGGTGCTTTGTCTCTTGCATGAAATTTTATTAAATCTTGAAATAGCTTTAAAGCATTAAACTGTAGTGATAATGAGTCTTTGGTTTCTATTTTTAATGACGAAAAAACAGTGTGCTCCTGTAAATATTTTTTATCATTTATAGTAAAAGCATACGAAGGTTTGGTGATATTGGTTTCTGAGGTTTTATAGAAATCTAAAGCATTATGAGCTAAAAAATCGTATAGTGTAGGGCGATATTTTTTAGAATCGGTAGCGGTTTGTAAGATTTGATCAAACCTATTAAGATTTGTTTGCTGGGCCAAAACTCCATTTTTAAGAGATTTTTGGTAGTAAAGATGTGTTTCTGCAAATAATGTTTCTAGATCCCAGGTTCTAAAATCTTCGGTATCAACTTTTTCTGAAGTTTGAGTTCTATTGTAGAATTTCCATCGATTTTGTTGAAAATACTGCCAGTATAAGTTGGCAAGAACGCTTTCTAGGATATTTCTTTTAGGAAACTCGCTATTTTTAATATCGCTTTTCAAGTTTTTGATAATGGTAAGTTGTGCGTTTTCTTCTAGAGTAAGCATATACTTTGCCTTATGAAGAAAAGCTTTAATTACCTGGTTATCATTATTTTCTTTTTTCGCTTTAGTATATATAGTTTCAACTACTTCCAAAGCAGATTTTGGTAATCCTTCCTGGTTAAAAGCTTCTACTTTTTTCCAATCACTTTGATAGTCATTTTGACCTTTCATAATATACAGGTTTGATATACAGATTATAATAAGGATGATATGCTTTTTCATCATATATTTTTTAGGTTGTGAAACAAACGTAAATAAGTGTTGTATTATTTTATATGATAACGCTTCATAATTCGTAAATAACATCATAAAACTACGTATTTGAAATGAGTCAGGATAATTTTGTTACTATAAATCAAAATTTCTGCCACATTTTATTTGACGACTAAGAAAGGCTTAAAAAAGAACAGATAAAATGATAAATGAGGGAAGTCTCTGTTTTGTTTAGGAAACCCTACGATTTAATGAGGAAAATAATTAAGACTCGAAATTATTTTTCATTACCTCATTATTTTATTAGCTAATTGTTAATTGTATCTTTACTCTCTGATTTAAGAGTTTACTATGCGTGTACATTTTATAGCTATTGGAGGTAGTGCGATGCATAACCTGGCCATAGCATTACATCAAAAAGGATATCAAATAACAGGAAGTGATGATACTATTTTTGAACCTTCAAAATCAAGATTAGAACGACATGGATTATTACCTACCGAATTTGGTTGGTTTCCAGAAAAAATCACTTCAGATCTTGATGCAATTATTTTGGGTATGCATGCCAAAAAGGACAATAAAGAACTTCTTAAGGCTCAGGAATTAGGGTTGAAAATATATTCGTATCCAGAATTTTTATACGAACAGTCCAAAAATAAGACCCGTGTAGTAATAGGAGGATCACATGGCAAAACAACGATTACTTCTATGATTTTGCATGTATTGCACTATCATGATAAGGAAGTAGACTATATGGTAGGAGCGCAATTAGAAGGTTTTGATACCATGGTACATCTTACAGAAGAGAATGATTTTATCGTTTTAGAAGGAGATGAGTATTTATCTTCGCCGATTGACCGCAGGCCAAAATTTCATTTGTATCACCCTAATATTGCTTTGGTAAGTGGGATTGCCTGGGACCATATTAATGTATTTCCGACTTTTGATATGTATGTCGATCAGTTTAGAATTTTTATGAATTCTATTGTTAATGGTGGTGCATTAGTATATAATCAAGAGGATACTGAGGTAAAAAAACTAGCAGAGTTAACAGAAAATCCAATTCGAAAGTTTGAATATGTAACTCCGCAGTATCGCGTAGAGGATGGAGAAACTTTACTAGATACTCCTGAAGGAGAAATGCCTATCGAAATTTTTGGCGCACATAACTTGAATAATCTTGCTGGTGCAAAATGGATTTGCCAGCATATGGGAATTGATGAGGATGATTTTTATGAGGCCATTGCTTCTTTTAAAGGAGCATCAAAACGATTAGAAAAAATTGCAGAGAGCGATAAAGCTGTGGCATATAAAGATTTTGCGCATAGCCCGTCTAAAGTAAAGGCAACTACAAAAGCAGTAAAAGAGCAATATCAAAATAGAAATGTGGTGGCCTGTCTCGAGTTACACACTTATAGTAGTCTGGATGCTTCGTTTTTAAAAGAATATGAAGGCGCTTTGGATGCAGCCGATGAGGCAGTGGTGTTTTACTCTCCTCATGCAGTAAAGATAAAACAGCTTAAAGAAGTTTCTGCTTCACAAATTGCCGAAGCTTTTAATCGCAATGATCTCATTATTTATACCGATCCAGAAAGTTTTCAGCAGTATTTAAAGCAGAAAGATTTAGATAATTCTGCACTATTGCTTATGAGTAGTGGTAATTATGGGGGATTGGATTTTAGCGAAGTGAAACAATGGATTGAAAACTGAAAATGTTTTCAATAGACTTGATAGTAAATTTTCTATACTTTTTTGGGTTGGATTGATTAACAACTCATGGTTTAGTACTTCTGGATAATGCTTTTTTATACTAGTATTTTAGGAGTTATGTATTAAACTGTTGAAGATGGTGGTCGAGATGTTTATATTGTAACTGTCCCCACTGTTTATTAGTGAATTTCCCGAATATTGGATGAGGTTCCCATTCTTTTTTATCCCTTTGGTTAGAAAATTCGGTTACAAGATGTAAAAGTTTTTCTTTCTCGGTTTCAAAATCTTTTTGCTCAACTACTTTTAGTTTTGAATGCGTTGGCAAGTTTTTTCTCCATGGTTTATCATTATACATAGATTTTTTGAAGAGTAGCTTTGCCAATATATTGGGTTTAAGTTTGGGATGATCTTTTTTTAAAGCAATTTTTAATGGAAATTGACAATGATGAAACATTTGCGAAACATTCATTTTTCCCCAGATAGCACTACTGGTAACGGATAATTTGTTTATGCGATTTTCTATCTCATTATGTACGACTGGATCGAGTAGAGATTTCATAATAAGTTTTTTTAGGCGGTGTACTCAAAAATACCATTTTTTAGACTAAAAAAATAAAGGCTAATCATATGATTAGCCTTTATAGAATATTATATATATATGTTTTTTTAACTTACCTCATCAAAGAAAAGACTTAGAAACCCATCTAGATCATCATTATTTGCAATATCTTTTGGAGTACCCAAATTGATCATTAACGGTTGATCTTTAATTGTTCCTTTCAAAAAATATTGGAAAGTAGTACCCATCTTAAATTTATATCCTTTTAATTGGGCACCAAAAGAAGTAAAGGTTACTTCTGTTTTTGAACTATTACTTTCTGCAAATGCACTTATTGTAGCATCAAAAACTGCAGATAACATGTCATCATTATAATAATCCCATTTTATAGATGTTCCATCACAAGCTTGCAGCTCATATTCAGATTGTGCTTGGCATCCTTTAGGGACCTGTATGTTATTTCCTACTAAATTAAGAAACGAAATCTTCTTATCCTGCCCATAGAAACTCACAGTTGCAAGAAGTAAAACGAAAGTAAAAATATTCTTCATAAATAGGTTCATTTGAAGGTGTTAAAATATTCATTTTTGGATTAAGGGTGACCAAATATAGTAAAACTTTCATTTTCAAACAAATATATATAGTAAAATAATGCAATTTGACAACAAATGAAGTGTTAATATAGTGATATTAATTCGGGAATAAGTTGTTGTAATTGAGATAAATAGTTTATACTTACAGATAGGATTTACCAACTATTTTTAATTGTTAAACTTGTCATATGAGTAAATTAAATTCTTCATTTTCTATCAAGGAATGGAGTGAAAATGATCGTCCAAGAGAGAAATTAATCGCTAAAGGGAAGAACGCATTAACAGATGCAGAACTGATTGCAATACTCATTGGTTCGGGTAATCGCGAAGAAAGTGCCGTTGCATTAAGTAAGCGTATTTTGGCTAGTGTAGATCATGAAATTAATGCGTTGGGAAAATTATCTGTGAAACAATTGATGAATTTTAAAGGAATTGGTGAAGCTAAAGCGATAACTATTGTTGCCGGTTTAGAGCTAGGAAGAAGACGAAGAGATGAAAATGTAGCTGTAATACCAAAAATTACATGTAGTAAAGATGCATTTCATCTTTTTCACCCTATCATGGGAGACCTTGAGCATGAAGAATTTTGGGTGCTGTTTCTGAATAATGCAAATAAAGTAATTCAGAAAAAGCAAATAAGTGTTGGAGGAAAGACAGGAACTCTGGTAGATGCCCGAATCGTTTTTAGATCTGCTTTAGAATATGGTGCTACTGGAATAATATTAGGACATAATCATCCTAGTGGAGTAGTGATGCCTAGTCAATCAGATAAAATGTTAACCCAAAAACTAAAACAGGCAGGGATAACTTTAGATATCAATCTACTGGATCATCTTGTTATTACAGAAAAAAACTATTTTAGCTTTGCAGACGAATCCATAATATAGAAGTGAGTCTTACGGGATTATAAATCGTAATTCACAATACAACAATATGCTATTAATTCACGTACAAAGAATTACTCCAAGAGTTTCCTATACATTTAAACAAATGTGTAAGCGAATACTAGGTTTGGATATTGATTTAACATCTAAAATAGAACCTTTTATCGCTCATGATGGCCCTAAGCTTTCGTATGGAAGACAACCATTAGGAAAAGAACTTTATTTTCAGAGTGTCGATTTGCTTTTTGAACATGGCTTAAATGATGTAGATGTTCAAGTTTTTGATTGGGAAGAAACAAAATGTTTTTTTGATGTTAAGCATACCGATTCTGCATTACCGTTTGATATTTTTGCAGCTACTTTTTATCTCTTAACCCGATACGAGGAGTATTTGCCACATGTAAAAGATAATATGGGACGTTTTCCTGCTACAGAAAGTATAGGATATATCTATGATTTTTTACAAGATCCGGTAATAGATATATGGGCATATAAATTCAAAAAAGTGCTTTTAGAAAAATACCCTGACCTCGAATTTAGGAAAAAGAAATTTACCATTATTCCAGTTTTTTCTGTTGCTCAGACTTTTGTGTATAAAAATAAAGGCATTTTGCGATCAATAGGAGGAGGGATTCGAGATTTGTGGAAACTACAATTTGATAAACTAACAGATAGAATAAAGGTGCTTGTTGGATTAAAAAGAGATCCATATGATATATTTGATTTTGTAATTCAACTTCAAAAAAAGAAAAAAAGAAAAGCTAAAGCTCTATTTGGATTGGGAGATTATTCTAAATATGAAAAAAATGTAGGGTATAACCGCCCAAAACACCATACTATTATTAAGCATATTGCAGATTATATTGATGTAGGGCTAAAAGTTTCATATGAAGCTATCTCTGATCTGTCACTTTTGAAAAAGGAAAAATTACGAATAGAGAATATTGTTAATAGAAGACTTCAATACTCACTCTGCTCTTTTTTTAAAATAAAATTACCAGAAGCATATCGCAATTTTATCGAGTTAGAGATAGGAGAGGATTATTCTATGGGCTATCCCAAACAATCTGGTTTTAGAGCGGGAACTTGCTCTCCGTTCATGTTTTATGATCTTGATTATGAGGTGCAAACTCCTTTAGTGGTGTATTCTTTTTGTTTTGCCAGTCAGGGTGATAGAGAAGATATTAATGATCTAATGTCGGCAAGAAAAGAAATTAGCATATATATGGATAAAGTAAAAAAGGTAAATGGGGTTTTTATTCCGGTTTTTAGTAACACATTGTTTAGTGATTTGCAAAATGAACCTTTTTGGAAATCGATTTTAGAATTTATTTGGACAACAGAAGATGAATAGTACGGTAAAACATATATTTTTTGATCTAGATCACACCCTTTGGGATTTTGACAAGAACTCTTCTTTAGCATTTAAGATGATTTTCGATAAATTTAATGTCAATACGAAAATTGAAGATTTCCTGGCTGTATATCAGCCCATTAATATGAAGTATTGGAAATTATACAGAGAAGAGAAAGTAAGTAAAAAACAACTTCGCAGAAGTAGACTTACAGAAGCCTTTACACATCTTGACATATCATTTTCTCTAGAAATTATAGATGAAATGTCTGATGATTATATTAATTTTCTACCGCTTCATAACTATTTGATTGATGGAACCCAGGATTTATTAGAGTATCTTAATCCAAAATATGATTTACATATCATTACCAATGGTTTTAAAGAAGTACAAAACAAGAAACTATCAAATTCTGGAATACTACATTATTTTAAAACAATAACAGATAGTGAAGAAGCAGGCGTTAAAAAACCCAATCCATTTATTTTTGAACAAGCAATACAAAAATCTGGTGCAAAACTTGATAGTAGTATGATGATAGGTGATAATTATGAAGCAGATATATTGGGAGCAGAGGCAGTAGGCTTAAGAACTATATGCTTTAATTATCATAAAGAAGAATTGCCAGCGCATAATATTCAAGTTTCCGAATTAAAACAGATTAAAAAGTATCTTTAGGAGATAAATATTTGTAATTTATTTCAATTCATGTACAATTCTAGAAATTTTTTAGTAGCTTAAACAGTGATTACTAAGTGCTCTAAATTATATCCTTTAAAACACAAAATAAATTAACAATTTGAAAATAGGGTATTTGTAACTTATACTGTTGTTATAATTGAAGGTCATAAAGTGAATCTTAGAAGTAAAGGAAATTAAGACAAGATAATGATATGAATAATTTAAGAATTTGTCTTAACTTTTTGTAATTCCCTGCAAAATGAAAGTAAAAAAAGTTTATGTATTACTATGCACTATCTGCATATTGATGCCATTAATTTCTTGTGTAAAAGACGTAGATTTTGATCAGGCAGAAAACGTTGTGCTTACTCCGGTCTATGAGGTTGATTTTGTGTATTCTCGATTTGATACAAGCCAATTTATAGATTCTAATATAGACCCTGTGATTGTTATTCCAGAGGTAATTGTAAATGACACTTTGGACTATGACCTTTTAGGAACCGATTTTGTAGTAGATAATTTAGAAAGAGTGGAATTAACTTTTGAGTTTACCAATACTATAGAGCGTGATTTTGAATTTGATTTGGGGTTTTTAAACGATAATAACCAGCCAATTGGCCCTTTATATAGTATGACTGCCAATTCTGGAAACGGAGAAGGTACAGATCCCATTGTTACAAGAGAGGTTATCATTCTCAACACTGCAGACATTGATGTTTTGAGAGATGCTACACGACTTATTTCTTCAATGAGAGTACAAAATATTAATAGTAGTTTACGAGGGATTCTTGAATTACGATCCAAAGGAACTTACTTTTTTAATTACGAACTATGAGAATTATTATATTCTTTATAGGTCTGTGGGGATGCTTGGGGTATTCTCAAAATAAAGAAACCTTATACGATTTCACAGACCTTCCTCAGTCTTTACTTCTTAATCCTGGAGCTGATATAAATTTTGATTACCATGCAGGAGTGCCTTTTTTATCACAGTTTCATATAAATGCAGGGTTAAGAGGAGCCTCTATCTATGATGTTTTTGCAGATGATGGAAGAGATATTAATGATAAAATAGAAAATACACTTAATACGCTTACAAGCAATGATTATTTAACTCTTACGCAGCAATTAGAACTTATTAGTTTTGGGTGGGAAAGCAAAAAAAATAAAAAGATGTATTTCTCTGGAGGAATCTATCAGGAATTAGATGTTATAGGGTATTTTCCGAAAGACTTTGTGGTTCTTGCTTATCAAGGGAATCAGGATTTCCTTAATCAACCGTTTCGTTTTTCTACTATAAATGGATCTGTAGAATTGTTAACTACATTTCATTTTGGATACACAAAGAAGGTAAATAAGAAGTTAACTTTTGGAGCCAGAGCCAAATTATATTCCAGTATGTTTCATATTCGTAGTGCTAAAAACAAAGGAACTTTTACCACTGTAGAAACCCCAGCAGGAAATAATGTTTATCAACACGTCATTAGTAATGCAGATGTTACTGTTAGAACATCTGGGTATGCTTCTCTTAAAGATAAAGAAGGAAAAGATATCGTTAATAAACTAATAGGAAGAGCTTTTTTGGGAGGAAACCTGGGACTTGGTGTAGATATAGGGTTTACTCATAAAATAAATGAACAACTGGCTATTACAGGAAGTGCAAATGATTTAGGGATGATATTGTATACTAAAGATGTAGAAACCTATCGAGCACGAGGTAATTATGTTTTTGAAGGCTTTGAAACACCAATTCAGTTTTCTGGTCAGGATGCTCAGAATTTTTTAGATGAACTAGAAGAAGCTGTCCCGCTTGATACATTAAGTACAACTTATATAACGATGCGCCCTTTAAAATTAAACAGCTCTGTTAGATATTCTTTTAACCGATATGATGATGGTACATGTGATTGTTATATTGAGGGAGAAAAGCCTCCATACATGGATGCTATAGGGGTACAGTTATTTACTCAATTTAGACCCAAAAGACCTCAATATGCAGCTTCATTGTTTTATTATAAACGTTTTTTTAATTTTTTAAGAACAAAACTTACATATACTATTGATGATTATTCATATTATAATATAGGATTTCTTACATCTATTCATATTAATAAAATTAATTTTTATATTTCGGCTAATAATTTGTTAGAATATACTAACCTTGCAAAAGCAAGAGGTACTTCTGTACAACTAGGTTTTAATGTCATAATGTGATAGATATGTTACGTATTTTGTTTTTAGGGATTGTTTTAATTTCTACGTTAAGTGTAAATGCTCAAAAAAATATCAATGAGTATAAGTATGTCATAGTGCCCAATAGCTATAATTTTTTAAAAGGAGAGGATAGGTATCAGCTTAATTCACTCACTAAATTTTTATTGACAAAGTATGGCTTTGAGGCCTATATAAAAGAAGAAAATTTCCCAGAAGATCTTAAGACTAATGGTTGTAAGGCTCTAAGAGCTCATGTAAAAAAAAGATCCGGCGTGTTTTTAACAAGGCTAACATTAGAATTAACAGATTGTAATGGTAGTGTTGTATTTACATCGGTAGAAGGAAAGAGTAGGAAAAAAGAGTTTAAGGAGGCATATCATGAAGCACTTAGAAATACTTTTACCTCGGTAGAGGCGCTTAACTATACATATAGTGGTGATAAAGAAGAAGAGATTGTAAAAAAAGAAGTTGTTAAAACACCGAGTGTTAAAAAAGAAGAGCCTATACAAACTAAAGAAGAAGTGAAAGAAATTGTAGAGGCTACATCTCCATCAGAAAATTCTATTACATACCTTTTTAATGATGTAAGTTTCATGTTCAAAAAACAAGATTATGGATATGAGATATTTAAAAGTGAAGAAAAGCAAACCTCGATAGGGAAAATTTTTAAATCGGGAGGCGGAAAAAATTATATAGTTCAAGCAGGAGATCTAAGTGGTAATGGGTATTTTGATGGGTATGGTAATTTTATATTAGAGCGTATTAATCCAGCAACCAATAAGCTTATTACAGATACTTTTGCTAGACAGTAAAATTTGATCATTCCTTTTTTAAAAGGAAAAATTATACAATGGGGAGATAAAAGAAGAGTTAATACTCATATTTATCTCCCCATCTTGATTTAAGAAATGTTCTAAATGAGTTTTCACGCTGGTTATTTCCCGGGTCATATAATTTTGTGTTGGCAATCTCATCAGGAAGAAATTCTTGTTTTACAAAATTGTCTTTATGATTATGGGCATATTTGTAATCTTCACCATATCCTAATTCTTTCATTAATTTGGTAGGAGCATTTCTTATATGTAATGGAATAGATAAATCTCCTGTTTGTTTTACCAATTGCTGAGCTTTATTTATAGCCATATAAGATGCATTACTTTTAGGTGAAGAAGCAAGATAAACCGTACACTGGCTTAATATAATCCTAGCTTCGGGATAACCAATGGTATTAACGGCCTGAAATGAATTATTTGCTAAAATCAAGGCAGTTGGATTAGCGTTTCCGATATCTTCAGAAGCCAATATAATTAGCCTTCTGGCAATAAATTTAAGATCTTCGCCACCTTCAATCATACGTGCAAGCCAATATACGGCAGCATTAGGGTCGCTTCCTCTAATAGATTTAATAAAAGCAGAGATAATATCATAATGCTGCTCTCCGGTTTTGTCATATCGTACCGTATTTTGTTGTACTAATTTTGAAACCAGGTCATTAGTAATTGTAATAGGTTCCTGATCCTGACTAGAAACTATTAATTCGAAAATATTTAAAAGCTTACGAGCATCTCCACCACTTAACCTTAGTAGAGATTCTGTTTCCTTAAGCACTATTTCTTTAGATTTTAAATGTTCATCTTCTTGCATAGCTCTATTGAGTAATGCTTCTAATTCTTTCTTGCCAAAAGGATTAAGTGTATACACTTGACAACGAGACAAGAGTGCAGGTATGACTTCAAAACTTGGGTTTTCTGTAGTAGCCCCAATAAGGGTAATCCATCCTTTCTCGACTGCACCTAATAAAGAATCTTGTTGTGATTTGCTAAAACGATGAATTTCATCAATAAACAGGATAGGGTTTTTGGCGGTAAACAAACCTCCACTTTGTTTAGCCTTATCTATTACCTCTCTTACTTCTTTAACACCACTGTTAATAGCACTAAGAGTGTAGAAGGGTCTTTCTGATTCGTTAGCGATGATATTGGCTAATGTCGTTTTTCCCACTCCTGGTGGACCCCAAAGTATTAGAGAGGGGATAAGCCCTCTTTTGATTTGCTGGGTCAGAGAACCATCATCACCAATCAGGTGTTCTTGGCTTAGGTACTGTTCTAAGGATGTTGGACGTATTCGTTCTGCAAGTGGTTTGTTCATAAGTGTAAAAATACAAGCTTTTATAGAATTTTGAGCTCAAATATTAGATATGTAATAGATTAAGAAATGTTTTTTCTAAAAACATTTCTTGTAGATAGTATAATTATTATAAATCTACAGACTTAGAATAAAATATAGGATACACCTGACATTTTAACCGAACTTTTTGTTTTGGACTTTTTTTTGATATATTCTTATTACTATGCAAGAAAAAGAGACTCATTTTAAGTTTAATACGGGGGTAGTAGGATATCCATTGTTGTTTGTGTTACTTATTTGGATAGTTTTTTGGTTTGAAATTCGTTTTGGTTTAAGTTTTAATCATTTTGGAGTACTTCCTAGAACAATGATTGGATTAAGAGGAATACTATTCTCTCCTTTTATCCATGCCGATATCACCCATTTATGGCATAATACTTTACCATTATTGATTTTATCGGCTGCACTCTTCTTTTTCTATCAAAATAACGCTTGGAAAGTATTATGTATAGGAGTTTTTCTTACGGGCTTTTTAACCTGGTTATTAGGTCGGCCAGCGAATCATATCGGAGCAAGTGGTGTAATTTATATGCTTTTTGGTTTTTTATTTTTTAAAGGGATTTTCGCAAAACACTTTAGATTAATTGCATTATCCTTTGTTGTAGTTTTTATTTACGGAAGCATGGTAATGTATGTACTGCCTATAGACCCTAAAATCTCATGGGAAGGACATTTATCAGGTATACTATCTGGGGCTGTGTTAGCATTTTTTATCAAAAAAGGAGTAGTACGACCAAAAAAATACATCTGGGAATCTGACCATTATGATCCTGAAGAAGATGAATTTCTAAGGCATTTTGATGAGAATGGTAATTTTATTGAAAACCTGCCTCAGAAAGATTTGGATGATGAGATTAGTATTATATACGAATATAAACCTAATACAGATAGACCTGAAGAAGAATAATCAGTATTATAGCCTTTGTCTTATAATTTCATATAAAAACACACCACAAGCTACAGATACGTTTAATGAGGCAATATCTCCATACATTGGTAGTTTAGCCTGTTGATCTACTAGTTTTAATACAGATTGAGAAATACCTTTACCTTCACTTCCCATAATGATAGCGGTAGGAATAGTTAGATTTGTATCATAAATAGTGGTGTTGGCTTTTTCTGTAGCAGCTACTATCTGAATACCAGAGCCTTGTAAATAAAACATGGCATCTTTTATATGATCTACCTTACATATTGGGATCTTGAATACCGCACCAGCAGAAGTTTTTACAGTATCGGCATTAACAGGTGCTCCTCCTTTTTTCTGAATGATAATGCCATGTACACCTGTACATTCTGCAGTTCTGATAATAGCTCCAAAATTACGAACATCAGAAAGTTGATCGAGAATTAAAAATAAAGGAGTTTCTCCAGATTCAATAACATTCATGACAAGATTTTCGAGATCATAAAAATCGATAGGAGAGGTATAGGCAACAGCACCTTGATGATTGCTACGGGTTAATCTGTTCAATTTTTCTACAGGAACATAGTTAATAGTAATATTCTGTTTCCTTACAAGGCTCATTAATTCTTTAGCCAGATCACCATGTAAACCTTTTTGGATAAAAAGCTTATCGATGGTCTTGCCAGACGTTATAGCTTCTATAATTGCTCTGATACCAAAAACTAAGGAATCGTTTTTCATCTGTATATAGTATATTATTGTATAGTAAGGCTATATCTGCCATAACGGTAGATTGGCATTACCTTAATTGTTTGTAGCTTATTTATAGGAGCCAAAGATAGTATAATAGAAATGAGTTTTAGGAATTGTATACAAAAAAAGGATGCGATCAATAGGATCGCATCCTAATATGTAATGTATGGATAAAGAAAGAATTAATCTATGATGCTATTTTCTTTAAATGTTAGAGCAATATCAACATTTGTTCCTGCATTTATCACTGTAATATCACCTACAAGAATAGCTCCATAATGATTTTTTAATACTGGGGTATCTGTGGTTCCGATATTTCTAACAATTTTGTATACATAAATCTCGTCTTTCATAACTTGAACAGAGGTAGAAGGTGTTCCTGCGTCAAAATCAACTTTAGCTTGCTCTACGTCGTTGTATGCGTCATAAAATGATGCTCCGGTACCTCCTAGCTTTACAAACTGTATGTCTACAGTGTAATTTTCTCCATTAACTGTATTGTTGATAGCTCCAAACCCTTGCGGCCCGACAAAATCAATATCTCCTGCAAAAGTATCATCTTTAGAAATAGAACCAGTTAAGAGGTCAATCTGGTTTTTGGTAAGATCACTATTTAAATTTCCACTTGCACCACCATTAAATGGTTGAGGTGTAATTTCAATTTTAGCTTCTGCTTTATCAGTAAGAGTTCCGCTAGAGACAGTAAAGGAATAAATAAGTACATCTCCTTTTGTAAGGCCATAAGCAATATAATCTTTGTTTTTAAGATCAATTGTCCCTTTGTCAATACTAAAGCCCGTAGAAATATCTGTTTCTGTTCCTGTTTCTCCTTTTCTCCAGGTGACTGTAATGTCATCAATCTTAACTCCAGCGGTAGAAGTAACATATTTGATCAAATTAGTAGACGCACTATCTTTAAATTTTATAGATGAAACCTTATCGGTTAACGTAATGACTTTTGCTACCGACAGCTTTTGTGCTGTTATTGCAGAGGGAATATTTCCTCCAGAAATATCGTATACCAAATCTAAGTCGAAGCTTCCTGATGAAACTGTTTCTCCTTCTTCTTCGCCCGGAAAAACAAAAGGTAATAGTGATGAAGAATTAAAAGTAGCTGTATTACCCGAAATCACAGCATCTGCAATTTTAGTCGCACCTTTATATACATCAAGATTAGTAACCTGGGCATTTGTAAAACTGTTTATATCAATTTTTAAGTCTTTGTTAATGTCAAATACGGTTATTTCAGTATCAACTAGTTTAACAGCCACTCCAGCAGATACCCCTGTAATCCCTCGATCATCATCGCTTGAACACGCTAGCATTGAAATGATAAATAAAGTAATAAGTATGTTTCTTGTTAATGTTTTCATTTAGCTTAATTTTAATTAGAGTTATTTATTTAAAGTATTTGTCTTATAGACTGCCTGCTTCTATATGGTTGCGTAATTTGATGATATAATTGATTTGTTATTTGAATAAAAGTGCTACAAAGAATAAACAAAGCCGACTTATAAAAGCCGGCTTTGTTTGTACAAATACAATGAGTGATTGCTATTCTTTTTTAGAAATCTAGAATAACTTCTTACCTATTATATACTAATGATTACTTCTATTGCGTATTTTTTTGAAAAGAGTTTATACTCGCAATGAAAGATAATCTTGATTGCGTACTATTTGAATCTGTTTTGCTTTTGTATATGAAAATATTTCATGTATATAAAAGAAGATACTGATAGAGTAAGAAAAGGAGAGGAGATGCTCTAAATATTATGATTGCTATTTTTTCGACAAATAAAAAGAGGCTATCCATTGGATAACCTCTTTCGAATCTTTATTATTTATCTGACTTAATTAATCTTTATAAGCCCAAATATCTACGTCTAATAAATGACCTCCTTGTACAGAAATGGCAGCTTGGAAAGAATCTGGATTAGACACCCTTTCAGAAATTGGATATAACCAACGTCTTGGGATAACACCAGAAGGGTTAAAACCATTTGCTCCATCAGGATTTGCTGTTAAAGCAGGGAATCCTGTTCTTCTATAATCATTCCATACTTCGATAGGAGTGTTACCGTAAAGAGCTTTGTATTTCTCTCCAATAATAGTCTCGATATCAGCATCAAGAGTACCTCCTAATGCTAATGCACCAGTATATGTTGCAATATCAGCTGCAGGTACACCAATAAACTCCATATTTGCAGTTACAGCAGCTACTAATGCAGCTGTACCATCTCCACCTGTACGCTCAAGAGCTTCAGCTTCGATAAACTTTTGTTCTGCATAAGTCATTAACAGACCTGGAGAATCAAATTGTGCCCAGAATAAATCTTCATTAGAACCATCATAAAATAAGAAATCTCCATCATCTTCTGTCATGTATAAATCCTGTCTTGGATCTCCTGTCATAAGTGTAGCAAATTGAGGATCAATGATCATAGTGTTTGGTCTTCCCTGACCAAATAAAGCTAATGCATTACCACCATTTTGAGAATCCTCAAAGTTAAATTGTGCTTGATCTGCATTACTTCCCATTGCATTAGCTATAGCAGCCAATGCCTTTGTTGATGCTTGAGGATCTCTTTTTGTAAGTTGAATAAGGTAACGTGCTTTTAAAGCATTAGCCACTTTAATCCAACCTGCATTACTTAGAGATACTAAACTTCCTTGAATACTTCCAAGAGGATCAGTAGCATTTAAATCTGTTTCAGCCTCATCTAATAATCTAATTATTTCTGAATATATGAATTCTTGAGTATCATACTTTGGAAATAAATTATCAGCTCCTTGAAAAGCTTCAGAGAAAGGAACGTCACCCCATGAATTGGTTGCCATACCTAAATTCGCTGCAAGATATATTTTTGCAACACCTCTTGTATTTACTCCTTCAATATCACTAGTTCTGTTTATAATATCTACACAATCTCTCATAGAACCAACATATAGCCCGTTGTTCCAGAAGTTTTCTATATCAGTTTCTCCTATGGCATATGTAGTATATGCTACTTGTTGTGCATCAAAACCGATCCATTGTTGTGTTACGATCCCAGACAAACGTCCTAATCCTGCAGTAATATTTCTATGTGATTGTATCTGCATTATAGGCATAACTGCCAATGTTGGTACCGCGTCTCCACTAATTCTTGTAGGATCATCATTTGTGGTACCATACTCACACGAAACCAACATCATCGCTGTTGCCATCATGAGAATAAAAACCTTATTGATTTTATATGTTTTTTTCATTTTTACTTTTTTTAGAAATTAAGTTTAAGTGAAACAGCATAACTTCTTGTATTAGGCTGATTAAAGTAATCTAAACCAATACCATTAGAAGCTCCAGTTAAGTTAGTCTCAGGGTCAACACCAGGATAATCAGTGCTTAACCATAAGTTTCTTCCTGATACAGTAACAGAACCAGAAGAAAGAGGTGTTCCATTTAATAACTTTTCTCCAAAGTTATATGTTAATGAAGCTTCTCTTAGACGAACCCAAGATGCATCATAAACACTATCTTCTCCTACTCCACCAAAACCATATCTTACCCATCTGTTACCACCTAAACCTGCAGCAGGATCTGCTAAAGCAACTTGTTGAGTGTTTGGTTGACCAGTAGATTGTACAACTCCATCAAATACGAAATCAGTAACATTTCTAAGATCAGCAGTCTCTTGACCTACACCAAAGTAATTAACAATACCACAAGTACCACACCATACATCTCCACCTTCTCTAATATCAAATAAGAAACCTAAAGAAAGATTCTTGTAAGAAACAGTGTTCTTAATACCCATTTGCCAATCTGGAATTGGATCACCAATTACACCAGATGTTGGATCAACTATTGGGAAACCATTATCATCGATAAGTACTTGGCCTGAATCATTTCTTAACCACTTATCTCCAAAGATTGCTCCATAAGATTCTCCAGGAAGTACTCTAGAAGAAACTGAAGTAAACCCAGCTAAAGTAAATGACTCAACTCCAGGAGCAAGTTCAATAACTTTTGACTCATAAGTAGTCCAGTTTACATCAATATTCCAAGAGAAATCATCAGTACGAACAGGTACAAAGTTTGCGCCAATTTCAATACCGTTGTTTTCTATTTTACCAGCGTTAATATTACGACCATTAAATCCAGCAGACGGAGCTGTGTCAACTCCAAATACTTGACCAGTTGTTTCTTTGTCATAATAAGTAATGTCTAATCCTATTCTTGAATTGAAGAATTTTATTTCTCCACCAAATTCTAATTCTGTAGTTTCTTCAGGCTCTATACTAGTACTTCCAGCAGTTCCCGTTCTCTCAAAACCAACAGATCCAAATAATGGGAAATTGTTGTTTCCTATGAAACCATCACCACCAGCAACTCCAGAGTTATAAAAAGTTTGAGTAGCATAGATAGGAGCGTCATTACCAGTTCTACCATAAGAAGCTCTTAATTTTCCATAGTTTACTAGTTCACTTTCAAAAAGCTCACTAAAAACAAAACTAAGACCCGCACTATAAGATAAGAAATCATTGTTATCTTTTGGAAGAGTAGAAGACCAGTCATTTCTAACAGAACCGTTTATAAAAAACATTTCGTTGAAACCAAATTTTGCATCAGCAAAAACTGCGTCTAACTTCTTTCTGAATACAGAATTAGTTGTAATTTGAGCAGCTGTATTTGATACATCAAAGAATCCAGGTACAGTCATACCATCTCCTTGAACACTTCTTCTTAAGTAATCAGTATTATAATTTTCATATCCAAGTATCGCATTAAACGTAATTGTTTCAGATATGTCTTTATTAAATAATGCCATGAAGTTAGTTGTGATATCTTCATTGAAAATATTATCATCAAATACTCTACCTCCAGGATTGTTAGCAGAATTGATATCTTCTCCAGCTTTTCTTATATCACTATATCTATCATAAGAGTATCTTCCTTGTAGAGTTAACCAGTCTAATGGTCTGTACTCAAAAGATAATCTACCCGTAAATCTATTTACGTCATCAAATGATGGGTTTTTTGCTACGGTCCAGTATGGACTATCGTATACACCAGCTCTATAACTTCTTTGAGTTCCGTCTGGCAATTGATATGCAAGAGGATTTGAAGCGGCATCTCTACCTGTCAACCCATTACCATTATCAAAAGTAGGAGTAGTTCTTAATAGACCTAACATAATACCAGAGATGTTAGAACCTCTTTGTACTCTTTGTCCACCAGAATTTACAAAAGCACCACTTGCAGAGATTTCAAATTTATCAGAAAGATCTGCTGTTATATCTGCTCTAAAAGATTTTTTTCCAAATTCTTCAGTTGGTGCAACCCCTGTTTGATCTAATTTACCCGCAGATAAATAGTATCTTACAGTTTCAGTTCCACCTCTTACAGATACATTCAAATCGGTTAATAACCCTTTTACAAAAAAGTTATCTACATTATCATACGCTTCTGCAGCACGACCATTTCCTGTTCCAGCAGGTACTAATCTACCAAATCTACTGAAAGAATATGAAGAATCACCATCGAACTCTAAGCTAGAAATTGCTGGACCCCAGCTAAATCCTTCACGAGTTTCAGGTCCTCTGTGAGTAGCAACACCACCTACAGGTCTACCTTGAGCATACTGTTTTTGTAAATCAGGTGTTTGAGTAATCTCACTTACCTGTACAGTTGAGTTGATAGAAACAGTAGGAGCACCACTTTTACCTTTTTTGGTAGTAATGATAACAACACCATTTGCAGCTCTTAAACCATATAATGTTTGTGCAGCAATACCTTTAAGGATAGAAATGCTTTCGATATCATTTTGGTTGATATCAATAGCTCTGTTAGAGTTTGCAGTTCCTCCTGTTGCATTACCAACACTTGAATTGTCAATTGGTACACCATCAACAATAAAAAGAGGAGAGTTACTTCTTGTAATAGAAGTATTACCACGAATTCTTATGTTCGCCGATGCTCCAACAGCACCTGAAGACGAAACAACTGAAACCCCAGGAGCTTTCGCTGTTAAGGAACTTACTAAGTTAACCTCTCCAGTGTTTTCAATTTCATCATCTGCAACTGTAGCAATGGCATAACTTAAAGACCTTGGTTTAGCCTTAATACCTCTTGCAGTTACGATAACCTCTTCTAGCTCTGAAGCAGAAGCAGATAATTGAACATTAATTGAGTTACCGTCCCCAATTACTACTTCTTTCGTGTCGAATCCGACATAACTGAAAGAAAGTACTCCTCCCCGATTCGCTTGAAGGGAATAGTTCCCATCAAAATCAGTTTGAGTACCACTTGCTGTATTTTTTACAACAACATTAACCCCAGGAAGAGGTAACCCTTTATCATCGGTCACAGTTCCTGAAACTGTTTTTTCTTGTGCAAAAGTGAATTGCACAACAAACGCTAGTAATAGCGTTAGAATTCCACTAAACTTTGTTCTCATTTTACAATTTATTTGAATTAGCCAGTTCCAAAAATCATAATAATATCTTTATAAAACAACTTTTTGTTATTAAAATTTAAATTGCAGCTATCGTGATGTATCCAAAATTGTTAGGTGTTGCTGTAGGAGGAATGGGAGGTGTTTGTAAGATTTTTATGCTTTTGTTATTATTAAGTATCACATAATGAACAACTTCTTTGGTCGTTTGTAATAAGGAGTTGATATAAGCTTCTTCAGATTTGAACCTTGTTTGAATAGTGATATAAAAATATAAGAGCTTTCTGACAAGAGTTCTTGTTTGTGTAAAAAAGCTTTATTTAATTTTGTTTTATAGGGCTAGGTAAGCTGTATGATGTCTTAAAATAGTAGGGGTGTTTTCTATTTGCGATTCTAAAAATAGACAGATATTCTTGTTTTTTAGTGTTTTGAAAAATTATCAAATTCTAAACGCGCATAGTTCTTGGTTTTATGTATGCTATAAATTATTTAATGTGTTTTTGGGTGCTAAATAAATAGAATAATGTTGGTTAATTCTCTACTTTCTATTATATATAATGTAGAGGAGTGTTCTTTTGAGTAGCAAACTATAAAAGCTTGGTATTGTATAGAAGAGTTCCTTTGATTTGGAGGTAATAAGTGTTTAAGTTTGGTTATAGTATATATAAGGATACAAAATATAGGGGGTTTATGTTGCAATTGAATAAGTGTTTTTTTAGACAAAGGATAAGTTGTAGTAATTTAAAGTGTAGCTATTATAAGGTTAGTATGATTAGTTAAATATATACCTTAATATATAATAAGATGTTGTAATCGTATATTATAGTGCTATGTTTGTCTTCAGTTTAAATTAATTCAGAAGTTTTTTGTGGTGGTTTGTTTGGTGAGATTACTGTTTCGCCTTGTTTATTTCGGGTGATATATATAAAGGAATAAAAATTAATCCCTTAGGATTTGATTTGCTCGAAAATATTTCTACCTTTGCAGCCCTTTAAAAGGGATATTTTTTAAATTTTTAATAATAGTGTAAAGCAAATTATGCCAACAATTTCACAATTAGTAAGAAAAGGTAGAGCCAAAATAACTAAGAAGAGTAAATCGGCTGCTTTGGATTCGTGCCCGCAACGCCGCGGTGTTTGTACACGTGTTTATACTACTACACCAAAAAAACCAAATTCAGCTATGCGTAAAGTAGCTCGTGTTAGGTTAACAAATGGTAAAGAAGTAAATGCGTACATCGGTGGTGAAGGTCATAACCTCCAGGAGCACTCGATAGTATTAGTTAGAGGTGGAAGGGTAAAAGATTTACCAGGAGTTAGATATCACATTGTTCGTGGAGCTTTAGACACCGCAGGTGTAGAAGGAAGAACACAACGTAGATCTAAGTACGGTGCTAAACGCCCTAAGAAGTAATCAAAAAACTTTAAGAAGAAGACATGAGAAAAAGAAAGGCTAAAAAAAGACCGATTTTGCCAGATCCACGTTTTAACGATCAATTAGTTACACGTTTTGTGAACATGATGATGTGGGATGGAAAGAAATCGACAGCTTTTAAAATATTCTATGATGCAATTGATATCGTAGAAGAGAAAAAACAAAATGACGAGAAAACGTCTTTAGAAATTTGGAAAGATGCTTTATCTAATGTAATGCCACACGTAGAGGTGCGAAGCCGTCGTGTAGGAGGAGCTACTTTTCAGATTCCTAATCCAATCAGGCCAGATCGTAAAATATCTACTGCTATGAAGTGGTTGATTCAATTTTCACGTAAAAGAAATGAGAAATCTATGGCTCAGAAACTTGCTGCAGAAATTATAGCTGCAGAAAAAGAAGAAGGAGCTGCTGTTAAGAAAAGAGTAGATACTCATAAAATGGCTGAAGCAAATAAAGCATTCTCTCACTTTAGATTTTAATCGTTAAGAAATGGCTAGAGATTTAAAATATACTAGAAATATAGGAATTGCTGCGCATATTGACGCAGGGAAAACTACAACCACCGAACGTATTCTTTATTATACTGGGGTGAGTCATAAAATTGGTGAGGTGCATGATGGTGCAGCCACTATGGACTGGATGGAGCAAGAGCAAGAGCGTGGTATCACGATTACTTCTGCTGCTACAACGTGTGAGTGGAATTTTCCAACAGAAAATGGTAAGCCAGTAGATGATACTAAAGGATATCATTTTAACATAATTGATACTCCGGGTCACGTTGATTTTACCGTAGAGGTAAATCGTTCTTTAAGAGTATTAGATGGATTGGTATTCTTATTTAGTGCTGTTGATGGGGTAGAGCCTCAATCAGAAACAAACTGGAGACTTGCTGATAATTATAAAGTACCAAGAATTGGTTTTGTAAATAAAATGGATCGTCAAGGATCTAACTTTATGGCAGTTTGCCAGCAAGTTAAGGATATGTTAGGATCTAATGCTGTGCCAATTGTAATGAATATTGGTGATGAAGCAGATTTTAAAGGTATTGTAGATTTAGTGAAAAACCGTGCAATTGTATGGCATGATGAAACACAAGGTTCTACATTTGATGTTATTGATATTCCTGAAGATTTAAAGGCTGAAGCTGCAGAATTAAGAGGTAAGCTTATTGAAGAAGTTGCTGCTTATGATGAAAATCTTTTAGAGAAATTCATGGAAGATGAAGATTCAATTACAGAAGAAGAAGTGCATGCTGCGCTTAGAGCTGCTGTAATGGATATGTCTATTATTCCTATGATTTGTGGATCTGCATTTAAAAATAAAGGAGTACAGTTTCTTTTAGATGCTGTATGTCGTTATTTGCCTTCTCCAACAGATAAAGAAGGTATTGTAGGTGTAAACCCTAATACTGATAAGGAAGAATTACGTAAGCCAGATGTAAAAGAACCATTTTCTGCTTTAGCATTTAAAATTGCTACAGATCCTTTTGTAGGACGTTTAGCATTCTTTAGAGCATATTCTGGTCGTTTGGATGCGGGATCATATATCTTGAATAACCGTTCGGGTAAAAAAGAGCGTATTTCTCGTATTTATCAAATGCACTCTAATAAGCAAAATGCAATTGAGTACATCGAAGCAGGAGATATTGGAGCAGCAGTAGGATTTAAAGATATCAAGACTGGTGATACTATGTCTGATGAAAAGAATCCTATCGTTTTAGAATCTATGGATTTCCCTGATCCGGTAATCGGTATTGCGGTTGAGCCTAAGACTAAAGCAGATGTTGATAAATTAGGTATGTCTTTGGCTAAATTAGCAGAAGAAGATCCAACATTTACAGTTAGAACAGATGAAGCTTCAGGACAGACAATTATTTCTGGAATGGGTGAGCTTCACTTAGATATTATTGTTGACCGTTTAAGACGTGAATTCAAAGTTGAAGTAAATCAAGGTCAGCCACAAGTAGAGTACAAAGAGGCTATTACTCAGGCAGCTGACCATAGAGAGGTTTATAAGAAGCAATCTGGAGGTCGAGGTAAATTCGCAGATATTGTATTTACGATTGAGCCAGCAGACGAAGGACAAGTAGGGCTTCAGTTTGAGTCTACGATTAAAGGAGGTAATGTTCCTAAGGAATTTATCCCTTCTATTGAAAAAGGATTCAAAATGGCTATGGTAAATGGTCCATTAGCTGGATATGAGGTTGATGCTATGAAAGTAACATTGAAAGATGGTTCTTATCACGATGTGGATTCTGATCAATTATCTTTCGAATTAGCTGCTAAATTAGGTTTTAAAAATTCAGCGAAAGCTGCTAAAGCCGTAATTATGGAGCCGATTATGAAATTGGAAGTTATTACGCCAGAAGAAAATATGGGTGATATCGTAGGAGATCTTAATCGTCGTAGAGGACAAGTAAGTGATATGGGTGATCGTGCTGGTGCAAAAACTGTAAAAGCAACTGTTCCACTTTCTGAAATGTTTGGATATGTAACTACATTAAGAACATTGTCATCTGGTAGAGCAACATCAACAATGGAATTTTCTCACTATGCTGAAACTCCTTCTAATATCTCGGAAGAAGTAATTGCAGCTGCAAAAGGAGTTAACGCTTAATTATTACAGAAATGAGTCAAAAAATCAGAATAAAACTAAAATCTTACGATCATAACTTAGTAGATAAATCTGCTGAGAAAATCGTAAAGACGGTAAAGAGTACGGGAGCTGTAGTAACTGGGCCAATTCCTTTGCCAACACATAAGAAAATTTTTACGGTGCTTCGTTCTCCACACGTAAACAAAAAATCCAGAGAGCAATTTCAATTAAGTTCTTATAAAAGACTTTTGGATATTTATAGCTCTTCTTCAAAAACGATCGATGCGTTAATGAAGTTGGAATTACCAAGTGGAGTAGAGGTTGAAATCAAAGTGTGATAGAACCTTGGTTTCGTAAGTGCACCTTACGATAAAATGTCCCGAGCTGTATGCGAGGGAAAAACGGCAAAAAAATACATTCAGGGTTGAACGTGTTTTGACCCTGTTTTTTTGCAAAAGAGTAAAAGAATTGAAAGTAATTTCAATATATAATAAGTAAATCATTAATAAATAATTAAATATGTCTGGGTTAATAGGAAAAAAGATCGGCATGACCAGCATCTTCGATGAAAATGGAAAGAATATTCCATGTACAGTAATCGAAGCTGGACCATGTGTGGTTACCCAAGTCAGAACTGAAGAAGTTGACGGTTATGAAGCTGTTCAGCTAGGTTTCGATGACAAAGCAGACAAAAATGCTACTAAAGCGGCGTTAGGTCACTTTAAAAAAGCAGGAACTGTTGCTAAACGTAAAGTTGTCGAATTCAAAGGTTTTGAGGAGGAGTACAAATTAGGAGATACAGTAACTGTTGAGCACTTTGCCGAAGGAGAATTTGTTGATGTATCAGCAACTTCAAAAGGAAAAGGTTTTCAAGGGGTAGTAAAGAGACACAATTTTGGTGGTGTTGGTCAAGCAACTCATGGTCAGCATAACCGTTTAAGAGCCCCGGGTTCTATTGGTGCTGCATCATATCCTGCAAGAGTTTTCAAAGGAATGAAAATGGCAGGTAGAATGGGTGGAGAAAAAGTAAAAGTTCAAAACTTAAGAGTGTTAAAAGTAGTTCCTGAAAAGAATATACTTGTTGTTAAAGGATGTGTTCCTGGACATAAAAACGCTTATGTAACGATTCAGAAGTAATGAAAGTAGCGGTAATTGATATAAACGGAAAAGAAACAGGAAGAAAGGCAGACCTTTCTGATGCTGTTTTTGGTATAGAACCAAATGATCATGCTGTATACTTAGATGTGAAGCAATACTTGGCTAATCAACGTCAAGGTACTCATAAAGCTAAGGAACGTGCAGAAATTGTAGGTAGTACTAGAAAGATAAAGAAGCAAAAAGGGACAGGTACCGCGAGAGCTGGTAGTATAAAGTCTCCTATATTTAAAGGTGGAGGTAGAGTTTTTGGTCCTAGACCACGTAGCTACTCTTTTAAATTAAATAAGAACTTAAAGAGATTAGCACGTAAATCTGCGTTAAGTATTAAGGCAAATGACAAAGCAATAACAGTGATCGAAGACTTTACTTTTGATACTGTAAAAACTAAGAATTTTACTGCAGTTTTAAAGTCTTTAGGACTTGAAAACAAAAAATCTTTGTTTGTGTTGGCAGAGTCGAATAAAAATGTATATTTGTCGTCACGCAATTTGAAAAGTTCAGAAGTTATAACTTCTTCAGAATTAAGTACTTACAAAATACTTAATGCGAATAATGTTGTGCTTTTGGAAAGTTCTTTGAAAGGAATTGAAACGAATTTAAGTAAATAGAAGCCATGAGTATCTTAATAAAACCTATTATTACAGAAAAGGCTACTGCAGATAGTGAAGTGTTTAACCGCTATGGTTTTGTAGTAGATAAGAAAGCGAATAAGGTAGAGATCAAGAAAGCAGTTGAAGCTGCTTATGGTGTATCTGTTACTAAAGTTCGAACAATAAATGTCCGTCCAGACCGTAATACTCGTTATACAAAAACAGGTATGGTCACTGGTAAAACAAGTGCTTATAAAAAAGCAATTGTACAGGTGGCGGAAGGTGAAGTAATTGATTTATATAGTAATCTTTAAGACTAGAAAATGTCAGTAAGAAAATTAAAGCCAATTACCCCAGGTCAGCGTTTTAGAGTAGTAAATGGATTTGACGCCATTACTACTGATAAGCCGGAAAAAAGCCTATTGGCTCCGAAAAAAAGATCTGGAGGTAGAAACAGTCAAGGAAAAATGACTATGCGCTACAAAGGTGGTGGTCATAAAAGAAGGTATCGTATCATTGATTTTAAACGTGATAAGCAAGGAATTCCTGCTACCGTTGCAACAATAGAATACGATCCAAACAGAACTGCATTTATAGCGTTGCTAAATTACCAAGATGGTGAGAAGCGCTATGTTATCGCTCAAAATGGTTTACAGGTAGGTCAGAATGTCGTTTCTGGAAGTAATGTAGCTCCAGAAATCGGTAATGCTATGCCACTTAGTGATATTCCACTAGGTACAATCATTTCTTGTATAGAATTACGTCCAGGTCAAGGTGCTGTTATGGCTCGTAGTGCTGGATCATTCGCTCAGCTTATGGCTAGAGATGGTAAATTTGCTACGGTAAAATTACCTTCTGGTGAAGTGAGAATGATATTAGTTAACTGTATGGCTACTATAGGTGCTATATCTAATAGTGATCATCAATTGATCGTAGGAGGTAAAGCCGGTAGAACAAGATGGTTAGGTCGTCGTCCTCGTACAAGACCAGTAGCGATGAACCCTGTTGATCACCCAATGGGTGGTGGAGAAGGACGCTCTTCTGGAGGTCATCCACGTTCTAGAAAAGGTCTTCCTGCAAAAGGATTTAGAACCCGTTCTAAGACGAAAGCGAGTAATAAGTATATTGTAGAACGTAGAAAGAAATAATAAGATATGGCACGTTCATTAAAAAAAGGACCTTACGTTCACTATAAGTTAGAGAAAAAAGTAGCTGCAAATGTAGAAGCTAATAAAAAGTCTGTTATTAAGACTTGGTCTAGAGCATCTATGATTACTCCTGACTTTGTAGGGCAAACAATTGCAGTTCATAATGGTCGCCAGTTTGTACCGGTATATATTACCGAGAATATGGTAGGTCATAAATTAGGAGAATTTTCGCCAACACGTTCCTTTAGAGGACACGCTGGTGCTAAAAATAAAGGTAAAAAATAATTTAAGTCATGGGAGTTCGTAAAAGAGAAATGGCAGAAAGAATTAAGGAAGAGAAAAAGCAAATCGCTTTTGCTAAACTTAATAACTGCCCTACGTCACCTCGTAAGATGCGTTTAGTAGCGGATTTAGTTCGTGGTGTAAAAGTTGAAAAGGCGCTTCATATTCTTAGATTTAACCCTAAAGAAGCATCACGTCGTTTAGAAAAGTTATTGCTTTCGGCAATAGCAAACTGGCAGGCGAAAAATGAAGACGCTAGCATCGAAGATGCAGATCTTTTTGTAAAAGAGATTCGTGTAGATGGAGGAAGTATGTTAAAAAGACTTCGTCCTGCTCCACAGGGTCGTGCACACAGAATAAGAAAACGCTCTAACCACGTAACAATAGTGGTTGCAGCAAACAATAATACACAAAGCTAATATAAACTATGGGACAGAAGACAAATCCAATCGGAAATCGCCTTGGTATTATCAGAGGATGGGAATCTAACTGGTACGGAGGTAATGACTACGGTGATAAACTTGCCGAAGACGATAAGATTAGAAAGTATGTACACGCACGTTTATCAAAAGCTAGTGTATCTAGAGTAATTATTGAGCGTACGCTTAAACTTGTAACCGTTACTATCACTACTGCTAGACCTGGTATTATTATCGGAAAAGGTGGTCAAGAGGTAGACAAGTTAAAAGAAGAGCTTAAGAAAATTACTGAAAAGGAAGTTCAGATCAATATTTTTGAAATCAAAAGACCAGAACTTGATGCATTTTTGGTAGGATCGAGTGTTGCAAGACAAATCGAAAGCCGTATCTCATATCGTCGTGCTATTAAAATGGCTATCGCGGCAGCAATGAGAATGAATGCAGAAGGTATCAAAATCCAGATTTCAGGACGTTTGAACGGTGCAGAAATGGCACGTACAGAGTCTTATAAAGAAGGTCGTATTCCTTTATCAACATTTAGAGCTGACATAGATTATGCTTTGGTAGAATCACACACTACTTATGGTAGATTGGGTGTTAAAGTATGGATTATGAAAGGCGAAGTATATGGTAAAAGAGAGCTTTCTCCTTTGGTTGGTTTATCCAAAAAACAAGGAAAAGGTGACAGAGGTGGACGAAGTGGAGGTAATAACAAATCACGTCGTAGAAAGTAATTTTTTAAAGTAAATTAACAATGTTACAGCCTAAAAGAACAAAATTCCGTAAGCAACAAAAAGGACGTATGAAAGGTCTTTCTCAAAGAGGACACACACTTTCTAATGGTACTTTCGGAATCAAATCATTAGATTCAAGTTTTGTTACTGCTAGACAAATAGAAGCAGCTCGTATTTCTGCTACTCGTTATATGAAGAGAGAAGGTTCTCTGTGGATTAAAATTTTCCCAGACAAGCCTATAACTAAGAAACCTCTTGAAGTACGTATGGGTAAAGGAAAAGGTGCTGTTGAGTATTGGGCAGCAGTAGTAAAACCAGGAAGAATATTATTTGAAATAAGCGGAGTGCCTTATGACGTAGCTAAAGAAGCTTTACGTCTGGCAGCTCAGAAGCTTCCTGTAAAAACTAAGTTTATAGTAGCTAGAGATTATCAAGCTTAATATTTGAGGATTATGAAACAATCAGAAGTAAAAGAATTATCTACAGCTGAATTACAAGAGGAACTTGGTAAATCTCAAAAAGCGTATTCAGATTTAAGAATGGCTCACGCTATGTCTCCATTAGAAAACCCTTTACAATTACGTAAAGTAAGAAGATCTATTGCGAGAATGGCTACAGAGCTAACAAAAAGAGAATTAAACGGTTAATTCTGCTGAAAGATGGAAAAAAGAAATTTAAGAAAAGAGCGTATAGGAGTTGTTACTAGTAACAAAATGCAGAAATCCATTGTGGTTGCTGAAGTTAAAAAAGTAAAACATCCTATGTACGGAAAATTCGTGTTAAAAACGAAAAAATACGTTGCACACGACGAGAAAAACGACTGCAATATTGGTGACACTGTAAAGATCATGGAAACAAGACCTTTGAGTAAAACCAAATGCTGGAGATTAGTAGAAGTAATTGAAAGAGCGAAGTAATTATGGTACAACAAGAGTCTAGATTAAAAGTAGCCGATAACACAGGTGGAAAAGAAGTTTTAGTCATTCGTGTTTTAGGTGGTACAAAAAGAAGATACGCCTCTGTAGGAGACAAAATAGTTGTCAGTGTAAAAGAAGCAACTCCAAATGGAAACATTAAAAAAGGAGCAGTTTCTACTGCAGTTGTAGTTCGTACCAAAAAAGAAGTGCGTAGACCAGACGGTTCTTATATCCGTTTTGATGATAACGCGTGTGTTCTATTAACTCCTACGGGAGAAATGAGAGGAACACGTGTATTTGGTCCAGTAGCAAGAGAACTTCGTGATAAGCAATTCATGAAGATTGTTTCACTAGCGCCAGAAGTGCTTTAAAACATTTGTGAAGATGACAAAGCTAAAAATAAAGTCAGGAGATACAGTGCGAGTTATCGCTGGAGACAACAAAGGTCAAGAGGGAACTGTGCAAAAAGTATTGAAAGATAAGAACAAGGCAATTGTAGAAGGTGTAAACTTAGTGTCAAAACACCAAAAGCCTAGTGCTACAAACCCACAAGGTGGTATTGTAAAACAAGAAGCACCTATTCATATTTCTAACTTATCATTGTTAACCGCTAAAGGTGAAACAACAAGAATAGGATATAGAATAGAAGGAGATAAGAAAGTGAGATTTTCTAAAAAATCTAATGAAGTAATATAGTTATGGCTTATATCCCAAGATTAAAACAAGAGTATAAAGACAGAGTAGTGTCTGCTCTTACAGAAGAATTCAGCTATGATAATGTAATGCAAGTACCAAAGCTTAAAAAAATAGTTTTAAGTAGAGGTGTTGGAGCAGCAGTAGCTGATAAAAAGTTAATCGACTATGCAGTAGACGAATTAACAAATATAACAGGTCAGAAAGCTATAGCAACAATTTCTAAAAAGGATGTTGCTTCTTTCAAATTACGTAAAGGAATGCCAATTGGAGCAAAAGTTACGTTAAGAGGAGAAAGAATGTACGAATTTTTAGATCGTCTTATTACTTCAGCTTTACCACGTGTTAGAGATTTTAACGGAATTAAAGCTACAGGTTTTGATGGTAGAGGTAATTACTCATTAGGTGTTCTTGAGCAGATTATTTTTCCCGAGATTGATATCGATAAAGTAAATAAGATTTCAGGAATGAACATTACTTTCGAAACTTCGGCAAAAACCGATAAAGAAGCAAAATCATTGTTAACCGAACTAGGATTACCTTTTAAAAAGAATTAATTATGGCTAAAGAATCAATGAAAGCCCGTGAGGTGAAGAGAGCAAAAACTGTAGCAAAGTATGCTGAAAAACGTAAAGCTTTAAAAGAAGCTGGAGATTATGAAGCATTACAGAAGTTGCCTAAAAATGCTTCGCCAATTCGTAAGCATAATCGTTGTAAGTTAACAGGAAGACCAAAAGGATATATGCGTCAGTTTGGGATTTCTCGTGTAACATTCAGAGAGATGGCGAACAAAGGATTAATTCCGGGAGTAACAAAAGCTAGTTGGTAATAATAAAGTAAATTAATTGGTTTAAGGTTCAATTAAAAATATTGAAAACCAAAACCATAAATTATAAACAATGAATACAGATCCTATAGCAGATTATTTAACCAGAATTCGTAATGCAAATAGTGCTCAACACAGAGTAGTTGAGATTCCTGCATCGAAGGTTAAAAAAGAGATCACTAAAATATTATTCGATCAAGGATATATTTTAAGTTATAAATTTGAAGATAATACAACACAAGGTACTATCAAAATAGCACTTAAATACGATAAAATAACTAAAGAACCAGTTATTAAAGAATTGCAAAGAATCAGTAAGCCAGGTTTACGTAAGTATGCAGGGTCTAATGATATCCCAAGAATTCTTAATGGATTAGGTGTTGCAATAGTCTCTACTTCTCATGGTGTAATGACCGGTAAACGTGCAAAGCAAGAGAATGTAGGTGGTGAAGTACTTTGCTACGTATATTAACAGTATAAAAGACAAAAGAAATGTCAAGAATAGGAAAAAATCCAGTAACTATTCCGTCTGGTGTCACTGTTGAAGTGACAGGTAATGTTGTTACTGTTAAAGGAAAATTAGGAGAGCTTTCTCAGGAAATCGATAGTATCGGTGTGAAAGTCGAAGAGGGCCAGGTAGTTCTAGAAAGACCTAGCGAAGCCAAAGATCATAAAGCAAAGCATGGTTTATATCGTTCTTTGATTAATAATATGGTGGTAGGTGTTTCTGAAGGGTTTACTAAAGAGTTAGAATTAGTAGGAGTTGGTTATAGAGCTTCTAATCAGGGTCAGAAATTAGATTTGGCTTTGGGATTCTCTCATAATATAGTTTTAGACGTAGCGCCAGAAGTTAAGGTCGAAACTATTTCAGAAAAAGGTAAAAACCCTATCGTAAAATTAACTTCTCATGATAAGCAATTGGTGGGTCAGATAGCAGCTAAAATTAGAGGCTTCCGTAAACCAGAACCTTATAAAGGGAAGGGAATCAAATTCGTAGGAGAACAATTAAGAAGAAAAGCAGGTAAATCTGCATAATAACTAACGTTATGGCATTCTCAAAAGATTTAAGAAGATTAAAGATAAGAAAGCGTATCCGCGGTAATGTAAGCGGTACAGAACAACGTCCTAGATTATCTGTTTTTAGAAGTAATAAAGAAATCTATGCTCAAGTCATAGATGATGTAACTGGTAAAACCATCAGTGCTGCTTCTTCAAGAGATAAAGACATTGCTTCAGCAAAAGGAAGTAAGATAGAAAAAGCAAACTTAGTAGGAAAAGCGCTTGCTGAAAAAGCTAAGAAAGCTGGTGTAGAAACAGTATCCTTTGATAGAGGAGGATATTTGTATCACGGTAGAGTAAAATCATTAGCAGACGGTGCTAGAGAAGCAGGACTTAAATTCTAAGAAAATATGTATCAAAAATATAAAAACGCAGAATTAGTAAAACCAAGCGGACTTGAGCTTAAAGATCGTTTAGTTGGTGTACAACGTGTAACTAAGGTAACTAAAGGTGGTAGAGCATTTGGTTTCTCGGCTATAGTTGTTGTAGGTGACGAAAACGGTGTTGTAGGTCACGGTTTAGGTAAGTCTAAAGAGGTAGCAGAAGCTATCGCTAAGGCAGTAGAAGATGCAAAAAAGAATTTGGTTCGTATTCCATTACATAAAGGTACATTACCTCATGAACAAAAAGGTAAGTACGGTGGTGCAAGAGTTTTACTCTTACCTGCTGCTACAGGTACCGGGGTAATTGCTGGTGGAGCAATCCGTGCAGTATTAGAATCTGTAGGGGTGCATGATGTACTTTCTAAAAACCAAGGATCGTCTAACCCACACAATGTGGTGAAAGCAACGTTTGATGCTTTGTTACAATTGCGTAGTGCGCAACAAGTAGCAACTCAACGTGGAGTTTCACTAGAGAAAGTGTTTAAAGGATAAATTCAGGAACGATGGCAAAGATTAAAATTACTAAAGTAAAAAGTGCGATTAACCGTACTCAGAGACAGAAGAGAACCCTAGAGGCTCTAGGTCTTAAAAAGATCGGCCAGGTTGTGGAGCATGAAGATACTCCTAATATCCTTGGGATGGTAAATAAAGTTAAACATTTAGTTTCGATAGAAACAAAATAATAAAAGCACATGGATTTAAGTAACTTAAAACCTGCTGCAGGTTCGGTAAAAAATAATAGCAAACGAGTAGGTCGTGGACAAGGTTCTGGAAAGGGAGGAACTGCTACTCGTGGACATAAAGGAGCAAAATCACGTTCTGGATATTCTAAAAAGATAGGTTTTGAAGGTGGGCAAATGCCACTTCAAAGACGTGTGCCAAAATTTGGTTTTAAAAACATCAACAGAAAAGAGTATCAAGGGATTAATTTAGACACACTACAAAAATTAGTAGATGATGGTAAAATTAAAGATACTGTTGATCTGGATGTGATTTTAACTACACGTTTGGCGGGGAAAAATGATTTGGTTAAAATATTGGGAAGAGGTGAACTGAAAGCAAAATTAAAAGTTTCAGCTCACAAATTTACAGCCACTGCAAAAGCTGCTATAGAAGCAGCAGGTGGTGAAGCAGTAACCTTATAATAGACAATTCATGAAATTTATTGACACAATAAAAAACATTTGGAAAATCGAAGAACTAAAGAATAGAATCTTAGTTACACTAGGATTACTTTTAGTATATCGATTTGGGGCGCAAATAGTACTTCCAGGAATAGATGCTTCAGAATTAGCAAACCTGGGAACACAAACTCAAGATGGTTTGTTGGGATTACTTAACGCGTTTACAGGAGGAGCTTTCGCTAACGCTTCAGTATTTGCATTAGGTATTATGCCATATATATCAGCCTCAATTGTAGTGCAGTTAATGGGAATAGCTATTCCTTATTTACAAAAATTACAAAAAGAAGGAGAAAGTGGTAGAAAAAAGATTAACCAAATTACACGTTGGTTAACAATTGCTATTACTTTGGTTCAAGGACCAGGATATATCTATAATCTGTTTGCAACACTTCCGGCAGAAGCTTTTGTGATTCCTAATCAAACAGTTTTTGTTGTGTCTTCTGTAATCATTATATCCACAGGTTGTATTTTTGCCATGTGGTTAGGTGAAAAAATTACAGATAAAGGTATAGGTAATGGTATCTCTCTCTTAATTATGGTGGGTATTATTGCTACCCTACCACAATCATTTGTGCAAAACTTTGCATCAAGAACTTCAGGAGATGGAGGAGGAATGATTATGGTATTGATAGAACTGGTTATCTGGTTTGTAATTATATTAGCATCAGTATTGTTGGTAATGGCGGTACGTCAAATACCTGTTCAATATGCTAGAAGAACAGCTGGAGGAGGATACGAGAAGAATGTTTTTGGATCTCGTCAGTATATACCTTTAAAATTAAATGCTTCAGGGGTAATGCCTATCATTTTTGCTCAGGCAATTATGTTCGTGCCTGCCGCTGTAGCTGGTTTGTCAGATTCAGAAACCTCTCAAGGTATTGCTGCAGCATTTAGCGATATTTTTGGGTTTTGGTATAATGTTTTGTTTGCAGTATTGATTATCATCTTTACATATTTTTATACAGCTATCACGGTGCCAACGAATAAAATGGCAGACGATTTGAAACGTAGTGGTGGTTTTATTCCTGGTATTCGCCCAGGAAGTGAAACATCAGAATATTTAGATAAGATCATGTCTCAGATCACATTGCCAGGGTCAATATTCTTGGCGCTAATTGCAGTGTTTCCTGCGATAGCAGTTAAATTGTTGAATGTACAACAAGGTTGGGCATTGTTTTTCGGAGGAACTTCTCTACTTATTATGGTAGGTGTAGCTATCGATACAATGCAACAGGTTAATTCATACTTGTTAAATAGACATTATGATGGATTAATGAAAACTGGTAAAAACCGTAAAGCAGTAGCATAATGGCAAAACAACCGGCAATAGAACAAGACGGAAGTATCATCGAAGCATTATCAAATGCAATGTTTCGTGTAGAACTAGAAAATGGTCACGTAGTGACAGCTCATATATCTGGTAAGATGCGTATGCATTACATTAAATTATTACCAGGAGATAAGGTGAAGTTAGAAATGAGTCCTTATGATTTAACTAAGGCTCGTATAACATATAGATACTAAATAATTAAAGAATATTGTAAATTAAGATTTTTTGTGTAATTTTGCAGGCCGAAAAATCTTGTTACTGATATCTTCCAAAAGATATAATTTGTATGTTTTGGAAACTAAAAACAAAGAGATGAAAGTTAGAGCATCAATAAAAAAGAGAAGTGCCGAGTGCAAGATTGTGCGTAGAAAAGGCCGACTTTACGTAATTAATAAAAAGAATCCTAGATTTAAACAAAGACAAGGGTAATTATGGCAAGAATTGCAGGGGTAGATATACCTAAACAAAAGCGAGGAGTTATAGCATTAACCTATATCTTCGGAATTGGTAGAAGTAGAGCTAAAGAAATTTTAGAAACTGCCAAAGTAGATGAAAGTGTAAAAGTTTCAGATTGGGATGATGACCAAATAGGTCGTATCCGTGAAGCTGTTGGAGCCTATACCATTGAAGGAGAATTACGTTCTGAGGTACAGTTAAACATCAAGCGTCTTATGGATATTGGATGTTATAGAGGTATCCGTCATAGAGCTGGTTTACCACTTAGAGGGCAACGCACTAAGAACAATTCTAGAACACGTAAAGGAAGAAGAAAAACAGTTGCTAATAAGAAAAAAGCAACTAAATAATAAGTAGTATGGCAAAGTCAACTTCAAAAAAACGTAAAGTAATTGTTGAATCTGTAGGAGAAGCACACGTAACAGCTTCTTTTAACAACATAATTATTTCGTTAACAAATAAAAAGGGAGACGTTATTTCTTGGTCTTCTGCTGGTAAAATGGGTTTTAGAGGTTCTAAGAAGAATACTCCTTATGCTGCCCAGTTAGCTGCAGAAGATGCTTCTAAAGTAGCTATCGAAGCTGGACTTAAGAAGGTGAAAGTATATGTTAAAGGTCCTGGTAATGGTAGAGAATCAGCAATACGTTCTCTTCATAATTCAGGTATTGAAGTTTCAGAAATTATCGATGTTACTCCAATGCCGCACAATGGATGCCGTCCTCCTAAAAGACGTAGAGTATAAATTTTATCCCGAATTTTAACTTCGGGATCTTTTTATATAAATAACAATAAGTAAATCTAAATTAGGAATATTGATTATCGAAGGAAAGAGACCTTAATTCATAATCATCCTAAGTAACTAAATTATTAATAATGGCAAGATATACTGGTCCAAAAACTAAAATCGCTCGTAAATTTGGTGAAGCGATCTTCGGAGACGATAAGTCATTCGAAAAAAGAAATTACCCACCGGGACAACACGGAAATAACAGACGTAGAGGAAAGAAAAGTGAGTATGCTATTCAGTTAATGGAAAAGCAAAAAGCGAAGTATACGTATGGAGTATTAGAGCGTCAGTTCCGTAACATGTTCGAAAAAGCAACACGTGCTCAAGGAATTACGGGTGAGGTATTACTTCAACTTTGTGAATCTCGTTTGGATAATGTAGTATTCAGAATGGGATTAGCAAATTCTCGTAGAGGAGCAAGACAATTAGTTTCTCACAGACACATAACTGTTAACGGACAACAAGTTAACATCCCTTCGTACCAATTAAAAGCAGGAGATGTTGTTGGGGTAAGAGAAAAATCAAAATCATTAGAAGTAATTCAAAACTCACTAGCTAATAATAGCAAAGTGTATGAGTGGATTACGTTCAATAATGATACTAAAGAAGGTACTTTTGTATCTGTTCCGGCAAGAATTCAGATTCCGGAAAATATCAATGAACAATTCATCGTCGAATTATACTCTAAGTAATAACTCAAAGAAGAAACAATAACATGGCAATATTAAATTTTCAGAAGCCCGATAAAGTTATCATGATCGACTCCACAGAGTTCGATGGTAAATTTGAATTTAGACCATTAGAACCTGGGTACGGATTAACAGTTGGTAACGCTTTGCGAAGAGTTTTGCTATCTTCTTTAGAGGGATTCGCTATAACTTCTCTTAGAATAGAAGGTGTAGATCATGAGTTCTCTACGATCTCTGGAGTAGTAGAAGATGTTACCGAGATTATCTTAAATCTTAAGCAAGTACGTTTTAAGCGTCAAATAGAAGATATAGATAATGAATCTGTTACAATCTCTATTTCGGGTCAAGAGCAATTAACTGCTGGTGATTTTCAGAAATTTATTTCTGGATTCCAGGTGTTAAATCCTGATCTTGTAATCTGTAACATGGATAAAAAAGTAGCACTTAACCTAGAAATTACTATCGAAAAAGGTAGAGGTTATGTTCCTGCTGAAGAAAATAAGAAAGCTAACGCTCCTATTGGAACCATTTTTACAGATTCTATTTACACTCCAATCAAAAATGTTAAGTATAGCATTGAGAACTATCGTGTAGAGCAAAAAACAGATTACGAAAAATTAGTTTTCGAAATTGTAACAGACGGATCTATTCATCCTAAAGATGCATTAACCGAAGCTGCTAAAATATTAATCCATCACTTCATGCTATTCTCTGATGAGCGTATTACATTAGAAGCTGATGAAATTGCACAAACAGAAACTTATGATGAAGAATCACTTCACATGAGACAGTTGTTAAAAACTAAATTGATCGATATGGATCTTTCTGTACGTGCACTTAATTGTTTAAAAGCTGCAGAAGTAGATACTTTGGGAGATCTGGTATCTTACAATAAAAATGACTTAATGAAGTTCCGTAACTTTGGTAAGAAATCTTTAACAGAACTTGAAGAATTAGTGAATGTTAAAGGACTTAACTTCGGTATGGATCTTTCAAAATACAAATTAGATAAAGACTAACTCATCATAATTTGCTCTCTGCACGAGGCGGATTGAGCAAGATGATGATTAAAATAAAATGTCATGAGACACGGAAAGAAAGTAAATCATTTAGGAAGAAAAACAGCGCATCGTAAAGCAATGCTTGCAAATATGGCTTGTTCCCTAATTGAACATAAAAGAATCAATACTACAGTTGCAAAAGCAAAAGCGCTTAAGCAGTTTGTAGAGCCATTAGTGACAAAATCTAAAGAAGATACTACACATAATCGTCGTATCGTATTCAGTAGATTGCGTAATAAATACGCGGTTACAGAATTATTTAGAGATGTTGCTGCTAAAGTAGGAGATAGACCAGGAGGATATACAAGAATCATAAAACTTGGTAATCGTCTTGGGGATAATGCAGATATGGCAATGATCGAATTGGTAGATTACAATGAGCTGTATAATGCTGGTAAGCCTGCTAAGAAGAAAGCTAGAAGAAGAGGTGGTAAAGGGAAAAAGGCTGAAGCCGCTCCTGTAGCACCGGCAACAGAAACTACTAGCTCTGAAGAAGAATAAATGAAAAATGCGAATTGCACATAATAATAAAAGGATAAACGTTCGTCGTTTATCCTTTTTTTTTGAATAATTCTAAAAAAGTTGATTTCTGTTAAAACAGAAATTGTACAGTCAAATAAAGTTGAAAATGATGAAATTAACATAGTAACTAATCAGAATGAATACTGTGTGAATTTTGTCAGACCATTAAAAATAATAGATATAACAAATGAAATATCAATCTCGAAAAAAAGCAATTCTTTTATTAGCAGATGGTACAATTTTTCATGGCAAAGCTGTGGGAAGAGAAGGTAGCGCTTTTGGTGAAGTGTGTTTTAATACTGGTATGACAGGGTATCAGGAAATTTTTACAGATCCATCGTATTATGGGCAGTTAATGGTGGCTACCAATGCACATATAGGTAATTATGGAACTAATGAAAACGAAATAGAATCAGACTCTATTAAAATTGCAGGTTTGATTGTTAAGAACTTTAGTTACGAATATTCTCGGGATAGGGCCGATAGTTCTTTACAAGAATTTTTAGAAAAACATAATCTCTTAGCAATTTCTGATGTAGATACGAGAGCATTAGTGAGTTATATTAGAGATAATGGAGCAATGAATGCTGTAATCTCTACAGAAGTTGATGATGTAGATAAACTAAAAAAAGAACTTGCAGCGGTTCCTGATATGAATGGTTTAGAACTAGCTTCAAAAGTTTCTACCACAGCACCTTATTTTGTAGGTGATCCTAATGCTACTTATAAGATTTCAGCTTTAGATATAGGAATAAAGAAAAATATACTACGTAACCTTACAAGCAGAGATGTATATGTAAAAGTATTCCCGTATAATGCTACATTCGAAGAAATGAGTGGATGGGAACCAGACGGATACTTTCTTTCTAATGGTCCTGGTGATCCAGAACCGTTAACTCAGGCAATTGCAACAGCAAAAGAGATTCTTGAAAAAGACTTACCACTATTTGGTATCTGTTTAGGGCATCAGGTGATAGCATTAGCTAATGGAATAAGTACTTATAAAATGCATAATGGGCATAGAGGAATAAATCATCCGGTTAAAAATCTGATTACAGGTAAAGGAGAAATCACTTCACAGAATCATGGTTTCGCAATACGTAGAGAAGAAACAGAAGCACATCCTGATGTAGAAATAACTCATGTGCATCTTAATGATGATACCGTTGCAGGAATCAAAATGAAAAATAAGAACTGTTTTTCTGTACAATACCACCCAGAGGCTAGTCCGGGACCTAATGATTCAATCTACTTGTTTGATCAATTTATCGAGAATATTAAAAAAACAAAAATCACAGCATAATATAACGGTAGCTTAGTAACTTTTGATTCTTTTTGATAAAACTTTAATCTATAACGTTATAGTTGATAACTTGATCGTTATATCACGGATTCTGTGGTAAATTATGGTTTTTTTGAAGGGTCTAAAGTATACTGGTTTTGTATATTGCGAAGAATTAAAATTATCCAACAAAATAAATTAAAAACATGAGTGTAATTATTAATATTCACGCTAGACAAATCTTAGATTCACGTGGTAACCCAACTGTAGAAGTAGACGTGATTACCGAAAACGGTATTTTAGGAAGAGCTGCTGTTCCTTCTGGGGCCTCTACTGGAGAACACGAAGCTGTAGAACTACGCGATGGCGGTGCAGCATATATGGGTAAAGGAGTTCTTAAGGCTGTCGAAAATGTAAATACAATAATTGCTGAAGAGTTATTAGGATATTCTGTATTTGATCAAAATTTATTAGATCAGACTATGATCCAGTTAGATGGCACTTCTAACAAATCAAAACTTGGTGCTAATGCAATATTAGGAGTTTCGTTAGCAGCAGCAAAAGCAGCAGCAAACGAATTGGGAATGCCACTATATCGTTATGTTGGAGGAGTAAGTGCTAATACGCTACCAGTGCCAATGATGAATATTATCAATGGAGGTTCGCATAGTGATGCTCCAATAGCATTTCAGGAATTTATGGTTATGCCAGTAAAAGCCAAAAACTTTACACATGCCATGCAAATGGGAACCGAGATCTTTCATAATCTTAAAAAAGTATTACATGACCGAGGTCTGAGTACTGCTGTAGGTGATGAAGGAGGATTTGCTCCAGCATTAGATGGAACAGAAGATGCTTTAGATTCAATTGCCCTTGCAGTAGAGAAAGCTGGATACAAATTTGGAGATGAAATTATGGTTGCACTAGATTGTGCGGCAGCAGAATTTTTTGTTGATGGTAAATATGACTATACAAAATTTGAAGGCGATAAAGGAGTAATACGCACAAGTGAAGAACAAGCTGATTATCTTGCAGAGCTAGCTTCAAAATACCCAATTATTTCTATAGAAGATGGTATGGATGAGAACGATTGGGAAGGATGGAAATATCTTACAGATAAAGTAGGGGATAAAGTTCAATTGGTTGGTGACGATTTGTTTGTTACTAATGTAGAACGACTTTCAAAAGGAATTGAAAATGGTATTGCCAATTCAATACTAATTAAAGTTAATCAAATAGGAACTCTTACCGAAACTATTGCGGCTGTAAACATGGCGCATAATGCAGGGTATACTTCTGTTATGTCACACCGTTCTGGTGAAACAGAAGATAATACTATTGCTGATCTGGCTGTTGCTTTAAATACAGGGCAAATCAAAACAGGGTCAGCCTCTCGTAGTGATAGAATGGCAAAATATAATCAATTACTTCGTATTGAAGAAGAGTTGGGAACCATTGCTTATTTTCCAAAAGAAAATGCGTTTAAGGTAAAGTAATAGAAATTATCAATAGAGTATAAAGCGACTATCTAATTAGGTAGTCGCTTTGTTTTTTATATAATTTTGAAAATGAGTTGTAAGGGTAAAAATGATCTTACGATTAATACTATGTTAACACTATATTTCGTAATTTAGCGATCCTACAATAACAGCAAAATTCTAAAATAATCAAATGTCAAAAATAGCTACGTTAGAAATCGACGGTAATAAATATGAGTTTCCGATAATAGAAGGAACAGAGAACGAATTAGGAATTGATATTAAAACACTAAGAGGGGTAACCGGAGGGATTACAACCATCGATCCTGGGTATAAAAATACCGGAAGTTGTGAGAGTGGTATTACATTTCTTGATGGAGAAAAAGGAATTTTAAGATACCGAGGATATTCTATAGAAGAATTGGCAGAAAAGGCAGATTTTTTAGAAGTGGCTTATTTATTAATTTTTGGAGAATTACCAACAAAAGTAGAGCTAGAAAAATTTGATAGAGATATAAAAGAAGAATCTCATGTAGATGAAGATATGAAGAAGATCCTTGATGGATTTCCTAAAAGTGCACACCCAATGGGAGTGCTGTCTTCTTTAACCAATGCATTAATTGCTTTTAATCCAGGATCGGTAGATGTCGACTCGGAAGAAGAAATGTATAATGCTATTGTGAAAATACTGGCAAAATTCCCAGTACTCGCAGCTTGGACAATGAGAAAAAGAAAAAGTCTTCCACTAGATTATGGAGATAATTCTTTGGGATATGTAGAGAATTTACATAAGATGATGTTTGGAAGGCCTAATAAAGCTTATGAACCTAATAAACTTGTGTATGATGCATTGGATAAGTTATTGATACTTCATGCAGATCATGAGCAAAACTGTTCTACTTCTACAGTTAGAATTGTTGGATCTTCTCATGCAGGATTGTTTGCATCATTATCAGCAGGGATATCTGCATTATGGGGACCACTTCATGGAGGAGCAAACCAGGCAGTTATAGAAATGCTAGAGGCAATTAAAGCAGATGGGGGAGATACCGCTAAGTATATTGCTAAAGCCAAAGATAAAAGTGACCCTTTCCGTTTAATGGGATTTGGTCATAGAGTATATAAGAACTTTGATCCAAGAGCTAAGATTATCAAAAAATCAGCAGAAGAAGTATTAGGCGATTTAGGAATTGAAGATCCAGTTCTTGATATTGCTAAAGGACTAGCTAAAGTAGCCCTCGAAGATGAGTACTTTGTAGAAAGAAAACTATATCCTAATGTAGATTTTTACTCAGGTATTATTTATAGAGCTTTAGGTATACCAACAGAAATGTTTACTGTGATGTTTGCTTTAGGGAGATTACCAGGATGGATAGCTCAATGGAAAGAGATGAGACTTCGTAAAGAACCGATTGGAAGACCAAGACAAATATATGTTGGTGAAAACTCCAGACCTTTTGTGGAAGTAGAAAATAGATAAAAGTTTGATATTTTAAAATACAAAGGCCTTACATTATAATTAATAGTAGTAAGGCTTTTTTATTTTATCTTTATACCCCTCTAAAGAGAGATAGATTATTAAAATTAGTTACGAATTCATGACGAATTCAATAAATATATTGAATAAAGATGTTTTAATTGTAGCATATTTCTAAAAGCAATTAAAAACAGTAGCATAAGTAATGAAAGAAATTAAATTAGTTAAAAATAGATCGGATATTGGCGCAGGAACAAGAGGTTCTGATCTGGGAGTTGATGCAATAGAAATTGCAGCTATTAATAAAGATGATGATTATTTTAATCTGTATCCCTATGAAAATGTAGAAACAGAAAATGAAACGATATACAATAAAGTAAACAATTCATTTGCTAAGCGAATAGGGAGTGTGCTTAATGTATGTACTCGATTAAGTAATAGCGTATCAAGAAACCTAAAAGAAGATATATATCCAATTGTATTATCAGGAGATCATTCATCAGCCTTAGGTACAATTAGTGGGATAAAGGCAGCTTTTCCAACCAAAACATTGGGAGTGGTATGGATAGATGCTCATGCCGATGTGCATTCGCCATATACATCACCTTCTGGAAATATTCATGGAATGCCTTTGGCAGCAGCACTTTCTAATGATAATTTGAGTTTTAAGATCAATGAAGTGTCAGAAGAGACAGTTGATTTGTGGAACAAGATGAAAAACATTGGTATCGAAGGGCAAAAGATAGAACACCAAAATATCGTGTATTTTGGCGTGAGAGATACAGAAGAACCAGAAGAAGGAGTAATCGCAGAAAATGGGATTAAAAATTATATGGTAGAAGAAATGCGCTACCGCGGTTTTGAACAATGTTTAGAAGAAGCAATTCAAAGATTAGAATCCTGTGATATGATATATGTCTCTTTTGATGTTGATAGCATGGATTGTGATTTGATTTCTAAAGGAACAGGAACACCTGTTTCTAGAGGATTTGATATTGATGAAGCGATTCGTATTATTCAAGCATTCGTAAAAACAAAGAAAACTGTTTGTTTTGAGGTAGTAGAGGTTAATCCTACACTAGATAATAAAGGAAATAAGATGGCAGAAGCTGCTTTTGATGTGTTAAAAGCAACAACAGCAACTATTACAGAAAAAATGATAAATTAAATTTATTTGAAAAAACAAATAACCAATACGATAGTAATGATTCGTCCTGTTCAATTTAGGATGAATGAACAAACGGCTGTAAATAATTACTATCAGGAAACTACAGGTATAGATACAGAAACTGCTAATATTAAAGCTCAACAAGAGTTTAATCAATTTGTAAAAGTATTAAGAGAGGCTGGGGTACACGTAATTGTAATTGATGATGATCCCCAAAATGATACTCCTGATTCTATTTTTCCTAATAATTGGGTGTCTTTTCATGAAAATGGAGATGTAGGGTTATATCCGATGTTTGCTGTAAATAGAAGAAAAGAACGCAGGCCCGAAGTTTTAGACCAATTAGAAGTGTCTGGTTTTGAGATAAGTAATATTATAGATTATACCGGCGCTGAAGATGAAGGGGTGTTTCTTGAAGGTACAGGTAGCCTGGTATTAGACAGAGTAAATAGGAAAGCATATTGTGCATTATCTCCTCGAGCAGATGAGGATTTGTTTATAGAGTTTTGCGAAGATTTTGAATATACACCCGTTATCTTTACAGCGTATCAAACGGTTAATAAAAAACGATTGCCAATATATCATACCAATGTAATGATGGGAGTAGGAGAAACATTTGCAGTTGTATGTCTGGAATCTATAGATGATAAAAAAGAACGCAAAAACCTTGTTAATCATCTAAAAAATGATGGTAAAGAGATTGTTGCAATTACTGAAAATCAAGTGAATAACTTTGCGGGTAATATGCTCCAAGTTGTTGGTTTGGGAGATAAGCGTTATATTGTCATGTCATCTGCGGCGTTTAAGAGTCTAACTAAAGATCAAATTACCAGGATAGAAAAGCATTGTGCAATTCTTCATAGCGATCTCAATACAATCGAAACGTTAGGCGGAGGGAGTGCACGTTGTATGATGGCAGAAGTTTTTCTTCCGAAAAGTTTGTAGTTCTATAAGCTGTAGTTAAAACTTCAAACTTAACCAGTAACTATAAATTACAGAAATCAATTAAAGTATGCTTTCGAAAAAAACTAAATATGGCTTAAAGGCACTTACTTATATTGCGAAAAAGAGATGTGATGATCCCGTGTTAATCTCAGAGATTGCATCTAATGAGAATATTTCTCAAAAGTTTTTAGAGAGCATTCTATTAACACTAAGAAAAACAGGTTTTTTAGGATCTAAAAAAGGAAAAGGAGGAGGGTATTATTTGATTAAAGAGCCAAAAAATATCACAATGGCGTCTGTAATTAGAGTTTTAGAAGGACCAATTGCTATGGTGCCTTGTGTGAGTCTTAATTTTTATGAAAAATGTGACGATTGCCCCGACGAAGATAAATGTGCTGTGCATAGTGTTATGATTGAAGTGAGAGATAGTACATTAAAAGTTCTGGAAAATAAAACATTAGCAGATTTTGTTAAGTAATTATAAAATGATCTTTACTTACCAATTCTTTTGTATTTATAAGGTCCTTTGATTTTGCCCCATACTTGTTTTCCGCTGTTGTTATATCCTTTGGTCCATATGGATATCTTATCTTTACTAACTACATAGGTACTCATAATGTAGTCGATATAATCAATATTATTGTTGCAAGAACCCTTACCTGTTTTACCAGAATATATTGTCGAAGTTTTTTTCTTAAAATATACTTGACATCCGGTTTTTATTTCCAGACTATCCAAAGTTAATCTATCAAAGAGTTTGGTTGAAGGTCTGCCAGAGAATTCAGCATTAATTAAATCAGCACTATGGTTCTTTACACTAATGATTTTATAACTTGTGCTTTTGATAGTCGAAGAATCTAATCGTTCGTAGTTTAATATCGTCTGATTGTATACATGATGATCTCCTTTAGCGTCTGATACTTCAGAATACACCCAATATCCAGGCTTGTCTTTCCAGATTCTAATATTAATTAAGTTAAGATGGGCAAAACTAGAATCATTTTCTGCTTGTTCTTCATTAGAAAATTCACCAATTAATAATGCTACCAAATTGTGTAATTCGAGATCTTTTACAGGATTAGAATTGCAGGATGAAAATAATGTTGATAGAAAAATAATTAGTAAAAATTGCCTCATATAGTTGTTTTAATAAATATAAAAAAAATACGAAAAAAAATGCAATTAATCGATAAAACTTAGCGTTTTATCCTAGTAAAATTGATTTAGCTTTGCAATTTTGCAGATCGAAACCCTAAATACAAAATAATGAATAGTTAGTATTGATGTCATAAATAATCAATCTATTTATGTTGGTACAACAAGGAAGAACGATTTTGCAATTTGCTTTCTAATTTAACTCAGGGGATTTTTTGTGCGAGTTATTGACTAGTGTTTTTTTATGTACAATATAATGAAATGATGTGAAAACACGTAGTGTCGCTGTGTAATTTCTATTATCTTTGCATCTTAATTTTTTAAGAAGATGAGTTTACAACAAACCATTTCAGAAAAAGTAAAAGAAGCAATACAACAATTGTATAGTGCTGATCTGGAATCTGTAGAATTACAAGCCACCCGAAAAGAATTTGAGGGAGATATTACTGTAGTAGTATTTCCGATGCTTCGAGTAGTTAAAGGAAACCCTGTTCAGATAGGAGAATCCATAGGGAAGTATTTGGTAGAGCATATAAAAGAAATTGATGCCTATAATGTAGTTAAAGGGTTTCTAAATCTAGTAATTTCGGATTCATATTATCTTAATTTTTTTGCAGAAATCAAAAATATTGAAGGTTATGGTTTTGTAACACCTTCAGCAGAAGATAAGGCAATTATGGTAGAGTATTCTTCGCCTAATACAAATAAGCCTCTGCATTTAGGACATGTTAGAAATAATCTTTTAGGATATGCTGTAGCAGAAATTATCAAAGCTAGCGGTAAAAAAGTATATAAAACCCAAATTATTAATGATAGAGGTATACATATTTGTAAATCTATGTTAGCCTGGCAAAAATATGGAGATGGAAAAACACCAGAATCTACGGGGTTAAAAGGAGATAAATTGGTTGGAAATTATTATGTGAAATTTGATAAAGTCTATAAAGATCAAATTGCTGAGTTAATTTCTGCAGGTAAAACAGAAGAGGACGCAAAAAAGGAAGCTCCGATCTTGGTAGAAGCCCAAGAAATGCTTCGTAAATGGGAAGCAGGAGACGAAGAAGTGGTGAAACTTTGGGAAATGATGAATGGTTGGGTGTATGATGGTTTTGATCAGACCTATAAGACTTTAGGAGTAGATTTTGATAGCTACTACTATGAAAGTAATACATATCTTCTTGGGAAGGATAATATCGAAGATGGATTGGCTACAGGTGTATTTTTCAAAAAAGAAGACGGGTCAGTATGGTGTGATCTAACCGATGAAGGTCTTGACGAAAAAATAGTATTGCGTAGCGATGGTACTGCAGTATATATGACTCAGGATATAGGAACAGCAATACAGCGTGTTAAGGATAACCCTGATATAGGAGGGATGATATATACTGTAGGGAATGAGCAAGATTATCATTTTAAGGTGTTGTTTTTAATTTTGAAAAAATTAGGATATGACTGGGCACAATATTTACATCATCTAAGTTATGGTATGGTTGATTTGCCTAGTGGTAAAATGAAAAGTAGAGAAGGAACGGTAGTAGATGCTGATGATTTAATTACTCAAATGGCAACGACTGCTGGTGAAATTTCTAAAGATCTGGGTAAGTTAGATGGCTATACAGAAGATGAAAAAGCAGAAATTTACCGTACTATAGGTCTTGGGGCATTAAAATATTTTATTTTGAAAGTAGATCCCAAAAAACGTATTCTTTTTAATCCCGAAGAATCGGTAGATTTTCAAGGAAATACAGGGCCATTTATACAATATACCTATGCGCGTATTCAAGCAATTCTACGAAAAGCAGATTTTGATTATGACATCCCTATAGTTGATATAACGTTACATGAAAAGGAGAAGGAACTTATTAAACAATTAGAGCTTTATCCAGAAATTATTCAGAATGCTGCGAATGAACTTAGCCCAGCCATAGTTAGTAATTATACTTATGACTTGGTAAAGAGTTATAATTCGTTTTTTCAAAATGTATCTATATTCGGAGCAGATACAGATCAGGAAAAAATATTTAGAGTTCAAATTTCTAGTCTGGTGGGTAAAACTATTAAGTCTGGATTTAAACTTTTAGGGATTAACGTTCCCGAAAGGATGTAGTTTTAGATATAGGTGTAAAACTTTAGGATCGATATTTTTTACTTTAAAAAGAGAAGGATATCGATTTTTTATTCCTTTTGTCTAAAGTATAAAATAAAAATCAATAGTAAATACTATATTAAATCATCTGTTTTTTTATTTTAGTAAGATGAAGTGCCAAATATCAAGAGCAACAGATCAGGATTTACCGTTGATGCAACATTTGTTTTATCAAACGGTTATTACGTATGGTTCTATGGTATTTACAAAATCAGAAATTAAAATTTACTCTCGATTGGCCATAAACAAAGCATATTGGCAAAATAAATTTAGTAAAGACTTTATTTATAATGCCAAGTTAAATGGTGAAATTGTTGGTTCTTTTTCTATGGACCCAAAAGGAAATATTGAGTATATATTTGTTCATATGAATTATCATGGGCGAGGTATTGCTAGTGAATTGTATCGTACTATCGAAGAAATAGCAAAAGAAACAAATATAAAAACATTAACTACGCAAGTTAATATGTTAACCCGTTCGTTTTTCCAGAAAAATGGCTTCGAAATTATAAAAAATGCTTCAAAAGTCGTTGGAGGAGAGGAAGTAATAAGTTATAGCGGCGTAAAACATCTCTAAAAACTAATATCTAAAACCAAATCATAGTATGTAAATGATTTTTAGTTTTTTAAGGTAAAATAATGTGTGAAATCGTATATTAATCTTGTCTTTGGCAACACAAAATTACATGTGATACTGTATTGTTTGATTGTGATTCTGTAATTCTATAATTCCATCCTTTATTTATACACTTCAAATCCTTAAATTTGCACCGATCTATCGATAAAGGTAGTGTTTTCAAAATACAAGAAAATATATGTTTGATAATTTAAGTGATAAGCTAGATAAAGCTTTACATATTCTAAAAGGTCATGGGCAGATAACAGAAGTAAATGTTGCAGAGACACTTAAGGAAGTGCGAAGAGCATTAGTTGATGCCGATGTAAATTATAAAATTGCTAAAGAATTTACTTCAACAGTAAAAGAAAAAGCATTAGGTCAAAATGTTTTAAAAAGCCTTAAGCCAGGGCAATTGATGGTGAAACTTGTCAAGGATGAATTAACAGAATTGATGGGTGGTGATGTTGTAGAGGTTGATTTATCGGGTAAACCATCTGTTATTTTGATGTCGGGATTACAAGGTTCTGGTAAGACTACTTTTTCGGGAAAACTTGCTAATTTTCTTGCAACTAAAAAAACTAAAAAACCACTTCTTGTTGCTTGTGATGTATATAGACCTGCGGCGATAGATCAATTGCACGTAGTTGGAGAGCAGATTAATGTAGAGGTTTTTAGTGATAGAGGCAATAATGATCCGGTTGCTATTGCCAAAGCTGGTGTAGCACATGCAAAAGCAAATGGATTTAATGTGGTTATTATTGATACCGCAGGGCGTTTGGCTGTAGACGAAGTGATGATGACCGAGATAGCAAATATCCATAAAGCTGTTACTCCTAATGAAACCTTATTTGTTGTTGATTCTATGACAGGGCAGGATGCAGTTAATACTGCAAAAGCTTTTAATGATGTCCTTAACTTTGATGGAGTAATTCTAACTAAGCTTGATGGTGATACCCGAGGTGGAGCAGCAATATCTATAAAATCGGTTGTTGATAAACCTATTAAATTTATTGGTACCGGGGAGAAAATGGAAGCCATCGATGTGTTCTATCCTTCTCGTATGGCAGATCGTATTTTGGGGATGGGAGATGTAGTATCTCTGGTAGAGCGTGCTCAGGAGCAGTTTGACGAAGAAGAGGCAAGAAAATTACAAAAGAAAATTGCCAAAAATCAGTTCGGATTTGATGATTTCTTAAAACAAATTCAGCAGATTAAGAAAATGGGTAATATGAAGGATCTGATCGGAATGATCCCTGGAGCGGGGAAAATGATGAAAAATATGGATATCGATGATGATGCGTTTAGGCATATTGAGGCGATTATACATTCTATGACACCAGAAGAACGATCAAAACCACAAATTATAAATTCTAGTAGAAAGAAACGTATTGGTAAAGGTTCGGGAACATCGATACAACAAGTAAATCAGTTGTTAAAGCAATTTGATCAAATGAGTAAGATGATGAAGATGATGCAAGGTGGCGGTGGAAAACGAATGATGCAGATGATGGGTAAAATGAAATAATTATAATTTTTTGGGAATAACAGGTAATTTAGGCAAATGGAAATATTAGATGGAAAAAAAGTAAGCAACGATATTAAAGATGAAATAGCTGTTGAGGTTCAGAAAATGAAAGAACGTGGTGAAAAAGTACCACATCTTGCAGCAGTTTTGGTAGGTAATGACGGTGCTAGTTTAACTTATGTAGGTAGTAAAGTTAGGGCTTGTGAACGAATAGGTTTTGAATCTACTTTGGTAAAGATGCCAGATACTACCAGTGAAATAGAACTGTTAGCTAAGATTAAAGAGCTTAATGAAGATGATGATATCGATGGTTTTATAGTGCAATTGCCATTACCTCCTCAGATTGATGAACAAAAGATACTTTTAGCGGTACACCCTGATAAGGATGTAGATGGTTTTCATCCCATGAATTTTGGAAGAATGGCGCTAGAGATGCCAGCCTTTATTTCTGCTACTCCGTTTGGTATTTTAGAGTTATTAGAACGCTACAATGTAGAGACCAAAGGAAAACATACTGTGGTAATTGGTAGAAGTCATATTGTTGGTAGGCCTATTAGTATCTTAATGGGAAGAAAAGGTTCTCCTGGTAATTCTACAGTAACATTAACCCATAGTCATACTAAAAATATTGAGCAAATTATTGCTCAGGCAGATATTGTTATTTCTGCCTTGGGAGTTCCTAATTTTTTGAAAGCTGAGATGGTGAAAGAAAATGCGGTTGTTATTGATGTTGGAATTACAAGAGTTTCTGATGAATCCAGTCCAAAAGGATATAGGATTGTTGGGGATGTAGATTTTGAAAATGTAAGTAAAAAAGCATCTTTTATTACTCCGGTGCCAGGAGGAGTAGGGCCAATGACAATAGCGATGTTGCTTAAAAACACATTATTAGCAAGAGAAAGACATCAAAATAATAAATAATTTTGATTTGTTTTTTGAACTAAAAAATAGATATCCGGCACGATAATTATAAAGAGTGTTAAGAAGAACTAGGTGCTGTGTTAAAAAAGATTGATATCGATGTGATTTTTCTTATACTATGTTAGAAATCATCGATTTAGATGTTTCTAATCACTTAAATACTTTGATCTAATAGTATTTACAATTAATACCTAAAAAGCCAGTACATACGATCGTATGTACTGGCTTTTTAGGTATGTAAGAATTTCCTTCTGAAAAAAATCCTTATCGTATTTATAATATAAACGCCAGAACTCATAAAGTCCTGGCGTTTATTATATATGTTACATTTATATTTTGGTGATTATAAAATGTATGTAATCGTATTCTTAGTTTTCGTTAAATTTATCTGCAGAAATGTTATCATCACTACCAGTACTATATCCACCTCCACTAGGAAGAAGATCTAATGCTAAATTATACGAAGGAACGTTGATACCTTTAGAAGTTTTAACGGTGTTAAAGTCTAAGATTTGCTCACTCTTTTCGTATAATGCATTCTTAGTAAAAGTTCCATATTTTTTACCATTCTCAGTGGTTTCTTTCCATTCCTTACCGTATGCAATTTTAAGGAAGTATTCTCCCTCTGGAATGTTTCTGATAAACTGAGTAGTATTAGAGTTGATATAGGTTACACGTACTAACTGGTCATCAGCTTTGGTTTTACCCATTTTGTACATCTTAATAACAACTTCTGTGTTTTTTCCTACTTTAATTTTTAGGTAGTTATCTAACTTATAATCAAACTTACCTTTAAAGTTAAATGATTTTGGAGTTGCACCAGACTTATATGTCTTTTTCTCCCAGCTAGAGTATTTATCTTCTCTAGATACTTCTATAGAAGCAGCTTTAGGAGAGCTCGTATTCGAGCTAGAACCATAAGATGGTGTTGTAGATTCGATAGGATTAGAGGCTACATTCGAACCTCTTGCAGCTCTTCTGTTAGCTTCTTCTACCGCTTTTCTTGTTTCTTCTGTGTCTGCAAGAGCTCGTTGTGCAGCAACATCTTTTGATCGTTTTGCTGCTTCTGCATCTGCAATAGCTTTTGCTGCAGCTGCTTCTGCTTCTCTTTTTAGACGTTCTGCGTCAGCAATTGCTTTTCTTGCTGCTTCTTCTGCAGCTTTTTTGGCAGCTTCTGCCTGTGCAATTGCTCGTGCTGCTGCTTGTTTTGCAGCTTCTCTTTTTGCTGCTGCTTCTTGAGCAGCTCTTTCTGCATCTGCAATTCGGCTATCCTCGGTTAATAGCTTACTAAGTACAAATCCGTTCATTTTCTTGAACTGTATTGCACTCCATTCTCCGTAATTAGAGCTCATTACATACACCTGAGTTCCTTGAGGAACCTCGGCGATGGTATTAAATTGTAGGCCTGGACCACTTCGAACTTCTAATTTATTAGAAGACATTAAGTATTGCCCATCCTGAGCATGAGCAGACGAGAAAGTAATCACCAAAAGCAGAATAAATGTAAAAATAGACTTCATATCGCTTGTTTTAAGTAGATTGGGTTATAATTCAAATTTAATATTACTATTTCTTTAATTAAAAATTTATAAAAAAACATAATTTACCGTCAAAAATCGATCTTCAAAAAAGGTGCCAAAAATATTTTAGCTCTAATTTCTTCTTTTAATACAATCTAATAAACATTAAAAGAATTACAATTTTTTAAAGAACAATTTGATCTGTAATGATTTGTTTTTCAATAAGTTAATGTGTTTTTGCTCTAGCAAAACTTCAATACTTTCGATTAAAATACTGAAAAGAAAACCATTAAATCAGACTCAAAAGTAATGTTTTAATATGAAAAACACAACTTGTTTTCATTTTATTTCAATAAAAATAACAATTTATTTCTATCATTTTGTGTTTTTCAACGATTTTTTTTGACAATACAACCGATTTAGTTGTGATTTTTAGATAGCATTGTCGGTTTTGTAAGTCATGTGTTATAGATATATGTAAATATGAAAAATATTTAATTTGATAAGCACAAGGCTCTATTCTGTTTTAACATAGGTTTAACAAGGGGTTTGCGCGCTTTAATTAGAATATCAAACCCTATACTTAAATTCATATGTGAATAAACTTTAATGTTTTTCTTTAATAAGATTAGGGAATTTTGCTTGAAATCTTTTTAACCTGGGAACAGATATATTACGTATGTAGGGGTTGCCTGGATTTCTTTTTTCATAATCCTGATGATAAGCTTCTCCTTCCCAGAATTTTTGAAATGGCAACACTTCTGCTGCGATTCTTCGGTTTAGTTTTTTACCTAATGCTTCTTTCTTGTTTTCGATTATTTTTTTCTGCTCTTCATTTTGATAAAAGATAATCGATCTGTATTGTGAGCCATGATCTGGGCCTTGTCCATTAACTTGAGTTGGATTTTGTGATCCAAAATATACATCTACCAAAGTTGAGAAAGAAACAATTTTTGGGTCATAAATGATTTCTACAGCTTCGGCATGTCCTGTTCGCCCAGTATTACTTGATTGGTATGTTGGGTTTTTGGTATGGCCTCCTGAGTAACCAGAGATAGATTCTTTAACACCTTTTACGCTTTCGTAAATAGCTTCGACACACCAAAAACATCCACTGGCAAAATAAGCTCTTTCCATACCGTCGACAGGTTTAACTCTCACGGGTGTGATGTTTTCGTTTTTTGTGACTTCTTTTTTGTTATTAACTGATTGACTATTACTTTGGCAGCTCGAGAATAATAAAACAGCACTCCATATTATATATAGTATATTTTTCATGATATATTAAGTTTTAACACTTGGTCAATTTCTTCTTAGAAAACTTTCAGTTTATTTATTAAAAGTGATAAAATAATATGATAATGCAAAGGCGGCTATCAATTAATATTGATAGCCGCCTTCGATATTTATTATAAATGTATTGTTATCCGTTCATAGAAATAAGGAACTCGTCATTATTTCTTGTTTGCTTAAAACGTTCATTAATAAATTCCATTGCTTCTACTGGGTTCATATCTGCAAGATATTTTCGCATTACCCACATTCTTTGAATAGTAGTTTCGTCTAATAGAATGTCATCTCGACGAGTACTAGAAGATGTAAGGTCAATAGCAGGGAAAATTCTACGATTAGAGATTTTACGATCTAATTGTAGTTCCATGTTACCAGTTCCTTTGAATTCTTCAAAGATTACTTCATCCATTTTAGAACCTGTTTCTGTTAATGCTGTTGCGATAATAGTTAATGAACCTCCATTTTCTATGTTACGTGCAGCACCAAAGAAACGTTTTGGTTTGTGTAAAGCATTAGCATCTACACCACCACTTAATATTTTTCCACTAGCAGGTTGTACTGTGTTGTATGCTCTGGCTAGTCTTGTGATTGAATCTAATAGAATGACTACATCGTGACCACATTCGACTAATCTTTTTGCTTTTTCCAATACGATGTTAGCTACTTTTACATGCTCGTTAGCTTCTTTGTCAAAGGTAGAAGCAATTACTTCTCCTTTTACATTACGCTGCATATCTGTAACTTCTTCAGGTCTTTCATCTATAAGAAGGATCATTTGGTATACTTCGGGATGATTTGCTGCAATAGCATTAGCAACATCCTTAAGTAGCATGGTCTTACCTGTTTTAGGTTGTGATACTATCATACCACGTTGTCCTTTTCCGATAGGAGCAAACAAATCCATTATCCTGGTAGAGATTGTACTTTGTCTTTCTGCAATATTAAATTTTTCTTGCGGAAATAGGGGAGTCAAATGCTCAAAAGAAACTCTATCGCGAACTACTTGTGGATCAAGACCGTTGATTTTATTTACCTTAATAAGAGGGAAGTATTTTTCACCTTCTTTAGGAGGTCTTACTTGTCCTAATACAGTATCACCTGTTTTAAGTCCGAAAAGTCTGATTTGCGATTGTGATACATAGATATCATCTGGAGAAGAAAGATAGTTGTAGTCACTAGATCTTAAAAAGCCATATCCATCTTGCATAATGTCTAATACGCCTTCACTTTCGATTATGGCATCAAACTCAAAATCTGGTTCTTTATATCGATTTCTATTGTCTCGATTTCCGTTCTCCTTTTTATTAGCGTTATTAGGATTGTTGCTTCGAGATTTATTTTGTTGAGACTTATCATTACCTCTGTTTCGATTGTCCTTTTTATCGTCTCTATTTTGGTGAGGTTTGTTTTTTTTATCGGTGTTTTCTTTCTCTTTAGAAACAGTTTCCTCTGAAGGAAGCGGTTTGGTCACTTCGCTTTTTTGTTCTTTAGGAGCTTTGTTGTCTTTTTTGGCAGGATTTGTAGGTCCGTCTGGTTTGCGAGCACGGGGCCTTCTTTGGCGAGCATTGGGTTTGGGTTTTTCAGAATCTGTTTTTTCTGAAATATCCTCAGCTACGACTTGCTTTACCTTATTAGGATTTGTGGCTTGATAATCTAGTATTTGATATACTAAATCTAATTTTTTTAAGGTACGAAACTTAGGTACATTAAGGTTTTTTGCAATTTCTTGCAATTCAGGAAGCTTTTTTGCTTTTAATTCGGAAATCTCTAACATTTATATTTGTTATATAATTTTACGTTTTAGGTATAAATTTTCTAAAGAAGAAATCTAGGAAAATTTTATTTTCGAAGGTAAGTAACCTTAGTTGAGAAGGTTACAGGTTTTGTGCTGCAAGTATACGACTTTATTTTTAATTTTTTACACATATTTATAAAAAGAAACTCTTATTTTTGCTTTTCTCTAAGGAAAAAAAATAATGTTACAACGAATTCAAACCATATACCTTTTATTAGCTGCTGCAGTTTCTGGAGGGCTTTGTATGTATTTACCTTACGGGATAGATGCTAATGATGTAGCACTTTATGCTAAAGGAGAATTATTTCTTTTAGGAATGTTTTTGGGATCAGCGATTTTATCTCTGATTTCGATTTTTTTATTTAAAAATAGAAAGCTTCAATTTGTATTGGGGCGTATCAATATCTTATTAAACTTTATTTTACTAGGAGTATTTGTTTATTGGTCACTAACGGTATCTGGAGAAACTCAGGTTTCAGAGAAAGGTATTGGGATGATCATTCCTGTTATTTCTATCGTTTTATTAGTAATGGCCAATAAGGCTATTAAGAAGGATGAGAATCTTGTAAAATCTGTAGACCGATTACGATAAACCTAAAATCTTAGTAGTATTAGTGCGTTAAAACCCGGAGTATGCCAACTCCGGGTTTTATTTTTTTCCTAATTCGATTACTTCCAGGTTTTCGATATTACCAGAATCTAGTGTAAACCTAAGCATTGTTCTTACTTTGTGAAACCCATGTTTGCCTGCTGCGCCGGGATTCATATGTAATACCCCGTTTTTTTTATCAGGTATTACTTTTAGAATATGCGAATGACCGCAGATAAATAATTGAGGAGGGTTTGATTTAATCTCATCTCGAGTGTTTATATTGTATTTTGGGGGGTACCCTCCTATGTGAGTGATCCATACAGAGACTCCTTCGCAATTAAATCTTTGGTGTAAGGGATAGGTAGCCCGGGCTTTATCATCATCGATATTTCCGTATACGGCCCTAAGAGGTTTTAAAGCTTCGATGGCATCGGTTACTTTAAGATCACCGATATCTCCGGCATGCCAAATTTCGTCGGCTTCATCAACATAATGCAATATGCGAGAATCGATATAACTATGGGTGTCGCTAAGTAGAAGTATTTTTTTCAAAATCGAATAATAAAATTGAGTTATTGCACAATAGAAAAACAGGAACTAAACCATAAGCCCTATCTCTGTTTTATAAAGTATATTTGCGCTTAGTTTTTATACAAAAATATAATATTGTTGAAATAAGCTACAGAATCTAAGTAAAGAAATTGTATTGAAAATAATAGATGCGAGTAAAATGAAATATTTTTTAGAACTTTCATATAACGGAACTCCATATCATGGATGGCAACGACAACCTAATGCAATTTCTGTGCAGGAAGTTCTTGAGAATTCGTTATCTACTATTTTACGTGATAAAATTGATGTGGTTGGAGCAGGAAGAACAGATACTGGTGTTCATGCAAAACAAATTATGGCTCATTTTGATTATGGAGATATATTAGATACAGATCAATTTAAATATAAACTTAATGCAATTTTACCGGCAGAAATTGCAATCCAGAATGTATGTCGTGTGCACCAAAATGCTCATGCCAGGTTTGATGCAGTAAGTAGGTCGTATGAGTATCATGTTTCATTAATAAAAGATCCTTTTGGTATTCATAAATCTTATTATTTGAAAAAACCATTGGATGTGGATTTAATGAATGAAGCTGCTAAATTACTGTTAAACTATACTAATTTTAAATGCTTTAGTAAGTCCAAAACCGATGTAAAAACGTATAATTGTACAATCACAAATGCGACCTGGGAAAATCATGGTAATCAATTAGTTTTTAAGATTTCGGCCAATCGTTTTCTTAGAAATATGGTTAGAGCAATTGTGGGGACACTTATCGAGATTGGAGAACATAAATTAAATAATGAGGATTTAATAGCTATTATTAAAAGTGAAGATCGGAGTCAGGCCGGATATTCGGTTCCTGCTCATGGGCTTTACTTAACAGCTGTAGAATACCCTAATAATATATATACAATATAGATGGCAGAAAAGAGTGGTAAAGCTTTTGATTTTAAACTTTTCAGACGGTTGATTACATATACTAATCCTTACCGACTGACTTTTTATTTTGTAGGTTTTTCGGCTATTTTATTGGCTATCTTGTCTATTATTAATCCTTATTTACTTAGAGAGACAATAGACAGAACTATTATTCCTAAAGATGGTGAGCTATTGGTTTATTTTATTTGCCTAATGCTTGGAGTTTTGTTTCTGGATGTGATCACTCAATTCTTGTTTATCTACTTTGCTAACTGGTTAGGGCAAGAAGTAATTAGGGATATTAGAGTGAAATTGTTTGAGCATATGCTTGGTTTTAAAAAACAATATTATGATCAGTCTGCTGTAGGTAGATTGGTGACTCGGGCTGTAAGTGATATCGAAACTATAGCCAGTATTTTTAGCCAGGGGTTGTTTATGATTATAAGTGATTTGTTAAAAATGCTAGCAATCTTATGTTATATGCTCTACCAGAGTTGGCAACTTGCATTACTGGTATTTGTTGTATTGCCTTTGGTTGTGTATGCTACGCGAATTTTTCAGCAAAAGATGAAAGTAGCTTTTGAGGAAGTAAGAACCCAGGTTTCTAATCTTAATTCATTTGTACAGGAACGAATTACCGGAATGAAGATCGTTCAATTGTTTACAAGAGAAGAAATTGAATATTCTAATTTTAAAGAAATTAATGAAAAACATAAAAAAGGTTGGATAAAAACTGTTTGGTATAACTCTATATTTTTTCCTATTGCAGAGATGTCCAGCTCTATAACCATAGGGTTGATTGTTTGGTTTGGAGGATTAAAAGCTGCACAAGGAGATGAAATCACTTTGGGACTGGTTATTGCATTTATCCAACTCTCTCAAATTTTATTTAGACCCTTACGGCAGATAGCTGATAAATTCAATACACTACAGATGGGAATGGTAGCTGCTAATCGTGTGTTTGCCATTTTGGATACAGATTCTAAAATTGAGAATAGTGGTGTACAGTTATTAGAAAAGATAAAAGGTAAAATTACATTTGATGATGTACGATTTAGTTATATCGAAAATGAAGAAGTATTAAAAGGAATCTCTTTTAATGTTGAAGTAGGGGAGACTGTAGCAATAGTAGGAGCAACAGGAGCGGGAAAATCTACCATTATTAATTTGCTTAGCAGATTTTATGAAATAGATGACGGAGTGATTTCTATCGATGATATCGATATTAAAACTATTGAGTTAAAATCATTGCGTAGTCATATTGCAGTAGTGCTTCAGGATGTGTTTTTATTTGCAGATACGATTCTTAATAATATTACTTTAAATAATGAAGAGATTCTCGAAGAACAAGTATATCAAGCTGCAAAAGAGATAGGAATTCATGATTTTATTATGAGTCTTCCAGATGGATACCATTATAATGTAAAAGAAAGAGGAGCTATGCTTTCTTCGGGACAAAGGCAGCTTATTTCTTTTTTAAGAGCATATGTTACTAATCCGGGTATTTTAGTGCTAGATGAAGCTACATCATCGATAGATTCACATAGTGAACAGTTGATTCAGAACGCAACAAACAAGATTACCAAAGGAAGAACTTCTATTGTTATTGCCCATCGATTAGCGACCATTAAAAAAGCAGATAAAATTATTGTAATGGATCAGGGTAAAATTGTAGAACAAGGTAATCATAATGAGTTGCTCCAAATCGAAAATGGATATTACAGAAATTTATACGAAGTACAATTTGCAGATGTAACCGAATAAGTGGTTTGTTGTTCTTATTTGGTAGGGATTTCTATGGCTCCTGATATCATCATTAGTGCAACAACTACTATTGCAACAATAAAATAAAGTACTCCTCCATAAATAAGAAATAGTAGTGTTTTGATCAGGATTTTCTTTATGCTAATTTGATAAAGCCTCTTTAAAACATAAGCCATATAAAGTATATATACCGGGAACTGTACTAAACCTACAATCATAAAACTATCTACCATAAATGTTAACGGTAGTAAAACGAGGGTCATAATCCCTACAATATGGGAGTAACCATATAGGTAGATTACAAAATGCTCTGTTAAATTATATTTTTTATAATTCAAAAAAACCAGTCGAGACAATAAAGCTAGTAAAGGAATCATTAAAAAACTTAGCATAGACTGGTATTGGGTAGTGGTGTCAAATATCGAACTTTGTATTTCAGCTTGTTGTGCAGTGAAATTATCCCCAAACTGCATAATTTCTTTTAATCTATCTTTTACTATAAAAGAATAAACTCCTGTAATCGTTATGGTAATAGCAAAATATCCAAAAGCATTTACATATCGCTTTCTAAGTCCATGGATATAGCCATCGATTACTTCCTCTGGTTTTGTGAATAAATGAATAAATGTTTTAATAAATGAATTATCCAAATTAAGAAAACGATCGACAAATTCTGAAATCAGATTTTTAAAAGTAATTCGTTTTGTAATCTTTTTTGCACCGCAATCGGGACAAAAATTATGACTTTCAATTTGTTGCCCACAATTTTTGCAATTGGTAATAGTAATTAAATTATTCATTAAACTAAATCCCTTTTTATTTTTTCTATTAACTCTTCTTCTGTTTTAAATATCACAAATTCCCCATTTTTGATATATGATAATTTGCCAGTCTCTTCACTTACCACTAGAGCTAAAGCATCAGTTTTTTCACTAATACCTACAGCAGCACGATGTCTTAGTCCAAAACGTAAAGGCATGTTATTATCATTGGTAACTGGTAAAATGACTCGGGTGGCTACTATACTATTATCTTCTATAATCATGGCTCCATCATGAAGAGGGCTGTTTTTATAAAAAATACTTTCGATTATGGGAGTATTTACAAGAACATCCATAGCATCTCCCGATGTTTTAACAAAATCCAGAGATGTATTTCTTTTAATAACAATAAGTGCTCCGGTATGAGTTTTTGCCATTTCACTACAAGCAGTTACGATAGCGGTAACATTGGTAACACTATCTTCGGGTGCATCTCTAATAAATTTTAATTGCCTGAGAAATTTACGCCTTCTTCCAAAATTAGTAGAACCAATCATTAAAAGGAATTTTCGTATTTCTTGTTGAAAAACTACAATTAGGGCAAACATTCCAACACCAATAAATTCACCCAAAACGCTACTCAACATTTCCATGGCAAGGAATTGTGTAAGTTTCCATACCAGATAAATCATAACTATTCCTATAAAAATATTGATAGCAGCAGTACCTTTAACTAACTTATAAATATAGTACAATAATAAGGCAACAAGTACAATATCAAGTATATCTAATATTCTTAGGTTTATTAAGTCCAAATGTCTGGTGTTTTTGTAAAAATAGAAAAATTAGTGAAACCTTGTTTTGAAAAGCTGTATAAAACAGCGTATTCAAAATAATGATGAGTTAGATTCATTTGTAGGTAGTTTTTAATTAGAATAAGCACTTACCAGATGAACACACTCTACAGCTTCTTTAACATCATGTACTCTTAAGATAGAGGCCCCGTTAAGCAAGGCAATAGTATTAAGAGATGTAGTGCCATTTAGTGCTTCTTGCGGAGTACTATTTAGTGTTTTGTATATCATTGATTTTCGAGAAACTCCAGCTAGTATAGGTAAATTATGTACCTCTAAGAGTTTTAAGTTTTTTAAAAGATCGAAATTTTGATAGATATCTTTAGCAAAACCAAACCCAGGATCAATAATCATATCATTCACACCATATTTTTTTGCTTCTGCAATTTTTTCTGCAAAATATATATTCATTTCATGAATTAGATTATCATATTGATTTAATGATTTCATGGTTTGAGGAGTTCCTTTCATGTGCATCATGATGTATGGAACTCCTAATATACCAACTGTTGGGATCATGTTTTTATCCAAGTTTCCGGCAGAAATATCATTAATTAATGCGGCTCCGGCTTCAATACATGCTTTTGCAATTTCACTTCTAAATGTATCAATAGATAATAAGATTTCAGGAAATTCATTAAGCAACAATGATACTATAGGTAGGATTCTTTTTTCTTCTTCTTCAATAGAAATATGATCTGCTTCTGGTCTTGAAGAATAGGCACCTAAATCAATAAAAGAAGCACCTTCGATAAGCATTTGTTCTGTTTGTTTTAATATCTCGTTTTCATTTTTATATTTCCCTCCATCATAAAAAGAATCAGGAGTTAGGTTAAGAATACCCATTATTTTTGGAGTAGATAAATCGATTAATGAGCCTTTACAATTTATTGTCATTTTTGAGATTTCATTTGTTATGATTATTGTTTTAAGGGGCAAGCCTATATTTTGGTTGGAATTTATAAAATTGTGAGGTCACATTTCGTGTTTTTTACTTTTAAACTTTAGATATGATTTTTTTAATTCCCATATTAAAGCGAAATTTACGCAAAATTCAACAGTTTTATGCAAGATACATCCACACAATATGATACCATAATTAGTAATTGTCGAGATCTATTTAATCAAAAGATGATAGATTATGGCAGTGCGTGGAGAATTCTAAGATTACCATCCTTAACCGATCAGATTTTTATTAAAGCACAACGCATTAGAAGCCTTCAGGAAAATGAAGTACGTAAGGTAAATGAAGGTGAAGTTTCAGAATTTATAGGGATTATTAATTATTGTTTAATGGCTTTGATACAACTAGAGAAAGGAGTTGCAGAACAACCCGATTTGTCTTCAGAAGAGGCAGTTACGTTGTATGATAAACATATTAGGATTACCAAAGAATTAATGATGAATAAAAATCATGATTATGGAGAAGCCTGGCGTGATTTACGAGTGAGTTCTCTTACAGATCTTATTATTCAGAAATTACTTAGAGTAAAACAGATAGAGGATAATAAAGGAAAAACGTTGGTAAGCGAAGGTATCGATGCAAATTACCAGGATATGATTAATTATGCAGTATTTGCTATGATTCATTTAGGCGAGGCAAATAAATAGATATATAAAATACTGTTAAACTAAAAGGAACAAGGATTAATCATATTATCTTGTGCAAATTATACTAAAATATTATGGTCAGCATATAAAGAACAGGTAATCAAAATAGATGTTACTTTAGTTCTATATCGGCTTTTTGAAAAAATAAAATATACGTAGATGAAAATATTGGTTTCTTTCTCAAGAATATTTGTAGCAGCACTTTTTCTGTTTTCAGGGTTTATAAAGCTTAATGACCCTGTTGGGTTTTCATATAAGCTTCAGGAGTATTTTGGTGAAGGCGTACTGAACCTAGAATTTTTAATTCCCTTTGCTTTATTAATAGCGATTTTTTTGGTGATTTTTGAAATCGTATTAGGTATTACATTGTTATTGGGGTACTTGCCAAAGTTTACAGTATGGTCATTGTTATTAATGATAGCCTTTTTTACGTTTCTTACCTTTTATTCGGCATATTTTAATAAGGTTACAGATTGCGGATGTTTTGGTGATGCATTACCGTTAACTCCCTGGGAATCCTTTACCAAAGATGTGATTTTACTGATTTTAATATTGATATTGTTCTTTGGAAGAAAGTATATAACACCAATTAAACCTCTTGCAACACATAAATGGATTGTTTTTGCAACTTTTACGGCTTGTTTGGCCTTTGCGTATTATGTTTTAATGCATTTACCAGCTTTTGATTTTAGAGCATATAAAGAAGGAGTTAATATTCAGGAAGGGATGGAAGTGCCAGAAGGAGCTCCAAAAGCAGAGTTTGCTTATCACTGGAAATTTAATGTTAACGGAGAGGAGAAAATTATTACTACAAGTGGAGATTACCCCAAAGTAGATGGTAAATTTATCGAAGTTGAAACCAAAACAGTAGATGAAGGATATGAACCTCCAATTCATGACTTTGCAATAGAAAAGAATGATGTAGATTATACAGCAGAATTTCTCGAAAGAGAAAACCTGATATTAATAGTAGCGTATAACTTATCTAAAAGTGAAGCAGAAGGCTTTTATGCAGTTAAAGAAATAACCAATAAAGCTATATCTCAAGGATATGATGTGATAGGTCTTACAGCTTCTACACCAAAAGATATAGCGCAGGTACAACAACAACATGATCTTGATTTTGATTTTTATACTACAGACGAAACAGCCTTAAAAACTATATTGCGATCTAACCCGGGGATTGTAAAACTTAAAAAAGGAACTATAGTAAAAAAGTTACACTGGAATGATGCAGAGAAACTTAACCTGGAAAAAGTAGAGCCTTCAAAACCTAAGATTAATGTACTATTAAAAGCACAGTTAGATAGTATTATGAAGCTGGATCAGGACGGAAGAAGTTCTGGAGAAATTTCCTGGGAAAAACAAAAAATAATAGATAGTACCAATACAATATTTATAGAAGAAGTTTTTAAAAAGTATGGGTATCCTGGTAAAACTTTGGTTGGCGAAGGGACAAATATAGCGGCTTGGTTAGTAATTCAGCATTCAGATAAGATAGGAGCATATTTGCCTCTTATAAAAGAAGCTGGAGAAAAAGGAGAGCTGGATATGGCATCGGTAGCAATGATGGAAGATCGACATCTAATGCAACAAGGATTAGAACAGATTTATGGTACGCAAGGCACGAGATTAAACTCTAACAGCAAAACACCAATTTCTTTGATATGGCCGATTAAAGATCCAGAATCTGTAAATGAAAGAAGAAAAGAAGTTGGTTTTACCGAAACCATAGAAGAATATAGCGAACGTCTCTTTGGTGTTCCTTACAAAATATATACACTAGAAGAGGTAAAAAAAATTAAAGAAAACTCTAATCAATAATGGGCGGTTATCTCATTAGTAAAATAGGATATGCTTTGCTTACTTTATTGGGAGTGGTGACTGTTATTTTTTTATTATTTACAATTCTTCCCGGTGATCCTGCTCAGATGATGCTCGGGCAAAATGAGACCGAAGAACAGCTAAAAAATGTGAGAAAGAAATACGGTTTTGATAAACCATTATCAAAGCAATATTTATATTATATAAATGATCTTTCGCCTATATCATTTCACAGTACAAACCCTGATGATTTTTCATATTTCGACACTAAAAAGTATAACGGAAACCAGTTATTTAAGATAGGTGATGTTGCTACAATACTTAAATTTCCATATTTAAGAGAATCTTTTCAAAAAAGTGGTAAAAAAGTAAGTGAGGTAATTAAAGAAACGTTACCTAATACAGCGGTCTTGGCAATCTCTGCTATATGTATTGCCATTATTATTGGGGTTTTATTGGGAATTATAGGTGCCTTGACCAAAGATCAGTGGCCAGATAAAATGATTCAGTTGTTAAGTACTTTAGGAATGAGTGTTCCTTCTTTTTTTAGTGCAATTATTTTTGCCTGGTTGTTTGGATATGTGTTACAAGAATTTACCAATTTAAATATGACAGGTAGTTTATATGAAGTAGATGATTTTGGTGAAGGGAGTTATATCCAATGGAAAAACCTAATTCTTCCTGCAATAGTATTGGGGATTCGACCACTTGCTGTTGTTTCTCAACTCATGCGTAATTCATTACTCGAGGTGATGGGGCAGGATTATATTCGAACGGCAAAGGCAAAAGGACTTTCGATGTTTCAGGTGATAAGAAAGCATGCATTAAAAAACTCATTAAACCCAGTTGTTACTGCAATTTCGGGATGGTTTGCATCTATGCTCGCCGGAGCAGTATTTGTAGAATATATATTTGGGTGGAACGGATTAGGTAAAGAGATTGTAGATGCTCTAAACACATTGGATCTTCCTGTAATAATGGGAGCCGTATTGGTCATTGCTACTATGTTTATACTAATCAATATATTTGTCGATATTATCTATGGATGGCTTGACCCCAGAATTAGGGTTTGAGCTATTAATAACTCCTAATATAATATATAACCACACTATTAACCAAAAACATAAATTTTAAATTAATGAGAAAAAAAATTGTAGCCGGAAACTGGAAAATGAATAAGAATCTGGCAGAAACCAAGACATTGCTATCTGAGTTAACAACCAAACTTAAAGCATCGTCTGAAGCAAAAATTATTGTAGCACCTACATTTACCAACCTGTATAGTGCAACTGAAGTTTTAAAATCCTCAGAAATTACCGTTGCCGCACAAAATATGCATGAAGCAGAAAATGGTGCATATACAGGAGAAATTTCTGCAGATATGCTTAAAAATATTGGAGTAGAGACTGTAATTTTGGGACATAGTGAGCGTAGAGCTTATTTTGGAGAAACAGATCAATTACTAGCTCATAAAGTTAATACAGCATTACAACATGAGATGACTATAATTTTCTGTTTTGGAGAAGAATTGCAAGATCGAAAAAGTGATAATCATTTCTCTGTTGTAGAACAGCAATTAAAAAATGGCCTTTTTCATATTGATAAAGCAAACTGGAAAAATGTAATCCTTGCATACGAACCAGTTTGGGCAATAGGAACAGGAGAAACTGCATCTCCAGAACAAGCTCAGGAAATGCACGCGTTTATAAGAAAAACCATAGCGAATACCTATGATCAGGAAACTGCCGATGAGGTTTCTATTTTATATGGTGGAAGTGTAAAACCTAATAATGCTCAGGAAATTTTTGCAAAAACCGATGTAGATGGAGGATTAATAGGAGGAGCTTCATTAGATGCGGAAAATTTTTCTGCAATAGTAAATGCTATTTAAGAATTAACAGAATGCATAAAAGCACCCCATGGTAAGATGGGGTGCTTTTTTTTAAGATTTACTTTTGATACCAACATTAAGGTAAAAGAGTAACTTTGCAAAATAATTAAAGATCAGTATGTCGAATACAAAATACATTGGGTATTATTTTAAGGTTTCACCGCTACAACCAGCTACAGAAATATTAATTGCAGAATTGGGATATGTTGGATTCGAAAGCTTTGTAGAAACCGAAAACGGAGTTAATGCTTTTATTCAAAGTATAGAATGGGAAGAGAGTATTTTGGAAGGTGTTTATGTCTTAAATTCTGGAGAGTTTGATATAGAATATACCATTGAAGAAATAGAGCAAATAAACTGGAACAAAGAATGGGAAAAGAACTTTAATCCAATTGTTGTAGATGGTATTTGTAGTGTAAGAGCGCCTTTTCATGAAAAACCAAATACAAAATATGATATTATTATAGAACCCAAAATGTCTTTTGGTACAGGGCATCATGAGACTACACATATGATGATCCAACATATTTTGAAAACTGACCTAAATGATAAAACAGTATTGGATATGGGATGCGGTACTGGGGTTTTGGCTATTCTTGCTAAAATGAGAGGTGCCGGACCTACAGATGCTATCGATATTGATAATTGGTGTTATTTAAATACCGTAGAAAATGTAGAGCGTAATAATTGTGAAGATATTACTGCGTATGAGGGTGATGCCTCACTTTTATCAGGAAAAAAATATGATGTTATTATTGCTAATATCAATCGCAATATATTACTAAATGACATTCAACAATATATGAAATCTTTAAACCCCAAGGGCAAATTATTTTTGAGCGGGTTTTATAAAGAAGATTTAGATATGATTACAGAAGAATGTACAAAGAATCATCTTGATTTTATAGAAAATTTCAATAGAAATAATTGGATAGCAGCGTCTTATGAGTTAAAATAATCTTTTAATTAATGCATATAATACTCTAAGTTATTATATTTGCATAAAACAATTACCCCCTTATGAGTACCCAGGAGAAAGTTTTAGAAGAAGTTTTAGAAAAATCTGTTGACCAAAGCAATAACGAGATTGTTTTGTATAATGATGATGTAAACACATTTGATCATGTTATAGAAACTCTTATTTATACTTGTGAACATACACCGGTACAAGCAGAGCAATGTGCTATGTTAGTGCACTATAAAGGAAAATGTACTGTAAAAACAGGTGTTTACGAAGAATTAGTACCGCGATGTTCCAAATTATTAGATGCAGGTCTTAGCGCAGAGATTGTGTGATCGAATATAGATTAAAATTTTTCTATTTATAACATTATAAGTCCATATTATGGACTTTTTTTATGCCCTAAATTTTGTCACTAAGAATAGATTAGATACTAAAGTTGTTTCATATGAATATGTTTTTTTAATTTTTGTTAAATATTTAAAATGTAATTTTTTAAAACTTAAACTTTATGATATGTAGGAAAAAACTTTCTACATCTTGTGCTTTTGATATTTAATTAAGTTTTCTTTAACATCCCTATTCATCTCTTGCTTTAACACCTTGTTAACATATTACGGTGATATAAGAATTGTGTATTTGATCGATTTTTTGTGTTATTTTAAAATTGCGTTTTTTGCATTTTCTTTAGAAGAATCTTACGGTTTTACCGTATTTACAACAAATAGTTTAAAAAATTAACTAATTTTTACAAAAAAATATCATATCTTCAAACCGCAAAAATTTAGAAAAGTTCAAAGCTTTCTACATAATTGTATTTAAAATAGAGCATAACTACTCTATTTTTAGTTTTTAATAACTACACAAATTCAACTTAATTAAAATGAAAAAAATCAAAGTATTAGCGCTTTGCGCTATCGTTGCAGGATTTACAACATCCTGTGAAAAAAAAGAGGTTTCTAACGAGACACAACCAGAAGCTGTTACAGAACAAGTTTCAAAAGCTCACATTCAAGCATTACATGATGCAGGAGTGAATGCTACTGGAGCAGAATATGTAACGGTAAAACATCCTGATGGGTCAGTAGAAAATGCTATACAATCTAGCGACCTTATTTTAGCAATTAATAAATTGGCAGAACAAAAACTGGCAGAAATAGAAAATGGGAACAAGCAGTACAGAACAAATAACCTTGTATCTAGTGGTAATAGAAACATTAGTATTATCGGATATACAGGATCTGGATATGCTTTAACCAGTAAAATGCGTACAGGACTTCAGTGGGCTGTTAACAATTATAATGCATTAAATAATACACTAAGTTTCAGTCTATCTTTTGCAGCATCTACCAGTGCTGATATGGTAGTATATAATAATGGTGCTTCGGGTGCAGGAGGATCTGCTGGTTTCCCTAGTGGAGGAAGACCATATAAGTGGATTCAGATTAATGCAGGTAGCAACAGTTTAAGTAATAATGCTATGGAGCATTTGATGGGTCATGAAATGGGACACTGTTTAGGATTCAGACATACTGATTATGCTCGAAGAAGATGTGATAACAGTAATGAAGGATCTGCTGGTATAGGGGCTATCCATATTCCAGGAACTCCAACTGCTAATCGTTGGGGACAAAGTGGTTTAGATACAGATTCTATTATGATCTCTTGCTTCGATGGTGGTGAAGATGGAGAATTTTCGAATTATGACAGAACTGCTTTAAACTATCTGTATTAAGAATTAGTTATAGATAAGCTTTGAACTTTTTATAAAAGCCATCCTGTTAACTAGGGATGGCTTTTTCATTTATACAGTTTTTGTTTTTTTAGAAATATTTAGAAATAGAGATTCTAAAAAAACTATCTTCTCTAAAATTAGATAAGATCAATTCATTATCATCAATTTCATTAAAAATACGGGCTTCAATTGCTGCAGTCCAGCTATTACCAAAACGTCTTGAAGCTTCGAGGCTAAAAATAGTAGTACTAGATTCTAGATCCGTAATTCCCCCGATTAGTATTGATGTATCCTGGGTATCATTAAAAGCAATACGGCTTCCGAAAAACACATCATTTTGTAATGCATTTAGCGCTAGTTCGTCTCGTTCGTCATATAAATACTCTCCTAGAACTCCGATATCAAGTCCATTTCCATCAATATTAGAAAATGTATATTCGAGGCCAGCTACCATGGCAAAGAAATCCTGAGCATCTGCATGGCGATAAATAGATTCTAGTTTCCATAAAAAAGCGTCATGGGTAATTTGCAAATCTAGACCGGTTTGATGTATTACGGGATAAAAAGCATTGATATTTCCTGTGGTATCAAATATAAAAAGAGGCTCTCTACCGGTTCCATAAAAATGAGAGATACCAATATCGAAAATATCAAAATAGTGTTTCCAGCGAATAGCAACATCCTGTCTCCATTCTTCTGCGCTACTTTCATAATTCAGGTCATCTTTATCAATTACTACCGGGAACCGTAATCTTCCTTTTTTACCAGAGAAAGTGCGTTTACGATGATAAGGGAGATAAAAGAAATCAAAAGTTCCAAATTTTTCGGTTATCCATGTAAACTGAGCCATGGGTTGGCCCAATTTTTCTTCTCCATCAAAAGATTCAACAGCATCGGTTTGATTAATGATATCTACCAAATGATTGCTTTCTGCAACACCCCAATAGACCTTTTTGAGTCCAAGATTAAATTCCCAGTTTTTTTTAGCTTTTTGATAATAAAGTTCTCGTATATCCCAATGTGTTCGCTCATCATCAACATCTAGTCTAAAAAAACCTTTAAAGTTGATGCTTTCATATCCGGCATTCCATTCGGCTTTATATTCTGGTTGTATTGCCAGAGAAGGAAAATGATCTTCCTGATCTTCAAAAAGAGCATTATCATAGAAATAACGATATTCTCCTTCTAATTCTAACTCAAAATCATGATTTACCTTTTTAGCCGTTTCATTTTGAGCATATATTGTATTACCAATGCATAATAGCAGAATTATGTAATAGATAGATTTAATCTTCATGTATTCGTTTTTTTATTTTCTGGCCTTTAACCAGACTAAGAACTGTGATCAATGTTCTAATATTGATGATAAAAAGTAAAGCAATAAAAAACGGGTTTTGATATGCGTAATACGATCTGATTAAGCAAAAGCTAAAAAAGATTCGTATTGCTATTGTTTATTTTGTATAAGGAAAAACACAAGACCTGGTTGCGATAACAATAAAGATTCAGTAAAGTAACCAAAAGAACTACTATTAGATATCACACAAAATTAGCCTTGTGTTTTTCATTTATTTAAATTTATTGCCCTGCCCGTTTTAGAGCAACTTGAGTAAAATCTTCATCAGCAAGTGCTGCTTCAAAATTATAGTCACTAAATTTTAATACGGTTTCTTTATTACTTTGGTGATTTACCATATGAAGAGTTAATGCTCTCCAGAATTTTCCTTTATACAATTTATAATCACTATAGGTAAGCGTTTTGAGTAGTGAGTTTTTACGATCATAGAATTCGACCTTTTCTATTCGATATCCTTTGTCTTTATTGTAAGTAACAATCCTTCTTGTGTAACCAGATTTTGGATCAACCGGATCCTGCTCTACGATTAATAAATTTCCTTTTTCTTCCAGAAATTTGTAGCTGTACTTTTCTACTTCTTGAGAAGAAAGATCCTCATATGCAAATTCACTACCTACAAATGGGCCTGATTTGTTATTAGAAGATATTCTTTTTACTCTTTTGATCGAAGGTAAGAAAAGCCATTGATCATCTGCTCCAATTTTATGAGTAAAAGTTAATGTCGAGGTTCCTTTCACATCTTTTGGGCTATTAAAAACAATCAAAGATTTGTCACCATCTGTTGTTTGTTCTAAAGTTCGGGTAATTAATAACCGTTCACTGGTTTGTCCATTTTTATTTTTTAGGGTCATTTTTAGGTTTACAATAGAGCTATTGAAACCCTGATCTGCCTGATCTGCTGCTTTAGCAATTTGCAAACCTCGTTCTTCTGCATTTTGTGCTGTTAAAGTTATAGTACTTAGTACTGCAAGTCCAGCTAAAATTAATGTTCTCATAGTAATAGATTCTTTATTGTTTTTATTTATTATTTATCAAGTTGCATTTGTGGTTCTAATTCTTTTACTGGTGTTTCTGTAGTAACCTTATCTTTTTTACTAATAAGAATTAGTAGAGCGGGCAGTAATATAAAGTCGATAATTAAGGCCGACAGAATAATAATAACCGTAATTCTCGCCATATAGCTATTTAAAGCGAATGATGAGGTGGATAGCACAGCAAACCCAGCCAGGAGTACCACTGTAGTAGTTACTAGTGCTTTTCCGACGGTTTCAAACGCATAGATAACCGCTTGCCTGGCATCATAGCCTAATTCTCTTCGAGCTCTTAAGAATTTACTCATAAAATGAACAGTATCATCTACTATTATTCCTAGAGTCATCCCGAAAACGATAACCATTCCTGTATTAATTTGAGCTTTGTACATTGCCCAAAATCCAAACCCGATAAAAACTGGAGTAACATTAGGAATGATACTTAGAAGACCAAGTTTAAAATTTCTTAGTGCGAACATTAATACCAGAGAGATCAGTATTAGCGCAATTATATTTCCTTTAAGCATGCTATCTGCTTGTCTAAAGCCTAATTTAGAAAACATAAGAGTAGGGCTTACTCCAATAGTATGCATAGGTTTTGGAGTATTATCCTGTAACCATTTTTCGGCTCTTTTTGAAAAAGCAATCATCTCGGCACTAGAGATATTCTGCAGTGTTATAGTGACCCGGCTTTCAGATTTATCTACATTAATTTGATTATTAAGATCTAATCCAAATGGTAAAGAAAGCTCATATAGCAATAAATACTGTGCTGCTTCTTCACGACTATTAGGAACCCTATAATAAGATTCATTATCTCCGTGCATTGATCGATTTACTCTTCGGGCAACCTCACTAAATGCGTTTACATGTATCACTTCGGGTTGTTCGTTAAGCCAATCTTCAAAATCATTTAATTTTTTAAGATACTCTGGGTTATTGATCCCTCCACTTTCTCCACTTCCAACAGAGAATTCAACATTATAAATTCCGGTTAAGTTTTCGCTTATATAATCAGTATCACTTCTAAATTGTACTGTTTCATCAAAATAGTTGATGAACTCATCATTAAATCGATTTTTGGTAGCCAGAAATGTAAAGGCACCAATTACTATTATAGAGATTATTGCAAGTTTTGTAGGTTGTTTTGCTACAAAATGCCCAAGATTAGTATACCAGCTCGATTTTTCTATAAGAATACCTTTCTTTTCTTTAACCTTTACAGGAAGAACTGCCATAAGTGCTGGTAATGCTGTAGTAGAATAGAAAAAGGCCATTGTCATTCCAAAAGCGGTAATATTTCCTAAGTCCCAAAACGGAGGTACATCCCCAAAATTCATGGTTAAGAAACCTATAACCGTAGTTAAACTTGTGATGAAAACCGGCATGAAGTTAAGACGCATAGATTCGACAAGAGCATCCTTTTTTGTATATCCATCTTTACGCATTTTTTGGAGCATAGTAATCAGGATATGAATACTATCTGCCACAGCCAAAGTTAATATCATTGTTGGGAAAACAGAAGATGGCGGAGTGAGCTTAATTCCCATAATCCCTACAAAACCAATTGCACTCATAATAGAAAATAGTACAACAATTAACGTAGCTAGGGTGCTAAAAAAGTTTCTTGTGAGAATGAGTGTAGTTAAGATTACAATAACCAACATAATCAGGGTTAACATCATATCTCTCATTGAAGATTCGAAGAAAGCAGTATTAAGAGGTACCAATCCCGATGAGTGTATCTGAAAATTCGGATATTTTTCTTGAAAATCAGAAATTGATTTTCTAACAAAAGCAGTCACTTCTGGTATCTCCTTGGCACTATCTTTTCCTGGTAGTCGTACGGTTACATTAATTGCAGTAACACTTCCTTTTTCATTAAGCAGACGATTTACCAAAAGAGGTTCTTTCAATGCTTTTTCTTTAATCGATTTAATTTCTGAATCAGTTTTAGAGGCAGATTCATAAGATAGATCGTCTACGTATAAATCGTCACCCTGGGCACTTGTATGCTGAAAATTTGTTACTGCATCTACACGAGAAGAGTAGGGGGTGTTCCAAGCTTCGGCCGTAAGTTCTTCTATAGCAATTAGGTTCTCTTTAGTAAATATATCGCCATTAGAAGGAGAAAGTACAATAACAATATTGTCATCCTTGGTGTATTTATCCTGCAAAGCGTCAAAAGCTTCGAGTTCTGGGTTAGATTCACTGAAAAATACGTGATAATCACCATCAAACTCCATATTACCTTGTGAACCAAGCCCCATCGCAATGACTAATGTGGAAATTAATACAGGCCATTTGAATTTGATTACAAATTCTGCCCATTTCTTTGCAAACGCATTGGTAGCGTTACCTGCTTTTTTTAGTGCATTCATATAATTATTAGTTGTTAGTTGACCAGTCGACTTGTAATACATTACAAGTTGATATGATACAGATTATTATAAGTTTTTATGTTTAGACGATTTGAGTATTGATATTAGGACATGGTCTTTGAAAAAAAATAAAAACATTTAGATTTTATAATTGACCAGTCGACTATTTATATTGTTTGATTTACTAAATTATGGTTTACATCATACTTTAAGATTATTTAAATGTTAACAATTGACCGGTCGTCTATATATAATTCAAAAAAAATTATTTTAAAAACAACTGCTGGGTCATATTCATTACATTATCCATCGGATAAGCACTTTGGGTCTCTTTCATAGTTGTCATTGCTCCTTTACCAGCATCTTCAATAAAATCTACCATGTTTACTACATCAATCGAAGCATCTATTTCTCCTTGTTTTTGAGCTTCTATGGCAACAGTAATAATTTCTGCTTTTATTGTATCATGTTTTTCTAAGACTGCCTCTCTTATGTTTTCATTATGTTCGGCCATTTCATTACTTAGGTTACAGGCCATACATCCATTTTTGCATTCTAATTCTTTTTTTACTACTTCAATTCTGTACTCATAAAAATTAATCAGACGTTGTTTTGCAGAAAATGATTTGTCACGTAAAATTACTAGAGCAGGAGTAACCTGTGTTGTAAAATATTTGTCCAAAGCCTTAATTGCAAAATCTTCTTTACTATCAAAATAAAAGTAAAAAGAACCTTTAGGAACATCAGCTGCCTTAACAATGTCATTTACACTAGTACCATTGTAACCTTTAGACCAAATGATTTCCATCCCTTTTTCTAAAAGGTAATCGGCTTTGATCTCATGTTTTATGGTTTTCGACATCATTTCCATTTTGGGACGACAAAAATATGACCAGTCGTCTAGTAAAGCAAATTTTTTACTGTTAAAGTTTTCTTTATTTGGTGTAATTTATTGATTATTAATGTGTTGAAATATTTTAATGTAAGGTGTATGTACAAAAATACTTTTACAGTTTATCATATAATCAATATTGCAAATTTATACTGTTTGCTATTATAATCTATGAAATTGTATCGATTTTTATCAAATTCTAGTGTATTTACCTCTGGTAAAGGAAAGAAAACAAGCGAAAATATGACCAATCACTTTAAAATTAATGATCTCTAATTGGTAACATATTAGAAGTATCGACAGGAAAACTATCGTATTTGTTATAAAGTTTTAAATATTTTTCTGGGTCAATAGTGTCACTGTTAAGCGTTTCATATAATCCTCTAAAAAAACCTTCTCTTTTTTGTGAAGGATTAAAAAGTAGGGTAAGCCGAACTTCTTCGTCGGTGTCATTTTGAAATCCGTGTGGGGTAAATCTAGGAGCATATGCTACGGTACCGGGGGCAATCAGATGTTTATCGCCTTTAGTTCCTGTAAAAAGAGTGAGTATTCCCTTATTTACTATAAAGATTTCATCCATAAATCTATGATAATGTAACTTGGCACCAATGGCTCGAGGTGCTAAAACTATTTCATATACCCCTAGTTGGTTATTCGATAATTCACTGGTTAGTTTAAAAGTAAAAGAAATGCCATTCATAGTAAATGCTTCTCCTTCATTGGGTAGGATTAGTACTTCTTTATTTTCTAGCGTATCATTAAAAAAATCTTCTTTCATTGTATATAAATTTGTCATTTACCTATATGACAAATCACAATATGAAAACGTGACACTAACGCATCTTTTTTGCAATATTTTTAAGTTTTTCTGGATCAACCACAGAGCTGATTTTATAAATTTTTTGATCTTGATTAATTGAAAACACCTGACAAGATGATAATAGATTATTGTCAAAATATGCAATTGCAGGTTGGTGATTAACTCTAATATATCTAATGTTTTGCCGCAATTGAAATTTATTAAAAACTTCAAGAATCAGCTGGATACAGTTCTGTTTTCCGCGGGTAAAATTTCTAAGAACCTTAATTTTATCACCACCATCAGCAATCATGGTAATATCATTGGCAAAAAGTTGCTCTAACTTTTTGATATCTCTTTCTCGTATTGCAGTACTGTAATTATTAAGATATTCTTCTGTTTTTTTTGTTTGTAAAGGTTAGATTCTTTTGACTGGGTTTTTTTAATTTAATCTTAGCTCGACTCAATAATTTTCTCGAATTCTCAGGAGTGCTAGAAAGAACTTCGGCAATATCATTATGAGAATAATTAAATGCTTCTTTTAGCACAAAAACAGCTCTTTCTTTTACAGTTAATTGATCTAATAAAATCAATAATGAGTACGAAACGATATCTTTTAAGTATAAATCATTATCAGCAGTATCGGTAGCAATAGGTTCTGGAAGAGAACTATTTTCTGAAACAAATTTTTTCTGTCGATTTTTTTTATTGATCGAAGTATTAATAACCGATTTGATCAAGTATGCTTTAGGGTTATCTATGTTTTTGTTTTGAAGCGAAATAAAAGTGTTTAAAGTATCCTGAATAGCATCTTTTGCATCGTCGGTAGATCCAAGAATGTTATAGGCAAATGGAAATAAAAACTCCTGATATGTGTTGAAATCAAACATTGATTTTTTAATGTATGAATAAATATGTTTCTTTAATATATAAATGTATTATTATATGATGACAACTAAAAGATCAAAAATGTGACAAAAAAGACCATAATTTTACTTTTTGGTGAAATTTACATGCTATCAAAGTTTGATAGCTTTAATGGTTTACAATTACTACAATACTATGATTATTAAAAGTGAACTTGCTGATTTATCCTTACAACACTTGATAAAAGAATATTATTACTTTTCAAAGAAAATGGATACAGCGGTTAAGTATGTGCCAGTGATCGATGATTGTTGTTATGATTTTGTTTTCTTTAAAGAATGTAATAGTGTGCTAACGTATGGAGAGAAACAATCCACTCTTCCCATCTCTTTTAAAGTATTTACTATTCATGATCTTTCCCCTCCTTATACGCTAAAATTTGAAGTATCTCTTACTTTTTTTACAATTAAAGTACAACCGTGGGCAAATGCACATTTTTTTTCATACTTAGATACTTCTGGAATTATTGACCTAAGTATTGAAAAAACGGGCATATTAGGAGTACGAGAGCAATTATTTAATGATGTGCCAATAAGTGACATGTGTACTATAGCAAGTGATTTTATAAAAGGCCAAAACCTTATACTTAGTTCTTCGGCTCTTTTTGTAAAAGAGGTTTGTGAGTATATATACAGTGTAAAAGGAATGACATCGGTAAATCTATTGAGTGAAAAATATAAAAAAACCCGTCAATATTTAAATAGAATCTTTAAACAAGAAGTACTTTATAGTTTGAAGAAGTTTATCATTACAGTACGAATTATGGATTTGGTTAAATTTAGAATTAAGAACAAACATATTTCTATGACCGAACTGTGTTATACATATGATTATTTTGATCAATCACATTTTAATCGGGATTTTAAGAAAGTATGCGGTGTAACACCTATGCAATTCTTTAATGATCTACCAGAATTTTTATTCCGTCATTAGACAAGGTTCCATTTTTACAATTTTTAATACGCCAATTGTATTTGCTTTGCAATAAAAAAGAAAATGACTCGTATTTTATTAAAACTGTTAGTATTAGCCATATTTTTAGTAGCATGTTCTAAAAATAAAGAAACAAAAATTTCAAAAGTTAATCATGAAAACAAGCCCAATGATTCGCTATTTCTAAAAAGTGATACGTATTTAACAAAGCTTACCGAGTTAAAGAAATTTAATGGAGTGGTATTACTTAAGAAGGGTGAGAAAACTGTTTTACGAAAAGCATATAATATCTCTTTGGATACGTTGTCTAAATTATATGTAAATGTAGAAAGCCAATTTGATCTTCGTTCTGTTTCTAAATTATTTGCCAAAGTAAGTATACTTCAGCTAGAAAGCGAAGGTAAAATTAATCGTAACGATACCATTGGTAAATATTTGCCCGGTTTTCCTAATGCAGGGCGTATAACTATTCAACATCTTATGGATAATAGTTCGGGTTTACCCAGAGAATTTGATAGTTCAATATCTAATACATTAGAACTTTCTCCAGATGAAATAGTAACTCTGGCTTCAAAGGAAAAATTAGAGTTTGAGCCGGGTTCTGAGATGCGATATTCTAATGTAGGTTTTCAGTTGTTATACTATATTATAGGCAAAACCAATAAAAGTTCGTATTCTTTATTTTTGAAAGAAAATTTTTTCAAACCGTTAAGAATGAAGAGCTCAGGTGGTAATTTTGATGCAGATCTTAGGCATTTAAAAAGTTATGCCTATGGACATTATGTTGATGATGAAAAAAACATTAAAAGTGTCGATTCTTTTTTACAGGATGAAGTAAGAATGGGTAATTTACATTCGTCTGTTGATGATTTGACTCAATTTCTTACTGCCTTAAACAAAGAAGATCATGCCTCGTTGATTCATGATCATAGTATTTCGCATGCAGGAGGTACAAAAGGTAAACGAGCTTATATTCATAGAAATTTTTCGCAAGATTATAGTATTGTTTTCTTAACAAACTATGATGAAATTCCTTTTGAGCAATTGGTAAGTGATTTAGAAAAGATACTTGAGGGCAAGAAGGTAAAAATGCCAAAAGCAGTACTTCGTAAATCGATCAACCTTTCTCCTCTTGTGCTTAAAAAGTATGAAGGAACTTATGATTTTGTTGATGCCGGACATCTTTTAATTACCCTTAAAGTAGAAAGAGATAGTTTGTTTTTGTATCAGAAAGGACAAAATAATGGAGTACTCTATCCAGAAAGCGAAACTATGTTTTTTGGCGATAAGACTTCTGAGGAATCAATAAAATTTGTGGAAAACGAATCAGGAAATTATTACATTTTGATGGATTTTCAGGGAGTACAGTGGGAAGGTGTAAAGGTCAATAAATAAACTTTTAACATCCATCCTGATTTACTACTACAAATACTTCAAAACCAATAGTGTTTGATATGATATCATCCTTCAGGTTAACAAGAAAATTTTTGGATTTATAGTTGATTTTCCATAATGTTCTATCGATTACAAATTTAGATTTCATCAGCACTTGGTTATTAATGTTTTCAATAGTAGATTGATACTGTATTATGTGCCTTATACCATTGATGGTTAGATATGCAATTATATCCAAATTTGTAGCATTTATATACCGGGTATTAATAATTTCTAATTTAGCAATTGAATGTTTTTTAACATTAAAAAAATCTTCACTCTTCAAATGGGTGATCAACATTTCATTATATTGATCACCTATATTGATAATAGAATTCATATCAATTTCAAATTCCCCTCCTGTAATAAGAATACCTTTTCTACGTATAACACCGTTTTTAAATTTTACTGTTCCATTATGTGTATTCAAATTTAGAAGATCAGAACCTTGCCAATTAATAATACTTTTACCAGTATCTATTCTTAACTCTTGTTGCGCGTAAGCTGTAGGAATTAAAAAAAATATGACTACTATAATTATTTTTTTCATAGCTGATGTTTTTTTGTAAAACTAAAACAGATGCTGGGTAACCGATGAAAAAAAATGTAAAAGAAGTGTCAAAAAATGTAAATTTTTATTCAACATACTTCTTTACATCTTAGCATTGTAATCGCTATGCTTATAGAATATGTATTTAGCCATAATTTACAATAAAAGGAATATCGTAATTGTTATGATACGAATTTGAAAATTGATTTTTTTGATTAGAATAGAGTGTGTATTTTCCTTCTTTAGATAACTTATTTTTTGGGCAAACAAACATCCACTTTAAATCAAAAAAATGTTGCTGTGTTAAATTTACAGACCCAGAAAATACAGTATAGCAACAACAAGATGTCGATAAGCGGTTTTTCCACTCGATAAAAAAGGATAGATGAATAAAATCTGTCTCTTTTAGTGTAATCGAAGAGAAGTAATGTCTTATTTTTTCTGTACGAAACTCTATTTCTATACAGCCCGAAATCAAATCAGGATCATTGTCATCAATTTTTAAATCTAATGAAACCTTTTCTTTAATATTCATTATAGTTGAGGATGTTTTACGGCCTTAGTATATCAGAATCTTTATATGTTCTTTAGGCCAATAAAATTGTGTTGAGGTATATTTTTCTTGTTTAAAAAAGTTATTTGTTAATTTATTATAACTAAAGAATAAGTGCTATAAATATAAAATCTGGTATCTATCATTTTTTAGGTTTTAAAAGTTAATTGAAGACTAAAATATAAAGATCAAGATGATTTGTATTGCACTTTTGTGCTACTATTGTTTCACATTTATTGATAACGTAATTATTTTGCGGTTTTTTAGTAACAACAACTTAATGATTATTTTGTAAGAAAAGACTTCGTGTGTTTGTAGGTTAAAGCCTATATCAGATTTGCGTGAATTCTGTAATACTTTATGCTGATCACCTCAAAAAGAGATTAGTTTTTAGAGTTGAAATCAAGATTTTATAGCAATAAATAGAATATAACTAATGGTGAATATGGAACAATTAATAGTAAATATGGGATAATCTCTAATTCTATTATATCTTTGTTTTGTACTACATATATAGGTTTATAATTTTGAGTTTTGAAACAGGAATACTTATAACCCTTTATCAATTTCAAAAAATCAAAACTAATCTCGTTATGTAAGGGGAAGCCTGTTTTTTATTTCTGAAACTTGCTAATGTATTGAAATATAGTAGTTAATATTGATGTGAACTTACTTTTTTTAATATGAATGAATTATGGTTAGTTAGGTCTCGTTAAACAAGATGAAGATATAAACTAAGAACACTTTTTAAATAACTCAAAATAAGAAATGAACAAAGAGAATATTAGAGTTTTAAAAGAATTAGAAGAGTTTATTGTACCATTATCTAAAGAAGAATTTAAACAACTAAAAGAAAATATTCTTTTAGAAGGGTGTAAAGAAGCATTATCGGTTTGGGAGCGAGAAGATGATTTAGTATTAATAGATGGACATAATCGGTATAAAATTTGCCAAGAAAACGAGATAGATTATAGAATAAGCAAGTTTTCTTTTTCTTCGATAGAAGAAGTGAAGTCGTGGATGATAAACCATCAACTAGGACGCAGAAATCTTAACCCCGATCAATTGAGTTATTATAGAGGACTTAAATATCTAAGTGTCAAGAAAAAAAAAGGAGGGTATGCTAATATTCTTTCGAAGGGTCAAATTGAACCTTCAACATCAAAAATACTCGCAGAACAATATAAAGTAAGTGAAAGTACTATCAAAAGAGATTCTAGGTTTGCCAAAGCTATTGACCTTATTGGGATAACCAATAATAAGCTTAAAAACCAGATATTGTCGGGAGAAATAAAAATTAAGAAATCAGATTTATATACTTTACTTAAGGTAAAAGGAATAGAAGACTGGGTTATCATTAACGAATCTGATTTGAGACATAAAATAAAAGTTTCGCAAGAAGACGTCTTGCAAAATATAGAAAACAAATTAGATGAATTAGATAATAATGAAAAAGGAAATATCGAATTTGTTAAAGGAGTAGATCCCTTATTTTTACCAAAAAATGATAGGCTTAAATTAATAAAAGGAAGGATTATATCTGCAATTAATATGGCAATTGATAAAAAAGATATAAATGCTATTCAGGAATTAAAAACCCTTATAGAAAAATTAGAAACCGAAATACTTACAGATATAGATTAAAATATTTTTGTAAGCTGTTATACTATTATAATAGAAAACGAGTTATATTCTGGTAGCAGTCGCAAAAGCGCCAAGAGAATTTTTTATAGTTAAAAATTAGACTATATTTATATCCGAAATGACAGATAAATACATCATATTGAGTTATAAAATATAACATATTTGATTAAAAATATACCCGTTTTGTTATCGGATACTAATCACTAATTAGAAAAATAAAAATCACTAAATATACTCTTGTATACTGATTTTTATAAAAGTTAGATTCAAAAAAGACGGCCTTGATAAGACGATCTTATAAGATATGCAACGTTTTAATATTTAATAAATATTGATTTAGATATATACTCATGCTTTCAATAAAGATGAGTTCAGTACATAAAATTATAGTATGTATACTAAAAAATGTATGGTGTTTGGACAATAGCAGAGGCTTTCTGTTATTAGATTAAATAGTTTAGGAATAAGGTTGCTTTTTTTTATGAAGAAGAGACAACATTTTATCGTTTTGATTTAATTCGAATCGTACGGCTAATGTATGAATTGCAGAAAATATAAAACTGCAATCAAGAATTACATTTTAAAAAATAACATTGGTGATACTAGATAGTATTTGGTAGTACCAGGAAATAGTAAATATTCCTGAAAATAGCGAAACCACAAAACTCTATTTACAGGAGAAGAAGTCTTTGTTATTATAAAAGAAACTTAAGAAGGATTAGCTATCGTTAAAAAATGATTGCAGAAGGAGAGTATATGGATAAACCTAACTGGTTAGGATAGTAATATCCTTTCTGTATAGAGTTTTATATATACCATAATGAACACAGATTAAAATAATTTATGATGAGAAAAATCGACACGTAAAATAGAAAATTAATTCTTAAAACCTTATTATGAAAATTTTAGATAATGAACTAAGTAAATCTTACACATCATTTAGTCATTCTGACCAAGTTACAGATCAAGCGAGAAATATTTTAACCAAAGTCATGCAATTTCGACGAATGATGATATCCGAAGATAGCTGTGATTCACCCGCTTGCCTAAGTTGTCATAAACCACACTTGGATAAAGTTTCTATGGCTATTAAGCAAAAAAAGAAAATTAGATTTGTCTTACCGGCATTTCCTGGTAAATCTCCTAATCCGGCAAAAGTTTTAGGATATCTTCCCGACATGGCAGAAAAGCAGGCTCTTACATTTTTAAATGATCTCTGCCAACAAATTCAAAGTATTTACGAACCAGGAGCAGAGTTAATTATATGTTCAGATGGTAGAGTTTTTAGCGATATTGTAGGAATCTCTGAAAAGCATGTAACTTCTTATCAAATTGAAATTGATCGCCTTATCGAAGAGTTAAACCTTAAAGCGCTTTCTACTTTTAATCTCGATGATATAGATATTAACAGTGATTTTGATCAAGCTCGTTATGAACTTGTAAAAAAATATGGACAAGACCTGGATAGTTTAAAAGATAAAGTGAAAAAAGGAGGAACAGGGTCGAACAATGCAGAAGAAAAAGAAGCTAATCGCATGTACCGAGGGCTTACACGCTTTCTTGTTGAAGATTTAATGTTTCCTGGACAAACAAGATCTAAAAGCTCAATCCAAAAAGAATGTAAAGTAAAAGCCTATCAGGCGATTATAAGAAGTAATGCCTGGACCGATTTGATTGCAGAAAAATTTCCAGAAGCAATACGTCTATCGATACACCCTCAGATCTGCGGTTCTAAGAAAATTGGAATTCAACTTCTTGGAAGAGAAACATGGATGACACCCTGGCACGGGGTTGCTGTACAAACTGGAAACGAATTTATACTTATGAAGCACCGGGAAGTTAAAAAGTTAAATGCAAAATTAGTTCAGGACGAAAACGGACACTCTAGCCACTACGAGTTAATGCCTCAAAATTAAGGCGTAGAATGCTAATGTAGAATAACAAAGTTAAAAGAGTAAAATATGAATTTTAGAACCACAAAATTAAATCCATTTGGTTTATTAATTGAACCGATTAACGGAAAGGAAGATATTCGGGATTTAGATATAAACGAATTGAGAAGTGTGCTATCAAATGAACATCTAATTGCTTTGAGAGGATTTCGAAGCTTTGACAGCGCCGAAGATTTCTCTGACTATTGTGAAAAATTTGGAGAAATTTGTTTGTGGCCTTTCGGAAAAGTTCTGGAACTTGTTGTTCAGGATAATCCCGAAGACCATATTTTCGACAATACTTATATCCCTCTTCATTGGGATGGTATGTATCGTGAACAAGTACCTGAAACGCAAGTGTTTCATTGTGTAAGTTCACCCGGAATTGATAATGGAGGAGGCACAACTTTTACCAATACAAAAATGATTTTAGAAGAAATCTCAGAAAATACTAAAGAATCTTGGAGTAAAGTAAGTTGTGTGTATTCACGAAAAATGGAGTTTTATGATAGCAAAACGATTGCTCCGCTTCTTAATAAACACCAAGAAAAAGAATACTCTGTAATTCGCTATTGCGAACCTCCAAATCATAGCGACGAATCGTTTGTTAATCATCCTGGCTTTGAAGTCGAGGGGATTCCAGAACAAGAAGTTGGAGATTTTCTTCAAAACCTTAATAAAACGCTCTACGCTCCAGAATATCTCTATACACATCGGTGGGAAACTGGAGATATTGTATTTTCTGATAATAGCACTTTATTACATGGTCGCGAACCTTTTACCAAAGGCGCTCCCAGACACCTTAGGAGAGTACAATTACTAGGGAAAACTCCAGATAATCCACATCTTATATATACAAAATGATAACAAAAGAAACAGATATTTTTATTGTAGGGGCTGGACCAGTTGGGCTAGCTTGTGCATATCTAGCAGAGCTTTCGGGATTAAAAACAATGATTATAGATAAATCTGAAGGCCCGCTAGAAGTAGGAAGAGCAGATGCTCTTAATGCAAGAACACTACAGCTACTTGAGGTTGCTGATTTATTCAAAGAACTCTACCCTCTGGGTTTACCCTGTAATACAAGTTCAATATGGGAAAAGGGAAAGTTTGTATCACGACAATCGTATTGGTGGGATGAGCTTGAAGGTTGTTTTCATAAACATTTTTTGATGCTGGGACAAGCATTTGTAGAGAAACTCTTAGATGAAAAACTTACATTAATTAATGCGCCTGTAGTAAGACAAACAACATTAGAAGATATTCAGGTTACAGATGAAGGGTGTATCAGTACTCTTTCTAATGGAGATGTAATAAAATCAGATTATCTTATAGGAGCAGATGGCTCTCATTCGTTTGTTCGTAACTACTTTAATATACCTTTCGAGATTACACGCCCTCAAATTGTATGGGCAGTAATTGATGCAGTATTCGAAACTGATTTTACAAAAGTACCCGAAATTATAGTTTTCCAATCAGAAACATCAGATGTTGCCTGGATTCCCAGAGAAGGAAATATTGATAGGTTCTATATTAGAATGGATCGCAAAGATTTTGTCATAGAAGATGCTATGGAAAAAATTAACTTCGCGATGGCACCACATACAGTTAAGATAAAAGAGCTGATCTGGTTTTCTCAATTTTCTGTAAAAGAATCTGTTGCAGAAAACTATCTTATTCAAGATCGCGTAATTCTGGCGGGAGATGCTTGTCATATTCATTCTGTGAATGGAGGACAAGGTTTAAATACCGGTCTGGCAGATTCATTTAACTTAATTTGGAAATTGAATATGATAAAAAATCACGGTGCTGATCAAAGTCTGCTCAATTTATATGAAACCGAGAGAAAACCAGTTGCTCTTAGTGTAATTCAGAGTTCTGGAGAACTTGTTCGTTCTACAAAATATTCAAGCTCTGGTACCCATGCAAAAGATTATGTTAAGATTGTAGAAAAGAGAGCCGGAAATATTACAGGTATGGGTATTCGCTATAGTGAAAATGGAATGGCGGGAACAAGAGTTTATGATATCGAAGTCAACCAGGGAGAAGAAAAAAGCCAATTATATTCTCTTCTTGATTATACCAAGTTTACGCTTCTTTATTTTGGCAATCAAAAAATAGATTTAGAATTACCAGGTTTTGTGAAAGTAATACAAATTCATTCCAATGATTCACAACATGGACTCTGGACAGAAAGTAAATACTATAAAGATCAGACTATTTTGGTAAGACCAGATTCTTATATCGAATCTGTCGGTTCACTAGATCAAACAGATTCTTTAATTAAAGACCTTGTTCGTAAATATTCAAAAAATAGTGTCTCATTAGCGATGTAAATAAAAAAAGCGTCAATTCGAGTGGTTTTCCGGAATAGCCTGTCGATTACGCTCGAATTGACGAATTAAAAAACCTAAAATGTACAACGGGTTAATATATCTCATCATTGCGATATTTTAATTTAACCACATACAAAAATGTAGATCAACTTATAAAGAAAAAGCATATGAACAATAAAGAAAAGGCTAAAGCATATCATACTGCAGTTAGCCAGTACAATGAATCAATAATAGAGAAAATGGTTCATGAAAACTATATCCAACACAATCCAAGGGTTCCGTCGGGAAGAGCAGCTTTTATTTCTATGATACCAAAATTAAAAGAGTATGGTAGTAAAATTGAAAATATTCGCATGCTAGAAGATGATCAGCACATAATTATGCATCACAAATGGATGAATGCTACTCCTTTTGGGTTTAATGAAGCAGTAGCTTTTCATATCATTCGTTTTGATTATAATGGATTAATTGCCGAACACTGGAATGTTATGACAGCAATAACTTCTCCAAACTTATCGGGTAGATCTTTATTTGATGGTGAGACCGAAATAAAAGACCTAAAGAAAACAGAAAGTAATAAATCTATAATCACCGAGCTATTTAATACACTAACACACGAAAATGTAGAAACGATAATAGAGATCATACCTAATTTTTTTCAAACTAATTTCCATCAACATAATATAGGATTTGCCGATGGAATTCAGAATCTTATTCAGGCAATTCAAGATGAATCACTTTTTCCTCGTTATAAAAAACAGCATGCCGTTTTTGGAGAAGGGAACTTTGTTCTATCCATTAGTGAAGGAGCTCTTTCTGGAAAAAATTCTGCAATATATGATCTGTTTAGATTAGAAGAAGAAAAGATCGTAGCACATTGGAGCATTTATCAAGACATTCCAACCCAAAATCTTGCTAATAGCAATACTATGTTTAACTTTAAGATGGTATCATCCCTAAATACGTGTAAGTAAAAATATCAAAAGTTCGACTTTTAATGCCAATTTAAAAACGGGCGGGAAGTGCAAAATAATAAGCAAAGTATAATACGAAAGACAAAATAGAAACTTAATATAAACTGTTTTATTCTAAAAACAAAAATCTAAACAATATGCCATATATATCATTTGAATCAACTAAACTCGAAAAAGAAATTAAGCAGAAACTAATTGAACAATTAACCGAAATATCAGCAGATATTACAGGTGTTCCAAAAAAATTATTTCTAGTTTCAATAAAAGAAATCCCGGATGATGACATGGCCGTTGGAGGGAAGACAGTAAGAGAACTAAAAATAATTAATAAAACCAATAACTAGCAATAGCTTCTATATAAGAATCTTTCTGCAAGGTAGAGACTTACGACTACAAGTTGAATATTTTTTTTGAGACTTATACTATATTTTTAAGTGATGAAATTCTAGTTCGACTTCTATAGTAATTTTGTGCACAAAAAGAACTTTATTTATCTGTATCGTGCTATGATATAGGTGAATAGAGTTTTTTTTTTGAGAAAAATTAAAGTTTATTTGATGTAATATCAAGAAGACAGAATATCACATTCCGAAAAAAATGTGTTAAGGCTGTTTAAATTTGTTTAGAAAATGGTAGGAATTCTATGAGTTCTTTAGGGCTTCTTATTATGTAATTAGGAGATAAGGATACTAGGTTTTTTTCATCTCTAAATCCCCATGTTACTGCAATGCTATCAACGCCTGCATTTTGAGCTGTAAGTATATCAACATCTGTATCACCAACAAATACCAATTGATCTAGAGGGATTTTTAACAATTTCGATAGATCTAAAACCCCACTGGGATCTGGTTTTTTGTATTTCTCAGACTGACCTATAATATGACTGAATTTGATATCTGGGAAAAAATGGCCTGCGCATTTAAGAGTTAAATCATGTAATTTATTAGATAATAGAGCGAGTGTTATTCCGGCAGATTGTAAATCTATTAGTACATCCATTATGCCAGCATATGTTTCAGAATGTTGGGTGTATAAATCTTCGTATTGCAAATGGAATTCATGGAGCAAATGCGCTATCAATTCTTCAGTTCTATGCTCAGAAGGGATGGATAATGTTATAAAATTTTTTGCACCGTTTCCAATAAATTCACGATAGTTTTTCATGGTATGAATCGGAAATTTATTTTTTTCCAAAAGCGCATTCATGATATGGCTATATGTTCCTAATGTATTTAAAAGGGTTCCGTCTAAATCAAAAATAATCCCCTTGTATTGTTTTTTAATTTGCATATTGTGAATGTTGGTTTTTAAGAATTTTTGTGGATTTAGTGGTTTGATAATGAGTTGTTTATGATCTAAGTTGGATAGTGTTTTGACCTGTTGTGTGTTTAGAAAAGTTATGCAAACCACTAAAAGTTGATTAATTGTAATAAACGCATAACTTTAGAGTAAATTATAATAAAATATTAGAAATTTTAAATCATTATCTACATATATCGCTAAAACTTTATTTATTATAAATCAACTAATATATTTCAATCCTACAAATAAAATTAACTCTCTCAATGTATTACCCCAAAAGTATAATTTAAAATGATAAAAGAGCTTTGATAACCCAATTTAAGCGTATCAAAATTTGGCGTAATCAAAACGAAGAATATACTAAGATAAGGGAGTCATTATTAAAGTACTTACAAGATTTTATCGATCGGGTAATAACATAAAGTTTCGAAAATTTACCGAAGAATGGTGCTAAGCCATTAACAAATGAAATTATTTTTTTAACATTTCTTTAAATGCAACATTGTTGCTTCTGAAAAACAGGTTCTCTATATTGCAACACTGTTGCAACAAAGGGCGAGCCGAAAACCTTAAAAAATAGAGTAGGTATAATCTTAATTTATGTAATCATGAAAATTAACAAAGAAGCACTAATCTCTCAGATTCTGGCCGAAAAATCAGCAAATCCAGTTGGAGGTACGCATTGTAGTAACTGTGGACATTGTTCATCTACATTGTAGACATTGTATTGCGGTAGTACGATTTGTCGTACTACCGTTTTAAGGAAACATTTTAACCATGAAAAAATTAGATAAAAAACAACTAGCAAATATTCTTCAGTTTAGAAACGAAGACATTATTTCGAGGTTTAATGATATGTACCAGTTAGAAGTCGAAGAAGTACAGGATATTTTTAATGAAACCCTCAAGTTTCTATTCATAAGTCAGATTCCAGGAGTTTTTATACCAGATGATCTTTTGATTATCGACGAAATGTGGCATAATATGATCCTTTTCACTCCTCAATATCATGAGTTTAGTAAGGAATACTTTAACACAACTTATTTTCATCATGTTCCCGCTTCAAAAAAGGAAAAAGAAGATCGTAAGAGAAATATGATGAAAGACCCAGAAAAAGCTAAAAAAGAGTATTTGCAAAAGTTAGAATTTTTACTATCTGTAACCTATGATTATTTAGGCGAAAAAACAGTTGAAAAATGGTTCAGGCAGTATGCAAATCAATATAGTAAAGAACAGCTTAAAGCACTAAGAAAATAGTCATGAGTATTTTTCCAAAAAGAGCTATCCCTGGTAAGACTGTGACTATTCACTGGAACTTTAATATCTCTGCCTTAAAAAATGTACACGTGTTTCCGTGGGTTAGAATAGGTGTTAAAGATCCTAACGGAAATGTTACTATGCTTTTTGAAGAACATGTTTTGGGATTACCAAACCCTATAAACGAAGTAACACAAGAAGAAGAACGATCACTTAAATATTTAAATAAAAATGTTCCGTTACTGTTATTAGCAGATTATTTGAGTGGAGCTTGTAAGAGAGAACAATTAATACAAATACTCAAGAATATTCAATCCGGAAGACACTATTATTTTACATATACCATCCCTAACAATGCACCTTTAGGGAAATACACACTTATTTCAGAAGTACACAGTTCTGGAGAAATAAGGTATTCTAAAACAGCAGTTGATGATTTCTTTTTTGTTGAAAAAATAACACTGAACAATGTTATTGAAGGTGAACAAAAGAAAGCTGTAATTATGAATCATTCACCAGAGAAAACTCCTGTAAAGATTGTTGAATGTTATCAAAATACACAAGAAGAACTAAAAACTAAAGTACGTGTTTTTGAAATCGAACCCCTACAAGAAACAATATTAGAACTTTATTCAGACCAAGAATTTTTATTGTACAATGAAGAAAGAGAAGTGATCTCTCTAACCAATTTATCATCATCTTATCTATTACGAAACCAACAAATACTTGAACTACGCAAAAATAATGGGTTAACCTGTTTGCTAAAAAAGGATAAAGATGAAGCCTATCAATTAACTGCAGAAACAAAACAATTATGGGATAGATCAAATGGGTTACTTCATAAAGATCAAATGTCTGAGAAAGAAAAAGTGATTTTTGAGGAAATGAATTCAGAAGAATTGATTCAGGAAATTACTTTATAACAAATGACATTCTATTCTTAAAAAATCAGAATACATAATTAAATACAATAAATCGTCTACTACTTCTATATGCAATATATCTCATATCTCATAATTGTTTTTTTACTAATCCCAATCATTTCTATAGGTCAGGAAGGGGTAATTTCTGGTACAATAACCAATGAAAAAGGAAACCCTTTATCTACTGCCCATATATATATTCCAGAAATGAATAAAAGTACCGTATCCGATACTTCGGGAGCCTTTAGAATAGAACATTTAAGATCGGGGGATTACCAAATTGTAATATCACATATAGGATACCAAACACAACAAAAAACGATAACATTACTTAAAAATCAACCCAAAATAAAAGTAACAATTCGCCTTGCTAAACAACTCGATGAATTAGGTGAAGTAACACTATTGAGCACATCAGAAGCAACAAAAATTAGAAATAGTACGACAACAGTATCTGTTATCGAAGCCAGAAAACTTAATAATAGATCTGTTACTACATCTGATCTTTTAGGTACAGTGCCCGGAGTACAAATAAGACAGAGTGGGGGAGTTGGAAATGCCACTGAAGTATCTATTCAAGGGTTAAGCGGCAGGCAAGTAAAACTATTTGTGAATGGAGTTCCTATGGATTTTTTACTTCCAGTAGAAGAATTAGGAATAGGCCCCTCTCTGGCTATGCTTCCTGTTAACCTTATTAAACGAATGGAAGTATATAAAGGTGCGGTTCCTGTAAGTATGGGTGCAGATGCATTGGGAGGCGCTATTAACATAGTTACAAGAAAAGAGAAGTATGATTTTTTTGACACATCTGTAGCATATAGTTCATTTAATACATGGCAGGCAACAGTAAATGCGAGAAAAGTAATGCCCTCTGGTTTAACAGCGGGGTTAACAGGGTATTATACGTATTCAGACAATAATTACACACTAAACGATGTAACACTTATTAATGAACAAGGTAATCCAGAATCAATTTCAGCAAAAAAATTTCATGATGCTTTTAGAAGCTATATGATAAAAGGAGATGTAGGGTTGATAGACCAATCCTGGGCAGATTATATAGCACTCAATTTTTCTTATGCAAATTTATATGATGAGATTCAGCATAATTTCGAAATGAGACAACCTTATGGAGAAGCACTTAACAAAGTATTTGTATATAATAATGCATTACAATATGAAAAAAAAGGCCTTATAAAAAATCTTGATGCTAATCTATACATAGGGTACAATAGAATCATTACCAATTTTAATGATACAACACTTAATATATACAATTGGAGAGGAGAAGTTATTGGGCAGAGAACCTCTGGAGGTGAGATTACACCTTCTCAAAATAAATTAAAACTTACCGGAGATAATATTTCGGGAAGAATTAATCTTCAATATAATGTTAATACTACTTCACGAATTCTCTTTAATGGAGTGACTTCTTTTTTTGAACGATCAGGAGAAGATCCCGTTGCAGCTGCGTTTTACGGAAATGATTACTATAAAAACCCTGTGCATATCAATAAAATTGTTAGTGGGATAGGTCTGGAAAAAGATTTTCTGGATAAAAAAATAGTAAGTCACAGTGCTGTGAAATTCTATCACTATACCGCAAAAGGTTTTGAAATTGAAAATAATGAAATCGATGAGGTAGAACAGCAAAGGACAGAATTTGGAGGAAGTCAATCTTTTTCCTGGAGACTTAATCGCAATTTTTTAAGTAAACTATCTTATGAGTATGCCACAAGATTACCAGATAGAATTGAAACTTTAGGAGATTTTAGTATCGCAGTAGCAGCTAATCCCAATTTAAAACCCGAAAGAAGCCATAATATTAATCTTGGTGGGAGTTATAAAGAAAAAACATGGAGTGTAGAAGCTAATGGTTTTTTTAGAGAGATAGAGAATATTATTATACTTCAAGCGGTTCCTCCTCCTGTTTTGAGTACTTATCAAAATTTATTAAAAACAAGAATCATAGGAGTCGAAGGCGAAATTAGCATGCGGCCATTATCATGGTTAAATATTACATTAAATGGCACTTTTCAGGATTTGCGAAACCGATCCAAAAAAGAAGCTTCAGGAGTGTCTAATGATCGCTATTTTGGAGCTCGATTACCAAACAAACCGTATCTATTCGGAAACGGAGAAATTCAAATCACCAAAAATAGTTTAATGAGACCCAATGACCAATTACAAGTATGGTGGTCTACCCGCTATGTAGAAGAATTTTTTAGGTATTGGGAGATTGATGGACGAAAAGAAGATAAACTAGTCGTGCCAACCCAATGGCTTCATAATATAGGAATTGCATACACAGGAAGGCATAAGCAATATACTGTAACTCTCGAAACTCACAACATATTTGATCAACAAGCCTATGATAATTTTGGAGTTCAAAAACCAGGAAGATCATGGCATCTTAAGTTAAAAACCTCACTATTTAAATCATAATACAAAAACTATAGTAATGAACACGAACAAATTAAAAAAAGCAGCACATATACTTTTTACAGGATTTATTTTTATAACAATAAGTATATTATCAGGATGTAAAAGCGATGATAATTCTATTCCTCCAGAAGAAACGACAGTAAAAATAAACCATGGCCTGGCCATAGTATCGGGTGCAGGAGATGTAAAAACTACATTTTTACAAGGACTTACAGATCTTAATAAACCTTCGATAGACAATGCCAATGGTACAGAGGTAGGACAGTTTTCTTCTATATACTCAGACGGAAAAGCGATGTTTACAGCAGGTTTTGGTGCTCCCGCAACTATGAAAAAATTTGTGTTTGATAAAACTGGCAAAGCTGTTTTGGATCAAGAAATAATAATTCCGGGATCTAATTCTTTTTCTTCTCTCGAGATCCTTAATGAAACTACAGGTTACGCTACAGTTGGAGGAGGGATATCTAAAGTTATTCAATTTAACCCTGCTACGATGAGAATTACAGGAGAAATAAATTTAAAAGATGCTGGCGATGGTCTTTTTTACTCCGATATGATCATAAGAGATACTAATTTATTTATCGCACTTAATGATTTTGGAGGATCAGGTTCTGCTAAGATTGCCGTGGTAGATTTAAATACAAACTCCTTAAGTAAAATTATAACAGATGATCGTACAGCCACACTTTTTAACACACTTACTGCCGAAATTATGACTACCGATGCTCAAGGAAATATTTATGTTCAGGCTTCGGGACTGTTTAGTGGTAAACCTAGTGGTGTTCTTAGAATCAAAACAGGAGAAACAGAATTTGACGCAGATTATTTTTTCGATCTCAAAGCTGCCACTGGTAATACGTGTTTTGGGTTATATCATTTTAGTGATGGAATGGTATGTACTACCGTTTCCGAAAATGATGATAACTTTTTTGGTACAGATGGAGCTAATCCTGCTTTTAGGTATCGAAAAATTGATCTTTCTAAGGCGCAAGATTTAGGGGATTTAGAAGCCTCTCTACCTAATACATTTGCAGCATCCCGAACATCATTCATGAAACAAGTTTCTGATGATGAGGTTCTTTTTGCCATTGCAGGTACAGAAGAAGATGCCTTGTACAGTTATGAAATTAGTTCGGGTAATGTTTCAAAGAAAATGAAAAGTACCAGTGGTTATATAACAGGGTTAATCACTCTAAAATAATGTGAAAATGCTTGAAGCAATTGATTTAACAAAAAAATATGGAGATTTCACGGCCCTAAAATCTTTAAATCTTACGATAAAAGAAGGAGAAATTTTTTGTCTGTTGGGAGCAAATGGAGCAGGGAAATCGACCACTATTAATCTATTTCTAAATTTTATAGATGCAACTCATGGTAAAGCTATGATCAATAATATGGATGTCACTATGCATGTTAAGGAAACCAAACAATTGCTATCCTATATTCCCGAAAACCTGATGTTATACAAAAATCTGACAGGGCTAGAAAACCTACATTTTTTTTGTGGATTAGGCGGAGGAAATCAAAACAAAAGCGAGCTGGAAGAATTATTAACACAATCTGGTTTGCAGAAAGATTTTATACGTAAAAGAGTAAGTAGTTACTCTAAAGGAATGCGCCAAAAAGTGGGCATTGCACTGGCCCGAGCTCGAGGAGCAAAAGTATTACTTCTAGACGAGCCTACATCTGGATTAGATCCCAAAGCCAGTAATGAATTTTCTGAACTATTATTAAATATGAAAGAAAGAGGAGTAACCACATTAATGGCAACACATGATCTTTTTAGAGCAAAAGACACAGGTACACACATTGGTATAATGAAAGAAGGGGTATTGTTAGAAAAGTTTGAATCCAAAGACGTTAGTTTTCAGGATCTTGAAAAAATGTATTTGAAACACATGCACAATTGATAAGATGAATGCAGTACTACTAATTGCCAAAAAAGAAATACAAATCGCATTGCGGAAAAAGCTAATAGCAGCTCTAGCCATAGTCATTATGGGATTGCTTAGTATTGCCTTATACACAGGGTATGTGGCCTATAATCAACAACGAGCTATTATAGAGCAGGCTAAGCAAGAAAATAGAACAGAATGGTTAGAGCAAGGTGACAAACATCCTCATATAGCCGCTCATTATGGGACTTTTGTATTTAAGCCAAAAACTATATTAAGTTTATTTGATTTTGGATTAGATACCTATACAGGAACTTCTGTATATCTAGAGGCTCATTATCAACATGAATTTATGTTTCGCCCTGCGCAAGATCATAGTAGTATGATTCGGTTTGGAGAACTTAGTGCAGCAATGGTATTTCAAATATTAATTCCTTTACTTATTATATTTTTGGCATTTACTGCATTTACCGAAGAAAGAGAAAATGGAACTCTCAAATTGTTAATAAGTCAAGGAGTATCTTATTCCTCTATAATTAAAGGGAAAATAATAGCATATGTAAGTATTCTCTTTGCTATAGTGATTCCGTTTTTTGTAATCGCTTTTATTTTATCTACCGTAATAACAGATTCTGGCAGTATTCCCGATGTTGGATTACGAGTGTTGTTTCTATTAATAGTGTATGCCATATACTTATCGATTTTTGTTGCTTTTTCGGTATGGGTATCTATGCAATCATCAACAGGAAGAAATGCGTTACTTACTCTGTTAACCTGTTGGATTCTTTTTACCATTATTATCCCAAAAACAACGGCTAATTTTGGAGAAAGCTTCTATCCTTTACCTTCTATGAAAATTTATAGAGAAGCTATTCAAAAAGATATTAGAAATGGTTTAGATGGAAAAAATCCAAAAATCGCCCGAGAGCAGCAATTAAAAAAAGAATATTTACAACACTATAAAGTAGATTCAATTCATAAACTACCTTTAAATTTTGAAGGAATACGAATGCAAGCCGGAGAAGATTATGGAAATAAAGTATATGATGTACATTGGGAAAGGTTAATCGATATTTTTAATCATCAGAATCGAATCAGTAGCTTATCCAGTTTTATTACTCCATATTTAGCTGTACGTAATGTATCTATGGGGCTTGCTGCTACCGATCTCAATACTTCTATTCATTTTCAAAAAATAACAGAAAATTACCGTAGAGAATTAGTTCGGAAAATGAATCTTGATATGGCACAAAACTCTAAGTATGGTGAGTTTTATGAATATAAAGCAGATAAAAATTTATGGAAAACGGTTAAGGGTTTTCACTATAAAACAATGTCTGCGTATGAGATACTACGCCAATATCTAATAGAACTATTATCCTTATGTTGTTGGGGGTTGGTTATTTTCTTTCTTCTTAACTATTCATCACATAAAAAGAAACCCGTATTATGAGTAAAGTAACAATAACATTATTGCGTTATGAGTGGATTGCTTTTACCAGAAATACTTTTCAAATAGTAATGCTGGGTTGTACTTTTTTACTTGGTCTTTATTCAATTTATTATGGGCAATCAGAGATAAAAGTACAACGGGATACTATCCAGGATGTAATGGAAATTGAGAAAACCGAGTTCCATCAATATCAGGCAAGTTTTAAAGAAGAATTAGCTTCTGTAACACAAAAAAAGAAACTAGAAATAGCTTCAGACCCTGCTTATGCATGGCATAGACATGGTTATCATGCGATTTTACATCCTCATGATTACGCGGCCTTGGCAATTGGACAATGCGATTTACATCCTTATTATTACCGTCTTACAGGAATGAGTTTACACTATCAGCTTTTTGAAAATGAGATAGCAAATCCCGTAAAACTATACGTTGGTAATTTTGATTTATCATTTGTACTAATTTACCTTTTCCCTTTATTGATTATAGCATTTTCCTATGGCTTATATTCTGGCGAAAAAGAGAGTGGAGTACTACCATTACTATATATACAAACTGTAAATATTAGAAGAATTATTATAGTACGACTTGTATTATATTTCTTCCTTATTACGGGGTTAGCACTTCTTATTTCTATAATAGGATTAACCACTTCTGGTAATATGATGAATTCTGAGAATAGCCTAGCAGCTCTTTTTTGGATACTTAGCGTTATCATATACTGTGCATTTTGGTTTGCAGTACTTTTCTTTATTGTAAGTTTTAAAATGAATTCGTCTTTTACAGCGATCACGGCAGCTGGAGTATGGCTGCTTTTTCTTATAATAATCCCTGCAGTGCTTAATGTATGGGTAACTACCAGATACCCATTAGACAGTACATCGCTAGCAGAAATTACTCGCAGAACAAGTCTTGAAAATGAAGAAGATAAAAATGAAGCCAGAGAAGTTATTCAAGAATTTTTAGCACATAATCCGCACCTTCAGGGATCTGATAGTCTTATACATAATAACACACTTGCAAAAGCATATGCAGCGCTAACATCCTTAAAAGATATGCATAGTAAAGAAGATGTAGATCAATATAACAATCAGGTATATCAGAGAAATAAATGGATATCAGATTTTCATTGGGTAAATCCTGCGGTAAATATGCAGAGTATATTTATTCATATTGCAAAAACTGATCTTAATACCTTTCATCAGTTTCATACTTCTATAGAATCGTTCCATCGCAATATTTCAAACTTCTATTTTCAGAAATTATTTTGGGATAAACCTATACAGCGTGAGGACTATTCGCGATTACCATCCTTCAAAATCAAAACAGATGAAGTAAAATGGAGTACTCTTATTTTATTTGGAATAGCAAAAGTTAGTATGGCAACGATCTTATTTTTCGGAATAGGTTTCATAATCATGAAAAAAAAGAAAATATGAGAAATTTGCTTTGTGCCATAGTAGTTATTATGCAACATATGATCGGTATTGCACAGCATACAAATCAAAATTTTCCACCCCCTAGTGATCCTCCCGAGGTTTTTGCAAAACGCGCAAAGGGTTCCATAAAAATCGATGGCAAATTAAATGAGTCTGACTGGCAGGAAGCTCCTGTTACCAAAGATTTTTTTCGAATGGAACCCCGACAGGGAGGAGTGTATACTTATAAAACTGAAGTACGTGTCTTATTTGATGAGAAACAGTTATACGTAGGAGTGTTCTGTGAAGATTCATTAGGAAAAAAAGGAGTTCGTGTACAAGATTTAAGAAGAGATTTTAGTGATGGTGAGAATGATATTTTTAGCATTCAATTAGATCCTCAAAATCTCAAACAATACTGTGTTTCGTTTCAAACCACTCCGTATGGTAATCAACGTGACTTACAGAATTTTAATGATAACAGTACCGATAATGATTGGAATGCACTATGGTCTGTGCGTACCCATAGAACCGATATAGGGTATTATGCAGAGTTTGCCATACCTTTTACATCTATTCGGTATGACAGTCAGAAAAAAGAAGAAGATGTTGCATGGGGAATTACATTTAGCAGATTGGCAAGAAGAGATTATGAGCGAACCGTTTTTCCTGCTATCCCGCAATCTTTTTCTCCGTATAGGATGACATATGCTGCGCAATTAAAAGGGTTAGAACTTCCCAGTTCTGGAGCAAACCTTAGAATAGAACCTTATTCTTTATATCAATACACTACGACTAATACAGAAGGAGAAAAAAACTCTGATAGTAAACTAAAATTTGGAGGAGATGCAAAATGGGCTATAAGTCCACGATCGGTCTTAGACGTAACTGTTAATACAGATTTTGCACAGGCAGATGTAGATAGAGCAGTTAACAACCTTGACAGGTTTAATATATTTTTTCCAGAGCGAAGGCAATTTTTCTTAGAAAATTCGGGAATTTGGGCTGGTGCCTCTAGTAATTTGGTTCGTCCTTTTTTTAGTAGAAAAATTGGGTTAGAAGGTAAATTTAATGCCGTTCCTGCTCCGATTAATGTCGGAACACGTTTTACCGATAGAAACGATAAAAGAACTCTGGCGGGGCTATATATCCATCAAAGAAATACCGATAATGCGCCCAGTGCCAATTTTGGAATATTTCGGTATCTCCAGAATTACGGAAAAGAAAACAATGTGGGAGTGATGATCAATCATCGCTTAGATGAAAATAGTAAAGTATTAGATATCGAAGAAAACAATAATACAACAGCAACTGTAGATGGTTTAATTCGAATAAAAAATAAATGGACAATTTCTTATCTAATTTCGTCTACATATGATAAACAAACCAATAGGTGGGGAGAAGCAGGAAGTGTTTTTTCTGGATATCGAAGCAATAAGATGTATTGGGGATGGTCTACAAATTTTGTGAGTAAGAATTATAATCCAGGTACAGGTTTTGTCTTTCAGAATGATGTTATAAAACACAATCCTGGGGGGTATTTTATTGTAAGACCTAAAAAACTTCCCTGGATTCGTCGTTGGGATCCAGGTTTTTTTGCAAACTACTATCATGATTTTCAAAATCCTGAAAAGTTTCAACAGGCAAGTCTCTACCTTTTTCCTGTATATGTTTTTTTTAAAGACAACAGTTTTGTAGAATACTCGGTTACGCCATCATGGCAAAATATAAATTTTGATTTCAAACCTCTGGGGTTAGCTATCGAACAAAAAAGATATTTCTATACCCGACAGTTTATTCGATATAATTCTGATCGATCAAGAAAATTGTCGGCTTCTTTTAAATATGAATGGGGAGGTTTCTATAATGGAAACAGAAACACGATTACGGCTGGTATGCGATACGCTCCTTTACCTCATATTGCTTTAACTGCAGATTATGAATATAATAATCTTAGGAAAATAGGAATACTAAGCGAAAATTTAGAAACCAATTTGTATTCAGCCAGTCTTCGTCTTGCACTCTCCCCCAGAATGCAACTATCCACTTTTTATCAGTATAATTCATTTAATAAACAAGGAAGGTGGAATGCACGATTTAGTTGGGAATATATGCCTTTATCTTTTATTTATCTGGTATTTAACGATACTCAAATAAAATCATCATTAGATCCTATAGACAGGAATCAACAATTCATTAGTAAAATTACTTTTTTGAAACAGTTTTAGTCGTGAAGAAACAACCAGATATACTAAAAGATAATCTCTGGAAATTGATGCTTAAACTTTCTTTACCAGGAATATTAGGGATGATGGTAATTTCTATTAATTCTCTGGTAGATGCTATCTATGTAAGTTATTTTATTGGCGCAGAAGCATTCGCCGGGATTTCGTTATTATTTCCGCTCACCTTGGTTATTACCAGTGTCACTGTTTTTATTGCAGCTGGATCGTCTTCGGTTTTGAGTAGGGCGATTGGTGCCAATGATATAGAAAAACAACAAAAGGTGATTCCTAATATGATTGCACTTTCTCTTATAAGTTCGATAATATTAATGGTTATAGGTGTGCTTTTTACTCAACAATTAGTAGCTTTTATGGGGGCTACAGGAGCTATGCTGGATTATGGGGTTTCTTATTTTGAAATATCTATTCTGGGAGTATTTTTTACTATCCATGGCCTTTCTGCTAATGGGCTTATTAGATCCGAAGGTAAAATTAGACAAGCAATGACATTTACAATAATGTCTGTTGTAATAAATATTACATTAACCCCTTTATTTATTCATACCTTTTCTATGGATATTGCTGGTGCTGCTTTAAGTAGTATCATATCTATGTTTATATATGCGATTGCAACTTCGCTCTATTTTGTTAAGAAAAAAGCATCGTTTACAACTGGAAAATTTAGTATTAAGATTGAAAAAGACATCATAAAAGATGTAATTAGTGTAGGTACATCTGCTTTTGTTATGCAATTGTCTAATGTTATAAAACAGTTTTTTTTATTTAGAACTTTAGCATGGTATGGTACTGCTCATGATATTGCTTTTTTTAGTGCTGCATTTAGGTTATTTTCATTTTTGGCAATCCCCGTATTAGGTCTATTGCAACCCTTGCAACCTATAATAGGAATCAATTATGGCGCGTCTAATATATCGAGATGTATAGAAGCGATAAAAACATTTAGAATAGGCGGTATTTTATTTATACTGGTTTTTATGATTCCTGTGTTAATTTTTCCTGAATTCTGTATCCAATTGATGCTTCCGGATATGGTTTTAGACACTCATGAAATCTTTAATCTAAGAAGTATTTTGGCAGTGCTATTTTTATTACCTATTGCCTCGAGTAGTATTATTTTTTTTCAATCGGTAGGAAAAGGAAAACTAGCCAGTATAGTTCCGATAAGTCGACAAATTGTTTTGTTTCTACCTTTAATTTGGGTTTTCCCAAAAATGTTTGGTATTAATGGGATATATTATACGCTTGTTGTAGAGAATATAATCTATGCATTAGTATTATGGATACTATCTTCTATTGAACTTAAAAAACTGTTGAGTTCGACTTCTAAAAGAGTAGCGTTTCAGAAATAATAAGTGTAAGGTGTAAATAGCCTACTTTTTCTGAGCTACGATATGAAATACATGCCAATATTTTTCTTTTCCGGATATGGTTTTACCTTGTTTTTCTATTTCTTTACAATGGATAAGATTAAAATGATTAAACATTGTTTTTATCTGTTTCTCGGTGTGAAAAGTCATTTCGGGATTAGAACTCCAGGCATCATTGGTGCCGAAAAAATGACCACTAAAAATCCCTTTTTTAGATATTGAAGAAGTAATAATATTCCATAATGTATCAAAATGATCGGGGTGACAAAATGGTAAACTAAAAGTGGCATTAATAAGTTGGCAGTTAGGAAGTGTATCTATGTTTTCAAAAGAATTTAAACGAAGCTGAAGCTGTTGTTTGTATGTATCCGGAGTATTTTCCTTAATTCGCAATAAGGCTTCATTTTGTTTGTCTATAGCAAGGACATTCCATTTATCCTGTAGTAAGGCAAAAGTATCTACACCATTGCCACAACCCAAATCAACAGCCAGCCTGTTTTGCGGGTTAATTTGTAGTTTTTGAGAAAGAGCTAGAGCATTACGTAAAGTAGCTGCTGGAGGATGTTTTTTCTGATCAAAATAATGATAATGAGTGTTCCAGGGATTATCCATTTGTTGCTTTTAAACTAGAAAGGCATGCATTACAAACGCCATTAATTGTATAGTTTATTTTTTGCGCCAGAAATTTTTCTAAAACTTTGATTTTTGGAATTTTAATATCTTCCAGGCAATAGGTTTGTGAGCAATTTTCGCAAATAAGATGAACATGTTCATCAGAATGTGTTTCTTCGGGGCATTCATGACTACATAGCGCATATCTGATACCATGACTGTCTTCAGAAGCTTTATGCAGTATCCCGTGCTCTTCAAAAGAGCCTAACGTTCGATATATGGTTACCCGGTCATGACTTACCTTCATATGAGAAATAATTTCTTTTGCAGATAATGCGTAATCATAATTTAGAAATATTTTAAGCATTTCTATTCGTGCCGAAGTCTTTTTTAATGAATGTGACTTAAGTAGATCTTCTATATATTTTTGTGTATTCATCAACCGTTAAAATTCCAATAGATTTAAAAAAGATAAAGGGTATAATGCCCTATTATTTTTTTAGTCGTTTTTTGTTTTTATCCCTATCTCAAAGATACTTATTTTATAAAAAAGTAATACACTAAATCTTTGATTATTATTAAGTGTTTCACTATTGTAATTTTGATCAGAATTTAATTTAAATTCAATTTCTTTTTATTCAATTAATAAGAGAAGTTCTTTATTTTCATCATGTCCACCTGTTGCTAAAAAATGAAATGGCGTTGTAATGGGTATTTTTGAAAAGGAATCACTTTGTATGGTATACTCAATTGCTTCAGCCATTAGTTGAAAGGTTTTAAATATTAGCACCCATTTCAAATCATCATAAACATCTATTTCCCATAAATCTTCATTATCTTCTAAAGTATCGTATAATGGGTGTAATAATTTTAAATCGAACCCTCCTGTAGAATCAAATAATTGTCCTTTCTTTTTAATTTCTCCATCATCATATACAAGAGAAGAAAATCCATTCATCCAACAGGTCGAAGGAATAAAAGGAGGAATATCTGAACCAATACATTGAAATAGAAAAGCATTTGCTTTTTCAGATTTGCCTTGTTCTATTAGTGTATGAGCTACCTTAAAAGTAGTAGTTAATTCTTCTTTTATATAATCTCTTATCTTATCCTCTATTGCATTTTCTGGAATTAATTCTTTGACCAGGTGGTAATCCTCACTTTGTTTTAAACTTTCTAGTTTTTGTTTAAACAATTCATTGAAATATGAGCTATTAGAATTTATTTTCATGACATTTTATTAGTTATACAGTAATGTATATCGTTTATTCATATAACTTATTCGTATCGGCATTTGATATTTCTACAAATAAATCTCCTAGTTTTTCGCAAACAGCGTTAAAAAATAGCGCTCCTTTTTCTTTAGTAGAAGCTTTCGGGTTTCCTACTCCTGTATCTTCACTAATCTGAGACCAAGGTCTTTCAGTCCAAACCCACCCTTCATTAAACGCTTTTATTTTGTTCTTTTTTTCTGTTCCTGCACCCCAGTCGTTTTTGGGAAGAACCAATTCTGGAGCTAGATGAAGAATCAAACTTGTTTCCATTTCATCGGCGTGATCTCCGGGGTCATCAAAAAAATCATTTCGATTAACAATTTTTACCCACTCACCAACGCACAAAAACATATCAGGGAATAACAGACCAAGTTCTCTAATTATTGATTTCCAGTTATTCCCTCCGTGGCTGTTCAGAATCATAAACTTATGAACGCCTTGCCGGTTTAATACTTCAATTATGTCTTTTAAAATTGCAAATTGAGTACTTGGGTTTAAGTTCATATCTAAATATATATCCGATTGTCCGGTATTGACTCCAAAAGGGATTGTTGGTAGTATGATTACTTTAGCTCCTTTCTCCTAAGCAATTCTCCCAGCTTCTTCGGCTATTGCAGTTCCTTCAATTACATCTGTTGAATATGGTAAGTGGTAATTATGAGCCTCTGTTGCTCCCCAAGGAAGAACAGCTAATTCAAAATCTACATCTTTTAGATGTTTCCAATTTGTATCTGCCAGTACGTATGGTCTTATCATTTTCTTGCTTTTTTTCAAATTCTATACAACGGTCTCGTATAATTGTTAGTTACAGAATTAAAGTTAATGCTTTTCAGTTAAGCATCACTAGTAATTCGATCAGTGAATTAGTTTTTTCTAATAGATTGACCCCGTACAGGTTCGCCTCTTTCTATTAAGGCATCATTAGCAGAATAGTTTATAAATTGAGCAGGAAGTCCAATTGCGTCGAGATATTCTGGCGTGTTTTGTAAATGATAATGTAAGTGTGGACCGGTAGAATTTCCACTATTTCCGGCTTTACCTACTTCTTGTCCTTTGGTAACCATATCCCCAACAGAAACTAGTATAGTGCCCTTTTTAAAATGTGCCAGCATAGAGTATTCACCATTTAAATGATCTATTATAATATAATTACCAGCAAGATTACTATCATTAATATTATCATTAACGATACCCGATATTCTATTGTCTTCAATATTATTTTCTAAAGCTATTATTTTTCCGTCACCAGGAGCATTTAAGCGTTTACCGAAACAATAATGGTTTTCATTTTTACTTCCATCTCCAGAATGACTACTTCCGTCTATTACTATTCCTATATCATAAGCATACCTTTGACCACTACCATGAGTAATAAAATGATGCCCCCCTTCTAAGTGTGTTCTCCCTCCAACGTATGTATACCATTCTTCTTCAAAAGGCAATTCTAAATCTGTTTTTGTTTGATAGTTTAGGTAGATGTCTTCATCCAATTTTCCTTCATCACCAATTAGGGCGTCAGTACAAGAAGTTAATATCATAACAAAAATAGAGGCAATTGTGTTTACGTGTTTCATAGCTTCATTAGAATTTGTACTTAATACCTAAGTTTAATTGATATTGAACCTCTCTGAAAGCATTTGAGATTTGTAATCTATCATAATTAAAATCATAACTAAGTTTCATGTCGAGGTGATTAGAAAGTGAATAGTTGTATCCTATATTCCAGAGCACACTTTGATAACGATCTAAAGAATACACATTGGCACTAGAATTTGTAACTCTAAATAATAATACAGGAATTGTTAGCTTAGAAAATAGAGAGTGTTTTTCATTAATTTGATAAGAGAATCGACTGGCTATTCCAAGTTTTTGATCTAATATATATTGATAATTATTAGGTATAGGATACAATGACAAATCACTATTAGACTGTAAACCCAAATGAATCCCAAATTTATTTTTGGTATAAATTGGTTTTAAAGACGAAAAACTTAATCCTATTTTGGTGTAATCTAAATTTAGGGCAGGAATTAGATCTGTTTTTAATTCGGATTGTAAATAATCTAATTGTACCTCAACTATTTTTTTCTTTTTGGTTAAACGCTGGTAATTTAGTTTGTAAATAGGGCCATTATAATCATAACGGGACACCGGGGCGATTTCGAGGTTTTTTAATGCACCAAAATTATAGCCTATGGAGAATTCAAGTTTATTTTTTTCGGGAGAAGTTTGAGAATACGAATTTGAGAAAAATAGGATGCAAATTATACCTGGTAAACATTGATTTATTTTCATATAAAGTTAAGATTAGAAAATAGTTCTAAATATGATAAACTTTAATGAAAGACTGTTTGTGTGTTATGAAGTTGCAGTAATCACTTCCTACTAAAAGTTTTAATGTTTTATGATGTTAGGCTATAGTTTTTTATTTCTATTGGTACAATATTACGAAATGGTTCTTGATCGACTTTAAATTCTAATCTATCAAAAGCAATTGCAGATTTGCCATTTTCAATTTCTGAATTGACTAAACTTTCTAAAAATTCAATTCCTTTAGCATCTACTCCATAATAATCCAGAATGATACTATCATTTTTATGAAATAGAGCTTTTATAATTAATGCTTTTCTATTGGTAAAACTCAAATGCTCCAATTTGTCTTTTAGACTAATTCCGATTTCTTCAGCAATTCTTTTTGCATTAGACTCATCAATCCGCATTTTATTAGTCAGGTATTTGCCAACACTTAAAGGAGTTAATAATTTCATGACTGTATGTTGTCGGTAGTTTTTTGCCCAGGGGAAATCGGTTTTTTGATTTTGAAAACGTTTAATGAGTTCAATAGCTAAATCAAAACCTAAAGGCGAACTTTCGGTATCAAAATTTGGAATATAAATTCGTATAAGACTTCCATTTTTCAATTCAAATTCGGGTATAGAAATTCCATTTATTTCAAATTCTTTGTTATGAAAAATACTAGATGTCATAATTATACTTAACGTGTTTGTGTGCGACCTCTTGAGCTGTAATCAAGTTATTTTTTGATTTAAAAGTTTGATTTTTAGTTGTTTGTAATTAATTGTTTAGAATGTCGTAAACTTTTCGTAAACAAAATAAATTCAATATCAATGCCAGTTCTGTATATGGATGTAACATTTTCTATTAGTTGATTTTTCTTTCAAATCTTCTTTTTGACCTTTCATATGAGGTTTCCTCCCAAGTAGAGTCAAAACCATTCCAATATACTCGTATTCTGTAACTTCCAGAAGTTGTCCAAATCAAAACATTCATATCATCAAAATCGAAAACTATATTATTGTTATTGTTATTGCCTCGTAAGAACTTTTTGTTTTTTTCTATCGCTTTTTCAATTTTATTTAAAAATTCTATTGCTTTTTCTTTAGGTAGGTTTTTAAAACCATAACCTTGGTAACTAACACCTGCATTATTCCAGTAATCCCCATAAAAACCGAGTATTAGACCTTCTTTTCCTTTCGATTCACAACGATATAATAATGAGGTCAATTCTCCAGAACTTGCAGCAGCTAATGGTATTGCCTCAAATTGTAAAACTGTTTCTGTTGTTTTTAAAACGTTTTTAAACAGAAATGTTTTTGCTCTAAAAAGAGAAATAGCCTTGCTATATTCTTTCGCTTCATAAAAGTCCCCAGGAACTTGTTCGATTTGTGCGTTTAAATTTTTAAGTCCTAAAAGCAGGATTACAATAAGAAGTAGTTTTTTTGTCATTGGTTTGTGTTTAAATTGCTATTAATGTTACGTATATCACAAGTAGGGCATAAGCTTAAATCATTTTTCTTCATATTTGAGTTGTGTATTTAATAATGTAATTGTTCAAAGTGTTTTCTATATAATTTTAAGAATTCAATATAATTTTCGTGCTCTGATGTAAATAATTGTTCAAATTTTTTTCCTCCACTATCCGTTTTGTCACAATATCCAGTATAATCAAATACAAATATTTTGATTCCTTTTTCAGGAAACAACTGACAATAAACTGCTCTATCAGGATTATTCAGAAAAGCTTCAAAAATATATGGATAATTGAATATTTCTTTATTTGAACTTTCAATAAACAATGATGCTATGTCAACAAAATCTTCAACTTTTTCATTATTCGGTTTAATGAATTCGTGTTCCAATATATTCCTTTGCTGGTTTAACTTTTTTAAAATTTGTGGAGTTATAATACCTATTCTATTTAAAGGTTCTAACTTTTTAGGAAATCCCCAATTTTGTTTTTTAGATTTTTTATGTAAACCATATAATTTTAATAACCCCTCAATTTGAGAATCTATTGCTCTTTTAGCATTTGAAAGAGCATTAACATATTTATGTTCTGTCTCTGATTCTAAGTCGCTATATGCATATTTAATAAACTCAACAGGAGATATCTCAAAGTCAAGATTGTATTGATCTAGGTCTAAAGTAAGATCTTCATCTTTAACTGTTTCTTTAAGGATTTTAATTATTTCGATTGTTCCCATTATGATTTACTTCAAAGATTACTTACAATGTAAGGAACTTGGTTTTATTCAATTTTTCGATTTAAGATTTTGAAATTTTCACCACTGCTTTAACTTTCTTTCTCGCCAGTTTCCATATTTCATCATTCCAATCTGCTTTTTCTAATTTACACTTATAGTCATTTAAAGATTTGTGTAGTTGACCTAGAAATTTAGTGGCATTTATCTGTTTATTTGCTTTATCTAGAATTTTTATATCATCACCTCTTGTTATTTTCCAACCATTCGTCGTTTCTCCTTGATGTAGTATTCCGCACCTAATTGATTTATAAAATATCGTTGGCATATCATCAATAGCAAATTCTTTGAAATTTTCGTCTCGTGAAAAAAATTTCAAAAAGACAGCCTCACTTTTATTTTTGGAATTTTCCCAACCTCTTATAAAAGTTTCAATTGTTTCGATTAGAAGACAACAATTTGCCATAACAGAAAACCCATTTTTATAAAGTAACGAATATTCATCTATTTCTTTTTTTGATTTTTTACTTTTTATTTTTTTTGAAGCTCTATACTCAAAAGGCTTTATATACCTATAGTAGAGCCTCTTGAAAATGAAATCAGCTAGTTGGTTTTTCTTTGTTTGGTCAGCAAGCCAATTTTCAATATCAATTATGCTAATTTCCGTTAAATCTCCGTCTTCGGTATAATATCTTAGTAAATTCATTTATTTTCAGCTAGTTCCTAACGATAAATTGTATGAGTAGTGGCATATTTTGTGGCACTTTCTTATCAAACCGATAGACGGTTTGAGCATACTACAAACCTTGATAATTAACATTTTAATGTTATTACTTATACAAAATGTTGAGCATTCGTTTTTAGTTTTCCTCTTCGATATGCTTAATTTTACCTTTTAATATTTCAATAAACTCTTCTGGACTGTGATTCTTTTCAAGTTCTAAAAGTTCTTTTTCTAATTCACGGGAATTAATATCACTCTGAGTTTCATAATCTAGACAATTTATACAAAAGAAATAATCCGATTGATATTCTTCTGTTTTTAATATATAACTTGGCATAATTAATATTCTTGTTTGAGTATTACATTTCGAACAACATTTTTCATAATCAACTTGTTTTAAAAATGAGAGACCATTTGCTCTTTTCAGCTCAAAACCTCTTGTGTTTTTAAGGAAATCCTCTTTGGAGATTTTATACTCACACACAAAACACTCGTAAGTCCTTTCTTTGCTCTTATAAATCATAAAACTATGGTTTGAACAATTGTCACAATGAACTAAAATACCTTGCTTGTTTTCCACGATACTCTTAATCTTACTTTTATTCTTATCGAGCATTTTAGTTACGTAGGTATCAAATTCATTAGTTAGGATCTTTATCTGTTCAAATTTCTTTTTCTGACCTTCATTAGCATAATTTGCAAGGTTTTCATTCCAGAATATTATTAATTCTCTAATTGCACTAGCTAACAGATGTTTGCATTCTTCAATTTCTATTTTGGCTTCAAAATGTTCGAACTTATTTCGTAATTTTCTTAAATTATTTATTGGAGTATCATTTATATTGATGTTACTTATTCCTTTAAGTCTTTTAATCAAATTATTATAATTAACACTTACAAAATCTCCTTGAATAAGCTTCTGTTCTTTCGCATTACTTACATCTTCAAAAATCAAACTCCAATGTTCTTTCCTTAATCTTTCTTTTAAAATTAGCTGAATCCCTGAAAAAATATTTAAAACTGAATATTTCCAACTACCCTCATAATCATCTCTTTTCCAGATTCGAGTTGTAGGTTTTATACCTTCAATAATAAAATCAAGACCGTTATCAAGTAGATTTAATTCAATTTTCATCTTTTAATTTTCAATTATTATATCTAGGTATTATTAAATGACACCCAACAATTGAATATACCCAATTAGGCATACTTCTCTTATGTCACTTACAAATCTAGTGGGGATTTAATAGATTTCAAATTATTTGTTGAAATCAATGTATAAAATTCAGTAGGTTTTGCTTCTGACTAAGATTATTGGCTTGTTTCTTTTAAAACTAATTAATTAAGTTTTTTAAAAACCGAAATATCCTAACTCGATTTGTTATCAAAATCATCACTATTCCTAAAGCAAGAAACAGCCAAAACCAATTCCAAAATCCTAAAGAATTATCTCGATCAATGGTAGTAGTTTTGTTTTTTTTTATCAATTTCAATAATAGAATTATCAGTACGATTTGAAGTGATTTGTGAAATCTTAAAATTTATTTCTTCAGGCTGTTTCCATAAAATAAAAAACCACATCTTTTGGACGTGGTTTTTTGCTTGTTGTGACCTCCGAGGGAGGGAGTTCAAACTTTTTAGAAGAGCGGGATTTCCTTAAAGGATTTCTTACTTTATAGTAATTTGGTTTTTCTACAAACTAAAATACTATGAATAAAGGGGTATAACTCCACAAAAAACTACCTGAAAAATGAATTAAAGTTTGAAGATACTTTTTATAAATTTTCAGGTAGTTATTATCGTAAAAAAACAAGCTTACTTGGTTATTTCTTTATGAATCTTTTGGTTACCGCCAGTCCGTTTTCAACGAATCGTACAAAGTACATTCCTGAAGTAAACTTAGATACATCTATGGATAAAGAATCAATTTCCGGATTAATCTCTTTTACAATTGTACCAGTAGAAGAGAATATGGTGATTCTTTCAAACCTACCTTTTAAAATCTTTATGTTAAGTTGAGCATTTACAGGGTTAGGATGTAATTTAATATTGTTAAGAGAGTTTTCTGTAAACGTTCTTAATAGATCTCCACTATTCTGCTCATTCGAGCGGTTCCCCAGGTTGACCGTATAGTCTTCTACTTCTCC
>NZ_JACB01000036.1 GCF_000520975.1 Aquimarina megaterium XH134
TTGGTCCTTGCGCACCAGTTGGGCCTATAGGGCCTGCAGATATTAGAGAAGATAAATCAACAGTTCCTCCATCTTCCAAACTTAAAATGTTTGTTGTAGGATTAAAAGATAATTGTTGATCATCATTGCCGGAACATAGACTTGACCAGCTATTGTTGTTATATTGAAAGACGCAATTGACAGTTGTATTATAAACTAATGCTCCATTTAATGGAGTCATTGCGTTCATTTGAGTTGTTGTAACTCTAGAGAGAACGAATGTCCTATTAGTACTTTCCAATTCTAAAATAGAAAAAGAATCTATTTGATTGGGGTTATCACCAACTTTGACCTGAGCCTGAGCAGTTGCTAAAGATAAAAATAAGATTATGAGGGGTAATTTTATCTTCATATTTTACGTTTTATTTATAATTAAAACTTAAATAAATTACGGTTTAACCACAGTATATATATGGTTAAAACAGCAATTATTCTTTTTTGGCATAAATATAAATTGATAATTCCTTAAAATGTTATCAATTAAGCAAATATATGATTTTTTCGATAAAAAACAATTTTTATCGTCAAAATACACATAAAAAAATATTTATAACTAGCTTTTGTTAAAATTTAACGTGAAATTATCATAAAAAAATATTTATTTGTTTTTTAGTTTAGAAGAAATCTAATACATTTGTCGCCACAAAAAGCGGGAGTAGCTCAGTTGGTAGAGCGTCAGCCTTCCAAGCTGAATGTCGCCAGTTCGAACCTGGTCTCCCGCTCAAAGGCTTCATTAATTTTAATGAAGCTTTTTTATTTATATTAAATGTCTTGTAACTATTTGAAAAAAAGCGAATTAATATATTTTGAATTTTGATATTTTATTAAAGTGTCTATTGCTATAAACTTGTAATCGATTTCATTTTTATAATTAGAAAGAAGTAGAATTTGATTGTTTTTATTCATAAACCAAAAACCATTTCCTAGAAAAACTATTCCATTCTTGTCGATATATTCAAACTTGGAAGCTCTTGCTCCTAAATCACCTCCAATCCATAAAATGGTTTTACCAGAGTTTTTAACTTGTAATAGTTTGGGGTATATTTCAGATTGAAAATTATTTGAATTATGGCAGTAATCACAAATTCCTTTGGGGCCATTACATATCTGATTAATTTGACTATCCATTACAGGATGTTGATCCATAAAAATTAATTTATGAGAAAGAATAACAATGTTTTTGGTTTGTAAAGTATTTAGGATATCAAAAAACATTGTTTTTTGTTCGCCAACTATAGAACTTAAACTGTCTTGAGAATTGATTGTTATAAAGGTAGTTCCATCTTTTATATAATAATGAAATTTATTTTTATTTGTAAACTTCTTGAAATTTTCATTTGATGTATTGTCATGATTACCAATACTCCACAGAGTGTTTTTGTTTTTTAAATCAAAAACTTTATCCAGATGATGTATTATTGAATCTTCAAATGTTGCGACACCTAAATCTCCACCTAACAAAGTCATATCATATAAGTTCAGGTCTAAATCATAGATTTTCTTAAATATGCTATCATTTGTTTGCAATCTAGTATGTGATAGATAAATGTAATTTGATCGAGAATTAAGAATTCTCTTTTTTGGAGTAGCACATCTTACAGAAAAAAAAATACATACTAAAGGTATAACGACCGTCACAATATATATATTGAACTCAACTGGTTTGAAAGCTTTTTTGTTTTTCATACGGCTAAGAATGAATTATCCCAATACCTCTAACATATTTTGAGTTTTTAGATAATCGAGAATTAATTTGTTGCGTTAAGACTCTAGATTCATTATCATGTTTTTTATTGTATTTAAGCTCTAAAATAATCTCATTATTGATTGAACGACAATGCTTATAATTATTAGGATTAAAGAAATGCATGTTAAAATCTAAAGTGATCCTAAATTTTTCACAAGCAGAAAGAAAGTATCTTCTTTCATATGTGTTGTACAGTGTTGGAAATAGATTATAAAACTTGCAAATTAATTCTTTGTTTTTTGTTTCTTTTACTGCTTTTCTTATTTGAGAATTGATTTGATCTGCATGTAATGATTGTAGGTTTGTTTCAAAAGAGGGTATTTTAAGAGAAAGCTTATCTCCGACTTCTCCGAACTTCTTTTTTATTTCTATGGTTGGGGATTTTATTATTGATGGTACATCATTATACCATCGAAGTCTATATTTTTCTCTTATTCCGTCTCCAGAAATATTTTGTTTGTAAAATGTATAATTATTATCATCAAAATATATATTATTGACGGTTCTTTTTGAATAGATTTCTTCAAAACCAAAAGTGTTTGTGTAAACAATAGTTTGTATTAGGTCATCTAAGTGTATATTTTGAAATATAAATTTTCTTTCATATCTCAGATTGTAAAAGAGTGGTTTATGAAAATTTTCATTTACTGCTTTTTCCATATTTTTTCCCATACATTTGATCTATTACTTTATTAGATACGGTTCTAACAGGAGTTTTATCAATTAAAAGTTGAGAGCCATTTTCAATTAAATAATCTAATTCATTGTTTTGCAATGTCAACATTGAAATATCAATTGATCCGGTTCCGTATTCAGACTTTTTTTGAAAAGACGATAATGCTAGTTTTGTATTTGATATGCTAACATTTTGCAATGAGATACTTGATAAATCTTTACTTACAATACCAATTTCTCCTTCAGACACACTAATATTCATTCCTTTGATCGTACTTGATTCTCCTGCACTTATCGCTTTGTCTGAAGAATTTCTGATTACAATATCTTTTAAGAAAATAGTAGAGCCTGATACATCTATGCCATCGTTTCCATTGTTTGAGAATGTGCTATTTAGAATTTTTCCTTCAACAAAATCTCCATCAAATGCATCAGATAATGTGTTTTTAAAAATCGTAGAATCAATAAGAAATTTGGATCTAATAATGTTAAGGCCATCTTCTGATCTATTGTTTCTAAAAACAGAGTTAGAGATTTCGACAATAGTTTCGTTAAAATTTACAGCACCAGATAGAGTCCAGAGATTAGATGTCGGATTTGAAAGGCTTGTGAAATTGCAATGATTTAGTATTGATTTTTTTTTAGTGTTTGAAATGAAAATTCCACCACTTGAATTATCAGATGAAAAAAAATGAATAGGAGAGTTCTTTATTCCTTTGCATATAATTGGTGAATATGAGATGATAGATGCTTTATTTGTCATATCTATAGAGGCTCCTTTTTCGACAATAACTTTGTGATTTTTTGGAATGACTAAGGTTTTATTTAATTTATGATTGCCCTTTGGTATCGTAAGTATATTATTTTTAACTTCAATAAAATTAAAACTGGTATAATTAGCTACGAATGATTTTTTATAAGTATTAATAACCTCTAGTGTTTCATCTTGATTCGCCCCAAAGGGAATGATAATATTCTTCCGAGAAATTGAAAGGCCTGGAAGCTTATATTTTATTTTCAATTTTTTTACATCTTTAGGATACCGAAATCCTCCCTTTTTATTTTTTTTTGAAACGAAGGCATTATTAAAAGCATCTTTTATGTAAAAAGTAATAAGTTTTTTTTCGTTTGGATGAATAATTGGATCTGAGGAAAAAGGAAAACTTAACCTTCTTCCATTGTTATGTTCTAAACTATTGATGATAACAGGGAAATCAGATAGGTTGTTGATATCTATTTGTATTTGCTTTTTGTCAATATTTAGTAAATTAGAAACAATTATGTTTGAAGGGTTTATTTGTTTTTTTATGAAATTACTATTATAGTCAAGAATTGAAAGATCTACTGTTGTTTTTAGTTCTGTTTGTAAATTTACAAATACCTTATTAAGATCGTTATTGAACTTATTTATGAAATTTTTAATAAACTTTTCATTACTAATTATTTCAAGCTTTTCTAGTATTTTTTTTGTGTAAATACTATCATTTTTTGAAAAAGGATAGTGAGTGATTTTATCTATTTTGAAGCCTGGGTGAGAGTCAAAACAAACGGGCTCTAGTTTATTTGTAACAGGGTTAAAATAGATTCTCAAATTATGATTTATTAATCCGTGTTGTCCCCCAAATAGATTTGACAAAGCAACGAAGGTTGTTAATTTATCTATGTCAAATACTTCAGAGATTTTTAATTTTCCTTTTTTAAGACCTTCTAATAAATTTTTGGCAACGTTAAACTGTTTTGATAGTACGGGGTCTGAAAGTATTCGTGATTCATCAAAAACTTTAATGGGTAAATTTTGTGTATTTTGTAATTTTTTACTCCACGAATTGACATTCAATTTTAGGTCAGAAGATTTTTTTCGATCTTCCCAAAGCAAAGATTCATCAAACGACAAGATAATACCTTCCCTTCTTTTATTATTTTCTATTAATCTTTTGTCAAAAGATTCTTCAATAGCCATAATTCCCAAAGGAATTGTTTGTATACTATCTTTTTCTTTTATTTCTATGTCTACATTGATAAAATCATATCGTAATCCAATTAGATCATTATTTTTAATCACTTTTTGAAATAGCCATTCCCACTCATAATTTCTGACTTTTGGATGTTGGATGGAGAATTTACTCATTCCTCTTATAGTAAGATTTTCATCCTCAAGAATTACTCTAAAAGACCATTTTTTTTCATCATCCAAATGATCCGTCCAGTCCCCCTTAAGTCTTATTCTAGATTTTATATTTTTTGTTGTATTATATGAAACTTTGGATGTTACAAAATCATCATCTTTTTTTATTAAAATTTTACTTTTTAATGCTTCATTTCGTCTTGATTTTACTTTCTCAAAGTTCTTTTTATTAATAGAGATCGTTATTTTTTCTAAAGTATTAGATGTGTTATCAGGAGATAGGTTTTCGAAATTGATTCCATCTGCTTGATATGACCTTCCTTGAATTTCCGAAAATCTACCTGTATTGAAGAATTTTATCTTATTAGGTTCTAAAAAATGAGTTAGTGTTTTATGGGAAAAAACACCTGTAAAGACAAAGTAGGTTTCATTATTTATTTTCAATTCAATAGGATTAAAGTCGAAGAAATCCAGATTTATATAATTGTATTTCTGTAATTTTAATAGTGCTTCTTCATCTTTTGGGAAAATATGTATGAAAAATGCATCATTTAACTGTCTATTTGTTAAACTATCTTTGTAAACATAATATATTTTAGGCACGCCGCGATCTGCTTTATAATAAATTGAAAATTCAGAATCTGAGTATATTTTGTTTATATTCTTATCAATCATTTCAGAGATTCCTTCTTCACTAAGAGTGGTAGTGGGGATTTCTGTATTGTGTACTTGTTCGTTATTATTGGGTAAGGAGTTGTTTTTTTGAAATAATAAACTAGATATAAATAATGCAAAAAATACGATTGGCATTATAATCAAATGAGATTTTTTATTTTGAACCTTTTTGATTTTCATAAAAAAAATAGGTTTTAACTAATCTATATTTTATTTATATTTCATTACTAAGAAATGTAACATCTACAGTAGTATTTATTTCTGATAGACCATCATGTATTAACCTTATATTTTCTATTGAAGAGATATTGATTAAAAAATTGAAATGGATTTCTCCATTTGCATATTTTATTCTTTTTAGATCTACTTGATTAGAATTTTCAGAAACTATAGTGCTTATTTGATCAGTGATTTTAGATTTATCATCATTATTGCATTGTAAACATATTAGTAGGTTTTGAGAAAAAGAATTACCTAATTTATTCTTGTTTAGGAAAATTACAATTAAAATAAGTATTCCAAAACCAATAATCGTAGGTAATAATTGATTAGCTCCTAATCCTAATCCAATTGAGATAGCAATAAAGAAATACCCCAATTCTTCGGGTTCTTTTATTGCTGTTCTAAACCTAACAATAGAAAGAGCACCTACCAGACCTAATGAAAGGGCCAAGGAGGATTTTACAATAGAAATAATAATAAAAGTAGTTATGCCAACTAAAATAAGAACTTTAGATAATTGAGATCTATTGGATATGGCGGTTCCATATCTTACATAAACAATTTTCAGGAAGAAAAGAAGTGTTCCGCATATAAGTATGTTAATGACATAATTTAGAATGGAAAAGTTTTCTTCAAAATTAAGATTTAGTTGATTAATCAGATCGTTCATTCTTTTTAAATTTTACTATGCACAAGGTAAAGAAGTTTTAGGAAAAAAATGCCTTTTTTATTCTTATGACTCTGGCTAAAGATAAATTTAGTATGTTTATATTGTTTTAAAAATAAACTCAATGAGCAAGACATTAACCATTGTAATGCCTGTTTATAATGAAGAAGAATCACTAAAGTTATTTTTACCTAAGGTTATTGACCATTGTATAACTAATTCGTATTCTCTTATTTTGGTTGACGATGGATCTAAAGATAAGACTAGTGAAATTTTGAACATGCAAGCTGCAAATATTTCTATACTTACAGTAATTACCCATAAAGTAAATAAGGGGTATGGAGGGGCAATTAAAAGTGGTATTGAAGAGTGTGATACCGATTATGTAATAACAATAGATGCAGATGGTCAGCATTATTTAAGTGATGTAGATAATTTGTTTGCCAAGATATTAGAAACAGATGCTGATTTGGTTATTGGAAGTAGAAAAGGACAATTGTCTGCTTCGGCATTTAGGAAAGTGGGAAAAGGAATTATTCGTTTTGTTGCGAAAATGCTTATGAAATTGTCGGTTTATGACATTAATTCGGGGATGAAAATTTATGACACAAAATTGGTCAAGAAATATTTAAAACTAACTCCAGATACCATGTCTTTTAGTGATATTATTACATTGACTTTTGTAAGTAATCGACATTTGGTCATTGAAGAACCTATTCAAATTAAGAAACGAATTGGAGGGGTAAGTACTATAGGTATACGAACAGCTTTTGAGACGGTTATGGAGATCATCAATATTATAATCCTATTTAACCCAGCAAGAATTTTCTTACCTATTTCTGCTTTCTTTTTTGTGTTTGGCGTATTTTGGGGAGCTAATTTTTTCTTTCAAGGTAAAGGTATAAGTATTGGAGCTAGTACTTTAATACTTACCGGTTTGATAATTTTTCTTTTAGGACTAATTGCCGAACAATTATCTGCTCTAAGAAAAAATCAATAATTTGTTTAAAAAAAGAAGTGTTTTTATGGTTTGCTTTTAAGCTTCGCCAGAAATAATTAGAATCACTTTTTTGAGAAATAAGTACTTATAATTGTCGAATAATGAAGTTTGATAAAAAAGAAAATATTTTTTTGTTTAGCGTTGATTTAGAGGATGTTCGTTTGCGTGTTAATGATGGATTAAGATATAAGCCAAGTGTTGAAAAATTAACAGAAGAATATTTAGATTTTTTAAATTTATATAAGGCAAAAGCTACATTTTTTACTGTTGGAGATATTCCAAAACATTATCCAGACCTGATTAAAACTATAACTGCTGAAGGGCATGAAATTGCCTGTCATTCAAACAAACATATTCCGGTAACAAGGCAAAGCGAAGAAGAGTTTCGAGATGATCTACAACGAAATATGGATAATCTATATAATGCAGGAGCAAAAGAACTTATAGGATATCGAGCACCAACATACTCTATAACTAAAGATACAGAATGGGCTTTTGGTGTTTTGACAGATTTAGGATTTAAATATTCTAGTTCGGTACTTCCTGCAAAAAACCCTTTATATGGATGGAAAGAATTTGGAGAAGACCCTAGAAAAATGAACACCGATTTATGGGAAATACCAGTAAGTCTGCGTGAAGGGAGATTTTTTAAAGTGCCATTTTCGGGGGGAGTATATTTTAGATTTTTACCTTTCTATTTTATAAAAAAAAGCTTTAATTTTCATTATAATAAAAACAGGGCGATAACTAGTTATTTTCATCCTTATGATATTGATACAGAACAAGAAAAATTTATGCATCCTGAGATTAATGATAATTGGATTTATAATAAATTAATGTATTTTAATCGAAAAGGAGTATACCCAAGACTCCATAAAATTATGGATATTTTTAATCCAAGTATCATTACTTATAAAAGTTATATTGAACTTTTGAATGAAGGAAAATAGAGATTACATTGTAGAAGCAAATCGAATTACAGATTATTTAATCTCTGCTCCTTTGAAAAGAAAGGAAGAGAGTAACTATGTGTCAGCAATGACTCAATTTAATCTTCAATTAACAATATATGAACAGAGGCTATTATCTAATATGCTTAAAAGTAAGTGGAGAATGGCATGTATAGATGGCGGTTTAGCAATAAAAGATCCGAATAATATAGTGAGAAGAAAAATTTTCACAATGCTCGCCATATTGGAAGCTTCACCAAACTATACTATGTTTTTTTTATCACAGCGATATTCCTTTTTTTACTTTTTTAGACTAGGAATGGTTGGTTTCCGAGCTGTTTTTAGAGCTCTTTTTGGAGTAATAATTATTACAAATATTAGATCGAAATGCAGTTGAATTATGATTATATAGTTGTAGGTTCGGGGGCTACAGGAGCAATAGCAGCAAAAACTCTTGTGGATAAAGGGGAGCAAGTTGGGTTGTTGGATATTGGAGAAGAGGATAAGGTATATAAAGATGTGATTCCTAACGCTGATTTTCGAACAATACGCGAAAATGACGAGTTACAGCATTCTTATTTTTTGGGAAATAAATTTGAAGGAATTCCTTGGGAAACCACAAGAGTCGGTTCCCAGCTAACACCTCCAAGAAGTTTTTTAACAAGATTCTCTGAGAAATTATTGCCTTTTGAATCAAATAGTTTTCAACCGATGGAAAGTACAGCAAAAGGTGGATTAGGTGGCGGTTGGGGATTAGGTTGTTATGTTTTTTCTAAATTGGAATTAGAAGCCTTAGGGTTGAATGAGTCAGAAATGTTATCTGCGTATCAGGAAGTGGCTTCTTATATTGGAATATCTGGAGCAAAAGATGATGGAAGCCCATATAGTATAAGAAATTTGAAGGATATACAATCGCCAACAAAAATTGAAGATAACTTAAAAGGAATTTTTAATGCTTATTATACCAATAAGAATAAACTGAATAAAAAAAATATATTTATTGGCCGATCAGGGTTGGCTTTACTTACAAAGGATTGGAACAATCGCTCTGCTGTTAAGTACAGTGATATGGGGTTTTGGAGTGATTCTAATAAGTCAGCGTACAGATCTTGGATTACTATTGACGAATTGTTGAAAAAACCAAATTTTGATTATCATAAGAAATGTTTGGTGATCAAATTTAAAGAGCAAGAAAACAAAATCGAAGTTTATGTGAAAAGAATTGATACCAATGAAGAACAAGTTTTTGTATGTAAGAAACTAATTTTATCACCTGGTGTATTAGGGACAGCCCGTATTGTTCTTAGATCTTTTGATTATAAGAAAGAAAAACTTCCTATAATTTGTAATCCGTATTCTTATATTCCCTGTTTGCAATGGAGACGTTTAGGTAAAAAAATTGAACGATATAAAACCAGTTTTGCTCAATTACTACTTTTTATTGATGAAAATAAAGATAATTTTGATGTAAGTATGGCCGCATTATTTAGTTATAGATCACTTTTGTTGTTTAAGTTAATCAAAGAGACTCCTCTTAACTTTGCTGATGCCAGAATTATAATGCAATTTTTGCACTCTTCTTTTACGATAGCAGGTATCCATCACCCGGATAAAGGATCAGATTCAAAGTTTATATCAATGAAGAAAGATGTTTCAAGCTATACAGGAGATATTTTGACTGGTCAATATATATTGTCTGATGATGAACAAAGGATAAATCATGCCAGAGAGAAAAAAATTAGAAAAGCATTAAGGGTTTTAGGATGTTTTCCATTAAAAACAATTCGTACTCCCATTGGCGGGAGTATTCATTACGGAGGAACTTTACCATTTGATGAAGGTGGAGACCTTTTTACTATTTCTAAATCGGGTAAATTAGGAGGGACAAAAAATGTATTTGTAGCTGATGGATCGGGATTCAAATATTTACCGGCAAAGGGATTAACATTAACTCTAATGGCAAATGCTAATAGGGTAGCTAGAAATGTTCTTGATTATGAATAAACCCACTATTATTATTACTGGAGCAAATGGTTTCTTAGGTAAATACCTGGTAGATTATTTTAGAATAAAAAAATGGAAAATAAAAGCATTTGTTCATAGTTTTCCAAAAGAAAAGTATGAGGATGTTACCTATGTTCAATACAATTTGGAAGAATGTAAAGAATCAACCTACTTCGATGGTGTAGATTTTCTAATTCATGCTGCGTATCTCAGGTATGAAAAAAATACTAACGCAGATGAAATCAATCTAGAAGGTACTAGAAAAATAGTTTCTATCTGTACACAAAAAAAAATAAAAGTAGCCTTTCTTTCCTCATTTTCAGCACATGATAAAGCAATTTCACACTATGGAATCACAAAATTGCGATGTGAAGAGTTGTTTGATTTAGAAAAAGATATAGTGTTAAAAATTGGATTTATAATAGGAGAAAAAGGGATTTTGTCGGAAATGATTGGTCGAATGAAAACATCCAGTATCTTTCCATTGGTAGGAGGTGGAGTACAGCCTTTGCAAACCATTTATATAGAAGATTTAGGTAAGATTATTGAGAAAACTCTCATCAAGAAAGAATTGACTGGGGTTTTTAAGGTAGCGCATCAAGAGGTGGTGACTATGAAAGTTTTTTATAAAGAATTGGCGCAACGATTAGGTAGGAAATTAATTTTTATTCCAATTCCAACTTTTATGTTGTATTTAGCGTGCAAATTTTTTGAAGGAATTAATGTGAAAATACCGATATCTTCAGAAAGTGTGTTGGGATTAAAGAAATTGACAACTTTTGAAACAAAAGAAGATCAAAAAAAAATAGAAGTAAAGTTAAAAAGCTTTCAGGAAAGTTTAGATTTAATATTAAAATAGATGAGTTACAATTTTTTGCCTATTCGGACAGATGAAACATCGATTAAAGAGATTACAAATCTATTGAAAATTACTTTTCCTCATGCTAAGAAATATACAGAAACTTTTGTTGTCTGGCAATATGTAGATAACCCCGATGGACCAATGATGGGTTATAATGCATATGAAGGAGCTACCTTAGCAGCTCATTATGCATTGATGCCAATCAAAGCTAAAATTTATGGTAAAGAAGAGAAGGGATTATTGTCATTAAATACAGCAACACATCCTGAACATAGAGGAAAAAAATTGTTTCCTAAGTTAGCAAATGAAAGTTATAAAGAAGCAGCGAATCAAGGGTTTAGTTTTATAATCGGAGTTGCTAATGCCCAAAGCACATCAGGTTTTTTGAAGAAATTAGATTTTCAATTTATAGGAATGCTTGATGCTAAACTAGGTTGGGGCCCAATTACACGTGAAAAAGATGATTACAATGTTGATTATCAAAGAATTTGGAATGAGGATACAATACAATGGCGTATATCTAACCCCGAATTACAGTACAAAATCAAAAATAATAGAATTTTAGCTCCAACAGATCGTTTTGGGATACAAGCAATTCTTAAAGAATTTGACAAAGAATATAGTATTGATGATAATCATACACGTACTCTAAGTTTGATGCCTATTAAGCTATGGATGGGTATTGATAATACTATCGATTGGAAAAAATCTTTTTATTTTGATATTCCATTAAAAATGAGGCCATCGCCACTTAATTTAATTTTTAAAGATCTTACTGGAAATGGTAGAGAATTTGATTTTTCTAAAATACAATTCGATGCATTAGATTTTGATGCGTATTAAGTTGTTATATTACGTTTACTTATTTGCTATTGTTGTATGTTTTTTAAAGCTACATTATAATTATTCTTTAAAAGTTGATTGTCTGGATTTATTACTAACCCTTTTTTTCCTGCTTCAATAGCTTTATTCCAGTTTTTTAAGGCGTTATGTGCAGTACAAATGTTATTATAAAGCTTATCAGAGTTGGGATATATTATAACTCCTTCTTCAGCTATTTTTATACATTTTTCAAACAATCCATAATTGTAATATAATACGCTTAGATTCAAGTAATTTTCTTCGCTAACATCTTCTTTTAATAGATTAATTTGATAATCTATTTTAGTTTTACGATTAACAATATCCTCAAGATTGTTTTTTGCAAGTTGATAATTTGGAGCTAGTTCAATTGCTTTTTTACACGCTTTAATTGCTTTTTCATATTCTCCCAAAAGATTATGAGCACTACATATGTTATTGTAGGCTTCTACATAATTAGGGTTTAGGGCTATGGCTTTTTTAGCAATAGATATGGATTTACGATATTGTTTTTTTTGATAATACTTGAAACTCAGATTAAAATATTTTTCAGGCGTAGGGTCATTTGCAATGTTTTTTTCTTCAATTGCTAATGCGCTATTTTTCTCGATACTTGCCACTAAAAAGGATTGTGCTCTTTTGTTATCTTTATCGATCTCAAGAGTGCTGGAAGCTAGTAGATTTAAATTTTTCCAATCTTCTAACTTTAGATAGTTTTCCATAAGTAATATGCGTGTTTCTATACTATATGGAGATAATTCTAGTGACTGAGATAGTTTATCAATAGATTCTTCATTTCTAGATTTTTCCCATAAAAATTTCCCATAGTAAAACCATGAATTATAATAGTTAGCTCCGTATTCTATAGCTTTTTTAAAATGCACTTCTGCTAACGCACTATTTTCTTTTGCATTATATAATATACCGAGATTTATATGTAAAAATGGATAAAAAGGCCTTATTTTTAGCGCTTTTTTAAAATATGTTTCTGCATTATCATATTCTCCTTTTTTCATTTTTGTAATCCCATAATTCATCAATCCTCTGGCGTTTTTTGGGCTTTTAATAGTGACATCTTTCCATAGAGTTTCATCATTATGCCATACTTCATTTCTTAAATAGGTCCCAAAAGCATAAATAGATAATATTATAAGAATGGGTATTGGTAGAAACGAAAATCGAAAATGATACTTGTTTCTAAGATATTGGAGGAACAAATTCAGTGACCAACCTACACTAAGTATTAAGCCTACATAGGGGAAAAACATGCGATGATCATTCATAACTTCTGCCAACGGAATAAAACTAGAAGTAGGAGCGAGTGTTATAAAAAACCATAACAATCCAAAACAAATAGGGCGGTATTTTTCTTTTTTAGAGGTAATAAATATAACATAAGCTGCTATAGATAAAAATAGTATACCTATAAGGTATTTATACGACCAAATTGTTTGTAAAACAGTCCAATCTGTATCCGCGCTAAGGTTAATGGGAAGAAAAACGCTTGTGAAATAATAAAAAATTACATAAGGTTGTGTAATAAGATAGTTAAATGTTTCAGATGATCCAGTAGTAAAAGTATCCGGAGTCATTATATGATGAAAGACATATATGAGGACACAAAAAATTATTACCGGGATAGATTTTACTATTGCACGAATGGTTTTATTTGTAGATTTTGATGAAAAAAAGGTATTAAAGCTTATGTTTTCTTCAAAAAGTAATACATAGCATAAGAATAAAGGGGCGAACATAATAGCGGTAGGTTTTGCTAAAGCCCCTATTGTTAATGGAATAAGGTATAAATAATATTTTTTCGAAAAGGCTGAATATTGATATAATACAAATGCAAGAAGTATAAAGAATGTAGATAGCAAATCAGATCTTGCAATAATATAATTAACGGTTTCTGCCATAACAGGATGTAGCATGTACCATAGAGTAATTGCGCTAGCTACATAAAAATTATAAGTGTCGTTAAAAGATAGATCAAGAATTTTTTTTGTAAAAAAGAAAAGTAAAACTCCTTGTAAAAGGAATAAAATATAGGATGTTATATGAAAGAAGAAAGGTGTATACCCATCACCTAACCAGTAATCAATAGCTAAGGATGTGGTAACAATTGGTCTATATGTTTGATTTTGTGGTAATGAACTTATTGTTGTTCCATCTTTGAAAAAAGCAGGAATATTTTTTAAGCTTCTTATGTTAGGATTTTCAACAATAGTGTGAATATCATCAAAATGAAAAGAATTATCAAAATGATTGAGATAGGTTATTGTAGTGATTATGATCATAACAATAACAAAATATAATGTTTTCTTTTTTGGGGATATATTCAAAAAAATAAATTTTAGTAATTAGTTGTTTATAAAATTACTTGTTTTATCAAATACTACAAATTTTGAATCTTAAAAAATAGATAATCCTGTTAGAGTAGTTAATCGTTCTAAAGCAAGCATCCCAAGTTCTGAGTTTCCTTTGGGATTCAAAGGTGGGCTCCATACTGCTACGGCATATTGCCCTGGGTGCACTGCTACAATTCCTCCGCCAACACCACTTTTTCCGGGTAAACCTACTCTATAACTAAACTCACCTGCTTCATCATAAAAACCGCACGTCTGCATTATTGCATTAATACGTTTTACCTTTCTTGGTGACAATATTCGTTCTTTGTTAAATAATCGTTTTCCGCCATTGGCGTATATCATAAATGCAGTAGAAAGCTCTTTGCAAGACATTTCTACAGAACATTGATAAATATAAAAATCAAGTATGGTTTCAATATCATTTTTAATATTGCCAAAAGATTTCATTAGATTTAATAAGGCGGCATTGCGGTGACTATAATCTTTTTCGGATTTAAAAACTTTTGGGTTGATATCAATATATGTACAGCCAGTGATTTTATGTATGAAATCGAGAAAATCTTTTTTAGGGTCTTTTAATTGAGATATTAAAACATCACAAATTACTAAGGCCCCCGCATTTATAAATGGGTTCCTGGGAATTCCATTCTCATATTCTAATTGTACCAAAGAGTTAAAAGGGTCTCCAGAGGGCTCTACATCCACACGCTCAAATAATTCATCACCTAATAATGACATTGCCATAGTTAAAGCAAATACTTTCGAGATACTTTGAATAGAAAACCGTTCATTATGATCTCCAAAATTATAATGACCAGAATTAATACAATGCAAATGCATCCCAAATTTTTTTGGTTCAATTTTAGCTAATTCAGGAATATACGAAGCTACTTTTCCAGTATAATGTATCGACGGTAATTCTGATCTTATCTCGTTAAGTATTTGTTGATAATCCACAGTATAATTTTTAATTTAATCCAGATAATGAGCTACCCGTTTCTACTTCGTAGGGGTCTTTGTCTTTTTCAAAAATTCTAGCACTTAAATTTCCTTCCAGAGTTATTTTATTGTCATAAACTTTTAACCAACTTCCTTCTCTTAAACCTACCACGGGTTGCGGATTTAGATTATGAAATTCTTTAATTCGAGTTTCTCGGGTTTCTCCTTTATGTGTCGAATTAGGATCAGGGTCAAGATAATGTGGATTAATATTAAATGGTACGATACCCAATGTTGCAAAGTTTGGAGGGTATACAATAGGCATATCATTTGTAGTTTTCATATTAAGACCACAAATATTACTTCCTGCACTTGTTCCCAGATAAGGTACTCCAGAAAGAACGGCTTCTTTTAATGGTTCTATAACTCCATTTCGGTATAATTGATCCACCAATAGAAATGTATTTCCGCCTCCGGTATAGATACCTTTGGTGTTTTTAATAGCTTCTATAGGATCTGAAAACATATGTATGCTAACTATTCTTTTATTTATTTTTTTAAAAATATTATTGATACCTATAGTGTATTCGTCATGAGAAATTCCGCCCGGACGAGCATAAGGTATAAAAAGTATTTCCTCAATACCTGAGTATAAGTTGATTAAAGTGTCTTGTAAATATGCCAAGGGTTCACTTCCGTGAAGTGTAGATGTACTTGCAATAATACAGTTTGTCATTAGATTTTTTTTATAAAAGTAGTTTAACGTTTTCTTATCTAGAAATCTTCTGTGAAAATAAAAAAATGTAGTATCTTAAAAAATAAAATTAACCTCGTTTGTTATGAAGATAAAATTATCTGTTCTTTTTGCTTGCCTTATAGTTAGTACATCTATAGCCCAAATTACTTCAAGAGTTATGATTCATGGAAAAGTTAGTGCGCCCATTGGAGATGATGTAGAAGGTGTAGTAGTCTATAATCGCAGTACCAATAAAGGTACAATTACTACCAAGGATGGAAAGTTTAAAATAGGTGCTGGTATTAATGATCGGATTGAAGTTGTGGCAATGCAATATCAGAACTTTGTGATACTGGTAGATAAAGGAATAGTAGATACTAAGAGATTAAATATTTTTCTTAACGAATCTGTAAACCAACTAGAAGAAGTTGTGGTAACCCCATATGACTTAGCTGGTAATGTGTCTGTAGATGTAAAAAAGATAGGATTTAGTCAAAGTGGTATAGGAGATGTAGCAGAAGAGACGTCTTCGAGAATTAATGATACCGATTATGATTTTAGACCAGATGAGTTGTCTCCATTAGAAAATAAAGTGTTCTTAGAAGATAGAATGATTAACGGGTTAAATTTTGTCAACCTTTTTAAATTGTTTTATAATACTAAGAAAACTTCTAAAAAGAAAAAGTACTCTTCAGATATTGATGTTAGGGTTAGAGATTTGTATAATGATGAGTTTTTTAAAGATTATCTGGCATTAGAAATAGATCAGATTAATGATTTTATCTTTTTTGCTGAAGAAAATGGCTTAAATGCAAAGTATTTTGAATCAGGAAAAGAACTCGATCTTTTACAGTTTTTGGCATATCAAAGTAAGCTTTATCATAAGAAATAAGGTAGGCCAAAAAGGAGCTTTTGTAATTCTATGTTAGTTATATCGTCTTTTGTAGAGAAGATCTTTATTTAGTGGTATTATATAAAGATCATTTCTGATGATATTTATATGATAAGATTACTACTATTTCTACCTCTAATTATTTCATTACAAACTTTTGGTCAATCTGAAAAACTTCAAGGAAAAATTGTTGCCGATTCCCTACAAGGGTACGCCATTAATATTGTAAATTTCACTAAAGAAATAGGAACAACAAATGATGAGCAGGGATTTTTTGAAATACCTGCAAGTCCAGGGGACTCCATTGTTTTTTCTTCTGTTCAATATCAAATACGATCAATTGTAGTTAAGCAGGATCAGCTTCAGGATAAAAGGATTACAATTGTACTATATCCCATAGTACAACAATTAGAACAAGTAAGGATTAGTACTACAGAGCTTTCGGGTAACCTTGATAAAGATGTAGGTATCGTAGAGTTACAACCTTTTGTAGATAATAGGACATTGGGTCTTCCGTTTAGCGATAAACCACAGCCAACAAAAGCCGAAAGAAGAATCTATACAGCAAGAAGTGGGATAATTGATAGACCCATTAATTATCTAAGCGGAAAATTAAAAAAACTAAAGAGAATTAAAGCATTAGAAGATCTTGATGCAATAGTACAAAGAGGAGAAACGACTTTTAATACTACCTTCTTTGTAGAAGCACTACAATTACCAGAAGATTTGATAACCGATTTTATGTATTACTGCGCTAAAGATGAATATTTTAAAAACCTTCTTGAAAATCCTAAAAGGTTAACACTGGTAGAGTTTTTTCAGACAAAGGCAAAATCTTATAAAGAACACAAAGAGCTGGATTAGTTACTTTTTGTTATGGCCTAAAGTTTGATTTCTAAAAAATTATAAAAAATGATATGAATGCAACATGATTGGATATAGTTTGTCTTTAATAGTGAATTTTAACAACCATAAGTGCAGAAAAAATACGTAACTATAATTTTATTTCATTTCTTCTTTCTTTCTGTTTTCTGCCAAAGAAAAATGATAAAAGGAGTAATAGAAAATGATAGTTCGGAAGGAATTCATATAATTAATAAAACAGCCAATCTATTTACGATTACAAATAAAGAAGGAGTTTTCTTTATAGAAGCAACTATAGGAGATGTGTTTGTTATTTCATCTGTTCAATACGATCTAAAGGTTATTGTGGTAAATAAAGATATGTATGACAATAAAGAATTTAATGTTGCGCTAAAAGAAAACCTTAACGAATTAGATGAAGTAATTGTAGGGGTGCAATTATCAGGTAATTTAAATACTGATATTAAGGATATAAAGACAGAAGAATTGTTTAGCCCCGAAGATGTTGGAATACCTGTTTATGATGGAGTTCAGGCGGAGGAAATTGTGCCAATGCATAAAGCTATTATGTTTTATGGCATAGGATTTAGACTAGATATTGAAGCAACTTATAAAAATTTATCAGGATATTATAAAACCTTAAAAACAACAAGGAAATTAGATAAAGAAAATAATAGTTTAGAGGCTATTCAGGATTTTTATGGTAAACAATTTTTGTCTACAGTATACAACCTCCCCGAAGAGAAAATATATGACTTTTTATTATTATGTATTCAAACTAGTGATATTCAATATGAATTTGGCAAAGAAAATCACAATGTGGTATTAAAAATATTCTCAGATAAACGAAAAGAGTTTGTGGTAAACAAACAATGAATATATTGCTGCAGATAGTTAAATTTTACTAACAAGAGAATAGATTTTAACTCTTTGTTTCTAATGGTAAGAAGTTTGGCATAATTTTTTAATGCATACCATTAAAATTAATTACATTTAACGCTTTACAAATTTTAGATGATGAACAAAACCTTACTGCTCTTTCTTTTTGTAGTGTCTGTTTCACTAAGTTCTTTTACAACTGCGCATAAGTTTTATGTAAGTGTAACTCAGGTAGATTATAATGCAAAACAACAGTCGTTACAAATTGTATCCAGGGTTTTTGTTGATGATATAGAAGAACTTCTAAAAGTACGATATGATGAGTCTACTAATTTAGATAAAGATGAAGAAAGCCTGAGAGTAGATAAAAATTTAGCAACATATCTTGGTCAGAAACTACAATTTGTAGTGAATGGAGAAGAAGTTTCTTTTACATTTTTAGGAAAAGAGTATGAAGATGATCTTATCATTTGTTATTTAGAAATAGAAAATATTACTTCTTTAAATACTATAGAAATCACAAATCAAGTTTTGATGGACCTTTTTGAAGAACAACAGAATATTGTTCACGTTAAAAAAGGAAATCAACGCAAAAGCCTTATACTTGAAAAAGAAAAAGCTTTGGGGATGTTAAAGTTTAGTGAATAAATCACTAAACTTTTAAAAAACAATTACTTTGCGAAATCATAACATTAAATTCAAAACCATTACAATGAAAAAGATACTTTTAGTCCTTTCGGTGACTTTTTTGATATCGGGTATTTCATATGCTCAAAATCAAGAAGAGGCTAAAAATGTTCGTGAATTAGGGCATACTAATCAGAACAAATTCAAACAAATGTACGACGAGTTTGCAACTCCCAACATGTACAGAACAGGTTCTGGAGCCCCGGGTCCGGCTTATTACCAGCAACAGGCTGATTATAAGATGGATATTGAACTTGATGATAAAAACAAAAAACTATCAGGAAAAGAAACCATTACATATACTAACAATTCTCCTGATGATTTAGAATTCCTTTGGGTACAACTGGATCAGAATATGCGAGCTAAAGACTCTAAAACTCCATTAATTCAATCAAATGGAATTGACCCTGCAACAACACCAGGAGGTTTTTTAAATAAATATCTTGCAGAACCTTTTGACGGTGGATTTAATATTACTGCAGTAAAGGATAGTAGTGGAAATCCACTTAAATATACAATCAATAGAACTATGATGCGTGTAGAGATGCCTAAAGATTTGGCATCTGGCGAGAAATTTGTATTCTCAATTGATTGGTGGTACAATATTAATGATCATGTAAATGGTAGAGGTAGATCTGGATATGAAGAGTTTGAGGATGGAAATAGAGCGTATGTTATCGCTCAGTTTTACCCTCGTATGGCAGTGTATAATGATGTTGAAGGGTGGCAAAATCACCAGTTTTGGGGTAGAGGAGAGTTTGCATTACCATTTGGTAACTTCGAAGTAAATATTACTGTTCCTGCAGATCATATTTTAGACGGAACCGGAGTATTAGTAAATAGAAAAGAAGTATTTACAAAAGACATGATGAGCCGCTATGAAGCAGCAAAGAAATCATATGATAAACCAGTTGTTATTGTAACTCAAAAAGAAGCTATAGCAAAAGAAAAAACATTTTCAGAAAAAAAGAAAACCTGGAAACTAAAAGCCGAAAATGTACGTGACTTTGGTTTTGCTACTTCAAGAAGATTTATTTGGGACATGATGGCTGTTAAGATTGGAGGGAAAGATATAATGGCAGTATCGATGTATCCAAAAGAAGGAAATCCTCTTTGGGAAGATTGGTCTACAAAGGTAGTAGCTAGTACATTAAAATCGTATAGCCGAATGACCTTCGATTACCCATATCACAAAGCCATCTCTGTACATGCAAAAAATCAAGGTATGGAGTACCCTATGATTTGCTGGAATTACGGAAGACCAAAGCCTGATGGTAGCTATAGCGATCGTGTAAAATATGGAATGATGAGTGTAATTATCCACGAAGTTGGCCATAACTTTTTCCCGATGATCGTGAATAGTGATGAAAGACAATGGACTTGGATGGATGAAGGTCTTAATACTTTTGTGCAATATGTTGCAGAACAAGATTTTGGAGAATGGTATCCAAAAGCATTAGGGAATGATAAAAAATATCCATCTCGTCGTGGGCCAGCAAAAAAGATTGTACCGTATATGAGTGGAAATCAAAATTTCCTATCTCCAATTATGTCTCAATCTAATAATATTCACCAATTCGGACCTAATGCATACTCAAAACCAGCAACAGGCTTAAATATCCTAAGAGAAACCGTAATGGGAAGAGATCTTTTTGATTATTCATTTAGAACATATTCTCAGCGATGGATGTTTAAACACCCAACACCAGAAGACTTTTTTAGAACTATGGAAGATGCTTCTGCTTTTGATCTAGATTGGTTTTGGAGAGGATGGTTCTATACCACAGATTATACCGATATTGGAGTGAAAGAAGTGAAGAAATTTGTAGTTTCTAAAGAACCAAATAAAAGAGTAAAAGAATATGCTGCATCTGTAGGTGCTAAAGTTGAAGATCTAGGACCACTTGTATATATGGTTAAAGAGGGAAGCGAAGAATATGAAACGATTAAAAAGAATGGAAATATTATTAGTGATGCTAAAACATTAAAAGCATATCTAATGGATAATTTTTCTGTTAAAGAGCGTGAAAAACTTAAACAACCTAAGTTTTTCTATGAGATTACCTTTGAAAAACCAGGTGGACTTGTAATGCCATTGATCGTAGAATACACCTATGAAGATGGAACAACAGAGACAATAACATATCCTGCAGAAATTTGGAGAAAAAATGATGTTGAGGTAAAAAGAGCTGTAGCTTCTGAGAAAGAGATTTCTAAAATTGTCGTTGATCCTAAACAAGAGACAGCAGATATTGATACCTCTAATAATAGCTGGCCTAAAAGAAAGAAATTAGGAAAATTTGAGCAATTTAAAAGCAAAGTAAAAGGACAGTAACCTATTCTTTTACAAAAGATAAATAAAAGCCGTCCCGAAGTCTTTTCGGGATGGCTTTTTTACACAATATTGATTATATTTGCATTGTTATGACAACCTTACCTTTATTTATTAGCGGAACCGAAATTGCCTTTATTGTTTTTATATTGGTTATGGTTTTTGGAGCAGATAAGATTCCTGAGATTGCACGAGGATTGGGTAAAGGAATGCGTATCGTTAAAGATGCAACCAATGATATTAAAACCGAAATTACCAAAAGTGCAGAAAAACATGGTATTGATACCGATATTCCTACTTCTATTACATCTGATATAAAAAAGGAGATCGACCAGGTCAAAGATGATATTGATAAAGTTACTGGTCCGATAAAACGCAAATTCTAAATTGCGATATCCTTTCCTAAGCTTATTTTTGTTTGTTTTTCCTTGTAAATTCTGATTAATATTCAAAAAAAGTGATTTTTTTTTAAAATATTTTCACTTTTAATATTAACCGATTAAACACCCCGTAAACACTGACTTGTTACAAGGCTTCAGTAACTTTTTTTGGTCCTATGCAAGCATAATATTGATGTTTTTTCTGATTATATGACAATTTAATTGTAAAATATTTGAATATAATTTAATACATTAGCTGTGAAATTATTAAAATGATAATTATTCGTAATTTTTACGAGATTGTCATTTATTGACTTTTACACACAAACTCTTAAAAACTTATTCTAAAAATGAAAAAGATTACTCTTCTAACTTTAGGACTAATTCTTGTATTTTCTTGCTCTAAAGAAAATCCTAATGAAATTGTAGAACCAAATTCAGAAATTTCTGAATCTCAAAAATTACTTTCTGTATCAGAAGTTAATACGTATATCGAAGGCGAATTAAAACAAAATGGTGATGTAAACTGGATGAAAGCACCTTCTGCGGTATTATGGAGTGCTGTAGTACACGGTGGAGAAGTGTTAAGTGTTGGTTTTGGAGAAAAAGGAGAAAGTTTCTCTATCCAAAGATCATCAAGACTAAATGATGCTAGAGAAAATGTATATAGTATTATACAGTCTAAAGAAGGAGCAAGTAAGTCTAATTCTGTAATATCTGCCGATGAAATACTTAATGTAACTGATGTAAAAGTTACTAGTTTAGAAACCATAAAAGCTTTACAAAAAGCAGATCAAATTCGTTACTTAGACCCAATTGGTTATGGTTTTTATCTACAAGAAGATAACTCAAACCAACAGAAATCTGCGGGATGTAGTAAAAGTGGACAATCTATAAATAGCGGGGATTATAGAGTAATTTCACCTAATGCACGATTACCTTGGAATTTTGACATTCATAAAGTACCACAGGCTTGGAATTATAGTACCGGGGCAGGTATCACTGTTGGTTTGATTGATACTGGAATTTCTGCAAGTCAGAATTTACTTGGTAGTGGATTTAATGATGGGGTTTCTAATGGAAGGTTTGTACAACGATTTGGTACCTTTATCGATTCTCCATGGTGGTGGTCTAATAACTTAGATGGCCCAAATGATAAGTGTGGGCATGGTACTTCTATGGCATCAGCAATTGCATCACCTCGTAATGATGATTTTATGCCAGTAGGAGTAGCGTATAACTGTAATTTGGTTGCTTATAGAGGAACAGAGGATGTTGTACTAAATGATTATCATGAGCGTAAAGGAGTAAGTAATGCATTAAAAGCATTAGGAAATAGAGGAGATGTTAAGATTATCTCGATGTCTATTGGGTATCCCTGGTCTATTGGTAATGTAAAAGATGCCGTAAAATATGCATATGGGAAAGGGAAAATGATAATCGCTGCGGGAGGTACATCGACTTCGTTTACAAATTGGTATGGTGTTATTTTTCCGGCAAGTATGTCAGAGACTGTTGCGGTTACAGGTATAAAAGATAATGGATATAATCGTTGTAATATCTGTCATGATGGTAGTAAAATCGATTTTACTATTGTGATGGAGAGAGCAGGAAACTCTAATAGAAATGTACCTGTATTAGGGTTTAATACAGGAATACAAACTTATGTAGGAGGATCTTCTGTTGCAACGGCTACCACAGCAGGAATTGCTGCTTTGGTATGGGCTCGTAATCCTAATATGACTAGAGCTCAAGTGCTGGATAAACTAAAGAAAGCAGGAGAGTTTTACCCTAATCGTAATAGTAAATTTGGTTATGGTAATATTGATGCATTAAAAGCGGTTCAATAAAAACAGATGAAATATAAAACATAAGGCTGTGGTATTTAGATGCCACAGCCTTATATTTTTGTAAAAGTTATAGTACTCTACTAATGGTTAACCCATCTCTAATAGGTAATAATACAGTTTCTATTCGTTTATCTTCGATCAAAAGTGTATTGTACTCCAAAAGAGCTTTGGTAGAAATATCTTCTTCTTCAACTTTTTCGATTACTTTACCATTCCATAATACATTGTCTGATAAAATTACACCTCCAGAATTCATTTTATTAATAACCAATTCAAAATAAGTAGGATAGTTAGGTTTGTCGGCATCTATAAACACCAGATCAAATTTAATATTCAGATTTGGGATAATTTCGGTAGCATCACCAATATGTTGATGAATTTGTTTTCCATAACCAGAAAGGTCAAAATATTTTCTTTGAAAATCTTCTAACTCTTCATTAATATCAATGGTATGCAATTCTCCATCTTTTTGAATCCCTTCGGCAAGGCATATGGCAGAATACCCTGTATACGTCCCTATTTCCAGTATGTTTTTTGGGTGAATAAGTTTAGCTAACATGCTTAAAACACGCCCTTGATAAGCGCCACTAAGCATTCTGGGTTGTAATATTTTTTGATATGTTTCACGATTTAATTGTTGTAGTAATTCAGGTTCTTTTTGGGTATGGTTTACTACATACGTATCCAGTTCTTCAGGAATAAAATGCATGATTATTGGTTTTTAGATACAAAATTAGAATGTTTTATAACGATTTTTGATATTCCTAATGAACTTTTTCTTTACCTAAAATTTTATCTATTAAATCTTGCTTTGCTTTTTCATTATCTCCAAATAACCAGCGTAAAACATTATCTTCCCAGATATCATCATATTCTTCTGTAGTTATAATATTACGATCCAATGCTAAATCCAATATTTTTCCTGGGTAAGAAGACTGTGGTTCACTTTCCATTTCACCCAACGGATAAGGATCGTCTAGCCCCATAATTACCTGATCACTACCTTGTCGTTCTACAGTTAGTTTTAATGAATCGGTATCGTGTACCAGGGTATCAAAATATATATTAGGATGCCCTACCGCTTTTCGAGGATGTTGTTTTCCTTTAAAGAGGTCTGGTCTTCCGTCAAATCCCTGGATACGTCTTCCTAAATTCATTTGTGCTAATTGCCCTCCATGAGCGAAGCAAGTTCTAATGTTTGGATAGCGAGTTTGCATCCCGTTAAGAGTATAAAAATGATAAGCATCACCACATTGGGCAAGCATCCATACCAAGTGAAAACGCCAGGAAACATTTTCTAATTTGATCATTTTATCACCATCATAAGGGTGAACTTCTATAGCTAGTTTATATTTGTCTGCTAGTTCAAAAATCGGATCATTTTCCTCATCAAAAATACATCGCCACTGTCCGATAGAATCCATAAAGTGAGTGGGTAAGCATAGTACATGCATTCCTAATTCTTCTACACAACGCTCCATTTCCCATAGTGCTCCGTTAATGAATCCAGGGTGTATAACAAAACCACAAGAGAACTTATCTGGGTGATCTTGTTGTACGTGGGCATTAAAATCATTTTGAAATCGTAATGCATGTTTCATTTCTTCTAGACGTAAACCGTTACCATATAATTGAGAAAGGTTTAATACTACTGCATGATCAATTTTATTTTGCTCCATCCACTCTAATTTTTCATCTAAGAAAAAACTAGAATGAGTAACCGGGCGTTTCCACCCTTTTTGTAACATGTACTTACGTTCATCATCTACCCAAAAAATCTCTTTGTCTTTCATGAACTGAGGAATCTCTTCTGGGTATGGCAGTAAATGTGAATGACCGTTTATGCGAAGTTTTCTTTTCATTATAGATGTTATCCCTGTTGTTTATACAGGAATCTTTTTAATTAGGTTATTGTTTTTTCTTTTTTGGAGCATCCATTACGCTTCCACAATTAGAACAAGTGCATTTTGTTTTGTCACTATAATATGTATCAAAAATTATAGGCATGTCGGTTTCTATATTGTCCAATGCAAATTTTTCTCTATATAGTTGAGTATTGCAATTTTCACAATACCACTCCAGAGCATCCATCATTTTTTCTTCTCGTGGATATTCAATCACTAAACCTACTGTATTTGCCCCTCGCTGTGGAGAATGTGGGACTTTAGGTGGTAATAGATAAATATCACCTTCTTTGATATGAACATCTTTAGGTTCGCCATTATCTATTATTTTTAATACCATATCTCCTTCTACCTGATAGAAAAATTCTGGTGTTTCATTATAATGATAGTCCTTTCTATTATTAGGTCCCCCAACAACCATTACAATAAAATCTCCGTCTTTCCATACACATTTATTACCAACAGGAGGTTTTAGTAAATGGCGATGTTCGTCTATCCAGGCTTTAAAATTTAATGGTGAAACTAGATTGCTCATATGCTTGTTTTAATTTAGATGTGTTGTTTATTCTATAGCATAAATACTATCATTATAATCTACACTATTGATTAGTATTTTGTATTAAATTTAATTATTTTGATTGTTATTTTGTAATAACAAATAGTTAACTATAAGGACTTTGTTCTTCCTCCATCAACAGGAAGGTTTATTCCGTTGATATAAGATGCAGCTTCAGATGCCAAAAATGCTATAGCATAAGCTATTTCTTGCGGTTTGGCAAATCGTTTTGCTGGCACTTCATTTTTCATAGCATCAGAAGCTTCTTCTATTGATTTTCCTAGTTTTGTTGCTTTGTTATTAATGATTTCATTTAGTCGTTCTGTCGCCGTGGCACCGGGCAACACATTGTTTACAGTAATTCCAAATACGCCAAGTTCATTAGCTAATGTTTTTGACCAGTTTGCTACTGCACCACGAATGGTATTAGAAACACCTAGTCCATTTAATGGTTGTTTTACAGAGGTTGAAATAATATTGATTATTCTTCCATATCCTTCTTTTTTCATTCCGGGGACTACAGTTTGTGCCAGGATATGATTACATTTCAAGTGTTGGGTAAAGGCGCGTTCAAATTCTTCCAGAGAGGCATTAAACACTGGTCCTCCAGCGGGCCCTCCTGTGTTATTTACTAAAATATGAAAAGCTTGCTCTGTAGCAGAAATTTTTTGCTGTAGGCTTTCTGGATTCTGAAAATCTGCTACGATATAAGTATGCGATTGCCCTTGATCTGTTGCTAATTCTGTTAAGACGTGTTGAAGTTTTTCTTCATTCCTGGCAACTAAGGTAACATTGGCTCCTAATTCGGCTAATTGTTTAGCAGATGCTTTTCCTATACCTTGAGTACTCCCGCACACTAATGCATTTTTATGAGTTAGACCTAGATTCATTTTTTTAGTATTGAGTATTTAGATGTTAGTATTGAGATGATTATCGAAATTTTCAATTTCATATTTTCTAATGTGTTTACTTATAAAAGTTCAAAAATGTATTCTTCTGTTCATTATTTATTTTTATACGCTACAATTATTTAAAATGTTTAAAACAGATGTAAACAGTATTTTTATTAATAATTATCTGATTTATTACATTTAAGTATCAGTAAATCTTATTTTTTCTAGTTGCCTGATCTCTTAATTCTGATTCCTCAATACTTAATACTCATATCTTAATATTGTATACAAACGTTTTTAGGTTCGGTAAAAAATCTTAATGCTTCAAATCCACCTTCTCTACCTACACCAGAATCTTTTGTACCTCCAAATGGGGTACGTAAATCACGCATCATCCAGGTGTTTACCCAAACGATACCAGCTTGTATGTGCTTTGCTAAATACATACTTCTATTTAAATTATTTGTCCAAATTGTACATGATAACCCGTAGCGCACATTATTTGCCATAGTTAGAGCATCATCATCATTATCAAATGGCATAATCGTAACAACTGGTCCAAAAATTTCTTCTTGCGCCAATCTGCAATCTGTAGTGTTAATTTCGATAATGGTTGGTTGTAAATAATACCCCTTTTCATATCCATTTACCGTTACATAATTGCCACCACAGAGAATAGTACCACCTTCTTCTTCTGCTATATCGATATATGATTTTACTTTTTCTAAATGGGATTTTGAAACTAGTGCACCTAAATTAGTTTCGGGATCAAGAGGAGCACCAACTTTTAGCGCTTTGGTTTTTGCAATAAAATCAGTTTTGAATTTATCATAAATCGTTCTTTCTATAAATATTCGGGAGCCACAAAGGCATATTTGTCCTTGGTTTGCAAATGATGATCTTAGTGTTGTATTAAGCATTTTATCATAGTCGCAATCTGCAAAAATGAGATTTGGGTTTTTACCTCCCAACTCCAGAGATAATTTTTTAAACATTGGAGCAGCAGTTTTGGCAATATGTGCTCCTGTTGCCGTTCCTCCTGTAAAAGAAATGGCTTTAATGTTTGGGTGTTCTATAATGGCTTGCCCAGTAGTATTCCCTAATCCATGAACAATGTTTAAAACACCTTTTGGTAAACCTGCTTTAGTACAGATATCGCCAAGTAAATAAGCTGTCATTGGTGTAATTTCACTAGGCTTGGCTACTACAGTATTACCAGCAGCTAATGCCGGAGCAATTTTCCATGTAAATAAATAGAGTGGCAGATTCCACGGAGAAATACACCCCACTACACCGATAGATTGCCTTAGGGTAAAATTAATAGCATTTAAGCCTGTGCTTTCATGCGCTTCGCTTGCAAACTGTGTAATTGCATTAGCAAAAAATTGAAAGTTGGAAGATGCTCTTGGAATATCTACACTGGTAGATAAGCTTAAAGGTTTACCATTGTCAATAGTTTCTGCTTGAGCAAGTTGATCCAGGTTTTCTATTATTAATGATGCTATCTTAGCTAAAATTTCGCTACGTTGTTGTAATGGTGTTTCTGACCAGCTAGGGAATGCTTGAGCAGCAGCGTCATAGGCGACCTGCACATCTGCTGTCGAAGAATTAGGAATTAAACTATATATAGCACCAGTAGATGGGTTGTAGTTATCAATCCACTCATCTTGTACAGGAGCTTTGAACTCCCCGTTAATATAGTTTTTAATTTTTTTCATGCGTTCTCAATTTTTTTAATTAACTGAAAATGTATTTTAGTTGCTCGGCAGTTTGTTTCAAATCTCCCGTATAAGTTTGAATTTCATTTTCATTAAATCTAGCCGAGGGACCAGAGGTACTTATTGCGGCAATAAATCTTCCTTTAGTACTAAAAACAGGAACAGCAACACATACCAGTCCTATTTCATTTTCTTCCAGATCCAAAGCAAAACCATTGTTTTTAATATTCTCAACTTCGATAATTAATTTTTGTTTATCGGTTATTGTGTTTTTAGTGACTGACTCTAAATCAAGATTTTTAATAATTTTTTTGTAATCGTGTTCTACAAATGCAAGCATAATTTTTCCCAATCCAGTGCAATGCAGAGGTTTTTCTGTACCAATCTGTGAATTGATTTGTAAATCATGTCTTCCTACAACTTTGTCTAAGAAATATACTTTTTGATTTTTGTAAATAGCTAAATGAGCGGTCTCACCAGCACGTTTTACCAATTCTTCCATAAAGGGCCTTGCCTTAGATATGAAATTTTGATTAATGCTTACTTTTTGCCCTAATTCGAATAATTTAAGCCCTAATCGGTATTTGCCGTTTTCTGTATTTTGTTGAATTACATTAAGGGCTTCCATAGTTGCTAACATCCTGTATACCGCACTTTTATTGGTGTGCATTAGTTTCGCAATTTCGGTAACACCTAATTCTATTGTATCTGTTGAAAAGCAGTCTAGAATATTGAATGCTTTTTCAACCGAAGTATTTAGAATTTTTTTGTCTATGGCATTACTCATGATTACCTTGATTTTTTAGAGATTACAAACTTTTAGTTTTGTTTTTTGTAGGCAACTACCTTTATTTCTATCAATAAATGAGGGTGAGGTAATTGATGCACAGCTACAGTAGTCCTTGTTGGTCCATCATAATCAAAATATTGAGCATAAACCTTATTATAACCTCCAAAATCGTTCATATTAACCAAAAAAGAAGTAACATCAACAATATCTTTTAGGGTTGCACCTTCTTCTTTTAGAATATCATTAATGTTTTCTAAAACAGCTTTTGTTTGTGCTTTGATATCTAGATTTGTCGTACCAAATTCATCTACTTCTACTCCTTCGAATGAATTATCTGGTCTTCTGGAACTTGTGCCAGAAACAAATATAAAATCTCCAACACGTTTTACATGTGGAAACTTACCTCTTGGAGTGGCTTTACCTTGTATTAGTTTTCCTTTGTTCATGGTTAATAGTATTGAAATATTAATGTTACGTATAGAGAATCTATAATTTTCATTTTTTGTTTAGAAAAACTTACGTTTTCCGGTTCTTGTTTTAAGTGCCATACTTATTTTAATCCTGCAATTTTATCTTCTTCAAGTATTTCACTGGTTTCCTGTTGTACTTGATCAAATATGCTTTTTAAATCTTTTGAGGTGTCAATTTCATGATCGGCAATTAAGTTTAGTAAAGCTTTATCTTGCGCTCTCCCAATCTTCATGGCTTTGGCATACCCAATGTTTTCATCAAAAGTGACCATAGAATATTTTGAGAAGTAAGTATCGGGAAATGTTTTTTCTAAATCCATTTCTAGTTTTCTTTTTTCTTTAAACAAGGGATTGGCTACATGATCGCGCATCTCGAAGTAATTATCAATTGCTAAATCTGCAATGGCATCTGTATCTTCTTTTCGCACTTTTTGATATGCTTTAAAAGTAGCACTCCAATCTCCCTGATGTTGTTCTAAAATTTCATCAAAAACCACAACATCTTCAAAAGAAGCGTTCATTCCCTGACCATAAAATGGTACAATTGCATGGGCAGCATCCCCAATCAATAGTGTTTTCCCTTTGTAGCACCACGGTGAGCATTTTACAGTACCTAATGCTCCTGTTGGATTGTTAAAGAACTCATGGTCAATATCTGGAATTAAATCAAGAGCATCAGGGAATTGTGTTTTAAAGAATTCGGTAACTTTTTCAATATTGGTTAGATTATTAAAATTGTACTCGCCTTCATCATAAGATAAAAATAGGGTTACCGTAAAACTACCATCTAAATTTGGTAAAGCTATAAGCATATATTCGCCACGGGGCCAGATATGCAAATGATCCTTACTTATTTGATGGTTTCCTATCTTGCCTGCCGGAATTTCTAATTCTTTATAGCCATGTGTTAGATAATTCTGAGAGTAACTAAACAGGAACTTTTTTTCGAGATAATAACTCTTTCTAAGAGCAGAACCTGCACCATCTGCACCAAAGATGATATCTGCATGTACTTCAAACTTTTCTTTCGTTGTATAACATTTAAATTTTGCAACTGTATTTTCGATATCAACACCAGTGCATTTTTTGTTAAAATGAATGGTCACATTCTCATATTTTTCGGCTTCGGTTAATAGCAATCCATTTAAACCTCCTCTAGAAATAGAATTGATGTATTTTCCTGTTCTTCCAGAATAGTTAGAAGCAAATGTATTTCCTTTGATATCATGAATCATCCTACCATACATCGGGATACAAAACGGAGTTACTTTATCTGCGATACCAACCATTTTCATGGCTTTTAAACCACGATCAGACAACGCGAGATTGATAGAACGCCCTGCAGAGATATCGGTAGTTCTTAAATCAGGTCTACTTTCATATACAGTTACCCGGTATCCTCTTTGTGCCATTCTTAATGCTAAGAGAGAGCCACATAGACCTGCACCAATGATTAGTATATTTTCTTCTTTTTGCGTCATACCAGTGTTTTTAATATTTCGGTCATTCGATATACATCTTCAAAACTATTGTATAGCGGCGTTGGGGCACAACGAATAACATCAGGTTCTCGCCAATCTGTAATAATATGATGATCTGTAAGTTGTTGATGCAAACTTTTATCTGCATTCTTAACCTGAACAGATAATTGGCATCCTCTTTCCTCTGGATTAGTGGGAGTAATGATTCTGATTCTATCGGTATCTATCTCGTTAATTAAAAATTCGAAATACCCTGTTAATGCTTTAGATTTCTTTCTCAAAGCATCCATTCCTACTTCATTAAAAATATCTAGAGAAGCTTTAATCGCTGCCATAGATAGAATAGGAGGGTTGCTTAATTGATATCCTTCTGCACCAGGCATAACATCAAATTCTTGACGCATGTTAAAACGGGTGTTTTTATTGTGACTCCACCAACCGGCAAAACGTTTTAGATCTTTGTTATATGCATGTTTTTCATGAACAAATAATCCTCCCAAACTGCCAGGACCAGAGTTTAAATATTTATACGTGCACCATGCAGCAAAATCGACTCCGGATTCATGTAATTCTGGTTGGATATTGCCAACGCCATGTGCCAGATCAATACCAACCATACAATTTTTAGCATGTCCCAGATCTGCAATTTTCTTAAGATCTAAATATTGACCTGTGTAATAATTAACGCCTCCAATTAATAATAAAGCAATTTCGTCGCCTTGTTGATCAAGAATAGTTTCTAAGTCCTCTAATCGCAATAATTCTTCACCAGAACGTGGTTTCCATTCTATTAACCCTTCTTTGGGATCAAAACCATGAAATCGCAATTGAGATTCTACTGCATATCGATCAGAAGGAAATGCATCACTCTCTATTACAATTTTATATTTAGTTTTATTGGGTTGGTAAAAAGATACCATTAACAAATGTAAATTGGTAGTTAATGTATTCATGATAACTACTTCTAGAGGTTTTGCACCGACTACTTTTGCCATAGTATCCGTTAAAAACTCATGATATGGCATCCAGGGATTTTTGGCTTCAAAATGGCCTTCTACACCATAATTAGCCCAATCCTCAAGTTCTTGCTGAATGTACTTTTTTGTAGTTTTTGGTTGTAACCCCAAAGAGTTACCGCACATGTATATCCAATCGTTTCCGTTATTGTCTTTTGGAATATGAAATTGATCTCTGTATTGTGCTATTTTATCTTTTTGATCAAGCTCTTTTGCGTATTCTAAACTAGCTTTTGATGCTATGGTCATCTCGAGTGTTTTAATAATTGAAACAGTGTTTCACTAATTTACAAAAATAAAATGATACTAAAAGCAATAAACTTAATTTTGATATGTGTAAGATTAAATTAGAAGCAATACTATGTGCTATCCAATTAGAAATAACTCAGTAAAACGAATCTTGAAATGAGATATGTTACATAATATAAATGACTTCGAAGAAGTATGAAGATTACTATGGTTTTTAATCAGTAATTACTTCAATTTCTGTAAAATAGAGCTTTCTGTTTCCTTCATGAAGTTTATGAGTTTTAGCAATTTTAATACCATTAAAATTCTGATAATTTTCCCAAGTCGTTATCATAGAAGGTTCTGGTTGGTTATTTTTTCGAAATACCCATTCTTTGATGCTAAAATCTCCTTCAAAATAAAAATCATAGGCATCTCCAGGGGTATATCCTCCTTTTTTGTACACTATGGTTAATTTTTGCATTTCGACATTACTTATAGGAGCGATGGCTTTTACTTCATGTTTTGAAGTAAAACTAGCTGCATCCCAAACAAGATTGAAAGGAGCTAATAACCAATATTTATCATTAATAAATCTTTGATCTGCTTTAGTAGAAGTGCTATCTAATTGAGTTCTGTTATAGGTTATGGTATCCTGCTCAGAGGTTAAAGTCACCATATCATTTTTGGGTTTCCAACTCCAGGATCTATGATAATGGCTACTGTCTCGATCAACATTAAAGGTGAATTTAATTTCTTTTACCTTATCCCAATGCTGTAATCCGTTGGCATTAGCAATTGCTTCTGCCGTTGTTGGTATTTTCTTTTTATTCTTATCTGCCAAAGGCTCTGGGTCTCTAACTTCTATATCCTCTTCGTATGTATTTTCTTTTTTAGTGTTGTTGTTACATGCGACACATAATAAAATAGATGATAATACTATTAAGGCTTTTTTCATTGTGGGTTATTTTTGGCTAAAATATAAAAAGAAAAACCTTGCTAATCGAGATTAACAAGGTTTTAGGTTTTAAAAAGATAGAGAGAATTACTCTACAATCAAAGTGTATTGAGGAGTTTTGTTTAAAGGACAAAAATATTTGTAGGTTCCTCTTTGTAATTTAACTGTTTGAGAGCTTTCTGTTTTTCCTTCAGCTACGACTTTGGTTACATATGCTGTTTTGATATGATTTTCGGCGTTAGAAGCGTCTTTTCCTTCTGGAACTAGTACAAAACCAACATCTGTTCCTGCATGGTTGTTGGTAATATTGAATACATAGCTTCCTTCTGATAGTTTTATTTCTTTTTGAGTGAATTCTCCTTTAGTCTGCTCTAAAGAAACGTTTTTTACTTTTTGTGCTTGTGCACTAAATGTGATTGCTAAAATAAATGAGAATACTGTAATTAACTTTTTCATGATTTTGATACTTGAATTTAAATTGTTTTGAAATTATTTTGTAAACCTCACAGAGATACCAATCGAGTTTGATATCAATCTGTGAGGTTCAATCGGGGGTAATTAGACTTCGGTAGTTTCTAGTGGTTGTGCAACTGGGAAATCTACAGGAACCTGGGTTGTGCTATGTATATAATTAGAAATGGTTTTATCTCCTACTAATACGATAGTATCTATTAAGTTTCCTTTAGAATATCCAGCATTTAAAAAATTGTTTACAACATCCTGATTAGCTTTACCTCTATTTTCTGTAATATTTTTGGCTAATCCGGCTAATGCATTCAGTTTAGTGTCGAAAGAAGCACGACCAGCTCTAAGTTCTAAAATTTGCTCATCGGTAAATCCGTTCATTTTTCCTATAGCGGTATGGGCAGATAAACAATAAATACAATCATTTACCTGGCTTACGGCTAAATTCACTACTTCTTTTTCTTTAGCAGAGAGTGATGTTTTTGCATTCGAAAAGTTTAGGTAGTTTTCTAATGCTGTATCACTATGGGCATAGGTGGCATATAGATTTGGTACGAATCCTAGTGCTTTATTTAAATTATCAAATATTGCTTGATTACCAGCGTTTACTTCTTCTCTTGTTGGTACATTAAATGTGCTCATAATATAATTGTTTTAAGTTATTTTATTGAAATTGAAACCTTTTTGGGCTTCTGTTGTTTTGTTTTAAATTATTGAGGCAAAGATCGTGTTGAAATAAGCGGGATAGAATAGTCGTTTTTCCCGATTGCTTGTCAAATTTTCCCGATCTATTTTGATACTTACCTTTGTGCGAAAGATTTTTTGGTATCACAATAAAAATCATGAATAGCTTTTTGCTCGCAATGTGTTTTTGGATGAATAGCGGCGGCTATTTTTTTTCTTCCTTGGCTAAAAATTTCAATTAAATTGAAAATTGATTTATGTTGTACGGTCATTTTTATATTGTTTTAAATTAACAATGCAAAGATGCGCCATAGAAGAAGGGAAAGAAATGGTGGTTTTTCCCTGAGGCTTGTCGATTTTTCCCGGACATAAAAAAACACCTCTATTATAAAGAGGTGTTGAATACTTTTTTTTGAATACTATAGATTAGTATCTAATCACTTTAGAGTTAAAAAAACTTGACTTCTTTTCTTCTCATCCAAAGAATAACAGCACTTAATACAAAAGTTACTACAGCTGTAATGAAGAGAATTCCGCCATCATTATTAATTTCAATGCCTAGTTTGGTTAAATGCATCATGATAGCTCCTCCTATAATACCTAGGGTTAACATTGCACCAATCCACGCTGTTTTGGGTATTAATAATAAAACTCCGGCGATTAGTTCGGTTATCCCTGTTCCTATTCGACCATAAGGCTCTAATCCAACTTTTGTGAATATATACACGCTATCTGGATGAGCAGTAAATTTAAATCTTAGTGTTTGAATTAAGATCAATGCTACGACGATTCGTAACAAGAGGGGTAGAATCTTTTTCATGTTAGGTTGTTATTTGTTAGCTTCATAGTGCGGTAAACACGTTACAAAACACTGGGTAAAGCGTCGATTTTCCCATTAAAAGTATTCTTTCTTGAGATAATATACAATTCTTCTAGATTATTATCTTTTCTAAATTGATGAATTAACTCTGGTAATTTCTCATTAAGAAAAGCTTTAAAAGACTTAGGGTCATTGCTTTGATTGGCTCCTCTACGTATAGTTTTTAAGTAAGTTGAAGTTAGAATTTGCAGGTTACTTCTCTCCGAAAGAAACAATAAATGGTCGTTGTTTTGATTAGCTTTTTGAATTTGATTCTTGAAACTGATTTCATTTATAGCAATGAGATCATTATTAAAATCGCTAAAGCTATTTGTATACACAACCTCTTCTGCATTTTTATTGAGGTATACGGTCTCTAATTGATCTTCATAAATTATTTGAGCATTACTCATTGAAAGAGAAAGGAATAAGATGCCTAGTATTGTTGTTTTGATTGTGCGAATTGAACTTTTCATATCTAATATACTTTATCCGAAAATACTTCGGTAAATTATTTTATTTTTAGGATACAAAGTTGGGGCAAAAACGAATACTAATATATGGATTTTTTTCCCGTATTCTTGTCAATATTTCCCTTCGGATTCTGGTTTTAATTGTTTTTTAAACTCTGAAGGAGAAAGAGATGTATGTCTTTTAAACATTCTGCTAAGATGAGATGCATCTTCAAAACCAATTTCATAAGCAATCTCTTTAGCAGATTTATCAGTATAGATAAGTAAGCGTTTGGCTTCTAAAATTATTCGATCATGAATAATCTGCAGAGGACTTTTCTCAAATTTCGCAAAATTATTTGATAACGTTTTAGGAGACTTAAATAGTTTTTGAGCATAAAAACCTACAGCATGTTCTTTTCTAAAATGGGTATCTACCAGGATATTAAAATTTCTGATCAAATCTACCTGATCTCCAAGGTTATTGTAATTACTTTGTTGTTTAATAAGGCGAGTGGTCGTTATTATAAATCTGGCCATTAGCATACGTAACATCTCTGCCTGTATAGTATCTACGGTATCTAATTCATCCAGAAAAACTTTATATAATTGATCTAATTTGTTTTGTTCTTTTGTATTTAATTCTACAATAGAAATGGTGGTATTGCCATGAAAAAGTACTCCGACGCAGCTTACTTCTTTATCATGATCTTTGATACAATAAAACTCCCTGTTAAACTGATATACTAAAATATCTGATCCATCAATAAATTTAAAATATTGATTTGGAGTTAACACTATAATTTTATCTTTTTTGACTGTTGTAGAAATTCCATCAATCTCTATACTAGTATCAGTACTTCTAACCCAGATAAAAGTATATAATTCTACAAGTTTTGATGTTGTATAGGATTGTAGTAGTTCTTCGTTGGCAATTTTTAATACAGCACCGGTCGAAAATTCTTTAAATTCTTTTATCATATAGTGTAGGTCGTTTTTTATATGATTTTATTACAAATCAATGTAAAAGATTTAAGTCTATGTTTTTGACCTCATTGATAAGTTCTTTTGATGTATTGGATATCTGTAGAATGTGTTTCTATCGAAACAGAGAAACAATATGGGAGTTATCGATATTCGTAAAAAGAAGATCGATTATGATAAACTATGATAGTTAGGGGTTCAAACTAATAATAATCTAACGATTAATCCAATTGCACCTCTTTGTCCAATCATGTTTCTAAGTTCTTGTAAGCTCGATGAGGTTATTTCTATTTTAGTAGCAAGTGCATTACTAGTACCTCCATCTACAAATGTTTGTAATGAAGAAGTTGTAACCCCAAGTTTATTTGCTATGCCAGATCTTACATTTCCTTCAGTAAGATCTCTAAGTGAGTTTAATGTTACACCACTTTTTCTAGCTATTCTATTTAAACTCATATTTATATCTTTTAAAATTAAGTCATTCATAGTTAGTTATAGTAAGTATAAGTAATTATTGATCGGTAAACTGACGTATAATGAGAAGTATATTTTGTGCTATTTTTTCTCTATTACTAATTTAATACAGATTTTTTTAGAATTCTTACGGGAAACCTCAACTAGTGAAAAAAGTAGAAAAAAAATAAGGTTTTTTGAATTAAATTATAAGTATAGACAACTTTAGAGTTGTATAAAATCCCTTATTTATGAAGCTGTACTTATTTTGTAAATAAAAAATTGAGCTAGAATTTTATATATAAGCGATACTATTTTTTATTCGAAAGATTAAAGTGTAATATCGAGTTGTCAAATAATTGCGCAACATCGATCGCATTCGTTTTTTGATTATATTCTATGTCAGCCATTCCATTGCTATTCGTTGCAATTTCAATAAATTCTTTACTGTTATATTTTAAAAGGATACTTTTTTTCCAATCAATAGACCAACTAGTAAGATAAATTGATCCGTTTTTATCCATTGTAACTCCATCTAAATGTGGGTAATTGGTTTTGACAACTAATGTGGTTTTTTTGCTTTCTAAATCTATTTCGTATACTGCACTTTTGTCTATTGTATTACAGACTAATAGTCTATTTTTTTTGATGTCAAAATAAAGTCCGTTCGGAGTATTAATAGTATTATCCAGAATTTCATAAGATTTATTATCGATCGATACTTTAAAGATTGTGTTTCCTTCACGATCCGAAATGTATAAATTTCCTGTATTGTCAAACTCGATATCATTAAGTTGTTTAGTGTTTGGTATACGTAATGAAAATACTAACTCAGCAGTCGATATGTCAAATCCTCTAACAAAATCATCTCCAGATTTATTGTTTTCTGCGCTATAAATAACTCCATTGTGTAGTTTCACGCCAAGAAATGAAGTGTATCCTGATACAAAAGATGTCTTTTTACCTGTTTTATCTATTTTAAGGATTTCTCCACTACCAATATTTGAAACGTAATAAGAATCTGTTGTCTCATCAAATGTTATGCTTTCTGGATTATCAAAAGATTGCGATTTTACAGAAAATGAAATACATATAATAAAAACAAAAAATGTAGTAGAGAGACTATTCATAATAATAGGTTGAAAACTGATTTTTCAAAGTTACGGTTTTGTATTTGTTTATTACATCCCATTGTTTTTTTTCATATACCTTAATAGAATTGACTTTATTATATTTATGAAAAATAAGTATACCTGATTAAATTAATCCTATAATGTCTAAAGAATTACATAATTATTTTGAAACCAATAAACAGACCTGGAATAAAAAAGTAGATATTCATGCCAGAAGTGATTTTTATGATATAGAAGCTTTTAAAAGGGGAAAAACTTCATTGAAACAATATGAACTAGAAGCGCTAGGAGATGTATCTGGTAAGTCATTATTACATCTTCAGTGTCACTTTGGGCAGGATACTTTAAGCTGGAGTAGGTTAGGAGCGAAATGTACTGGTGTTGATCTATCTGAAAAAGGAATCGAATTGGCTAAAAGTTTAAATGCAGAGTTGGATCTGGATGCAAAATTTATATGTTGTAATGTGTTGGATACTTCAGAATATATTAAAGATAAGTTTGATATTGTTTTTACTAGTTATGGAGTCATTGGATGGTTACCTGATCTAAAACCCTGGGGCAAAATGATAGCCGAGCGACTAAAACCTGGAGGTGTTTTTTATATAGTTGAGTTTCACCCTATAGTATGGATGTTTGATTACTTAGAAGAGAAGCCTATAATGAAATATGGATATCATCAAAAAGATGTCATCTATGAAGAATATCAAGGAACATATGCTAATCCAGAATCTAATATGATTAGTAAAGAGTATGGATGGAATCATGGATTAGGAGAGGTAGTATCATCTCTTACAGAAGCTGGGTTAACTATAGAATACTTAAATGAATATGATGGATCGCCTTATGAGGTTTTCCCTGGTTTAATTAAGGATGAAAACAAGATGTTTGTTAGAAAAGAGAAGTTATATCCCCTAGTCTTTGCGATCAAAGCTCGGCGATAGGTGTTAATTGCTTTTTTTAACAAATTATTGAAAATCATTCAGGCTAATTACGTTGTATTTACCCGATAATTCGTTTTAACCATTTCAATTTTTTTGCACTATATGGAGCATACTTTAAATTAAGTTCTATCCAAAATGGTTTTTGAAGAATACTCTTAAAGTGAGAAAAAGTATCAAATCCATATTTTCCATGATAATTTCCGATGCCACTATCACCAACACCTCCAAAAGGGAGAGATTGTTCTGCAAAATGCATTACAGCATCATTTACAGCACCGCCTCCAAAGGATATTTCGTTTAGAATTTTGTTTTTTACAGCTTTGTTTTTGGTAAAAACATAGCAAGAAAGAGGTTTGGATAGTGTTTTAATTTTTGTGATAGCTTCCTCGATAGAATCAAATGAAAGCACTGGTAAAATAGGGCCAAAGATTTCTTCTTGCATTACTTTATCAGAAAAAGAAATATCTTTTAGAATTGTTGGCGGTATTACTCGCTCTTCTGGATCACCCAAGCCACCTACATATATTTTATCAGGATCTATTAAGCTGTTAAGTCGATCAAAATTTTTATTATTAATGATCTGCGTGTAATTATGATGAGTTACTTTATAATCAGCTTTATTAATATGATTTTGCATCGCTGCTAAAAATTGATCGTATATAGAGGACTCTACCAAGACATAATCGGGGGCAATACAAGTTTGTCCGGCATTAAGAAATTTAGCCCAAACCAATCTTTTGGCTGCCATATTAATATGTATATCTTTAGTAACAATTGCGGGGCTTTTACCTCCTAATTCCAGGGTAACCGGAGTAAGATGTTTTGCGGCTGCCTGATAGATTATTTTTCCTACCGATACACTTCCTGTAAAAAATATTTTATCGAATTTAACTTTTAAAAGATCAGATGTTTCTTGTACTCCGCCTTCGATAACTTTAAAAAATGAAGGATCAAAATTTTGATTGATAAGCGAAGCTATTGTTTTAGAGGTATGAGATGGTATCTCACTTGGTTTAAGAATAACAGTGCACCCAGCTGCAATTGCTGCAATTGCTGGGCAAAGTGATAATTGATATGGGTAATTCCATGCTCCGATTACAAGAACACTCCCATATGGTTCTGGGATAATGTAGCTTCTCCCCGGAAGATTTGCTAATCCTGTAGAAGCTTTTCTTTTTCGAGCCCATTTTTTAATTTTTACTAAAGCAAGATCAATTTCGTGATAGATTATAGATAACTCGGTAACATAAGTTTCGAATTCAGACTTTTTAAAATCTGTATAGATAGACGTATAAAGTAGCTTCTCATTTTTTTGTAAGACACTTTTTAGCTTTTTTAGTTCTCTAATTCTAAAAGAGATGTCTTTTGTCGTATTCGTATTAAAAAATAGACGTTGTTGATCTATAAGACCTTGATAATCCATAATGATAAATATTCTTGAGAATCTTAAAAATAAGGATTTTTATTAAGCCTTTTGTTTTTTATGCTTAAGTAGTTCTCGTTGCATCTGTTTTACGGTCAAAGTACTACCGTCATGACTCCACCCTGGAGGGCCAAAAATATACATGAATTTATGGTACCAGTTTTTTGATTTTTTGGTGTCATTCCATATATCCTTATATTCATGAGTGAGAATCACCCAAGGATTATATGAGTTTGGTGCATGTGTAACACCATATTGTATTTCTATGTCTTCGTCTAGTTCTTTCCAGGTACCAAATATCTTATCAAAAATGTTGAGAAAACCACCATGGTTTTTATCCATGTATTCTACGTTTTTGGCATGATGTACTTGATGCATGGTGTGTGTGTTGAATATTTTTTCAATAAACCCCATTTTAGGAACATACACCGAATGGAGTTGAAATTGCCATAAAGCCTCTATACCCAAGCAAACTATTACCATCTCAGGAGGAAAACCTATTGCAGGTAACCACATATAAAATAATGGTTTGTAAAGAAGAGTGAACCATCCATTTCTTACTGCGGTACCAAGGTTAAAATTATCCGAAGAATGATGTACAATGTGCGCAGCCCACAAAGCTCTTACCATATGATTTTGCCTATGAAACCAATAATAAGTATAGTCATCTGCAAGTTGGCATAAAAGCCAAACGTACCATGCAAATCCAAAGGACTTCCAACCCATAATATTAGTTCGAACCCCATCGATTTCTGGGTTAAAAAGTTCGTATACAAAATGAAAGAGTACAATAGAAAAAATAGTTTTGATCAATGGCCCTAAGATTGCAGATCCCACACCCATAGTTAAACTAGCAGTTAAGTCTTTCCAGTTATATAAGTCCTTGTGATTGTGGGTTTTACTGTAGGTGAGTTCTAATAAAATTAATGCCAAAAAAAGAGGCACTCCATAGGTCAAGGGTTTAATAAATTCCATTTTTCTTTTTCTGTTTTATTCCATAGTGGCGGAATATAGGGAGAATTTTTAGGATATCATCCACAAAATTGAAGTATTCGATTACGAACCCTATTTTAGTGTTAGTTTGTATAAAAGAAACGGTTTGAAAAATAAATGAACATATTGTCAATCTATTTTTCAAACCGCTTATTTTAGGTTGTTTTATGATTTAATGAAGCTCTCTAAGTAGATCAAAGGCTGCCAAGACATTTTGCATAGATTTCTTTTCTGCCTTACTTACAATTCTCGAGTCAACGTCTTCTTTACCAAAAAATGTTATTTTAACTTTTTTCCCCGAAGCAATTGCTTTTATCATTGGCATCTCAAGCTGTTTTACTACACGATCAATCCATTCTCTTTTACCTCCAGATTCTTCTTTAGAATTAAACTCTCCGGGGGTGTCTTCTTCTACATCATAGATTTTACCATCCACATCTATTTCGATTCTTTGAACAAATAACCAATCCTTTTTAGTGAAATAGTTTATAGAAAATCCTAACCATGGTTTACGATTATCTTTTTTACCAATATAAATCTGAAAATAACTTTTAGTATTTACCTGAATAGAAGATTTGTCTGAATACCAGGTCACTTCATTAACAGCGTCATACTTCTTCCGCATTTTAGCAATCGCTTTTTGATACTCTTTAGAATTATTTTTTTCTGTTAACTCATCTTTATTTAGTGCTTTTTCAGCTTGAAGAATTTCTTTCTTAACCTTTTTTAGTAAGCTTTTTCCTTTCTTGGTCTCGCTAGAGTTAGGGTATTTATCAACCAGAGTTTCGAGTCGTTCTTTACTTCTGATATAGTCTAAGGCGTCATGATACTCCTGCGCTTGCTCAAGTATTTGACTAGGAGTTAGCTGGCATTCTGCAATTTCTTTTTTTAGTTTATCATTTTCGTCCTTTAATTTATCAAAGTCAGCCTGAGGAACACCACAGCTAACTAGAATCAAAGTCATTAAAATATTAGAAAGTATAATTCTTCTCATTACTAAACTTTTTGAGATTATGGTTATTAATTGTTTAAAACAAAGTTATAATTAGGTTAAATGTGTTAAAAAACAGTAAAAAATTTGCTTATAGCCCTAATATAGTAAAAATCCTTTAAAATACGTAATTTAAGCTTTGATCTTAAGGAAAAGGTAGGATTATACTTACATCTTGTTTGTGAAATGCTGTTTTTTTATCTAATGGTAAGAGATATGGGTTGCCTATTTTGCAAAAATTTGGGACGAATCTTTAAATGACTTAAACTCTAATGCATTACCACAAGGGTCATAAAAGAACATAGTTGCTTGTTCTCCAACTTCTCCCTCAAACCTGATATAGGGTTCTATAACGAATTGAATATTTTTATCAGATAGTTTTTTTGCAAGATCTTGCCATATACTCCATTCTAGAATAATTCCAAAATGAGGAACCGGAACATCTTTACCATCCACCAAATTGTTATGCTTATTTTCAATGCCTGTTTTTGATTTGTAATGAATTACTAATTGATGACCAAAAAAATTAAAATCAACCCAGTGATCACTACTTCGACCTTCTTCAAGTTCTAGAATATTCTTATAAAAATTTCTGGCATTTTCTAAATCATGGACGGGGATTGCCAGATGAAAAGGAGATAAAGTATTCATTTTCTAATAAAATTATTAGGGTTATTTTTCTATTCTATTCCAAATGTCCAAATACATTTTCCATTGATCATCAACTTTTTTCCAGATAACGACATATTTTCCTTGATATGTTATCTCTGTGCCATCGTCATTTTTATTTTTTCCTTTATAAATTCCATAATCATGAGCAGTATCTCCGAGAATTATAATTTCTTCAGGAATAATTTCATGCTCAATAGGAGTATAACCGCTAGACTCTGCCCATCTTTTTTTAATAGCATCATATCCTTTAATGATAGGGGCATTGGTTGGAAATATTTTTGCATTATCCGTATAAATTTTCGCGATAGCTTCATAATCTTGCCTTAGATAAGCGTCAGAAAAAGCTTTTGCCTCTGCTCTTATTAGTTCTTCATCAAAGAGTTGTTCTGTATTTTCTTGTCTAACACATTCAATTTTCCAGGTCGGAAAAGAAATAGACTCATTTGTGTCTACCCATTCACCAAGCCATTTAAATCCATTGTCATTAATATCATAAAAACTAAGTTTAGAAAAACCATCCATGCCATTAGGGGCTTTTTGTTTACGATATAAAATGATCTTTCCGTCTTTCTTATTTCCTTTCCAGGAAGAAAGTACAGGATTGGCACTTACAGATGAATAATAATGCACATACCATTGACTACTATCTGCATTAAATTGTCTTATACTACCAGAATGTCGACCATCTGCTTTTAAGGTTTGGTCTTGAATAGCCATTCCGTTCATGATATATTTAAATTCCCAGGTCATTTTATTTGGCTCTCCCCAAGTTCGATCTTGATTTCTGGTTTGTGATACACAATTACATTTCCCTATAAGAGACGCAAAATCCAGAATTTCTTTTGGTGCTTTAGGGTTTGGTTGCCCAAAAGGATGTGCTTTTGAAGGTTCGTATTCTGACTGGCTCCAGGTTACAATACTTATCAAAAAAAATAAAGAAAACAGTATACGCGTCATGGGATTGAGAATTGATTAGTAAGACAATTTAGGTATTTTAGAAAAGGGAAAAACTTGTAAATAGGGAAATTAAGATATAATTAACAACGAAAAAAGGGTTAGTTTCTTCGATCTTTTCGCTTTTTATCTCTAGATCTGTGAGAACTTCTTTTATCAGAATTTCCTTTTTTGTCGTTTTTAGAAGTAAACCGTCTTGAGTTATTGGTTCTTTTCTTCGGTTTAGTGTCTTCTAGTACAGAAGCTTCTTCTGTTTTGCTCGAATCTCCAACATCGGCATTAAGAATTCCTAATTCTTTTTCTGTTAAATATCTCCATTCTCCTACAGGAACATCAAGAGGAACGTTCATGATTCTAATTCGTTTAAGTTTCACCACTTCGTACCCGAGGTATTCACACATTCTGCGAATTTGGCGATTAAGTCCTTGAGTTAGCACGATTCTAAAATCATATTTGTTAATTTGTTCTACTTCACATTTACGGGTTATAGTATCTAGAATTGGGACTCCATTACTCATTCGTTTTATAAATAATGGATTAATCAATTTGTTTACTGTTACTAGATATTCTTTTTCATGATTATTTCTCGCTCTAAGAATTTTATTGACGATATCTCCATCACTAGTTAAAAAAATAAGCCCTTCGCTAGGTTTGTCTAATCGACCAATAGGAAAGATACGTTTAGGGTAGTTGATATAGTCAACGATATTATCCTTTTCATTTTGCGCTGTCGTGCAAACTATACCAACAGGTTTATTAAAAGCAAGATATACGTGTTTTTCTTTAGGTTTATTTATTAATTCACCATCTACCAGAACAATATCATCAGGAGTAACTTTGGTTCCCATTTCAGGTACTTTGCCATTAATAGTTACACGACCCTGGTCGATTAATTTATCTGCCTCGCGACGTGAGCAATAACCAACTTCGCTTAGATATTTATTAAGTCTGGTGAAATTTTTTTCAAGCATACAATAAAAATAGTATACAAAGATAATGGTTATAACAAAATGATAAATGGTATTAATTCAATTTTAATTCTTTAATATCAACCTTCCCATCTGGTGAGATTAAGAAATATTTTGGATTTGTTACTTCTTTTTCAATTGGTTTTTGCTCTTTTGGTATAAGCGTATACTGTAGTTTTATTTCCATTCCTATTTGCACAACGGGTTCAACTATAGAGCTATTTATAACCATATCATAGTTTTTATATGAGATAGGATCATAATAATACGTGATTTGTTTTTTTGCAGCTACAACCCCTTGTTTCTTATTAAATGTGTCTAAAGAAGTACTATGAAAAGCTTGATAGCTTTTATAAAATTCTCTTGGAAAATGACAATATTTAGTATCTGCCATTGTTGGATGATATGACGTTAAATCAAAACCCAAATCGGTATAGAATTGTTGTTTTTCTTTAAGAGTTTTCAATATCTCTGTACGTAGTTGTTTGTATACAGCTTGTATATCGTTTATAAAATAGTCTACTTTTACAAGATTATAAATTTCGTTATTTGCACAGGTAGAAAGTATTTTCTCAAATTGATTTACATTAGTAAATTTTACATGGATATTTTGTTGTAGTTCAAAACCTTTGGGGACTTCATTGTATTTTTTACTGAATAATTTTTTTTCTACTACAGTTTCATATACAGGAACAAATGAAATGACATCGATAATAACATCTCCCTCTAAAATACCTTTGGTGCGCAATTCATCTTTTACTTTTTCTACTCTCCCGTTCATTAGCGTATTAGTTTCTTGAGATGTTTTTCCAATTTGCACGATATTAAAAACTGCAGTATACGAATCGGCAACAATATTGTTTAATACTTTAGCATCAATTGTTATCACAGGGTTAGGTGTTAAATCCTTTTGCCTAAATTGTTGTATTTGATTTCCATAAATATCAGCATTCGCTAATTCTGCAGAAGCTATTATATTTTGCCTAGAAATAATTGTTGCGTTTCCTTTAATTTGAGCAAAAGCGCATGAACTAGAGAATACTAAGAAGATATAAATTAAATTTTTCATGATATAGATTTATCGTAAATCTATGTTGAAAGCTGGTTTTGCAAAAACAATAATGAGTGAATGGCCCTTTTAAATGAGGGAATTGCTTTTTTTTCAAAGAAAGGCACTATTAGGATTTGTTTAAAGCTTATGCTTTCAAAAAATCAATAATCATATTGTCAACTTCATCAAAAAATAGAGAGTGACCATAATTTTCTGTAGTTATAAATTGAGCATTGTTCCAATTTTTGCTAATACTTTCGGCCTCACTATAAGGAGCGATATCATCATTTTTATCATGAATTAAAAGCCCTTTAACTACTAAGTTTTTAGCGAAGTTAACCATAGAAAACTCATCAAAATAGAAACCATGTTTTTCTTTAAAATAATGATTTAACGCTTTCATAAATTTAGGAGAAAGCTTTAATACCTCCTGATATCCTTTCATGATTCTGGAAAGTTCTGAAGGAGGCGCCAATACGATTAGTTTTTCTATTTCTTTATTTTGATAGGTATATTGATGAAATATAGTTGCCATACCACCTACAGAATGCCCAATCATATGATTAGGTCGATAGAGTTCAACTATTTTTTGAAGGCACTTAGTGTATAAAGGGACGTTTAATATTTTTCCTGTAGAATTACCATGCGCAGGAGCATCAAAAGCAATTACATTAAATCCTTTTTTATGTAATTTTTGTATGAGTACCTTCCATCGATGCGTATTACTTTCCCATCCATGAACTAATAAAATTGTTTCTCCCATGCTAGACCATCTATAGGTCTGGATATAGATAGTATCGATAAGAACCATTTCGTCTTCTGCTTCTTCGAGAAAATCTTCTTGTTCTGGTAATATTTTACCCTTTCTTGGAGTACAAAATAAGATATATGCTTTATTGATTGCCTTTTTTGGATAAAAAAGGAAAAGAAACTGGATGTATTTTCCAATGATAAGAGGCAAGTATTTTTTATATTTTTCTTTCATTCACCTTCACGATGTACTGCTTCCATAGTAAATGCAGGGAGGCAAATGGCAAGATACTCACATTCTTCATCAAATGGGTTAGTATATTGAATTCTTGTGTTTTTTTTAATTTTAATAGATTGTCCCGATTCTAATATTATTTTTTCTCCATCAATGATAAACTGTTTTTTACCTCTAATAATATAAGTGTATTCATCAAACTCTGGGGTTTGAAAAGGCTCGCTCCAATGAGGTGGCGCAATCATATGTGCGATACTAATTTGAGAATTTTGATCAGTTGCCATACCAAAATGCTCTTCTATTAGTTTTCCATCTGTAGTCGGAACAATAAAAGGAGATTTTTGGATCTGATATTTTTTACTCATTTTTTTGTTTTTTAATTGGCTGCATCCCAGCTTATCCAGAAATGTTTGATTTTTGCAGAATCGGGTATATCTGTTGCTGTTATTTCTATATCGGTAGTAGATTGAAACTTTTTTGATAATTCTTTTTTATCAATAGTGAAATATGCCTGAATGCTATCTACAAATATTACAGCTGTACTTAGTGTATTATTAATTTTTGAGATATTGTAATGGTCTTTGATATCTTTAAAAACACCATTAGAAGATAAACCCGAAGCAGTTTTATATCTGGGATCCACAATTTGAATGTTTTCTATAGTAGACATTGGATCTGATTCTTTATGAGCTTCTAAAACTAATAACTTTGTTCCTCCTTTTTCATAAATTTCTATTTCATTTACATTATTAAGAAATTGATTTCCAGCAGCTCTTTTTGCAATAGAATCATTGGCATAGATAGAATCTAATTCTTTGATTTGTATTTCGCTGGTTAATAGTCCTATTCTATTATTGGTAATCTCAAACGGATCTTGTTTTTGTTCTTTTTGACAGCTATATATTAATAGTGAAATAAGAAGAATTTTTAACATTCTCTTTGCCATAACTAGATGATTTAGTGATTTGTTAAATTATAAACGTAAATTATTTCAATAACTTATTAAGTACTCCTAAAGCTCCTCGAATAAAAGTTGCACTGGTAAGTACTTTTATCACTGCTTTTTCTGTAGCACTAGCTCTTCTACTTTTTGATCGAGAACTAGATGAGCCTCTATTTAGTTTTTCTCTTTCCTTTTTGGCGGCTGCTTTTGCTTCTTCTGCTTCTGCCTTCTCAATTTTTTCGTTTAAAAGCTCATAAGCACTTTCCCTATCTATTTCTTTATTATATTTAGGGATAAGTTTTGATTTTTTAAGTAAAGCTTTTAATTCACTATCGTTTAGGATGTCCATTCGACTCATAGGAGCCCTTAGCATAGTTGCTGCCAATGGAGTAGGACGTCCTTTCTCATCAAGGGCAGATACCAAAGCTTCTCCAATTCCCAAAGAAGTAAGTATTTCTTTGGTGTCATAGTATTCAGAAATTGGATAATTCTCTGCAGTAAGTTTAATCGCTTTTCTATCCTTGGCAGTAAATGCTCTAAGCGCATGCTGAACTTTGAGTCCTAATTGACTTAAAACTCCATCAGGAACATCGGTTGGATTTTGAGTTACAAAATAAAGACCGACACCTTTAGATCGTATTAGTTTTACGATGCTCTCTATCTGACCCATAAGTGCATTAGAAGCTTCTTTAAAAATGAGATGAGCCTCATCAAGAAAAATCACTAGTTCTGGCCTCCCACTGTCCCCTTGTTCTGGGAAAGTGCCATATATTTCGGCAAGAAGGCTAAGCATAAATGTAGAAAACAACTTTGGCTTATCTTGTATGTCTGTTAATCTAATGATATTGATGATACCTCTACCGTTTTCATCAATTCTACATAAATCTTGAACTTCAAAAGATTTTTCACCAAAAAAGAGATCTGCTCCTTGTTGTTCTAATTCGACTATTTTACGTAAAATTGAACCCGTAGATGCAGTAGAAATACGTCCATAATCCTTTTCTAGTTCCTTTTTACCTTCTTGAGTAGCATATTGTAAGACTTTTTTTAGATCTTTTAAATCTAATAATGGTAATTTGTTATCATCACAATATTTAAATATGATAGAGATAATTCCTGCTTGAGTTGTAGTAACATCAAGAATTCTGGATAGTAGAACTGGTCCAAACTCACTTACTGTAGCTCTTAGCCGAACGCCATCCTGATCAGAAAGAGATAAAATCTCTACAGGAAAATCTTTGGCTTCGAATGGGATACCTATTTTTTCATGACGTTCGTCAATTTTGGGATGACCAGGACTGGCAGCTGCAATCCCACTAAGATCTCCTTTTATATCCATTAAGAGTACAGGTATTCCTTGTTCGCTTAGATTTTCTGCAAGCACTTGTAGAGTTTTGGTTTTACCTGTACCCGTAGCGCCGGCAATTAACCCGTGACGATTTAATGTTTTTAAAGGGATTTTTACATGAGCATCGGTTATTGTTTCTCCATTATACATAGCGGCTCCCATAGTTAGAAAATCACCTTTGGTTTTATAACCTTCGTTAATATGTTCAAGAAATGCCTGGTTATCACTCATAATTAGATATAATTTTGCATAAAAATAGGAATCTTAACTTTTCTATAGAAATTATAAGTTACTTTTAATATAAAGTAAATCACAATACTAATTTTTTATTACTCAGGATCCATGAAAAAAATAACATTAATTATTTGTCTATTCGCTTTTTTAATGAGTTGTAATACAGATACTATAAAGCCTGTAGATACAGTCGTTTTTCATAAAACTCACGAGCCTAAAAAATCAACAGCTCCTTTTTCTGATGCCGTACAAGTAGGGAATCTATTTTTTCTGTCTGGTCAGGTAGGAATGGATCATAGTGTGAGAAAATTGGTGCAAGGAGGAATACAGCCCGAAACAAAACAAACTCTGGAAAATATAAAAGCAGTTTTACAACACCATGGTATGGATATGGTAGATGTAGTTAAATGTACCGTGATTTTAGCTGACATAGAAGATTTTTCTGCTTTTAACGAAGTGTATAAAACCTACTTTCCACAAAAACCAGCACGTACCACCTTTGCTGCCAAAGGATTGGCTGTTGGTGCTAAAATCGAAATAGAATGTATCGCTGTTAAGTCTGAATAAAGATAATAGTTATCATCTACCATAGATACAGGATTAAGTTGCTTTTGATAGTGTTTCATAATTTTGATTAGAAGATTTTTTTAAGATGTAATTATTCTGAAATCGTAATTTAATATTATTTACATTTGCAACCTTATGCAAAAGAGTATACAGAAATTGGTGAATGATGGTAAAATGCTTCCTTTGATGGAAGAATTTTATACCATCCAGGGAGAAGGTTATCACAAAGGAACAGCAGCATATTTTGTTAGGATCGGTGGCTGTGATGTTGGGTGCCATTGGTGTGATGTAAAAGAAAGCTGGAATGCAGATTTGCATCCTCCAACAGATACAAATGTTATCGTAGAAAATGCGCTAAAATATAGCGATGTAATTGTGGTTACAGGAGGAGAACCTCTTACCTGGGATATGACCTTGTTAACTCAAGGTCTTAGAAATAAAGGAGCTAAAACTCATATTGAAACATCTGGTGCTTATCCTCTAACAGGTGAATGGGACTGGATTTGTCTTTCTCCCAAAAAAGTAAAACTTCCAAAAGAAGAAGTTTATAAAAAAGCTAATGAGTTAAAATGTATTGTTTATAACAAAAGTGATTTTGAATTTGCCGAGAGGCAAGCAGACAAGGTTTCTGATAATTGTGTATTGTATCTTCAACCCGAATGGAGTGTTCGCGAAAAAATCATTCCTCTGATTGTCGATTATGTTATGAAAAACCCAAAATGGAAAGTTTCTCTTCAAACTCATAAATACTTAAATATTCCCTAAAAAGATCTATCACTTTGATTCTTAAAGCTTTTTGAATAAAAATACAAGTATTTAATCACTAATGCGTTATGGTTTTTCCATAATTTTGGGGATAATTCCCCATATTTTATTTTTCATTTTGAAGGAAAAAGACTACGGTATTTGTGGTTTTTCAATATTTCGTATACTTTTTACCCAGCTCTTTAAGTATTTATATCGAAATTATCATTTTTGTTTTATTACTTGTTTTGGTAGTGTTTAAATTTATGTGAACAATTTAAAATCAGTTTCTTATGAAAAATTTATACGCTACATTTGGATTAACTTTTAGAGCTTTTATCAGTTTTGTAAAAGAATTGCCAGGAGCATCTCTATATGCTATGCGTAGATAAATATCTGCATAAAGAAGTATATAAACTTTTTGATTTTGAACGTGAATTTACCTTTCGTCGAATGTAAATGTCGTTTTAATTATTCTTTTAGACCAGCTAACGATTTTTTATACTTACAATGTAAATATGAGATAAATTTGTAACTGTAATTAAAAACCAGACAGTTATGAAATATTTTACCTCTATTTTCGGATTAAGTTTTAACGTAGTAATTAATTTTTTAAAAGATCTTCCAGGAGCATCTCAGTATGCAATCAATAAATGATAATGATGAATGTACTAGTTTATTATCATCGATCATTTTATTTTTTAGATCCTTAGTAAGAGATTGTTTTAAGAAACAGTCTCTTACTAATTTTTATAAGTAAGAAAAAGATGATATGGTTTATAAGAAAAGGACTATATCTGTTTTTATGATCAATACTTCTTTTTTAAAATACTGCTTTTTTTATTTGGGTTAAACAAAATACTTCATATCCCCAGTGTAATTAACAGTTCCTTAGAAATTCATTGCTACATTTAGTGATCAATTAAGTTTTAAGTTTTTATATGGATAAACGTCATAATTGTTTTGATCAATAGACTTCATTATTTTCTTTAATTTTTCATAGTATAATATTCAATTGAAGGAAAAAATATTCAAAAAAAAACATAAAAATGGGTTATATAATATTAAATATAATCTCTTTTTCACATTTCTAACAAGGAATGAATAATGGTATTTCTAGAATAATATATAGATATAACTCTGCTTTTTAGTTGTTTTATATGTTTTAAGAAAATTTGATTGAAAGGATGTGAAATAAAAAAGGGGGAGAAAACCCCTAAAACACAACTTTACAGTGTGGGAAAAAACCTCAAAAATTAACACATGTAAATTGATTTTTGGTGTTATGGCGTTTTAAAGTGTTTTATGTCTAAAATTTTGTTTTGTCGATGTTAATTTTTATGGGTCAAATGAGATAGACATTATCTTTGTATAACAATTTTAAACCAAAAGATTATGAAGCTATTTTACGGTATTTTTTTTGTTGATATAAAGGCTTTAAAAACCTTTTTAAGACAACTACCATCGGCTTGCAGTAATGCAATCCATAGATAAGATTTTTTGAAATTGTTGAGGGACGATTTTGAAAACCGAATGAAACGAAAAAGAATAAGCTTTTGAAAAATTTATGTTAAGGAATTTAGGGAAATTACCCCATTATCCTTGTATAAAATAACAAAGCATTAGGGGGTGGACTTATTAGAATTAAGATTTTCGTGCTTATTATCGATAAAATCTTGATTTATATCTAAAATATATATAAATTTATTGACATCGAGTTATATCGGTATTATATTTGAATAATAATTACATTAATTTTAAACGTAACATATGGGGCTATTTTACACAAAATTTAGATTAACTTTTAGAATTGTGATGGATTTTCTAAAAGAGTTACCTGGGGCATCTGGTCATGCTATTCACAGATAACATAAGAACTTATTATCTCTGTTCGAGATAAGAACAAACACAAAAGTTGAGGAAAAAAATAGCTTGAAAATTTATTTTCAAGCTATTTTTTTATGAATTAAATTGTAAACTCTTTCGTTTGCTATAAATAAAAAGGTACTTCTACACGAGTAGTATCCCATCCCATAACCATGTGATACCCTTTATCTACTTTTTTGAAAGCTATAGAAAAAACTTCTAACTCATCACCACTTCCAACCGGAACCTTAATTCTAGCCACATCTTTACTTTTATCATAAGAGTAGGCTCCCCAACTATCTAGATCAGAATTTATAATAATAGTCCATTCTTTTTCACCAGGAATAGTGAATAGTGAATATGTACCTGCTTTAATGGTTTTGTCTCCCATTTTTACATCCTGAGAGAATCTAATTTCGGTAGCTTCATCAGCGCCAGTTCTCCATACTTTATCATATGCAGCTAAACTACCAAAAATTTTACGCCCTTTCTTTTGTGGACGACTATAGACAACTTTAATCTCTGGTTTGGCATTTCTATCTTTCTTAGCATAAGAAATATCGGTTGGACTTTTCTGCAGTCCTGCAAATTTTTGAGCGTTTACACTTGATAATGTACCCAAAAACATAATAATAATTAATACGAGTGATTTTTTCATAATTTGATTTTAATTTTTATGACAGACGTAAAGATATTGTTGAACTTACAATTGAAATGTTAATCGAGTCTATAAATTGTGTTAAATGTTTGAGATAACAATATGGTAGTATATATAAGAATATATCCTTTTTAAAGTTTCTTTTTGTTATAGTTTATTATATTTTTTGTTTTAATGTGTAAGCTGTACTGTGTTTATTGTTTTAATTTTGTAACTATAAATCCACCTTTGACCTTTCAAAATAATAGAAAAAGAAGAATATGTGTGGAATTGTTTGTGCTTTTGATATAAAGCAAGATTCAGAGATGTTACGACCTCAATTACTTGAGATGTCAAGAAAAATTAGACATAGAGGCCCGGATTGGAGTGGAATATACTCCAGTAAAAATGCAATACTAGCTCATGAAAGATTGGCTATAGTAGATCCGGTTTCTGGTAAACAACCATTGTTTAGTGCAGATAATAAACTGGTACTAGCAGCTAATGGAGAAATTTATAATCACAGGGAGCTTCGTAAACAATTTGAAGGAACTTATGATTTTCAAACAGAATCTGATTGTGAGATAATTTTGGCACTATATGAACAAAAAGGTGTAGATTTCTTAGATGATCTTAATGGTATTTTTGCTTTTGCACTATATGATGTAGAAAAGGATACGTATTTCATTGCTAGAGATCATATGGGGATTATTCCTCTTTATATGGGATGGGATCAAAACGGTACTTTCTATGTGGCATCCGAGTTAAAAGCTCTTGAAGGAGTTTGTGCTAAAATAGAATTGTTTCCTCCGGGACATTATTTGTCAAGTGAAGAAGGAGAACCAAAGAAGTGGTATGTTAGAGATTGGTCTGATTATAAAGCAGTGCAAGAAAATCAAACGAGTATTGATGAACTAAGAGATGCTCTAGAGGCAGCTGTTCATAGACAATTGATGTCTGATGTTCCTTACGGTGTTCTATTGTCTGGCGGATTAGATTCTTCAGTAACCTCTGCTATAGCAAAAAAATATTCAGAAAAACGAATAGAATCCGGTGACACCAAAGATGCATGGTGGCCAAAATTGCACTCGTTTTCTGTTGGATTAGAAGGTTCGCCGGATTTGGAAGCTGCACAAAAAGTAGCCGATCATATAGGAACCATACATCACGAAATAAAATTTACTATTCGAGAAGGTCTTGATGCGATAAAAGATGTGATCTATAATTTAGAGACCTATGATATTACTACCATAAGAGCTTCAACTCCAATGTATTTAATGGCTAGAGTTATTAAATCTATGGGAGTAAAGATGGTACTGTCGGGAGAAGGAGCCGATGAGATTTTTGGAGGGTATTTATATTTTCATAAAGCACCAAATGCAAAAGAATTTCATGAAGAAACTGTGCGTAAACTCAACAAATTACATATGTATGATTGTTTACGAGCAAATAAATCGCTTGCTGCATGGGGAATCGAAGGGCGAGTTCCGTTTTTAGACAAAGAGTTTATAGATGTTGCAATGAGAATTAACCCAAAAGATAAAATGATTAATGGGGAAAGAATGGAAAAATGGGTTATTCGTAAGGCTTTTGAATCATATTTACCAGAGAGCGTAGCCTGGAGGCAAAAAGAACAATTCTCTGATGGAGTAGGGTATAGTTGGATCGATACATTAAAAGAAATTGTTGAGGTCGAAGTTACAGATGAACAAATGGCGAATGCGCATTTTAGGTTCCCAATACAAACACCTCAAAACAAAGAAGAATTTTACTATAGAACTATTTTTGAAGGACATTTTCCTAGTGATACTGCGGCATTAAGTGTTCCTCAAGAACCATCGGTAGCATGTAGTACAAAAATTGCTTTAGAATGGGATGAAGCTTTTAAAAATATGAATGACCCAAGTGGTAGAGCTATTGCCAATGTACATGAAGAAGCTTATGATGATGTTGCTATATGATAAAAATTACAGTTTATTTTAGCTGAAAGTTGAGTTAATTGAGATTAAAACCCTAAGAATATTTTCTTAGGGTTTTGTAATATATCTTATGTTGAAAATTAAAATAAAAGAAGGCTACAAAAATGATTATAGCCTTCTTTACAAATTCATTTTTTTTGGGTGATATGAACTAATTTAGTTGCTACATCTTTCTCCCCGAAGCCATCTGTTATTACTTTGTAACGTGTATAAATAACCAGAATAGGTTACTTTATCTCCTACTGCATACGATTGTCCCGAAGACCATTACCTATGTCTTCGACAGTTACCAAATCTCCCTGAAAATATTTTTCAATAGTTTTTCCAGTTGTCGATGATGAGTTTGTATTTGTGCTCTCATCAATGTTTTCTTTTTGACAAGAAGCAAAAAGTAATACTGCACTCAATGTAAGGGTTTTGAGCACATTAATTTTTTTAGTTTTCATAATTGTTATATTAAGTTTGTGTAAAAATGTTATTATCAAATATAGACGCAACATTCTAAAGATTAATTTCTTTTACATAAACATGTCGTTTTAGTAAATAAAATGTTATTTATGAGGTGTAAACTGATAAGATTTGTGTAATAACTACTTGTTTTTGGCGTATATATATACTCGGGGTATGATTTATAATACTTATAATTTACTGTGATGAATACTACAGATTTTGCAAATTGAAAATCATCCTTTCAAGAATATAAATAAATCTTAAATTCATTTTAAGGGCGTTTTTATCGTTTTTAAGAGCGTTTTTTATTTTTCTAGTACTATTCTTAACTAATTGTTGATAACTCGTTAAATCCTTCTTGATAAAACTCTTTGATCCTTTTACTCTTTTTTTATCTTTGTTTGTTGTCAAAAAAATAAAATAATTAATTAAGGGATTTTATGAGCGAAGAAGCTAATAAGAAAAATTACTCCGCCGATAGTATTCAGGCACTCGAGGGGATGGAGCACGTACGTATGCGTCCATCGATGTATATTGGTGATGTTGGATCTCGAGGGTTACATCATTTGGTGTATGAGGTAGTAGATAATTCAATTGATGAAGCACTAGCAGGGCATTGCGATGCTATACAAGTAACTATCAATGAAGATAATTCTGTTACTACTCGTGATAATGGTAGAGGGATTCCTGTAGGTATACATAAAAAAGAAGGTGTTTCTGCTCTAGAGGTTGTAATGACCAAAATAGGAGCAGGAGGAAAATTTGATAAAGATTCTTATAAGGTTTCTGGTGGTCTTCATGGGGTAGGAGTATCTTGTGTAAATGCATTATCAGATCATTTGCACGCAACTGTTCATAAAGATGGTAAAGTATGGGAGCAGGAATATGAAAGAGGAAAACCATTATATCCGGTTAAATCTACAGGAGATACAGATTTTAACGGTACTATAGTAACTTTTAAGCCAGATGCCACAATTTTTCAACAAACGCTAGAGTATAATTATGATACTTTGGCAAGTCGTCTGCGAGAATTGGCATATCTTAATAAAGGAATAACAATTACGTTAACCGATAAGCGCCATCAGGATGATGAAGGTAACGATGTTACTGAAACTTTCTTTTCTGAAGAAGGGTTGAAAGAATTTGTACGATTTCTTGATGCAAGTCGTAGTTCTATTATAGCAGATGTAATTTCTATGGAAGGTGAAAAAAACAATATTCCGGTAGAAGTCGCTATGATTTATAATGATTCTTATGCAGAGAATTTACATTCTTATGTAAATAATATTAATACGCATGAAGGAGGAACGCATTTATCAGGTTTCAGAAGAGGTCTTACATCTACGTTAAAAAAATATGCAGACGCTTCAGGATTATTAGATAAACTAAAGTTTGAAATTGCGGGAGATGATTTCCGTGAAGGATTAACAGCAATTGTATCTGTAAAAGTTCAGGAACCACAATTTGAAGGTCAGACTAAAACCAAATTAGGAAACAGAGAAGTTACTTCTGCGGTATCGCAAGCTGTTTCTGAAATGCTGGAGAATTATCTTGAGGAGAATCCAAATGATGCTAAAACGATTGTTCAGAAAGTAATCCTAGCTGCCCAGGCACGTCATGCTGCTAAAAAAGCACGTGAAATGGTGCAGCGTAAATCTGTGATGAGTATTGGAGGTTTACCTGGTAAACTTTCTGATTGCTCAGAACAAGACCCCGCATTATGTGAAGTGTTTCTAGTCGAGGGAGATTCTGCAGGTGGAACAGCAAAACAAGGGCGAGATCGTATGTTTCAGGCAATTCTTCCGTTACGTGGTAAGATATTGAATGTAGAAAAAGCAATGCATCATAAAGTTTTTGAAAACGAAGAAATCAAAAACATTTTTACAGCTCTTGGTGTTACCATTGGTACTGAAGAAGATAGCAAAGCACTAAATCTTTCAAAATTACGCTATCATAAAATTGTAATTATGTGTGATGCCGATGTCGATGGTAGTCATATTTCTACATTAATCTTAACCTTCTTTTTCCGTTATATGAAGGAACTCATCGAAGCAGGGCATATTTATATAGCAGCTCCACCACTATATTTGGTGAAAAAAGGAGCCAAAAAGCAATATGCATGGAACGATGATCAGCGAGATATGATTGTAAAAGAGTTTGGAGAAAATTCTAAAATACAACGATATAAAGGTCTTGGAGAGATGAATGCAGAACAACTTTGGGATACTACCATGAACCCAGAATTTAGAACAATGCGTCAGGTTACTATCGAAAATCTTACCGAAGCCGATCGTATATTTTCTATGCTAATGGGAGACGAAGTACCACCACGTAGAGAGTTTATAGAAAAGAACGCTGTATATGCAAATATCGATGCATAAACAATAGTTTAGAAGTATATTTAAGATCCGCTATATAATAGGTATAGCGGATTTTTTTTATATTGCAATGCCTATTAAACCCAAATCTTATGAAAAAATGTACTTTGCTGTTAGCATTACTTCTAGGTCATGTTACGTTTTCGCAAACAGATATCGATCAAATTCTTGAAATAGGAATTGAAAATGCCCAGAGATTTAGTGAAGATTATTTTGCATCTGCAGGAGAGTCTTTGGTAAACGCTATGTCTAATGGTTGGTATAATACAGCAGAAACAAAGAAATTATGGCACTTCGAAGCTGGGATTGTAGGTAACCTTTCTTTTGTAAGAGAAGAAAAACAATCTTTTGTCCTAAATGTGCAGGATTATACAGATTTAACATTTAGAAATGGGCAAACCAGTCAGACTGTTGCAAATGCATTAGGTGTAAACCGAGAAGAAATAGTAGTAGTAATAAATCGAGGTCAAGTCACAGAATTAGAAGTTGTTTTACCAAATGGTATTGGTGATTCTGAAATTAATTCTTTACCAAGCGGATTTATTCAAGGATCAATGGGGTTAATAAAAAGTACAGAAATAAAACTTAGGTTTTTGCCAAGGATCAAAGCAGTACAAGATGCAGAAATACAACTGTATGGTGTCGCTTTTCAGCATGAGTTTACCGATTGGGTTTTTCCGTTAAAGAGATGGCCTGTTAGACTATCTGCTTTATTGGGATATACTAATGTAAAAGGTTTTTATGATATTAATGCCAGTAGTGGGATAGAAGGTGCAGATCAGGAAGTACGCTTAAATACTAATTCATGGTTGATCACAGGTATTGTATCTACCAAATTACCTGTTTTAAACTTTTATGGGGGACTAGGATATTATTTTGGTTCGAGTGATGCAGATTTATTAGGAACCTATCAAATTCAAAACGGACCGCTAACATCCCAAACGGTAATAGATCCAATAAGTGTAAAAAATAGAACAAAAGGAGTTAAAGCATCAATTGGTGCAAAAGTACAGTTTGGTATTTTTAGAGCGAATCTGGATTATACATTGCAAAACTATAATAACCTTTCTTTAGGACTTAATTTTGGCTGGTAATTAACACTCTATTTGTTAATTAATTCATCAAAGAATTCGTATTTTCGCGAAATAAATAAGTTTAATTACATTCAAAAAAATATACCATGAAAGTTACAGTAGTAGGAGCTGGTGCAGTAGGTGCTAGTTGCGCTGAATATATAGCAATAAAGAATTTTGCTTCAGAAGTAGTAGTGTTAGATATTAAAGAAGGATATGCAGAAGGAAAAGCAATGGATCTCATGCAGACCGCTTCTTTAAATGGGTTTGATACCAAAATCACTGGTACTACAGGAGATTATTCTAAAACTGCAGGAAGTGATATTGCTGTAATTACTTCAGGAATTCCTCGTAAACCAGGAATGACAAGAGAAGAATTAATTGGTATTAATGCTGGGATTGTTAAATCAGTATCTTCAAGTTTGATAGAGCACTCTCCTAATGCAATTATTATTGTGGTTAGTAACCCTATGGATACAATGACCTATTTGGTACATAAAACAACCAATCTTCCTAAAAATAGAATTATAGGTATGGGTGGTGCTTTAGATAGTGCCCGTTTTAAATACAGATTAGCAGAAGCATTAGGTGCTCCTATTTCTGATGTTGACGGAATGGTAATTGGTGGGCATAGTGATAAAGGTATGGTGCCATTAACAAGATTGGCTACAAGAAATAGCGTGCCTGTTTCAGAATTTATTTCAGAAGAAAGAATAGAGCAAGTTGCTGCAGATACTAAAGTTGGTGGAGCTACATTGACCAAATTATTAGGTACATCGGCATGGTATGCTCCAGGAGCAGCAGTATCAGGTTTAGTACAAGCAATCGCTTGTGATCAAAAGAAAATTTTCCCTTGCTCTACCTTATTAGAAGGAGAATATGGATTAAATGATCTTTGTATAGGTGCGCCAGTTGTATTAGGTAGAAACGGAATCGAAAAGATTGTTGAAATAGAACTTAACGATGCAGAAAAAGCTAAACTTGCAGAAAGTGCTGAAGGTGTTAAGAAAACAAATGGATTATTAGAGTTATAATATATCCTTATAAATAAGTTTAATAAGAGCTGCTTTATGCAGCTCTTATTGTTTTACGGTAGTGTAGAAAGAAATATGTTTTCTCTAATTAATGAAGTCTTTACAATAGAACAAGTCTCGGTTTTGATGTTTTTGGAATAGTGATAAATACCAAAATTGAAACTTATACGTTTTGATGTTTGAAGATTGCAATAGATATTTATTTGAAGACTTTAGAAATGCAGTTTTAATTTTTTTATATTTGCCGCATGAAGAAAAAATGGTACTTCGGGATTTTAATTTCTGCTTTAGCAACACTTGTTGTTATTCAGCAGCAAACCGTAGTACCTAATCAGGAAATTGTATTAGAGTTTGTTAATAATGAGATTACTTCTGTTGAAGCTCAAAATGCGATAACACTTGTAAAAAAACAACTGCAATCTATAGGAGTGCAGCATACAAGGATATCAAAAGGGCTAAAAAATGGCAAGCTCAAAATTGCCTACTATAGTGATGCAGATGTAGAGTATATAAAAAGAATACTTTCTGAAGCACATAATGTAGCCTTGGATCATGTTTTTTATGATCAAAACGAAGATGGTGATCAGTTTCCTTTAAATAAAAATTCTAAAGACTATAATTTCGATGTTTATGAAATCCAGAAAAGTACAGATTTTGATGCTGACTTTAATGGAAAGTATGTTTTAGAAGTAAAACATGAACGCGATGGATATTCTGGTTCTAACTCGTATAGTTTTGTTAAAGGAATTGATACCGATTATATAGATAGGCTCGTCAAAGTAGCCCAAAAAGTAAATACAAATATTGCAATTGCAATAGACCACACTTCGCATAATATTCCTGAAGTAAGAGCTGGACCCACCTCTTGATTGGAATTCTAAGCTTTTAAGAAATTCCTAAAAACTAATCATATTTTAAAATAGAGCCTTTGTCAGTTGTATGATAAAGCTCAATCACATAGTATTAAATAATAAAAATAATTGTCAAATCTGAAGAGGAATATTGTAAGTACTCTTGTTAGCAGGTTTGACCAAAATAAATAGATAATGCAAAATAAAGGACTTGTTAGAGTGTTTGCTATTTTATTTGGCTTGGTATGTATTTACCAATTGTCATATACGTACATGGCCTACACAAAAGAGGCAGAAGCTGAAATTTATGCACAGCAAAAGTATCCCGAAAGCGTAAAAGATTACTCAAAATTAAGGGAGACAGCAGAGCGTAATTATTTAGATTCTATTGGTAAAGAAGAAATTTTTGCCGGTATTACTTATAATGATGCAAAGGATAAAGAACTTAATAAAGGGCTTGACCTTAAAGGAGGAATTAATGTTATTCTACAAATTTCTGTAAAAGACATTTTAAGTGGACTTGCAAATAATTCTAAAGACCCTTCGTTTAATCAGGCTTTGCTTGCTACTGATGAGGTACAGAAAAATAGCCAAAATAATTATATTGATGATTTCTTTACCGAGTTTGAAAAAATTCCGGATGCAAAATTGGCATCACCAGATATTTTTGCAAACAAAAACTTAAGTGATGATATCACTTATGATATGACTAATGAGCAAGTTAAACCTGTTCTAAAACGTAAGATTGATGAGTCTGTAGTATCAGCATTCGAAGTATTGCGTAAGCGTATCGATAAGTTTGGGGTTACACAGCCTAACATCCAGCGTTTAGGTGAATCTGGTCGTATTTTGGTAGAGCTTCCAGGTGCTAAAGATATCGAGAGGGTAAAAAGCTTGGTAACAAGTACAGCTCAATTAGAATTTTGGGATGTATATAAGATGGAAGAAGTTTTTAATCATCTTATTGCTGCTAATAATTTGATTAAAGAAGAGCTTGAAGGTGTAGATGAAATAAAAGAAAAAGTTGCTGAAACCAGTGAGAATGTGGTAGATTCTACTCAGGTAGATACGGCAAAAGTTGATTCTACAACAACTGATGCCGATGCAGCGATCGAAAACTTATTGGAAGATGCAGAAGATTCTACTGATATTGAAGCACAGGTAAACCCATTGTTTGACCTAATTGTAGGACAAGGAAGACAAGGAGGACCAGTAGTGGCTACCGTAGAGAAGAAGAATGCAGATCAGTTTATGGCATACCTTAATGATCCTAAAGTAAAAGCTTTATTGCCGGTAGAGCAACGTTTTATGAAATTTGCATGGGGAAAACCAGAAAAAGATTCTGAGTTTTTAGATTTATATGCTATAAAAGGAAATAGAGATAATGAGCCAGAATTAAGTGGTGGTGTTATTACAGATGCAAGACAAGAGTATAGCCAATTAGGTAAAGTAACAGTTACCATGCAAATGGATGGTAAAGGAGCTAAAAAATGGGAAGAAATGACTGGCCGTGCTTTTAATCAAAGTAGCCAGATAGCAGTTGTATTAGATGATATAGTATATTCTGCTCCAGGTGTTACAACAGGAGCGATTAGTGGAGGTAGAAGTGAGATTACCGGAGACTTTTCTATAGAAGAAGGTCAGGATTTGGCAAATGTATTAAGAGCAGGTAAATTACCGGCTTCTGCAGATATTATACAGAGTGAGGTAGTAGGACCGTCTTTAGGTCAAGAAGCTATTGATAGTGGTATTATGTCTTTTGCAATAGCATTAGTGTTAATTCTAATCTGGATGGTATTTTACTATGGTAAAGCTGGACTTTTTGCAGATGTGGCTTTGGTGGTTAATATCTTATTCATTTTTGGAGTATTAGCAGGATTAAAAGCGGTATTAACACTTCCTGGTATTGCAGGTATCGTATTAACGATTGGTATGTCGGTGGATGCAAACGTGTTAATATTTGAACGAATTAGAGAAGAGTTGGTAAAGGGTAAGTCTCAGGTAGATGCTATTAAAGATGGATTTAGTAATGCATTATCGTCAATACTTGATGCGAATATAACTACTGGTCTTACAGGTCTTATTTTATTAGTTATTGGTACTGGACCAATTAAAGGGTTTGCGACTACCTTATTAATAGGTATTTTAACTTCTCTATTTACAGCTATTTTTGTAACCAGATTATTTATCGATGGTTACGGTAAAAATGGTAAAGAATTAGCTTTTTCTACAGGAGCAACCAAGAACTTATTTAAGAATGTTAATATTAATTTCTTAAAGAAACGTAAAGTTGCTTATATCATTTCTGGTATTATTATCGTTGCAGGTATTGGTTCATTATTCACCAATGGTTTGGATCAAGGTGTAGATTTTGTAGGAGGAAGAACATATACTGTTCGTTTTGCAAAAGATGTTGTTCCTACTGTTGTAGAGAAAGATCTTGTTGCAGCATTTGAAAGTGCACAGGCAAAAACTTATGGAACCAATAATCAATTAAAAATTACAACAAAGTACAAAGTTGATGAAACAGGTGAAGAAGTAGATGCAGAAATTTCAAACAAATTATTTACAGCTTTAAAGCCTTATTTAACAGATGGGTTGACTTATGATCAATTTGCTAATGGTGGAGATGATAAGCAAGTAGGTATTATGCATTCTATGAAGGTAGGGCCAACAATTGCAGATGATATTAAACAAGCAGCATTCTGGTCGGTACTTGCATCTCTTATAGTTGTCTTCTTATATATTTTACTACGATTTAGAAGATGGCAATTTAGTTTAGGTGCTGTAGCGGCGGTATTCCATGATGTATTAATAGTACTAGGGATATTCTCGTTAACCTATAAGTTTATGCCATTTAATATGGAAATTGATCAAGCGTTCATTGCGGCTATACTTACTGTAATTGGATACTCGTTAAATGATACCGTGGTTGTATTTGATAGAATTAGGGAATTCTTCAACGAGCATACTGGAAGACCATTGGATAAAAACGTTAATGGAGCTTTAAATAGTACGTTAAGTCGTACTTTAAATACATCTTTAACCACATTATTGGTACTGATCGCGATCTTTATATTCGCTGTGCCTTTAAGAGGGTTTATGTTCTCGTTAATTATTGGTGTGATTATAGGTACCTATTCGTCTCTATTTATTGCAACTCCGGTAATGTATGATACCGTACGTAAAGTTGGTTTAAAGACTAAAGAAAAAGTAACCGAAGAGAAGAAAAAATAATCTTTTTCTAAGTTATAATTACAAAAAATCCTTTCTAAGCGATTAGAAAGGATTTTTGTATTTTCTATTATTTTTTCAAGACCTCACAGGTTTTTAAAACCTGTGAGGTCTTATTTTACATTTTAGTAAAAGAAATAGAATCACCGGCTTTAAGATTCCAGGTATCTGTAAGTTTAGCATTTACTTCTAACACATATTGCGCTGGTCCTTCAGATGGTAATGAAGATTCATTAAGAGGTTGTGCATTTTTTTGGATACTTACTACCTTGTTTTTTGCATCTATAAAGATGATGTCCAAAGGAAATTTTGTGTTTTTCATATAAAACGAATGCGGAGCTTCTTCAGAAAATATAAATAACATACCTTGATCGTTCTGCATAGATTTACGATACATTAAGCCTGTTTCTCTTTCGTAATCAGAGTCGGCAATTTCGATATCTAGTTTGGTTATTGGATTAGGGATTGAATCCTTTAGGTCAAACAAAGAAAGCTCACCTTCCTTGGTAAATGTAATCTCCTTAGTTAGGTTCTTATCATTTTTAGAATCTGTTTTACAAGAAAACATACTTAGTGTTGCACATGCAAAAATTGAAATATAAATGCTTTTTTTCATCAGTTTATTTTTAGCAGAACTAAAAGTAGATAAAAAAGCCGCACTTCAAAAATATGAAGCACGACTTTTATCAACTAACTAACCAGCATCTTTTATTATAAATTGGCCATTATTAATTATGAGTTAATTAGTAATGGCTAATATTGTTTTTACTCATTTTTCCAATCAATTTTTCGGGATATCATCATTATGGTTCCCAGGATTAGGAATAACCCTATGCTTCCTACTAATAATGCATAGTTTTCTAATTGGATGATTACAAATATGAATGCATATAAAGCTGCTAAAGAAGCAGCTATGAATCCCATAAATTTGTAGCTTTTCAGTATTGCTTTAGAATACATAGAAATTAGTAAAACTACTGCACTACCCGCTATAGCATATGCTTGTAAAAAACTTGAATGTTCTGATATAGAAATTAATAATGTATAAAACATGGTTAATGCTAATCCAATCATTAAATATTGAAAAGGATGAATATGAATTTTACTTATTGCCTGGATTAAGAAGAATACCAGAAAAGTAAGTGCAATCACCAGATATCCATATTTGGCAGCACGTTCACTTTTTTGATACTCATCTACCGGGATCAGTAATTTTACACCAAAAGCAGAGGCATTAATATGTGGCAGTTCTCCAAAAAATTCTTGCTCAAACTCTCTGTTGATTTGTAATACTTTCCAATTGGCTTTAAAACCTTGATCAGAGATTTGTTTGGTTTTGGTATCAGGTAGATAATTACCATTAAAACTTGGTGAGGCCCAATTTGATGTCATAGATACATTGGTTTCACGACCTACAGGTATAAATCGTAACTGTTCACTTCCATTAATCAGGAGATCCAGGCTAAAATCAACTGTACTTTCTTTGGGTAAAGAACTATCTTTTAGAAATTTGGTTTCCAGAGTATTTGTGTATGAGTTTTGTGCATATCGAGAGCGCAAAGGATATTGATCTGTTCCTAGTTTTAGTTCCAGGTTACTTCGTATACCCTTTAGGTTTGTTGAGTTCACTTGCACAGTAGCTTTGTTCCATAAGATATCTGCTTCTGCGATATCCTGTGTTTCGAAGTTTGGAGTAGTAAAAGAGCCTGTTATTTTCATATCAGCAGTATATACTACAGACTCATAGATACTTCTTCCCAGAGTTTCGGATTCGATATTGGCTTTTATATCTAATGTGTTAGGAAAGAAAAAAGCATGTTTTATAGTAATAATATCTTCTTCGTTATAGGATTTTGTTTTATCATCCCAGGTTTTTTTTAAAGTATGCACCTGATACGGGATTTTGAGAATCGGACCATATAATAATACTTCATTTCCCCATTTTTGATTGATCTCCTTAACAACTTCTTCTTGTCTATAGGAGCGTTCTCGTATTAAATCTTTAATGTAAGATAAAGGGATTAATAATACTAAAATTAGTATTCCGACCATTAGCATTCGAACGGTAATTGAAGTCTTTAACCATTGACCAAAGGACTTTTTTTGTTTTTGGGTTTCCATAGATATAATATTTATAGTGATTGTATTTTTTTAATTATTTTTTTCTTGATAATGTTGGATCATTCGATATGTGATGATTAGAAAACCGCCAAAACTTATCGTAAAAGCCCAGGTGTTAATATGTTGAGTGGGAAATAGAACTCTTTTTAAGATATCTGATAAAATCCCTGATGGATTTTGAAGTATATCCCAACTGTTCCATCTTAATACTCTTCCCAGATATATTCCAAAACCACACAATAACAGAATGCTATAAGAGATGAGGTTTGTAATTTTTTTAGAAAATTTTTCAAGAAGTAGTGTCTGCATCATCCATAAAGAAGCAAAACCGATAATTAAACCATTGATGGCAAAGGATAGAATAAGTAAAACATCAAACCAAACTGACTGTAAGTTACTTAATCTGATGTGTTGTAAATCTGTTAAGATATATGGAGAATTAGGTAAAAATAAGAGCCATATCACAAAACCTAACCAGAAAATGAGCTGATTTGTTTTGCGTATGCTTAGTAGTATTGTAATGCCATAAGGAATGCATGCCAAAAAGAGGTTCCAGACCAGAAATAGATAAAAAGAAGATTCTGTTTTTAAAATTCTGATTGCCAGTAATAATAAACTAAATGTTACTGAAAACGTAAACAGTTTTATGAAAGGCAATTGTTTTTCTATAATATTCATAATGATTAGTATTTATACGATTTGGATATAGATAAGTGTAATAGGAATGTTAAGTAGAAAGAGCAGTATTGTGATTAGATTCTCTTTGGTGTCTTTTGAAAAGAAAAGCGCATTAATAATTAGAAATGCCAGAAAAATTGCATTAACAAGGAAAGCAATTCTAACATAATTAATTCCTATGTGTAATAGTGCACTCCATTTAAAACATATGTAAAGAAGCAATAGAGAGGTTCCGATAAGAAAACTAACTAAGGCTAAAATGATTGCAATTTTATTAATAGGATGCGCTATTTTCATAATGATGAGATTAAAAATATTTTAAGAAAGGGTTGTTGATTACGATAATGATATACCCAATAGTAATTGGGATATTGAGAACGACCAGTATGATCGTTGTTAAATTCTCTTTATAGTACTGGTGGTTGATGATAGCATTAGTTATGATCCCTACAAAGACGATTGCATTAAGAACTGATGCTATGATCACATAAAAAAAACCTATGTCTAATACGATATTAGATTGAGAAATTAAAAAGAACAGTAATAGTAAAGTTCCCAAAAGAAAGCTTATGGTTGCTACGATAAGTGCATTTTTGTTAATAGGTTGTATGATTTTCATAATGATGAGATTAAAAATGTGGTTTTCAGGGTTTGCACAGATTGATGTAAAAGCTTTTTGTAATCCAGTTGGTAAAAAGGATAAGCGGTTTTCCCTTTTTGATATGCTTTTTTAAAAAGTTTGATCTTGTCTGGATAGAATAGGGTGCCTAGTACTATGACAGAGATTAGGTATATTGTACGTTTACCATTTCCTAAAAGATAATACTGCATAGCCACTTCTTCGGAAACAGAGATGCCAATATTGGTTAATACATGAAAAACATCATGATTTTCTAATTTGGGTTGCGAGCTAAAATCATGTTGTAGCAAAAAGCAACCTAAATGAAACCCAAGACTTCCTTTGGGATATGTAATAAGTGTTTTTACTGAGATATCCCAGGATGGTTGTTTTTTAAACCATTTTTGATATGGCTTTTTACTTAACTCATAAATTGTTTCTAATATAAACGCTCTCATTATTTATTTTAAAAGTACTTTGTTTTTCAAAGTAAAAATGATAAAAAAATATAGCTACTGTTTTAATAATTTTTCAATAGCTTCTACGTGTTTTTTAAAAGCTTCTCGGCCTTTTTTGGTAACACTGTACCTTGTATTGGGTTTTCTGCCTATAAATGATTTTTCTACTATAATATATTCTTCTTTTTCCAAAGCTTTAGTATGACTGGCTAAGTTACCATCGGTAGCTCCCAGAAGCTCTTTTAGCGTTTTAAAATCGGCATATTCGTTAACAATCAATATCGACATAATTCCTAATCGAATTCGATGGTCAAAAGCTTTGTTTATATTGTTAATTATATTTTTCATTCCGGATTCCCTAAAAAAAAGGAATTTTTTCAAATTTTGTACTCAGTTTAACCTGATTGAATTGCATTTCCGTATAAATCAAAAACTAATTTATAGGGTAAGGATTGCTACTTTATGGTTTAGATTTCGAATTTGAAGTCTCATTAAAGTATATCAGGCTTCCGTATATAATATGCATTACACCAAATCCCAGCACCCAAAACCAGAAGCCATATCCAGGAAAAATTGCACAGATCAAACCTAATACAATTTCTATATATCCCAAATATTTTACATTACCAATAGTGTATTTTGAAGCATTTACCAGAGCGAGACCATAAAAAATAAGCATTAATGAACCGGTAAGACCATAATGATCGCTGGATATTTTTATAATGATATAAATACCACCAGTAACTAATGGAATCAAAAAAGCGGTAAGTAATCGTTTGGAAGCACTATTCCATAAGGTTTCGTTATTTTTTTTCGCTTTTGTAATACTTAATATAATGGCTGTAATAATACTTAGAAAAGCAACTAGAACCAGGTCTAGAAGGATATAATTAAATATTTTACCATCTAGAATAAGGTAGTTTCTTCCACTAATACTAACCAGGTAATACGCAACAGCAGCACCGATTAAGGCATAGATACCAGCCATTATTCCTGATAAACCGCTAAGGGAGAAAAAACGAGATGATTTGTTCATCATATCTTTAATCTCGGTAATGTCTTTTAAGTATTCTTCTGTGCTCATATTAAAAAGTACTTTGAAATACAAAGTAAAATCAAAATATTGAATTTTGCAAATTTTGGTATGTTTTTATTATTTTCTTAATCGTTTTGATGCTCCAGTTATTGATATACCGTTTTATATATGAATTACTGTGTGTTGAAAGTTTTTCGTGAATTAATAGTAACTAAAATTAGATTTTATAATGAGAAAGTTTTGACCTGTTTGCAAAAGGAGAGAGATATATCCGTAAATTTTACATAAAACTTACGGATATATAATTTACTTTAATCTAAATCTATTTATTATATAGTTTGTAATTAAATTATCTTGATTTATGGTAGATCATGGACAATGTGGGTTACATGGAGGTTCAACTGGAGGTTTTCGTCCTTTAATTAACTTTGTAGACCATTTACCACATCCGTCATTTAAGTTATAAATTGTACATAGCAGACCTTGAGAAGCAAAAAGATCTTTTTCTTTTTGAGTAGCTAATCTTAGTGTACATGTCCATTTTCCATCTCTGAATACTACAGTTAATTTATTGTTAGGACTAGAAGGGTTTTTTGTGTAACTCTCCAAAGGAGCCCAAGTTACGGGATGACGTGTTGTTACTCCCACATTCTTACCGACTTTGGTAGCAATCATCCAGATGCAATTACTGTCTGCGCAACCATATCCGCCTCTTACTATTCTAGGAGTTAAACCGTAACTAATTATTTTTGCATTTTCACGAGGCTCTTCCAAATCTCTAGGGGGTCTTCTGTCAGGACAATCATCACTAAAGGTGTAGTCTATGAGTTCATACCCCGTAGGTACAGGTTCATTATAACATATAGTCCTTGTTTCGCATGAAGATGAACTTTTTTGCATAGCCAATTTAAAATCTATACTTTCTGTAGTATCAATTTCTTCCGTAATTTCATCTTTTTGACAGGATACCATTACCAATAGTAGTGCCAGTAAAAGGAAAAACGGCATTTTTGTTTTTTTCATAATTAATTTGTTTTAAGATTATAAAATGATTGTGTTATCATGATTCAAATTTTTGATTTTTATCAAAAAGGAATTGTTTTTTTAATATTCTTGTCGACTAGAATAACTTCCAAAACAAATCACTATTTCTACACATAATACTACATCAATATTTTAATTTTAGATATAAAAATGCGTAATCAAAAAAGGTGAAAATGATTTTATAAATTTAAACTTTGGTGGAGTGTTTACGAAAGGAATCTTCGCGTAAAAACACAACTAACATGGCTAATCAATTGTTTTTTGCGGTTTATCCACCGATTGTTGTAAAGGAAAATAAAGCCGCCTTTGATTTTTAGTATTTTTGAGGTATGAATCCAGCAGAAGAATATATTTTAAGACAATTAGAACCTTTTAAATCTATAGTACTTCATCTACAGGTAGTGATTGAAACGACATTACCAGAAGTAGAGTTGTTGTTTAAATGGAGAGTTCCTTTTTATTATATAGGTAAAAGCCCGATCTGTTACTTTAATGTAACTAAAGGATATGTAGACGTGGGATTTTGGAGCGCACAGTATTTTACCAAACACCAGGAGAAACTAGAGTCTGATAAAAGAAAATATGTAAAATCTCTTCGATACCAAAGTATAGATGATATCGATGATCAAGTACTTATCGAAGTTCTTGAACAAGCATATACTTTTAGAAATGAAAAATTTATAACTGATTAACGGTTTGCCTAATAGCAACCAGATTGCTCAATAGTTTTTCGAGATGATCAAGATGTAACATGTTTGCACCATCACTTTTGGCATTTGCAGGATCGAAGTGTGTTTCCATAAATAAACCATCTACGCCAGTTACTATTCCTGCACGTGCAATAGTTTCGATCATATCAGGTCTTCCTCCAGTTACACCACTAGATTGATTAGGTTGCTGTAACGAATGTGTTACATCGAGTACCGTAGTGCCGTACTGTTTCATTGTAGGAATCCCTCTGAAATCAACAATCATATCCTGGTAACCAAACATAGTTCCACGATCGGTGATCATTGCATTTTCATTACCGCTATCTTTTACTTTTTTTACAGCATGTTGCATAGCTTCGGGACTCATAAATTGCCCTTTTTTTAAGTTAACCGTTTTTCCTGTTCTTGCAGCAGCAACCACAAGATCGGTTTGGCGCACCAAAAAAGCCGGGATTTGTAAAATATCTACATATTCGGCTGCAAGTGCTGCATCCTCATTTTCATGAATATCAGTAACAGTTGGGATTTCAAAAGTATCTCCAACTTTACGTAGGATCTTTAATGCTTTTTCATTACCAATTCCCGTAAAACTATCAATACGACTACGGTTAGCTTTTTTAAATGATCCTTTAAAAACATAAGGAATTTTGAGCTTAGAAGTAATAGTAACTACTTTTTCTGCAATACGTAATGCCATCTCTTCTCCTTCAATAGCACAGGGTCCGGCCAGGAGAAAAAAGTTGTTTGAATCAAGGTTCTTAAGGTTTGGAATATTTTCTAATTGCATGATAGCTTATTTTATGGCGCAAAGATATGAGTTTTGTTAATGTATAAGCGATTTAACCATCAACTTTTGGTATAAAGTTTGATTCATAGATTTTTTCTTTATCAATTAAGCTTTTATACATGAAAAAAATATTTCTCACTATTTTGATATTGGGTGTTTTTAGTAGTAATGCTCAGACTAGTACTAATCATGCGCAAGGAACACAAAATATGTTTACTGCAAATATAATAATGCCAGGACTACGATACGAAGTAGGGTTAACTTCTAAAACTTCATTGAGTGTTGGAGTTGGCACAGGATTCGCTTGGGTGTATAGCGACGCCAATGGCTCTGAATATGGGGTTTTCCCTAATTTTGAAGGTGCATATCGTTATTATTATAATTTTAAAAGAAGAAAACAAAAGGGAAAAAGAATAGCCAATAACTCTGGAAATTATCTTGCTTTATCATCCTATCTAAGCATTGGAGATCCTTTGATTGGTGATTTAGAAACAAGGTCGGATTATAATGGGGTAGTTGGTCCTGTATGGGGAATACAGAGAACTTATGAATCAAAACTTAACTGGAATTTGGAACTAGGAGTTGGTTATGGATTTAATGATAAGGAGACTTACATATCACCAATTGCCAGTTTTTCAATAGGATGGACATTCGGAAAAGATACTAATTAATAGACAATGAGTTGGTTATAGTGTTTTTTTTGTTTTTTTTGAATACATATATACCTATTTATTAATAATTAAAATTTTCGTATACAACCTGTCAAAATATCTCGTACCTTTGCACCCTTAAAAATGAGGCGTTTATGACAGCTATAAAAAATATTGCGATAATTGCTCACGTAGATCACGGTAAGACTACGTTGGTAGATAAGATTATGTACCATTGTCAATTATTTCGTGAAAATGAAAATACAGGTGATTTAATTTTGGATAATAATGACCTGGAGCGTGAAAGAGGGATTACAATTACTTCGAAAAACGTTTCGGTTACTTATAAAGGAACCAAAATTAATATTATAGATACTCCTGGTCACGCCGATTTTGGAGGAGAAGTAGAGCGCGTATTGAATATGGCAGATGGAGTACTACTTTTGGTAGATGCTTTTGAAGGGCCTATGCCACAAACTCGTTTTGTACTGCAAAAAGCAATTGACCTTGGATTAAAACCTTGTGTTGTGGTTAATAAGGTAGATAAAGAAAACTGTACACCAGACGAAGTACATGAAAAAGTATTTGACCTGATGTTCGAACTTGGTGCAGAAGAATGGCAACTCGATTTCCCTACGGTATATGGTTCTGCCAAGAATAATTGGATGAGCGAAGACTGGAAGAATGAAACAGATAATATCGAACCTCTGCTTGATATGGTAATTGAGCATATTCCTTCTCCGAAAATTGAAGAAGGTACTCCTCAAATGTTGATCACATCATTAGATTTTTCATCTTTTACAGGACGTATCGCTATTGGACGTTTACAAAGAGGAACTCTGACAGAAGGTATGCAGGTTTCTTTGGTGAAACGAGATGGGACGATAAAAAAATCAAAAATAAAAGAGCTTCACACTTTTGAAGGCCTGGGAAGAATGAAGGTAGAAAAAGTAGAGGCAGGAGATATTTGTGCTCTGGTAGGACTTGAAGGCTTTGAAATAGGAGATACTGTAGCAGATATAGAAAATCCTGAAGGATTAAAAACTATTGCTATCGACGAGCCTACGATGAGTATGTTGTTTACAATTAATGACTCACCTTTCTTTGGAAAAGATGGAAAATTTGTAACATCCAGACATATTAAAGAAAGATTAGCAAAAGAATTAGAGAAAAATTTAGCACTTAGAGTTAATGATACAGATAGTGCAGATAAGTTTTTGGTATTCGGACGAGGTGTACTGCATTTATCAGTATTGATTGAAACTATGCGTCGTGAAGGATATGAATTACAGATAGGACAACCACAAGTAATCATTAAAGAAATAGATGGTACTAAATGTGAACCAATCGAAGAATTAACTATTGATTTGCCTGAGCATGTATCAGGAAAAGCTGTAGAAATGGTAACTATGCGTAAAGGAGAAATGCTTAGTATGGAAGCCAAAGGAGATCGTATGGTATGTGAATTTATGATACCATCTAGAGGAATTATTGGTTTACGTAATCAATTATTAACAGCAACCGCAGGTGAAGCAATTATGGCGCACCGTTTTAAAGAATATCAACCACTTAAAGGAGATATTCCTGGACGTATTAATGGTTCATTAGTTTCTATGGAAAAAGGTTCTGCAATACCATATTCTATTGATAAACTACAAGATAGAGGAAAATTCTTTGTAGACCCAGGAGAAGATATTTATGAAGGACAGGTGATTGGAGAAAATTCTAGAGGTGATGATATGACTGTTAATATCACCAAAACAAAGAAATTATCAAATGTACGTTCTTCTGGAGCAGATGATAAGGCTAAGATTGTACCTGCAATCAAGTTTTCATTAGAAGAAGCTTTAGAATATATCCAAAAAGATGAATACGTAGAAGTTACTCCTAACTTTTTGAGATTACGTAAAATTTACTTAACCGAAGTTGAACGTAAACGAAATAAAATCGTTTAAACTCTTTTAAGTTATACATATAGAAGTAAAAAACCGTGAGGATTTCTCACGGTTTTTTTATTACAGTAGATTTAAACTATAATTGATATTAAAAATAAAATCCCGAGTTAACTCGGGATTTATCGTCGATATTTTGGGGTATGCATTGGGGTATTTGGGGCTAATTCTATATTTTGGGGCGAATTATCGTATACAATATTTTACTTGTGTGGTACAAATGTAAGAATAATTCCCGTAACTAAGCTTGTAAAAAACAACAAATTATCGGTAAAATACAATTAACAACGATAAAATACGCAAAAAACATTGTTTTAATACGGTTTTTACTGCTCTTTTGAAAGATCGATACTTAAAGTGTTATTTTTTAAAAGAACTTCAATACTTTTAAGAAATAATTTGAAGTAAAAAATAATGGATCGAGATTTAGAATGGAAAGAATTTATGAATGTAGATATGCGAGTGGGCACTATAATACATGTAGAAATCTTTAAAGAAGCACGAAATCCAGCCTATAAAATGATTGTTGATTTTGGCGAATTGGGAGAGCGAAAAACCTCTGCGCAGATCACGCAACTCTACCAACAACCCCAAGAACTTATAGGAAAACAAGTTATAGCGGTGGTCAATTTTCCACCAAAACAAATTGCTAATATGATGAGTGAATGCTTGGTTTTGGGAGCTGTAGGAGAAGATAAAGAAGTAACTTTGTTAACTCCTGACTTAGCTGTTAAAAATGGATTGCGAATAGGTTAGTCTCTGTAATATGTTACATACATTATTGTATATGAAGGGTGAGTAATAGAATTACGAAAAGCTTAGATTCTAAATTTATTAAAGACCAATATATCTTTATCCTTTTCTCTGTACCACTTCAAATACTTTATTTCCATCACATTTTAATGTTTTAGAAGGATATTTAAGCAATAAAGCATAATCATGAGTTGCCATAAGTATAGTATTACCATTTTTATTGATATCCCGTAGAACTTCCATAACTTCGACAGATGTTTGCGGGTCTAGGTTTCCGGTAGGCTCATCGGCTAATATTAGCTCAGGATCATTAAGTAATGCTCTGGCAATAGCAATACGTTGTTGTTCTCCTCCTGATAATTGATAAGGGTATTTAAAATCTTTGGTTTTCATACCTACTTTATCCAATACATCATCAATTTTACTGTCCATACCTTTTTCATCTGTCCACCCTGTGGCTTTAAGGACAAATAAAAGATTACCTTTTACAGTTCTGTCATTAAGCAATTTAAAATCCTGAAATACAATACCTAATTTTCTACGTAAAAATGGGATTTGATTTTCTTGTAAGGTAGGTAGATCAAAATCAACTATACTCCCTTCACCTTCTAACAAAGGAAGATCCCCATATAATGTTTTCATAAAACTACTTTTTCCTGTACCGGTCTTACCAATAAGATATACAAAATCCCCCTTATTTACTTCAACATTGACATCAGAAAGAATTAAACTTTCGCGTTGATAAATTGAAGCATTTTTGAGGCTTAATACCGTATTAGACATAGTTTATGGTTCTGAATTAATATACTTGGTAAAAGTAAAAAGTTTTCTGTTAAAAAAATCAGGTATGGAAATAGTTTTTAATACATAAGTTAATTAATAACTCAATTTTTCAGGAAATAGTTTACTTTTTTGTTATTATAAGACAATTTGAACTGTTAGATTGCCAGAAGTAATGATTTGATGTAATGAAACATTGTAATATAATGATTATTTTCATGTAAGGTATTTAAATACACTTCTTACTAAATCACTAAAAAAATCTATCTATCATAAGTTATTTTAGAATTTTCAAATTCTTTTTTTCATACCAAATAATATTCTTGGGATTGTGAAAGGGTAAATTAAAAACCTGTAAATGATAATTATTAACGGAAATGTAGTAATGATTAATACTAGTATTTTTAAAGAGATGTTTAATTTTAATTGAATAATATAGTACCCTAATACAACAATAATTGTTTGATGTAGAATATAAAAAGGATATATGGCTTCATTAAACTTCTTAAGTACAATACTTGATTTATTAAACCAAATTTGTCCATAACCAAGTATAGAAATAATTAATGTCCAGCTAACTAATGCACAAACTAAATACCAAATATCCCATTGTATACTGTTAGATAGATATGGCGCAATAAACGTATTTGGTAAAAAATAATAGCCATAAAAAATCAAAGTACTGGTTAAGAAAATAGTCAAATTAAATTTACGATATGTTTTCAAGTACACCCAAATGTTTTCTGCCGAAGTAAATAGCATACCAGATATAAAGAAATATCCATAAAAAGCAGTAGACGAAAGGTTTGTGATTGATTTGGAATCACTCGGGTATAATTTTTTTAAAACTATAGTTATAAATATTAACGGAATTACCCATAATAATACTCCATATTTTTTAGAAGTACTGTGTTCTAGTATTGTTAAGATTTTATTTGATTTTGATGATTTCAAAAACAAAATTAACGGTATTGCCAAAACAGAAATGATAAACAAGTTTTCAATAAACCAGAGGTGGTTAACTTTAAGATTTATATTATCATATATTTTAAAATAAGAAATGTAACTGTCTATATTTTCATAATAGGTTTGTGGAGGAACAATAAAAAGGACTCCAAAAAAAAGAGGAATCAATAAACGAATACTTCGTTCTTTTAAGAATTGAAACCATGTTCTTTTTGAAAAAGCAAACATAGTTCCGGTTCCAGAAATTAAAAATAATAACGGCAATCTAAACTGTTCAAAAAATACCATAATATCGTCCAGGATTTTACTGGACTCTGAATTCATAATATGAAATTTATCGCCATTAAAAGGCATTCCGATATGATGAAGATATACAGCCAAAATCGCAATTACTCTTAACCAATCTAAATCATACCTTCTCTTTTTTTCTATCACAATATTTGTTTTTAAATTTGAGTTGGTAAACTTATAAACAAATGCTATTGTAATTTTTTTTATGTGATAAATAGCAACAGTATGTGACGAAATGCAAAGTAAATTATGTTTCCGAATTGGATGAAAAAAGTAGATTAAATTCTTTGATTTTTGAACGAGAAACCGGAATTGACCATTCGTAATTTTTAAAATTAATCAAATAACCTTGAGCATTACCAGAGAATGATTTGATGTGGTTAATGTTTACAAGATAAGACCTATGAGTTTTATAAATAAAAGGAAATGATTGTAATTGAGATTCTAATTCTTTTAGCGTTATTCTAATTAGTTTTTTATTAAAACCATTAGATGATGTGGTGAAAATCTCGGTATAATTACTTTCGACTTTTGCAAACAAAAAATGTTCTGTCTTAATTTCAAAATGATCATTTGAAACTCCTAATTTTATGTGTATTGTGCTGTCTTTAACTAAGCTTTCCTTTGGTTTAAGAGATAGTTTTTTTAAACTAGAAGAATGTTTTTTGATAAGCCTTTCAAGGTTTATCGGTAAAACAATAGCTAATAAAAGAACACCCACCAAAAAAGTATTCCGTATCTCTTCCCAAAGATATCGCAATGACCAGTTATCTGGATTCAAATAAATGATATCGCGAATTAAAAAATCAACAATACCAATGATCAATAAAATTATAGAAAGATTTAAAATTTCCTTTCCTAGAGTCCAAGAATCACCCTTTGATTTCCAATTAAGGTAGCTAAAATATAAATAGGCAATGGGAAAAGGAATAAGAGAATGAATTCCTAAAATCCAGATGTAATCTATTCGATGCTCGGATATATTAACGACAAAAGGATCGAAAAAATAAGAGAAAACAAAACTTAAAAAAGAAATCAAAACCAAAATTAGAATTAACTTTTTTTGGTTGCCATAATAATATGGATATGGCTCTTCTAAATATTTTTTAAGCTGCATTTGATATAGATTACAATTTGCGAAACAAATTTAAATTTTTTAAAACCACATTATAAAATTATATGAAAAACAATTGTATTATTAGCATAGTAACCCTAGACTCAAATCTTCGTTGTATTCGTTTATTTTAAAAGAAGAAATACATAAAATAGATGTTTGTAAGATCATATTTTATAGGCGTTATACTCATAAAGTATTCACAATTCTAAATTTACTATGTAATTATATCTAAAATATTTCGTTATTAAAATGAAGATTAGGGTATCTTTAACACAAAATTTATTCGCGGGAAACGATATTTACTTTTTAGATTGTAATACTTACTTAAATGAACAAATACATCACCTCGATGCTTTTTGTGATTGTTCTGTCTACATATATGTCTGCACAGCAATCCGCAATTTACACCAATGAATTAGTACTGTATAATCAGGCTCTCGAATTGTATAACAATAAACAATTTCTGGCCGCTCAAAACCTATTTGATAAGGTTAAAGATGCCTCTACAGATGAAAATATTGATGCTGATTGTACTTATTATATTGCTAATTGTGCAGTATGGTTAAATCAAAAAGGAGCAGATCAACTTTTAGAAGATTTTGTAGTACAATACCCTACAAGTATTAAACGTAATGCAGCATACCTTGATGCAGCGACTTACTATTTTGATAATGGTAAGTATGCCTATGCACGTAAATGGTATGATAAGGTTGATGAAGGTAATTTAGGCAGGGCAGAAAAGGAGAAATATAATTTTAATAATGGGTATGCCTATTTCAAAATTCAACGATTTAACGAAGCGAAGAAATTTTTAAATCGCGTAGAAGATTCTCCAGAATATAGTGCTAAAGCAAAATACTATCTGGGTTTTATTGCTTACGAAGGAGATAATTATAAAGAAGCTGATAAATTGTTTGACGAAGTAAAGGATCTGGATCAATACAATAAGAATTTATCGTATTTCCAAAGTGATATGAATTTCAAATCAGGAAATTTCGAAGAAGCAATTAATGAAGGATTGGTACAATTGCCTAAATCGAAACGTTCAGAAAGATCAGAGTTAAATAAAATTATAGGAGAGAGTTATTTTAACCTTGGTCAGTATGATAAAGCAATTCCATACCTTAAAGAGTATAAAGGACGAAAAGGCAAATGGAACAATACAGACTATTATTTATTAGGCTATGCTTATTATAAACAAGGAGCGTATGAGAATGCAATTTCAGAATTTAATAAAATTGTAGATGGGCGTAATGCTACTGCCCAAAACGCATATTATCACCTGGCAGAATCTTATCTTAAAACAGATCAAAAACAGCAAGCACTAAATGCTTTTAAAAATGCTTCAGAAATGGATTTTGAAGCTAAAATCAAAGAAGATGCTACGTATAATTATGCAAAATTGAGCTATGAAATAGGAAACTCTTTCGAGAGTGCTCCAAAAGTTTTGCTATCCTATTTAGATCAATATCCTAACACAGAATTTGAAGAAGAGATCAAAGAACTACTGATCAGTTCGTATATCACATCAAAGAATTATAAAGAAGCGATGGATCTGCTCGAAGGAAGTAGAAACTTTGCAGATAAAGAAGTGTATCAAAAAGTAGCTTTTTACCGTGGGATAGAATTGTATTCTGAAAATGATTATCCAGAAGCAATAGTCTATTTTGATAAATCTCTAAAAGAACAAGTAGATCCTGCATTTACCGCTAAAGCAATATATTGGAAAGCCGAAAGTGATTACTTACTAAACAATTTTGATGATGCTTTAATTGGATTTAAACAATTTCAAGGCAGTACAGGAGCGTCATCGACTAGTGAGTATGAACATATAGATTATAATTTGGGGTATACTTATTTTAAGCTGAAACAATATCCCCAGGCGGCTCAATATTTTGAAACGTTCTCTAAAAGTAACCAAGCCGATGAAGCAAGACAAACAGATACCTATCTAAGATTAGGAGATAGCCATTTTATTTCTAGTAAATACTGGCCGGCAATGGAAGCCTATAACCTGGCAATTAAAAAGAATGGACCAGATTCTGATTATGCACATTATCAAAAAGCAATTAGTTATGGCTTTGTAAATAAGCATAATAAAAAAATTCAGGACCTAGAAATGTTCTTAAAAATGTATCCCAGATCCACATATCGGGATGATGCTATGTTTGCTCTTGGCGATGTGTATGTTTCCGAAAATAAAACACAGCGAGGTATCGAAGCTTATGATCGTCTAATTAGAGATGTACCCAGAAGTTCATATGTACCAAAAGCATTATTAAAACAAGGGCTAATTTATTATAACGGAAATCAGGGAGACAGAGCTTTATCAAAATTTAAAAAAGTAGTTGCAGAATATCCAGGTACCGATGAAGCAATCCAGGCTGTGAATACAGCAAGATTGATCTACGTAGATTTAGGAAGAACAAGTGAATATGCTAGCTGGGTAAAAGGATTAAGCTTTGTAGATGTTAGCGATGCTGATCTGGATAATACGGCTTTTGAAGCCGCAGAAAAACAATTCTTAGAAAATAATGATAAAGGTGCAATCAGTGGTTTTGAGAAATACCTTAATGAATTTCCTAATGGTTTACACGCTCTTAAGAGCCACTTTCACCTGGCACAGTTGTATTTCAAAAAAGGAAATAAGGATGCAACAATTCCGCATTACGAATTTGTGCTGCAACAAGATCGGACAGAGTTTACAGAGCAAGCATTGGCAAGACTCTCACAAGTGTATCTGGAGAATCGAAAGTATGAAAAAGCAATTCCTGTGCTAGAACGTTTAGAAAGTGATGCCGATTATCCGCAAAATATCATTTTTGCACAATCTAATTTAATGAAGTCTTATTATCAATTGTTGAATTATCAAAAAACTATCGAATATGCAGATAAAGTTTTAGCGAATCCAAAAATTCAAAATGATGTAAAAAGTGATGCTAAGATTTTTACTGCTCGTGCAGCATTTAAGACTGTAGACATGCAACGTGCAAAAAGAGCATATGCCGAAGTGCAAAAAATAGCAACAGGAGAATTGGCTGCCGAAGCATTATACTATAATGCGTATTTTAAAAACCTAGATGGTAATTACAAGGTTTCTAATGAAACCATTCAAAAATTATCTAAAGATTTCCCTGGATATAGATTATATGGTTCTAAAGGATTAGTACTTATGGCTAAAAACTTTTACGGACTTAAAGATGCTTATCAAGCCACATATATTTTGGAAAGCGTAATTAAAAATTTCACAGATTTTCCCGAGGTAATTGATGAAGCGCAAACCGAACTCAGAAAAATCAAAGCCGAAGAGGCAAAAACAAATTCATCCATCCAAACCGAACAGTAATAATCAGTTAGTAAAACGAGTTGTATTGTATGTTTACATATTTTAAGAAATTGAATAGACCTCACAGGTCTTCAAGACCTTTGAGGTCTAGAGTGTTACTTTTTGTGCCAATTTTTATAATTGGGATAAAGGGCGTTGCCCAGGAAAAAGAAAATGAAACCCTGGATACAGAACGTGTGGTTATTGTAAAAGCATACACACCAACAATTAGTGATGCATTTAAAGTAAAATCTACTCCCGTTCTTAATGATTCTGTGACACAGCAGAAAAAGCAAATACGATATAGTATTTTTTCTGTTCCTGTGGCGTCTACATATACACCTGCAAAAGGAAGGGCTGCTAATATCGATAGACCAAAACCTATAGATATCTATGATAACTATGCTACATTGGGATTTGGGAATTTTACATCGGTTCTCGCAGAGTTTTATAGTAATTTTCAGCTTAATAGATCAGATAATATTGGATTGTATTTGCACCATAATTCATCACAGGGAGGTATAGAAGAAGTGCAATTAGATGATAAATTTTATAATACCTTTTTAGATCTTAATTATACATCCCGTACAAGAGATTATACATATGGGATAGAAGTAGGAGCAGAGCATCAATTATACAATTGGTATGGATTACCGGATATTCCTTCATTAACACAAGAACAGATTAATGCGATTGATTCACAACAGAGTTATTTTGGGGCAAAACTAGGAGGGAAACTTCAATTTGATGACCTGTATTTTAAGAAAGCTGTATTAAACTATAGATATTTTGGTGATGCTTTAAGTTCTGTAGAACACCATGTGATAGCAAAACCTACTTTTGAGTTCGAAATAGGAGATAACCTAATCACAACTAATTTTATCGCAGATTATTTAAAAGGAAGTTTCGATCGTGATCTTGCGTTCCAAACCCCTAATGAATATGGTGTTTTAAATGTTGGGGTCAACCCAAGTCTTGTAATATTAAGAGATAATCTTACTGTAAATCTTGGTGCAGCAGTATATTATAGTATTGATACAGAAAATAGTGATAATGATTTCTTTATTTATCCCAAAGTAACCGCTTCCTATAGATTATTAGAAGAAGCTGTAATTGCCTATGGTGGACTTGAAGGTGATTTACAACAAAATACATATCGGGATGCTGTACAAAAAAATCCTTTTGTATCTCCTACTTTGATTATAGAACCTACAAACATGTTGTATGATGCGTATATAGGATTAAAAGGAAAAATATCTGATGTAGTGAGCTATAACTTTAGAGGAAGTTATATTTCAGAAGATGAGAAACCTTTATTTGTTAATAATGTTAGCGCAACATTACAACGAGAAGGGTTTGATTATGGAAACTCATTCTCGTATCGCTATGACGATGTTAATACCTTAATAGGATATGGAGAGTTAAATTTTGAAATTAACAAAAAATTTAAATTAGGAGCCTCTGCAGAATATTTTAATTATAGCTCAGAAGACGAACAAGAAGCATGGAATCTCCCTGAACTAAAAGCTTCGGTACTTATGGATTACCAAATCAATAAAAAATGGTACGTAGGAGCACAGTTGTTTTATGTTGGCGAACGAAAAGATATTAATAATCAGGTAATTTCTTTACCTACAGTTCCAGAATCTATTGTAACTCTGGATTCTTATTTTGACGCTAATGTAAATTTAGGATATCGATTAAGTGACAAATTATCTTTCTTTATTAAAGGAAACAATCTGGCGGGAGAGAATTATGAGCGCTGGGTAAATTTCCCGGTTCAGGATATACAAGTTTTAGGAGGAGTTACGTATAAATTTAACTACTAAATTTAATCTCGAATTAGATAAATTTAAATTTTTTGGTACCTTATAGTAATAAAAATGTCAATTATTTATTCATATATTGAATATAATAACTTGATTTTTTTATCGATGATGTCTTGTTAATTGATTGATTAACATATTGCTATCGGTATAGTTTTTGTAGTTGTTTAGATAAAATAAAACTTATGAAAGGTACTTTACTTCTTATTTTTTGCCTGTTTTCAATAGGTATGTTTTCCCAGGATAACTTTAAACTCTATTATGAAGAAACAGAAAATGGGTTTAAGATTTTGGCAGATAATGACGAATATACTCCGGTGTCTGCAAAAATAGATTTCAGATTAGAAAACCTTACATCTACTAATGGGAGTAACAAAGTTTTTGTAGTACCAGCAAAAACAAAAAGACATACGATTACAGATCTAAAGGTAATTGATAGAAAAAAACGGATAAAATTAGGTTATGAATCTATCTATAATCATGGAAACCATAATCAAAAAAAATACGATACCGGTTTTAAATATTACTTGCCTTTTAAAAAAGGAGAAGAATATTGGCTATCCCAGGGATATAATGGAGCTACTTCTCACCAAAATGAAAATGCACTAGATTTTAAAATGCCTGTAGGAACTAAAATTTATGCAGCGCGGGACGGAGTAGTTGTAGATGTAGAAGAAAGTTTTAGTAAAAGTTGTACTTCTGCAGATTGTGCCAAGTATAATAATTTTATTCTCATTTATCATAGCGATGGTACATTTGCCGAGTATACCCATATTAAAAAAAATGGAGCACAGGTAAACATTGGTGACCAGATAAAAATAGGTCAATTTATAGGATATAGTGGTGATGTAGGTTGGGCTACAGGGCCACATTTACATTTCATTGTATTTTTTCAAAGACTAAAAGAAAGAATTACCTTAAAAACAAAATTCCTGACCGGGAAAGGAAAACAAGCCATTGCACTTAAAGAAAAAGAAAAGTACCGTAGGGAGTATTAACGTATTTTTTAATAGATTCTAAATATATTATACCGGTAAATAGGGTATAAAACATCCCTGTTTTCAGTACCCTAATTTTCATCGTTTACCGTGTTTTGTACCTGCTTAAACGGCTATATCTTGCACAGTATTAAGAACAGTTTTATTATAACTTTTAATACCAGATATACAGATGAAAAAGATTAATATACATACATATATTGTTATATTTATTTTACTATATGTCCTAGCAGCAATATGTAGTTTAATTGGGTACGCTAACAATGAAGGAACACTCGTTTTGACTCCCACAACAGAGTTTTTACTAAAATTAGATTCGATAATTAACCTTCCTACAAATACTATAGGATATGCTACATTTGTTAATGGAATCTATGGTGTAGTAGGGGGATTAATCCTTAATGTATTGTTATACTCTCTTGTAGTAGAGCGTTTTGTTTTTTGCCTAATAGCCCTGAAAAGAAGTGTTTTAAAAGCAAAAATTATAACTAAAAAAAGCAAACGTGCTATTTTGCTAATAGAGAAGTAAGTATATCAAAAACTTACCAAAAATCCAATACATCATTGACCTCGCAGGTTTCAAAAACTTGCGAGGTCACGTTTGTTTAGAGAAGTTACTACATTGTTAAGATGCATTTCTTTTCGTGCTAATTTTCCTATCTTCCATTCCTAAATCAAAATATACCATACCATGATCAAAAAGATGCTTTCTATAGCTTGTTTTGCTATGATTTTTACGGGCTGTAAAAATGAAGCTACTACTACCAAAGAACCTGTAGAAAAGGTAGATGTTAGTGCCAAATTTAATGAGATGCTAGATAATTATTATGAAGAAGGTCTACAACTCAATCCAGTACAAGCTACTTTTGCTGGTGATAATAGATTTAATGACCAATTTCCTAATCCTCTGGCAGAGGAAACAGTAAATAAAACCAAAGCTTATTTTAATAAGTATAAAGAGCAATTAGCGCAATTTGATGATGCTGCATTATCTGAAAGCGAAAAGATGACTAAGGCAATCCTCAATTGGGAATGCGATATGAATTTAGAAAGCTTTAATTATAAGCAAGACTATTTTCCTATTGATCAAATGTGGTCTATTAACCTTGTTGCCGGACAATTGGCTAGTGGTGCTAGTGCACAACCTTTTACGACTGTCGATGATTATCATAATTGGTTAAAACGTCTGGAAGGATATATAGATTGGATGACGTCTGCCGAAGCAAAAATGAAAGAAGGTATGGCAGCTGGGTATGTATTACCAAAATCATTAATCGTAAAAGTGCTTCCGCAATTAGAGGCATTAACAGTTGAAGACTTAGATCAACATCTTTTCTATACTCCAGCTAAGAATTTTCCAGAGGATTTTTCTGATGAAGATAAAAAACAATTAACAGAAGCCTATAGCAAAATGGTTTCCGAAAAAATTATTCCTACCTATAAAAGTCTTCATAAATTTATGAGTACAGATTATATGGAAGCAGGTAGAGCCAGTTCTGGAATCGAAGGGATTCCTGGCGGAAAGGAATTTTATCAATATCAAATCAAGTTGTACACAACAACAACTATGACAGCCGATGAGATTCATAAGCTGGGACTTTCTGAAGTTGCCAGAATCTCTTCTGAAATGGAAAAAATAAAAGAACAAGTAGGATTTAAAGGAGATCTAAAATCATTCTTTGATCATGTGCGTAGCAAAAAAGAATTGATGCCATTTACAGAACCACAACAAGTGATCGATAATTTTAATGCAATCCATGATCGCATGAAGCCACAGATTGAAAAACTGTTTGATGTAAAACCAAAAACACCATTTGAAGTACGTAGAACAGAAGCTTTTCGTGAGAACTCAGCTAGTGCCGAATATAATCCAGGATCATTAGATGGTACTCGCCCTGGGATTTTTTATACTCCAATTCCAGAAGTAACCAAGTATAATACTTATAGTGATGAGTCGTTGTTTTTACACGAAGCCATACCAGGGCATCATTATCAGATTTCGTTAACTCAAGAAAGTGGAGAATTGCCAAAATTTAGAAAAACATTGTGGTACAGTGGTTATGGAGAAGGTTGGGCATTATATAGTGAGTCTTTGGGTAAGGAACTAGGCTTATACACAGATCCATATCAGTATTTCGGAATGTTGGGAGCAGAGATGCATCGTGCTATTCGCCTTGTTGTAGATACAGGATTACATTCTAAGGGATGGACACGTGAGCAGGCAATTCAATATTCATTAGATAACGAGGCAGAATCAGAAGCAGGAATTACTTCAGAAATCGAACGGTATATGGCTAATCCAGGTCAGGCATTATCATATAAAATCGGACAGTTAAAAATAAGAGAGCTTCGTGCCAAAGCAGAGGTAGAACTGGGAGATAAGTTTGATATTCGCCAGTTTCATAATCAAGTGTTAGAAACCGGATGCGTACCATTGGCATTACTAGAAAATAAAATCAATACATGGATTGCCAGTAATAAGTAATTTTATAGGTACACTACTATAAATATTATGATAAACAATAAAACCTCTTTGGTGTACTAAATCATTTTTTTAGTACACCAAAGAGGTTTTTTTATATACTTTAATGTATAGTTCTAACCAGAAATTATTTTAAAGTTCCGTCACTTTTTAAAATTCCGGCAACAATATCTCTATCTCCAGTAGCTTGTCTTTGTACACTTCCTATAAAAGTGAGGCCATTATCATTAAGGATAATATCAGAAACAACATCATTTTGACTTTCATTATATTCATAAGTCCATATTTGATTTCCTTCAGTATCGATCTTATCAATTTTAATAAAACTTCGATTGCTCCAACCACCAATAATTATATCATTTCCAGAAAACTCTATATCGGACAAATACCAATACTTGTCAAAAGTTAGCCTTGCAACTTCGTTCCCATCAGTTTTATTAACTTTTAGAAGTGTTCCTTGTGGGATTTGCCCATTTTCTGCAAGTTTTGGTCTTCCTCCCTGACCTGCTAGATATAGATAATCATTATCGGCATTAATTTTATTAATATTAAATTCACTGTTAAATTGTCCCAGAATATTCTCATACTCTGTACTAGTAACAGTTGTACCATCGCTAATATTTAGCTTGTTTAAAATCAGAGTATTGTATAAACTGGCAGCTGGGTTTAACTTGTTGTTAATAAAGTATACAGCAGTGGGATCTGCAAATATCTTACTATAGCGGGTACTATTAAATGTATTTCTCCATTTTTCTACAAGATTCATATCTAGTACAATAGCTGTAGTTTGACTCCCATCAAAATTAATAGCAAGATATATTTCGTTATTTAATAAAAAAACATCATTTATAGCACCATTATTGCTTGTGTTTGCTGCCGAACCACCAATAATAGTAGATTTTAATACTTCGCCCTTACCATTTACCATTTGAATGATAGGGAAATTTGAAGTGAAAAAATCAACAACTGATCTTGAACCTACTAAAATATAAGTGTCTTCATCTATTTGAATTGCTTTCCTAAGCATATCATATGATGAAGTATCCATAATATTTTCTTCAATTACTTCTAACTTATCTGTTAGTTTTCTGATTGCAATATCACTATCACCTGTAGTACCAGCGCCATTAGATCCATTAATTAGCTCAAAAGAAATATAACCATAGGAGGTTTTAAATATATTAACTCCAAAATCACTACTTTCATTTAATCCAAAAAATTTTAGACCAACTTCTGGTGGAGTAGGAGTTTCTTCTGTTGGGGTTTCACCTCCTGTAGGTGCGGGTGCAGGACTATCATCTGAGGAACAAGAACATATTATAATACCAATGCAAAAAATGGTACTAAGTATTTGTTTTTTCATAAATTAGGGCTTTAGCTTTAAAGGGCAAATATAAAAAAAACGCACAGATTATGGTAAAACCATAAATCTCCCTCCTTATTTAACAACAAACGCTTTATGTAGTTGTTAATTCACAAAGATAGATTTGGTTCCAACAGGGTTAAAAACCCTTAAATGCTTCTGCATTTTGTACCAGAACAAGAACGTCATATCTAAAGATGGTTTTCTTAAAGGCATCAGAAAAATTAGCATAAGCAAGAGGTCTTAAGGAAGCTAAATCCAGTACATAATACTTCTTGGTTATAGTTGGTATAACCTTCTGAATTTCTTCAGGAAAATCTTTAATATTATCAAATGGCACTACAGAAATAGGTGAAAATGGATTTCCTATAGCAGCTTTTCCAGTTATACCCATCACCATATAATGCAACGAATGCATTTTGTTGATAATAGCCAATTCACTAGCCATATTAGAAATATCATAAATATTAGTTCGATTTAATCCTTTTGCCGCATGATTGGCTCCTAGTTTAAAGATCACTTTTGGAGTAGTATTACGATCTTTTGTGTTATCATAATAGTTTAAAAAATTGCGTTTCATTAATTGACTTCGCGTATTATTATTTTTATAATACTCTTTGGTGATCATATTATAGGCATATATTTCCTTAGTTTTCCAGAGTTGTTTTAAAATTTCGATTTCTTTGGCATCAGTAGCTAGTTCTAGCAACGATTTGTGTAAAGCTTCATTATATTTAAAAATGTAAGTCGCTCCGTACTTTTTATTAGCTATAGCATATTGATAACCTTCGTTGGCCTCCTTTTTTAATTCCTGTAGTTTTTCTTTTAAAGGTGTATTATCTGTAGTAGAAATAATATAATCAAAATTAAGACGAAACTGAACCATAAAAGTCTGGTCAATCCCCCAGAGCATTCCTTTCTTTTTAATTACATTGGTAAACAGATCATAATCATCCTCATTATTGTAAAAAGGAATAGCGAAAGGAAACTCTTGATGTAATTTTTTTGCGTTACCAATAGGATCATGAGACGACGCTATGGCAGTTATTTTTTCTGCAGCTATAGCATCTGTCTCTATACAGAGTGTATGATAACCAAAAGGTTGTGCAATATCGTATATTGAATTTGTAAAAATTCCCACTTCTTTAATGCCGTGCTGTTCTCCTACAAATACAAATTGACTATTTTCTAATCGCTGTTTTGTAAAGGATAGAAAAGTACCATCGTTGAAGTTTTCTATCTGAAAACTGTACTTTGATAAATCGATTTTATCCTGTGAGTATATGAATGTGATAGATAAAAAGGTAATACTTAGAAATAAAGAAAAAATAGTTTTCATTGCATATTATTTTGAGATTGATACCTCAAAAATACTTCGTTTGCTCTGTGTTTTTTTGAAGAATATCATGAACCCTAATATTATACTCTCGAACTTATTTTTTTAAAGGATAAACTACATAATATAGAATATGAGCATGACGATAAGATTATGAAATAGTAGAGTAAATCTGCTTTCGTAAAATAGATTTTGCCTTCAATTGCCTATTTTTATTAGTGTAAAAAGATTCGATATGAATATAGAAACACCTAAAATATCTCTGGGATGGCGACTTGTTATCGTTTTTATTGTGGGGATAGTTATGTTTAGCATTATAGCAATTGCATCAAAATTTAGAGAAGCTCCTAAAGTAGATCTACTTTTTTTATTGTTATGGATGTCTATTATTTACTTAAGTTTTGAAGTGATTCATCGGCTTCAGAAAAAGTTGGTGCAAAAAAATCTAAACTCTATTTGGATCTTTTTGGGGAGTAGTATCGGAGGAACAGTTATCTATACAATCTTTTTTTATTTTTATAAATGGTTAGACTATTTGATCCTCGGTAGTGAACCTCCTATGATACAACATGTGATATTTTCTGCTTTGACTGGATTAGCAATTTGTATGATTTTTGGCTTAATTTTACTGACATTCAACTGGAAAAATCAGTACTATATTTCACATATACAAAACGAACAATTTAAAAAGGAAATTATAAAGGCAAATTTATCAATTCTAAAAAATCAACTCGATCCGCATTTCATGTTTAATAACTTTAATACGTTATATTACTTAATTGATGAAGATGGTGCACTGGCGCAAAAATTTCTAAAAAACATAGCATCGGTATATAGATATATTCTTCAAAATAATGAAAAGGCAATTATACCTATATCACGCGAATACGAGATGGCACGACAATATCTTTTACTTATTGAACAACGCTATAAAACTGCTCTAAAAGTACATGATGCAGTAAATTCATCATTTTTTGAGTATAAAAGTGTTCCTCCATTAGTGTTACAACAACTTATTGAAAATGCCGTAAAACATAATAGAATAGATGAACGATCACCGTTACACATTCACTTTGAAGTAACAGAAAACTACTTTACCGTAAAAAACAACAATAATCCTAAACGTACGTCTGGTACTACCGGAACCGGATTAGAAAATATCACAAAACGATATGATTTCCTAACCGAGAATAAGGTGATTATTTCTAATACCAAAGATGAATTTAGAGTGTCTATACCTTTACTGCCAACAACCAATGAAATAAACAGCAATGTTTAATTTTTTTCATTTAGTATCAATAGATTATAAAAAAATGAACATGTGAAAATTAAAACTATCATATTAGAGGACGAAGCAACGGCCAGGGATCATCTCATGAAATTAATAACCCGAGTCAATACAGATATTTCTGTTATTGCATCAATTTCTACAGTAACAGAAAGTATAGATTGGTTTCGATCAAATAAACATCCGGATCTAATTTTTATGGATATTCACCTATCCGATGGGGTTTCTTTTGACATATTGAAAGAAGTTATCATCGATGCTCCCATTATTTTTATTACCGCTTATGATGAATATGCTATACAAGCTTTTAAAACTACAGGAATTGATTATCTACTAAAACCCATAAATGAAGAAGATTTACAAAACGCATTAAGAAAATTCTTTAAAAGCCGAGTCAAAGAAGCAGATGAATGGATTATTAGAAATATAGATTTACTTCAACGTATACAAAAAGAAGATAAACCTGAGTATAAGGAACGTTTTTTACTAAAATCAGGAAATAGCATGACTCCGGTAAAAATAAGTGATATAGCATATTTCTATCGGGACGAATTAGTTTTTGCAAAGCTTTTAGATGGAAAATTATTTCCTTTGGATGATTCTTTAAATCAATTACAAACGATGATTAATCCCAAAGAATTTATTCGATTAAACAGGCAACTTTTGGTAAACATAAACGCAATAAACAAATTAACCCCTTCAAAACCTGGCCAATTATCGGTACTGTTAACTCCAGAATACCACGATGAAATATATTTGAGTCCAGAACGATCGAGATGGTTAAAACTTATACTCGACGGGAAATAGGAGACAAACATGATAAAACTTTTCTTTTCATGAGGATAAAAAAAGAAAAAGCTATTTTTATATAATGTATCATTGGAGTGAGATTTTTATTGGTATCCAACTATGTATTACAATTCAGTTAGTCGTAGTCGGCTCTTTAAATGTATTTACAAAAAATACAAAAAATGTTTTCCTAGGTATATACTGCCTTCTTGTGGCTAATGCCCATATCGCCCTTATTTTTAGTGATTTCTTCAAAAAAGAACCTTATATGTATGCTTTTTTTGGAGGATGGAAAGGATATTTTTATGGACCTGTTTTATACCTCTATTTAAAATCGTTAAGTAAAAAATGGAATCATAAAAAAGAATGGATTCATTTAATACTTCCATTTGCTTTATTTGGATTGTCTCTTTATCGTTATTTTTTTATAAGCCAGGAAGATTCAATGATTGTAAAGCTAAAAGCAGTGGGGTATTTTTTCTACTGGACCCTGTTAATTTCTTATTTCATTTTAGGGATAAAAGAATTTAAACAGCATATAAGAATAAACTTAAAAGAAAAATCAAAAATTAGATTTCAAAGTTTTTATACCATAGTAAATACTCATTTATTGTTTACCATTATACCGGGATTTATATTGTTTCTTAGTATATATACCGATGTTAGCATCATTGAGAACTTAACAGAAGCCGTTGTATTACCTTATTATGAATATTGGGCTGTTCCTATATATATGCTTCTTTTTATATTCTTACTCTTTTACGGGATTACAGAATTACAATGGGTAAAAAAATATTTCCTGATAGCCTCTATACATCAACCTGTGAATGACTTTCAAAAAAACGCAGATGTTTTTATGCATATCAAAGAATTTTTCTCTGCCAACGAGGTGTTTAAAAACCCAAACCTTACTATAGACGAATTATCTCTTTCTTCGGGAGTTACCAAATCTGCAATTCGATCTGTTTTGATCGAAAAAGGATATTCTAGTTTTACTGATTTTGTGAATGAGTATAGAATTAAAGAATTTAAAAATAATCTGAAAGAAGAAAAGTATAATAATTATGACCTGGCCAGTATTGCTTTACTATCAGGGTTTAATTCTAAAGCAACATTCTACAGAGTTTTTAAAAAACACACTGGTATGACTCCTAATGAGTATAAGGCAAGTGTAATAAGTAATAAATTATTAGAATAGATTAAGGGATTTTATCGTATAAAGGTTTTAGAAAATTTGATAATTAGTATTTGATTATCTGTAAATGGTAGTCTTGGTTGTAATGCGTTTCTATTAGTATTGGCGTTATGATTATAGACGACATATAGATCAGTACCTTCTGTAGGGTTATATCTAAATCTAAGGTTCCATCCTAGCTGATCACTTCGCGTATCATATTGCACATAAGAGTTTAATGATGTTTTCGAAGATAAATTGAATTTCAACCTCGAAAAATATCGACTTAAATTTAGTTTTCTAGAGGTTTCACTAGCATATTCATCTGGAAACCTAAGATTATTGTATGTGCCACCTAATTGAGCTTGAAAGAGTTTGCTAAAATCATAAGAAACATTATACGATATAGTAAACTGGTTTCCACCATAAAACTCTCCTATTTCTGTATCTAGTGTAATCTTATATGGTTTTGCATCTCCAGAAATAAAAATGGGATTAAATTTCCACATCTTGTACTGTGCAGCAGGAACAGTTACTCCTTCGGCTATTTCCCAATCACTATATAAATTATCTTCTTGATATATAGGAAAAAACATAGTTAAACGATGCCCTTTTTTATGTATCGCTGTCATGTAGAAATTCGTTTGAAAAAAATCGTGATGATCAGAATTAGACAACCAGTTTTTTCTGAAATAGTGACCTATTGAAAAGAATTGCAAGAATGAATGATTAGTGAATGACTTTCTCCACCCATGATTTAATGTTAAACGTTTGGTGTTGGGTTGAGAAACAAAACCTAATTTGGGATCAAAGTTTTCTGTGTACTCCCGAAATCTGTATTGCAGCCCAAAACCATTGTTTTTAAAGGTGTTTATTGAAGCACCATACATTGGTTTCCAATCTCCCTTTTCTTTATCAAAGGTTGTACCTACTGTTAATTGAGTTCTAACAGTATTAGTTAAACGAATATTTGCATCTACAGCCATGAGATGATTATAGTTTTCGCTGCTTAGTGAATTGGTATTTATAAAACCAATATATGACCCTAGTTCTCCTATGTTTTTTTTAATTCGGGTTACACTTTTATTAGCAGAAGCTGCCACTTCATCTACCTCATGTGTTTGCATTGATAAAAGCCCGTATTGCCATTTTGTATTTCCGCCTGTAAAACGAACACCTCCTATAATAGGAATGGAAGCACCGTCCTGAATACCGATACGTCTGGAATGAAATAAACGATGATCAAATTGATTAGAGTTGAAAATATCTGCATTTTCGAGGAAAAACAGTCGTTTTTCATTTAAAAATATTGGGAAACGAGAAATGTTAACGATTCGATCATCTGCTTCTACCTCTGCAAAATCTGTGTTTAATGTAAAATCTATCGTGTGATTTGCGTTAGGCTTAAATTTTACATCTACTCCCAAATTACTTAATACTTTGTCTAATACTTCGTGATCTGCATATTGTTTACGTTCTAAAATGGAAGTGTTGCTTTTATATGCTGTTCCTTCTTCGTTAATGAGGTTTTCCCGAATGGCATTTGCCTTTATATACGGAGTTATATACAGCGGTTTTGTTACCGGTAAACCTGTAAAACGTATTTCCTGAGCATTTGTAAAATGATGTAACGCGTTACCAATATCGATATTTTTGAGATGAGACGTTATACGCTCATTGATCTCTTTGTATTTTACCGTTGCTTTAATCCTCATGATATTCTCAGAAGATTTTTCATACCGTAACGATGAAAACGGGATCCTCATTTCTGTACTCCATCCTTTTTCTGTAATGCTCGATTTAACATTCCAAAAGGTATTCCACGAAGTATTAAATTCTTCGCCATTACGGCTTACTTCCATGTCCTGTCGTGCGCTTAATGGATTTGTCCTAAAAATGAGCGTATTTATTTTATCATTGTAAGTATCGATATGTATTTGAAAATAATCGTCTTTTACTTGAGCTACATCTCTTTCTAGTGTTGTGGCGAATATTTGAGAAGGATCTCTAAAATTAATAATTCCACCTACATAGAGGTATTCCTTATCGTATAGAATTTTTACGATTACCTGCTCCGATGCTGGAGTTCCTATATTAGGATCTATTTGCTTAAAGTCAGAAAATTCTAAGACGTCATTCCATGCGTTCTCTTCTAATTTTCCATCCAAAATAATAGTGCCATTCCCCAAAGGAACATCAATAATTTCTTGTGCCGATGATACTACGCTCACCAGCATACATACAATAAAAATAGACCTCATTTGATTTTTCTGTTCGTTTTTTGATTGTTTAAAAGAGGTCTATTTTTGTTTTTTTTAGACCTAAAGATTTTAGATACTCGGTAATTTCTTTTGATTCTTCACCTCCTCGTTCTGCATGATGAAGAAGAGTATATCCGTGCGGCCCTTTGGCATGTAGTGTTCTGGGAGAAAATTCTAGTATCGATTTGATGATGTCGATCTTCCCGAAAAGAGCAGCAGTAAATACATTAGCTTGAGCTCCATGATCTAATAGGTATTGAGCCAGTTCTTTATATCCAACATGACTTGCGGCTCCCAAACATGTTTCAAAATCTCCACCTCTCCAATCATGTGCAGCATTGATCAGTGTAGGGTGTTCTGCTAATAGTTCTTTTACTGTTTCCAAACTTTTATGTCCGGCACCAACAAAATTTTGCACTATTTTTTTGTCTAATTGTGGTTTTTCTTGTTCTTTCGAAAATATCACATGCGGAGCTGCAATATATAGTCCAGTAGTTAATACACCAGTAGTTAAAAATTGTTTCCTGTCCATAATTACTGTTTTTATAAGATGTTATTAGTCATCTAGTTTTACTTTTAAAATGGTAGGTTCGTATAATTTTTCCATAGGGAATAGGGATCCGTCTTTATTAAAGCTTCCGAATTGTGCGTTTGCGATGTAATACAATTCGCGATCTACCAAAACTCCTGTTGTAGGATTGTTCATTATAGGGTGATTGTGTTCTAGTAATACAGTTTTTGTAATAGTATTTTGCTCTGTATTGAGGACGAATTTTTTAACCGAGTTTTTACCAGGTTGTATACCGATCAAAGAGTTTTTGTAAAAGTATAATCCGTCTATGCTTTTGCTACTAGTTGTATCTGCACCCTTGGGGTATTGTATATTCTCTTTTTTTCTGGTTTTGATATGAATGCGAGTAATTCCTTCAGAATGTGCTACAAATAAATAAGTTTGGTCATCAGAAATAGTAATTCCATTAGGATATTTTATTTCAGAAAGATGAGCTAATACTTTTAGTTCATCTTCATTATTCTGAATGGTATATATCATAGGACTAGAAAACATATGTGTAGCATACAGATTTCCTGATGTATCTAAAACGATATCATTAAAGAAATGAACTTCTCCTGGTATATCGATCCAATATTTTTTGATAAGTTTCCCCGTTTGCAAATCATATTTAAAAACCCCTGCAGGACGTCCCTCGTTTTTATCTTTTCTACTATACCCGATAAGATTACTTCCTCCAGAGCTACATACCCATAAGTGTCTTCGTACCGGATCAATTTTCATCCCGATAATCATATGTAAACCGTCTTGTTGTGGTTTTACAAAGTCACGATATGTCCCGTCTTTGGATCGTTTTATAATTTTTCCTTTTCGGGTACTTCCTATATAAAAAGACATATCTGTGGGATCATAAGCCACGTTTTCGGGTAATAGATCTTTTTCGGGAATCGTATAGGCTATAAAACTTTTGTTGAATTGCTCATTTGGTTTTTGTGCACTACTATAAAAACCAAATCCGGTAAAAAAAATGATATAAAAAACTGTTTTCATCTATTTTGTTTTAAAAATAAAATATGTGAGGTGGATAATGTTTAGTATTTTTCGTCCTAAGACGAATGTATTTGATAAAGGAATTGAGAAGATCGATTTTATATTAAACTCTTCTTTTTTAATGTGTAATTGTATTGTGCTTATGTGAGTTGATTACACATAAGTAAATTATAGATTTACATAAATTATGGATTTGGGTAGGACTGAAAACCAAAAATCATATAGCTTTGTTATCAATGAAGATTAAAAGCATTTGGTTTCATATTGGTTTTTGGATTGTATATACCGCAATATTTACTATTGTTGAAGCTAGTTATAAAGGGGAATATACCGAGGCATTGGCTTTTGAGCTTATGAATATGCCGATGCGACTTATTATCGTATATTTTAATTATTTTGTTCTGTTGCCAAAACTCTTATTGCAAGGCAAAACGGTAAAATACTTTGTGTATACGATACTCACATTAATCATCTCTGGGTGTATTCAACGAATTATTAATTATGAGGTGCTATCTATGCTTTATCCTAATATGAAAGATTCTGGATTATGGCTACCATATAAGTTTTTACAGGCTTCTATGATCATAGCTTCTCCTTTAATTTTTATTATTGGAATTTCGGTTATTTGGAAAGTAGCAGAGTTACAAAAGAGGGCCAAAACTCTTGAAAATGAAAAATTGCAATCAGAATTGAAGTATCTAAAATCACAAATTAATCCACATTTTCTTTTTAACACTTTAAATAATATCTACGGACTATCTTTAGAAAGTTCAAAAAAAGCCCCCGAACTTATACTTAAATTATCAGATTTCCTTAGCTTTTCTTTATACGAGAGTTCTCAAAGGTTTATTCTTTTAGAAAAAGAAATTAGTTTATTAAATGATTTTATTGATCTAGAAAAATCTCGTTTTGAAGATAGGGTAGATGTACAGGTTTCTATTCCCGAACATATAGACCCGATATCTATTCCTCCTCTTATTTTGGTACCATTTGTAGAAAATGCATTTAAACATAGTTTAAAAAACGAAACCAAAATAGCTCATATAATTGTTAAATTAGAGGTAGTACATAATCAACTAATTTATGAAGTTATAAACTCGAAACCAGAAGCTACTGTAGAAGATTCTTCACTAAAAGGAATTGGTTTGCAGAACATCAAAAAAAGATTAGATATCCTATATAATGATCGATATCAATTGGATATTAAAGATGAAGAAAGATTATATACTATTGTATTAAAAATTGCTATTTGATAAGGTAAGTTGCAAAAAAATAAAAGAGACAGATGAAGCTTAGATGTATTATAGTAGATGATGAACAGACTGCAAGAAATATTTTAAAAAAATATATTGGAGATGTTTCTACTTTGGATCTAACAGGAGAGTTTAAAAATGCTCTCGAAGTCTTAGATTATATTCAGAATCATTCGGTAGATGTGATGTTTTTGGATATTGAAATGCCTAAGCTTTCGGGCTTAAATCTGGCCAAAATTGTAGAGCATAAAATTAAAATCATATTTACAACTGCACATCGTGAGTTTGCGCTAGAAGGCTTCGATTTAAGTGCAGTTGATTATCTGTTAAAACCTTTTTCTTTTGATCGATTTTTAAAAGCTATTCAGAAAATTAACCCTAATTTTTTAAATACTGCTGTTACGTCTACACCTGTAGTAGATCATATTTTTGTGAAAGCCGATAAAAAAATGGTTAAAATTAATTTTTCAGAATTATTATATATCGAAGGCTTAAGTAACTATGTCAAAATTCATACAATAGAAAATACTTTGGTTGTCTATGAAAAGCTGAGTGATCTCGTACAACGATTACCTTCTTTTTCTTTTATGCGTATACATAGGTCTTATATTGTAAATACCAAAAAAATAAAAACCTATACCAAAGAGTATGTAGAAATTAAAAAAAGACACATCCCAATAAGCTTAACCTATCGAAATGCATTATTGTCATTTTTAGAAAAATCCTGAAGTTTTTCTTAAAAGAATTATTGTATTTTATTTGCCTTTCCTTTAGGTCTTGCCGGTATTCCTGCAACTGTCATGCCTGGTGCTGTATCTTTTAGAACTACAGCTCCGGCAGCAATATTAGAATGTGCTCCTATAGTTATATTCCCTAATACAGTAGCACCTGCTCCAATCACCACATTAGAACAGATTTTTGGATGCCTTTTTCCTTCTGTTTTTCCTGTACCTCCCAAGGTGACATTGTGAAAAATAAATACATCATCTTCAATTTCACAGGTCTCTCCTATAACAACACCTATCCCATGATCTATTACCAGGCCTTTGCCAATTTTTGCAGCAGGATGTATATCGATTGCATAAGTTTCAAAAATTTTATTTTGTAACCATTTGGCAGTTATCAGATTTCCTTTTTTGAATAATTCATGAGAAAATCGATGCGCTTGTAATGCTTGGTATCCTCTTAAAAAAAACAATACTTCAAAATAATGAGTGCACGCAAAATCTCTTTCGAAATAAGAGGTGAGATCTCGCTTAAAAGTATCTTTTAGTTCTGTGTTATCAGTGAGAATCTCCTTAAAAATAGCAGTTAACTCGTTAGAAGTTATAAGGTCATCAGAAAGCTTTTTACTCAGTATAATACTTAAAACATCTGCTAAGTCCTTGCATTGTTTTTGGTGTTGATCTAAAATTTTCTTTGCAATTGGTTCTGAAGTATTTTCTAATTCTAATCGAATTCTATCCCAAATATTACCTGTCATTTTTTAGAGTTTAAGGTTTACTTATAGATAGTTTACCTGATCCCATAAATATAAAGGCAAGGCAACAGAATAATATAGCCAATGCTGGTGTCATGGCCTCAATACTATCGCCAAGACGTATATGTACCAGTACTGCTATTATAAAATTGATTACCAGAACTAATGAAGCTAATCGTATATGATAACCGATAAGAATCAACAAGCCTCCTATAGCTTGTATATATACAGATAGGATAGCGCTAATTACAGGAAAAGGAAAACTGTTGATGTGAAGGAAACCAGAAAACTCTAACATTCGTTCCCAACTAACGATATTATCTATTACTCCATATAGCAAACGTAAACCCACAAAAATTCGTAGAATGAAAATTCCAATATATGCTTTGGAGCTTAATTTTTGTTTCAAATCATATGTTCTACTCATACATTTACTTATTTTGAACTACCTCTTTCACTATGATATCAGATCCCGAATATGCATCGGTATCATATTCGTGCCAATGTCGTATTCTTGGGACTTTAACTCCTTCAATAGTAATCTCACCAGAAAAATAAAGACGTTCTCCTTTTTCAGGATCATCAGGAAATACAATTTCGATACCTAGTAAAGTATAATCTTTTTGAGAAATAAATACATTCCAGTGTTTAGAAAATATAGCTTCTTTCAAGACAAGTTCGATTTTATAACTATCTGTGTCGCTAAATATGGCTTTACTTGCTTTACCATAAGTGTCAACTGTTGCGTTATTTAGAGACATAGGTAAGCCAATTAAATGCTGATAAAATTTTTGATAGCTAAGATTTCGCTCTGGTTGTAGTCGATATTTTTTTATTTGAATACTATCTGTATTAATCTCTCCATCCAAAAGTGTTCTTGAGATTCCTTTTTCATCTATGATGTGTGTAGATATATGCTGATCTCTATTTCTTGTTAATTCAAAGCTATTGTCATTATTGTTCATTTTTAAGATAGAATACCGGTGAGGGTTGGATAAACGAGGTTCTTGGATATGAACTTTGAGATTGGTCATCGACCAACGATTATCGGGGTCGTATGTTTTTGTGCTTTTTTGAAGAATGACTTGAGGATCTAGTAGTTGTTGATCTTTTTGAGAGTTACAACTTAATCCAATACATATGGTAAGGATTAAGATGTAGTATAATTTGTTATACATGATCTTCATGTTTTTATTTTTATGAAATTTAAGTTTTTATTTTTAATTCGATTCAATTTTACTATCATGAAATCCTGTACGTTTCCATAGGCTACCATCTTTCACCCATACATGGGTTACTCTATATTGACTTTCTTTGAGTTTTCCATCTCGAATATCTGAAGTTATTATTTTTGCGGTAACAATTGCAAAGTTGTCATATAGCTCGAGTTGAGTTTCTTTCATTTCATACTTGGTAACTACCAAATTACCATCATCAATATCTTTTTTTCTATTTTTTAAATATTTTAACCATGCTGTTTTTCCTATCGATTTTGATGTTCCGTTAGTATGCTGATACTTACCGGTTATCAAACTCTCGAGTCTTGTAATATTACCTTCTTTAAATGCTGTATTAAAAATAGTAATTGTTCGGGCAAGTTCCAGCTTATCAGATATAGAATTAATTACGTTTTCTATTGCAATATCTAGTTCGGTTTCATCAACCAGATAAGAAGCAAAATACTTATGTATGGCGTTCTGATAAAAACTAAAAACGTTCTCACGATTCATATATAGCGTATAGTCATTAATTCCTTGTTCTAAAAATGCTTCCTGGCTTACTTTTCCTGCTGTATAGAACAATATAGCATGCCAGAGATTTTTTGGAGGCTTTACTTTTAACTTCTCACTTGCTCTATTTATACTTTCTGCGATAGCTCCTTTTTGTCCTTTTATTATAGTATGACTTGCTTCGTGAAATAAGGTTTCTACCCAATCGCCTGCTATTTCTGGATAATTAATAACAGTACTTAATACAATAGAGCTAGGAATTCGACTTAATGTAAAAGCGCCACCTCCCGGACTTTTTATCGAAAGATCAATGCGCATTTTGGTATCCTGCCATTTTGCCTGAGCTAATTTTGCCATTCGAGAAATGACAATATCTTCTGTTTTTTTGATAAGATCAATATTCTCCTGTAACTTATCTGTGTTGATTTGTCGATGAATTTTCCAAAAATGAGTACTATAGATTGGTTTAAATTCGTTGAGGTTTTTTATAAAAAGAATTTCGAACCTGGATTCAGGAAGCATATCTTGCTCATTATAGTTAATAATCCATTTTCTAAACCCTATCAATTCCTGGTTGAAATGATTTTTTAAATCTATATGATCTTTATAGTAGGTTATGGTTTTTTGAAAAACTACTTTTTCTTTTTGACTAAGTTTTTGCCAAATCCCTTTTTTAACCAGCTTATCTAATGGTTTTTCATACGATGCAATAGCAGTTTCATATAAGTAGAAGTGAAGATTAATCCAGAAGTTATTATGAAATTCAAAATATCTTGTGGTTTCAATGCTTGATGCTTTAGATTGTGCGATCAAAGAATAATTGAATATCAAAATAATATATAGTATAACAATATGTCTACATTTCATGTATTTGCTCTTATTTATCATTTAAATAATTATTAATAGTATGAGATATAACTTTCGGTACGATCCAATTCCTTATTTTTCTGCAACAATAAACATTTTTTTAGCATCAGTAGTATAAGGTTCTTTTTGATGCCCTCCTTCTATAGTTTTTATGTTAAACCCGACTTGTTTAAGCATTAGTTTGATTTCAAATGGAAATATAATACGCCATTTCATACTATAATTTTTGCGTTTTAATGTACCGTCAGGAAGTACTTCGTCATACCAGCCATATAATTCCTGAACCTGGTTTTTGTTCATAGGTCCTGATGCTGCAAATCTTGTGTATGAATTACCGGTATGTGAATTTTTTCTTGTAAAAAATGGTTTGGGTATGGCATCGCCAGATAGGTTTAAAATAAATGGATTCATAAGATCTATTACTATTAATCCATCCTTAGACATATGATTATAAATACTAGATAAGGCCTTGCATTGACTATCAAAATCAGGAATACACATTAGACTATTAAACGCACAGATTACCAATTTGTAATCTGTTTTATCCAAATTCAACAAGGTTATATCTTGCTCAATTAATTTTATGTTTTGACGAACATCTTCATTTTCTCTTTGTAAATTATGTTCAAATTGTTCCAATATACCTCTAGAGTTATCAACTCCAGTAACTCGATGACCAGCTTTGGCCAATGGTATAGTTACACGGCCCGATCCACAACATAATTCGAGGATATCTTCATTACTTTTTGATGCAAAATCAAGAAAACGATCAACATCATGTTTAAGACCCTGTGAGGAAACGATATCATCGAAGTTTTTAGAAAAAACTGAATGTTCTTCTGAGGGATAATCACTATCATAATATTGTATTGAAGCATGATCCTCTGGTAAGTTTGTATTCATAAATTTGTTTTTAGGTATAGCCGTTGCCAAAAGACTATGTAGTATCTCTATTCGTTTTTTGATTGATACTTTTATGCCGATTGTGGTCAAAAGTATCATTTCCTTTTATGAATAAATCGTGAGTTTTGGTATCAAACGGTCTCACTTTTATGAAATGAGACAACTCTTAACAGTTTTTATGAATTTGAGTACAATATGGTTATTAAAGTAGGATTCTTATTATATTAAGAAAACCTTAACCACTACACCCATAAGATATATTTACATTTAGAGCTTTAAAAACTCGACAATAATGAAAAAATCATCCTTACTATTAGTTATTACTGTATTACTTTTTTCTTGTAAGAAACCAGTTGAAGTAGACTTATTGGTTATTAATGCAAATGTATATACTGTAGAGGATACGAATCCAAAAGCAGAGGCATTTGCTATAAAGGGAGGTAAATTTATTGCTGTAGGGAGTAACGATGAAATCTTAAAGGGGTATACGACAGCTAATACTTTGGATGCAGGAGGAAAAACAATAGTACCTGGATTGATTGATGCACATTGTCATTTTTATGGCCTTGGATTACAACAGCAAAAAGTAGATTTGATGGGAACCAAAAGCTATGCAGAAGTATTGGATAGGATTGTCGCTTTTCAGAAAGAAAAAAATGTATCATTTGTTACGGGGCGAGGATGGGATCAAAATGATTGGGAGGTAAAAGAATTTCCGACCAAAGAAAAATTAGATAGCTTGTTTCCTGACACTCCTGTGGCAGTAACCCGAGTAGATGGCCATGCGATGATAGCAAATCAAAAAGCATTAGACCTGGCTAAAATTACGGTAGATACTAAAGTAGAAGGTGGAGAGATACTTCAAAAAGATGGAAAACTTACCGGTGTATTAATCGATAACCCTATGGGATTGATTGGTGCAGTTATCCCTAAACCCACAGTGCGAGAGCAAATACAGGCTTTAAAAGACGCCGAAAAAATTAATTTTGGGTATGGACTAACAACTGTAGATGATGCGGGATTGAGCCCCGAAGTAATTACACTAGTAGATAGCTTACAGAAAATAAACGAACTTAAAATCAGGATGTACGCTATGGTAAGTAATGTGCCCGAATATGTAGATCATTATCTAAAGAATGGAGTACATAAAACAGATAAGTTAAATGTTTCTTCTTTCAAAGTATATGCTGATGGAGCATTAGGATCTAGAGGAGCTACATTAAAACGACCATATGCAGATAAGGAAAATCATTATGGAGCTATGGTCATCGGAAACGATGATTTTAAAACTCTGGCAAAACGATTAGCAGGATCGCCTTTTCAGATGAATACTCATGCTATTGGGGACTCGGCAAATGCAGTAGTAATGAAAACGTATTATGATGTGCTTCAAAATAAATCGGATAGAAGATGGAGAGTAGAGCATGCCCAGGTGGTGGCTCCCGAAGAATTTGAAATCCTTAATAATAATCTGGTCATGAGTGTACAACCAACTCATGCTACAAGCGATATGTATTGGGCAGATGAACGATTAGGAGAAGAACGTATAAAAGGAGCATATGCATATAAAAAATTATTAGAAAAAACGGGTAGAATTGCTTTGGGTACAGATTACCCTGTAGAGCATGTAAGTCCATTCTATACTTTTTATGCTGCGGTAGCCCGAAAAGATCTAAAGCAATATCCAGAAGGTGGTTTTCAAAAAGAAAATGCACTTAGTAGAGAAGAAACTCTGAAAGGAATGACGCTTTGGGCAGCTTACAGTAACTTTGAAGAATACGAAAAAGGAAGCATAACTGCAGGTAAATTTGCAGATTTTGTAATCCTTGAAGATAATATTATGGAAATTGATGAAGACCAAATTCCAAATATAAAAGTGAAAGCTACTTATATTGATGGAGAAAAGGTGTATTAGATCGCATTCATTACTTTATCTACGATAGTATCACATTTACTAAATCCAAATTCGAAGATATCGGTATCCTGAGAGAGTTCATAGAGTTCTTCTCTAATCATATCTTTGGCACGATGTAGGCGAACCTTTACATTAGAAACCGTTAATCCCAAACAATCTGATATTTCGGCCATACTCATCCCTTCAATTTCTCTAAGAACATAAACGGTTCGATATTTTACATCTAATAGATCAATCGTATTTTCTAAGATCTGTTTTGCTTCTTGTCGTATCATTTTTTTTTCAGGATTTAATTGTTCCGTATCAGGAATCTCGAGAACAAAATCATTCGATACGCTATTTTCAGATTTATATAAATTAAGATATTTTCCTTTTGTTTTTAATCGAGCTAGAGTTTCATTTATTCCAATTCGTATCAACCAGGTAGAGAATTGTGAGTTGTGCTTAAACTGGTAGAGTTTTTCATAGGCTTTTAAATAAGTGTTTTGCATTATGTCTTCTATTTCTGCAAGATCATTTATATAACTTCGAATAACTCGATATAGTTTTTGATTATTTCTTCTTAACAAGATTTCATACAACTCTTTTTCTCCAGAATGAATACGGCATATTACATCAGAATCTGATATTTTATGAGTTTTATAATCATTGATTTTAATGGGTTCCATAGCTTGTCATTTATAGCTTAGATGAAAAACTGCATAAAAAGTTACAAAACTTTGTAACCAAAAAGTTGATTTTTTATCTAAAAACCGAATAACAAAAAAATATTTGAAATTATGGATTCGCAGATTAAGACAGTTTTTACACTACTAAAATATACATATGGCCTTGTGCCCATAGTTGCCGGATTAGACAAATTTACCAATATACTTACAGATTGGAGCCAATATGTTTCTCCTGGATTTGCAGCTATATTACCTTTTGAAGCCAAAACATTTATGAGTATTGTAGGGGTGATCGAAATTATAGCAGGTATTTTAGTGCTTTATCGTCCCAAGATAGGCGGATATGTAGTTATGGGATGGCTATTAGCTATAGCATTAACTCTTCTATTTAGCGGGCATTATATTGATGTAGCCGTAAGAGATGTTGTGATGGCAATAGGAGCACTCTCATTAGTAAAACTAGCAAGTTCTATAGTAGAACAAAAAGTATAAGCAGATTAGAAAAGAGAAAGATTAGCGTATTAGGAATGCCAGTGATTTTTTTCAAGAAAGCATCATCAGTATAAAAGGGTGGTGCTTTCTTATTTTACTTTCCTCCATTTGCTTGCAGATCGGCAATGCATTGGGCATCTAGTTCTGGGATTATATCACCCATACCCATCATCCCGCTACCAAATTCTATTGCGGCTTCCATCAAACAGTTTGATACATTACAGTGATTACTCGCATCTGGATCTTCATGCTCAGATTGTAAAGGAGTACCGAGGTTTACCAGCCCCATTAGATGAGAGAATTCATGGTTTAGCGTAGCAGTTTCTATGGCGCTAAGAGAAGGAGAATTTGGCCTTACGCTTAATGCGCGTAATGTACCTTCATAAATTACCATCGAAGTATTTAGGTACGCAGAACCTAAAGTTACTTGCTCATTAGTGTCATTTTCTTTACTTCCATCTGCAAAATATACATATACAGTGATATCATCTTCCTTATTAAATAGTGTTCTGGTAGCGTTTTCTATTTCTGCAATCTCTTCAATAGAAAAAGGGGCTTTACCAGAAGAAGGTATAGAACGTTGTGTAATGGTAATTCCGTCGGGCTTAAATAATCGATCTTGTAAAAATTCTCTAAACCCTTGTATTGCTTGTGAGGTTGGTTCGAATCCTTGTACAGCTACGATCTCAATAGTTATGCTATTAAAATTGGTTGCACTTAGCAGGTCATTTGCAGAGCTACCTAGAGGTTTTTTGTTGTTTGCCTGTAAGGTGTTTGTAACTAGTGTGTTATCGTCGTCATCAGAACATCCAATGAGAATAAAAGAAGAGATCAACAGGTAACCAAAGAGCTTTGTTATTTGCACAGGATTTCTTTTTAAAGAGGTTATGACTAGTAAATAAACGAATTTACATCGCTTCTTATTTCTAGTTTAAGGTTGTTTTGTTAAATGATTTCTTTGCCACAAAGATTGTACCATCAATGTTGTTAGGAAGTTTTGGTCTTTGAGGAACTGTGTATGTGTCTGGTTTTAAGAAATTTGTGAGAGCGAAGCTAAATGCAAATCTATAACCGTATTTATACGTGTTTTTACAGATAAAGACATTTTTTTAGAATTTTCAATAGTATTGAAGGCTGATTTTTAAGTACATTTAATATAGGAATGCTTTTCATATTAAACTTATGAAAGTCTTATTTTTTTGAAAAATGAATATAGTTACAAACATGTAAATAGCATTTTCTAGAAAAAATCTTTTTAAACATATTCTAGATCTTAAAATCAAAAATTAACCAAAAAATTAAAATCAAATGCAATTATCCATTCACCCATCTATTGGAGTTGCCCGATTAGGAAACAGTACAACCGAACTTTGTTTATCACCAGATCAGATAGGAGGACTTCCTTTTGATTGTGATGAACATGGGAATCTAACAGGGCCAATTAAAGAATTTAAAGATGCTAAAGGTCTTATTAAAAGACAGGGTCAACCTTTTAAAATATTTGATGAAAATCAGAATGAAATCACTCTGGATTCTGAGCATATCAAATCTATTGAATGGACGGTACATTTGGCGAATAAAAAAGCAGCATGGTATCAGTTTAGTGAACTTGAAGGAAATTTATTATTCGGTCCTGAAAACAGTTATGAAAATCGTGGAGTACCCTTACGAAATCCTGATACGACCGATAGACAAACCTTAATTATAGATCCAGGGCCTAGAACTATCCTGGGAAAGAATCAATCAATCGCTTTTGATAAAGAAAATGTACCAAATGGATATCCGGCACGATTCCCTCCTTCAAAGGTAAAATATGGATTACCTGTAGAAAAATTAGGAGATTTATTGACAGATGATAAAGGACGACTCATTGTATTTGGTGGATACGGGCATGCAGGAGGAAATGAACCCTTAACAAGTTATGGAGGCTCTAATACTTGGCACGATGATATTTCAGATGGAACGGTATATTGTACCGTTACAGATACAGATGATAATGAATATAAGCTTTCAGCGTGGGTGATTATAGGATCTCCTGATTTTGCTCCAGAGATTGTAAATATTTCTACCCTAAGTGATACGATGTTTGATGTTGGGGTGCGTAATTTTGATTTGGATCCAGATATGTATTCAAAGACTACAGGTGAATGGAACACCAGTTTTATTGTAGATTTTAAAAGAGACATACTTCCTATTATCAATAGGATAAGTCGTTACCAATGGGTTTCCAACGTTCAGTCGATGATGGCATTTACTAGTAACATTTTTGATTTTTCAGATCCATCAGATGGAAATAAAGAAAACCGTAAGCAATATCTATCTTATTTCAGAAACAATGATGCCCAACCGCCAGTGCCTCCACATTTACCACAACAACAATTGTTTAAAGAAAATGAAGGTGATATTTTTCCGATGATGCCATTGAATTCTGGTAGTAATTCTGTAAGCAATATCAATGTCAATAAATTTATGGCATTAAATGAAACCCAGTTGTTTTTATTAGAACAATGGGCAGAAGGAAAATTTGTTAATAATGAAACTCCACAAGAATATCCTATTAACCCAATGGATACGGTAGGAGTAGGAAACTGTGTAGGGTTACCGATGTGTCCTGGTATTGAAGTTACATGGAGTATGCAAAATGATGTAATTTATGAGGCACCATATGTAATCAAACAGTATGAAAATGAAGAGTATTATGTGCAACATGGATTGAACCCTTCTAGAGATGAGAGTGAAGGTGGTGGTTGTGAACCTGGAGATTTAACCAAAAGAATGGCATGCCCATGGCAAGCCGACTTTTTTCAATGTACAGTCCAGTATATCAATTTTACCGTACCCTCCATCAATAAAATAACACTTAGTAATGGGACTAATGTTCCGTTACCACCTACTTACTATACATATTGGTGGCCGCCACAAAGCCCTTGGGATGTGATCGTAGGTGAATTTACGGATAAGGGACAAGGACAAACGCACTTACCTGCTGGACAACAGGTTAATTATGCCCGTGGTATCAACAGTTTTGTACAAATGGTGGAGTATTGGTATGCACTTGGGTTTATCAGAGATAAAAATGGGGCAACTCCAGGATATCCATACATTGTAGAGACCGAAAGAAATAATGAACAATTCTCTTATAAAGAAGTGCCCGTAGGAGAGATCACCGGAAATGATGCTGATAATGACACCACTATCCCCGTATTTTTTATTGAGCAGAATAAGCATGAAGTAAAAAAGAAAAGCAATAAGGCAAAACTATTGATAGAGCACTTAGAAATGGTCGTGTTTAATAAGATTGAAATAGCGCCAGAAGGGCTTGAAATGCCTCGATCTGGAACAAGAAGCAGAAGGTAATACAATGGCATATCAATTTAAAACAGATGTACTTATTGTAGGTGGAGGCCCAGCAGGGGCTTCCACCGCATTAAGTTTATTAAAATATTCAGATCTTAAGGTAACGATTGTTGAACAAAGTGATTTAGATACCTTAAGGGTAGGGGAACAGGTAAGTCCAGCAATATTTGACTTACTTGCTTATATGAATATCGACCGAACAGATTTTGAAACAAATAGCTTTATATATGGTTATAACCATGTAGCTGCCTGGGGTAGTGCTAACCTGTCCTCGAGGTATTCTATTTCAAGCACAGTAGAGGATAGTATACAACTGGATAGGAAAGCTTTTGATTTATTATTATTAGAACGAGCTGGCCAAAGAGGAGCAAGCATTTTACCCAGAACCAGATGTATTGATTTTAAGCAAACCAAAGAAGGAGACTGGACGATTGAACTTAAGCATAAAACCAAAGGTGATATTTTGGTAAAGACAAACTTTTTGGTCGATGCTACGGGACGGCAAAATGCTGTGTCCAGAAATTTGGGATTAAAACCCCTAAAAAGTGATGAATTAGTAGCAATAGGGACCTTTATAACTTTTGAAAAAGGAAAAGTGCCTGCACAAGAAGTGTTATTAGAAACAGTAGAAGAAGGTTGGTGGTACTGTGCTACCTTACCCAATGACAAAATAGGACTAACACTATTTACAGATGCAGGAATTGCAAAGGAAAAACAACTTCAGAAGACACATCAATTTAATCAATTACTTTTAAATACTAGATATATCAAAAATAAAATAAAACAAGGGGTTTCATATCAATCGCCTTGGGTACGGAATGCTTATTCAAAATTGATAGATATTACTCCTATAAAAAATTATATCGCTGTTGGTGATGCCATAGCGTCTTTTGATCCCATTTCTTCTATGGGAATTGGATTTGCCCTTAGTTCGGCTTGTCACGCTTCTAAAACGATCATTGATTTTGAAAATAACAGGGACGATACGTATAGATTAGATTATCAAAACAATATCAATACTATTTATAAAGATTACCAACAGACTAAAAATCAATTTTATACAACAGAACAACGTTGGAAAGAATCCGAATTTTGGCAACAAAGACTGATGAGTAATACTATAAAATCAAAAATAAAATCATACTGATGATACAAGAACCTTTACACACAGTTTCAGAACTACTGAAAGACAATATTGATGCATTTTTAAAAGAACTGAATAGCCATCTTCCTTCAAATATAACAATATCTACCAATTGGGGAGGATTAGATAACGTGTATAAACATAATAAGAATAGTCAAATTTTTAACAGAAGACTTCAATACAATCCTTTTGTTATCGTGTACTGCGAAAACGAATCTGATGTAGTAATTACGTATAAAGCAGCTATAGATAACAAATTACCAATTCGGGTTCGTGCTGGGGGACATGATCATGAGGGAGAATGCACTGGGACAAATGTGGTATTGATTGATGTTTCAAAAATGGCTTCGTTAACTATTGATCCGGTAACCAAGATTGCCAGTATAGGCCCAGGGATTCGCTTTCAAACGCTTACTTCTAAGCTTGCAGAACAAGATGTAATGATTCCACATGGTACTTGTGCCACTGTAGGAATCGCTGGCTTTACCATGGGAGGTGGCTGGGGGCCCTGGACTCGTAAAATGGGAATGTGCTGTGAACATCTTGTTGGGGCCAATATTCTATTGGGTGATGGAACCCTTCAAAAGCTGGATGTAAAAAATGGTTCTGTGCCTGAATTATTATGGGCACTTAGAGGAGGTGGAGGTATGAGCTATGGTATCATAACCGAATTACGTATACAAACCTTTACCTTACCCGCTGTACTACATCGTTTTGAGGTAGAATGGAATTGTTATGAAGATCAGAAACCAGATACATTAAATGAAGAGGTGCCAACAATTGAAATATTGCAAAAATGGGAAGAGTTAATCGAGTCACCAAATACTTCAAACCTTATAGGAACTAACTTGAAAATAAATGGGAGACCATGGGATACAGGAGAACCTGTAAATATCAACACAGTATATAATAATTGTGTTTTTTATGGATATTGGGAAGGAGATGAGAATAGCTTATGCAAGTTTATAGATGATTATCTTAAAGAAAAAGTTTCGCCTTATACTCTTACCATAGAACCGGCAACCGGAGCAGATTATGCACATAAAAACCAATATGGTTCCCATTTAATGGGGAACTGGGACCGGGAATCACACAACAAAATTTTAAATAAATTAGGGTTGCTTAGAGAAGGAACCCCTTTACAACCAGATTATGATATTCCTGCTCCTCATAAAATCACATCAAGATTAGTCAATAATGATGGATTAGATGCTCAAGGTAAAAATGGATACAAAGCCTTGTTCGAGAGTTTGTTTTCTAATCTTATTTTAGATGGTAACAGGAAATTGGGATTATTTACTTATGTGACTTTAGGAGCTATTGTTGGAGATTATTATATGAAACATGCAGAAAATACGGATAGTGCTTTTCCTTATAAGGACAAACTATATACTATACAATATCAATGCTGGTGGAATACAAAAAAAGAAGAGAAGGAAGAATTTCAAGATAACTTTGTGTATGATAGAACAAACCGTTCATTGGATTGGATAGAAACCAGTCGGGATTTTGATATTCCTAATACTTCAGGGGCTTTTATAAGCTTTAAAGATAGTTCAATCCCAACTAAAACTTATTTTGATAAAAGTTACGAACGTTTAAAAGAAATAAAAGAAACCTATTCCAAAGATCCATATAATCATTTTAGAACCCGAAAGACGATTATTTAAAATGGGATGAGACAAATTTCACTTGTTGAGTATTTGAACATGACCGCAAGGGGCTTTACCAGCGCTTCATTTTGCCCATCGCTATATCGCTGTCGTGTTGCAATTTCTTGTACTTCGCAAAAAAAAGCTCAGGCAGTGGGATTCTCACCGTAATCCTTCACGCAAAACATTTAGGGTTTCTATACTTTGCCAAAGTAAAACTAAGCTAAGGTAAATTTAGCCAGGTAGTCGTTATTTTCTCCTTCAACTATTAATTCTGACAGTAAGCCATTGGCATTAGCTGCATTTTGAAGGGTGTTATAATCAACATATAACCAATCAAACCATTCTGATTCTTGTTCTTTGTATTTTAATTTGTATTGCATTTCTCCATAATATCCAGCAGAGGCATCTACCCAAAAACCTCCATCGTCATCTTGAAAAAGATAGGAAACATCTGATGAATCCATTAAAATTTGACCTCCCGGAGCAAGAAGTGTTTTAATATGAGTAAAAAAACGATCAATGTGATCCAAAGTGCCAATAATACCACTACCATTCATTAACAATAGTATGGTATCATACGTGACATTATTATGATCATAAATATCTTGTGCCATGGCATGATATACCCCTCTTTTTTTACAAACTTCGATAGCGCCTTCGGATATATCTATAGCTTTTACGTCTAACTTTTGATCATTTTGAAGAAACAAACTATGGCTTCCGGCACCACAACCTACATCTAGTACTTTTCCGTATGAAAGCTCTAATGCCTTTTGTTCTATTTTGGGCATTTCGGTATACCCTCTAAATAGGTAAGGAATAGGGATATGATCATCATCAAAATCATTTGCCTGCACAATAATATCTTCTGTGTATTTTTTATTGTAAAAATCTTTGATGGCTTTTCCGAAGATATCTTTATTCATGAGATGCAGTTTGTGATTATAGGAAACGATACTTGGTAATCAGAACTCTCAAAAGTCTTACTTTTGTACTATGCAAGAATTCATAGATCAATTACCAAAACTGGCCAAAGATAAACATAACGAGAACAAAAAGTTCTTTGCTAAACTTAAAAAAAAATCGCCTAAACAACTGGATTATATCATGCAGGAGTTACATGATGAAGAGTTTAGTAATACAGATTGTTTAGAATGTGCGAATTGCTGCAAAACTACGGGACCGTTATTTACAGATAAAGATGTAGATCGGATTTCAAAATTTTTAAAAATTAAACCCAGGCAATTTGAAGATCAATACCTGAGAACAGATGAGGATGGAGACTTGATATTACAACAAACTCCATGTACTTTTCTTGGAGCCGATAATTACTGTGCAATTTATGAGGTAAGACCAAAGGCATGTAGAGAGTACCCTCATACGGATCGTAAAAAGTTTCAACAGATATCTAATTTAACGTTGAAGAATGTAGCAATTTGCCCTGCAGCATATAATATTGTAGAAAAAATGAAATCTAAAATATCTTTATAGCACATATATAAAACAGGTATTCCCATATATTCTTTTAAGAAACATATGGGAATAACCGCAAGTGTGTGCTTATTAAATTAGGATCTATATATTATTATCCCTTTTTTAACTCTTCGATAGTTTTGGCCATTATAACTCCTGGTAATTTGATAGGAGCGGCAACCTGAGCTAAGAAAGTACCTTTTACTTCGCCAGTTTTGTATGTTGTAAATCCAATACGATATAGTCCAGCAGTTAATGCTTTAAGAGGGTCACCAACTTCACTTTTATATCTTAATAATGAATTGTAACTACTTCCGCTAGGCTGCTTAGGCATTTCACTACTGTCATCATTACGCTCTAGAACAGTCCAGTTAGCACTTTTTACAGCTTCTCCAGTAATTTTATCCTTGCTTATGATATCAGAACGCTCTAACGTAATATAAGTATCAAAGAAATCACTAGAACTTGCATTTTCTGTATATGCAGCAGATGCAGTAGCTCCTTTTATTTTGTTTTTACCGACAGGAGACATCATTCTTATACCAAGCTCTGGAGCCACAGCAGGAATCCAAACATAGATATAATAAAATTTCTTACCATCTTTTACTTCATCTTCATTACCGGGTGCAGCATATCCAAGATATGTTACAACATCTGTATAAGGCACCTTTATAGTTTTTGGACCTATCTTTTTTTCGGTTAAACCACCAAATTTCTTCAGTTTTTGTGCTTGAGCATCAATAGAAGTTCCTAAAGCAAATATGCTTAGTAAAATTAAGATTTTTGTTTTCATAAATAATTGATTTGATTTTAGTGATAAATACACACACTTCTTATCACTATAGGTTAGTTTTATTGATAATCTATGATTATCGATTTAATTACAAATATGAGAGTTTATAATTAAAATAAAATATAAAAGATGATACAATTAATTTGAAATAATAATTGTTTAAAATTTCTTTAATAACCAAATATTTTATCCCATTTTAATCCCTCTAGTATAAAGAGTTCTTTTTTTAAAAATCATGTGTTAATTATTTGTTAATTTTTTATACAAGGATGGGGACAAATCTGAACTTTGTGATGAATTATTTTTTATTATAAACAATTATCAGAAAATGTGGTCGCAGGATCTTTTATCCAATTGGTAAGATTTGCAGCATTAGGGTCGTCTACATCCACGCAATTAAGAGAAGGATTATTAGAGCTGTCTACTTTACTTATAGAAGAACTACGTCCATTTTTTAAATTTAGAGAAGTTAATGTATTATTTGAGCAGAGTAACCAGTTTAAAGATGTATTTGAGCTAAGATCTATACTAGTGAGTGAATTATTGGAGCAATCTAACCAGTATAAATAAGTGTTTTTGCTTAAAGCTAAGCTGTTGAATGAATTGTTACTACATTTAAATTTATATAAGTTAATAGCTTTACTTAAATCCAGATTATTAAACTGATTATTTGCACAATCGATCCATGTTAAATAAGGATTATTGCTTAGATCAAGACTGGTAAGTTGATTGTTGTCACAAATCAACCATTCTAAAACTATACTATCATTCACATTTAGACTGGTAAGCTGATTATTATTACAAAAAAGTTGAATCAAGGCAATATTATTGCTAAGGTCAAGATCTGTAATTTGGTTATCATTACACCTTAACCATTTTAGAGCAGAAGTACTGCTTAAATCTAAATTAGTAAGTTGATTATTTTCACACTTTAGTATATTCAATACCGAGTTATTACCCAGAATTAAACTAGTAAGTCGATTGTTAGAACAATAAAGCCATTCTATAGCTGTATTGGTACTTAAATCCAAATTGATAAGTCGATTATCCTGACAACGAAGTTCATCTAAATTTGTACTATTGTCGATATCTATAGTAGTGAGTTGATTTCTTGAACAATTTAAGTAGGTTAAAGCTATAGTATTACTTAGATGTAAATCTGTCAATTGATTGGCTGCACAGTTGAGGTAAGCTAAATCCTTATTATTTCTAAGATCTAAACTGGTAAGTTGACCAGCCGAACATTCTATTTTAGTTAAGGTTGTATTTTTACTTAAATCAATAGTCGTAATTTGATTAATTCCGAAATATAAAAAAGTTAGAGCTATATTATTACTTAGATCTAGATTAGTAAGTTGATTATCGCTGCAATCTAGAGATACTAATTTGGTGTTTTTACTTACATCTAAACTGGTAAGTTGACCAACTGAACATTTAATATTAGTTAAAGCTGTATTTTTACTTAAGTCTATAGTCGTAATTTGATTAAATCCAAAATCTAAGGAAGTTAGAGCTGTATTATTACTTAGATCTAAACTAGTAAGTTGATTGTAGTTACAATCTAGAGATACTAATTTGGTGTTTTTACTTAGATCTAAATTGGTAAGTTGATTACCAGAAATTGATAGATCAGTTAATGCAGTAAAATATTCAATCTCAGATACATTAGAAATTTGACACCCTCTTAATACTAAAGTTTCTGATGATTCTGCTTCTTTATAACTTATTTCTCCATCCTTATTTTTATCGATACTAAACGGGCTTTTTACTAATGCATTTTTAAAATTAAGATCTTCAAAAACAATATTTTCTTTTACAATATTTTTTAACGTTATCGTTATACTCGCTTCTACTACATTATTTACCGATACTATGCCTGTAAGTTTTGCCCTGGCTTCATAATTAAACAACAGGGGATTTTTTACCGTAAGTTTTCCTGTAGTTGCATCTAGAGTAAAAGCACCTTGAGGATTTTCATTTTTAAGATTATATCTTAGAGTTCCACCGTTACCTGCATTTGCATGAATAGCCCCTAACTCTTGCCCTTCTATTGGGTTTTCCTCTATTGTGACTTCAAAGTTTTTTACAGTAATATGAACTTGATCATCATCACTAGAACACCCAATAATAACATAGATAACTATAAGAATAAATTTTAAATTTTTCATCTGTAATACTTTTATATTGTAAAATTCTTACGAAAGATTTATAATTATTTATAAGCATACTACCTTGTTTTCAGGGAAATAGTTTTTTAAAGATAAAGAAAACCGCAAAATCATGAATTAGTTGTTAGACTCATCTTCTACATTATTGATTATTCCTTTATTGGTAGAGATCTCATCCAACATTTCTGAAGAATGTCCATTTTGTTTAGCTTTTTGTACATAGTTTAAGGCTTCTTTTGGGTTTTTAAGTTTATAATATATCTCTGCAATATTGGCGAGGTACATAGGTTCATTGGTGGCGGTTAGCGCAGCGTTTTTAAAATAAGGTAATGCTTCTTCATAGCGTTTTTCAACATCTAATGCACAACCTGTAAGATTGTATAACCGTGCGAGTGTTGCAGCATCATGAGACGCTTTTTTGATATACTCCTCTTGTTTTTCGAGATATGTAGGAATTCCCTCTTTTAACCAAAGTAGGCGTGCTTTTAAGAAATACACCTGGCCAAATTCTGGATCTATTTTTAGAATTGCATCTCCTTTTTGCTCTGCCAATTCGAGGTCTTTATTCTTTAAATCATTCCAGGCAGCCTGAAGCAGTGCGAACTTACTTTTTTCTTTGATGTTGTATAAATCAATTTCTTCAGAGAATTTGTCTTTGTTACCAGCGATAGCTTCGACAATGATTTCGGCCATACTTGCCAGTTCTGGTCTTTTCTGGATATGCTTGTAGGTGTAATGAATGAAGTTGAAAGCTAATAACCTGTCATGATCATAATTTTCATCTTTGGCGATGTTTCTCGATAGTTTTTGGATGAACATATGCTTAAAATCCTTTCCATAAATGTGCTCTCCCTGTTCAAATAGTACATCTATAGTCGCATACCATGATTTTTTATAAGGCTCGGGTTCTATGGTATTATCCCAAATAGGTTTTTCTTCTTCAGATTCAAAACTTTGTAGTATGCGTTTAACCTGTTGTTTTCGATATAACTGTAACAAGAATGTTTCTTCGCTTTCATAGTCATCATCTCCAAAAAGATCGTCATCATATTTCTCATTATATTGTTTAACAGAATTTGCTCTAGAAATCAATTCCTCTGGAAATTTTTCGTGCCCTAATTTAATAAGCATATCACATACGGGAACAATCATATTTTTTATACGATGATTTTGTTTTATATCAGTGTCAGATTCAAATTGCTCAAAAATTTCTAATAAATCCTTTTCAAATGGTCTTATTGAAGCTAAGGGGAGTTTAGAGATGTTTATTATACTTCTATGGCTATCACCGATATAGTTATAATAATCAAGAATATCATACGTATCGGTTAACAATTTTTTGATATAATTGTAGATAGATTTATGAGAATATATTTTATAGCGATAAGCCAGCCTTGCTCTTAGAGATTCATCATCTAGTGTATCAAAAATATCTAATAAGAATGTTTTAATTTCGGGATCTTCAGAAAACTCCTCCCATAGACCATATCTGTTATTCACCAGGATTGATATGTATCCTTCTTTTATATTCAGAACATCTGGTGTTTTTTCTAATACAGGTTTTGGAATACTGTATTTTGCACCATTCAACATGATATTTTTAACAATTTTTCTGTCGGGATGAGAAGTAATGATTTGAAGAGCCTGAGCTTTTAATCTTTGAATAGCAGTCGAAGAATCATTTTCTTTTTGTTTTGGTTCAAAAACTGGTCCGTGAATATACGTCGATGTTATTTTGTTGTTATCTGAAGAAGCGAGAAGGTTTTTAGCGTTATCTTTTGGCTTTTTTGGATTGATTAGCTGTAGTAATTCTTCAAAAATACTTTCTTCATTAACCATTCTGTTTTCTAATTGTTTAATCAGGTTATCATTACTACTAAGTATAATATCTTTAACAGTCTTAGGATCTTGTGACGAACTGATTTCGCGATAAGGATTCCAATTATGATCGGGGAATTCTAAATATCTGGATTCGTTATTTACAAGTATCGAAACGTGTTTTGAAGTCATTGTGTTAAAGCTATCATTCGAGATAATTTTATCCATAACACGATTTAGATCATAATTTATTTTCATGATCTGAGGATCAAAATTAATATCCAAAGTATCAGAGAAATATGGATAAATGTTAAATTCTGAATAGACCATAGGAAGTTCAGATCCCTCATGAAAACCAGATACTATTGCAGGACTTGAGCATTCCTGAAAAGAAAGTGATATCGCTCCATAATCAGGCCTGTGTTCCAGAATTACTTTTCCAATATTAAAATCGGGATGATGTTCTATCAAATGTTCGAAACACTCAATAGCCATATTTTCTAATATATCCTGAACATCAAATTCCTGTTTCTTTTGAGTAAGGTTTTTGTCTTTTTCTAAAATACAGATATCATACTGAGTAAAACCTATAACAATATCTTCATCATACATTGTTGCCATGTTATAGGTTAATCGTTCGTTATATGAATTTTCCTTGTTTAGACTTTCTAACCAATTAACCAGAGTAATCTCACCATCATCATGTTTGTGAAGTGTAGTAAATAGAAAATCATTACCAGTACTGCATAAGGGAATATTAGGTTTTTCTGAAAAATAATAAATAGGAGCAAGGTCATCCCAGTTATAACAAACAAATTTCGGGTCAGCAGGGTTACTTATATCTATTACAGATCGGGAGACCATATAATGTTCAAAAAACTCTACGTGCATATTACCAGGTGTCTTATCTTCTATAATACTGGATAAATATGTGGGATTACTTTTATCTTGGATATCTAGTAGTAGAACTAAGCCAGCACCAGCACCCACAACTAGCAGGTTATCGTTAATATGAAGACTATACCCACTTTCTATAAATACATCTGAAGAAATTGGGTCTGCATCGGGATTAGAAAGATCAAAGATTTCAAGGTATTCATTATTACAAACATATAAATGACCATCTGAAATATTGAGATTACCATATTTTGGCACTTTTTTAGTATTTCTGATGCTACCTTCTATTGGGATAATAGAATTTCCCTGGATTTGATATCTTACGATTCCTCTATCATGATCTGATATATATACTACTTCATTATGGTAAGAATAGTGGTATCTTTTTTTCTTATCTAACTCGATGATACTATGTTTTACTAACACATGAGTATCTGTAATTTCTGCTGTAAAAAGTTCTTTATCACCATTTACTGCGATGAATTGATTTTTGCTAATAGGTACAGCCCAATTTAGATTAACATCTTCAATTTTATGAGTTAGGTAATAACAATCTTCATAAGGTACTTTTTGTATTGCTTGTTTATCTTTTTCTGGGATAACAAGAGAAGAGACTTTTACTTTGGATTTAAAATATTCTTTTTCTTTCTTTTTTGCTAAGTAATTATCATACGCTTGAAGCATATATGGAGAATCTGTAAACTCTTTTTTGAATAGTGTATTATGGGTATCACTAGAAAAGGAAATATTCTGAAAACAATATAATGCACTTTCTTTTTCTTCAAGAATTGTATATAAACGGGTTAATGCTATCGCTGCTCTGTTTGCCGAAGAATACCCTTTGTTTTCTGACATAAAAGAAATGAGCTCATCTTTCAATCTATTAAGCTCATCTTTCTGGTCTTGATATAATCGAATATCAAATAACCATTTTGGCAATAATGCATCTTTTTTTGCTCTTTTATTTTCTATAGAATCATAACACTCATCAAATTCTTCTTTGCGATTAAGGAAATATAAGTTCTCTAGTAGATGTACTTTATAATGATCTGATAATTGTTTTATAGATTTAAGGATTGCTGTCGATTCTTCATACCGTCCTTCAGAAAATAACCTGGCTGTTAAGAATTTTTGCAGATTAGAATAGTTTTTATTGGTATCAGGTAAAAGTTCTAGTGTTTTTCTGAAAGCTTTTTCACCATAATTATAAAGTTTTTCTTCTGCTTTGTATGAAATATCGAGGTTATGTTCCTGTATAGTATTTAACCATTTCGTAAAATTGGATTCGTTATTGATAGGATCGGGAACTTGCGAAGGATCTATTATTTTATCCGGAAACTGTGCCATGAATTCATCAAAGGCATTAAAAAAAGCTTCTTCTGATAAATCACCTTCTTCTTCTTCGATATGGCCCCCATCTAGTTTCCAATCTTCGAATTCATCGGTTAATCTAAAGGTAGCTTTTTCTCTTTCTTTAGATTGTATAAAGCTATACTCGATGTTTTTGATATCATAGGTGTATATATTACTTTCTTCTTCAGGCCCTTCATAGATATTACTTTCTGGATAAAACAAATAAAAACCAGTGTTATAAAACTTTAAGTAGGGATAGGTTAATTTTAATTGAGGCAAGGTAAGCATCACATTATAAAAAGGACCAGAACCATTTGGATGGTTAAAAGCTAATATTCTTACATTACCGTCCTGTTTAAAAGTGAGTTTGTGTGTCACAAAACCCACAACATGTTTGAAATCTTTTTGGGTATAAGAAGTAGCTACTTTTTTTATAGCATTTTCAATTTGAGAAATCAATTCTTCTCGTAAACATATTAAGTAGTTCTTATATAATTGGTCAGATATATGATTAAAAGTAAGCGCAGGCTTTATTTTTGTATATTTTTTATCCTGTTCAGTTGCCTGATCAATAAAAGAAGTGTCTAATTTCTCTCTTTTCTCAAAAGCTTTATCTGCAATGTCTAACCATTCTGATATTGAAATTGTACCAATATCTGCAGCATCACTACTATATCCGGTACCATAATAATATTCATCCCAATCATTGTTATAAGTTACTTTAAGTACATCAAAGTTCGTAGTAGGCGAAATGATAATCATTCGTAGTTCTTCGGGATTAATTTTACCTGATGCAATAGCCTGATCTATGATTTCTTTAAGTTGTTTTTGGATCGATGTAGTGATGTTTAATTGCATAGCATTTTTTCTATAGATTAGTGTTGTGATAATTTATAATCTAGTTGCAAAATATGAGAATTTATTATTAGGATTAAATATCTTATTTACATTTAATTATATTACTATCGATAAGTATAAAATTGTTCTCAATTTTAACAAGATAGTTTGATTTTGTTGGCTCTATAAGAGGGTTTACTTGTTCTCTATTTCTATCTGTTTTTCTTTGTCTATTGTTGCAATTCGTATGATTGTTAATCCTTTCATTCTCTTTTTTCAAAAGGCCCTTTTACAAAAACCACAAACCAAGCATACTTTTTTGCAATACCAGAAGAAATATAGAAACCTGAATTCAATTATTTCTATACTCTTACTATATAAAGAATAAGAAAGAGGCCACAATCTGCCAGCAACCAATAATGATTCCTAAAACTCCTAACTTACCTTGTTTTGATGCTGACTTTTCTCTTAATTGATTTGCTTTTTCCTTTGTAGCTCTATTTTTGGATAAGAAAAACTTATTAATTGAACGGAAAACCAACATGAAACCTAATAGGGCTTCCATAATATTCCCAACTAATATAGTGATCCACCAGATAGGAAATGTTGTAATCCATTCTAGATTTAAAGTTGCCGAAATGACTCCCCATACACCCCAGAAACAGAATATGATTCCGATTATAAGTCGGATCAAGCTTGGCAACGGTTCGATTTTTTCTAAAAATTCTTTTGCCTTTGGTGTTTTTGATAGCAATAATGATGGCGCTATTACTATAATGCTTAATAAAATCAATGTGATTCCTCCAGCCATAGTTTTTAGTTTTAAGGTGTGAATACTTATTTTTTTAATCCCTGTTTTGAAGCCTAAAACTCACAGTATAAAGATGAGAGGTATAGGTTTTGAGGTTATATTTTTTTAAACTATCTTTTATAAATTATCGTGATATTACATCATTTTTTCAAATTCAGGAAGTTTGGTGTCAATTTCGATTTGTCTTTCTCTGCATTCTTCAGATTTATTACTTTCGGGATGATTAGCAAGAAAACCGTTAAGTGCCATTTGCATATCTTTAAGATATCTTATTTTTAGTGAAATTTTTTCAGTTTCCTGATATTTTTGCCACGCTTCTTCAACATATTTATATTCTAATTCCTGCCGTTCTAATTGTTTAATTTCTTTCCATTTTGGTAATAAATCTATTAATTCCTGAGAATTAGGAAAAGCTTTAATCGTATCTTCTAGATCAGGAACAGCAGCATATGCAGGTCTTAGGGTAGTGTCAGAAAAGAAAGTGATGGCTTCTTTTTCACTGTCTCCAAGGAAAACGGCTAAGATTTCATTCCACCCTGTCGAAATAAACAAGAAACTACCATCAGGTATTGTTGAATCGGTAGTCAGTTTATACATATTTTCTTTTTCTAAAGGCTCTATGCCAAAATTTATATCTTCATTAAACCCTCCTAATGCTAGTTTTCTAGCTTGAGCCACAAGAGATCCACTTTCAAAATTTTGAAGATATACAATAATCTCTATTTGATCATTTTCTCTTAGTACCGACGGAACCTTGTTAAGATGTCTAAACTCTGGAAAACTGGTATTGTTAATGGTTGCAAATGATAGATATCTATCTTTACTTTTAATATGTATTCCGAATTGTTTGATGTTATTTTCCATGATTCTTTTTTTATTTTTTTAAACAAGATGACCTGATTTCACCAAATTTGCAATGTAGTGTAATTGGGTTGCAGATGAATCCCAGGCCATCTATACATAAAATGTTATTGGATTTAAAAATCGATGTCGTCTCCTGCCTTTGCCGAAGCAAATTCTGCATTATATTTTTCCATTAATTCTCCCATTTTTAATGCCATACGAGTATCTGTAGCCATTTTTGGAGTCCAATGCATACCTACAGAACTCCAGTCGGTAACTGTAAGTCCGTATTCTTGTAAGATTGAAGCAGCATCTTTTCCTTGAGCCGCTCCCATATTTTGATGACACATAACTTTAACATAAAGCTCGAAATCTTCATAGATATCATTTTTACCTGCAGAAGAGCCAGCTTCAGATTCTTGATTGCTTTCTGCATTGGCAAATTTGCCAATGTTCGAATTCATAAAAGCATCACCATATACCTTAGAAATTGCAAAAGTTGTGTCCTGAGACATTCTTGCTGTCCATTCTGCAGATACTTCATCCCAGATTGGTTTTTCTGTTCCTACAACTTTAAGTACTTCTTCTAGATCCATGCCTCCGGCTATTTTTGCATTAGCAGCCGCCCAGGTTTCCATATCAATTCCATTTATAGGATCTAATAATCCACCAGCTTCTGCTGCTTCTATATGGGCATCCATCTGGGCATCTAGTTTAGCTTTTTGCTCTTTTAGAAAATTATCGGCATCGTCGTATGCTTTTTCTTCAGCAGAGTTTAGTAAAGCTATCCCCCATAAAAAATGATTTTCATCAGAGAATCCATATTCATGAATCTGATCATTAAATTCTGAAAGGTTACTATCTTTTAGGTTTTTAATATCATTAAGGATATCGGTAGCATCCTCGTGAGAAAGTTCACGAACCTGCTCTGGCATTTCGAGTTTATTTACATATCCATATCTTCTGATACCAGATTTAAATTGGTTATTTAGATCTACCCAATGTGGTTCATTTAAGTTAGGTTTAAATGGCCACACATCATAATCGTCACCTTCTTCAAGATCCTGAAAAGAAAGATCTGCACATGGCCATGTCGTGTAGTCATAGCTGTGCCAATCCATGCGATCAAGAATCGCTAGGTAGTCTCTGTATTCGTCTTTTTGTTTTCCTGAAACGTCTTGATATAATTCATTAACTGTACTCATACGGTATAATTTTAAAGATTGATTTTTATTTTTAGAATTGAGATAATATTTCCTGTTTCTTTTGTTTGTATTCCTGTTCGTCGATTAAGCCAGCATCAAACATTTTCTTTAGTTTTTCTAATTTCTGTACCGGATCATCGTTTTGAGGTTGTGATTGAGGTTGGGGAGGAGTATTTTGTTGAGGTGTAGACTGCTGTCCCTGATTATTCATCATATTTCCCAGCATTTGACCCATTCCCAGACCAGCCCCCATTTGCATACCGATATTACCACCGCCTTCATTTTTTGCCATATTTTTTAAGGCCTCGAGTTGTTGGTAATCCTGGTAGCTTACTCCAAGTTCTTTCATTGCCTGTGCTTCGACACTCATATCCGCGATTCGACCAATTCTTGCTTTGGTTTCTTCATCAAAACTGGTTCCTTCTATCCTAAAATCAAGAAGTTCAAAACCTAACTCATCAAAGATTTGTGCACTCGAACTCTGAGAGAATGCTGCAATCTCATTACGGTGTTTATCAATTTCTACATAACTAAATGAAGCGTTAGCAAGGAAATCACTGATAGGTTGGGTAATTCTGGATAGAATAACTTTTTGTATCGCTTTTACGGGATAGTAGTCGTCACCCGCAATAACATTGGTAAAAAAATCAACTGGTTTAGTGATTTTGAAAGAAAAATTACCAAATGCACCTAATCCAACAGGAAAATTATAAACAGGGTCTTTATAGGTGATAGGAGAGGGGGTTCCCCAACGTATATTTTGCATTTCTGCTTTTCTATAGAAGAAAATACCTACTTTATGAGCAGACTCAAAGGTATACATGATATTCTTAATGGTCGTCCAAAAAGGAATATTCCCTGTTTTAAGATCGTAAAGCCCTTCTTCTTCAAAAACGCCTTCTACTTTGCCCTCGTATACAAAAAGACATCCTTGTCCGGGCCCTACGATCAATTTTGAAGCATTTTTAATCTCGTCCCCGTTTTCTGTCCATTTTTCAAAAAGAGTTTCGGGTTTTGGGTTTTGCCATTCGATTACCGAACGAAGTTGACTTCTAAATGAATTTGACATATTTTTTTCTTTTAGGATTACTAATAGTTAGTTAAGAATGCAGTTTTAGCCTTAAGATCTTTTTCATACCGGTCTTTATAATCGGGTATAATTTCGATTCTCTTCTTTAAGTAGGTTTCTACATATTTTTGATATAGAGGTGTTAATTCCTCTTTGGTATATGTTTCAGAATCTTGTATGTAATTTTGAAACTTAAGTTCTTCATATTGCAGATAGTGCTGTAATGCAGCTTCTTCTCCAAGAGCATGGATAGCGAAATGCTCGATATTTCTGGCTTTAGTTCCTGGTTCGAATGTATTTACTGTTTGGCAATATTCGCAAGTACTGTAATAGGATCTGAAAAAATTATCTTTTACCGGTAGTTTAGCTTGACATTGGGTACAACAAAAATCTTTGGACAAAGTGTCTTTTACTTCTTGTAATAATTTTTTTGCAGCATCTGCAAAAATTTTCACTTCGTATGATTTTAGTTTTTGTTCGAGTTTAAATTTGGTTAGGTACCCTTTATCTCTTTCTCGTATAAATTTTTTGGAACCAAATTCTGCTCCTGCATCTTCAAAGGTTTCTTCGACTTTATCTTCCCATGTGCTATCAATTTTCCAGATAAGTTCATTAGCTTGAGAATAAATTCCTTGCCAGGCATTATGAAATGTAGTAGTTTCAAAATCAGTTGCTTTAAATAATAGAGGTAATGCAGCTTCTGTTTTTTCTAATATCTCCTCGAATCGATCTTCGATTTTCTTAAGGAATCCATCCCATCTATTTTGTGTTTCATTAAATGACATACTTTTAAAGGATTATTATTTTTTAATAGAATTGGTCTCCACAGAAATCACAGTATTTAAGATCTGTGTCTTCGGGTCTAGCTGCGCCACAGCTTTTACATCGCTTGGTTTCGAGGCCGGCATTTGTTTCTTCATATTTTTTTGTAGAAGAAAGTGCATTTGCCAGGATATCATCAAGAAGATTTTTTTCTTCTTCTTTAGAATTTTGTTTATCGTTTTCTTGCATCTTAAAAATGGTGGTTTAGAGAGAAGACATTTAGAAAAGAGGTTATTCCCATATTTTTTGGAGGAAAAAACATAGGAATAACCGTAGGTGCTACTATTCCAATTTATGTTTTATAGCCCTTTTTTTAAGTCTTCGATAGTTTTAGCCATTACTACTCCTGGTAATTTGATAGGAGCGGCTACCTCTGCCAGGAAAGTACCTTTTACTTCACCAGTTTTGTATGTCGTAAAACCGATACGATACAATCCAACAGTTAGTGCTTTAAGAGGATCACTTGCTTCACTTTTATATCTTAATAGAGAGTTATAACCACTTCCACTTGGCTGCTTAGGCATTTCACTGCTATCATCATTACGATCTAGAGTAACCCAGTTAGCACTTTTTACAGCACCTTCACTAATATTATCTTTACTGGTTATATCAGAACGTTCTAGGGTAATATAGGTATCAAAATAATCTGTTGATTTTGCGTTTTCTGTGTATGCTGCAGATTTTGTTGCTTTTTTGATTTTGGTTTTCCCTACAGGAGACATCATTCTTACTCCGATTTCTGGAGCAACAGCAGGAATCCATACATAAATGTAATAGAATTTCTTACCGTCTTTTACTTCATCTTCATTACCAGGTGAAGCATACCCCATATAAGACACAACATCTGTATAAGGCACTTTTATGGTTTTGGGACCTATCTTTTTTTCGATAGAACTACCAAACTTTTTTAATTTTTGAGCTTGGACATTTAGATTGCTTCCAAAAGCAAGAATAACAACTAAGATTAAAATTTTTGATTTCATTTTTTTGATTTTATGTGTTAATTAATTTATTGATATACACTTTTATTATTCTAGTGTAAAAGTTACAGTTACAAGATGTTTTTGAATTTCTTCTGGTTTATACATATTTATGTATTGTGTTCTCGAATCAGAATTTTCGACTTTTACAATACGTCCCAATTTTTTGTTGAGGTGATCGGCAGTTTTTTTTGCTTTCACTTTTGCATCTTCAATAGCGGCAAGTGTTAAAGCAGACCATTCTGTATTGTTTTTTTCTTTGGCGACTGCTTCAACCTGTACGATTGTTAAGCCATTCATCTTCTGTTTGATGATTTTGATCATCTCTTCTTCAGAAGTTGTTGCATAATTATAATATGAAACATCATGTGCTTCAGAATAAGATGTATACAACTGAAGGAGAACATTCTTTTGAAACTTACTAAAGTCAACTCCTATGGTTTTGAGCTTGTCTTTATAGTTTTGAGTAATTTGAGACAAACTTGCGAGCTCAAAATTTAGATTTCCGTTTGCAACAATTTGTCTTAATGAAATTGTTAGGGAATAGCTATCGATTTCTATTTGCTTTTTCGCCTCTCCTACAATAGTTAAGGTTGTATTATTTTCTTGCGAAATAACCGATGTAACCGTTAGGAGGAGTACTATAAAAACGAGTTTTTTCATTTTAAAAAATTATATGATTCTACGTGGTTTTTATTTTGTCAAATATGGCAGTACAGTAAGTAATGCAATAAGCATAACCAGAATTGTAAGTCCTGTAAAGTGATACCATGGAGTTTTTATGTGATTGTTTTTAAAATCGTTAAAACTCTGTGTCAATTGCTGATTCTGAAATTCTCTTTCTTCAAAAGCTCCTTTACAATGACCGCAAACCGAGTATACTTTTTTTCCGATAGGAAAGAACGGTATCCAAAACACATGAAAATATTTTCTATATCCTTGTATCCACATATTGTTTTCTGTATTACAATATGGGCAACTTCCTCCTTCTAATTTTTTGGGATGAATAGTTGAAGAACCTGTTCCAAATATGATCATGATGTTTCGGATTTTTTCTGCTAAATGGCAGTTGTTACTGTTGTAAGTACTATAAAAACAAGTTTTATAGAGGTGTTAATATTAGTAAGGCAAAAATGATAATACGATCATAGCAGCACCTACAATTAAACCAAGGATTCCTAGCTTGCCTTGTTTTGGTGCTAATTTTGCTCTTAGTTGATTGGCTTTCTCTTTGGCCGCTTCATTTTTAGATAGTACAAGTTTATTAATCATACCAAAACCTAACATGAATCCTAGTACTGCCGAAACAATATTTCCTGCCAAAAAAGTTACCCATCGAACTGGGAATGATGCAAGCCAGCCTATACCAAGGATTGAAGAAATGATTCCCCATACTCCCCAGAAACAAAATACAAGTCCGATCCAACCTTGATACGGTTCGATTTTTTCTAAAAGTTCTTTTGCGTTTGGTTTTTTAGATAACAATAGTGATGGTACTGCTATAATACTTAATAGAATTAATGTGATTCCCCAAGTCATAATTTTTAGTTTTAAAGGGTTAGTATTTATTTTTTTGTGATTTTATATATGACTTCTTATATCTGTTTTTTTGATACATGTTTTGAAGACCAAAAATCACAGTACAAAGATGAGTGATACAATTGCTGAGAAACACACCTTTTCTGGTGAAAATAATTACCCTGAAAACAGGGGGGTATTTGTATGTGGTAAAACCCTTTTTATGGTGGGTTTTAAAACTAAGGAGAAATATAGTTTTGTGGTAAACAATTTTTTTCAAAAATGAGAAATAGTAGGATTCAGTTTACAAGAAAATTAGAGTTTAGTATAAAGGTGTTTACCTTGTGTTTAATGATATTGGGAAATGCCTTTATGTCCTATAGCCAAGGATGTCCAGAAGTACCAATATCTATTTTAGATGGTACTAATGGTTTTTTTACAGAAGGAATAGACTCACAGAGTTTTTTTGGAAATTCTGTCAAAGATGCAGGAGATATTAATGGAGACGGAGTATCTGATATTATTATAGGAGCACCTTATGATGGTTCTGGTACTCAAAAAGGTAATGCTTATGTTATTTTTGGTGGTTCTGGAGTGTCTTCAACACCATTTGATATTTCTATGTTAGACGGGAATAATGGTTTTGTTATAGAAGGAATAGATATAGATAATCGGTTAGGTTTTTCCGTGAGTGCAGCAGGAGATTTTAATGGGGATACTTTTGATGATATTATAGTTGGTGTTCCTAGTTCTTCAGTTGGTGGGGGAAAAGTAATAGTACTTTTTGGTAAAGATGAAGGTATTGGTTTTTCTGCTTTATACACTGTCTCTGGTATTGATCCTACTGATGGTGTTATTATTGAAGAAAGTATGGGGACAAATTTTGGATACTCTGTAAGTTATGCAGGAGATCTTAATGATGATGGGGTGTCAGATATAATTGTAAGCTCTCCTGGGTATGACACTCCAGGGTTTAGAAATAATGGTAGAACCTATGTGATTTTTGGAGATTCTTCTATATCCGATATGAATGTATCTTCACTTGATGGAGATACTGGTTTTGTGATAAATGGTTTTTTACAAGCTGAAGCAGGGTTACAAGCTAGCGTAAGTAATGTTGGAGATATCAATAATGATACATTCGATGATATTATTATGGGGTTTCCAAATTACGAAATAGGAGGTAATGATGTTGGTCGAGTTTGCGTAATTTATGGAAGAGAAGAGTTAAATAATTTTCCAGCAGTGATTGATCTGGAGAGCTTAAGTACTGCTGATGGTTTTTCTATTGTTGGAGAAGGAACAGGAGGGGCTTTAGGTTTTTCTGTAGGGCCGGCAGGAGATTTTAACGAAAATAATGGACCAGACGATTTCATAATAGGTGACCCTAGAAAAGATGTAGGTGATGCAACAGATATTGGAGAAGCTTATGTTATTTATGGTAGTAGTTCTTTTCCTTCTTTATTTAGAATTTCAGATTTAAACAATACTAATAGTTTGACCTTAAGAGGAGATGATCCCAGAGATAATCTTGGATTTTCAGTAGATGGCGCATCAGATATTAATGATGATGGAGTTTCAGATATCATTGTTTCTGCCACTAGTGGAGGAGCGGGGTCCCAAGGGGGAGCTTTTATAGTATTTGGAGGAACAACTACAGGTTCTGATGCTATAGAAGCTTTTGATATTATAGGAAGCATAGGATATTCTGTATTTGAAGATACTAGATTTGGGAGATATCGTTTTGGCCATTCGGTTAGTATGATAGAGGATTTTAATGGTGATATGACTCCCGATTTTGTAATTGGAGCAATAAAGAGTTCCAGTTTTGGAACAAATAGTGGTAGAGCTTATGTTTTCTATGGAGAAACTTTTGATCTTGTTGATGCAGAGTTACCAACAATTAATTGTCCATCTAATCAAGAATTGTATGCGAATTCTGTTTTACCTAATTATGTTTCTTTTCTCGGAGATACAAGAGATAATTGCACATATGAACGAGATCTTGTTTTTACTCAAACCCCACCTCAGGGAACTATTATAAATACAGATACAAATGTTACCGTTTCTGTAACCGATAGATCAGGAAATACCAATTCTTGTAGTTTTAGAGTGACAATAAAAACAGAAACGTCAACCATAGAGTGTAATACATCTTCTTTTCCTGTAAGCCATCTCAATGGAGATAATGGCATATTGCTCTATGGTGAAAAAGCAATGGGACGTAGTGGTGGTGGAGAAAAACTTGATGTAGATACTGCAGGAGATGTTAATGGAGATGGGATACAAGATTTTATAATAGGTACAACAGGAATTGTGGTTCCATTTGTTGGTGCGTATGGGAATGAACGAATTATTGATGATGGTTCTGCATATGTTGTTTTTGGTACAGATAGAGGCTTTCCTCCTAATATAGATTTAGCACTTTTAGATGGTTCTAATGGATTTATTATTCGAAATGATACTCCGTTTACAGGAGGTCATCCAACCACAGGGGCATCAGTTAGTAGTGCGGGAGATATTAATGGTGATGGAGTTGATGATGTAATGGTGAGTGATCCATACAGGAATACTACTTTGGGTTTTGAGCTAGGATATACACATGTTATATTCGGAAGCAGAGATGGTTTTTCTAGAGAGTTTAATATTTCTTTTTTAGATGGATCTAATGGATTCACAATCATAGGCGTGGGAAGGAGTGAAAATGCAGGGGTTGTTGTTGATAATATTGGCGATGTTAATGACGATGATATAGATGATATTGCGATCATTTCTGCTGGTTCTTCTTTTCTCCCGATTGCTAATAGTTTTGTTGTCTATGGAGCAAGAAGATCTAGGTTTCCTGTTACAATAAGAGTAAATGAATTAGATGGGAGTAATGGATTTACTATTAGAGATTCTGGAGGAACATGGGGAAGAATTGATCTTTCTGGGGTTGGAGATGTTAATGGAGATGGTATTAATGATATTGCTGTAGGTGGTATTGCAAATAGAAATTATGTAATCTATGGTAGTAAAAGAAGTGATCCTTTTCCTGCAATATTTGATGTTACAACTATTGATGGAATCAATGGATTTACAGTAGAATATCCAGGTGGAACTTTGTCTTCGCATGTCGCAAAAGCAGGGAGTATTAATGATGACAGATTTCAAGATGTAGTATTTGGAAATGAATTTGTGGTTTTTGGAGGGGAAACACTACCCCCAATAGTTGACCTTAGTACTCTTGACGGAACTGATGGGTTTTCTTTTGATAGTAGCGTTAGAAGTGTAAATACAGAATACGCAGGAGATTTTAATAATGATGGGATAGATGATCTTATCTTAAACCCTAGGAATTCGGCATATGTACTTTATGGAAAAAACAATTGGGAGTCTACAATAACACTAACTTCTCCTTCGGTTTCAGTGTTACCTATAAGGTTAGACCTCGGAAGTGGAAGAAATATTTCAGTAAGTCATGCAGGAGATGTAAATGGGGACATGATCGATGATATCATTATAGGTAAGTACAATATTATGAATAATTTTGATATAGATGCTCCAGCTCCAACCATATTTGTTATTTTTGGTCAAGACATTCCGGATATTAATGCACCACAGATTACAACTTGCCCAAGTGATCAAACACTAAGTTCGGGATCTCCGTTACCTGATTATACGGGTGATGTTGATGCTACTGATGATTGCGATACCAATCTAGAGATTACTCAAGACCCTGTTGTGGGAACCCCATTTACGGCGGATACAACAGTTACTATAACGGTAACTGATAATAGCGGAAAAGAAACCCAATGTAGTTTTGAAGTAAGAACTCCTACTCTTACTCCTACAGTAAATCTTTCCGTTTCAGCAAATACAGGTACAGAAGCTGCAGGAACAGTAATAACGGTCACCGCTACTTCTTCGATAGCCGTTGTAGGTGATCAAACTATTGATATCGGTGCCGCAGGAACAGGGATTACACCTTCAGATTTTATCTTAAGTAATAGTACGATTACTATTCCTGATGGGATGACCACAGGTACAGTGACTTTTACTATTGTTGATGATACTGTTGTAGAAGTCACAGAAACGGCAACATTAGCGATTAGCAATCCATCTGCAGGTATTACCCTGGGAATAACTACAACGCAAGATGTTGTTATTACCGATAATGATACGGCACCTATTCCTACGGTAAATCTTTCTGTTTCAGCAAATACAGGTACAGAAGCTGCAGGGACAGTAATAACAGTTACAGCTACTTCTTCGATAGCTGTTGTAGGCGATCAAACTATTGATATTGCTGCCGCAGGAGCAGAAATTACATCCTCAGATTTTACCTTAAGTAATAGTACGATTACTATTCCTGATGGGATGACCATGGGTACAGTGATTTTTACTATTGTTGATGATACTGTTATAGAAGGCATAGAAACAGCAACATTAACGATTAGCAACCCATCTACAGGTATTACCTTAGGAAGGACTACAACGCAAGATATTGTTATTACAGATAATGATTCAGAATCTATCCCTACAGTAAATCTTTCAGTTTCAGCAAATACAGGTACAGAAGCTGCAGGGACAGTAATAACGGTCATCGCTACTTCTTCGATAACTGTTGTAGGCGCTCAAACTATTGATATCGCTGCTGCAGGAACAGGAATTACACCTTCAGATTTTACCTTAAGTAATAGTACGATTACTATTCCTGATGGGATGACCACAGGTACAGTGACTTTTACTATTGTTGATGATACTGCTGTAGAAGTCACAGAAACGGCAACATTAGCGATTAGCAATCCATCTGCAGGTATTACCCTGGGAATAACTACAACGCAAGATGTTGTTATTACCGATAATGATACGGCACCTATTCCTACGGTAAATCTTTCTGTTTCAGCAAATACAGGTACAGAAGCTGCAGGGACAGTAATAACAGTTACAGCTACTTCTTCGATAGCTGTTGTAGGCGATCAAACTATTGATATTGCTGCCGCAGGAGCAGAAATTACATCCTCAGATTTTACCTTAAGTAATAGTACGATTACTATTCCTGATGGGATGACCATGGGTACAGTGATTTTTACTATTGTTGATGATACTGTTATAGAAGGCATAGAAACAGCAACATTAACGATTAGCAACCCATCTACAGGTATTACCTTAGGAAGGACTACAACGCAAGATATTGTTATTACAGATAATGATTCAGAATCTATCCCTACAGTAAATCTTTCAGTTTCAGCAAATACAGGTACAGAAGCTGCAGGGACAGTAATAACGGTCATCGCTACTTCTTCGATAACTGTTGTAGGTGATCAAACTATTGATATTGATGCCGCAGGAGTAGGAATTACACCTTCAGATTTTACCTTAAGTAATAGTACGATTACTATTCCTGATGGGATGACAACAGGTACAGTGACTTTTACTATTGTTGATGATACTGTTGTAGAAGTCACAGAAACGGCAACATTAGCGATTAGTAATCCATCTGCAGGTATTACCCTGGGAATAACTACAACGCAAGATGTTGTTATTACCGATAATGATACGGCACCTATTCCTACGGTAAATCTTTCTGTTTCAGCAAATACAGGTACAGAAGCTGCAGGGACAGTAATAACAGTTACAGCTACTTCTTCGATAGCTGTTGTAGGCGATCAAACTATTGATATTGCTGCCGCAGGAGCAGAAATTACATCCTCAGATTTTACCTTAAGTAATAGTACGATTACTATTCCTGATGGGATGACCATGGGTACAGTGATTTTTACTATTGTTGATGATACTGTTATAGAAGGCATAGAAACAGCAACATTAACGATTAGCAACCCATCTACAGGTATTACCTTAGGAAGGACTACAACGCAAGATATTGTTATTACAGATAATGATTCAGAATCTATCCCTACGGTAAATCTTTCAGTTTCAGCAAATACAGGTACAGAAGCAGCAGGGACAGTAATAACGGTCATCGCTACTTCTTCGATAACTGTTGTAGGCGCTCAAACTATTGATATCGCTGCTGCAGGAACAGGAATTACACCTTCAGATTT
>NZ_JACB01000037.1 GCF_000520975.1 Aquimarina megaterium XH134
AATATATTCATCATTTACATTAGTACTTGCAGAGTCACAATAAGTTACTCCACTTCCTTCTAAGGTAGTGAAAGAAACGGTAGCACTTCCAGAGATATTTCCTGCTGCATCTTGTGCTGTTACTGATGCATTATAATTGGTCAATGGAGATAGACCGGTAACATTAAAAGTAGGACTTGCAGAAGTTCCTACTGAATTACCACCTATAGAAATGTTGTATTGAGTAACACCAACATTATCTGTAGAAGCTGTCCAATTCAGAGTTGCTCCGCTTGAAGTGATATTGCTAGCAGTCAAATTGCTTGGATTCGTTGGCGCTTGTGTATCAGCAGGTCCTGATTGTATTTGGAATTTTCCAACAACTCCTTTTCTACCATTTTTCATGTATTCGGTTATAAACCAAAATGAAGAATTATCAGATGGATCAACATCTATTTTACTGTAATCTCCATAGCGTAAACTAGGAATATTACCATTTCCGTTAGAAATTAATTGTTCTGTTCCTGTCATCACACCGAGAGGATCCGAACTTAATCTTCCGGTATAATATGAACTTACCCTAACAGTTGATGAGGTACTCGGACCAGACATAGATGTATATCCCATACCTATATTACCTTGTGCATCCATTGCCATACTAGCGTTCCAGGCGTGTCTTCCATCAGGAGCAGTATAGGTGCCTTCCTGGTGTAAAGACCATGGTTGATTATCTCCACTTTGACGGAATTCATACCAGCGTACTCCGGCAAGCTTACCAGATCCACCATCGGTATCTACTACAAAATTGAATATAGCAGAATTATGAGTAGCAAATTTTCTGAATTGCGCCTGATTCATAATCGTTGCTTGTAATGCATCAATAGTATCGCCTCCTCCAGGTTGAGGTAAGTTAGAAAAACTTCCTCCATCAAATACACCAATAAAAGGAGTTGTGTTAATCTGCTGTGGATTGGATATAGTAGAATTATTTGAATTGTTCCAATCTACATTAACAGTCCATAATTTGATATGATCGGTAGAAACTCCTGACCAGGCATTATCCTGCATATATACAATGGTAGCACCGCCAGCTGCTGGTAAATTAGCATCAGTTACGTTTAATGCCTGTGGGCTGTAAAAACCACTAGTAACAATTCCCGGAAGATTGAAACCTACTATTTGTGCATTAGAATCACCTGTTAACATTTTAGATCTCTCTAATGCCCATATTTTGTTATTACTACTAGTATTATCCGTAATATAATATCCATCACTCCATATTGATAATTTTTGGTAGTCACTAATTGATGATATATTGTATACATACCACCCGGCATTTACTGGATCAGGCCCATCAGATATAGCTACCTGTGCTCCGGATCCCAAAAATGACAATACCCACCTATCGGCGGCATTATCATAAGAAACGGTAAGGTCACAGCATCCTCCGGATGGAAAAATTGCAGGGTTAGGAGCTGTCTGCCCCACTAATTGATTACCTGCTTTATCATAAATCATAAACCCTGTGTTGTAAACAACAAACACATGATTTGGCCCAACAGCTAATGATGGATCTGTTGGTTGAGAATTAGATGAATAGGTATCAAATACAAGACTTGGAGCAGCTAGACTCATACTTGCCGATTTCTGATGCCTGTTTTTTACATAATAATCATTAGTAGTTTGTGGATCTTTACCGGATACAACCATGTTTCCTAATGATCTTTTGTCTTTTGCTTCCTTAAAAGAATTATCAGGAGGTAGGAGATCTTGAGGTCTGGAAGACATTGGAGAAACATACTCTACAGAGGATATTTTTCCGTGATAAAAAGCTTTGTTTTCATTTTGTTGCCCATAGGTCATCATAGAGAAGACCAACAGCAAAGCTAGTGTTGCTAAATTAGTTGATTTCATTTGTGTTGATATATTAAAGTTAGTATTCTAAATTAAACAAATGTGATAAACTACTCGTTATCAAGTAGTTGATTTTTTAACGTTTTTTTGCTAGAATTACGATGTTAAATCATTGATAATCAGTGTTTTGTTGTCAATAAGAATAAAACAGTATTAATTTTGTGGTTATCACACATGGTCAAAAACGGCAATTTATATGTGTATAAACTGTTAATTATTAAATAATTAAAAGAAAATTATGCTAAAAATGAAGTTACTTTTGTTTTGGAGCTTTCTCCTAGTGACCTCGGCAGGATTGATTATAACCTTTCCTGGCAAAGCTCCGTTTTGAGAATCACAAAAAGAATCACTTGGCTTTGTTTCAAAAAAGAAACAACCAAAACCATCCCAAAACCCAAAAAAATTATCTCGATCAACAGTGGTGATTTTGTTATCTTCTTTTTTATCAATTTTGATAATAGAATTATCAGTACGATTTTAAGTGATTTATGAAATCTTAAAATTTATTTCTTCGGGATACAAAACTCCCATAACAATCGAAATAGAATTTTATAAACTTAAAAATGTAGCATATATCTTCGAAAATTGCCCGACTTTTTCTTGCAGGTTCAATAAAAAGAGGTTGTCCAAAGACAAGACAACCTCTTTTGTTAAAAGAAAGGAACAGAATAACTCTGATCATCTTTCTAAAATCGTTTGAATTATTTTAATCAGGATCTTACTTTATAATTAATTTTTGAGAACTACTTACACCGGAAGGGTTTAAAATTCTCACCATATATAATCCTGATTTAATTCCTGAAATATCAATAGTCATATTCATTGTATTTTCCATTATTGTCAGGGATTTTACTTCTTTTCCGTTAAGATCGTAAATAGTAATTACATTGCCTTTTAGATTTGTTTTATTTCGTATTGAAATATTTGTAATTGCGGGGTTCGGGAACATAGCAAAAGAAAGTTCTTTAGCCTTTTTTGTTCTGGTTGTTATAGCCCCACAATCAGGCGTTGTTGACGAACTGCTGAAATAGATAGTATGCGCATCGTCTTTGGAAACCATTGCAAAGTTTCCTTGGTCAATCGTTACATAATAATCTCCATCTAAACCGGGAATACCTGTTCCCGTTAACGAAATTTCCGGATTAGGCCCATTAAAGTTTTGCGTAGCATTTGAAAAATTCATGTACCATGGAGCCGAATTTAAATTGAAAGAAAATTGGTATAAACCATTATTAGCTAAATCCCAATTTATGGTAAACATAGTAATACTATCTAGATTAGGACCATTATCTCCTAATACGTGGACATTTGTATATGTTTGGATTAAAGAAGGTAATGCCGTTGCAATAGGAGTATCAAGAGGACAAATAGGTTCTACACAATCTGGTTCTTCTAATAAGCTAATTGTTTCGACTATACCACTACTGAACTCTCCATCACTTACGGTTAATGTAACCGTTGCGCTATTCATATTAGAATAGCTATGAGAAACTGTAGCACCTTGAGCAGTATTACCATCGCCAAAGTCCCAGGTATAGGTAAGTTCGTCTCCATCAGGATCATAAGAATCAGATGCGTCAAAAGTAACATTAGGACCACCACATCTACCATTATTGCTTTTAAACGAAGGCACGGGAGGTTTATTTGGCCCACCTCCAAAATCAACATCACTTGTTGAGTAAAAAGCTTCTCCGGTAAGTGATCGCTGCCAGATACTATAAATAACATGCTTACCTGTTCTTTCTGGTAATGTAACATCTATATTATCAATTGAAGAAGCAGGTCTTGGTCCGGTACGTACAAGACGCTCCAGACTGTCCCAGGTAAGTGGTTGATCTGGTGTCCAATCTGCTTTTGTTATATACACATCAAAGTATAATGTTTGATGCGGAGCCGAATTAGTCCAGGTTACTGTAAATGGACCAGGAGTAACAGGGGTAGATACCCAGTCGTTTCTTACCTGATCCAATCCTCCATATTTATCTGGTCGTCCGGCACTGGCCAGGTTACCATCCGGAATAATTTCTTGATGCATACCATGTGCATCCATTCTTGCAACCTCATTCCAATCGTAGAAAGCTTGTGTTCCGTGAGAGAGAACTGCTGCGATACAAGCTGGTGAATCGGGACTCTCGGGATCTTCTTGATAACAAATCCAAACTCGGCTGGGAGGACTTGTTACTGTACCATGCGTGAAAATGGACTGAACAGGTGAGAATAATAAGATTATACAGAGTAAAATCTGTAATGACCAATCTTTTAAACGGGGATTTATCCCCGTAAAAATCTCGTTTTTACGGTTATAATTCTTCATGTTAAAAATAAATTTAAGTTAGTTAATAATGCTATTAAGCTAATGCTAATTGTGCGTATATTAACTAGTTAGCCTCTGTATTTGCTAAATTTTAACACAGTTTGTATCAAAAAAAGCAATTTTTTACGGCTAAAACTCAAATGAAGTAAGGCACACTAGTACGATAGAAGTAGGATTGAATATGGATTGATGATTTAAAAACAAAAAGGAAATAAAAATTTCGATCACTTCTATGTCAATAATAGTGTAAATGGTATGGTAAAAAAGTATAATGTTTGCGGGAAAATGGTGTCTATAAATGATTGATTAACAGCTTGTTTATATATAAGGCAGTAAGCGAAATCGTTTTTGTTGTTTATTTCAAAAACGACTGAGTTTACCATAAAGTTTATACCAACTTAAAAATACGAATCTCATGAAAAAAATTAGGAAGCTTATTGCAATAGCTTTGTGGTGCTTTTGGTGTACACATTGTATTGCGCAGTTTAATTATGGAGAAGCATTACAAAAATCGCTTTTCTTTTATGAAGCACAACAATCAGGAGCGATACCCGATTGGAATAGGGTAAACTGGAGGGGAAACTTTGCATTGAACGATGGTTCGGGTGTAGGTGTTGATCTTACAGGAGGATGGTATGATGCCGGCGATCACGTAAAATTTGGTTTTCCAATGGCTTATTCGGCTACAGTTTTATCCTGGGGAGCGCTAGAATATAAAGATGATGCAGAAAGACATTTTGATTACTGGACTACAGGGGTTAGTGGAGAAAGAATTACTTATAGCCCTGGAGGACAAGCACATTTAACGAATTGGAAATCTTTAAGACATAGTGCTAATACCGCTTTTCTTGCATTTATTTATAGTGATAAAGTAGCTACACCCAAAGCGATTACGTATAATAATTTTGCGGTAGATCAAATCAATTACATTTTAGAAATTTTAGACTTTGCCTCTAATCAGGTAATAAGAAGTAAAGTTGTGATTAAATGATGAGTTGAATTCATCTAATTTAATGTAAACGTATAGCAAACTGCCAAAAATCGAAGTTCAATCTTAGTATTCGGCTTCATTTTGAATGGCAGTAATAGTATTATAATTTATAATCTTCATAACACGTCATGAAAAACATAATTAAACAAATAAAACGAGTATTGGTTACACTATTAATTTTTGGTGCAACTTTAAGTTCTATAGCCCAACAACAAAATTGGCTTTCTGTATCGGGAAATAAATTATTTGATTCTGAAGGAAAAGAAGTACGGTTAACAGGTGTTAACTGGTTTGGTTTTGAAACTTCTTTATATAGTCCTCATGGGATTTGGACCAGAGATATGAAAAGTGTACTTCGGCAAATAAAAGATTTAGGGTTTAATACGATCAGAGTACCTTGGTGCAACGAGATGCTTAATCCCGGATCTACGATCAATATCAATTCATTTGGAACCGATCCATATACAGGAATTTCTCCTATGAATGAAGAAGAATCAAAATTAACGACACCTATAGAACTAATGGATGCTATGGTACAATGGTGTCAGGATAATGATATCAAAATAGTTTTGGATAATCATTCAAGGGCAGCAGATGGTTTTCTTAACGAAGCTCTTTGGTATACAAATGTGTATTCTGAGAATCGTTGGATTAATGATTGGATTTTTATAGCAGAAAGATATAAAGATTTTTCAGCTGTTGTTGCTATGGATTTAAATAATGAACCTCATGGATCTACCTGGGGGAACAGTAATCCGGCAACAGATTGGAATAAAGCTGCAGAACGATGCGGAAATGCTATCTTAGAGGTCAACCCAAATGTATTGATTATTGTAGAGGGAGTTGGAGAATTTGAAGGAAATTCTTACTGGTGGGGCGGCCAGTTGATGGGAGCCAGAAAATATCCAATTCAGCTTTCTAATCAAAATAAACTAATGTATTCTGCTCATGAGTATGGCCCAGAAGTGTTTAATCAAGATTGGTTTGGAGCAGCTAATTTTCCTCAAAATATGCCTGGAATATGGCAGGAAAATTTTCATTACCTGTATGAAGAAGAAATTTCTCCCATATTTGCTGGAGAGTTTGGAATCAGAAACCAAGGAGCTTTTGGAGGAGCTGCCTATACCTGGTTTACAGAGTGGATGAATTTTATGGGAGATATTTATTCCTGGACTTTCTGGACGATGAATCCTAACTCAGGGGATACAGGTGGGATTTTGAAAGATGATTGGTTTTCAGTGAACCAATGGAAGATGGACGTCCTACGACCTCATTTTGCACCATTAATCCCAAATATTGTAGGAGAGAATTTGCCGCCAACAGCTAGATTTACAAATGACGTGTCTTCTGGAGATGCGCCACTAACAGTTCAGTTTGATGCATCCGATTCTTCAGACCCTGAAAATGATCCACTATCGTATTCCTGGGATTTTGGAGACGGAACCACAGCTACAGGGATCGCCACATCGCATACTTTTACTAATGTAGATACTTATTCTGTAACGTTAACTGTTTCGGATACTGCTGGTAATAATAGTATATCAACCGGTATTATTATTGTTACTGAACCAGGAAACGGTGATCCTTGTGATTTTGGAACACCATTAGCAAACCCATTACCTAGTATTACGAATGCAACGTACACCAAGGTTCATATATTAGGAACCAATGGCCCTGACCTAAGCAATATGGCCAGTTTTAGCGTAAATTGGGACCTGCCTAATAATGGCTTATGGCAGTTGTCTATGAATACTACAAACGGGATTCCTAATTGGTGGAATGATTTAAAAAGTAAAATAACAAGCCAAAACTTAAACACTTCAAGCCCTTCGATTACCTTGTCTGACACAGGCTTTCCTAATCTGGATGATTCATATTATGTAACTTTGGATGACCAGAACTTTGTTCTTGTTTCTAAAAGTAGAAACGTTACTATATATTTTAGTAATAGTGATGTAGCACCCATTTGTAAAGAAGAAGTCAATGAAAAAAAAGTACTTAATCAGTTAGAAGTCTATATTTTCCCTAATCCGGTCTTAGACAAAATTATGATTCAGGTACAACCCTCTATGAATGGTTTACCGATCCATATTGTAGATGTTAAAGGAAAAGTTATAAAAAACGGTACTTTAAATCCCATTTTTGGTATGACGACGATAGACATTTCTGAATGCATCCCTGGGTTGTATTTTATGAAAATTCCTTATGAAAAAGGAATAATTACTAAGCAAATTATTAAGAAATAGTACGCTATATAAAATTAATACAATGTATTATTTAGCATGTTAAATCTATAGCTCTATTTAAATCTAGGTATTAGATAAAACTAATGAAAAAAGTGCTAATAGAGTTAGTTAATGCGTAGTGTTTGTTAATCAATGCACAAAGACTGCCTGAGAAATATTTTTTTTGGTGGTCTTTATTTATAATATAATAAGAGTAAGTTATTTTTTTAATTATGGAGATTTGAATTCTCAGATTCATAATTAAAAGGACTGTGATAAGATCACTTAATAATGACAATAAGAAACCACGAGTTGTTACTCTAGTTCTTTATTTTATTCCAAAACTTCAAACTACGTTTGGTTTTTCCATAAAATAAAAAACCACGTCTTTTGGACGTGGTTTCTTGCTTGTTGTGACCTCGGCAGGATTCAAACCTGCAACCTCTTGAGCCGTAATCAAGTGCACTATTCAGTTATGCTACGAGGCCTTTTTGCGGGTGCAAATATAGTTGTTTTTTATATTGCTGGCAAAATTTATATAGACTTTTTCGCAAACAGAAAAAAGCTACTCGACAGGTTTTAGATAAATAAGATCTAAAAACAGGATTTGAGTAGCCTGATAGTATGTGTGTTAAAACACAGTTATGCTATATGCGAGTTAATTTATTGACTTTTCCTGGTCATCATTTTTTTGGCAAGATCTGCACCAATTAGTGATTGTAATAAGTTTCCATTAGCATCTTGTTTGCCACCATCCTGTATATAAATCTCTGGTAGTTTTAGTTCTTTAAGCTCTCTGGCTATATTTACAGAAGTCTTATATTCCCACTCGGCACGTTCTTGTGGAGTAAGACCGGCACTTACCAGTTTAGCATTTTCATAGGACTGTGCATCTGCCATGGTTTTTTGTGTTTTGGCTTTAAACTGTGCAACTTCATAATTCTTACGCTCTTCGATAAGGTTAAATTCTGCTACTTTGGCTTTTGTTTCGGCTTCGATAGTTTTTTGAATTTGCTCTTTTTCTAGTCGGGCACGTTCTGTTGCTTTCTCAGCTTCACCCTTTGCCGTTTCTTTTTGAGCACGATAGAATTCACGCTCTGCTTGTTGTTTTTCTAATTGTGTTTGTGCTACCTCTTCTTTTTGTAATTGTAATCGTTTATCAAAGGTGCTTTCCCAATCAATTTCGGTAACCACAGCTTGTACCACGGTAAGACCATAAGCTTTTAAAGAGTTTCCTTTTTCTCGTACAGGCTCTCCATTTACGTATTTGATCTTAAAACGTTTTTGTTTAGATTCTTTATTAACGATAGTTCTCACAACACTGCTATCACCAATCAATTCTCTGTTTTCGTTGGCTATGTATTCTTCTAGTACATACATGCCGTTTTCTAACTGATCTTTAAAATATCGATCAAAATCAGAAGCTTGTCCAGAGATATAATCCTGAGCATCCATTAATTTACATGTATTCTTAATAGATTGATCTATATTAGGGATGATACGTGATCGAATAAGGTTTTTTTCGGTTTTATTACGGTCTGCAACAGATAAGAATTGTGATTCATCTGTAGTATTAATACTAATTACTACCGAAGTTGCAATTCTTGCTTTTACAGCATCGCTAAATGCCCAGTATTTTGCCACATCAACATTGGCATATTTACTTTGTTCTCCGAGCTCACCACTATCTTTATTTGGAATTACATATTTGATAGGGAGTTCGAATTGTATAGGGATCAAACGTCCCCACATTTTGGTATTGATACCTTGATGTACAACAGCTTTTTGGGTGCCCCAAGGATATTGTACTGCATAGGCAGTACCAGGTTCTGCATAAAAAAACATACCAGAGATCACACTTAGCACAAAACCGAATCCAATTAATTTAAAATTACGCGACTTGGTGAACCAATTTATAATTTTTGAATTTGAAAAAAGAGGTTTGATTATGAGCATTATGATTCCTGTAAGAATCATCACGATTCCTATAAATGTTAGCATATTAAATGGTTTTAGAAATGATTAATTGATTTAATTTTTAGGTACAGAAGAAAGTAGTTTTGTTTACATGATTTCTAGATTTTTATAGTTAAAATTAATGGTATTTCTATATTGTCTTTTTAATATATCTGAAAGAAAATTATGGGCAAAATATTTTTATTGAAATCTGTGAAAGTGATTATTATTTTGTAACTAAAAAAACGATAATTGTTTTAGAGTGTAACCACATTTGCTTGATATTGATTAATAAATGTAATTAAAAAATACTTATATTGTTATAAAATGAAACTTTTGTAGAGCGATTTTACGTCGTATTTTGATTTTGTAGGCGATTTTCATCTTTTTTTAGCCTCTTTTTTTTATTTTCATTATTTTCGGCCAATGAATTTACAAGATTATATCAGGGATATTTCTGACTTTCCCAAACCTGGAATTTTATTTAAAGACATTACTCCTTTATTAGCAAATCACAAAGCTTTGGTAAGTTGCGCGGATCAATTAGTTGGTTTATGTCCAGACGGTATTAAGATTGATAAGGTAATTGGTATAGAAGCCAGAGGATTTATTATAGGAAGTATGATTGCAGAACGTTTACAAGCAGGATTTATACCTGTTCGAAAAAAAGGAAAGTTGCCCTATGATGTAAAATCAAAGAGTTACGGCTTAGAATATGGAGAAGATACATTAGAAATCCATATCGATGCTATCAAAGCCGGGGAACATGTGTTGATTCATGATGATGTACTGGCTACCGGAGGAACTGCTAAAGCTGTATGTGATCTGGTTAAAGAACTGGGTGGAGTAGTAGTACAATGCAATTTTATTATGGAGCTGGAATTTCTTAACGGAAAAGATAAACTAGATGTTCCCAGATCTGCTCTTTTAAAATATTAATGATAAAAAAAAGCCTTCAAAAAAGATGAAGGCTTATATTGTTTTTTATAAGAAATTTATTCTTTGGTAGTGGCTATAATAGCACCATCTTTGGCTTTGTCACCATAAATACTAATGGCAGTTTCTGGTTTAAGAAAATCTACTTCGGCTAACTTATCCGACTTTGCAAGCGTATCCAGAGTGTTAAAATCAGCTTCCTTTCCGTCAATAATAATTAGCTTTTCAATATCAGGATTGTCTACAAAATTATATCTTTTGGATTTAAAGTTTTGAAAATGCGGCATTTGCTGCCCGTTAAAAAAGAAGTTTCCATCCTCGTCTTCTTCAAAAGTAAAAGATTTCATGATTTGATCCTTTAGTTTTTGTGCATCAAAATGCCCTTTATAAAATAAAGAGTCATTCTCTTTATCAAAATCAAAAACGAAATTATGCTTCTTCATAATGCTATCCATATCAATTTGTATGTGACTAAAGCCCGACTGATTTTTCCAGGCGGCAATGTCAAACATACCAGAGTTTGAGATATACAAATTACCATCTTTATAACCCAATTCTATTTTAGAAATAGGTGTCTTAGAAGATGAAGAGTATTGACTTTTCGAATTTCCTTTTTTAAGAACAATACTTAGACTGGTAATCTCTTTTTTGTCATTAAATTCTATTTTTTTGATAAGCAATTCGATACCATTTTCTAAAAAGAATGCTTTTAAATCCTCTAATTCTTTTTCTGAGGTGTCTTTGTTTATTACCGCAGTTATTTCGTTAGGTTGAACGTTATCAATTATCAAATCCTTACTAGAATTTGTTGTAAATGCGGTTAAGGAGAGCATACCTAGCATGCTGATTCCCATAATGATCCATTTTTTCATACTACATATTTTTGGTTATTTATAGATGATATTACTTCTTCTTTAATTACGAAAAAGAGTTGCTAGTGTTGCAAAAAGAAGTATTTTTTTATGGATAAGACTATGGTGTTACCCCAAAGCTCTTTTGGTAACATATAGTCGCCATCCAAATATGAGAAGTTGTAATTTGGATGCTTTAGCAAGATCCAGGCGCTTTTTGGTAAAACTCGGTAGAATTACTTTATTAAGTTTGGCGATAAACGAAAAGAAATGTTTTTGCATGGTCAAAAATACAAAAAACTCACTTGAAGGAAGTGAGTTTTTTAAAGATTTATGTCTGGATTGAGTTAGTTCTTTTTGGTAGTAATTTCGATTACTCCATTTTTTGCTTTATCACCATATTTTTTAATAGCAGATTTTCCTTTAAGGACATTCATCATTTCTATGGTATCAGAATCTAATTTTTCCATTTCTTTTTTGGTCGTTTTTTTCCCATCTATATAAATTAATGGTTCACCGTCTCTATCACCAGTAATGTAAGCAAAGGTTTTGTTGTCATTGGTGTGTATCTCATAAATATCTTTTTGATCTCCATCGCTAAAAATGAACTCATTTTTCTTATCACCAGAATGGATTTTCATTGTTTTTCCTTTTTTGGTTTTACCATCCTTATCAACCACCCACACGTAATTTGAGCTATTTCCGGATTGTCCAATTTCGATTTTACCAGTTTCACTATTGTATATAATGGCAAAAGAATTAATTGGGGTGTCATTTGATATGGCGTAGTTGGTCGTTCCTTTTTTAGAGGATATGTCTACTTTAATGCTCGTAATTTCATTAGCATCATTTCGCTTAATACCAGAAAATTTAACTTCAAGGCTGTAGTCATTTTTTAGAGTGTTTTTGACTTTATTGAGATCTTCTTTTGAAGAGCTTTTGTCGACTATAAATTCAATAATCTTTTTTCCTCTTTCTTGAATGACAATATTTTCTGAAGCTTTTTGGTTTGTTTTTGTATCCTGTTTGATTCTAACAACTTCCCGGGTGTTAAAACTCCATAAAAATAGACTTAACAAGGGAAGAATAACAGTGATTTTCCATAACTTCTTACTTTGAGAACTTTGTTTGTTTAGCATAATAATTCGTTTTTTGATTAATGATTGATAAAAATTATTAGTAATGGTAGAGTAATTATTTGATGATACTTTTAGTAAAGTTAATTGATACTCTTTTCTAGATGTCATTTGGTTTATAGCTTCTCGATCGGCGATAAATTCTAGGTTCTGCTCCAGGTTTTTTTTGTATAACCAGGCAAAAGGATTGACCCATTGAAATATGAGAAGAAAGTTCACTAGTATTAAATCAAGAGTATGAAATTGCTGAACATGTATTTTTTCATGTTTTAGAATCATATCTAATTCTTCTCGAGAATGTAATACTGGATTGTATACGATCGTATTAAAAAAAGAAAAAGGAGCGATATCCTGAGTAACTTCAATAAAATTGAAACCGTCTTTTTTTCTGCCTTGATGATGTGCTAGTAATTTCTTTAAGGATAACAGTTGCAGGCCAAAACGAGATAGAAATATAAAGGCACCCAGGCCATAAAGTATAGATCCAATTAACCACCAGTTTATAGTTTCGGGAATTGCATTTTCTGAACCAGATAGATGTGTTCCTGTTACATAAAAGTCTGGATTTTCAATAAACTTAATGGTTGTAAACTCTATGAATGGTAATAGTATAGATGTGATGATACCAACCAATAGAAAATGCCTGTTTATTGTGAAAAAGGTGTCTTTTCTAAGTAGTAAAAAATAAACTCCGTAAAATGTCGAAAGTAAAATACTGGCTTTTAAAAGATAAATTAAGAAGGTTTCCATAGCTTATTTTTCTTTTTCTATTACTTTTAAAATCTCTCGTAACTCATCTGCAGTTATTTTCTCTTCTTTAGCAAAAAAGGAAACCATGTTTTTATACGAGTCGTTAAAATATTGTTTCATGGCTTTACTTACAAAATTGCTGCGATATTCTTCTTTTGTAATAATAGGGAAGTACTGATGTGTTTTCCCATATGCTTGATGACCTACATATTTTTTATCCTCAAGATTACGTATAATCGTGGATACGGTGTTGTAATGTACGGCATGATTTAATTCGGCCTGAACCTCTTTTGCGAAAGCTTTTTTTAGCTTCCATAATGCCTGCATGATTTCTTCTTCTTTATTAGTAAGTTTTTCCATAAGAGAGTATTAATAATGATCAAAAGTATAACTATAATTCTAGTTTCACAACTATTTTTGTAGTTATTTAACTATTTACGTAGTTGTTGAAGAAGAAAAGAGGTGATAATTTTACACTTATAGAGTATAGAAATGCTTTTTTGAAGCGACTTTTTTGTTTTGTGTAAACTACTGTATTACAGTAAGAAAAATGTGACTTATCATCAATTTGTTAATAAAAAAATTTTTCGTTATGTAAATGGAATGTTAAATTTATCACAATAAAATAACACAAACTTAACTTTTATTTAGAATGAGAAGAATCAAATCTTTAGTGATAGCCACTGCAATGGCTATTACACTAACGCTGGTGTCTTGCGATAAAGACCAGGTTAATACTCCCGTTGAAGAATCCTCTTTGGTTGTTGAAAAAGATGTTTTAAACAAAATCACAACATTACATTTTAATCCTAACGGCATAGAAAAAGTAATGGTTAATGATATTGACGGCACTAAAAAAACAATGTATCGTATTGAAGATGATATCATGTTGTCAAAGTCTCAAATAATGGATATGGGGCTTCACGGTGGGATTCAAAATAAGCAGTATAGAACTAATAATTTGGTAACATCAACTAATGTTATTCGTGTAGTGGGGTATACGGGTAATAATCAATATGGATTAAGTTCTACTGCACGAACAGGTCTGCAGTATGCTGTTAATAATTACAATAATGAAAACCTTAGTATTAGGTTTATCGTATCTTTTGGAACAAACTGGGGACCTAATGATATCTTGGTATATGTCGATAATAGCATAAATCCAGATCCAAACAGATCTGCAGGGATTGCAGGTTTTCCTAGTAATGGATATCCTTTTACAAGAGTTAGAATTAATAACGGAGCTAATTTAACACAAACAAATCAGCAACTAGAACATTTATTAGCGCACGAAATTGGGCACTGTATAGGATTTAGACATACAGATTGGGATACCAGAAAAACGTGTGGAGAAAACAGCAATGAAGGAGTAAGTAATGTTGGTCTTGTATATATTCCGGGAACAGCTGGTCCTGGTGGTGACCCAAATTCTATAATGAATGCTTGTTACCCTGCAAATACCGATGGAGAGTGGAGTAATCTGGATAGGGTAGCATTAAACTACCTTTACTAATTTGCTGGTCGAAAGTATATTTAGATATAGATAAAAGACTGCCTTTTGGTAGTCTTTTATTATTTTATAATAATACGGTACGATATAAATAACAGGAGTGTTTTTAGATGCGTTTAAGAAGTTCTCGTTTCTTATCTCTGGAGATAGATAATGTTTTTCCGTCACTCATTACAATATGCCCTCCATCATCATTACTTAACAATTTGAGGTAATGGATATTGATAAGATTAGATTTATGGATCCTGAAAAAGTTAGGTTGTGTTAGCTTTTCCTCAAAAAACTTAAGATTTTTTGATACTACCATCTGTGGTTGATTATTAAGAATTATAGAAGTGTAGTTGCCCTCTGCAATACAATACATAATGTCTTCAATTTTGATAACATGTAGCCCTCTGGCATCTGATAATGTGATCTGTGGAGATTCTCTTAAATTATACAGGTTTTTTAAGTTTTCTTCTACACTGCTCTTAGAAGCTGCTTCTTTACTTATATATTGAGTTACCTTGTTAACAGCTTCTTTTAGTTTTATAGGGTCTACTGGCTTTAAAAGATAATCAATAGCATCATACTTGTACCCTTTTAATGCATATTCATCATGCGCAGATATGAAAATTATTTTGAAATCCATAAGCTCATGACTAGGGATCATATCAAAAATAGTACTGTTTCCTAACTGAATGTCTAAAAACACAATATCGGGATTAAATTCTTTGAAGAGTTTTCTCATTGATGTTTTGTCCCACCCTTCGCCAATCACTTCTACTTCTGGGCAATAGTTTTGTAATAGAACTTTTAAGCTATTTCTTGCCATTTTTTCATCATCTATAATGACGCATTTAAGTGATGTACTCATAAACTATTAATTTATAATTGGTAGATTAACGGTAACCCTGGTGCCTCTTGATTTTTTATTATCATCCAACAAATCTGTAATTTTCATAGACGTTTTTTTATATCCTACCTTTCTAAGAAGCTTTATCCTTTCTGCTGTATTTCCTGATGCAATTGATAAATTGGTAGTGTTTTTTGATTTTTTATTTAATTTGGCAGATTTTTTTCTGCCAATACCATTATCCTCGATAATGCATTGTATACTATTTTTCTTTTTTTGAAATGAAAGCTTTAGTATTTTTTTATTTTTAGAACTTAACCCGTGTATAACAGCATTTTCGAGATGCGGTTGAATAATCATAGAAGGTATTTTAGGGTTAAGCTCTATTAAATTCTCATCAATTGTTAGGTTTAACTCAAATTGATCCTCAAATCGTTTGTTTTCTAGAGTTATATAGGTCTTGATAATCTCTAATTCTTCCTTAAAACTAATGTATAGACTATCTGAGTTAGATAGTATTTTTCGAATTAATTGAGAAAGTTCTCTCATATGTTCACTGGCTTCGAATTTATCTTTTTGAAGAATATAACTTTGCAATGTATTGAATGAGTTAAACAAGAAATGTGGATTCATTATTGATCGTAATGATTTTAATCTAACCAAACTTATTTCTTCGTTGAGTTGTGATATTTTTAACCTGCTTTTTTGATAAATAGTTAAAAAAAACAAGATGCATATTATAGTGATAACTCCCGAACTTAAGGCGAGAATTTTACTATTGTAAACTTGTTTATTTGTTTTTTGATTTTTCTTCTCCAAATTAGTAATTAGTTTGTTTTTTTCGGCTAGTATTTTATTATACTCTGATCGGGCAATCTCTTTTTTAAGATTATGTTCATTAAATTTTTGAAGATAGTTTTCTTTAGCTTTTAAGTATTGAATAGCCTTTTTTAATTCTCCTTTGATTTCATAAATTTCTGCCAAATCATTTAAACTCATTAGATTAGAAGGAGGGTAGGCGTTCTCTGTGTAACTTATAGATTTCTTGTAATAATCAATTGCCTTGTCTAGATGACCTAGCTTATAATTTAATTCTCCTACTGTGTTGAAGAAAAATGATCCAAACTGTTCTTTTTTACTATCTGTAATATTATTTAGATCAATATATTTATCAATAACTCTCGACGCTTCTTTTAGTTTATTCTGCTTGATATAACCATAAGCAACATTATTTGCAGCTATTTCCAGGGAATTGTCTCCCTTTGGATTTTTTTCAAGAATACGTATGGCCTTATTAGAAAAATAAGCCATCGAATCGGGATTTGTTTTTTCGAATGTAGAAGAAATATTTAGAAGCGAAATAGCCATCCTGTGCTCTTCATTTGGTTTAATATACTTAAACGAAATCTTAAAATTTTCCCTGGCAAGCTCTGGTTCTAACAACTCATTGAATAGTGTTCCCTGATTAATTAGAATGTGCCATTTAAAAGGTTCTTTTTCAGTAGCGTTAGAAAGATCAATAGCTTTGTTGTAATATTCTAAAGCTTGCGAGTATTGATCTTTTTTTTGCATTTGCCAGGCTAGCATAGCGCATACTTCTATACGACAATTAATATTGTCGTTATCTGTGCAATACTCTAATAAATCAAATAGCTCACCTGTGTCCGTATTTTTAGATTGATTATATGTGTAGAATCTTAATAATGATAGGTCATTTTTGATAATGCTATCTTTATGATTTAACTGCCTTGCCTGTTCTCGTTTTTGTTTAAGATTGATTAAAATTGAATCCTGAACTCTTTTTTTTGGATCAATCACTGTTGTGTCTTTTGCATAAATTGATACAACAGAGAGCAATTCGAATAGAAAAAACAATACGATAATATACCTGTTTGTTGTCATATCTGTGATATATGGTAAGTAAAATTACGAAACTAATAAAGTTATACAGTATGTATTGCAATTTTGTTGTTTACAAAAAATGAATTGTGATTGGTGTAAATAAATCTATTATTAATGAAATAAGTTGTAGAGCATATCTTGTGAATACCAGATAAAACCATACATATTAAAGTGTTATTGCGCTTTTAACGTTAAAGAAATACGGGTTTGTTACTGTTTATTGTCAAAAAATAGCAGTTTATGTAAAGAAATCGACGGTTTGTGTATTATGATTAAGTTTTAAGAAAATTTAAGAATATATTGTTAAAGTTTTAACATAATAATACAAACTCAATGAAAAATTTTAAAACCCTTGCAGTAGTGTTCATTACTGCTACATTATCAGTTTTTACATCATGTGAAAAAGAATCTCCAGAAGTTGTGGCAGATCAGTCTTCTCAAGAAATTTCAAAAGATGTGTTAAACAAAATAACAGAATTACATTTTAACCCTAATGGTGTCGAAAAAATTACTTTAAACGATATCGATGGAACCCAAAAAACCGCATATAAGATTGAAGATGATATTCTTTTTACCGAAGATCAACTAATGAATATGCAGCTTCATGGTGGTATTCAAAACAAACAATATAGAACAAACAATACAGTAACTGCCACTAATGTTATTCGTGTTGTTGGGTATACAGGAAATAATCAATTTGGGTTAAGTGCTACAGCACAAACAGGTCTTCGATATGCGGTTGACAATTATAATAATGAAAACCTTAGCATTAGATTCGAATTATCCTTCGGAACAAACTGGGGTGCTAGAGATATATTAGTGTATGTAGATAATAGTATAAACCCAGATCCAAACAGATCAGCAGGGATTGCAGGTTTTCCTAGTAACGGATACCCTTTTACAAGAGTAAGAATTAATAACGGAGCAAATTTAACACAAACAAATCAACAACTAGAACACTTATTAGCTCATGAAATTGGTCACTGTATAGGATTTAGACATACAGACTGGGATACCAGAAAAACATGTGGCGAAAATAGTAACGAAGGAGTAGGTAACGATGGTTTAGTGTTTATTCCAGGAACAGCAGGTCCGGGAGGAGATGCTAATTCTATAATGAACGCTTGTTATCCTGCAAATACCGACGGAGAATGGAGTAATTTGGATAGAGTAGCTCTTAATTTTCTGTATTAGAAAATTTAGCAAGAATAGTTGTAATACCCCTTAACTTACTTGCTAATATATAGAGTTATATTATCAAATAGCATCCTGAAATATGGATGCTATTTTTTTTGAGAAAAGTTTCTATATAATAGTATCTTCGCAAACAAAATTAAAATTTATGGTTGCCAGTATATTGTACGTTATTATAGGGCTTATACTTCTTGTTGTGGGAGGAGAATTTTTGGTAAGATCCTCTGTTGCCTTGTCTTTTAGACTTAAATTGTCTCGTATGGTTATTGGGTTAACTGTAGTTTCTTTTGCTACCTCTGCTCCAGAATTATTAGTAAGCATTCAAGCGGCATTAGACGGATTGTCGGATATATCTTTAGGTAATGTGGTTGGGTCTAATATTGCTAATATCGGTTTGGTATTGGGTATTACTGCTATAATAGGTCCTTTGGCTATCGATAAGGATTTTTACAAATTCAATTGGCCGGTAATGGTATTGTTATCGTTTGTTTTGTATCTCTTTTTAGAAAATGATGCAATTTTAACTCAGTTAGAAGGACTTTTGTTATTAATATCTTTAATTGTTTATCTGTTCCTCTTGATTCGAAGAGCTAGAAAATCTTCTGAAACTGCAACAGAAGAGGTCGACGATTCTCTTCAGAAAACATCTAATTTTAAAATTATAATTTGGCTACTTATAGGTGGGAGTGCATTATATTTTGGTTCAGAATTATTGGTGAGCGGGGCAGAAACCATTGCCAAAAAAATGGGCGTTAGTGAAGGTGTAATAGCAGTTACCCTTATTGCAATAGGGACTAGTGTACCAGAATTAGCTGCTTCTGTTATTGCAGCTCTTAAACAAGAGAAAGCAATTTCATTAGGAAATCTTATCGGATCCAACATTTTTAATATCGCTTCAGTATTAGGAATAACTTCATTAATTCAGCCTATCGCAGTAAAAGATGAAACACTAATGAATGTAAATATTTATTGGATGCTTGGTTTTGCTATGATTTTACTTCCATTGGCTTTTATACCTAAAAAAATGATCCTGGGACGCCCAAAAGGATTATTGATTTTTGCAGCATATTGCATTTTTATAGCAATGGTTTTTATAGAATAAACTACACATGTAGACAGAAGTTATATCTATTGAGAAAAGCAGATATATAATGATTTCATCATTACCATCTATCCTGCGTATTTACCATTCGTCATAATTTGAACTACTATATATAGAGATTCATATATTTTTGATCATAAATCAAAAAGAAACTAATTATGATGTCATTGGTTAAATGGATAATTGGATTGTTACTAGCTTTTCTTTCTCAAATTATAAATGCGCAGGAGATTGTCGGGATTTGGAATGGAGCAATTAAGGTTCAGGGAACCGAACTTCCTGTCATTTTTAAAATTAAAAAAGAAGGCAATACCTATATATCTACTTTAAAAAGCCCAAAACAATCAGATCAAGAGCTTCCGGCAGAAAAAACAACATATGTAAATCAGAAGCTTACTATCGAGGTTAAAGCTTTTAAGGTTATGTATGAAGGAGTATTAGAAAATCATGAAGTAAAAGGGGTTTTTGATCAGGCAGGGAATAAATTTCCGTTAAACCTTAAAAAAGGGGATGTTGTTACTAAGGGTAGACCGCAAGACCCCAAAAAACCATATCCATATAAGTCAATCGATATTGTTTTTAAGAATACAGAAGCCAGTGGTATTAAGCTATCGGGGACGCTAACTTTGCCAAAAGATAAAAAAAAACCTCCAGTTGTTGTTTTAATTTCGGGATCCGGTCCACAGGACAGAAATGAAGAAATTAAGGCAGCTAATCATAGACCTTTTTTAGTGCTTTCAGACTTCTTAACTCGTCAGGGTATAGCCGTATTACGATACGACGAAAGAGGTGTAGCAAAAAGTGAAGGTGTTTTTAAAGGAGCAACCTCTGTTGATTTTGCGTCTGATGTCGAAGCCGCAATTAAATTTCTTAAAACCAGAGATGATGTTGATGTAAATAAGATTGGCTTGGTAGGACATAGTGAAGGAGGTTTTATTGCTCCTATAGTGGCTTCTAAAAATAAAAAGGTAGCATTTGTTGTGCTTTTGGCAGGAACTGGCGTTGATGGGAAAGAAGTATTATTGTCACAAATGAAACTTGACGCCGAATTAAAAGGCGTTTCACCAAAAATAATAGAAATCAATAACAGGTTTACCGATATTGTATTAACGTCAATTCAAAAAGAAAAGGATGTAGCTGTAATGAAGATGATGTCTAGAGAAAATATGACTGCATACCATAATACTTTAGATGATAGCATGAAAAAAGTATACTCTTTGGGGATGTTAGAGCAGCAACTTTTTGAGTTTATTAAAGATCCTTGGATGCGTTATTTTGTAAGAACAGATCCAAAGCAGTTTTTGTCGAAAGTAAAAACTCCTATATTAGCAATTAGCGGAAGTAAAGATTGCCAGGTGATACCTGATCTTAACTTAACAAGAATCGAGAGCATTCTGAAAAAATCTGGAAATAAGGATGTAACGATAAGTGAAATTGAAGGCTTAAATCATTTATTTCAGACAGCAAAGACTGGTTCAGAATCAGAGTATCCCAATATTGAAGAAACTTTTGCTCCAGAAGCAATGCAAATAATTAGTAAATGGATTCTGAAACGATTCTAATTTTTTAAAATTAGATAATCGATAGATATTTAGGTAATTATGATAAACGATATCACAATTTGAATACATTAAAGATTTCAAAAAAGAACTGGTTTTGGATTTTACAACTTTTAGGTTGGGGGATACCTGGTTGTCTTATTGTGTATACAAAGTTTAACTATGAAAAAACATTATCTCAAACCTATATTGTTTCAGAAGCAGTCTTATTTACTAGTGCAGGAATATTGTTTTCTTCGTTTTTATGGCTATTAATTAGAAATAAAATTTTCATAGAAACTATAAGTATTAAGATAGTCATTAGAATACTTTTGATCTACCTGTTAATGTGCTTGGCAATGACAATATTTGTAGAGGTTTTGGTTTATTTATTATATGTAAATATCGAAAATAAAGAGTTAGATAGATCTTTTAATGATTATATCCTCAATTTTATCAATATCTCTGTAATCTTATTTTTTTGGCTCATTCTTTATTTCTCAATCAATTCGATTCTAAGAGCTCAAAAAGGAAAAGTAGAAGGCCTGCAATTGAAGAGTATATTAAGGGAATCTCAACTCAACACACTTAAAGGTCAAATTAATCCTCATTTTATGTTCAATAGCCTTAATAATATTAGAGCATTAATGTTAGAAGATGTGAATAAATCACGAGAGATGATTACTAAGTTGTCAGAGTTGTTAAGGTATTCATTAAATAGTAATAAAGTAGATAAAATAACTCTTGGAGAAGAAATTGAGGTTGTTAATAATTATATCGAATTGTCAAAGATTCAATTAGAAAAACGATTGCGATATCATGAAGAAATCGAAGCAGGTATATTGGATATAAAAATTCCTCCTATGCTAATTCAGATGTTGGTAGAAAATGCTATAAAACATGGAATCTCTAATCAAATAGGGGGTGGAGTAGTATCTTTAAAAATAAGAACAGGAAATAATGACTTGCAAATCGAGGTGTATAATACGGGAATGCTAAAAGAAAGTAGATCTACTACAAAAATTGGGCTTCAGAATATTTCAGAAAGACTACGATTATTGTATGGTACGACCTCTTCCTTTGAATTGAAAGAAGAGGACCAAGAAGTAGTTGCCAGAATAAAAATACCGTTAGATGAGTAATACTGCTGTTATTGTCGAAGATTCGCGTTTAGCACGTAATGAATTAAAAGAGTTACTTAAAAAGTATCCTTTGGTAGAGATCATTGGTGAAGCCGAAAATGTGGATCAGGGATACGAGCTTATAACAAGTACAAATCCGGATATTTTATTCCTGGATATTAATATGCCAGAAAAAAATGGTTTTGATTTATTAGAAATGTTAGATCAAGTGCCTTTGGTTGTTTTTACAACTGCTTATGATGAGTATGCTATTAAGTCGTTTGAATATAATGCGTTTGATTATTTATTAAAACCAATTAATGAAGAAAGATTTTCTAAGACAATAGAAAAAATACAGAAAACTATTGAAGAAAAGAAAACCTCTGAGTCAAAAGAAAAATTGTCAGAAACCAGTCAGATTTTTATTAAAGAAGGAGAAAAATGTTGGTTAGTAACGATATCAGATATAAAACTGTTTGAAGTGGTCGGAAACTATACGAGAGTATACTTTGATCAAGAAGCTCCATTAATTTATAAATCTCTAAATCAAATAGAGCAAAAACTTCCTGTAAAGATCTTTTTTAGAGCCAGCAGACAGCAAATCATTAATCTCAACTTTATAGAAAAGGTTGTTCCGTGGTTTAATGGTAAGTTAAAAGTCACTATGAGTTCTGGTTTAGAAATAGAAATATCAAGAAGGCAATCCATAAAATTTAGAGAACAATTAGGATTGTAGTCTGTATAAACAATAAAAAAAACACCTTTAGAAAATTCCTAAAGGTGTTTTGGTGTTTAACCAACTTAGTTAGTTAAGTTACATACAATAAATTATTATGCCATTACAGATGCAACATCTGCAGTTTTAACCGTGGTTACAATTCTTGCGGCAATTTTATATGGATCACCATTAGATGCAGGTCTGCGATCTTCTAGCCAACCTTTCCATCCTTTTTCTACGGTGATAATAGGGATTCTTATAGATGCTCCTCTATCTGATACTCCATAAGAGAATTCGTGTATAGATTGTGTTTCGTGCTCACCAGTTAATCGTTGATCATTAAACTCGCCATATACAGCAATATGTTCTTTGGTAACAGGTCTAAATGCTTCACAAATAGTTTCATAAACTTCTTTAGAACCGCATGTTCTTAATACTTCGTTAGAAAAGTTTGCATGCATACCAGAACCATTCCAGTCTCCTTTAATAGGTTTTGGGTGATATTCAATATAATATCCATAATGTTCGGTAAGACGATCTAATAAGTAACGAGCTACCCATATTTCATCTCCGGCTTTTTTAGCTCCTTTGGCAAATAATTGAAACTCCCATTGTCCACTCGCAACTTCTTGGTTAATTCCTTCAAAATTAAGTCCTGCAGCGATACATAGATCAGCATGTTCTTCAACAAAATCTCTTCCATGTGTGTTTCTACCTCCTACAGAGCAATAATACATACCTTGTGGACCAGGGTAACCACCAACAGGAAATCCTAGAGGTAATTGTGTTTTAGAATCCATAATAAAGTATTCTTGCTCAAAACCAAACCAAAAATCATTATCATCATCATCGATTGTTGCTCTTGCATTAGATTCGTGAGGAGTTCCATCAGAATTTAAAACTTCTGTCATTACCAGGTATCCATTTTTTCTTGCAGGATCAGGATATATAGCAACAGGTTTTAATAAACAGTCAGAAGAACCACCTTCTGCTTGTCTTGTAGAACTACCATCAAAAGACCACATAGGGCAATCTTCAAGCTTTCCGCTAAAATTTTCTTCAATTTTTGTTTTACTTCTTAAGTTAGCAGTTGGTTTGTAACCATCTAGCCAAATGTATTCTAATTTAGCTTTACTCATAATTAACACTTTATAAATTGAATTGTTATAAGGTTCAAAATTAATTTTTATTTTGGTATTACCAAAAAAATAGGGGGTGTATAATCATATTTGTAATAAATTTTATTAATACCCTGTTTTTTTAGGGGGTATTTTAAATAATTATTAATTTTGAAAGAAAATATTTTTTATATTATCAATAGAAACTTCTTTTATCTTTGTATAAAACTCACTTAATTATGTCAACACTCAGATTTCAAGCTCTAAAAGAGACCTTACATCGTAAACCTGTTATAGTTACAGAAACAGAACGTCGATCCGTATTATTTGGTAACAATGTATTTAATCAAACAACAATGCTTCAGTATCTTACCAAAGATGCTTATAGTAGTGTAATGGATGCCATAGAACATGGTTCTAAGATTGATCGCAAGATTGCTGATCAAATTTCATCTGCGATGAAAGAATGGGCACTTTCTAAAGGTGTAACACATTATACACATTGGTTTCAGCCATTAACAGGAGCAACAGCAGAAAAACATGACGCATTTTTTGAAACCATAGGTAATGGACAGTCAATCGAAAAATTTGGAGGAGGACAACTGGTACAACAGGAGCCAGACGCATCTTCTTTTCCTAATGGAGGGATTCGTAATACCTTTGAAGCTAGAGGATATACTGCATGGGATCCTACTTCTCCTGCTTTTATTTATGGGACTACATTATGTATTCCTACCGTTTTTGTCGCCTATACAGGGGAGGCTCTTGATTATAAAACGCCATTGTTAAGAGCTTTACAGGCAGTCGATAATGCAGCAACAGCGGTTGCCAAGTATTTTGACAAGAATGTTAAAAAAGTGAATGCATCTTTGGGTTGGGAACAAGAGTATTTTTTGATTGATAGTGCATTGGCATATTCCAGACCAGATATAGTAATGACTGGTAGAACACTTCTTGGTCATTCTGCAGCAAAAGGACAACAACTAGATGATCACTATTTCGGAAGCATTCCTACGAGAGCTTTGGATTATATGAGGGATTTAGAAACAGAATGTATGCTGTTGGGTATTCCGGTAAAAACACGTCATAATGAAGTAGCTCCTAATCAATTTGAGCTGGCTCCTATATTTGAAGAAACAAATCTTGCCGTAGATCACAACTCCTTACTTATGGATGTTATGGATAAAGTAGCTGCAAGACATCACCTAACTGTACTTTTGCACGAGAAACCTTTTGCAGGTGTAAATGGATCAGGAAAACACAATAACTGGTCTTTGGCAACAAATACTGGTGTAAATTTATTAGGTCCGGGAAAAACACCAATGAGTAATCTTCAATTTTTAACATTTTTCATTAATACTATTAAAGCTATTAATGAAAATGAAGAATTAATGAGAGCAGGGATTGCTTCGGCTAGTAATGATCACCGTCTAGGAGCTAATGAAGCACCACCAGCTATTATGTCTGTATTTATAGGAGAACAATTAACAGCGGTACTTAAAGAATTAGAAGGAGTTACTAATGGAAAATTATCTCCACAAGAAAAAACAGATCTTAAATTAAATGTAGTAGGAAAAATACCAGAGATTTTATTAGACAATACAGACCGTAATAGAACTTCTCCTTTTGCTTTTACAGGAAATAAATTTGAATTTAGAGCCGTAGGATCTAAAGCAAACTGTGCAAACCCAATGACAATTCTTAATACTATCGTAGCAAAACAGCTGGTAGATTTTAAGAAAGAAGTTGACGCATTGATTGATAAAAAAGGACTCAAAAAAGATGAGGCAATATTTAATGTGCTAAGAGAGTATATAAAGCAGTCCAAAAATATTCTTTTTGAAGGAAACGGATATGGCGAGGAATGGGAAAAAGAAGCTAAGAAGAGAGGGTTAAGTAATAATAAAACTACTCCCGAAGCGCTAAAAGCTAAGGTTTCTAAGAAAAACCTGGAGCTTTTTGAGAAAATGGGGGTAATGAATAAGATTGAAGCCGAAGCTCGTTATGAAATTGAAGTAGAAGAATATGTATTAAGAATTCAAATAGAGGGTAGGGTGCTTGGAGATATTGCTCGAAACCATGTGATTCCGACCGCAATACGATATCAAAATATGTTAATCAATAATGTATCTGGATTAAAAGAACTATATGGTAAAGATTTCAAGAAATATGCTAAGGAGCAGATGGAAATCATAGAAGAGATTTCGGGACATATTGGTAAGATCAATACTAAGGTTAATGAAATGACCGAAGCACGTAAAAAGGCAAATAAACTTGAAGATCTAGAGAAAAAAGCTTCAAGTTATTGTGATAAAGTAAAACCTATGTTTGATGAAATTAGATATAGTTGCGATAAATTAGAGTTACTTGTAGATGATGAACTATGGCCGTTAACAAAATATAGAGAACTGCTCTTTACAAGATAGGTAAGAATTGTCTCACAAGTATTGTTCTTGATGATTAGTTAACTAAAAATTAACAATTTTAAGAACTCTTTAAAAACCATAGAAATATATATTTCTATGGTTTTTCCGTATGCATTTCATCGAATGTAAAGCAAGTATGTTATAAATAGACTTAATATTTTCTTAAATTTGAATACTATCATAATGATTGTAACTCATTTTGATACTACCTCCCTAACCCCAAGCACATATTTTCATGTTAGTCAAAATGGAGATTAGATTTTTCTAATATTCCTTTATCGTGCAATAGTTTTTATATAAAAATCATATTAACCACTTAAATTTATATTATACATGAAAAAAACAGTTTTTAGCTTGGTAGCTTTATTAGGTACCACGGCAATGATCGCACAATCGAACAATAGTTCTGTTACGCAGACAGGAGAAAAAAATTTTACTAATGTTACTCAAATAGGGGTTTCTAATTCTTCTTTAACCATTCAAAATGGGATAAGCAATAATGCAGAAACTATACAAGGGAGTAAGGAGTTTAACTCTAGTAACGGAGTTGTAAAACAAATTCAAACAGGAAATAGGAACTCTGCCTATGCCCAACATGAAGAAAAGAATAATCGAGTAAACCAGGTACAAATAGGTAATCGTAACTCGTCAAATACTAAACAAAATTTAAAATATGAAGGGGGGAATAATATAGCAAGACAACGTCAAAAAGGAAATAAGAATGATGCTATAATATCTCAGGAAGGAGTATCTAATTCTGCGTTTCAGGTGCAAATAGGTAAAAGTAATTCTGCTTCTTCGGTGCAATTAGGAAGCAATGACCTTAGTAGGCTTATGCAGGTAGGGAACTTTAATACCGCCTCGGTTTTTCAAGAGGGTGACAAAAATAATTCTTTACAAAGGCAAGCCGGAAATTCTAATATGGTTAAGGCTGAACAATTGGGTAATGGTAATCTTATACGCCAAATCCAACGAGGAGATGGAAATACAGGAACTTCTATGCAAGGAAGTAGTCTTTTTGATTCTAGAGAAGGTAGAATTGAGCAAGTGCAATATGGAAATGAGAATTCAGCTTTTGCAAATCATGAAGAAGATGAAAATACTATTCTTCAAGGGCAAGGGGGAGATGGAAATAATGCCAGGGCTGAGCAAAATTTAACTCGTTTTGGAGGTAAGAATTTTGCAATGCAAATACAGAATGGTTATGGTAATTCGGCTATAGCAGCACAAGATGGAAATGAAAATCGTCTAAACCAGTCACAATCCGGTAACGGAAATAGAGTCTCGGCAACGCAATTTGGGGGAAATAATGTGCTTTTTCAAAACCAAACAGGAGTAGATAATGAAGCAATTTCTAAACAAGGAGGATTTTTATTTGCCTCTAGAGGTGGGATGGTAAATCAATTTCAGTATGGTAATAGTAACAAAGCATTCGCTCAGCAAGAGGAAGATAAAAATTCAGTACTACAAGCTCAGGTTGGAAACAGGAATAGTGCTTCTGCAACTCAAAATATTCTATTTTTTGGTGGAAAAAATACTGTTAAACAGGCTCAAGTTGGAAATGGAAATATTGTTGAAGCTTATCAGGAAGGAAACTCGGATTTGAATTTAGTAGGAGAGAATAATCTAATTAATCAAATTCAAATTGGAAGCCAAAATAAAGTTACTTCATCTCAAAATGGAATAAATAATGTAAACGATATTTTACAGTCTGGAAACATGAATATAGCAGAGGATACTCAATTTGGTATAGGTAATGATATATCACTGAATCAGGTAGGAAATATGCATATGAGCACAATTCTTCAGACAGGAACTAATAATACTACTAATGTGACTCAAGGAGGGGCTAATTAGGTAAGGAGGTGATTACTTCTTTACTTGGTTTTTAAACTTGAAAAGGTAATCAAATCTTTTTGCCTTAGAAATGGTGTTGGTTTTTATAAACAAGTAAGAATTAACCTACGATTTGTTTTTCAATGAAATTTTAGCAAAAAAATCATATTTGATAAACCCTTTAAAAACCATAGAAATTCAAATTTCTATGGTTTTTTTGCATGTATTTCGTCGAATAGTTGGGAAATTGATAATAATAGCTTTAATATTTTCCTAAATTTGATAATGTCAAAATGGTCGTCATACTTTTGATTATACCCCCCAGGTCCCAAAATATATTTGTTTTTATTGAATAATAATGGAGATTAGATTTTTCTGATCTTTATTGTTCTTGTGCTGTAAAATTTTAAGGAGAGTAACTCAATTTAATCACTTTTAATATATATTACGTATGAAAAAATTAATTTTTAGCCTAGCAGCTTTATTAAGTGCTACGGCAATGATCGCACAGTCAAACAACAGTAATGTTACTCAAACCGGGGATGATAATATCGCTAATATTTCTCAGGTTGGAGCAACTAATTCTTCTTTAACAACTCAAGAAGGAAAGGCTAACAATGCAGAAGCTATTCAAGGTACTGCTGCATTTAATTCAACTAATGGAGTTGTAGAACAATCTCAAACCGGAGATAAGAATTCGGCTTTTGCTCATCATGAAGAAGCTGATAATCAAGTGTATCAAGTACAAGTAGGTAATGGTAATTCTGCTAGAGCTACTCAAAACTTAGCATTTGAAGGGGGCGGCAATGTAGCTAATCAACTTCAGGAAGGAGATAGAAACGAAGCAACAATATCTCAGGAAGGATTAACCAATACTGCTATTCAGGTTCAATTTGGAGATGGTAACTCTGGATCTTCAAGCCAAGAAGGGATAGATAATTTTAGTGAACTTAATCAAGAAGGAAACTTTAACACAGCATCTATTACACAAGTAGGGCAGAACAATCTTTCTTCACAATCACAAATAGGAGATGCTAATATTGCTACTGCGGGACAGTGGGGTAATAATAACTCTGTGAGCCAAGACCAAGAAGGTGGAGGTAACACTGCAAATTCTGTACAAGGTAGTACTCTTTTTGATTCTAGAGGAGGAAGAGTAGAGCAAGTACAAGCAGGTGATGAAAATAACGCATTTGCGAATCATGAAGAAGATAATAATACAATTCTTCAAAGCCAGACAGGAGATTCTAATGATGCAAGTGCAGAACAAAACTTAGGATCTTTTGGAGGAGATAACTTGGCTACTCAAGTACAAGAAGGTAATAGCAATGCGGCTACAGCGTCTCAAAACGGAAGTACTAATATTTCTGATCAATCACAATCTGGTGATGAGAATGTTGCTTCTACAACACAATCAGGAACAAATAATACAGCTATCCAAAGTCAGACAGGAGTTGGTAACAATGCGACTTCTGTACAAGGAGGAGCGTTCTTTACTTCTAGAGGTGGTCTTGTAGATCAATTTCAATCTGGTAATGGTAACGAAGCTTTTGCAAGACACGAAGAAGATAATAATGTTGTAGTACAAACTCAGTTAGGAGATAGAAACAACGCTTCTGCTACTCAGAACCTTATAAACTTTGGAGGAGAAAATACTACAAGACAACTTCAACTAGGTAATGGTAACGTTGCTGAAGCTTCTCAAGAAGGAAGTTCAGATTTAAATTTAGCTGGAGAAAATAACCTTGTTAGCCAAATTCAGTTTGGTGATGAAAATAGAGCTACTTCAACTCAAAATGGAGCAAGCAATACAAGTGATATTTTCCAATTTGGAAATATGAATGTCGCTACAGATACTCAGGTAGGAACAGGTAACAATACTTTTGTAACTCAGATAGGAGATATGAACACTAGTGTGATCCTTCAAACAGGAGTAAACAATGGTGCTACTGTAACTCAAAATGGTTCGAATTAATTAAATTCGAATAAACTTTAATTTCTTTATAAGAGTTATGCTCAAATTGAGCATAACTCTTATCTTGATTTTTTTAAATTCTGAAAAAGATGAACAAAACCATTCTTATACAGACATTGGTGTTTTTTATTTTCTTTACTTTTTCTAATGGGTATGCTCAAAATTTAAAAGGTGAAAGCGAGCTTTCTGTTACTGATCAAGATAAGTTTATTACCCTGTCTCAGGTTAATAATGTGTTATCTACAGGAGCAGAATCGTCACCTCTTTCTAATGGAGTAAATGCAGTTTTTATTCAGCAAATAGGAACAAGTAATGCTGTACTTTCTACTATTATTGCAGAATCTTCAGATATTAAAATACTTCAGAAAGGGGATCAAAATCTAGTAGAGATAAATGAATCTGCCAGAGAAATAGAGAAATCAATTATACAAACAGGAAATAATAATTCTGTGACTGATTTTTCTTTTAATCCTGATATATCAACTAATTTAGAACTTATACAAGAAGGTAATAACTTGATTTTTGAACGATTTGGTAGTAATGAACTGTCAAAGAATTTGAAATTTAAAATGTCTGGCGATGCCAGAACTATAATTGTTAGAAGTTTTTAATAACATACATATAAGAGTATGAAGTGTAAACTTATCATACTTGCGACTTTGTGTTTTCAGGTTTCAATTGCACAGTTCACAAATACCGATGTAGTTGCAAAAGTTAAAACAGTAACTATAGATGATATGATTTCTGTGGTTGCTACTGCTACTAATACTACAGAAGTATACAAAAGTTTGCAATACACTATTACTGTTTTTCGAACAGATGCAAATAACAATGTATCTAAAAATAATCAGGAAGGAAGATTTACGCTAGAAGCAAACGAAAGTAAAGAACTCTCAAGAGGGGCAATTAGTGTAGATGAGAGTGATAAAATAGTATTACTTTTATTGATCTATGAAGAAGATAAGATTATAGGTAAAGATAGACTTGGTTTTAATGAAGAAGCTAATCAGAAGCCTAATTCAACAGAAGATGATATCTCCTCTGATGATGGAGTTGAATTAAAAGGAATAGTAATAGAAGAGACTAAGACCAAACCAGGAAGAGATTTCTATGAATTTTTCTATGCCTCCTATACATTAAACCAAATAAATGGTAATAAAGTAGTTGGGGTATATGAAAAATTAAGCTTTGGCCGTAGCACTATTATTCAAGTAAAAATAGAGGATAATGTCATTCATGAATTTATAGGAAAACCAGATTTGGAATATTTAGAACAAATGTCGAAAATTGCAATTCGAAAAGTGTATAAATATTTTAAGGATCTAAAAAAACAGAAGAACGATATTTTTCAGTATTAAAACAGTTAAGATGAAATCAATTTTAATAACGCTTTTTCTTGTTTTCTCGATATGTAGCTTTTCTTTTGGACAAGATTTGGTGTATAAGCCTGTAAATCCTGCTTTTGGAGGAGATACCTTTAATTATCAGTGGCTCCTTAGCTCTGCCGAAGCTCAGAATAAATTTACAGACCCTACCGATTCAAGAGATCAAAGGTCTGATGTAGAAAGATTTACAGAGAATCTAAATAACCAGTTATTAAGTCAGATATCAAGAACACTATTTACCGAACAATTTGGAGAAGGAGGTCTTACCGAAGGAACGTATAATTTTGGATCATTATTCATAGAAATCTTTCCTTCTGGAGAAGGGTTGGTAATCAATATTTTAGATACAAGCACCGGAGATCAGTCCCAAGTAATAATTCCTAATTAATTTTTAATGTATCATAAGTTTTATAAAGTAATCGCGGTAATTTCTTGCGTATTTTTATTACACGGATGTGGGACGTATTTTAATCAACCTATAACTATCGAAAATGCCAGAATAGGAGAAGATACAGAAGTTACAAAAACATTAAGGGATTTTCCGTCACCGGAAGAACCTGTTGTTGTTGGGGTGTATAAATTTAGAGATCAAACAGGGCAATATAAACCCACAGAAAATGGAAGCACTTTTAGTACAGCCGTTACTCAGGGAGCAACAACAATTTTGATCAAAGCACTCGAAGATTCTAAGTGGTTTGTGCCTATCGAAAGAGAAAATCTAAGCAACTTACTCAATGAACGTAATATTATACGTTCTACAAGAAAAGAATATAGAAAAACCAAAAACACCAACGAGCCACAATTACCACCATTACTATATGCAGGGATTATCCTCGAAGGAGGGATTGTATCTTATGATTCTAATATCATCACAGGTGGATTGGGAGCAAGATATTTTGGTGTAGGGGCTTCTACTCAATATAGACAAGATAGAATTACAATTTATTTAAGAGCTGTTTCTACTTCGAGTGGTAAAATCTTAAAAACAGTGTATGTGTCTAAAACTATTTTGTCACAAGCACTAGATGCAAATTTCTTTAGATATATAAAGTTTAAAAGATTGCTCGAGGCTGAAACTGGTTTTACTAAGAATGAACCTGCTCAAATGGCAGTATCAGAAGCAATAGAGAAAGCCGTAGAATCTCTAATTGTAGAAGGAATCGAAGATAAGTTATGGGCTGTTAAAGCAGAACCAGAAGTTGTAAATACATTGATAGAAAATTACAAAGCAGAAAAATATGAAGCACAAAATACGGCATTGTACGATCGGTATTTTAAAGAAAGAAGAACTAAGCTTTCTGCATTTTTAAAAGGAGGAACCGCTTTAGTGAGTGGAGATTATAATAATCCAGAGCTTACCTACTCTGCAAAGATTGGTGCGAGATGGTATTTTAACCCATATCTTAATGTTAATGGAAGTATTAATAAATTTGAACTCACTAATCAAAACGCATTTTCTAAAGGATTTAACGCTTTTGATCTTAATACAGAGTTAAGCCTTTTGCCCTTTGATAGGTTGTCACCCTTTTTATTTGGAGGAGTAGGAATTGTGAATGATGATGATTTTGATACTACATTGTTTAAGTTTCAATATGGAGGTGGTGTAGAATATTTAATTTCTGATAAAATAGGTATTTCTGTTGGAGCTACTCATAATCTGATTCTTAGTGACGAATTGGATGGTGTAGTTCAGGGAAAACGAGATGATCAATATTTTAATTTTTCTTTTGGACTTAATTGGTATTTTGGAAACCCTGCAAAGGCAAGTAAAAAATCAAGATTACAGAAACAAGAGAAAAATGTAGAATTACGTGAGCTAAGAAAAAGAAATAGAAGAATTAGAAAAGAAGGTATAATCCGAGAGGATAAAAACGAATAGGTTGTGAGAAAAATTATCATAAGAATAATAAGTGTTTTTGTAATTTTGGCTACGGCTTCTTGTAGTGAGGATACTATTGATTCAGAAGGTTTAGGATCTGTTAAAGGGAAAGTAGTTAAAAAAGGAACTAACGAACCTTTAGAGAATGTGAAAATATCAACAAATCCTGCTTCAAGTACTGTTTTTACAGATAAAGATGGTGTCTATCATTTAAAGAATGTACCTTCAGGAGATTATTCTCTTTCGGGTCAACGAGAGGGACTATTAGCAGTTTTTGAAGCAATTACAGTATTAGCAGATAAAGAACTTGAAATAGTTCTTGAAATGGATATTGCAACAGCTACCAATCGCCCGCCAGAAGCTGCAACTTTAGTGACACCAGTAGATAACGCTGTCGATCAGCCATTAGAAGTTAAATTGGTGTGGAGTGCCAAGGATCCTGATAAAGATAAACTTACTTACAAGGTAAGTTTAAGGAACGAAGAAAATTCTAATGTAGAAGTTTTTGAAAATATTGCAGATACAACATATACCGTATCTGGACTTTCTTTTGCTACCAAATATTTTTGGCAAGTAAGCTCTAGTGATGATATTAATGATCCGGTTAATAGTACAACTTTTGCCTTTACGACTGCGGGACCACCAAACAATAGAATTGTGTATACAAAACTAGTTGGCGGCAACAGTGTTATTTATTCTGCAGATGAGAGTGGGGGAACAGAAATAGCGCTTACTTCGGTATCAAAAAATAGTTTTAGACCTAGAAGAAATGCTACTACTAAGAAAATTGCTTTTTTACAATCGGTTGGTTCACAAACTCATTTATTTATAATGAACCAAGATGGTTCGCAAATAAAACAAATTACTTCTACAGTTGGAGTTTCTGGATTTAACCTTGAAGAAGTAGATTTTTCATGGGATGCCAATGGAGCAAAATTGTTATTTCCTAATCAGAATAAATTGTATTCTATTAATATAGATGGAAGCGGCTTGAGTTTAATATATCAAACCACTGGTGACTTGATTACCGAAGTAGATAAAAATGAAAGTACAGGTATAACGGCCATAAAAACGAATAATTTAGATGGATATGGAGTGCAAATTTTTACAATTGATGGTGCTGGAGCAGTCCAAAATACAGTTCTTACAGGCCAAAATGGTGCTGCGGGTAGTATCAATTTGTCTGTAGACGGTACCAAATTGTTGTATAGTCGAGATATGTCTGGGGCAGAAAATCCAAATTATCGTCAATTAGATTCTCGTGTGTTTACCTATGATTTTGGTACAATGGTAAGTACAGATCTGTCTACAGATAAAACAGCAGGGACTAATGACCTGGATGCCAGATTTTCGCCAAATGAAGCTAGTATCATTTTTGTAAACACTTCGAATGATGGGATTTCTGAAAAAAATATTTTAACCGTGCCCATAGCTGATTTAGATGGAAGAACTACAATATTACAAAAAGCAGCAATGCCCGATTGGGAATAGCGTTATTTTTGATTTTTGACTTGCGAATTATGATGCCTGTATAATGTTAAGCTTAGTAATTTAGACTTTATAATTCGTACATCGTAATTCGCAATTCGTAATTAATTAAATTATCTTTGCGCTTTAATTTTCAATATAATGAGTCAAGAAGTAAGTAAACGTTATGCGCAACGTGGTGTTTCTGCGTCTAAAGAAGATGTACATAGTGCGATTAAAAACATTGATAAAGGACTTTTTCCAAAAGCGTTTTGCAAAATTGTACCAGATCATTTAACCGGTGATCAAGAGTATTGTTTGATCATGCATGCCGATGGGGCAGGAACCAAATCTTCTCTGGCATATATGTATTGGAAAGAAACAGGTGATGTTTCTGTATGGAAAGGAATTGCCCAGGATGCATTAATCATGAATATCGATGATTTATTATGTGTGGGAGCAACCGATAATATAATGTTGTCTTCTACTATCGGAAGAAATAAAAACCTGATCCCGGGTGAAGTGATATCTGCAATCATTAACGGAACCGAAGAGTTGCTTAAAGAACTTAAAGATTTTGGAGTTGAAATTCATTCTACAGGTGGAGAAACTGCTGATGTTGGGGATCTGGTACGAACAATTATTGTAGACTCTACAGTAACTGCTCGTATGAAACGTAAAGATGTAATTGATAATGCAAATATAAAAGCAGGTGATGTAATTGTAGGATTGGCTTCTTTTGGACAAGCAAGCTATGAAAAAGAATATAATGGTGGTATGGGAAGCAATGGTTTAACATCTGCCCGCCATGATGTGTTTAGTAAGACGCTGGCAGAAAAATATCCAGAAAGCTTTGACCCTTCTGTACCTTCAGATTTAGTATACTCGGGTAAGACAAGTTTAACCGATGCTGTGAAAGATGCACCTATTAATGCTGGTAAATTAGTATTATCACCTACCAGAACATATGCCCCGATTATCAAAAAAATCTTAGCAAACTTTGATAAAGAAACCATTCACGGGATGGTACATTGCAGTGGTGGTGCTCAAACCAAGATTCTGCATTTTATAGATAATTTACATATCGTAAAAGATAACCTATTCGATGTACCTCCATTATTTAAATTGATTCAGGAAAACTCTGGAACAGATTGGAAAGAAATGTATCAAGTATTTAATATGGGACATCGTATGGAGTTATATGTTGCTCCAGAAGTAGCAGAAGAAATCATATCAATTTCAAAAAGTTTTAACGTAGATGCCCAAATAGTTGGTCGTGTCGAGGCTTCTGAAGAGAAGAAACTTACCATCAAAAGTGAGTTTGGAACTTATGTTTACTAAATTTTGCCGGTAATTATAAAAACTCGTTACAATTTAAATTTCAGTTCAACGATAAACAGTTTTAAATGAATAAACAATACTTAATGCTATTGTTCTTAGTTTTAATTACAAGCTGTAAACAGCAAGATAAAGAAAGAAAAACTACAAGTAATCCTAATAAAATTACTTTTGAAGTAAATGAAGGAACTGAATTTTTATTAACAGCATTCAATTTGGCAGTAGAAAAAGAAATGTCAGATGAATATAAACCTTGCGAAACAAGTTATGTAAAACGCCTGAATAATTACTTTGCAGAGTATAAAGAACATCCTTTTTTAAAATATATTTTTGATGAAGTAAATTCAGGGACTGATTTTTCAAGTGTTGGTTTAGTTATAACAAACCTTGAAACCATGGAATTAAATTCTGATATTGATATAGAGTTGATAAAAAGAAAAATTTATACCAATGATATCAATAATTTCAGAAAGTTAGCAGCAGATTTTTATAGAGTAACTAAATTTAATTCATTTTTTAAGAGTAATAAAGAGTACTACGCAACATCTAATTCAAAAATTAAAAGACAAGTTGAAGCAGAAAATTTGTTAGGAAAAATACAAGAATTTTATCAAGATGATAGAGATGGTTTAGAATTTAAAGTATTTGTAGAATTAACAAATAATAGCGAAAGTCAAGCGGTTGATTTTTACGATAATTACAATCCGAATATAAGAGCGATTACATTAGGTAATTTCTGTGATTTAAGTTCTGAAAGTAAGCCACAAAATGAGGTGTTAGATATAGAAAACTATCAAGGAGTATTTTGCCATGAAATATCACATTTATATACGACCAGTATTTTTCTCGACAAATATATTGGGGATGTAGAAGATTTTAGGGTTTTGTTTGATGATAAACTAACAAAACTGCAAATTAAAGATAGAGTAGACCACATGATTATTAGACCGCTACAAGCGGTATTAACAAAAAGGATTTTCAATGACTTAGCAGGTAGTAATTTTTATAAAAAACAACCTAATAGTATCGAAAAAAATATTTACCTTCTTTTTTCAGAGTATAAACCAAATGGAAATAAAACGTTTGAAAGTTATTATAAAGAGGCTATTAAAATCATAAGAAATAGAGGGTGATTTTTTAACCAGTTGAAAAAGCTTAAACGAGTTCTATGATAGATATTTCAAAAATCGAAGAAAAAGAGATAATGGAGGGCTTTAAAGGTAAATTTATTCATACCGAATATTCAACCCTTGCCTTTTGGGAAATAAAAAAAGGATCGGTCTTACCATTACATTCTCATATTCATGAACAAACAACACAAGTTTTAGAAGGAAAACTAGAGTTAACCGTAGGTGAGGAAACAAATGTTTATGAAAATGGATTTGTTGCTGTAATCCCTGCAAATGTGCCCCATAGCGGAGTTGCATTGACAGATTGTAGAGTTTTAGATACGTTTAGCCCGGTAAGAGAAGATTATAAAAATTTTGGGAGAGAATAATTTCTACTACATACTTTTTCGATAAAGTCTATGTTGTACTGCACGTAGTCAAAATACTCCAGATGATATTTTAGAGATAGTATTTCAAATACATAGATCAACTAATACTATAAAAATTAAATCATTATCTTTTACTGAACAATTAATCTGGATGTCAAATGAAAAAAATAAATTGGCAGTACACCTTAGGAGAAATTCTAATAGTTATTGTTGGTATCACTATTGCCTTTAATCTTAATCAATGTGCAGAGGAGAAAAAAGATAAAAATCTTAGAGCTACGTATCTTGAAAATTTAAAGATAGATATACTTGCCGATAAAGAAGAATTAACAAAGAACCTAAAGACATTAGTAAAATATAAGAAAGAAGCCGAAACTATTGCAAAAGTGCTTAATGATACTACTATAGAAAATTATACAATTACTAAGAAAGTGTTTAGTATTTCTCCGCTGGTAGAGTTTACTCCTCAAGACATCACTTATAAAACCCTGGTCAATTCTGGAGATTTTACTCTTTTTAATGACATATCTTTAAAGTCGGCTATTCAGAAACATTATTCTTCAGATTTACAGAAAGTAACTAAAGCTTATGAACGACAGGAAATTATTCACCGTGAGTATTTGGGAAAGTATTATATATATAACTCAGATTTTGATAAAATGAAAAAAAGGGAGTTCCCTTTTGAAGATGTTCGTTTATTAAAAAGAATTGTTCAAAGTCTCGGAGGAGCATACACTATTCAGATCAGTGCTACCGAAATGGCTATTGCACATTGTGATGGTATTTTAAAACTAGTAAGTCCATAAAATAGAGTGTATATAAATGTTTGAGAACGTATTGAAACCTTATGAGATGATTTCACAATAACCACATATTTCTAATCAGTAATACTATATTATTTGATTGTCATATCAAAAGATAAATAGTCTTGTTTTAAATCGAATATGTAATTACCTTTATCGTTCAGATAATCAGATATGTCAGATATTACTAAGTTTTATAGCCTGGCACATATATGTATCGCTTTGATAGGAGGGATATTGTTATTGGCTATATGGTATAATATAAGGAAACGTTTCAGACAGTTTTTAGAAGAAGATGATTCTCAAAAAAGAATAGATAAAGGCTTATTGTATTTAAGTCTGGCCCTTTTTGTATGGGTGTTTTCTGGAGGTTGGATTTATATGGGTAATCTTTTCTTATTTACAGATACGATTATCTACGATATAGGATATAGTTTTTTTTCGGTGCTGAATACTCTGGTTTTAATAATGGCATTGTTTTACTTTGATTTTGCACCTCAGTTTTTGTCAAAAAATAAGAGAAATACCCTTATTCTTATTGGTATAGCAGTAGTGGTGTCTATTGTAACTTTTGTTTTGATTCAAGCATTTAAAAATACTCCTGTGATAAACGGAATACGAATAAGCAGTGTGCCGGATTTGATATTTTCTTGTTTACTCACCTGGTTACTTATTGTTTCGTTTTATAGAACTTTCATGAATCGAGGACTAAGACTGGTAGCCATTATCTCTGTATTAGCTTTTTTATTAATGCTAATCTCACAAATGCCAGATGTTTTTGTGGTAATGAGTAATGAATTATACGGCCATTTAATAAAAATTATTGCTAAAACAACATTCATTTCTGTTTTTCTGGTATTAGCTACAAGTTGGGTTATTCAATTAGCATTAACACCTAAACCTAGTGAAATGACTATTAAATTTATGGATTGGGCATTGGTCAAAATAACAATCCCATCTAAGGAGATTTATGATAAAACCATAGATTTTGGTTCCAAAACTACACAATACAAAAACTTATTAAAGTTTGCTGTAAAACGGAAATATGAAGCAGGAGACAGGCAATATTTAGTAGTGAACTCTGGAGGCGAAATAAAGAGCCAAACCTACTTGAGTAGAATTATAGAAAATATCAATACAATACTTCAATTACAGTCTATATCACAACTAGAAAGAAAAGATTTGTTCACATTTATGGGACAGGGAAAATATAGGCTTCGAGTTATACCAGAAAATATAATTATTGATCAAACACTATTAGAAGAGTTTAATAAAACTTCGTAAACCATAGATTGTAATTATTTGTAACTACTTGTAAGAGAATAACAATTTGATATAAATTGCTATTTTTTAGAACTTTCCTTTTAGTTGTTCGTAAACTATTGATGCTTTGTGTTTAAAATAATTTTAAACACATAACATGAACTCAGATCAAACTGAAGTAAATAGGCAGGAAGTATTCGGACACCCTAAGGGATTATTATATCTATTTTTTGCAGAATTATGGGAACGATTTTCTTTTTATGGCATGAAAGCACTTTTGGTGTTGTACATGACCAAACATCTTTTATATTCTGATGACAAATCGTTTGGAGTAATGGCGGCATATATGTCTCTAGTATATGTCACTCCTATGATTGGTGGTATTATAGCAGATAGATATATTGGGTATAGAAAATCAATCATACTGGGAGGCGTTTTGATGGCAGCAGGCCATTTTTTTCTAACTATTGAGACTCCTGTTTTTTTCTACGGATCACTGGCTTTAATAATCGTTGGTAATGGTTTTTTTAAACCCAATATTTCAACAATGGTGGGTACATTGTATAAAGAAGGGGATAGAAGGAGAGATTCTGGATTTACAATTTTTTATCTGGGAATTAACTTGGGAGGAGCTATAGCACCCTTAATGTGTGCCTGGCTAGCCGAACTATACGGGTGGCATTATGGATTTCTATTAGCAGGAATAGGAATGCTGGTTGGGCTTTTAGTTTTTAAACGAGGAACACAACTAGCAGTTTTTGGGGATAAAGGACTAGTACCCGATATCAAGAATTATGAAAAGAAAATATATGGTCTCAATAAAGGGGATCGAGTATGGTTTCTGGCATGGTTATCAGTTCCGGTATTTGCGTTAATTGTTAGATTTAATGAATTTGAACATTACCTGGTCTGGATTGCAACCTTTTTTTTAATAGGATATATAACCTATATTTTAACAAAAGTATCAATCAAAGAACGAAAACGGTTATTGGTTGCAGTATATTTTACTAGTCTATATGCTTTGTTTGCAGCAGTATTTGAGCAAGCCGGAAGCTCACTTACATTATTTGCAGATAGAAATGTAAATCTTATAGGGATTAATGCGGCGCAAACTAATAGTATAAACTCTACCTGGATAGTGGTATTGGCGATTCCTTTTGCGTTGCTATGGACATTTTTGAGTAAGAAGAAAGCAAACCCTAATTCGGCTATTAAATTTGGCTTAGGTATGTTGTTTCTAGGGTTAGGATTTCTAATTTTTGGGATGTCTGCTCAAGAAGTTGATGAATATGCTAGGACCCCAATGTTTTATTTGATTTTTGGATATCTAGTGTTAACCGTTGGAGAATTGTTCTTATCCCCTATAGGGCTTTCTAAAATAACCGAACTATCACCCATAAAATATGTTACCTTCATCATGGGGGTTTGGTTTTCGGCAAATTTCTATGGCCATTTTTTTGCAGGAAAAATAGCAAAGCTTACAACAGTAAAAGAAGGAGAAGCCAGTATTTTTTCAGAAGGTCTCTCAGGAGCTATTAGCGAGGCGATCACAGGGTTATCTAATACGCTGGTAGAAGGTAATAATACAGAAGCTTTTCAGCAATTATATTCTTACGTATCTGTATATGCCAATTTTGGAGTCATTACCATGGGAATAGGAATAGTTGCTATTCTAATTTCGCCAATTATTAAAAAACTAATGACAGGGATACATTAGTAGTTCTGAATTAAGTTTTGTTTTTAAATTCACAGAAGTTGTTGTGTTAGAAATATGAAGACCTTCAGGATCATGATCCCGAAGGTCTGTTTCGTTATAGAAACATAATTCATTATGATTTAAAATTAGTAGTGACTTTTGTTTCTGCTTCTGTGTCATCTTCTTTTACATCTACATGCTCAATAATGTGATCATCATCAAACTTTCCATCTTTTTTCTGAAAGAAGATAGGAACAGGAAGTAAAGAAGCCATTATAATGAATATGATCAAGGCTAAGCGCCTTAGCGTTTTTTTGAATTTTTTCATTTCAGGGAATTAATAATGCCCGCTTATTTCTATTGGTAAGAAATAAATAAGTTGTTAATAGATTATTTATAAACGAATAGATGGATAAGATTTTATCCTATAAAATTGAAATGAAAAGCATCTTCTTTACCATTGTAAGAAGAATTGTACGAAGTATTTATTATTTTATGTTTGTTATATAAACTAATAAAAATGGATTGATCATTTTTGAAAACCCTACTAAGCTTAGTGTGATTTAATGATAGTAAAACCAGATACTTATGGTCGATGTCTGAAAAATCCTTACTTTTTTCTGGATCAATTACATCACTAAAAAGAATACTATTTTGAGATGAAGAGAATTCTTTGGGTGAAACCAGTAATTCAATAGTTTCTTTAAAATCAACAGGCTGCGTGTAATTAGAATATCCTCCAATAGAGATTAAAAGAATAAGTATACCTAACCATTTAGGAATAGGAAAACTAAAATATGTACCTGTACGATCTTGCATATCAATACAAATTTACGATTTTTTAATTAGGGTAAGATAATACGATATTGCAATGATGATTATGTATAATTGTCAATATAGGACAATACCATAACTTGCTATATTTCATAAATTTGCAATGTGAATAAAAAGGATGTTTATATAAAAAGAATGCAAAGTACAGCTTTGTATTTGCGAAATAATTTCAATACAACTTTTGAGATTAAGAAGCTTGAAGAAGTCTCTAATTTTTCATATCGAAACTTACAACGCATCTTTAAAGGATATTATAAAGAAACCATTGGAGCTTATATTACCAGGCTTAAGGTAGAAAGCGGAGCAAAAATGCTTTTGTATCAAAACCAGACGATATCACAAATAGCAATAAAAGTTGGGTATTCTGATTTACAAGCGTTTAGTAAGGCTTTTAAAAAACATTTTGGTATTTCTCCTCAGGAGTATAAAAGTAAAAAAGAAGACATCTTAACGTCGGTAGTAAAGAATACGAAAATAGTAATGAGTTTTTATGAAGAAAAAATAATCAACCTGCCAGAACAAAAGGTTTTTTATAAAACGATTATGGCAGATTATTATAGTGATAAGATTGAAGAGGTTTGGGATGAATTACATGAAGAAGCTGTAGGACTAGAGGTAAATATATCTGCATCAGAAAGTATAGGGATTATTTGGGATGAACCATTAATATCAGAGGCAATTCGATGTAACTATGATGCTTGCTTTACACTACCTCAAAATTGTGATTTTAAAAATAAATTCAGCGTGAAAATTTTACCAGAACAAACATATGCAGTTTTTACACATTATGGGGCTTATGGTTTATTACAACATACTTACGATAAAATTTTTGGGAATTGGATATTAAATACACAACATGAGGTATCTGAATCCCCTTTTTTAGAATTGTATAAAGTAAATAGTATGCATAGCGAAGATCCCAAAGAGTATGTAACCGAAATATATATCCCCATAAAATGATAATATCAAATATTAAAAACAATCAAATGAAACTTATAGCCTTTATTATAACATTAATAGTAAGTGCAAATTCTTGTAATAAAGATGATAATTCTATATCTAATCAAGAGCAAAAAGTTAAAGTAGCTTATATCAACGGTGCAATTTTTACGGTAAACCCAGAGCAGGTATGGGCAGAGGCTATAATTGTTGAAGGAAATAAGATAATCTATGTGGGAAATACAGATAAAGCGCTGGCGCAGATAGGTGAAGATACAGAAGTAATAGACCTTAAAGGAGCTACAGTAATACCAGGGATACACGATGTACATATGCATCCGTTAGAAGCCTCATCAGAAAATTTTAAGTTTATTTTAAAAGAAGATAATGATCCCGAAAATTATGTTCCCACAATTCGTAAAGCTTTACGTGATTTTCCTAATGAAGAATGGCTTTTGGGTTGGGGTGTAGATTTGTATGCACTTCTTGAAACCAAACGTTCTCCTATAGATATTTTGGATGATATTAGTAGTACTAGGCCTATTGCAATTATGGAACGTACTTCTCATTCGATCTGGGTAAATTCTAAAGCGCTAGAAATAGCAGGGATAGATAGTAATTCTAAAGATCCATCAGGAGGAATTTATATGAAGGATGAAAACGGTAACCTTAATGGAATTCTTATTGATAATGCAGGAAACCTTATTTTAGATTTGGCATTGGCTCCAACTAGTCAAACTAAAGCAAATGATTATAATGGTTTAGTAAATTTTGCATTACCAGAACTGGCTAAAAATGGAATAACCTCTATTTGTGATGCGCGAACCTATTGGAAAAGAGATCATCATATCATATGGAAACGAGTAGAAAAAGAAGGAAAACTTACTGCTCGGGTTAATTTAGGACTATGGGCATATCCCATGCAGGATGATGAGTCGCAAATATCATTACTAAAATCATTATATGAGAATGATGATAATCGTCTTTTAAAAATAAACCAAATCAAGCTATATAGTGATGGGATAGTACATAATACAACTGCGGCAATGCAAGAAGAATATCTAATAGATCTTTTTCAGAAACCGAATAATAACGGATTGAATTATTTTACCCAAAACCGAATAACAAGCTATATTCAACAATTAGAAAATGTAGGGTTTGATTTTCATATTCATGCTATTGGAAATAGGGGAATCCAGGAGTCTTTAAATGCGATAGAAACAGCAAGTACTGGTTCGGGAAGGCATAGAATTACACATGTCGAAATAGTAACCCCATCAGATTTGTCACGTTTTTCTCAATTAAATGTTACTGCAGATTGCCAGGTAGCAGGTGATTTTACACAACCAGATCATTGGAGTGAGAATGCAGAACTTATAGGAAAGGAAAATTCACAAAACCTGGTTCCTATTAAGAGTTTAAAAGAAGCTAATGCCAGAATTACATTAAGTAGTGATTGGGATGTAAGCAGTATCAATCCATTTGTAGGGATGCAAAATGCGGTAACACGTTTTCCACAAAATATAACCATAGAAGAAGCTGTAAAAGCATATACACTCAATGGAGCTTATGTTATGAGACAGGAGACAGAAGTAGGATCTCTTGAAATAGGAAAAAAAGCAGATTTTGTAGTATTAAGTCAAAATATTTTTTCTGTAGATCCTAATAAAATTGCCAATACCAAAGTAGATATGACTGTATTTGATGGAGAAGTAATTTTTGAAAGAAAATAAAAGCCAAAAACAATAGATGTTGTAAGGTTAGGTAACTTCAAATCTGGTTTGTAAATAAAATTGATTTGTAATCTTATCATGCTGTATGAGCTTTTGACAAAAAAGCTTACTTTTGTAAATTCTACAGAATAGGAAGAATACACTATGATTGATAAATTAAATATTGTAAAGCAACGATTTGATGAAGTGAGTGATTTAATCATTCAACCGGATATTATTGCAGATCAAAAAAAGTACATACAGCTTAATAAAGAATATAAAGATCTTAATGCACTTATGGATGAAAGAGAGCGATATATAGAGCTCACTGATAATCTAAAGGAAGCCGAGGAAATTATTGCTGATGGTAGTGATGCAGAGATGGTAGAAATGGCCAAAATGCAGCTAGAAGAAGCTAAAGAAGAATTACCAGGTTTGGAAGAAAAAATTCGCTTTATGCTTGTGCCAAAAGATCCCGAAGATGCTAAGAACTGTGTAGTAGAAATTCGCGCAGGAACAGGAGGGGACGAAGCGAGTATTTTTGCAGGAGATTTATTTAGAATGTATACTAAATATTGTGAAGGTAGAGGATGGAGTACTAGTGTTGTAGATCTTAATGAAGGAACCAGTGGTGGTTATAAAGAGATTATTTTCGAAGTTAATGGTGAAGATGTTTATGGGACATTAAAGTTTGAAGCAGGTGTACATCGTGTACAACGAGTTCCTCAAACCGAAACACAAGGTCGTGTACATACCAGTGCTGCCACCGTAATGGTTTTACCTGAAGCAGAAGAATTTGATATCGAACTCGATATGCAAGAAGTACGTATAGAACGTACTACTTCTACAGGACCAGGAGGGCAGTCTGTAAATACTACATATTCGGCAATTAAATTACATCATGAGCCAACAGGAATGATTGTAAGTTGCCAGGATCAGAAATCATCACATAAAAACCTCGAAAAAGCATTGAAAGTATTGCGTTCTCGATTGTATGATTTAGAACTGGAAAAGAAGCAAGCAGCAGATTCTGAGAAACGTAAAAGTATGGTTTCATCCGGAGATCGTTCTGCAAAAATTAGAACCTATAACTATCCACAAGGTAGGGTGACTGATCACCGTATTGGTTTAACCTTATATGACTTAGGTAATATTATAGATGGAGATATTCAGAAAATTATTGATGAACTTCAATTGGTGGCGAATACAGAAAAACTAAAAGAATCTAACGAGATTTTTTAAAATAAAACTAAACGCATAAAAAAAGCCGATGTATCTTACATCGGCTTTTTTTATGCTATTTTCTATTTAATTAACTTCTGTTTTCTTTCGGGATCGTATTACAAAATACAAGCCAACAATAATAAAAGGAATACTAAGCCATTGGCCTGTTGATAGCAAACCTAAGGCGCTTTCAAAACCTCCCTGGCTTGATTTAACGTACTCTACAATAAAACGTACCGTAAATATTAGAATTAAATACATTCCGAAAAGAAACCCACTGTTTTTTCGTTTATCAGTTTTCCAATAGATTAACCATAGGATAATAGATACAAATATATATCCAAAAGCTTCATATAATTGAGCTGGATGACGATATGGAATAGCTTCTAGTAAGTTAGAGAATTTAGGATTTTCTACGATTGCAGAATATGCTTTATTAACGCTATCCATTCCGGTTTCTTTTAAAGCCTCTCTTTTACTTATACCATCACGTATAAACTTTACTCCAAAAAAAGAATCTCCAGATTCTTTTCCAATAATCTCAGAGTTAAAGAAATTACCTAATCGAACAAAAATACCTCCAAATGCTGCAGGAATAGTAACTCTATCTAAAACCCAAAGCGGATGTTTATGTAGGACTTTTTTAGAGTAATAATACATTGCAATTATAAAAGCAATAGCAGCCCCATGACTCGCTAATCCCTGAAAACCTATAAACTCAAACGCTGGCTTAAACCTGAAAGGCAAAAGAATTTCTAAAAGATTGTTTTTGTAATAATCCCAGTCATAAAAAAATACATGCCCTAACCTGGCGCCTAATAATGTACCGATAACAGCATATATAAATACAGAATCTAGTTTTTCCATAGAGACATTCTCTCGGATATAGATTTTTTTCATTAGGTACCATCCTAGTGTAAAGGCAATTACAAACATTAAGCTATAAAAACGAATAACAAAAAAGCCGAGATCTATTCCCTCAACCGGATTCCAGGTAATTTTTGTAAATATCATGCGTGAGTTTTATTTTTCAAAAGTAAATATAGGTATTTATATGAGAAACGTATTACATATTCATATATTGAAAAAATGACCATACGTTTTATAAATACAATTATTATGAAAGGATCTTTATTGTTCACTTTTCACAGATTCATTCTCAACATCAGGAACTGGATCATATCCACTACCTCCCCAGGGGTGACAACTAAAAATACGCTTAATTGAAAGCATTCCTCCTTTAAAAAGCCCATGTTTTTGTAACGCTTCAAGAGTATAATGCGAACAAGTAGGCTGATAACGGCAGGTAGCAGGAGTTAATGGTGATATTAGGTTTTGATACAGCTTAACCAATACCACAAATGGAAATATTAAAATTTGTTTTATGGTCGTCTTAAAAGCCAAAATGGTTAATTTAATGAAAAGCTAGTGCCATCCCTGCCATCCTTAAGTTGAATGCCAATTTCTATAAGTTCATCTCTAATTTTATCACTAGTGGCAAAATCTTTATTAGCTCTTGCTTCTGCTCTTAAGTTAATCAATAATTCTACCGCTCCAGAAAGCTTATCGCTTATGTCTGATGCAGTTTCATTTATGTTCACCAATCCAAGAACGTCAAAAACAAAATCATGTATGGTTTTACGTAATAATTCGAGATCAGTTGCAGAAATTGTAGCCTTTTGTTCTTTAACGGTATTAACAAACTTAACGGCATCAAATAACTTAGCAATTAGAATAGGACTGTTAAAATCATCATTCATTGCATCATAGCATTCTTGCCTCCAGTTTTGAACATTAAACCCTTTGGTGGTCGAGTTAGCTGATAGCGTATCGATAGTTTGTATTGCATCTATCAATTTATAAAACCCTTTTTCTGAAGCTTCTAATGCATCGTTAGAAAAATCCAAAATACTTCTGTAATGTGCCTGAAGCATAAAAAACCGAACAATGCTAGGGTCAAATGGTTTGCTTAAAAAGTTATTATTGCCCGAAAATAATTCTCCCGGGGATATGGTATTCCCGGTTGATTTAGACATTTTTTTGCCATTAAGAGTAAGCATATTGGCATGCATCCAATAATTTACAGGGGTTTGACCACAAGCGGCTTCTCCCTGTGCAATTTCACATTCGTGATGAGGGAATTTTAAATCCATTCCTCCTCCATGAATATCGAATCGCTCACCTAAATATTTGGTGCTCATTACAGTACACTCTAGGTGCCAACCTGGGAAACCATCACTCCATGGAGATGGCCAGCGCATAATATGCTGAGGTTCTGCTTTTTTCCAAAGCGCAAAATCCTGGGGGTTCTTTTTATCACTTTGAGCAGATAACTCCCGGGTATTTGCAATCATATCCTCGAGATTACGCCCACTTAACTTTCCGTAATGATTAGTTTTATTAAATTTCTGAACATCAAAATAGATAGAACCATTTGATTCGTATGCAAAACCATTATCGATAATCGTTTTGATAATTTCAATTTGTTCTACGATATGTCCAGTAGCCGTAGGTTCTATACTTGGTGATATTGCATTAAATTTAGACATAACATGATGAAAATCTAAAGTATATCGCTGTACGATTTCCATAGGTTCTAACTCTTCTAATCGTGCTTTTTTGGCCACTTTATCTTCGCCTTCGTCTGCATCGTTTTCAAGATGACCGGCATCGGTAATATTTCTAACATAACGAACTTTATACTCCAGATGTCTTAGGTATCTAAATACCAGGTCAAAAGAAATAAATGTACGACAGTTTCCTAAGTGTACATTGCTATAAACCGTAGGGCCGCACACATACATTCCTATATTACCTTCTGTAATAGATTTAAATGTTTCTTTTTGACCTGAAATGGAATTATAAATTTTTAATTCCTGAGTTTTATACAACGAAGTTGCTGCCATGATGTAGAGTGATGCTTATGATTTTGTTGAAAATAAAATTAAAAGGTAGTGTCTAATTTGATGTAATCCAAAAATTCTCTTTTTACAGATTGCTCTTTAAATTTACCGCCAAACTCGCTAGTAACCGTACTGCTTTCTATGTCTCTGATTCCTCGAGAATTAACACATAAATGCTTTGCATCGATAACACAAGCTACATCCTTTGTTCCCAGAACTACTTGTAAATCTTGAACGATTTGCATGGTTAGACGTTCCTGTACTTGTGGACGTTTTGCATAATAATCAACAATACGATTCATTTTGGATAGTCCAACTACGGTACCATTAGAGATATATGCCACATGAGCCCGACCAACAATTGGAAGTAAATGATGCTCACAAGTAGAATATACAGTAATGTTTTTCTCTACCAGCATCTCTCCATATTTATAATGATTGTCAAATGTAGAGGCATCTGGTTTTCTTTGAGGATGAAGGCCCGAAAAAATCTCATTTACAAACATTTTTGCTACACGTTGAGGAGTACCTTTAAGACTATCATCTGTTAGATCTAGTCCCAAAGTTTCCATAATATGTTTTACATCTTCTTTAATCAAAGCAATTTTTTCGGCATCGCTAAGTTTAAAGGCATCTTCTCTAAGAGGAGTGGTAGCGCTAGTAGCTACATGATTATCACCTAGCGCTTCAATAGCTTCGAGGGCCTTGTCAATTTTCACACTTCAAAATTTTATAATTTATCAAAATTCTCACTTTTTTGTTTTTTGTAACATAAATAGAATTGTATTAATGAATACCTTCTATATTATGGTGTGCAAAGATACGATTTTGTTGTTTTACTTAGTAAAAGCTATGTTAAACAATTGTAGATATTAGTTTTCTTGGAGAAGTTCTGTATATTTAAGTCCCAAATTGAACTGTAACACACGAAAAATAAAGTTTTAACGTTATATGAAAATGGCAAAAGGATTACCTCAAATTTTGTTACTTTTTAGCATTCTTGTTTTTAAAAGTACGCTTTTTTATGCTCAGGACTTTGATGTAGCTTGTAGAGCTGCTCAACCTTTTTGTTCTGATGCTTCTTTAGAATTGACTTTCCCTAATGTAACTGGTGATATGGATGGTCTTGGTGAAGTGGGTTGTTTAAATACTACTCCTAATCCAGCATGGTACTTTATTCGTATTGATCAACCAGGAGAATTGATTTTTGATATTCAGCAATGGGTCGATAGTAATGATAATAGTAATTTAGACAGAGGAGAAAGGCAACTTGATGTAGATTTTATTGCCTGGGGACCTTTTCCTACTTCATTTGTGAATTGTGATATTCTTTCTCAGGGATGTGATAATAATGGGGACGGAGATAATATACGTCCTGCAGAATGTGTAAATAATGTCGATGATCCTGATTATTATATTAATAATATGGATAATACTAATATTATAGATTGTAGTTATGCAAGAACACCAGATGATGATATCTATATAGAAACACTAACAATACCTAATGCGCAATCTGGCGAGTATTATATTATTCTAATTACTAATTTTGCAGATGAGGCAGGGGTTATTCAACTTCAGCAAACCAATCTTAACGAAGATAATGCAGGAACTACAGATTGTAGTATTTTAGAACCAGGTGTAGGACCTGATATTGCTACATGTGGTGAATTTCCGATTACTATAGAAGGAAGGTTTCCTAGAGCTGTAACGTATCAATGGGCAAGAGCAGATGTAGGAACTACTAATTTTGTGAATGTTCCGGGACCTCCTGGAGTAATACCATTTTTAGAAGTTACTACAGAAGGAGTGTATCAATTAAGAGGTTTTGATGAAACAGGAGCAGAGGTTCCTGATTCTCCTGATGATTTAGTAGTTCTGGATGTTTCGGATGCTGTTGTTTCTGTAGGATATTCTATTGCAGAAGAGTCTTTTGCAGGGCGGTATACTATTACGGCAGAAGTAGTTGCTGCTCCTGATGTAGAAGCTGCAGGGTTTGATGATTTTGAGTATAGGCTCGACCGGGATATAGGAAATGGCTTTTTAGAATATAGGCCTTTTCAGTCTTCGCCAATATTTACTAATGTTCCGCCAGGAGATTATTTTATTACAGCCAGATATGCAAACTGTCCTGCTAGTGAAGAAATATCTGATGTTATTATGATTTTAGGATACCCTAAATATTTTACACCTAATGGGGATGGCTTTCATGATACCTGGAGCCTGATTAATATCGAAGGCCAACCTGCGGCACTAATCTATATATTTGATAGATATGGTAAGTTGTTAAAACAACTAAGGGCAGGTGGACCAGGATGGGATGGTACCTATAACGGAAAAAATATGCCTTCTTCAGATTATTGGTTTAGAGTAGAATTTAATGAACCCAGAGATCCGAATATGCGAAGGAGAGTTTTTGCAGGTAATTTTTCATTAATACGATAAAATACTTTTATACAAAAAAACCGAGATGCTATGATCTCGGTTTTTTTGTATGATAAATACTATTCTAGAAATTCATGCCAAAAGTAAATGTAAGATTTTGCATTTGACTATCTACAAGAGCTGCATTATTAAAACCAGAATTAGGATAAAATTGCTCGGTACGTTCTTGTTCGCTGTAATCATAAGCAATATCAATTTTAAATTTTCCAAAAGAATACCCTGTTCCAAGAGAATACCCTATTTTTTCTCCAAGGATCAAATCATTTTTATATGGGCTTTCTTCAAAACGATATCCACCTCTAATGCTCCAGTTTTCAACTCTCCATTCGGTACCAATTCTTATGCTAGAAGCACCTTGTAAATTGTCGTTAATTTCCCTGTTAAGATTAGAGAAGCTAATGTTTTCGTCAGAGCTTAGTTTTGTTGTAGAATAATCTTTGTATGAGTAATCGACACTGATTAATCCATGTTGTTTAAATAATACAGCAATACTACCTGTGGCTTTTGCGGGTGTGCGTAATTTATATTCTGGGAAAATATTAATAACATCGGGATCAACAATAGATCTTCCGTCTATATCGCTAAATGTTTCTAGGCGCTGAGTGGTCTCTTCTTCAATATAGTACCAGGTAGGAGATTCAAAAGAAGCTCCTAAGCGAATCATTTCAGATACCTTGGCAATACCCCCAACTTGAGCAGAAAACCCTCCACCAGTAGTAGATAATTTATTGGTAAATGTTACTTCATTAACATTGCTGCCTGCATTGTTATTTCCTTCAAAAAACTCAGTAACTCTATCGTAATTAATAAAATGAGAGTTGATATTAAATCCTACATAAAAAACTTGATTAATTTGCGCACCTCCATTTAAGGTGAATTTTCCATTTAAACCTGTGCTTTCATAATAGTATTCCTGATCAAAAACACCAGGTGCAATATTCGAGAAATAAGAAGTGTTATTAGGATTGTCAACATCAGTTGCTTCTATAACAAAAGCTTCACGACCTAGGAATGCTTGTTGAGCAGCATAGCCTTCAGATTCTCCAAGAAAACTATAAAGCTGGTCTATAGATTCTCCCGATCTTCTCGAAATCAGATCCAGAGGCAGCCCTTGGGCTTCGGCAAGAAAAAAGTTGTCGATAGAATTAGAACTTCTCCCAAAAGCAGCAAATTCATTGGCGTTATTTGCAGTCTGATCATACGCTAATCCTAATGAAAGCTTATTAATGATCGCATCATCACTGTAATGATCGAAAACAAAAACGGCTCCTACTTGATTAAAATTTAAATTTCTAGAATCACGATTAGTTAAACGATTAGAGTAGTTTATGTCGTTATCAATATGACTAGTTGAAAGGGTAACCGATCCATGAGGATTTAAAAAAACGGCTGATCCTGCAGGGTTAATTTGCAGTGCAGATAAATCCCCGCCCAAGGCGCCAAAAGCACCACTCATAGCTCTGTAGCGTGCGGTACCAAGGATATCTTGTTGTGAATAACGTAATGCATCGGTAATATCTTGAGCACTCAAAAAAGACATAGATAGTATACCTATGAATAAGAATAGCTTTTTCATCAATTTTTTAAATTTTGAATTACAGAATACCTCAAAAATAAGTAAGATATTCGGGAAAGTTATCTAACAATTGGTTTATAAGTTTGAATTAAGTTTTTTAATTTCTTCCGCGACTTCTGCTTCTGCTACCACCACGACTTCCGCTACTTCTAGACCTGCTGCTACTTCCTGATCGTGAATACCCACTGCTACGAGGCGCACTACTTCTTGAATACCCAGAACTTCTACTTCTTGAAGAATTATTCGACGAAGGAGAGTATCCTCTGCTTCTTGTTGAATTACTTCTGGATCTTGTCGTTGTTGCTGGTCTAGTGTATCTTGTCGAATTACTTCTGCCTACCGAAGATGATCGCGAACGAGAATACGTATTATTTGAAGATCCGGATCTGTTATAATAGTTGTTTGATGAAGATCGTGTTCTTCTGGCAGCATCAACTCTTCTGTTGCTATATCCTTGTCTGCTTCTGCTGTAAGTTGAAGATCTTCGTGACCTTGTGCTGTATTTTGAATTATTATATGCTCTGCGACTTCTGGTAGAGTAAGCGTAAGAGTTTCTTGCACTCCTGTTGTATGCTCTGTAACGAGATCTTCCATAATATGGATACCTGTTATAGTAAGGGCGATAATATCCTCTGTAATATCCCGCATAACCTCCATAATAAGGAGGGCAATAGTAACCACCATACCAATAAGGGTTACCCCAGCCAAATCCCCATCCAGGACCATTCCATCCCCATCCGGTGTTCCATCCCCATCCTGCATTCCATCCCCATCCATTACCGTACCATCCATTCCATCCCCATCCAGGACCCCAGTTATTCCAACCAGTATTGTAAAGGTTAACGCTGATTTCTGTAGGGTTGCTGCCCCATGCTGGTTGTCCAACTTCATAGTTTAATGCAGTAGCAGTAGTATCTGCAGCATCATAACCTTCGCTAGAATAAGAATCAATATCGGTAAAAATTGCATCTTCCTCAATTGCGGTATCGATTTGTGCAGATTTTTCAGAAAAATAGCTAGAATAATAATTAGATTTTTTATCTGTATTATTAGGTTGGGTCTCAATGTTTTTTTGGCTTGCCGCGTCGCCATAAATACCATCTCTATAAGGAGTGTATTCATACGAACCACAAGACGTCAACATAAGGATGGCTGCTAAAAGTAAAAAACCTAAAGCTCCACTTCTCTGAAAATAATTTTTAAGTCGCATATCTTCTTATTTTATTGTTGAACATTACAAATTTAGTTAGTTTTGCGCTAACTAAATTATATTTAACAGAGCCACAACATTTGTGCCAAATAGAAGTTTATGAGTAAGAATTTAACAAAGCGTAGTGAAGATTATTCAAAATGGTATAACGAATTGGTCGTTAAGGCCGACCTGGCCGAGAATTCGGCAGTAAGAGGGTGTATGGTGATTAAGCCGTATGGGTATGCTATTTGGGAAAAAATGCAGGCAGAATTAGATAAAAAATTTAAAGAAACAGGGCATCAAAATGCTTATTTTCCATTATTTGTGCCTAAAAGCTTATTCGAAGCAGAAGAAAAAAACGCAGAAGGGTTTGCTAAAGAATGCGCAGTAGTTACTCATTATAGATTAAAAACTGACCCAGAAGATAGTTCTAAGCTTATTGTAGATCCTAAAGCTAAGTTAGAAGAAGAGTTGATTGTACGTCCAACTTCTGAAGCTATTATTTGGAATACATATAAAGGATGGATACAATCATATAGAGATTTGCCTTTGTTGGTGAATCAGTGGGCTAATGTAGTGCGATGGGAAATGCGGACTAGGCTATTTCTTCGAACTGCAGAGTTTTTATGGCAAGAAGGGCATACAGCTCATGCTACAAGGCAGGAAGCAATTGCAGAAACAGAGCAAATGAATAATGTATATGCGGATTTTGCAGAGCAATTTATGGCTATTCCTGTAATAAGAGGAAGAAAAACAGAGAGTGAGCGTTTTGCTGGAGCAGAAGATACATATTGTATTGAAGCGTTAATGCAAGATGGAAAAGCTTTACAGGCAGGTACTTCGCACTTCTTAGGGCAGAATTTTGCAAAAGCATTTGATGTAAAATTTACGTCAAAAGAAGGTAAGTTAGATTATGTATGGGCTACTTCATGGGGAGTTTCGACTCGTTTGATGGGTGCTTTAATTATGACTCATAGCGATGATAATGGTTTGGTTTTACCACCTAATTTGGCTCCTGTTCAAGTAGTAATTGTTCCTATATATAAGGGAGAAGAGCAATTAAATCAAATTTCTGAAGTTGCTAATGCATTGGTCACTGACTTAAGATCTAAAGGAATTTCTGTTAAGTTTGACAATAGAGATACGCATAGGCCAGGAGCTAAATTTGCTCAGTATGAATTACAAGGAGTTCCTCTTAGGATTGCAATTGGACCTAAGGATTTAGAAAAAGGAACTGTAGAACTTGCTCGCCGTGATACATTAACAAAACAATTTGTTGCTAAAGATGAAGTTGTTGAAACAATAGAGTCGTTGCTTGTAGAGATTCAGGAAAGTTTACATCAAAAAGCAACTCAATATAGGGATGAACATATTACAGAAGTAAATTCTTTTGATGAGTTTAAAGATGTTTTGGAGAATAAAGGAGGGTTTATTTCGGCACATTGGGATGGTTCTGCAGAGACAGAGCAAAAGATAAAGGAGCTTACTAAAGCTACAATACGATGTATTCCTTTTGATGCAAAAGAAGAGGAAGGGAGCTGTGTTTATAGTGATAAGCCATCAAAAATGAGAGTGTTATTTGCTAAGGCTTATTAAGGGTTTTAGAAAAAAATAAAATAACACTTGCAGCATTAAAAAATAGTTGTATTTTTGCATCCGCAATTAGACAACATGGCCCGTTCGTCTATCGGCTAGGACGCCAGGTTTTCATCCTGGTAAGAGGGGTTCGATTCCCCTACGGGCTACAATAATGAAATTAATTGCAAATTTAAAGTGAAAGCTATAAATTTGCAATCCTTGAAAAGGGAAAATGGCCCGTTCGTCTATCGGCTAGGACGCCAGGTTTTCATCCTGGTAAGAGGGGTTCGATTCCCCTACGGGCTACAAATTTTATAGTAAGAAATTTAATAGAAGAGAGATGGCAAATCATAAGTCAGCATTAAAAAGAATCAGAAGTAACGAGACAAAACGTCTTAGAAACAGGTATCAGCATAAAACTACACGTAATGCTATAAAAAAATTACGTGAGTCTGATAAGAAAGAAGCAGAGACTTTGTTTCCTACAGTTGTTTCTATGCTTGATAAGTTAGCTAAGAATAATGTTATTCATAAGAATAAAGCTGCTAACTTGAAATCACAATTAGCAAAACACGTAGCTGCACTTTAAGTAGCGGTACTTTTATTATAATATTAAAATCAGGAGTGATATGTTATGGTGTCACTCCTGATTTTTTATTTATTTTGAGAATTGTTATTTTTTTAGAAGTTTAGAGAATAATTATAATAACAAGTCCATTAGAACAGACAATAATGATGATTATTGTTACTCTTTTGCCTTCATGTGTAACTCCTTCAAAAACAGTTACAGGTTCGTTTTTGTATTCGTGATGTACCTGAATTACTTCCCCGTTTATTCGATGTTCAGCTAGTCCAATTCCAGAAAATTGTCTTTCGGTGATTCTGTAATCGGCAAAATCATCTTTTTTGAGATTTGCTTTTTCTAAAAATGTTTCTAAGGTGATTTCTGTACCTCTACGCTCCATAGGGTATTCATCTGCTCGTATAACACCATATTTTTCGTGATAATCGAGTTTAATATCATCAGGTATTTCGGATCTCTTGATTCCAATGATATCTTCCTGGGTAATTACTTCCTGAGTTTCGATTGTAGTGTTAACTTCTTTTTCACAAGATGAGAATAATAGTAACATAAAACTCGCCAAGATAGTTAGTGTGAATTTTTTCATAAGGTTTTAAGATTTATACTAGTTTCGATCAAATTTATATAGTAATAGAAACCAGTACTAGTTGTTCGTACTCTGTTAAAGGATTTTCTGATTCCTCCTAAAATTAATTTTGTTGGTAAAGTAAAATTAGAGATATTTTTATTCTAATAAAAGGGGGATTTCCCCTATTTTTCAATTTTATTAATTGATTTACAGTAGGTTACAGGGGTAGTGTTGTTTTATAATGCGAACTCACTAAGCTTTGTTTTTTTCTTCTATCCATCTAGACATGAATTCGGTGCTTCGTAGTGTATGATGCTGTAGTATGCTACCGATAAAGTTTTTGGTACGATGTTTATTAAGGTCTTTTTGAAGTTTAGAAACCTGATTGAGAAACGGGGTACAGAACTTTTTTTTCTGAAACCGTGTATTTGTAATCTCTATTCCGTTTTGTTGTGATTGTTGCCAGAGGCTTTCGTTATTATATAATCTTATGGCTGCTTTGGCAAATTTTGAAGGGTCATCGATAACAAAACCGTTCCAATCGGCTTCTTCATCGAGCATTCCTTCTGCCCCTATAGAGGTGGTTACGCTTGGTGTGCCACAAAGCATGGCCTCTGCGAGTTTTCCTTTAATTCCTGCTCCAAATCGCAAAGGGGCAAGGCAAACGCGGGCTTGCGACATTATTTCTGTTGCACTTTTTGCCCATCCTTTAATATGAAACCCTTCTTCTGGATTGTGTAGTTGTGTTGCTTTAGGAGGAGGGTATGATCCATAGATATGCAGTTCTGTTTCTGGAAGCTCTTTTCTGATTAATGGCCAAATAACTTCTTTAAGGTATAACACACTATTCCAATTTGGTTCATGGCGAAAATTTCCTATAGTAACAAAGTGTTTTCTGTTTTTATACTCAGGCCATATTTTTTTTATCTCTGTAGTGATGGGGTCAAACAGAAAAGGTAAATAGAATAATAAGTCTTCATTTATTTTAAAGATCTCTTTAAGAAGTTTTATTTCAAAATCAGAAATAATTAGGGATAGATCGCATCGATATATGCTTGCAATCTCTCGTTTTGTAATGTCACTAGATAAAAGAGCGTCGTTGTTAAAAGTTGCATTGCTTTTAAATAATTCTTGCCGGGTTTTTCTAAGACTATGTAGGTCTTCTGTGTTTAATATTTTTAATGCATTAGGGCAATATTTTGTGACTCTCCATCCGAACTGTTCTTCAGTCATAAATCGATCAAACATCACTATGTCTGGTTGTTGTTTTTTGATAAAATCATCAAAACTAGAATTGTTAAGCTCTATTGTTGCTTTAGTGATGTTTGTGTTTTCGAGATTTACCATGCGCTCTGTTTCTGCTGCGGGGCTGGCAAAGGTGATTTTCCAGTTTTGAGCTTCGAATAGTGCTATAAGCTGCATCATTCTGCTTCCTGCTGCCGAAGAATTGGGTTCTGGCCAAACAAAGCCTATGATGAGGATATGATTCATTGTTTGTGCAATCAAAAAAGCCTCAGTTTTACTGAGGCTATATGTTGTTAAACTAGTATTTATTATAGTTTTGCAAAAAGTGCATTCATTTTTTCTTTTTCTTCTTTTGCAAGTTCTTGGTCAACTAAAATTCGACCACTGTGTTCATCTGTGATGATTTTCTTGCGAGAAGCAATTTCCATCTGTACTTGCGGCGGAATGGTAAAGAACGACCCTCCAGAAGCACCACGTTCAATTGGCACAACAGCAAGTCCGTTTTTTACATTACTACGTATTCTTTTGTAAGCATTGATTAAACGTTCTTCGATCTCTTTTTGGTAATCTTCAGACTTAGAGATTAAAGCTTGTTCTTCTTTTTCAGTTTCAGCTAAAATAGCATCAAGCTCTCCTTTTTTGTGAGAAAGATGAGAGTTACGTTCTCCAAGCTTTGTTTTGGTCTGATCGATGATCTCATTTTTTTGAACAATCTGAGCTTTGTGTTCCTTGATATGCTTTTCTGCTAATTGAATTTCTAATTCCTGGAATTCAATTTCTTTACTAAGTGAATTGTACTCGCGATTATTGCGAACATTTTTTTGTTGCTCTCCGTATTTTTTGATTAATGCTTTAGCTTCTTCAATTAGATTTTTCTTGTTACTAATACCTTCGGCGATAGTTTCAAGATCATTGTTTAGCTTTTCTAATCTTTTGTTTAATCCGGCTACTTCATCTTCAAGATCTTCAACCTCTAAAGGTAATTCTCCGCGTACGTTTCTGATCTCATCAACTCTAGAGTCTATTAATTGCAAGTCATATAGTGCTCTTAATTTTTGCTCAACAGTAACTTCTTTCTTTGCCATATTTTATATGTATTGAATAGGATTGGTGTTTTTATCCGATAAAATGATTGCAAAATTACTGATTTTTTTTCTAAGATAACTAACAATTAGGTTTTTTGTGTATTGTTCGCTCTCATAGTGGCCAATATCGGCTAATATTAGCCTTCCTTCGGCTTCATAAAATTGATGATATTTTAGATCTGAAGTGATAAAAATATCTGCACCTGCTCGATGTGCATTGGCAATAGCAAAACTACCGCTACCGCCAAGAACAGCTACTTTTTTGATAGGCTTGTTTAGTAATGCTGAGTGTCGTACACATCCGGTTTTAAAAATATTTTTGATGTGTTTTAAAAAATCGAGCTCTTCTACCGGGTTTGGAAGCTCCCCAATCATACCCATCCCAATATTTTGATTTTTATTTTCAAGAGTGGTAATTTCATAGGCTACTTCTTCATAAGAATGATTTTCAAAAAGAGTTTTAAGAATTTTACCTTCACAATGTTTGGGGTATGTAATTTGAATCTGAGTTTCTTTTTCGCGATGTGTTTTTCCGATTTCACCAATTGATGGGTTTGCAGTATCAGAAGCTCTAAATGTTCCTGTTCCTTCAGAAGAAAAACTACAATTATCGTAATTACCAATGCTTCCTGCTCCGGCTTCAAATAGCTTGTTGCGTAATGCTTCGGCTTCAGTAGTAGGAGCAAAGGTGACTAATTTCTTTATATTTCCGCTTTGCGGGATAAGAATTTTGCGATTTAGAAGTCCTAATTGCTCGCATATCATATTATTTACTCCGTGTATCGCATTGTCTAGTGCTGTATGAATAGCAAAAATGGCAATGTCATTTTTAATAGCTTTCATTACTACTCGCTCTACATAGTTACTGCCATTAAATTTTTTGAGTCCTTTAAATACGATAGGGTGAAAACTTATAATGAGATTACAGTCGTTTTCTATTGCTTCATCTACTATGTTTTCGAGAGTATCCAGGGTTACCAGCACCCCCGTTACTACAGTTTCACGACTACCAACCAATAAACCAACATTATCAAAATCCTCTGCGTATGTGATTGGAGCTAAAGTTTCAAGATGCTGTATAACCTCTTTTATTTGCATTATAATATGTTTTTGAATAAAAATTGAATGTAAAAAAACTTTTATCAATAATCAAAGTTTCGTTTTATACTTTTGTTGCACTGATATATTGAAAATTTTAAACGTGTGAATTTACTGCGAAAAATACTTTTACCTTTTGTTCCTTTTTATTATTTGATTACCTGGTTGAGAAATAAATTGTATGATCTGGGGATTAAAAAATCTAAGACATATACCTTTCCGATAATAGCAGTAGGGAATCTTAGTGTAGGAGGAACAGGTAAATCACCGATGGTAGAATATTTAATTACTTTGCTTAAAGATAAGGTGTCATTAGCAACACTTAGTCGGGGATATAAAAGAGAAACCAAAGGATTTAAGCTGGTTGCTACTTCTTCTACGGCAAAACAAGTAGGAGATGAGCCACTTCAGTTTAAAAGAAAATTTACAGATGTTGTTGTAGCGGTAGATGCAGATCGGCGTAGTGGAATTTCTAATTTAAGATCATTAACACCCGAACCGGAAGTAATTTTATTAGATGATGCTTATCAACATCGTAAGGTAAAAGCAGGATTCTATATTTTGCTTACTGCATATTATGATCTTTACTGTAATGATATTGTTTTGCCTACAGGAAATTTAAGGGAACCAAAAAAAGGGGCTGATCGAGCTGATATTGTTGTAGTTACAAAATGTCCTAATCCATTGTCTTTTGAAGAAAGAAAAAGAATTACAGATAAACTTGCGATAAAACCCAATCAAGATTTGTTTTTTACTACTATCGATTATGGAAATGATATCGTAAATATTTCTGGAACAAAACCAATCGGTTCCTTACAAACTATTCATTTTACTTTGGTGACAGGTATAGCTAATCCTACTCCTTTATTAGATTATTATACTTCTTTAGGGTTAACATTTGATCATATTAGTTTTCCTGATCATCATAATTTTACCGATACTGAATTAGATAAATTAAATGGTCTTGAATTTATTATTGCGACAGAAAAAGATTATGTGAGATTAGCTTCGGATATTTCTGAAGAGAAATTATGGTACCAGCCGATAGGAGTAAGGTTTGTAGAAGGAGCTTCTTCTTTTGATGATAAAATATTGAAGTTTATTGAAAAAAAATAAGATCCTATAGTAGGATCTTGTTTTTTAATTCTGGCTAACTCAAATAAGTTTATTTATAAACTCGGTTAACCTTTGTTTCTCAAAAGCCATGCCAAATCACTAAGCAGTGGCTTGTTTTTTTACCAATGCTTTGTGGAGTTTTGTGAAAAACTCTTCAGTTTTATATGGTTTTGGTATGATGTCATTAAATCCATTATCGTAGAACTCATCCAGATTATCATCTAGGGTAACGGCTGTTAATGCTATAATTGGAATTTCTTTATTGAATTTTCTAATTTGTTTGGTGGCTTCAATTCCACTGATTCCTGGCATATGGATATCCATAAGAATAAGATCAAAAGCGTTTTCTTTTGTTTTATTTACTGCAATATCACCATTATCGGCAACATCACATTTTATCTCATTCTTTTCTAAGATTTTTCTCGTAATTAGTTGATTGATTTTATTGTCTTCGACCACCAGTATATGTTTGTCGATCATTATGCTGTAATCAATTTTCTTAGCTTCTTCAGTATAGTTGGTGCTTTTGTCTTCAAAAACTTCGAATTTAAGATCAAATAAAAATTTTGATCCCTTGCCTAATTCACTTTCTAGTTTGATCTCACTATCCATTAAGGATAATAAATTCTTTACTATTGATAGTCCTAAGCCCGTACCACCAAATTTTCTATTAATTTGTACAGAACCTTGAGTAAAGTTTTCAAAAATACTAAGTTGCTTTTTTTCTGATATTCCTACTCCGTTATCTTCGATTTCAAAACTAAGCGAGACTTTATTATCGGTTCGATTAATTGGTTTTACTCGTATCCAAATATCTCCGTTTTGTGTAAACTTTATAGAGTTTCCGATAAGGTTAATTAAGACTTGAGAAACTTTAAGTGGGTCTCCTTTAAGTTTAGCTGGGATAGACTCATCAAATTCGTAATGTAAATTATTATTTCTGTCTTTAGCAGATTTGCCCAGCGCTATTAATACATCGTTTATTCGTTTTTTTAAATTGAATGATGTGTTTTCTAGTTCTACTTTGTTAGCTTCAAGTTTATTGAGATCCAGAATATTATTAATTAGTGACAAAAGATATTCTCCAGAGAATTTGAGAGAATTAAGGTGCTCTTTTTGATTAGGTGTAGGGCTTTCTTCGAGTAACAAATGCGTTAATCCTGTAACAGCATATAATGGTGTTCTTAACTCGTGTGTTATTGTAGAAAGGAATTGAACTTTGGCTTCACTAGCTCTTTCTGCATTCTCTTTTGCCAGTATAAGTTCTGTATTTTTATTTTGTAATAATTCATTTGCTCTGGCTCTTAGGTTATTATTTTTATAAAGAGAAAGCGTTAAAAGAGATAATATTGTTATTAAAGCAATACTTAGTATGGTAGTAAGTCGTCCTAATTTTAATGACCTTTGTTGTTGTATGTTTTCTTCTGTTAACTCTTCTATTAGAACATTGTTTTCATTTAGATTTAGTTTTGCACCTGCTTCCTGAGCTATAATTTCTTTATTGGTGTTAAAAAGAGCATCTTTTATTTTTTCGTGCGCTCTAAGATTCTTAAGAGAAGCAGGATAATCTTCTTTTCGTTCATATATCTGGCTATACAGTTCGAAACATTCTGACTGTATTTCTGCATATCCCATATCTTCACCAATTTGCATAGCCAAATCATTGGTTTTCATGGCTTCATCAGGTTGGTTCATTGATAACTGTGCTCTAGCTTTATTTGTATAGAGTTTTGCTTTGAAATAATACTGATCAAATGAATTGATGATAGGAAGCCCGCTGTTAAAGTGTTGTATAGCCAATTTGGGTTTTTCTTGAGCGAGAGCTAAAAGTCCAAGATTTAATTTTATAGGTCCTTCCTGATTTTTGTAATCATTTTTTTTGGCTATTGCTAACGCGTTTTGAAGGGATTTTAATGCTGTTTTAAATTTTCCAAGCTTTGTGGCAATTGATCCATATATACTATATGAGGAAACAAGCATAAATTCGTCATTGGTTTCATTCTGAAAAGCAATAGCATCTAGGATTTGCTCTTCAGCTTTTTTTAGATCCCCCAATTCGCGGTATAGCTTAGCAAGCACCATATTGGTCTTTGCTATATAGGTTTTATTTTGTTGTTGTAAAGCAAGTTCTTTTGCGTTGATAATATTAGAAAGTGCAGTTTCTAATCTAGTTTGATCAATAGATTGTGAAGCATTCATCAAATAGCTCTCAATAGAGTCTTTCATTTGATTGTTTTCTGAAAGCTCAGTCGTTTGTGCAGAACCAAAAAAACAACAAATAAGTAAAAATTGCGCTATAAAATATTTGATTTGGGTTGGCATTTTCCTCTGAAATATCTCAACTAAGATAGTTATTTCTTACAAATGTTAATAATTAAATCAATTATTCTATTACTATATCCTATTTCATTGTCATACCAACCTATGATTTTTACCATTTTTCCTATCACAGAAGTCATTAAAGAATCAAACGTACAAGAGTACGGATTGCCAAGTATATCAACAGATACGATTGGATCTTCTGTGTATGACAAGATGCCTTTTAAGCTGGTTTGAGAGGCTTTTTTAAATTCGTTATTAATTTCTTCAATAGAAGTTTGTCTTTTAACATTAAAGGTAATATCTGTGAGTGATCCATTTGGGACAGGGACTCTTATACCACATCCTCCTATTACATCACTTAGTTCGGGAAAAATTTTTGTTAGTGCTTTTGCTGCGCCAGTTGTTGTAGGTACTATAGATTGACTTGCGGCTCGTGCCCGTCTTAAATCCCTATGTGGTTGGTCATGTAAACTTTGATCAGTAGTATAACTATGTACTGTGGTGATATAAGCTTGTTCAATTCCGCATAAATCATTAATTACCTTGATCATTGGTGCTGCATTGTTTGTGGTGCAAGAAGCATTAGATAAGATAGTCTCTGACCCATCAAGTATATGATCATTTACACCTATGACGATAGTTTTTATACTATCTTCTATAGAAGGAGCAGATAAGATAACTCTTTTTGCTCCGGCCTTGAGGTGTTTTTCTGCATCAGGTCTGGTTTTAAATTTTCCCGTTGATTCGATAACAATGTCTACATCATATTTTTTCCAGTTGCAATGTTCGGGATCTTTTTCATTAAGTAATGGTATTGATACATCTTGTACTATAATATGATCTTTGGTATGTGATACCTCATAAGATAAAATACCATGTATACTATCATATTTAAGAAGGTGACTTAAAGTTTTTGAGTCGGCGAGATCGTTTATTGCTACAACTTGTATACTAGGATGATTAATTAATAATCTAAACAAGTTACGGCCTATTCTTCCAAAACCGTTGATGGCAATTCTAATAGGTGTATTCATTAAATCCTTACTACTGTTTTTGGATTAAGTTAAATGCTTTTGAGCTTTATATGAAGATCTTACCAAGGCACTACTTTCTACATGCCTAAATCCCATTTCTAAACCTATTTCTTCATATTTTTTAAACTGATCCGGAGTTATAAATTGTTTTACAGGAAGATGTTTTTTACTTGGTTGCAGATATTGTCCTATTGTAACGATATCTAAACCTACTGTTCTAAGGTCGCTTAGTGTTTGTATCACTTCTTCTTCTTTTTCACCAAGTCCTAACATGATTCCACTTTTTGTACGTTCAATACCATTTTCTTTAAGGTATTTTAATACTTGTAAGCTTTGCTCATATTTGGCCTGGATGCGAACCTCCCGAGTTAGTCTTTTTACAGTTTCCATATTATGAGAAACAACCTCTGGTTTTACTGTAATGATTCTATCTATATTTTTTGTTTTTCCTTGAAAATCCGGAATTAGTGTTTCTAGTGTAGTTTCTGGACTCATTCTGCGAATAGCTTGAATAGTTTCTGCCCAGATAATTGACCCACCATCTAACAAATCATCTCTATCTACAGATGTAATAACAGCATGTTTTATCTTCATCAATTTTATAGATCGAGCTACCTTTTCGGGTTCTTCCCAATCTACAGTTTCTGGTCTTCCGGTTTTAACGCCACAAAAACCACAGGAACGGGTGCATATATTACCTAATATCATAAAGGTAGCAGTTCCTTCACTCCAGCATTCCCCCATATTAGGACAGCTTCCTGAGGTGCAAATAGTATGTAAGTTATATTTATCTACTAATCCCCGAAGCTCTGTATATTTCTTTCCCGTGGGAAGTTTAACACGTAACCATTTTGGTTTTCCTTTAGGAGGTGCTACACTAGCAACATTGTTATTCATACAAGCAACATTTTTAGCAAAAATACAAAGAAAGCTTAGATTAGGATGAAGTTTTGAATAAAGTTAATACATCGTTTTAAGAGGCATCTTGATTTTGAAAAAGAAGTACATTGTTAAACTGCTTGATATTAAAGGAGAACAAGAGCTATAGTTTCTGTAGATTTCTCCTTACAGTAAAACCATATCTATACAAAGTCTTAACATCAGGTTAAAATTAAGTTAACGTAAAATTTTTTTTGAATTTGACAGTTATCTCATGTGATAAAGAGAAAAAATCATGCCTGAAGAATTGATAAGTCTTAAAAAAACAAAAAACAATCGAAAGCGTGTAGAAAAATGGTTGCTTAATAACCAGAAGTATATTAATATCACTGCTATAGAAAAAGAGATTTCTGCGCCAAAAGGATTGATACAAAAGTTTGTGAAATACGATAAAAAGATCAACGACAAATGGATTGATCCATTATATAGTGTTATCAAAAGGTTTACTTCTTTTACCTTGCGATAGTTTTTTTGTTTATAAATTAGTGTTTTGCATTGGTAATTATTTCAGAAAGTAGTTTTCTGGCCCTCAATAACTTTACTTTAACATTGTTTATAGGTTCATTGAGATGATCAGCAATTTCTTTATAACTCAATTCCTGAAAATATCTTAGATTAATTACTTTTTGGTAATTAGGTTTTAATTGTTTAATGTAGAGTAGTAATTGAGCTAAATTTTGCTCGGTAATTAGCTTATCTTCTGGGGTTGGGTTATGGTCGATAATTTTATATACGGCATCATCTACTTGTGTTGTGGTTTTGGACTGTATTGAAGCATTTTTTTTTCGCAATAGATCTATATGTATGTTTTTTGAGATCTGAATCAGCCATGTTTTAAAGTTGTATTCTTCTTTAAACGTGTTAATTTTATCAAATGCTCGAGAAAAACTTTGTATAGTAATGTCCTCAGCTTCGTACTCATCCTGAGTTTTTTTTAACTGAAAATTGTAAACATCATTCCAAAAAGTATCAAGAAGATAATTAAAAGATATTTGTTTCCCTTCTTTAGCTTTTTTAATATGATCTTCTAAAAGGATAGAGTCTTCTTTTTTCAATACATTATTTTTGAGTGAAATAGATAATCGATAAGAAACTATTTAGTGTGTTTTTCTTCGTTACAACTTGAGTATTGATCCGGAGTCTTACCACAAAGAGAACATGATTCACCATCTTTATTTAAAAACGGGCTTTGACTTGCACATGTACCAGCAAATTTACCATCTTTTTTCGCCCATAGTTTAATTGCGATACCACCAAATGCTAATAGTAATAAAACAATTGTAAGTAATAAAAGCTTCATAATAATATAAAAAATCAAAATTGATTACAAAGATACAAAGAATGTGTGGCTAAGAAGCTATTAAACAAAAAATTAAGAATAATGTGTCAATTCTTGATTAATATTAGCTTTTTTTGATTAGATATCTTTATTAATATCTCAATATTGTATTATATAATATTGACTTCAGTTTCCAGAAGAATATCAAATTTTTCTTTTATGCTGGTTAAAATTCTTTTAGATACATTCAAAATTTCATTTCCAGAGGCATTATCGTAGTTTACTAAAACCAAAGCTTGTTTTTTATGCACTCCTGCATCACCCCAACGTTTTCCTTTAAAACCAGATTGTTCGATCAGCCAGCCTGCCGGAATTTTAATATGTTCTTCATCTATTTTATAAAAAGGGATGTTAGGATATGTCTTTTGAAGCCTGGTAAAATGTTTAATATCAACAACAGGATTCTTAAAAAAACTACCACTGTTTCCTATTTGTGAGGGATCCGGAAGTTTGCTTTTTCGTATAGCAATCACTGCTTCAGAAACGTCTTTAATTGTGGGTTGGGTAATTCCCCCATTTATCAAGGCATTTTCTATAGCACCATAACTTGTATTAAGAGTATGTTCTTTTTTTGTTAATCTAAAAGTGACTTTGGTGATTATATATTCACCTTTTACATCGTTTTTAAAAATAGAATTACGATATCCAAATTTGCAATCTTTATTTGAAAAGATATGTTTCTTTCTGGTATTGATATTGATTGCTTCACAACTTGTCATTGTATCTTTAAGTTCTACACCATAAGCACCAATATTTTGAATAGGAGCACTACCAACATACCCGGGAATTAGAGATAAATTTTCTAAGCCTCCATAATTATTTTTGATACAGTATTGTACAAAATCATGCCAGTTTTCTCCTGCATTTACAGATACAGATACATACTTGTCTGATTCTTCTATAACTGTAATTCCTTTTATGGCAATATGCAACACTAACATATCTAGATTTTTTGTCAATAGCATATTGCTCCCGCCGCTCAAAATAAAAAGTGGATTTTTATTGTTTTTTAAGAGCATTGTATCAAGTTCGGCTTCTGATGTAATAGCTGCAAATTCTGCTGCAACGACATCAATCCCGAAAGTATTGTATTTTTTTAAGGATTTATTATATTCAATTTTCACACATTTAAATTTTAGTAATTATTTGATGATAAATTAATTATAAAATTGAGAACATGTGCAAATCACTACGTTCTCTCATTAAAAATCTTAAACATTTCCTTTTGGGAAAATAGGTTTAATTTTTTAATGTTCGCTTCATTGATTATTGTATTTTTCAAGAGCTATTTTTAATATTTCAATTGCCTTTTTAAGATCTCTTCGATTTAGAACATATGCTATTCTTACTTGATTTTTCCCCTTGTTAGGTCCCGAATAAAATCCAGAAGCTGGTGCCACCATAATAGTTTGTTTATCTAAATCAAATTCATCTAGAAGCCATTGTGCAAAATGATCAGCATCTTCGATTGGTAATTCGGCAATACAGTAAAAAGCACCTTTGGGAACTCCTACTTTTACTCCAGGGATTTCTCTAAGTCCTGCAACCAAGGTATCTCTCCTTAGTTTGTATTTTTCAACCGTTTCTGTATAATAGGATTCTGGCGCTTCTAAAGCTGCTTCACTAGCAATTTGCGCAAGAGTAGGAGGACTTAGTCGTGCTTGTGCAAATTTCATAGCTGTTTCCATTACACTTTTGTTTTTACTTATCATACATCCAATACGGGCTCCACACATACTGTATCGTTTAGAGACAGAATCTACAATAATGGCATATTCATCAAGACCTTTTTCTTGTAAAATAGAGTAATGCTCTGAGTCGTCATATACAAATTCTCGATACACTTCATCAGAAATCAAAAATAAGTCATACTTGATAGCAAGTTCTGCTAATTGTTTTATTTCTTCTTTGCTGTAAAGGTAACCTGTTGGATTACCGGGGTTACAGATCAGTATGGCTTTGGTTTTTTTCGTAATCAATTTTTCGAACTCTGCAATTGATGGTAATGCGAATCCGTTTTCTATCTTAGATATAACAGGAACTACCTTAACAGTAGATTGTGTCGAAAAACTATAATAATTTGCATAAAAAGGCTCGGGAACTATAATCTCATCACCAGGATCTGTAATACTACCCATAGTAAAAATTAATGCTTCACTACCTCCGGTAGTGACCAAAATTTCATCAGAAGATACCGTAATATTGTGTTTTGCATAATAGTCGGCTAATTTATTTCTAAAACTTTCAAATCCGGCAGAGTGGCTATACGCTAAAATGTCTAATTTGTGGTTTCGTATGGCATCCATGGCTTCAATCGGTGTTTTTATATCTGGTTGACCGATATTTAAATGGTAAATATGCTTACCTTCTTTTGCAGCTTTTTCTGCAAAAGGCACCAATTTTCGAATTGGTGATTCGGGCATAGCTTTGCCTTTATGCGATATTATTGGCATCTGATCTGATTTAAAAAAATAAAATAGCGGTAAATTTCTTAAATATTTTAGGAATAGGGGTGTAATTGAGATGTTTTTTTAACTATTTTTTTATATTTAATGCGATCAAGCTTCTATGACTTAATTTTGTTGTTTTATGAAAGGTAGGTTTTTAATGATATTTTTACTTTTCAATTTTGTTCTTCATGCTCAAAATGATTTCAGATTACCTTTTAAACAGAACAGCACTAAGATTAAGTTTCAATTAATCAATAACCTAATTGTTATTCCTGTTGTTGTAAACGATACCAAGCTTTCTTTTATTCTAGATACTGGTATTGGTTCTACAATTGTTTTTAGTGTTGATGATACTATTTCTCTAAAACATAAAAATATTTCAAAGATTCAGCTTAGAGGATTAGGTAATGATGACCCGGTAGAAGCGATGCGAACGGTTAATAATGTAATCACGATTGGTGATGCGCTAAGTATTAATCATACCATTTATAAGGTTTTGGATGAATCAATTAATTTTTCGCCCAGAATGGGAACTATTATACATGGGGTTATCGGTTATGATTTTTTTAAAGATTTTGTTTTTGATGTTAATTATACCAAAGAATACATAAAAATATATAAACCAGAATTTTATGTGTATAAAAAATGTAGAAAATGCTATCAGGCTAAACTTGATTTAAGAGATGGAAATAAAAAACCATTTGTAGTTGCAAAATACATGTCTGAAAATCGATTGATTGATGTTGATCTTTTGCTGGACTCAGGTTCTGGGTCTTCTTTATGGTTGTTTAAAGATGTTAAAAAAGGTATTCGAATAACCAGAAAGTCGTTTAGAGACTTTTTGGGTAAAGGATTTAATGGAGATGTATATGGTCAAAAAACTAAAATCAAAGAGTTTTATATTGGTAATTTTAAAATGAAAGAAGTAAAAGCTTCTTTTCCAGATTCTATTTACACCCAGAGAATGTCTCTCGATGACAGAGAAGGATCGTTAGGCGGTGATGTTTTACATAGATTTAACCTTATTATAGATTATCCTGGTCAGAAAATATCGTTTAAAAAGAATAGCTTTTATAGTAAACCATTTTATTACAATATGAGCGGAATCACTATTCAGCATAGAGGTTATACTACCATAAATGATTATGATATTAATGGTATAAAAAAAGAATCTTATACAGAAAAAAATGAAGCTTATTTAGGATTAAATAATATTGTAAGTGAACAAAAATTGGTGATTTCAAATAATCTTGTACTTAAGCCCAGATATGAGATTTCAAATATAAGACTTGGTTCACCGGCTGATCTTGCTGGTTTAAAAAAAGGAGATATTCTTTTACAGGTGAATGGAATAAATGCCTATAAATATAAACTTTCGGATCTTAATAATTTATTTTCTTCTGAAGAAGGTAAAAAGATTAAGATAAAAATAAAACGATTAGGAGTAGAAATAAAGTGCAAATTCTATTTAAGAAAGGTTATCTAACAGAAGAATAACGTATTCGAATTTGTAAATCCCTATTTAGTTTGTAGGTTTTTCAAGTATATTTTTTATATTTAGAGTAATGAAGATTTTATCACTAGATTTTTGTCATTTTTTTAAAAGTAAGATTTTAGTATTATTTCTAATCTTTAGTACAGCTCTTTTTGCCCAAGAAAGCTTCCAGTTACCTATTGGGAAAAAAAGTGATAAGATTAAATTTGAATTATCAAACAACCTCATTGTTGTTCCTGTTGTTGTAAATGGTGTCGAACTTTCCTTTATTTTAGATACTGGCGTAGGGTCAACAATTATATTTAGCGTAGATAATAAAAGCTCCTTAGAACTTAAGAATGCATCAAAAATTTACCTTAGAGGGTTAGGCGATAATGAACCCGTAGAGGCAATAAAATCTATTAATAACGAAGTAAGGATAGGTGATGCTGTTAGTACTAATCACAAGATTTACCTGGTTTTGGATGAGTCAATTAATTTTTCTCCCAGAATGGGATTTCCTGTACATGGGATTATAGGTCATGATTTTATTAAAAACTTTGTTTTGGATATTAATTATTCAAAGCAGTATATAAAAATGTATAATCCAGGGTCGTATACTTACAAAAAGTGTAAAAAGTGCTACCAAACCAAAATTGATTTTAGAGAAAAAAAGAAAAGACCTTTTATTACGGCTCAATATGAATCTGCTAAGGGGTTGATCGATATCAATCTTTTGTTAGATTCGGGTTCTGGTTCTTCTTTATGGTTATTTGAGAATAAAGAAAAAGGGATATATGCTGGTGAGAATTCCTTTAGAGATTTTTTGGGTAAAGGTTTTAGTGGAGATATTTATGGTGAAAAAACTAAAATTAAAGAACTCCATATTGGTGATTTTAAAATGAAGGAAGTAACAGCCTCATTTCCAGATTCTATCTACATACAAGGGATATCTTTAAATAACAGGCAAGGGTCATTAGGAGGAAATATTCTAAGGAGGTTTAATCTTATTTTAGATTATACCCGTCAGAAAATATCTTTTAAAAAGAATAGTTTTTTTAATAAACCTTTTCATTATAATATGAGTGGGCTTACTATTCAGCATACAGGTTTTACAGCAGTAAAAAATTATAAAGAAGAAGATAGAGTGTATTTGGGGTTAAATAAATTGGTAAACCAAAAAACAATTGAGTTGACAAATAACTTTATTCTTCAGCCTAAGTACGAAATTTTGGATGTTAGACCTAATTCGCCAGCTGATCTCGCTGGTTTAAAAAAAGGAGATGTTATTTTGCAAGTGAATGGTAAAAACGCATATAGGTATAAACTTTCTGATCTCAATGATATGTTTTATTTTGAAGAAGGAAGGAGAATTAAGATGAAAATAGAACGATTAGGGATAGAAATAAGTTATAATTTCTCACTTAAAAAAGTAATCTAAAAATAAAAAAGGATACTCTAGAGTATCCTTTTTTAATACGATTAATTATACAAGTTCTAGTTTTTCTTTTCTAAAACACTTTTATCAAGGACAGTTCCTTTAATTTTTATAGCCATTGTAGGAGTATCTCCTGCATTAGATGTTACTGTAATAGTTTTGCGAATTGGTCCCACTCTTTTGGTATCGTATTTAACTTCGATAACACCAGATGCTCCAGGAGCAATTGGTTGCTCTGGTTTTTTAGGAATGGTACATCCACAGCTTGAATATACTCTGGAGATAACTAAAGGAGCATTTCCTGTATTTGTAAATTCAAATTGACGAACACCGTCACTACCTTTGGCGATTTCGCCATAGTCAACAACTTCGGATTTAAATTTTATTTGCGCTTTATTAGTATCCTGTGCATATAAGGTTGTGCCAAGAAAACCAATAAATAAAATTATCATTATTTTTTTCATGATGTAGGTTTTTGTTAAACGTAAAAGTACTTACTTTTTATTCAACTGCAAAATGATACCCAAAAGTAAGAGGTCAGAAGCTAGAGGTGTGAGGTTAGAAAATTTCATATAGTGTATGATATAAACTATTATATTTTTATAGCCACAATATTTAATTTCATTACTCAGGTTTTTTTTAAATTTTCATATTTCTAACTTCGTACTTCATACTTTAATAAGTACTTTTGCACTTCTTAATTCAAAAATCAGACCAAAGTATGTCTTTAGCAGGAAAATACGATGCAAAATCGATAGAAGAAAAGTGGTATGCCTACTGGATGGAAAATAACTATTTTCACTCAGAGGTTGATGAAAGAGAAGCGTATACTATTGTTATTCCACCGCCAAATGTTACTGGTGTTTTGCATATGGGACATATGCTTAACAATACAATTCAGGATGTGTTAATCCGTAGAGCTCGTCTAAAAGGGTATAATGCGTGTTGGGTACCGGGAACAGACCATGCTTCGATAGCAACAGAGGCTAAAGTTGTTGCTAAGCTAAAAGATGAAGGGGTTGATAAAAACGATCTTACCAGAGAAGAGTTTTTAGAACATGCCTGGGAATGGACTCATAAGCATGGAGGAATTATCCTGGAACAGTTAAAAAAACTAGGAGCTTCTTGTGATTGGGAACGTACTGCTTTTACAATGGATGACAACTTGTCGGCATCTGTAATTAAGGTTTTTGTAGATCTGTATAATAAAGGATTGATTTATCGTGGGTATAGAATGGTAAATTGGGATCCCCAAGCTAAGACCACCTTGTCTGATGAAGAAGTAATCTATGAAGAAAAACAAGGTAATTTATACTACCTCAATTATGCAATAGAAGGTACAGAAGATATACTAACCATTGCAACTACCCGTCCAGAGACAATTATGGGAGATACTGCAATCTGTATTAACCCAAATGATGATCGATTTACGCATCTTAAAGGTAAAAAAGCCATTGTGCCTATTGCTAATCGTGTTATACCAATAATCGAAGATGAATATGTAGATATGGAGTTTGGTACCGGGTGCCTTAAAGTAACACCTGCTCATGATCCTAACGATAAGACATTGGGAGATAAACATAATCTAGAAGTTATAGATATTTTTAATGATGATGCTACCTTAAACTCTTATGGGTTACAGTATGAAGGAAAAGATCGTTTTGTAGTTCGTAAAGAGATTGTAAAGGAGTTAGAACATATTGGAGCACTTGCAAAAACAGAAACACACCTTAATAAAGTAGGGACTAGTGAGCGTACCAAAGCTGTGATCGAACCAAAATTAAGTGATCAGTGGTTCTTAAAAATGAAAGACCTGGCTAAACCAGCCTTAGATTCTGTTTTGAATAAAGAGGTAAACCTAGTTCCCGAAAAATTTATAAATACCTATCGTTACTGGATGGAAAATGTTAGAGATTGGAACATTTCACGCCAGTTATGGTGGGGACATCAAATTCCGGCATATTTCTATGGAGATGGTAAGGAAGATTTTGTGGTAGCAGAAAGTAAAGAAGAGGCTTTGATTTTGGCCAAAGAAAAAACAGGGAATACAGAGTTAACTAATGCAGATCTTACTCAGGATCCTGATGCTTTGGATACCTGGTTTTCTTCCTGGTTGTGGCCTATGAGTGTTTTTAACGGTATTTTGGAGCCAGATAATAAGGAGATTAATTACTATTATCCTACTAATGACTTGGTTACTGCCCCAGAAATCTTATTCTTTTGGGTGGCACGTATGATTATTGCTGGATATGAATATCGAGGAGAAAAACCTTTTACCAATGTATACCTTACTGGTATTGTAAGAGATAAAAAACGCCGTAAGATGTCTAAATCTTTAGGTAATTCTCCAAATCCATTAGATTTAATTGACCAATATGGAGCAGATGGTATTAGAGTAGGAATGTTGTTAAGTTCTCCTGCAGGAAATGATTTAATGTTTGATGAAGACTTGTGTAAGCAAGGTAGTGCCTTTGTTAATAAAATATTTAATGCCTCTAAACTTATTCTTGGTTGGGAGGTTGATAATACTATAGATCAACCAGAAGCTTCGGCTATGGCAATAGCATGGTACGCCTCAAAATTTCAAAAAGCATTGTTAGAGTTAGAAGATAGCTATGCAAAATATCGTATTAGTGATGCCTTAATGACAACCTATAAATTAGTATGGGATGATTTCTGTAGCTGGTTGTTAGAGATGGTTAAACCTGCTTATGGTAGTCCTATTGATGGTAAAACTTATCAGGAGATAATCAAAATCTTAGAAGACAATTTAAAGATTTTACACCCTTTTGTTCCTTTTATTTCTGAAGAAATATGGCAACAGATCACAGATAGAACACCAGAAGAAGCATTAATTATTGCCAATTGGCCAGCATCACAAGTTGTTAATGAAAGTTTGATTGCAGAATTTGAGATTGCAGCAGATGTGGTTTCTGGAATTAGAACAATACGAAAGGAGAAAAATATAGCGTTTAAAGAAACCATCGAATTATCTGTATTGAATAGCGAAAACAATAGTTCTACTTTTGATCCGGTAATTAGTAAGCTCGGAAACCTGTCGACATTAAATTATGTAGATCAAAAGGTTGAAGGAGCACTTTCTTTTAGAGTGAAATCTAATGAATATTTTATTCCGATTTCTGGAGCAATAAATGTAGAGGAAGAAATTAAAAAGTTGACCGATGAGTTATCGTATACAGAAGGTTTCTTGAAATCTGTTCAGAAAAAATTACAAAATGAGCGTTTTGTAAACAATGCACCAGAGCAGGTTATTGCTAATGAAAAAAAGAAACAAGCTGATGCTGAAGCTAAAATTGCTACTATAAAATCAAGTCTAAAGAGCTTACATAATTAGATAGATAGTTTGATTCATAAAAAAGGCCTTGATCAAATCAAGGCCTTTTTTATTAGTCGATAATATATTTATTTACCAATTCTATGTATTTTTCTTTAGCTTCTTTTGGGGTAAGGTTTTTTGCTTGAAAAAATGCATTTAATTTAAATGCATTTCTAAGCTCACTGTCTCCTGATGGGGTAAAAAAACCTTCTGTATGCGTTGCTCTTTTGTAATATGCATAGAAATGAAGCATGATATCGGGAGGCAATTGTATTTTAGTATTGCAGGCGCGCTCATATGCGTTATCGAAGGCGATATTTAATTCTTCTTCGGTCATGATTAAAGATTAGCAATAACACTTTCTCCTCCTTTTACTTTTTGATTTAAAGTAACATTTACATCGGTTCCTATAGGTAAATATACATCTACTCTTGATCCAAACTTAATAAAACCGCTATCAGAACCTTGAACTACCTTTTCTCCTTCCTTAGCATAATTTACAATTCTTTTTGCAAGTGCTCCTGCTATTTGTCGATAAAGTACTTCTATACTATTATTTTTTACGACAACGGTAGTTCTTTCATTTTCTTCAGAAGCTTTAGGGTGCCAGGCTACAAGGTATTTACCAGGATGGTATTTGCTAAAAATAACTTCGCCATTTATTGGATGACGTGTTACATGAACATTTACCGGAGACATAAAAATTGAAACCTGTAAACGATTGTCTTTAAAATGCTCTTTTTCGAATACTTCTTCGATAACTACTACTTTTCCATCAACAGGTGCAACTACAGTACTATCATTTACTGTTGTATGCCTTTTAGGATTTCTGAAAAATTGCAAAATTAAGATCAGAAATACTAATGTAACCGAAAATATAGCGATTTGCCATTCATCGATCTGAATAGCTACGTATGAGGCCAAATTAATGCCTAGAAATAATACAAGTGCTACCGATATTATTTTATATCCTTCTTTATGAAACATGCTTTAATATTTGTAAAAATGCATATAAAAATGGGCTGGCAAATATAACACTATCTAATCTGTCATATATGCCGCCGTGACCTGGCATTATAGTGCCACTGTCTTTAACTCCAGCCTGTCTTTTGAACTTAGATTGGATTAAGTCTCCCAGAGTTCCAAAAATACTCATAATTATGCTTATAATCAACCAAATGCCTATGGATAAAGTATTGGTGAATATGGCGATTAAATATCCCGCTAATAATGAGAAAATAAACCCTCCGATAAACCCTTCTATAGTCTTTTTTGGAGATATTCGTTCTAATAATTTATGTTTTCCAAAATTTTTACCCACCAAATAAGCAAAAGTGTCATTGACCCAAGTGATTAAAAATGCTCCCGCAATAATGAAAGGTTGATACTCTCCTGTATAATAAGGTACAAGAGTTAAAAACACGATAGAAGTGATTAGATAAAAAATACTGGTATGATATTTTCGTTTCTCGAACATTGGGATAATACGAATCGTAACTAAATCTTTTACTAAAAACAATTCTGTGATAATGGTAAGAGTCAAAACAGGGAGAATAAGATAAAAATATAGCTTATCCTGAAATATGTTTAACACCGCCAAGAGGGTAATAAATATTACATACAATCTTTTATTTCTAAGATAAATTAATTTTTGAAATTCATATATAGCAATTACTCCAAAAACCAAAAAGATCCCAATAAAGGTATATCTATTGATACATATACATAGTAGTAAAATAGAGACATATAAAAGCCCCGATAAAGATCTTGTAAGCAGTTCCTTCATATTATAAATCTTCCAGCAGCAGCAAATATAAATTTTTTGAACTATTTCCATAGCTTAAGAAATCCTTTTCTTTTTGCGGTTCAAAATCTTTGATTGTAGTAATGTTAGAAGGAATAGAATTTTTGTTTTTATTTTTTATACCTTTTAATCCCTCGCCAATACTTTTAACTAGTTGACTGGTAGCAGCTAAGATTACAAAATTATCAGGAAGCTCGGTAAGTTTTTTCTCTCTAAGTTGGTTCGAGGATACTAATATAGATCCGTTATCTGCAATTAAATATTCACAAGTAGCAAAAAAGAAAGAAGCAGAAAAGCTTTTAACATAATTTAGATTGAAACCAGAGAATTTATGTTCTAAAGCAATATCAAAACAACATACGTCTTTCTCATACCAATCATTTTCCAAAAGAATCTTGTCAAAAGAATCAGAGACTTCATTTTCATCATCACAATAAAGAAACTTACCACCGTTTCTTTTAAAATTTATCATAAAGCTTTCATCAATCGGTAGATCGATTTCTGGCATATATTTACTGCGATCATCTAAGTGACGTTCTTTACTCTTTTGGTCTGATTTAGATTTTGAGGAAAATATTCTTCTAAATAGACTCATTTTTTAGATTGGGATTGGGAAATTACGGTTTTACATTACCTCCAAAGATAAAAAAAATCTTAACCTAATATTCCGTTAGGTTAAGATTTTTCAATTTACAAGTAAAAATAATATGTTTAAGAAGGTTCTTTAATGATTTCTTCTTCTTTTTTGCCGAATGGTCTTTCGCCAAAAATTTTCTCTAAGTTATCTTTAAAAATCACTTCTTTTTCTAATAAGACCTCTGCTAATTCTGTTAGCTTGTCCTTATTTTTTTCTAATAATTTAATTGCACGTTGATACTGCTCTTCAATTATATTCGAAATTTCTTTATCAATAAGTTCACTGGTTTGTTCACTATATGGTTTTGTAAAATTATATTCACTTTGTCCCGAAGAATCGTAGTAGGTAAGATTTCCTACTTTATCATTTAATCCATATACAGTAACCATAGCTCTTGCCTGTTTAGTCACTTTTTCTAAGTCACTTAGGGCACCTGTAGAGATTTCATTAAATATAACTTTTTCTGCAGCACGACCTCCTAATGCGGCACACATTTCATCAAGCATTTGATTTGGTCGTACAATTAGCCTTTCTTCTGGTAAATACCATGCAGCACCTAGAGATTGTCCTCTGGGTACAATAGTAACTTTTACCAGTGGAGCAGCATGTTCTAACATCCAACTTACAGTTGCGTGACCTGCTTCATGAAAAGCGATAGCTCGTTTTTCTTCTGGAGTAATAATTTTATTCTTTTTCTCTAATCCTCCTACAATTCTATCTACTGCATCAAGAAAATCTTGTTTCCCAACTGCTTTATTACCTTTTCTTGCGGCAATCAAGGCAGCTTCGTTACATACGTTTGCAATATCAGCACCAGAGAATCCTGGAGTTTGTTTTGCCATGAATTCGGTGTCGAGTTCATTTTCAACTTTCTTTAATGGCTTTAAATGAACATCAAATATTTCTTTACGCTCACGAATATCCGGAAGATCTACATATATCTGACGATCAAAACGACCGGCACGTAATAATGCTTTATCAAGTACATCTGCACGGTTGGTAGCAGCTATAACAATTACATTGGTATTTGTACCAAAACCATCCATTTCTGTAAGTAGCTGGTTTAATGTGTTTTCTCTTTCATCATTAGATCCCGAAAAATTACTTTTACCTCTGGCTCTACCTACGGCATCAATTTCATCGATAAAAATAATAGCAGGAGATTTCTCTTTTGCTTGTTTAAACAAATCCCGAACACGAGAAGCTCCAACACCAACAAACATTTCTACAAAATCTGATCCTGACAGAGAAAAGAATGGCACTTTTGCCTCGCCAGCTACAGCTTTTGCTAATAATGTTTTACCAGTTCCCGGAGGTCCTACTAGTAAAGCTCCTTTAGGGATTTTACCTCCCAAAGAGGTATATTTTTCTGGGTTTTTAAGAAAATCTACAATTTCTTGTACTTCTTCTTTGGCACCTTCTAATCCAGCTACATTTTCAAAAGAAACTTTAACTTCGGTATTTTGATCAAAAAGCTTAGCTTTAGATTTACCAATATTAAATATTTGCCCTCCGGCACCACCACCAGAACCACCACTCATTCTTCGCATGATGAATATCCATACTCCGATTATAAGGGCAAACGGTAAGAGGGTGATAAAAATTTCTCCCCATACATTACTTTCAGTATCATAATTTACCTGGGTTGATAATCCATTCTCTTCTTTTATAGTGGCAATTTTGTTTTCAAAATTCTGTAAGTCACCAAATTCAAATTGATAATCAGGGTCATTGGGACTTGCTGGCAATAGGGATTTGCTCTTGTTTTTTTGATGCTTATCTAATGATTTAGCTTCACCGGTAAGAAAGACCTTAGCATTTCGGCGATTTACAATCACTACTTTTTCTACTTCTCCGTTACTTAAAAACTCCTGGAATTCAGAAGGAGAAGTAGTGGGAGCAGATCCTAGTCCACTTCCACCCATAAAATTCAATATTAAAAAACCAACAATAATAATTGCATAAATCCAATATGCACTAAACTTTGGTTTTTTATTCGGTTCTGTTTTTTTATTTTCTTTCGCCATTTACGGTGTTCTTTTAATAATTCGTTTCGATAACTGTAGTTTTTGCATCTCCCCAAAGTCCTTCTATATCATAGAATTCTCTGATGTGTTTTTGAAAAACATGCACAACAACATTAACATAATCAATTAATACCCATTCTGCATTTTCACTACCTTCGATATGCCAAGGTTTATCTTTGAGTTCTTTACTTACCGTTTTTTGGATAGAGCTTACAATTGCATTTACTTGCGTATTAGAAGTTCCGTTACAGATTACAAAGTAGTTACATACTGTATTTTCGATATCTCTGAGATCTAAAATATTAATATCCTTACCTTTTACTTCTTCAATACCTTTTAATATTTGAGTAATTAATTGATCGTTACCGATTTCTTTTTTAGTCATGCATTTTTTTAATTTGTGTAAAGTTATTACTTTTTATGATTTTAATGTCTGTATTAGTCGGACATTTGTAAAACTTTTACACCTTATACATGCATATAATCAAAGTTGATGCCATTGACTCTACAAATACTTTTCTAAGAGACTTGAATCGTGAAAAGCATTTTACAACTCCAGTTTGCGTAATAGCAAGAAAGCAACTATTGGGTAAGGGACAGATGGGTACAATTTGGCAAAGTAACCCAGGTGAAAACCTTACATGTAGTGTGTTTATGCCTATTGAGAGATTACCGTTAACAGATCAGTTTTATGTTTCTATAGCTACATCATTGGCTGTTTGTGATACTTTAAATCGTCTTATGGTACCTAAATTATCTATAAAATGGCCTAACGACATTCTGTCAGATAGGCAGAAATTGTGTGGTATTTTGATAGAAAACGTGGTAAAGAATGGCAGTATGATCGGAGCTATTATTGGGATTGGAATTAATATTAATCAAATAGAATTCGATAACTTACCTCAAGCAGGATCTTTAAAACAAGTTTTAGGCCAGAATTTAAATATCGAAGAAGTTTTACAATCTTTATTAGTTCAGTTAGAAAAACGATTTTCTGAGTTATGTGTTTCTAATTTTGTAAACCTCAAAAAAGAATACGAAGCAGTACTTTTTAGAAAAAACAAACCCTCTACATTTTTAGATGTAGAAGGCGAATCTTTTGTTGGAATTATCAAAACTATTACCAACGAAGGTAAGCTTCAAGTCTTAATTGAGGATGAAATCATTTCGGATTTTGATCTCAAAGAGATTAAACTATTATACTAATTACAGTTTACCTATATTTTCTATTAGAGTATTGATAAAATTCTGGATGGGGTTTTTAATCATCATCGACATCATAGCATTAAACTGCCCATCAAAAGTAAGTTTTGCTGTGCTTTTTCCATCTCCAGAATCAACAATATCTGCAGTTAATGTAAAAGGAAGCTTATCACTAGCAGCTCCAAGAACAACCTGACCTGGGCTCGTACTTTCTTTTTGATCTAATACTAATTCTGGCATTCCTTTTAATTGGAAAAGAAATCTGGAATCACTTATTTTTTCAAATTTTTGCTTACTTTCTGGCATTAGCTGTTCAAAGTTTTCAACTTTAGTCAAAAAATTAAATACATCTTCTGCCGTCTTATTTACAGTAACAGTAGGGCTTTCTAAGTTCATAATGTTATTAAATTGTTATATGTTCCACTCGGCAGGATTTGTTTTCCAGCTTTGTAGTGTTTGTTGTTGTTCTTTTGTAATGTATTCAGTATCAACTGCCTGTTCCAAAAGATTTTCATAGTTACTTAATGTATGCAAAGACAATGCCGCTTCTTTAAAATTCTGCACTGCAATATCAAAACCATAATTAAATATAGCTACCATTCCTTTTACGTTAGCATCGGCCTCTTTTAGTGCTTTTACAGCGTTAAGACTACTTTTTCCTGTGCTAATTAAATCTTCGACAACCACAACATTTTTATGGGTAGGAACGATACCTTCAATTTGGTTTTTTCTGCCGTGTTTCTTCGCCTCAGGGCGTACATAAATAAAAGGAAGGTCTAATTGTTCTGCAACCAGAATACCAATACCAATAGCGCCTGTAGCAACTCCCGCAATTACATCGGGTTTACCATATTCTTTTTCTATAAACTCAGCAAGATGCTTACTCAGGAAATTCCGAATTTCTGGATAAGAAAGTGTAATTCGATTATCACAATAGATAGGAGATTTCCATCCAGATGCCCAAGTAAATGGTTCTTGTGGTTTTAATTTAATTGCATTAATTTGCAGTAGTAGTTCAGCAGTTTTTTTTGCTGTATCTTTATCAAAAATCATAGTTGCAAATGTATAAAGTTTTTGTGAATAATACCCCTATTATTCTGTCTACAAAAAAGTCGATCGAGGATTATGAAATGATCCCGATAAAAGAAGCTAGCTTTCCAACAATTATAAGAGATATTCTAAGTAAGGAGGCAATACATGAAGAAGCAAAATATCATCTCTATCATAAAAAAGAAGACAAATTAATAGAACATTTATATTCGAAATTACCAGTAGTGGTTGCTGGAGGAGGAAAGGTGTATAATGAAAATAAAGAAATTTTGTTTATTCGCCGTAATGGAAAATGGGATCTGCCAAAGGGTAAAGTTGAAAAAAAGGAAGATATGGAAACCGCTGCAATGAGAGAGGTAGAGGAAGAAACAGGGGTTTCGGGATTAGAGATTACCAAATTCTTGTATCGAAGCTATCATATCTTTAAAAGAAATGGAGAGTTTAGACTAAAGGTTACGTACTGGTTTGAGATGAAAACCAAGTATAGTGGAGAGTTAGTACCACAAAAAAATGAAGGGATTACCAAGGTAAGATGGAAAAATACTAAAAAAGCTAAAAAAGCTTTGCAGGATTCTTATTCGAATATTAAGCTATTGTTTTCACATGATTATTTGTCATAATGTTGTTTTTTAATTTTATTAAAAATATTTTTACTATATAATCAATTACTAACTAAAACAAAACATTATGGGTTTATTTTCATTTATTAAAGGAGCAGGAAAAAAGCTGTTTGGTATTAAAGATGAGGCAGTTAAAGAAGAAGCGGTAACGCCAAAAAGTAAGACCGATTTATTAAAAGCCGAAATTGATCGGCTAGGTATACCTGTTTCTGGTCTTGATGTATCTGTTTCTGAAATGATAACCGTATCAGGGCAAACAGAAACTAATGCAGATAGAGAAAAGATTATTCTAGCAATGGGTAATATTGATTGTGTCGGTTGTGTAGAGGATAATATTACTGTGACTAATCCAGAGCCTGAGGCTAAATTTCATGTGGTTAAGAGTGGAGATACACTTTCAAAAATATCTAAGGAAGTTTATGGAGACCCTATGAAATACAATGTTATTTTTGAAGCAAACAGACCAATGCTCGAACATCCCGATAAAATTTATCCAGGGCAAACATTACGAATTCCTGTAATGAGTTAATATAACAACTAGATATAATATAGAATGAAAAAGGGAGGTATGTTATCTCCCTTTTTTATATGATAAGGAGTAATTAGTTCTAAAATTTAATACTCGATAATAAAAATGAAAATTCATATATTCTCAGTTCTTTTTCTAATTCTTTTTTTTGCTGTTGCCTGTAATACTAAAGAAGGTAAAGAAAAAATCATATCTAGTGATCCGGATTCTACGAACACATATATAGGTCCCAATCATTCACATTATACACAATTTTCTGACTATAATTTTACAACAGAACAACAATGGGATAGTCTTAATAATGTCACTCATCATTTTAAGCCTGCGTCTGGGTATAATATTCATAAAGATTATAAAACTTTTGGGTGGCACATATTTTCTAGAGGATCTGCCTATAAGAGTTATAATTTTTCACTGTTATGGGGTGTTTCCTATTTTTCGTATATGGTTAATGCCGAGACAGGAAGCTATGATGATATTCATCAATGGAAAACAACTGCTTTGGTAGATAGTGCAAAAGTGAATAATTGTAAGGTATTTCTCACTGTATCTAATTTTGGTGAAAAAAGAAATGCGCAGTTTCTAAAGAATCCAAAAGCCCAGAAAACTCTTGCAGATAGTTTAAGTGTATTATTGGATCATAGAAAAGCAAATGGTATAAACATAGATTTTGAAGGAGTCTCATCAAAAGACAAAAAAGAATTTAATCAATTTATTGTTACATTATCAGATCGATTGCACAAGGTAAATCCTGATTATATGGTTTCGGTGGCATTATATGCAGTTGATTATCATAAAATATTCGATATAAAAACAATTGATTCTTCCATCGATTTTTATACACTTATGGGGTATGATTATTATGGAGGGTTTAGCGAACATGCAGGGCCAGTTTCTCCATTAAAAAGCAGTAAAATTTGGGGGGTACACAGTGTTGAATCTTCTGTAGATTATTATATGAATGAGGGTGTTAAGCCAGACAAGCTAATAGTAGGATTGCCTTATTATGGAGATAAGTGGAAAACCCAAAATACTCTTATACCAAGCAAAGCCGAAAAATTTATTTCTCACGATATGTATAGCACAACGCGAGAATTGCTTGATACAAAAAAATATAAAATAAGTTTTGATACCATTAGTTCTACACAGTATGGTATATATGAAGAAAAAGGAGTAACAAAACAATTGTGGTTTGATGATAGTCTTTCGTTATCCTACAAATATGATTGGATTAAACATAAAAAACTAGCTGGAGTAGGAATATGGGCTTTAGGCTATGATCAGGGTTATACCGAATTATGGGAACTTATGGCTGACAAGTTTGGACAAAAACAATAGATAGAGTCCCTATTTGCTTTGTCTTAGTTTATTTCAAAATTCGATATATAGGATATCTCATGTGTGCTTCTTCATAATTATTAGATTGTTTATGTATCCAATCTAGTTGCGCATACCAGTTATTAGCAAAAGCTGTATCTTTTTTTTTGTCCAGAAACTGCACTCTTAGCTCGTTATTGTTTCTTAATAATTCTGCGGCTTTATCCTCCCATACATAAGGAGAAAACCCTTCTTTCTGTTGTAGAATAGTATCAAAAAAATTCCAATTAAAGAAAGAATCCGGAGCTTCTGGCTCTAAAGTTTCCATAAGATATCTAAAAGCTTTTTGATCTGTTTTAACAATGAGATCTCCTTTTTTTAAAGTGACTTTCTCAATATTTTTGTTAATCGAAACCCGATAATGTAGATAGTGCCCTTCATAAGGCGATGTTCTGGTCTTATAATCTTTAATATGATATACTTCGGCAGTAATTGTAGAATCTTTTTCTAGCGGCTTAAACTCTACTTGATTGAGCGTTAATAACTCAATTACTCTCCACCTACCCTGAGGAATAATATACGCTTGTGGGATACTTATCTCGGTGGTTGGAGTAAAGTAGTTTTTATAGGTTACTTCTTTTGTATAAGGTTTGTTCTGGTGATATTTTAATCGTTTTGCTCCTGTGATCTCGCTATCCACATATTCTCCTTCGTATCCTTTAAAATCAAAACTAGTAATCTTGGTAGTATCTACTTTCCAGTGTGTTGGATATGTTTTTTGTTTAGCTTGTTTGGCAAAGGTTTTTTCTCGTAATGAACGAATTTTAGCACCATCTTTTTCTGTGATTTCAATCATAGATTTCATAAGTTCATAAGTACCTTCAACTCTTGGTTTGTAGGGTTTTAACATATGTGTCTCTACCATCATTCCCAAAGTATTCCAAAGGGTTGTATATCCCGTAGAATACCGAGGAGAGTCCATAAACTGAGTCCAGCCTTTTTCGGGAGTAGTTCCCCATACATTCACATAGGGCGTAATATCCCATTTTTTAACTTCGAGTGATGCTTCTAGTTGTGGGTGCATTTCTTTATGTAAATAATTTCCTAATTCACCACCTAATTTATTGTGTTGAGTAAACAAATGAGTGAGCGTATATTGGTAATCTGCACCGTTACTTACATGATTATCAATAAAAACATCAGGTTTTGTTAAATGAAATACTTTAGCAAAAGTCTGTGCATTTTTGGTATCATTTTTTATAAAATCCCGATTCAAATCATAGTTGCGCGCATTGCCTCTAAAACCATATGTTTTGGGACCATTTTGGTTGGTTCTCGTTCCTGAATTTCGATTTAAGGCTCCTCCAATATTATATATAGGGATAGTTGCCAAAACTGTAGTTGAAGGAGCATTAATTTTGCCCTGAGCAATATCTCTAAACAACAACATTGTAGCATCAATACCGTCACTCTCACCAGGATGAATCCCATTATTAATTAAAAGTACACGTTTTGTTTCTCTAATTTTTTCAAAATCAAAAACAGCATCAGGATTTAGTGTCACAATATGCAAGGGATTACCACTATCGGTCATTCCGATTTCCTGTATATGAATTGAAGAATAAGTTTCTGCCAAATTTTTATAATATGTAATAACTTCTGGGTATGTAGGAGTTTCGGTTCCATTACTTTTTTCGAAAATAGTAGTGAAGTCAAAATCTTGAGAATTTTGCTTTTCAGAGGTATTACAAGAAATAATGCTTAGAAAGCTAACAATGAGAGTAATTTTTCGCATCCGTATTGTATATAAGAAGGCTAAATATACTAAAGATTTCAAGTTTTAAAATTCTATGTAAGGATTTAATATAATTTTATGAGATATATGATTATGAAGCTTGTTTTACTTGTAGAGCTATAAAATAACTGTATTTTTGCAGCCTCAAAATATCACAACTATGACTGAGTTTGTAAGAAAAAGAGTAGCGAATGCTAAAAATGATATTTTATCCGGGTTAACGGTAGCATTGGCCCTGGTTCCCGAAGCGGTTGCCTTTGCCTTTGTGGCTGGGGTAGATCCGTTAGTAGGGTTGTATGCCGCATTTATGATCGGATTGATCACTTCTGTTTTTGGAGGTCGACCAGGTATGATCTCTGGTGCTACAGGAGCATTAGCAGTTGTTATGGTTACCTTGGTTGCAGAAGGAAATGAAATGGGTGCCCCCGGAGAAGAGTTAGGATTATATTACCTTTTTGCAACTGTTATCCTTATGGGGATTATACAAATGTTTGCCGGAGCGTTTAAGCTGGGTAAATTCGTGCGTTTGATTCCGCATCCTGTAATGATGGGGTTTGTAAATGGTTTGGCAATTGTGATTTTCCTTTCGCAATTAGGGATGTTTAAAGAAGTTGAGAAAGATGTATTTAATAATAACAAATACGTTACAGAATCTCTTGAGGAAAAATTTGAAATTAGAGAAGATAACATTGTATATGATATAACGACAAATAAAGCTTTGTTTAGTTTTGAAAACAATAGATTGTCTGATATCGATTCTAAGGAAGGAAAATATATAGTGTATGAGGGACAGGTTTTTGATCTGAATACCAAAGAGGTAATCTTTAATTATAAAGATAATGTGATTTATAGTATTGCAAAAAAAGGAAAAGCAAAATCCTGGCTACCTACAAATCAATTATTGTTAATGCTAGGACTGGTATTGCTTACGATATTAATCATGTGGGGATTACCCAAATTAACAAATAAACTTCCAGAAGCATTATTGGCTATTATTGTAGTTTCTGCTATAGTGATTATAGGAAAGTTGGACGTGGCTACCGTAGGTAGTTTTATTAGAGATGGAGGAGGAGAAGGCCTTAAAGGAGGTTTGCCACAGTTTCAGATCGATATTTTTAAGAAAATCCCGTTTACCTGGGAGACATTTCGTTTTATAGCGCCCTATTCGATCATTCTTGCTGCAATTGGATTGATAGAGTCATTAATGACTTTAAATCTGATTGATGAATTAACCGAAACCAGGGGTAATTCGAACAGAGAATGTATGGCCCAGGGAGGCGCCAATATCATTACAGGACTTTTTGGCGGAATGGGAGGTTGTGCTATGATAGGTCAATCAATTATTAATATTAAAGGTGGTGGGCGAACTCGGCTTTCTGGTATTGTGGCTGCTGTAACATTATTGTTGTTTATCCTATTCGCTTCGGGATTAATTGAGCAAGTTCCTATTGCTGCACTGGTTGGGGTAATGTTTATGGTTGTCATAGGGACCTTTGCGTGGTCTAGTTTTAGAATTCTTAATAAAATTCCTTTGGCAGATGCTATTGTATTGATAGCGGTGTCTTCATTAACTGTATTCTTTGATTTGGCAATAGCAGTAATCGCAGGTGTTATTATGTCTGCCTTGGTATTTGCATGGGAAAATGCAAGACGTATTCGTGCAAGAAAACATATCCTCGAAGATGGTACCAAAGTTTATGAAATATGGGGACCCCTTTTCTTCGGAAGTATCCAGGCATTCAATAATAAATTTGATGTTGCAAATGATCCTGAAAATGTAGAGATCGATTTTATAGAATCACGTGTTAGTGATCATTCGGCATTAGAAGCTATTTTTAATCTTGTAGGAAAATATGAAGATGCAGGAAAGAAAGTAAAAATTAAACACCTTAGTGAAGAGTGTCAAGCTCTTATGATAAAGGCTTCTCCTCGATTGGCTAGTGTTATAGAACACGATATCGATGATCCAAGGTATCATGTTATGGCAGAAGCAATGGAGTAAAATATTGTAGAAAAAAGATAAATTAATAAATGAAAACAGGGGTATGATTTAAAAATCATACCCCTGTTTTTTTACTCATATACAAGTTAGTGTCTTTGTAGACACAACAGTCTATGTTTTTTAATTACTTGGAGTAATTTCTGCTTTGCTATCTAACCAGATGTTTGCTCCTGTAAGCTTATCAATTTCAAAACTATATGAAGTAGTAGCAGTATCGAATTGTTGAGAATAATTGTTTGGAGTGTTAAACTTAGTAGTACCATAGTTAAAACTTAATCCACACATTTCATAGCCAGTACTTAGTTGGTATTCTATTTTTAATTTAGTTTCACTTATTGAAGAGATGTTTATATGACCTACTTCTTCACTATTAGTAATATCACATCCATTAGGGTTAATAATTAGTTCTATATCAACTCCTGCTTCACCTCTACTATCAAGGAAAGTATAGGCAAAGAAAGTGTTAAAAATGTCGTTTTCACATTTTCCACACTCTTCATGGTACCCATATGCTTGAACACACTCAGGCTTACATTCTTGTTTGCAATATCCAAAAGATCTTACCCAATCACCATAGTAAACACAGCTCCACCATCCATAGTAACTATATTGTTGATCTAAAGTTTTGTCATAAGCAAAAGATGTATAATAACAATGACTGTCTTTGTTATATACTTTAGAATACGCTACAATTTCAAAACAATCAAGATCTATTGATGATAATGGAATAACATAAGTAGCTTTTTTCATCCCTCCGTAGTAATAAGGGAAAGCTTTGTAATTAAATTTACGAAGGTTAGGAAATCCATTAGAGTAAAAAGGTATATTTTCTTTTGCTCCAATATAGATGTATACCTTTTTCATAAGGTTACGATCGTTGGCTTCAAAATTTAAGTATAAATTTTCACCATCATTAGATACGGTAACGCTACCAACCTCTAGTTTTCTAGATCCAACTAATAGTGGCATAGTTGTAGTTTCACCACAAGCTTCAATATCAACATCTGATGGTGTAAGTAACGTGTAGTTACAATGTCTGTAGCTTTTTGAATTAATGTCTGTTGTAAGGATAGGTTCTTCTTCTTCTAATTGTAATTCATCTTCTATTCCTTCAGAACCATCATTTTTAATAAAATCTGGCTCAATAGCAGTTTTTTCAGATTCAACAATAACTTCATTTTCATCTTTGCTACAAGAAGAGAAAATTAAAAATAAAGCAATGAACCAATACCCCAATGCGTAATTTGTTTTCATATAAAGTGTTTTTAATTAATTAGTGCGGCAAAACTAACAAAAAAGTGCATTTCTGGTACTAAAAAAATTAAATAAATAAATAGAATTTTTGTTGTATATTACTGGAAATTAAATAAATAGGTTTATTCTTACAAGTAGTCTTATAGATTTTGATGAAGTGCAAAATTAATCGTTAGAAGTATGCGTTTTAGGGGAGATTTCTCCTAAATATTTTTGTTATATGCGAAAAATTTATTGTTTAGAATAGATTTTAATTATTCAAATTCTATAAATAAACTTATATTTCGGTTATAAAATCGAATTAAATACTGCATGGATATCCCTTTTGAACCTATTGTCTTTGGCTATAAAGTGAATATCCATTTGATTTTAGAATACACAGCTTTCTTTATTGGATTTCGATATTATGTATATCTTAAAAAACGCACTCTGGATCCTATTTCATCATCAAACAGATTATCTATAATCATTGGAGCGGTATTTGGGGCATTTTTTGGATCTCGTTTTTTTGGTTTTTTAGAACATCCGACTTTTTCTTTCGATCTAGAATATGTGGTTCGACTATTAAGTATAAAAACTATAATGGGAGGTCTTTTTGGTGGTTTGCTAGGAGTAGAGTTGGCTAAAAAGATAATTGGCGAGAAACATTCTTCGGGTGATTTATTTACGTTTCCCATTATATTAGGAATTATCATAGGAAGAATAGGCTGTTTTTTAGCTGGAGTTAAAGAGTTTACCTATGGTAAGCAAACCACTTCATTTCTAGGAATGGATTTGGGAGATGGTCTTTATAGATACCCGATAGCATTATTTGAGGTTGTTTTTCTATTGGTTTTATGGGGAGTTCTGAAACGCTTTCAAACAAAATCCAAAACGGAAAGTGGATTGCTGTTTAAGTATTTCATGATTTCTTATTTTCTATTTAGATTTTGTATTGAATTCCTGAAACCTAATACTTTTTTTCTACTCGGCCTTAGTAGTATTCAGTATTTATGTATCTTATGCATGATTTATTATCAAAAAACTTTACGACAAATAGTTTTCAAATGAGCAAAATCAGGATAATCATAATTATATGGTTTTTAACCTGCCTAAATGTTATAAATCTATCTGCTCAGGATATATCTGATGCTTTGCGATTAAAAGAACTATCATATATGAAATATGCTAAAAGAGCAGATTGTAATAGTACTATGGGAACCACTCTTGAGGACAGAATTTGTTTGAATCTAAAGTTTCAACAGACTGATTCTATTATGAATGTGAAACTCAAAAAAATGTTGCATACTATTACTAATGACACGATAAAAACCACCATCAAAACTTATCAAAATGCTTGGGTACATCATAGAAGAATGAAAAGTGAAATTGTTTCAGAAGGATACAGAGGTCACATGCTTGGGATTATATACCTTGGGTGTATGGTAGAAACAACAATGCAGCGTATTAAAGAAATAGAGGAGTTATCGGATAAAATGATTGATCATGATACAGATAATTAAAATAATTCTTCAATATCCATTTGTTTCGGTATATGAATTTCAAAAAAAACAGATAAATGCCCACTAGAAATTATACGTATTACGATTTTACATTAAGTTTATGTCCTACTTGTTTAAAAAGGATTGAAGCCAAAATTGTTTTTGAAGAAGATAAGGTATTTATGCTCAAGCGATGCCCAGAGCATGGTAGATCTAAAGTTTTGATTGCAGATGATATAGCCTATTATAAGAACATTAGAAATTATAATAAACCTTCTGAGTTTCCTTATAAATTTAATACCACTACAGATTACGGGTGTCCTTATGATTGTGGATTATGCCCTGATCATGAGCAGCATTCGTGTTTGTCGATTATCGAAGTAACAGACCGGTGTAATTTAACTTGTCCTACCTGTTATGCTTCTTCATCTCCGCATTACGGAAGGCATCGATCATTAGATGAAATAAAGAAGATGCTGGATACAATAGTTAAAAATGAAAAAGAACCAGATGTGGTACAAATAAGTGGGGGAGAGCCTACAATACACCCTCAGTTTTTTGAAATTCTGGACTATGCCAAACAATTACCGATCCGACATCTAATGGTAAATACAAATGGAATACGTATTGCAAAGGATATTAAATTTACCCAACAGTTAGCAAGCTATATGCCAGATTTTGAAATCTACCTACAGTTTGATGCATTGGATGCCGAAGTACTGCAAAAATTGAGAGGAGAGGATCTTACCAAAATTAGAAAACAAGCGATTGAGAACTTAAATAGTGTAAATTTATCGACTACCCTGGTCGTGACTTTAGAAAAAGGATTAAATGATACTTTAATTGGCGATATACTAACATTTGCAACACAGCAAAAATGTGTGAGAGGTGTTACATTTCAACCTACTCAAATAGCAGGACGATTAGAAGATTTTGATACACAAACCGATAGAATCACATTGACCGAGGTGCGAAGAAAAATTTTAGAACAATTTCCGGTTTTTGAATCCGATGATCTTATCCCGGTGCCTTGTAATCCAGATGCTTTGGTTATGGGATACGCTTTAAAAAATGAAGATGGAATCCTACCTCTTACCCGATATATTAATCCGGCAGATCTGTTGGATAATGGTAAAAATACGATTGTATATGAGCAGGACGAAGCGCTACATGGTAAAGTCCTGGAGTTATTTAGTACCGGAAATTCTGTAGAAACAGCTTCAGAAAACCTAAAATCTATAATGTGCTGTTTACCAGAGATCGATGCTCCGGATTTAGGGTATGATAATCTGTTTAGAATTATAATTATGCAATTTATTGATGCCTATAATTTTGATGTACGAGCGATTAAAAAGTCTTGTGTACATATTGTAAATAAGGATTATAAAATCATTCCTTTTGAAACGATGAACTTATTCTATAGGGATGATAAGCAGGAGTATTTAGAACAATTAAGAAAAGAAACGATATGATTGTAAATACCATTTTTTTGGAAGTAGGTAACCTCGATGGATTAGTGTATTTAATTCTTTTAATCCTCTTAGGTCCTCCGATATTTCTCTCGATTATAGGCCTAATCTTATTCAAAACTAAAAATCGAAAAGCAGGGAAAATTTTCTTTATCCTTGCCGGGATATACCTTGTTGTTGGATTAGGAATCTGCGGAGCTCTTATGGTTGGGTTTTAAGATCAAACCATTACAAGTAATTGTATTGTAAAACAATCTATAGTAAATCAAGCCTTATGTTTGGTTATAAAAACGATTTCTTAAAGTATATTAAATCACTTCGTTTATAGAAACACTATATCATATATGGTAAAGAATTAAGAGATTTGTTTTTACATTAGTTTACTAATTTTTATTAATGTTTCTATCTTATCATTACAATGATAAAATAGAAATCATACTAAAAACGACTTCTTCTTTTTCCAAAATAGCCTCCTTTTATTTTTTCGGTATATGTTTTTGTAGATTGAGCTGCGTCTGTAGAATTGTTAGCACCCGATTTTTTTTTCTTTTTAGAGGAAATTTCTGCCTCCTTTTTAGTTAATCGTTCTATTACTTCAGAAATATCCTCGGTAGAAACATCTTCGGTCTTTTGAGAAACTTGTTTTTTTCCAACTCTGTAGGAATTAAACTTTTCTTTTCGAGTTTTTAAAATTGCCTTTAATTCAGGATTTGGTAGATTAATTAGCGTCATAGTTTAGACCTCATTTTATATTGTTAGATTTTCTTTTAAATCAATTTAATAATTTGTAGGAATTTTTTTACAAAAAATATTTAGTACAAGATACAAATAATCGTTTAAAAGTGAAAAAAAACGATGAAAGAATTTTTTTAAAAGATTAATGTTTCTATATTTACCAAACAAAGAACAAAAAACATCCTAATTTTAGCCCATGATTGATCTGAAAAAGATTAAAGAAGATACCGAAGTTGATAGCATTGTTATTGCCGATAAAAGTGGTAATGTAATAGATGCACTGGGTACAAAACATGATACTAATATTGCCTTGATGACAGAAACAGCCTTTTCGATGTGTGATGATATGGTCAAAGATTTACTTAAAGGAGACCTTGATCAATTGATGGCTAAATCTTCAAAAGGTTTTCTTATTGCAAATAGGATTAAATCTGATTCAATCATATTAGTGGTATCAAAAAAAATGTCAAAACTTGGATTACTACTTAAGTATATGAGCTCTTTAGAAAAATAATTTTATAGAAAATATTATTAATAATTAAATTAAATTAAACTATGTCAAATTTTTTAGAACAATTCATCGAAGATATTAAATCTAATGTGCCGGGCTATATTGCAGTTACCGTTACAGAAGTAGGTACAGGGGTATGTTATGCTTCTAATTCTGATAAAAAAGATTTTGATCCAGAAATCGCTTCTGCTTATAATTTGGAGGTTGTAAAAGCTAAGAAAAATGCTATCGAGGCGTTAGGTTTGAAATCTAAAGTTCAGGATATTATAATTACTCTTGATGGTCAAATTCATATGATCGATGTATCTGAAAACGGTGAATATTTTATTTATTTGGCGGTTGACTCTACAAAAGCAAATCTCGGAATGACACGTGCACTCTTGAAAAAATATAAGAAAGATGTTGTTTCGCAACTATAATCAAAGGACTTTTTATGTAAAAATATTACTTTAAAAGACTTCACAATGTTAACATTGTGAAGTCTTTTTTTATGATAATTTATTCAATTGCTACAAAAATATCTACTTCGGCATCTGTAGGGTTTACAGCATCTTCACCATATATTTCAAAATCGGTAGTGTATGTTCTATCCAGGTCTATTTCCCATATATCGACCCATTTATCATAGATGACACCTTTGGTAATATCTCCTTTGACCGTAAATCGAGAGTAGATACTTTTTTCGATTTGTACACTGGTCATTCCTGGTGGGATAGTGTCTAAATTTGCAACTTTACACCCTATGATTGTAGTATATCCTTCGGTATGGTCACTTTCATAATCTGTGTATACGGCATAGATAGAATCTTCAAGTTTATTCGGGATCTTATGCATTGTACCTTCAGACATAAAGGTATTCCATAAATTAGGAATGTCTTCTGCAAATTGTTCATTTTTTTTAGTTGTACGTACCGAAATCCCAACGATCCAGAAAGGTTCGATTTTTGTTTTTATCATAATTATTTGATGTTAGAAATTAATAGTACAGCAAAACTAAATGCAGATAGTGACAAAGGTATGTCAGGAAGGATTTATAATTTGCATTATTTTAACTCAAGCAAGTCCCATTTGGTACCATATAAGTCTTCAAAAACAACAACGGTTCCGTAGGGTTCTTCTCGTGGTTGTTCCAGAAATAAAACTCCTTTAGATTTCATGGCATGGTAATCTCTCCAAAAATCATCGGTATGAAGAAATAGAAAAACCCGACCACCTGTTTGATTTCCAATTGCTTTTTCCTGTTCGGGAGTAACTGCCCGAGCTAAAAGAATAGTAGTCTCGGTTTGATTGTTAGGAGCAATAAGAACCCATCGTTTTTTGTCATCAAGTCTGGTATCTTCTATAAGTTTAAAATTGAGCTTTTCTGTGTAAAACCGAATCGCTTCGTCATAATCCTTTACAATCAAAGCAATAGCTCCTATTTTTCTTTCCATAGTAGCGTGTTATTTTACACGAACTGTATCTGGGACTAGTTCTGAAACATCTCCACCATTACGAATTACATCACGAACAATAGAAGAGGAGATATAACTTTTACCAGAAGAGGTTAATAAAAATACTGTTTCGATATCCGACATTTTTCTGTTGGTGTGCGCGATGGCTTTCTCAAACTCAAAATCACCTGGATTACGAAGGCCTCTTAATATGAATTCGGCATTTTGTTGTTTACAAAAATCAATGGTTAGCCCTTTGTAAGTCATTACTTTAATTTTTGGCTCATCCTTAAAAGCTTCTTCAATAAATTGTTTTCGCTCTTCAAGAGAAAACATGTATTTTTTCTCAGAATTTACGCCTATGGCAAGGATAACTTCATCAAATAGGGTAAGGCCTCTTTCGATAATGTCATAATGTCCTAATGTAATGGGGTCAAATGATCCGGGAAAAACAGCTCTTCTCATTGGTGATTATTAATTATTGCATTTACAAAGATACTCCAAATTATAAATTTATAGATGGCACTTCTGTTTTTGTAAACGTATACTGGATTCTATGGCATTAGAAAATAATTCTTTTAAGCTAATTCCAGCTTTTTCTGCTTGTTGCGGTAAGATACTGGCTTCACTTAATCCGGGATTAGTGTTCATTTCTACAAAATAAGGTTCTCCGTGATGAAAAATATATTCGCTTCTTGAAAACCCTTTCATTTTTAAAACCTGATATACTTTTAAGGCCAGATCTTTAACTTTTTGAGTATCCTCATCAGATAAACGGGCAGGAGTGATTTCTTCAGACTTACCCATGTATTTGGCTTCGTAGTCAAAAAACTCATTTTCAGATACAATTTCAGTTATTGGTAATACTGTATCTTTTCCATTATGTTGAATAACTCCTACAGAAACTTCGGTTCCGCTTAAAAAAGATTCTATAATAATCTCATCATCTTCTTTGTAAGCTACTTCTATTGCGGGTAGAAGATCTTCTATAGTTTTAACTTTAGAAACACCATAACTACTACCAGCTTTATTCGCTTTTACAAAGCAGGGTAATCCTACAGTATCTATAATTGCTTTACCATCTATAGCATCTCCTTTGTTTAAAAAATAGTTGGTTGCGGTAGGTATTCCATAAGGTTTTAAAGCACTAATACAATCTCGTTTGTTAAAAGTAAGCGCTGCAGGGTAAAAATCACAAGCCGTTTGTGGAATCTCAATTAATTCAAAATATGCCTGTAGCAAACCATCTTCACCAGGAGTACCATGAACAGTGTTAAAAGCAGCATCAAAAGTAATTTTAGAGCCTTCTAGGGTTAGTGAAAAATCGTTTTTGTCAATACGATACTTCTGATCATTATCATCTATATAATACCAACCATCTTTGGTTATATGAACACGAAACGGAACATATAAATCTCTATCCAGATACTTATATACCACATTTCCACTTTGAATCGAGATTTCAAACTCGCTAGAATACCCGCCCATTAAAACGGCAATATTTTTCTTCATAAAGTGACTTTTGAAAACAAAAATATCATTTATCTTATAAGAAAAGCTTAAAACTTTCCGTTTTTATATATTTGTCCAAATTATCAAATAAGCCATTACAATAAAGTTAATGCTAATAATTAGAGTGATTATTGGTAAATTTTGTTTCCATAATCAGGAAGATTGTGTTTGACTATAACAATAACAGGTATATAACAGATGAGTGCATTTATAAATTTCTTCAGAGGTCTATTCAAATTTATTTACAGTAAAATATTTTTGATACAATTGGTTATAGCGGTAGCAATGCTTGCTATCTTATCTTATGTTGCGCTAGAGTGGCTAGAAAGTACAACAAATCATCATCAACGTATTGTAGTACCCAGCTTAAGTAAAAAGACATTAGATGAGGTAGGGAAGATACTAGAAGAAAAAGAATTGAGATACGAAGTTCAGGATTCTGCAAACTTTAATCCTGATTATCCAAGATATTCTGTATTAGAACAAAACCCTGTTGCAGGTAGCGAGGTAAAAGAAAATCGTAAAATATATGTTACCTTAAATCCGTCGGGTTACCGTAAGATCGAAGTTCCTAATGTAGTACAAAGAACCAGAAGACAGGCAGAACCAAAACTGGTTGCTCTTGGCTTTAAAATAGGTTCTGTTACCTATCAACCTAATATTGCGAGAGATATGGTATTAGAATTAAGACATAATGGTAAACGGTTAAAACCAGGAACGAAATTAATGAAAACCTCTGTTATAGATTTGGTTCTAGGGAATGGAGAAGGAGGAACTATAAATCTATCTAATTAATTTTGAAAGAAAACGAAGATACAAGAGATTTTGATGCTAACGAGGATGACCTCTATGAGCATCATCGGTTTGTGGCTGGAGCAGGGCAGGTACCGTTAAGGGTGGATAAGTTTTTAATGAATTTTGTAGAGAACGCAACCCGTAACAAAATACAACAGGCTGCAAAAAATGGAAGTGTTTTTGTAAATGATATTCCGGTAAAATCAAATCATAAGGTAAAACCAAATGATATTGTACGGGTATTATTCTCTCATCCTCCTTATGAAAATTTACTAACTCCAGAGAACATTTCTTTAGATATTGTATACGAAGACGATGTGTTATTGGTTGTTAACAAACCAGCAGGGATGGTGGTACATCCCGGTCATGGTAACTATTCGGGAACCTTAATTAATGCACTGATTTATCATTTTGATAACCTTCCGAATAATAGCAGTAATCGACCAGGATTAGTACATCGAATTGATAAGGATACCAGCGGACTGTTAGTAATAGCCAAAACAGAAGAAGCTATGACACATCTGGCGAAACAGTTTTTTGATAAAACCAGTCAACGCGAATATGTAGCGATTGTTTGGGGCAATGTAACAGAGGATGAAGGTACAATAGAAGGTAATATAGGACGACATCCTAAAAATAGATTACAAAATACTGTTTTTGAAGATGATGAAGCCGATAAAGGAAAACCAGCAATCACACATTATAAAGTTATAGAACGATTAGGATATGTTACATTAGTTTCTTGCAGATTAGAAACAGGAAGAACGCATCAGATTCGGGTACATATGAAATATATAGGTCATACTTTATTTAATGATGAACGTTATGGCGGAGAGAAAATATTAAAAGGAACTACGTTTACCAAATACAAGCAATTTGTAGAAAACTGTTTTAAGATTTTACCCCGACAAGCTTTACATGCCAGAACTCTTGGTTTTGAACACCCGGTAACTAATGAGCATATGCATTTTGAAACCCCGATTCCTGAAGATATGCAACAATGTATAGAACGCTGGAAAAAATATGCTAAAAATCAATTATCAGGGGAGTAAAGGTGTAATCCCTGTATTTGATATATTCAAATAAAAATTTAGCTTTTAAAATATCCAGATAATGGAAATTTCTTTTTTAGAAATCTTTATTCTTATAGGAGTTATTCATGGTTTTGTCCTGGGAGTAATAATCCTGTTTTCGAGGTTTTTTAAAAATGAAGACAACGCATATTTAGCATATACTCTAATTATATTATCTATTATAGGATTAAATAATTGGTTTTGGGATTTAGGAAAAAACCCAGTGCTGATTTCAATATTGGATCTGTTTTTATGGCAATTCTTGTATCCAGTTACTTTATTGGTGTTTTTTATAAGAAAAATAAAGCACCCTTTGGCAAAAAGCAATACAGTTTTTTTTCTCTACATTCCTTTTTTCATCTTAAGCCTACTTAATGGTATTATATCTCTAGATACGATTTTTGGTCTTTATGAAATCATGATACCTAATAAAAAAGAAATCATCTTTTTCTTTTATAAAACAGTAAGTATAGTATCCGTTGTTTTTCCAATCATTTTTATGGCAATATCATTTAGATATTTGTTCTATTCAAACACAGCGTTTAGTATAAAATGGATAAAGAGGATCTGGATTTTTATTTCTCTTTTAGAAATTTATGGAGTTATTTTAGAAGTGTATAGATTTATGTATGATTATAAGATGCCATTGACATATTTGTGGGTAGGGGTTTCTGTTTTTATGTATTGGCTTATCTATAAAGGACTTTATCAGTTTAAACTATCTAATGACCAGTATGAAATTAGAAATCAACTACAACGGTCTAAAATCAACAAAAAAGCACATAAAAATGAAGTTAATTCCTATATGCAACAATTGTTGGTATTGATAGAGCGCGAAAATATTCATCATAACCCAGACATTAGCCGGGATAGTATTGCTCAAAAGCTTGGGATAAGTAGTGGGTATCTTTCAGAACAAATCAAAAAATCAAGTAATAAAAATTTTTCAGAATTTATAAATAGTTACCGGGTAAAAGATATACAACAAATGATTCTGGATCCTGAGTTCGATAAATATAGTATTCTCGCCATTGGTCTTGAAGCAGGATTTAATTCTAAAACTACTTTTTATACGGCTTTTAAAAAGGAGACAGGACTATCCCCCAACGAGTTTAAAAAACAAAATCAATAGGTTCGAATTTCTCATATTCTGACAATATGGAACGATAAAAATATACCATCTAGATAGGTTTGTAGCATATAAATTAAAACAAATAAGTATGTGTAAATCAAATAATCATAGGATATTTTTTCTAATGTGTTGCCTTTTCTTTGCTGTTGTAGGCAAAGCTCAAACCGAAACGATCTCTTTTGAAAATGTAAATGTAATCCCAATGCATAAAGAGATTGTTTTGTTTAATCAAAGAGTAATTATTGCAGATGGGAAAATAGCTGCAATCGAACCAGCTTCTCAAAAACCTTCAGAAAACATCAATATAACCATTAATGCTAAAGGTAAATATTTGATTCCTGGTTTAGCAGAAATGCACTTTCACCTTGAAAACAATGCGAAAAATGAGTTCAAACTTTTAATAGCTAATGGAGTAACAACAGCGCGAAATATGACAGAGTATGAAAGGCAGGACCAAATTGCTATTCGTAAAAAAGCGAATAATGATGAAATATTAGCACCCTATTATGTTACTACCGGGCCTTATCTAAAAGCTAATCATTTGCAAACCATTGAAGATGTAATTAGTATGGTAAAAAAACATCATGACAAAGGATATGATTTTTTAAAAGTTGCAGATAATTTTCCTAAAGAGATATACCTAAAATTGCTAGAAGAGACTCATAAATATAATATTCCTGTTATTGGTCACGGTCAAAGAAAACTTCCATTAGAATATTCTCTTAGAATGAAATCTATAGCTCATATAGAAGAGTTTATGAATATATTCGACACCTCACAAAGAGCAGATACAGATTATCTAAGACAAGCAGCCATGCAGATCAAAACAAGCGGAGTATATGTGTCTCCAACTTTGGGAGTTTTTGAAATGATTAGTCGATATGCAGATGATAAAAAATTCGAAATACTTAAAAAAAGCGATGAGTTAAAATATCTTCCCGAGGCATATGCAGCATATTGTACTTCAGATAGTATTCATTATCGTACCAATACCTGGTTTACTGCACCAGAATCGCTTATTCGTCTTGATAAAGAATTACAGTGGCAGAAGAAATTTACAAAAATATTAAATGATGAAAAAGTGTTTTTACTAGCCGGAAGTGATACTTACGGTCTTTTTTTACCAGGGTTTTCATTACATCGAGAATTAGAATTAATCTGTAGTGCCGGACTTTCACCTTACGAAACCCTAAAGACAGCCACAGTGAACCCCGCCCGATATTTGAATCGAATAGCTGTAAGTGGTACAATTACTGAAGGTAAAAAAGCAGATTTGGTGCTACTTAATAAAAACCCTTTAGAAGATATTCGAAATACAAGAACTATTGAAGGTGTGATGATTAAAGGGAAATGGTTGGCAAGAAACAAATTAAATACCATATTGAGAGAAGTAGAAAATGAGTATAATTCTAAAAAGAAAAAAGAAAAATAGTCTCTTGTATTTTAATTAAAAAATGATGTATAATGTAGTTATTTGGTTCATTATCATCATATTTAGAGAACATTAAATAAAGGTTACTAAAAACTTTATTTTGAAATTAATAAGGATTACTGATCAAATAATAGTACCTTCGCGTTTTAATAAATTATAATGAACAAAGGAACAGTAAAATTTTTTAATGACTCCAAAGGATTTGGATTCATAACAGAAGAAGGATCAAACAAAGATCATTTTGTACACATTTCAGGTTTAATCGACGAAGTGCGTGAAGGTGATGAAGTAGAATTTGATCTACAAGAAGGTAAAAAAGGATTGAACGCGGTAAACGTGAAAGTATTATAATATACATTTGACTTTTTTAAAACACAAGCCTGTCGATTAGACAGGCTTTTTCCATTTTAAAACATACCGATCGTTAATAAAATCGTTTAATAGCTTTTAAGATCTTATGGGCACGTTTTAGCCGTAGTTTTTTTATGTACTTATAAGATCGATTCAAAATCTTCTGTACGAACGCATTTTGTTTATATTTTTTTCTGATATGATACAGATCCAGGGCTACCTGCAGATCATTAGGAGAAAAAGAAACTCCGGTGTATTGTTGTAAGAGTTGTAAGTAGGTAAAACCAAACTCTTGTGTGGGTTCTATCATAGTGCCTTCGCCAAAATCATTCCAGGTAATGATTTGAATAAAATCTGAAAGTTCGTGATGCGTATAATTAAGAGTTTCTGCAAAAGTATGACCAGAATTAAGATCAATAGCCCAATCATTACTGCCATCAGACCATCCTCCTTCTGTATAAAAACTCCTAAAACCGGGATAAGAAGATCCCACTGTTATTGCATTAGATGCTTGATAAGTGTCATAATAATTTTGATGAGCAAGTAAATGGTCTTTATCTACCCATAAAAACTCTCCAGAAGCATTCACTCCAACACGATCACTTGCTGCCCATAGTGTTAAAAAGTTTGGGCGATTTTCTGTAGGGAGTACATCAAATACCTGATTCCATTGGGTTTCTGTGGTTATATGATGGGGACCAAATACGAATAACATATTTTTACCATTATATTGCATGTATTTGGGGCTAGAGAAATAGGTGTCGTTAATGTATGTAAAATCTTCTTGCGCAGCTTCTATGATATCTGTAGTAAGAGATTGTTCTGCAGCTTGAGCAGCAACACGATCCTCATACATAATCGAAAATTCAAGACCTAAATCTTCCAGGGTATTAATAAAGGTCTCTGTTGATTTTTTTATCAATCCATAATCGTGTACATCTCTACTACCGTACCAATCAAAAATTACTCCATCAACTCCCGAGAGTTTCATCATTAAAAAGTGATATTCATGTAAATCGGGATCACTAGAAGAATATGGGCCGATAAGAGGATAATAATACGAGGCGATTTGCGAATTACCATTTTCATCTTTTATTTCGGGGTCTTGATTACTCATTGTCCAGTGTTGACCCCAATATCCATCAAAATCTTTATTTTGAAACCATGGCAAATAATGTACATATACTTTTTTTGGATTTTCTTTAACGACATCCATACCAGAAATATCAACAATATATCCTTCCTTCTCAAGTTCTAAAAATTCTATTTCTTCCTCCAGAACTTTTAGTAATTCGGCATCAGTATATGTAGTGTCCTGAACAACTTCTGCTTCAGATTGTTCTTCAATCTGTTGTCGCTCAATTAAAGTAATATCTTCTTTTTCACAAGAATAAAAGAAAATAATAAAAAGAAAAATGAAAAAAATAAAGGTACTCGAAGATCTTAACATATCACAAATATTAAATTAAACGTTAAACAAAATGTCTAAAGAGTTTTTATGTTTAGAAGAAAATTTGTGGATAATTAGACAATGTGTTCTAATGTTTAATACATCAGAGTTCATGCTTTTGTGACGAAAGTGAGGGTTTCCCCTCTTTGTAATACGTTATTTGCATTAAAATTAGTTAAATTCTTTTTTTCTAAAAAGGAATATGGTGTTTTTTTGTTTTTTTGTTAACTGAAAATCAGTTATTTATATTTGTTTCAAATAAAAATTAATAACAGCTATTGATACTTCACCTCAGTGATGACAACCTATAGATAGAGATCATCAATAATTCAATAGATAAGAAATACTATGATTGATTTATGGTTTCATGATACCATCGTATTTTAACCATAAAACCTCTTAGAATGAAAATTAAAAGAACCGGAATTATTTTATATGTTAAAAAATATGAGGAATCTATTGTATTTTATGAAACTATTTTAGAGTTGCCTATTTTATTTCAAAATAATGAATTAACGTGTTTTGATTTGTATGGCACCTATTTAATGGTTGAAAAAGAAGACAGAGAAGATTACCTGAAAATGACTGAAATGAATGCAAAGACATTTAGCTGCATACGGATGAATGTAGATAATGTGCAAAGAGTAGCAAACCATTTAAAGAGAAAAGGAGTAGTCGTTGATTATCAGGAACACCATTGGGGAAAAGTAGCAAAATTTTACGATCCCGATAGCAATCTGATTGCATTTAAAGATGAAGAAACGTTCATTAAACAGATAGAAGAATATATTCTGAAATCAAAATAACTTTTGCAAATACCTAAATAGAGAATAAATACAGGTATAGATTTTAATTGTCCATAGACAATTGTATTTTTGAAGAACAAAAAAGTCACCTACATGAAAATTGTAATATCTCCCGCTAAATCATTAGATTTTGAAACTACATTACCAACTAAGCAGCATACGACTCCGACTTTTCTTACAGAAATAGAAAAGTTAAATGGTGTATTAAAGAAAAAAACACCCAAAAAATTGTCTGAGCTAATGAGTATAAGTGATAAGTTGGCACAACTTAATTGGCAACGTAATCAGGAGTTTCACCTTCCGTTTACAAAAGAAAATGCAAGACCTGCGGTATATTCGTTTAACGGAGATGTATATATCGGATTAGATGCGTATACTATTCCCGAAAAAAAATTAGATACATTACAAGATCAATTAAGAATACTTTCTGGATTGTACGGAGTTCTAAAACCTTTAGACCTAATGCAACCCTACCGTCTTGAGATGGGGACTAAGTTAAAAGTAGGGCGAAAAAATAATTTATACGAGTTTTGGAAAAAAACAATTACCCAGTATTTTAATGATGAATTACAGGATGATGAATTATTTATTAACCTGGCAAGTAATGAATATTTTAGTGTAATCGATAAAAAAGCATTAAAAGTACCTGTGATTACTCCACAATTTAAAGATTGGAAAGGAGACAAACTTAAAATGATAAGCTTCTTTGCCAAAAAAGCCAGAGGAATGATGGTTCGTTATATTATAGATACTGGTGCAGAAACTATTGAAGATTTAAAAGGGTTTAATTACGAAGGGTATGGGTTTAGTGAAGAATATACAACTAAGCCTAATGAATTGGTTTTTGTACGATAACTTTAAGGTAATTTTAATACATATGTTAGTATCGAAAATCTTCGATACGTTATTTAACAATGAACTCATCCTGAGTAGTGGTTTTAAGCCGAAAAGTTTGGCTTTTGTGCCATAATGAAGTTATTTTTTTCAGCATAGCCTTAGCTACGTTGAAAAAAATAACAAAATTAGAGTGCAAAATGTGGATTTTGTAGGCAAAAGCATTATTCAGGATGAGTTCAATTACTAACTTCCGTTTTCAAATGCATCTAATTTTAGTATCTTCAACCCAGATATTAGTAACACAAATCATTAGATGCAAAAAATTATCAATTTTCTCGACAGAGTTGGTGAGAAAATAGGAGTACTGGTTAGTTGGGTAGCAGCGTTACTGGCGATAGTCATTGGTCTTGATGTAATTATTCGCTATATCTTCAAGTTTACATATGTCTGGATGATCGAAATAGAGATTTATCTCTTCGGGATGATATTTCTTTTAGCGTCTGGATATACCTTTAAATACGAGAAACATGTACGGGTAGATGTTTTTTATACCAAACTTTCTAGAAAAGGAAAAGCCTGGGTAGATCTTTTAGGAGGAGCTCTTTTGCTTATTCCCTGGTGCTACGTAGTTATTGTTTCTTCTTGGTATTATGGGTTGTCTTCTTTTATGATAGGAGAAGGTTCTCCTCAACCAGGAGGCTTACCTGCCCTATACATACTTAAATTTTGTATTACTCTGGGGTTTGTTTTTCTGTTACTTCAAGGAATATCCCATATGTTGAAATCAATTCAAATTATTTTTAATAAGAATTAGAAATGGAATACCTGGCAATACTACTATTTGTAATTATCTTCATTCTGATTCTAAGAGGATATCCGGTTGCTTTTACATTAGGAGGGATTTCGGTAGCCTTTGCTTTTGGGGTATCTATTTTTGCTCCAGAAGTGTTCCAGATGTCTACATTTTATTTGCTTCCTGCAAGAATAATGGGCGTAGTTAATAACTATGTATTAATGGCAGTTCCTCTGTTTATTTTTATGGGAATTATGCTAGAAAAATCGGGCCTGGCAGAGAGTTTGTTAGAAACTATGGCAATGATGTTTGGACGTGTACGTGGTGGTTTGGCAATTTCTGTAGTGATTGTTGGCGCTTTACTTGCCGCATCTACCGGGATTGTGGGAGCAACAGTTGTAACAATGGGATTAATAAGCCTGCCTACAATGCTTAAGCGAGGATACAAAACAGAACTTGCAACCGGAGTGATAGCATCGTCGGGAACATTAGGACAAATCATTCCACCATCGATTGTATTGGTGTTATTAGCAGACACAATCAATAGTTCGTCACGAGGATCGGCCTCTGTAGATGTAGGAGCATTATTTTCTGCAGCACTACTACCAGGTTTGATATTGGTAGGATTATATATTGTCTATATTTTAATAAAGTCTTTTATTCATAAAGAAGATGCACCCAGTATTCCTGCAGAAGAGATTGCAGCATTTAAAGGGGCTAATTTTACTTCAAAAATTCTAAAAGTACTCTTCTTGCCAATACTCTTAATAGTATTAGTATTGGGGTCTATTTTTACAGGAATAGCTTCTCCAACAGAAGCTTCTGCTATCGGAGCTATTGGTGCAACCCTATTAACTGTAATTCAAAAAAAGTTTTCGTTTAAAATTCTAAAAGAAGTAGCTCAGGAAACTACAAAACTAACATCGATGGTGTTTTTTATTCTTTTAGGAGCAACGACATTTACCTTAGTGTTCAGAACGTTAGGAGGGGATGCATATCTGCAAGAATTGATTATGTCATCTAATTTAACACCTCTTATGTTTTTGCTATTAGTGATGGTAGTGATTTTTATTGCAGGCTTTTTTATTGATTTTATTGAAATCGTTTTTATTATAGTGCCAGTAGTAACTCCTATTTTTAATGCTTTTGGTATGGATATGTTGTGGGTCGGGATTTTAATAGCACTAAATCTGCAAACGTCGTTTTTAACACCACCATTTGGCTTTGCTTTATTTTATCTTAAAGGTGTGGCACCGGATCATGTAAAAACCAGTCAGATTTATAAAGGAATTATACCATTTATCATCATTCAATTAATTATTGTTGGTGTAGTTGTATTTTTTCCTGAAATTATTTTTATATCAAAATAGAATACTAACATAGATCCTTTAGAAACGATAAAAGAATATCCTTTTTCTATTTCTAAAGATGTTTAATAATATAGTACTAAGTCTTATGAAATTTGTTATCATTCAAAAACATAAAATGTTAAGGTATTTGACCTTAGTAGCCACTGTAGTGTTATTTCTTTCTTGTTTGGGAGATCCACCGGCAAGTATGCGTACTACTTCGTATGATGTGACTAAGCCAGACAAAGTGTTTTATTGGAAAATGACGACTACCTGGCCACCAAATTTTCCTGTAGTAGGCGAAGTTGCAGAGAAATACTCAGAATGGGTAGACGAATTGTCTAATGGGCAGATAAAAATAAAAGTATATGGTGGAGGAGAATTAGTACCTCCGCTAGAAGCTTTTGATGTAGTATCCCAAGGAACTATTGAAATGGGGTGTGGAGCAGCGTATTATTGGGCAGGAAAGACCCCCGCAGCACAGTTTTTTGCAGCCGTACCATTTGGGATGAATAGCCAACAGATTACCTCCTGGCTAGAAACAGGAGGAGGGTATGAATTATGGAAAAAGACATACGCCAAATTTAACCTTGTACCATTTATGGGAGGAAATACGGGAGTACAGATGGGAGGATGGTTTAACCGGGAAATCAATTCTGTAGAAGATTTTAAAGGATTAAAAATGCGCTTACCAGGAATTGGAGGAAAAGTACTAGAAAAAGCTGGTGGAGCAGCAGTTTTGGTTGCAGGTAGCGAGGTGTATACAAGCTTAGAAAGGGGAGTTATCGATGCTACCGAATGGATTGGCCCGTATCACGATTATAAAATGGGATTTCATAAAATTGCAAAATATTATTATACGCCAGGATGGCATGAGACTGGTTCGCAACTTGAGTTTTTTATTAATAAGAACCTATACGATGGTTTGCCACCACATCTACAAGCCGTTTTAGAAGCGGCTTCTAAACGGGCACAAGTATGGGTTTTGGCAGAGTTTGATAGACAAAACGGTATTTATCTCGATAAGTTAGTACATGAAGAAGGTGTTGAGATTCGTGAATTTTCTAAAGAAACTTTGGATGCTTTGCGAGGATTTACCGATGAAGCCATCCAGGAAATGATAGGAGATGATCCGCTTTCTAAAGAAGTATATGAGAGCTATTCTAGTTTTCAAAAAAAGATCTCCAAATGGTCCGAAGTAACAGAAAAAGCGTATTATAATAAAATACAGAAGTAATCAAAAAACCGTTTCAGAGAAATTTCTCTGAAACGGTTTTCCTTATCAATTATGATGGTAATTATTAAAGCGTGAAGTTTTCTTCTACATCCAAGTCTATAGTCGTAACATTTCCTTCAGAATCAGTTTGTGTTGCTACATTGTCGCAGGTTCCATCACCGTAATTTAAGGTAATGGTTGATGCATTTTCACTCGTTACAAGAATACCACTTACAACATATTTACAGTCATTTTCTACTCTCATAGGAGTGGTAGTTTTAGAAGTATATAATTCTCCACTACTAAACTCAGCTTTAGTGTCCATATTAATAAGAGTATATGATTCGGCAGATTCTTCATTAATTAGGATTTCAACCGAAGTCGTATTCTTACTTACCACAGAAAGCCCATCATCCCAGATAAACTTATAATCAGAATCGGTAACAAATTTTTTGTCTAGTATATTGTATGTGGCAATAGAGCTTCCACTTACCGTTATACCATTAAAAGAAAAGTTCTCTAAGGTGTATGTTATATCAAATGCTAATTCCCCAGAAGCTTCTTTCATTTTATAGCTTAATAAAATTGTACCCGAAATAGCTTTTCCATCAGGAGACGTACAATTTTCACCAAAAGTGATAGTAGCAGTTCCTCCGGTTTCTGTTAACTCAGAGGTAAGGGTGACACAATCATTAGAACTATTCTTTAGACTACGACTAGCATTAGACGGATCATTCATGGTGCCTTGTACTGCAGCGTTAATTTCTCGATTCGCAGACCTCACATCTTTATATTTGGCCGAGGTGGTAACCAGATTTGTTTCATTTGCGTTGTCATCGTCACTGCTACAACTAAACAAAAAAGCAGTAGCTACCAAAATACTTGCGAAAGCAATAATTCTGTTTTTCATAAGAAAATAATTAAAAAATAAAAGGTTTATATATAAATTTACTGAGGGGTATTGGGCGGCAAACTTAACCAATACAAGTAATGAGAGGTACTAATCCTATGTTAAAGTTTTTTTTAGATCCTTTTCGTGATATAACAAAAAAACGTTTTAGAAAATTTCTAAAACGTTTTAATTCTTTTTGTGGGGTCTTACTATAATTCTATAGTAGTTTCATTGCCATCTGCATCAGTCTGGATAGCAATATTGTCACATTCTCCATCACCATAATTCAACGTAATAACCGCACTATTTTCTGTAGTTACCATCACACCACTCACAGTATATTGGCATGAACTTTCGTCGCGTAAAGGAGTTGTAATCTCTACAGCAAATCGATCACCGTTACTAAACTGAGTGATGCTACTACCTGTAGTTAAGCTATAAAAAATTAGATTAGGTGGTGTATCCGGATTACTGTTTCCTGGGAAAGACTCTGTCTCAAAATTTGTTTTACTAGTTGCAGAAAGCCCATCTTTCCATGCAAATGTAAAATCAGAATTTGTAGTAAATTTGGTGTTTCCAGTATCACTGTTAAAAGAAAATATAGTAGTTGCAGTCCCGCTCACAGTAATATCTTTATAGACGATCTTATCCAGGGTATAACTAATTTCTATTTTACTCTCTGCATCGAGTTGAAGACTAAAACTCATCTGAATACTACCAGAAATTACTTCACCATTAGGTAATTCACAATTATCCCCAAAATCGATAGTAACAGTTTTCTTTTCATCTGTTACTTCAGAAGTAATTGTTGCACACTCAGGTGTTTTTATATTAGAAAAAGATTTATTACCAATATTAGTTTCGGTGTTGAAAACATTTTCTACCACAGAGTTGATTTCATCATTAGCAGCTGTGATGTCTTTGTATTGTTTAGAAGTCGTAACCGCAGTAGTTGGTATTTGTGTCTCGTCGTCGTCATTACTACAGCTAAGTAAGAAGCTACAGGTTATGAATAACAGGCCTGCATAGGCAAAAACTCTTTTTTTCATTGTTAAAGGCTTTAATTAATAAATTGAAAAATTGTTTTGGGACGTATGATCAGTAAACGATTATAACTTACAGAATCTTATAAAGAGTGTAGTTAATTTGTGTTAAGGTTATGTTATAAGATGTTATATAAGATGCTGAATTGGAGACAGAAGATTGTTAAGCATATCACAGATTGGTTTTATTTATATCAATTTTAACATTACTGTTGCACAGCATTTTTGTTATGAATATCTTCGTAGCGAATGTTCGCTAAAAATGGTTTTAACTCATAATTTATATCATGCAAATCAAAAAAGTTTTAGTAGCTAATCGAGGGGAAATTGCAATCCGTATTTTTAGAGCTTGTACAGAAATTGGATTAGAAACAGTAGGAGTGTATACCTACGAAGATCGATATTCTTTACACAGGTATAAGGCAGATGAGGCATATCAGATTGGTGAAAATAATGAACCATTAAAGCCCTATTTAAATGTAGAGGCTATTATAAAGGTTGCCAAAAGCAATAATGTAGATGCAATTCATCCTGGGTATGGATTTCTTTCTGAGAATGCAGAATTTGCACAACAATGTTTAGAAAATGATATTATATTCATCGGACCCAAAGTATCGGTTTTACGTTCTCTGGGGGATAAGATTACCGCTAAAAAAGTGGCGATCGAGAATGATATTCCTATCATAGAAAGTAACAAAGAGGATCTTACAGATGTAAAAATAGCATTAAAAGAAGCTAAACGTATTGGGTATCCGGTAATGCTTAAAGCTGCTTCTGGAGGTGGTGGCCGAGGGATGCGAGTGATTCGAAATGATGAAGAGCTCGAAAAAGCATACCCAGAATCACGAAGAGAAGCCTTAAATGCTTTTGGAGATGATACCGTATTTCTAGAGAAGTTTGTAGAGAACCCAAAACATATCGAAATACAAATCGTGGCAGATCATCATGGTAATATGGTACATCTTTTTGAACGTGATTGTTCGGTACAACGACGCTATCAAAAAGTAATCGAATATGCTCCTTCTTTTGGAGTATCCGAATCTATAAAACAGGATTTGTATAGGTATGCTCTTGCAATATGTAAAGCAGTAGATTATAATAATATCGGTACTGTAGAATTTTTGGTTGATGAAGATCAAAGTATTTATTTTATTGAAGTAAATCCTCGTGTACAGGTAGAACACACGGTGACAGAAATTGTAACAGGAATAGACCTGATCAAAGCTCAGGTATTTATTGCAGGAGGATATAAATTATCTGATAAGCAGATTAAAATTGAAAGTCAGGAGAGCATAAAAACAACAGGATTTGCACTACAATGTAGGATTACAACAGAAGATCCCGAGAATGATTTTAAACCCGATTATGGGACTATTACAACTTATCGTAGTGCTTCTGGATTTGGGATTCGGTTAGATGCTGGTAGTGTGTATCAGGGAGTAACTATTTCACCATTCTTTGACTCGATGTTGGTTAAAATTTCGGCAAATAGTAGAACTCTTGATGGCGCATGTAGAAAAATGTTAAGAGCGCTGTCTGAGTTTAGAATACGTGGTGTAAAAACCAATATGCCGTTTTTAGCAAATATCCTAAGACACGAAACCTTCAGAAAAGGAGAGGTAACCGTTAATTTTATTCAGAATACTAAATCATTATTCACGATTAAAGAACCTCGTAATCGAGCAACCAAATTAGCTAATTTCTTAGGAGATATTATCGTAAATGGTAATCCCGATGTTAAAAAGATTGACCATACCAAAACTTTTGTAGTACCTACGGTTCCAAAATTTGATGAAACCTCGGGATATATAAAAGGAACCAAAGATTTACTTACCGAATTAGGACCAGAGAAGTTTGCAGCATGGCTCAAGAATGAAAAGAAAATTCATTTTACAGATACTACAATGCGTGATGCGCATCAAAGTTTATTGGCAACCAGAATGCGTACCTATGATATGATTAAAGTGGCAGAAGGATTTGCTAAAAATCATCCCGAAATCTTTAGTATGGAAGTTTGGGGAGGAGCTACTTTTGATGTCTGCCTTCGTTTCCTTAAAGAAAATCCGTGGGAAAGACTTCGTTCGCTACGAGAAGCAATGCCCAATCTATTGCTTCAAATGTTGATTCGTGGCTCTAATGGAGTGGGATATACAGCATACCCCGATAATTTGATAGGGAAATTTGTAGAACAATCCTGGGAGAATGGAGTAGATGTATTTCGAATTTTTGATTCCTTAAACTGGATGAAATCCATAGCACCCTGTATCGAACATGTGCGTACCAGAACACAGGGCCTTGCCGAAGGTTCCTTATGTTATACAGGAGATATTTTAGACCCAAATCGAACGAAGTATACTCTCGATTATTATATTCGACTGGCCAAAGATATCGAAAATGCAGGAGCACATATTCTGGGAATCAAAGATATGGCAGGATTGCTAAAACCATATGCCGCTTATGAATTGGTTTCGGCATTAAAATCCGAAATTAATATCCCTATACATCTGCATACTCATGATACTTCTTCGGTACAATCGGCAACTTATCTTAAAGCAATTGAAGCAGGTGTAGATGTTGTAGATGTTGCTTTAGGAGGATTATCAGGGCTAACAGCACAACCTAATTTTAATGCAATAACAGAAATGATGAGATTTCATGAGCGTGAGAATGTTATGGATATCTCTAAATTAAATGAGTATTCTAATTACTGGGAGGCTGTACGAGAATATTATTATGTTTTCGAGTCTGGACTAAAAGCAGGAACAGGAGAAGTATATCAACACGAAATCCCAGGAGGACAATACTCTAACTTAAAACCACAAGCACAGGGATTAGGATTAGCAGATCGCTTTCATGAAATTACTAAAATGTACGGAGAGGTAAATGAGCTTTTTGGAGATATTGTGAAGGTAACACCAAGCTCTAAAGTAGTGGGGGATATGGCGCAATATCTGGTGAGTAATAACCTAACGATAGAAGATGTAAAAGAACGGGGAGATACTATTTCATATCCACAATCGGTGGTTAGTTTGTTTAAAGGAGAATTAGGGCAGCCCGTTGGCGAATTCCCAAAAGACCTTCAGAAATCAATTCTAAAAGATCAAAAACCGTTTACAAACAGACCCAATGCACATCTGGAACCTGTTGATTTTGAAACCGAATTTACAGAGTTTGTCAAAATATTCAAAAAAGGTATGGGAAGAGAACTGGATATTACAGATTTCCTTTCTTATAAATTATACCCAAAAGTTTTTACAGGAGCCTACAATCATCACTTAAAATATGGTAATGTGATGACCATCCCAACCAAAAACTTTTTTTATGGAATGACACCCGGAGAAGAAATTATTATAAAACTTGATAGGGGAAAAATACTGTTAGTAGAATTAATATCGGTAGGAAAACCTAATGATGATGGTAAAGTAACTGTATTTTTTAAAGTAAATGGTCAAACCAGAAATGTAGAGATACAAGATCATTCGATTAAGGTAGATAAGGTAATACATGCCAAAATTGATAAGGTCGATGCTAAACAGATAGGTGCCCCTTTACAAGGATCATTATCTTCTGTATTGGTCAAAATTGGTCAGGACGTAAAGAAAAATGATCCACTATTTATCATCGAAGCCATGAAAATGGAAACCACCATCACAGCCAATGAAGATGCCGTGATTAAGAAAATTGTTCTTAAATCTGGTACTATGGTAAATGCAGATGATTTGGTGATTGTATTGAAGTAATTAAGAGGGGATTAGAGGTTTTATGATCAGGTAAATAGGTTTAGTGTTCATTGTTATTTAGTTATATAAAAAAAAGAAATAGTTTTTCATCCAAATTTTTATGGTATAGGAGTAGTTGATTTTGTTAAGAAATTGATAATCAATTTCTTATTTCATGGTTTTTTGCAAACCACAATTGTGATCGTTGTCCCAATGTCCCATGCATCACATTTTTTTAGCATTTATGTTTTTACTTTTAACACAATTAGTCCGGAGTGCACATCCGATTATTTAATTGTATAATTTTTAATCGTAATCCAATGAAATCAATATTTAGATTTAGCATAAAAATGTTATCGGTTGTTATATTAATGGCGATAACCATTACGGGATGTCAAAAAGATGATATAGAAGCCGTTGAAGAAGAATTAATTGAAATAGAACAACAGGAAAACTCTAGTGTCTGCAGACATAGCGCTAAAGCAGATCGCTTTACAAGATTTGCTTCTCTGGCGAGAGCAGGAAATGTGAGGTATTATATAGCTCCAAGTGTTTCTGCTGATTGGGCTTCTGCAACAAGGAGAGCTGCAAGAGCTTGGTCTGGTACTACTAATGCTATTACAATGACACGTGTTTTTAATAGAGCAACTGCCGATTTAGTGATTAGAGAAGCACCAGATCCAGGTTGGGATACTTCAGCAGCGATTGCACAGTTTCCAGAGGCTGACGGACGAGTTGGTAATGACATTCATTTAAATGAAACCTATGTTAACCCCGGGAATGCAGCATTAACCAGAGCTTCAAGGTATTATATTATGCTTCATGAAATTGGTCACACATTTGGTTTTCAACATCATGATGCGGTGAGTTTTATGCCTGCCCGTTTTACTGACCCGGTTGTTGCTGCTTGGGGAGGAATAACTGGAGCCGACAGAAGAACAATAAGAACTCAATTTCCGAATTAATTAGTTTTATAGAACTTATCATAAACATAATTGGTAATGAAAAAAGCTGACTTTATAAGTCGGCTTTTTTTGTAGTATTTATACGATGTTTTTGATGATTATTTTATGTAATATCATTACTGGTAGGTTTTTTACTCGTAACCCTAGTCTGAACTTGTAAAACTATCATAGTCAATATGACTTAAAATAAACAAGTAACAACTTTTTTGACTCTTGTATCACAATGATTTTGAAGTTTTCAAAACCTGTGAGAATATAAAGTATAATGTACTACGATACTATGAGTTGCTTTTTGATCACTCTCTTAAAACTTTCTTTTGAACGTAAATTTTCTTACATCGAATTTACGTTTTGAAGAAAAAACGATTATTGTGAATCGGTAATCTCAAAAGTCTCAATACGCTCTTTTTCCTTTGTTATTGTAATTCCTTTTTCTTGAAGAAGCAATCTAATTTCGTGTATGGGGTCGGTAGCTTTTTTGATTTCGTTTAATTTCATGCCGTAGGTGTAGACTAATTTATCTTTTAAGTCCATATCAGAAGTAAAAAACTCTTTAGATGTGTTTTCGAGAAGTGGTATAAGACGTTTAATAGGAGTATAAAGTGTTGAGGTTCCTTCTTCTAATTCACCTTTTGTAATAATATATTGATTAGGAAGAGTAACCGTTAATTTGTTCACTAAATGTTCATCCTTAACCTTTTTAAATTTGATATCTAAATAACTCAATAACTCTTCGTGTATTTCTTTAAATGCTTTTCTTATATCATTTCCTTTTTCGTTTTTAGAATATATGATGTCATAAGCAAAAGTGTCTTTGGATTTATTTTGTATTCGAATTTCTGAAGGAATATTATTAATTATTTTAAAAATATTAATTAACTCGTTACCTACAATTGTAATCCCAACAGCACTATTCCTTGAGCTATAGCCAGCAATATTACTTTTTTGATATGGTGATTTGCGTATTACAAAACTTCTAATATTTGCTTTGTCAATTAATTTGCGGGATGCTTCAGATGTATTACTGTTTGTATTTATCATTAAATCAATATAAGCAGGGTCTTCACCTGGATAAAACCCACCATCAAATGACATTCCCAACGATTTAGAGTCATTGCTCATTTTTGATTCTGTTGGTTTTTTAAGAGCAATGGTATCTGTTGTTAAAACCTCTTCTATTAATTCTTCGGTAATACGTCTACCTCTATGAACGATTTCACCTTTTTTGTTGATAATTACAATACTTGGGAAAGATTGAATCTCATAATCCTTAAGGGTTTGTTTGCCTTCTATTCTGGCAATCCAAAAATCAAGATCAACATTTTTTAGAAAATTCTCTAACTTTTCTTTAGGGTCATTTGTAATGGCAATAATGTTTACTCCTTTATCCTTGTATTTATTATATAATATATTATTCTTAGGAAATTCGGCAATACATGGGCTACACCAGGTAGCCCAAAAATCTAAAATTATAACATCTCCTTTAAGAGATGCAATTGTAGGTATTTCAGGATTAGGCTTATTATAAATATCTTTTAGCGGGATTTCGATAGCCTTTCTTAAGGAAGTTTTGTTAGTGACCTGTGGCAAAGTTTTAACGTTATCATTAGTACAACTTAGGCTTATTGCCATTATGAAGCTAAAAAGAATTGTGATTTTTTTCATTAATCTTATTTTTTGAAGTTGAAACAAAAGTATAGCTTCACCTAGAGCCCAAATATTTAAATAAGACTAAAAAAGAACTAATACCAGTATGAAAAAAGGACTAGTTATCTTTGATAATTAAGATGGTAATATTGTTTTAAGTTCATTTCTGTTTTTAACATTAAGTTTGGTGTACATCTTTGATAGGTGGGATTTAATAGTAGAAACTTCTAAATGAAGTTGGATGGCAATTTCCTTATTTTGATAATCTTGGATGATAAGTTCTAGTATTTCTTTTTCGCGTCTGGTAAGGGATTTAATTAATTGGTCATAATCTGCAAACTCATATTTTTTGGATTGAATATTAGTCGGTGATATTGAGGCAATTTTCTTTTTCAGACTAAAAATGTAGATAATTAAGATAATTACGAATAAGAAAAGGAGAATAATCGCAATATCTTTAAATAAGGAAAAGTTGTATTTATTAGTCTTATATTCAATTACATCTATTTTTTTACTAAATGCCTCAACATAGGGTAATGCTTCTTTATCACTTTTCTTTAACATATAAAGAAGCTCTTTGTAAAAATCAACATCATTTGCATACTCTTTTTCAATATTTAATTTTTGAACTGCAATTATGTTTACAAGTGGGTAGTTGTTTGATTTACAGAATTCTTTAATAATGTGGTTCTTTTTTTTTGCAATTAACGTTTGCCCTTTTTTAGATGTTAGATAAGGACTAGAATCTTGGTTGTTTATATTGTAGAGCGATAATTCTAGCTCTTTTATTTTATTATTTTGTTTTTCAAAATCCCCTGTGATTATATAATCAAGAGGGTTAGTACTAAAATCTGAAGATTTTATATGTATTTTAGATTTGTCGTTCAGAACAAGTAAAATATGATTTCTGGGCTTATGGGATAACATGACCTCGATTTTTTCGTTTTTTACAAGGTAAATTCTTATCATGCTATTTCCAGGCGGTAAATTATTCCCTTTAAAAAGAAAATTCCCATCTATATCCAGTGTTGTAGAATTAATAATTTGACGGGAAGATGCGATATTGTGGTTTTCGCCTGGTTCTATATACGCGATATAAATTTTATCATGCCAAAGCTCATTATAATTTGATAGTTGACCAGAAATTTCATACTGTGCACAGATAAATTGGCTTGAAAAAAGTAGTATGATGTAAACAAGATGTCTGCTCTTCATGCTGAGGTAATTATAAAAAGTTATAAGATATTTAGTTTTCTTAACGTTTTATTGTCATAAATGTATACAATTAGATTCATCTTTATATATCTATCACCTTGGTAGTTTCTAAAATCTTTCTATTTTTACTAAAAAGTAGAAATATCCCCGGGAAACATTGAGAGTCAGGCCTATTCAAATATCATTATTTATCCTATTCGTATTAGGAGCATTATTTGGGCTCATGTTTTTAAGTCAAAAAGGAGGAGTTCAAAAAGCTCAAACACAGGATGATGGATTCTCGTATGAAGGGATTTCGGTTAAATACCCTACACACACTACATTTTTGGGATTAGAAAAAGATTCATCACTTACAAGGCAAGATATTCTAGAGGTTACTCAGATTGTAACTCCTCTGGATATCGAAACCGATGAAAGTAAAAAAGATATTGGCTTAACAGAGGAAATCAAAAAGCTTCCTGACTTCTCAAAAATTGATACAACTCGTATTGTTAGGATCAAATACCCCGAGAGTAATCCCGATTTTGCAAATGAGTTGAGAGAAAAGCTATCTTCTAGATCATGTAGGATTATACATTATGGTGATTCTCAGATCGAAGGAGATCGTATTACAGGATATCTTCGTAACAGACTTCAGGGGATGTACGGGGGTAGTGGCCCTGGGTTTCTTCCTGTGTTACCTGTGTATAACCAAATAAGTGCTATTATAGAACCAAGCGAAAATTGGCAACGTTATGCGCTTTTTGACCCAACCCAAAAAAAGTTTTCACATCGAAAATATGGTGCCTATCTTTCTGTTTCTCGTTTTACAGGATATCAAAAAGAGCTGCCGGATAGTACTATGGTTGATTCTTTACCAATCATCAAAGCTTCTTTAAAAATAGGGAAGTCTAAGAAAGCATATGCAAAATTCAGGTATTTTACCAATATTGGTTTGCATTATGGTAATTGTAACTTTCCGATCAAGGTATCGGTATATAATGATGGAGTTTTAATTCAGCAAGATGATTTGATTGCAGATGGCAAATACCATCAATATAAAATAAGAACAGCGACTGCACCTACAGATCTTAAAATTGAATTGGAAGGTAAAGTTAGCGCCGATTTTTATGGATTAACATTGGATGGAGGGTCTAGAGTGCAAATCGATAATGTAGCGATGCGGGGAGCTTCGGGAACCGTTTTTGCAAATTCTAATGCAGCTGTTTACGGGCAGATGATGAGGCAATTAAGACCCAAAATTGTTATTATGCAATATGGAGGTAATACGATGCCATATCTTAAAGATTCTACCGATGTAACCAAGTATACTAAGCGAATTGCCAGACAGATAAATTGGATTAGAAGACGAGCAAAAAATACTAGCGTTTTATTTATAGGGCCTACAGATATGTGTCTTCCGGTAAATGGTAAAATGGAAACCTACCCATTATTACCGTATCTTAATGCTGAATTAATGAAAACTTGCCTGGAAAATAATGTAGCCTACTGGAGTATGTATGATGCTATGGGCGGAAAAGGAGCGATGAAATTATGGGTAGACGAAAAATTAACCGCCAAAGATTATATGCATTTTACCTGGAAAGGAACCAAAATAATTTCAGAACTATTTTTTACAGCCCTATACCTTGACCTCAAAGAACCTAATAACCATGATGACACGTAACAAATTATTCTTTTATGTATGGCTTTTAACATTGCCTTTGATGGCACAAACCTATGTTATAGATACCATACAGAATAAATATCCTTTTGTGAATTGGAAAGCTAATACCATAAAAATGGCAGAAAATTCACCGGCATTTAAAACACTTTTTCGCAAATTAGACACAATTGCAAAAGGTGGAAAAGAAAATTTGCACGTTTTTCATATTGGGGGATCTCATATACAAGCAGATATTTATTCTAATCGCCTACGATCATATCTTCAGATGATGAGCCCCACTGCAAAAGGACAACGGGGATTTATTTATCCGTTTAGTATAGCCAAAACGAATAACCCTGGTAATTATAGAGTAAAATATGATGGCGAATGGAAAGGATATCGATGTTCGGTTCGAAAAGACAGCGTTGCCTGGGGATTATCGGGAGTAACAGCAGTTTTTAAAGACAGTATATCGAATGTGAAAATAATAGCAAATGGAAATAATTATCATGAAAAGATGTACGATTTTAATAAAATCAGAATTTTTTATGATAATTGGAGTGATGACTATGAGATATCTTTCAAACAAGATTCGCTGGTATCAGTAATTAAAGAAAATAAAGAAGCACATTTTATAGAATATACATTATATAAAAGTGTTGAAGAAATTGAGTTTTGTATTCGCAAAATTAAAGATGAAGAAAAGGCCGAGTTTTTGATGATGGGTATCGAATTGATGAACGATAATAATGGGATTCAATATACTTCTATTGGGGTAAATGGAGGTAGTTTTTCGTATTATAAAAGATGCCGCTTTTTTGATGATCAGTTATTGCTATACAAGCCAGATTTATTTATAGTATCCATTGGTACTAATGATGCATATCACCCCGATTTTAATCCGGATGAGTATAAAGCATACTATACAGATTTAATCAAATTAATACAAAAGGCCAATCCTGATTGTGCTGTATTGCTTACTGTACCTAATGATTCGTATTATAAAAAGAAATTTCCGAACCCGAGAACCAGAATTGCTCAAAAGATTATCTATGAAGTGGCAAAAGAGCAAAAAATGGCAGTTTGGGATTTTTATGAAATTATGGGAGGTTTTAATTCTTCAAAAGATTGGTATGCAAATAAACTAATGCCTAGAGATCGTATTCATTTTACGGTTATGGGATATCGTATAAAAGCAGATCTTTTGTTACAGGCACTGGCGCATTCATGGGAAAGCGAATTGCAATTAGAGCCAAACTCTATTTTGAATCAAGTAATTAATGAATAGACTTATTGACATATTTTCTTTTTCAGAAGATTTTCCGTTAATCTTTACACAGGCGAACTTCTGGATTTTCTTTGCAGTAATATATTTTATTTATGCTATAGTATATAGTAAAAAAAGTTTACGAAGTGCTTACCTCTTTGCCATAAGTCTACTTTTTTATTATAAAACCAGTGGCCTTTTTATAGGGATTTTACTATTTAGTACGGTTAATGATTTCTTTTTGGGTAGAGCTATTTATAAAAGTAGATCGGTCTTGATTCAAAAAACATTGGTTGCTATAAGTGTGATTATTAACCTGGGAACACTCTGTTATTTTAAATACGCTTATTTCTTTACAGAATCGTATAATTTCCTTTTTCAGACCGATTACGAAGTTATTAATTACCTGGCACAATGGGCTAATACCTGGAGCGAGGTAGATTACTTTACAGTAGATAAAATTATTCTTCCTGTAGGGATTTCTTTTTACACATTTCAGACGATTAGTTACAGTGTAGATATTTATAGAAAACAAATCAAACCTTTAACATCGATTATTGATTTTGGGTTTTTTGTTAGTTTTTTTCCGCAGTTGGTTGCTGGTCCGATAGTGAGGGCAGCAGATTTTGTCCCTCAGATCAGAAAAGAGATTACGATTACCAAAAAAGAATTTGGCCAGGCAACTTTTATGATCCTAAAGGGCTTGATCAAAAAAATGTTATTTGCCGATTATATTGCAGCCAATTTTATGGATCGGGTATTTGATGTCCCCGAGATGTTTTCTGGTTTTACTAATATCATGGCGATGTTTGGGTATTCACTACAAATCTATGGTGATTTTTCTGGGTATACCGATATTGCTATTGGATTAGCACTGCTTATGGGCTATAAACTACCGGTTAATTTTAATTCGCCATATAAAGCGATTCACTGTGGTGATTTCTGGAGACGTTGGCATATTTCGCTGTCTAGCTGGCTTAAAGATTATTTATATATACCTATTGGAGGTAATCGCAATGGCTCTATTTTTTCTTATACATTTATACTGGTTTTTACATTTTTAGGAGTTTTTGCGATATCTGATTATTCGATAGCACTGTTGGCAGCTTCGGGAATAGGGGCTATGCTTATTGTTACATTGTTCTCACCCAGATTGGCCTGGCATTTTAATAGAAATGTAAATATTATGATTACCATGTTGGTCGGTGGATTATGGCACGGTGCCTCATGGAAATTTGTAATCTGGGGCGGACTTAATGGTATCGGAATTGTAGCGTACAAATATTGGCGTAAGATAAGTCCATACGAAGAATCTAAGGCCTGGTATGTCTTGCTATGGAGAATTGCACTAACTTTTGTGTTTATTACGTTTACCCGTATCTATTTTAGAGGAAACAGTATGGATCATATTGATCGCTTTTATCAGCAAGTGGTCACTAATATGGATTGGCAGAATGCCCTGGCTGTACTGTGGGAGTATCGCATTGTATTTATTGTTATGCTTTTGGGGTATATTACTCACTGGTTACCGTATCGTACCAAAGGTTGGATAGAAAACGCATTTATTAAAAGCAATATGCTTGTTAAAGCTGTAGTCGTGATAGCGGTAGCAATTGTCTGTTACCAAACCTATGCGGCCGATTTTCAACCCTTTATTTATTTCCAGTTTTAGGCAGTAAAGCGTTAGAGTAGGGGGAGGATTTGATTTTTCATTCCTATATTCTTTGAACTATTACTCATACCCGGCACAGAAAGCATTTCTGCACCATCTTAGTAAACATAAAATACTAGGTTAAGCCATCATATTATAGAATAAGATTTAAACTAGAGAAGGATAGAAGGGGGGACTTACGAAGTACCCTCTCCCCACTGCAGAAGTACCCCTCCCCCTGTTCAAACACAGGTCAATCCTATGTTCAACAGAGGCAGCACCTCTGTTAAACACAAGTGCTGCCTCTGTTTTTAGTACCCCACCCCTCTGATGTAAGTACCCCTAACCGAGATCATAACAAACTATACCCACTACCATAAGTACCCCCTGTGGCATGTATATCATCACCATACCTACTTATATAAGTACCCACCCCCACTTGTGTAAGTGGGTATTGGGCAATAATGTTAGTGGTTATTTTTTTCTCACATCAATTTATTGGTTGATGTAAGGCAATTCTATTTCCTTCGCTATCTTCAAATTCTGCAACAAAACCTAAGTCTCCATTTGATGTTTTTGGATACAACATTTGCCCACCACTTTCAATCGCTATTTTTAAGGTCTTGTCTATGTTTTCTGTATTGAAGTAAATTACAACTCCGTTATGTGTTGGTTTGTAGATTTCTCCCTTTGCTAATGCTCCCGAAATTCCGGTGTTTTCTTCTTCAAAAGGAAACAAAGCCATTTCATTTTTATCAATGATTTCTCTTTCAAATGTGAAGTTAAATACAGATTTGTAAAATTGAATGGCTCTATCAATATCTGTAACGGGAATCTCAAAATAAACAACTGGATTGCATTTCTTTGTCATCTCATTATTTTATAATTGGTTAACGATACTTGGTACCTTTTGATAAAGGTATCGTTAGTACAAAAGTAATATATAGAATGCGCTATCAGGTTTTTATCATTTATATATTCTTATCCTCCAATCTTTGAGACGCTAGCGGGAAGCATAGCGAGCTCCATCCTAAGATATCAATATACCTTAATATTATATTAGTTTTATTCTATATTTGAAAGAAATCTATAAAATTCAAACTCGAAAACTAACACAATAACATTCATATGAAATACTTATTATTGCTATTTGCTTTAGGAATGACAAGTTGTTCTTCCCAATCTAAAGATTGTTTAATATTTAAAACAGGAACTTTTAAATATTCAGATAGTGATGATTGGATTATTACTCGCACTGATTCTACACAAATTGAGGTTAACAAAAAAAATGGGAGAACTTTAAAAAGTTCTATAAAATGGTTATCTGATTGCGAATTTGTTATTACTGTTATAGAAGATAACAAAGGTTCTTCTAATATACTAGACAAGAAAATTACTGTAAAAATTTTGAATACTACTTCTAAAAGTTATCATTATGAAGCAACGGATGGTATTAAAAAAATAAAGAATAGTTTAATAAAAATATGATTATAAAAAAACAGGCTGTCTCTATAATGATAGCCTGTTTTAAACCCGATAGTGCAGATTTGCAATCTGTGCGTATAATACTAGAGAAGCAATTTAAAACAAGGTTTTCTAATTGATGATCCAAATTTGTATAATTTCTTATAGAACTAAAAAACAAAATCCTCTGGATTTAAAACAATTTTATCAATAACGAGATTACTAATGATTTACGATAAAAACACAGCCACATTATAAGTGACTGTTTTTATGTTTTGGGATGTTTCACGGATTGCAAATCCGCGCCATCGGGTCTTGTTTGTTTTATAAATGCTGATAATCAGTCTTAAAAATATACTTTTTTTCAAAAGCACTAATTTGACCCATTACCCCATTACTTATGAAAGAACTATTCCCTATCATTATTTAAAAAAATTTCCAAAAGTTCATCAGATAATTCTCCTTTATATTTTTGTAATACAATATCCGTAGCTTGACCTGTGTTTACAGGAACAACTT
>NZ_JACB01000038.1 GCF_000520975.1 Aquimarina megaterium XH134
CGAGAGGCCAAGAATATGTTTTCAGATGCCTTTATGGAAGGAATGATAGAGGTCTTCGATCATATAGCAGCGTCTTCCATATACAAGGTGGTGATCTTAACGGGATATGACAGTTACTTTGCATCTGGTGGTACCAAAGAGAGTCTATTGGCAATCCAGGAAGGTAAGGCTAAATTTACAGATACGAAGATCTTTCAACTAGCTCTGGATTGCAATATTCCTGTGATTGCATCCATGCAGGGCCATGGTATTGGAGCAGGATGGTCTATGGGTATGTTTAGTGATTTCCCAATATTAAGTAGAGAAAGTCATTATATAAGTCCTTATATGAATTACGGATTTACTCCCGGGGCAGGCTCGACATTGATTTTTCCGAAGCGTATAGGTTATGATCTTGCTCGTGGTACGTTGCTAACAGGAATAGAATATCCGGGTCAAGCATTAAAT
>NZ_JACB01000039.1 GCF_000520975.1 Aquimarina megaterium XH134
GCATTTGCATTGGCCAGAGAATTAACGTGTAATACCCGTGATAATTTAATTCCCTTTAAGCATCAGATGACTCATGATGTCAAGGGGCATATAGAGGATATATGCGCACGAGAACTGACAATGCATGATGAGACTTTTGTAGGCCGTTTAGATACTCTAGCTCTAATAGAAGATAACTTTAAAACGACATCAAGTACAAAAAATCAACAATTCATTAAAGAGAAACCAGTTTTATCTTCAGCTAAAAATACACCACAAGGTAAGTTCACACTACCTATGGTTATTAATAAGCTCAAATTATTATTGGTTAGAGAGCTACACCTGGAAGAAGAAGAAATTGATGAGGATAGTCAGTTTGTAGATCTGGGGTTAGATTCTATTGTTGGGGTTACCTTTATCCGTAAGATCAATGAACTATATCATATTTCATTACAAGCTACTATCGTTTATAGTTATTCTACACTTTCAGCTTTGAGTGCTTATGTGTTGAAAGAAACTAGGGAACAAGAAAAAGAAGTTGTTGTATCAATTGAGTCATCAGTTTCTACTATTACTTCAACTAACACGGTACTTAGCAATGAAAGGCGATCAAATATACTATCAGATTTAAGACAATTATTAGCCAGGGAGTTACACCTGGAAGAAGAAGAGATTGATGAGGGCAGCCAGTTTGTAGACCTGGGACTGGACTCTATTGTAGGAGTTACTTTTATCCGTAAGATTAATGAAATGTTTGGTGTTTCATTACAGGCAACTATTGTATATAGCTATGCTACATTATCTGCATTAAGTGGGCATATACAACAAGAATTAGGAGTTCAAGTAGAGGAAGTGAGCAGTCCGACTGTTGATTTTCTACAGAAAGAAAAAAGAAGACAGTTAAAACAGATCGTAAGAAAAGAACTTAGCTCGTGGCGAAAAGATACTTCATTGCGCAATACTTCATTAAGAACAGATAAAGGTATTTCAGGAGGCATAGCTATTATTGGTATGTCTGGTCAGTTTCCCAAAGCAGAAAATGTTGATGTATTCTGGCAGAATATAGCTGGAGGTAAGGATTGCATCAGTGAGATACCTGAGGGACGTTGGGATATTGATAAATACTATGAAGATGGAGACGCTGTCCCGGGAAAGACCTATAGCAAATGGATGGGAGCACTGGAGGGGTATGACTTATTTGATCCTATGTTTTTTAATATCTCACCGGTAGAGGCCGAAAGTATGGATCCGCAACAGCGGTTGTTTTTACAATCCTGTTGGCATACTATAGAGCATTCAGGTTACAATCCACATGCATTTTCAGGTAGTAAATGCGGGGTATATGTCGGATGTGCTTATGGGGATTATCAAATGTTATCAAGAGAAGATCAATTAAGTGCTCAAGGTTTTACAGGAGGTTCTACTTCAATTCTGGCGGCTCGTATTTCTTACTTTTTAAATTTACAAGGTCCTTGTATATCAATGGATACAGCCTGTTCTTCTTCATTAGTAGCTATTGCCAATGCATGCGATGCCCTGGTATCGGGTAGTATTGATGCTGCTTTGGCTGGAGGAGTTTACGTAATGGCTGGTCCGGATATGCATATTAAAGCAGCGCAATCCGGTATGCTTTCTCCAGATGGTAAATGCCATACTTTTGATCAGCAGGCCAATGGTTTTGTACCTGGCGAAGGAGTTGGAACGGTTATGCTCAAAAGAATAGAGGATGCCGAAAAAGATGGAGATAATATCCTCGGAGTGATCAGAGGTTGGGGCGTTAACCAGGATGGAAAGACCAATGGTATTACAGCTCCTAACACAGAATCACAAACCTTGTTAGAACAACAGGTATATGATCAGTTCCAAATAGACCCAAATAATATCCAGTTGATAGAGACTCATGGTACTGGTACGAAGTTGGGAGACCCTATCGAAATAGAAGGATTACGTAAGACCTTTAAAAAATATACCCAGGAAAAAGAATATTGTGCCTTGGGTTCAATAAAGAGTAACATAGGACACTGTTTAACCGCAGCCGGAGTAGCAGGGGTTATTAAGGTACTACAATCCTTAAAACATCAGCAGTTACCACCCACTATAAATTTTGAACAGTTAAACGAACATATCAATCTGGATGATAGTCCGTTTTATGTAAACACTAAACTTAGAGACTGGAAGGTTGAAGAAGGTCAGCAACGGCAAGCGGCGATCAGTTCTTTTGGATTTAGTGGTACTAATGCACATTTGGTATTAGAAGAATATGTTCCTGAGCCTAGGATAGCAGATCAAAAACCGGTTCAGGTTGTTAGACAAGATGAAGCACTTATGATCCCGTTATCAGCCCGATCAGAAGAACAGCTATTACAAAAGGCATCTGATCTGTTAAGTTTTGTTAAAGAAAAGAAAGGCTCTCTGAGTTTGTTAGAGATGTCATATACCCTTCAGGTAGGCAGGGAAGCTATGGAAGAACGTCTTGGACTTATGATAAGTGAGGTGAATCAACTGATAGAAAAACTTCAGGATTACGTCCAGGGTAAAGAGAATATCGATGGTGTATATCGAGGGCAGGTAAAACGAAATAGAGAAGGTCTTCGTATCATCAGCAATGATGATGATATGAAAGAAACCATTGTAGATAACTACATAAATCAAAGGAAATTATCGAAATTACTGGATTTATGGGTTAAAGGTCTGGAGTTGGATTGGAACAAACTTTACGGAGACCATAAACCTAATCGTATCAACTTACCATTGTATCCATTTGCCAGAGAACGGTACTGGGTTGATAGTGTTGAAGAAAAGAATAGTTATGCAAATGGGATCACAACATCATCCATTTTACATCCATTATTACATGCAAACACTTCAGACTTTAGTAAGCAGAGTTATAGTGCAACATTTAGCGGAGAAGAATTTTTTCTAAAAGACCATCAGGTTTTTAACCAGAAAGTCCTTCCAGGAGTGGCATATCTCGAAATGGCCCGCACTGCTATCGAAAAATCTATGCCTTCACCTATAAAATCTGCCATTTTAGAGTTGAACAACATCATTTGGATTCAACCTTTTGCTATAATAGATGAGAAGAAACAAATAAATATCATCCTGTTTTTAGATGATTCGAATTCTGAACAGTACCCGCAAATAGATTACGAAATCTATAGTCATAATAAAGAAGAAGACATCATACATTTTCAAGGGAAAGCGATTTTTAGTAATCAAACGATTCTAGAAAAAATAGATATTGATCAACTTAGAGATCAAATGACAGTTGGAAAGTTAGCACAAAACAATATTTATAACGCTTTTGCCCAAATGGGACTTCAATACGGACTCGCACATCAGGGGATACAAGTAATCTACCAAGGGGAAAGACAAGTACTGGCCAACTTAACCTTGCCAGAAACAGCTAAAAATGAACAAAATAATTATCTGTTACATCCTAGTTTAATGGATAGTGCTCTGCAGGCCACTATTGGCTTATTTCAGAATCTGGATCAAATTCCAGAGCAACCATTACTCCCTTTTGCACTAGGGTCTTTACGTATAATCTCTGCTTGTGTGCCAGAAATGGTGGTCTGGGCACGGTATGCTAAGGGTAGTAAACCTGGAGATAAACTTATTAAAGTAGACCTTGATCTATGCGATCAGGAAGGAAATATATGTGTGCAAATTAAAGAAATGGCTTTTCGTGTTATGAAAAACGAGAAAGAGCCAATGAATACAACAACTGGTGATTTATTGAGCAGAACTATTAATGGGACATCAACTTTTAATGATGCCTATTATCAAAGCCTTATCCAAAGCGTATTAAATAAAGAGCTTTCTGATGAAGAAGCTGTGGAATTAGTTTAACACTGAATTTTCGAGAAAAATTTGAAAGAAAAGATGAAGGAAAACCTAAAAAAAATATTCCAAGATATTTCCAAAGGAAAACTTACGCAAACTGAAGCATTAGAAAAAATTAAAACTATAAAGTTACAAGAACAAGGTAAAGTTATAGGAACAATGCTCTCTACTTCGGTTTGGAGAAAAGATATGTCAGTATCTGAAGGCGAAATAAAATATACTGAGCATCATATCATTTTTTGCGAAATACCTCAGTTAAAGGAAAATGAAATAAAAGAGCTACTACCAGATTGTCATTTTGTACGTTTATCCTCAGGAGAAGATCAAAGTATTGCCGACCGATATGAACGTCATGCTATGTCGTGTTTTGACTACCTCCAACAGATACTTTCTAATAAACCTCAAGGCAACATATTGATTCAGATAGTCATAGGTAATGACGTAGAACAGGTTGTTTTTATGGGGCTTTCGGGCTTGTTACAAACGGCTACTCTTGAGAACCCAGTACTGAAAGGGCAAATCATACGTACTCAGCTTGATATAGAGGCAAAAGAACTTTCTTTACAGCTTCAAGAAAATGTATCGAGTTTTGAGGATCATCAGGTTAAATATGATCAGAATATCCGTTATGTTTTGAAAAGGGAAGAAATACAGGCGAGTGATGTAAGTCCTAAAATAGCATTCAAAGACCGTGGCGTATATCTTATTACCGGAGGTATGGGAGGTTTAGGTATTTTATTTATCAAAGAAATCCTAAAACAAACCACTCATTCCAGAGTTATTGTAACTGGTCGTTCTACATTGACTACAGAGAGAAAAGCAATTCTTGAAGCATTGCCGATACGTAACAATACAGTTGAATATCGACAATTGGACTTAAGTAATTTAGAACAGGTAAACCAACTTATAATTACTATCTCCAAAGAGTATAAACAATTAAATGGTATTCTTCATTGTGCTGGTATGACCTCTGATAATTTCATTGTTAAAAAGACAAGAGATGAATTTGGTAGTGTACTCATTCCAAAAGTAACAGGTACTTTCAACCTGGATCAGGCTAGTAAGGATATTGACTTAGACTTTTTGGTGTTGTTTTCTTCTGTGGCATCGCAAATAGGCAATGTAGGTCAGGCAGATTATGCAGCGGCTAATGGATTTATGGATCAATTTGCTGTGTACCGAAATCAGTTGGTTCAAAAAGACCAACGGCAGGGACACACCTTATCTATCAACTGGCCACTATGGCAAGACGGTGGTATGCAAATAGATCAGGCAAGTCAGGAGGTATTAAAACAAACTATGCAAATACAACCGATGGAAACCATTGCTGGAATGCATGCATTTTATTGTAGTCTGGAATTAAACCAAGATCAGGTCCTAGTAATAAAGGGTGATTTATCTCAATTACATAACCATAAAAAAATAGATCAAGAGATTATAAATTCTCCAATGATTACCAACAACGGTCATAGTGATCTTTTTGAAAAAACTGAAGATTACTTGTGTAAAGAATTCTCTTTATTGTTAAAGTTGACTTCTCGTAAGATTGACCCTCAGGAACCATTAGAAAAATATGGTATCGACTCCATACTAGCAATGAAATTTACAAGCCAGTTAGAGGAAACCTTTGGTGCTTTGCCAAAAACACTATTTTTTGAATACCAAACTATTAGAGAGCTTACAGAATACTTTGTGAAATCATATCAGCATCAACTAACCGCACTTTTTGATTCAACACCAGGTAATAACATTAGTATTGAAAAATTGGCCAATATTAAATCTGAAACCGATGAACGAATAGCGCATAAACTGATTTCTGGTAAACGCTTTAGTCGTTCTCGTTTAACCAATTCTATACACTCAGTTCCTGCAGATTCTATTGCTATAGTAGGTTTAAGTGGTCGTTACCCGAACTCGGTTGATATAGCTGCATATTGGGATAATCTTAAAGAGGGCAGGGATTGTATTACAGAGATTCCTAAAGACCGCTGGGACTGGCGAGCGTATTACAGCGAAGACCGTAGTAAAAGTGGTTATCATTATAGTAAATGGGGTGGTTTTATAGAAGGAGTAGATGAATTCGATCCAAGATTTTTTAATATTTCTCCCAGAGAAGCTGCATCAATCGATCCCCAGGAGCGTTTATTTTTACAACATAGTTGGATGGCGATTGAGGATGCAGGATATACTCGCTCTAGCCTACAGATACCTCGTAAAGAAGGACTGGCAGGTCAGGTAGGAGTTTATGCAGGTGTGATGTACGGAGAATATAATCTATCCGGAAGCTTGGCTAGTATTGCAAATCGTGTTTCTTATTTTTTAAACCTTCATGGTCCTAGTATGACGTTGGATACGATGTGTTCTTCTTCACTAACTTCAATTCATTTAGCGTGTCAGGATTTAAAGGAAGGCCGTACAGATTTAGGGATTGCAGGTGGAGTTAATGTAAGCATTCACCCAAATAAATACCAGATGCTTAGTTCTGGTCAGTTTATCTCGAGTGCAGGTCATTGCCAGAGTTTTGGAGAAGGAGGGGATGGTTATATTCCTGGCGAAGGAGTCGGAGTTGTGGTTTTAAAAAGATTATCAGAGGCTAAGCGGGATGGGAATCATATCTATGGAGTGATCAAAGGAAGTTCACTTAACCATGGGGGTAAGACCAATGGATATAGTGTTCCTAACCCTAAGGCTCAGGCGAGTGCTATTACAGAGGCACTTAAAATATCAGATACTGATCCTCGTCATATTAGTTATATAGAAGCTCATGGTACAGGTACAAAGCTTGGGGACCCTATTGAGATAGCCGCATTATCTAAGGCGTTTGAAGGAGATCAAACTGAAAAAGATAAGGGTTATTGTTTACTAGGATCAGCCAAGTCCAATATTGGGCATTGCGAATCAGCAGCAGGTATTGCAGGTTTGACTAAAATAGTATTACAGATGGCACATGGTCAAATAGTTCCATCGTTACATTCTAAGCGTTTAAATCCTCATATTGATTTTGATAATACTCCCTTTATTGTAAATCAGGAGTTAAGGGATTGGGATCCTCCATTGATTTCGGGTAAGGTTTATCCTCGTATCGCAGGTATTTCCTCATTTGGAGCAGGAGGTTCTAATGCTCATATTATTCTAGAGGAATACATTAATGTAGATCGTCCTGTTCTAAATACTGATCAAGTTATTGATGTAGGAATTGTTTTATCGGCACGTACCTCTGATCAATTGAAACAAAAGGCAATTGACCTGTTGAGTTACCTTGAGGTGTCTGATCAGGAGCGTACTGATATTGACTTGACTTCGATGTCTTATACCTTACAAGTAGGTCGGGAGGCAATGGATAAGCGTTTTGGCCTTGTGGTGAGTTCGATAGTTGAGTTGAAAGAAAAACTAGAATCTTATCTTGATGATACGAAAGAAGTAGAAGGAATATATCAGGGTGAGGTCAAACGAGATGAAGATTTTTCTGAGTTAGCTGCTGATACAGTGATTCAAGAATGGATATCAGATAAAAAGATAGCTAAGCTATTAGACGTTTGGGTAAAAGGTTATGTTATGGATTGGCGCCAATTGTATGGTGATGTACTTCCTGAACTGATGAGTCTTCCGACATATCCTTTTGCCAGAGAACGTTATTGGACAGCTGTTAGTGATACCGCATCACAGGTAGAAAATAATACAGCAATCTCAGTATTGCATCCTTTAGTGCATAGCAATACTTCAGATCTTAAGAATCATAAATATAGTTCGACTTTTAGAGGTGATGCATTTTTTATCTCGAGTTTATCTACTGGTCATAAGGAAATTTCGGTAGCTGTTTATTTAGAAATGGCTCGTGCAGCAATTGCAGAAGCATTACCCAAAGAAAAGACTCCACATTTTTTGGAGTTTAGTAATACAGTTTGGTCAGGTCCTTTAATTTTTAGAGATGATATAGAAGTGCATATCGCTTTATTTGATCAAACAGAAGAAGGCGTTTGTTTTGAGGTGTATAGTGATATTGAAGGGAAAGAAGTAATTTATTGTCAGGGAGAGGTTATATTACATAATGAGCTTCCTTTAAAAACATTAGACAACAAGGCTCTTAGAGCTAAAATGCAAAGAAGTGTATTGTCTTCTTCCCGCAAGAACATAGCTTCCATTCTTCAGGGAGATAAGCAATTATTGGCAGAGTTAAGTTTACCAGAAGATTTGCTTTCAGAAGAAGAAGTTTATGTTTTACACCCAGGTATCCTTAAGGAAGTATTACAATCTGGCTTATTGTTATTTTCTCGTACAGCTTTAGAACCTACTGGTATAGATTCTTTACAAATCAAGAGTAGTTGTGTCGCTAATATGTGGGTATGGGCTCGTTATAGTTCTGGTAGAGCAGATGCTTTAGATATCGATTTATGTGATCAAGAAGGTAATGTATGTGTACAGATGTACGGGGTTAGTTACCAGGAAGTGATTCACGACTTCATAGAGAATACTTTTAGTCAAGAAGAAGTAATAAAACCATCGTTAGATTTAGAAGAAATTCAGCGATCGCCACGAGAACTATCTATACCGATTCCTTCAAAGATAGTATTAGAAAATTCAGAAGTAGAAAAGTTCACAGATAGTATATTAGAAAAACCAACTCAAATTTTATTAGTTACTCCAGATACTTTTGGTATAGAAGAAATGAAAGATTCTGTGTTGGATAAAACAACTACTACTCTTTCTGATATAATACCTTATAATAATCAGAGAAGAGAACTTTCCAACGCTTCATTAATTAAGTTATTTGATCACGATAAAGGGTTGTATTCACTAGCTATATCTGCACCTGATAAAAATACGCTTTCTTCAGATTTGATTTCAGCATTGGTAGAAGCATTAGCATATGTAAAGGAGATTTCATCATTAAAAGTATTGTTATTGCGTGGTGGTAATGTGTTCTTACAAGGAGACAGAACATCTTATAATGAATCAGTAAGATCAGGATTATATCAAGCTATAGCATCTTTTCCTTTTCCGATAATTGCCGAGATGAAAGGATCTGCTATTGGAACTGGATTTCTGATAGGAGGGTTGTGTGATTTTATGATGTGTAGTGAAGAGAGTAAATATTCTTATACAAATTATAAGGAAGGATTTTTTCCTCGCTTAGAAGAAGAGTTATGGTTTAAAGAACGGTTTGGAAATGTTCTTGCTCATAGCTTTCTATATCAATCTGAAGGATTAACAGGCAAGGCTTTACAAGAACAAGGATGTAGTTGTCCCATTCTTGTATCGGATCAGGTAAGTTCTTTTACAGAGAGTTTTGCATTAGATCTTTGTGAGAAATCAAAGGACGCTCTGCAGCTATTAAAGCAACATTTGGGGCGTAAGCTATTTACATTGACAGAACAACTGGTTGTAGTACCTACAATACAGGTAGAAAGTACAGTAACTACAAAACCACAACTTACTTTTGATTCAAAGTATTTGAAGTTAGAAACAGATACAGATCATGTATTAACAATTACATTACATACTGGAGGGAAGAACTACTCGCTAGAAAATATTATTTCAGGGTTAAAAACTATTTTTACTCAACTAGATAAAGACAATTATTATAAAGTGATTGTTCTAAGTAGTGATATTGCTGATTTTGTTTCAGTATCTGATTTGGAGGGTTCGAAGGAAGTCGTTTTAGAATTTCAGGACTTGATTCTAGAATCTCCGATTCCCATAGTTGCTGTAATAAATTCTAATGCTAAAGATATCGGCTGGTTGATCAGTTTATCTTGTGATGTTTGTATTTACCATGCACAAGGCGAGTATTCTGTATCAGGTCTTATAGAAGTTCCTGAGCTGGCAATACGATCAGCTATGTTATTTAGTCATCGATTAGGATGTACTACGAGTAAAGAATTACTGCTGGCAGGTAAAACCTATACTGGTACAGAGTTACAAGATCAGGTAGGTTCATTGATTGTAACAGATGATGTTTTTTCAGAAGCATTAAATCAGGTATCAAGGTGGGTGAAGTTACCTTTAGAAGCTATACGGAATTGGAAAAATGCACAAATTTCAATACAGAAGAAAACGATAGAAGAGTTACCGGTTTGGTTTGAGGAGCAAACAAAAACTTCAGAGTTATTACCGAAAACTATAACAGACATTACTCTTAGCACAAAAGTTATAAAAGCAAAGAGTTATCCAGAAGGTATTGTTGAGGTTACGATGGAAGATCGGGAGGCAAAGAATATGTTTTCAGATGCTTTTATAGCAGGAATGATAGAGGTGTTTATGCATATTGCAGAACACCCTTCTTATAAGGTGGTGGTATTAACAGGTTATGACAATTATTTTGCATCCGGAGGTACCAAGGATAGTTTATTGGCAATCCAGGAAGGGAAAGCTAAATTTACAGATACTAAGATTTTTGAATTAGCTCTAGACTGTAAGATTCCTGTGATCTCGGCGATGCAGGGTCATGGCATTGGAGCAGGTTGGTCTATGGGTATGTTTTCAGATTTTGTTTTGTTTAGTGAAGAGAGTCGTTATGTAAGCCCATATATGAGATATGGATTTACTCCTGGAGCAGGAGCTACTTTGATCTTTCCAGATAAAATAGGATATGATCTTTCTCGGGAGACCTTATTGAGAGGAGTTGAATATTCCGGAAAAGCATTACAAAATAAAGGAATGTTTTTCCCCGTTTTTCCTAGAAAAGAGACCCATTCAGCAGCACTTGTACTAGCTCGACAAATAGTAAGATATTCTCGCAAAAATTTAGTTGCGATCAAAGATCAATTGACAGCGCATCTTAAAAAACGATTGGAAACAACGTATAGTCATGAACTGGCAATGCATGAAAAAACATTTGTAGGAAGACAGGATACTTTACAACAGATTGAGAGTCATTTCTATCAAGATCGTACAATTTCGAAAGAAGCTATTAATGCTACAGAAAAATTACCTGCTGTAAATATTGAAGATACCGTTTCACGTACAGATGTATTACCAGATATTATCTCAGATCTTAAAAAACTACTGGCCAAGGAGTTACATTTATCAGAGGATGAGATTGATGAGAATAGCCAGTTTGTAGATTTGGGGCTGGATTCTATTGTAGGGGTAACCTTTATACGTACCATTAACGAAAAATATGCCCTTTCTTTACAGGCTACTATTGTGTATAGTTATGCTACACTGGCAGCATTAGGGAGGCATATTAAGGAAGTATCAGAAAAACAGGGAATATCTGTAAGTAGATCAGTGACATCAAAAATCACAGATATACCCAAAAAAGAACCAGAGGCAAATACTCAAAGTATATTTCCTAATATTCTTTTAGATTTAAAGAAACTACTGGCCAAAGAGCTACATTTATCAGAAGATGAGATTGATGATAACAGTCAGTTTGTAGACTTAGGATTAGATTCGATTGTAGGAGTAACTTTTATACGTACCATTAACGAAAAATATGGGCTTTCACTACAAGCTACCATTGTCTATAGTTATTCAACTCTGAGTGCTCTTAGTGCTCATATTCAGGATGAAATAAAACAACAGGGAGTACTTATAACAAACTCTACTGTTTCTACTGATATCCCAGAAAAGGTTTTTCAAAGTGATATTCCAAAAGCAGTTAAAGGTAGACGTCTTACATCTTTACGTAAAAGTTTACAAGGAAATGCTAATCAATTCGCAAAATCATCCTCTCGATCACAATCTATTGCAGTTATAGGCATGTCGGGTCAGTTTCCAAACGCAGGTGATGTAGAATCATTTTGGCAGAATATTGCTCAGGGAAAAAATTGTATTCGTGAGATTCCTAAGAAGCGTTGGGATATTGAAAAGTATTATCAGGCAGGAGAGGCTGTTGCAGGCAAGACGTATAGCAAGTGGATGGGAGCTTTAGAAGGCTATGACCTTTTTGATCCAATGTTTTTTAATATATCTCCTATTGAGGCAGAAAGTATGGATCCACAACAGCGATTATTTTTAGAGGCCTGTTGGCATACGATAGAACATGCAGGATATAATCCGCATGTATTTTCGGGTAGTAAATGTGGGGTATATGTAGGATGTGCAGCCGGAGATTATCTTCAGCAATCAAAAAAACATCAATTGAGTGCTCAGGGATTTACTGGTGCTGCCGGTTCTATTTTGGCATCACGAATTTCCTACTTTTTAAATTTACAAGGGCCTTGTGTCTCTATAGATACTGCCTGTTCCTCTTCATTAGTAGCTATTGCTAATGCATGTGATGCTTTGGTATCGGGTAGTATTGATTCCGCTATTGCAGGAGGCGTCTATATAATGGCGACACCTTCTATGCATATTATGAGTTCACAATCTGGTATGCTTTCTCCAGATGGTAGATGCCATACTTTTGATCAGCGAGCCAATGGTTTTGTACCAGGCGAAGGAGTTGGAGTGGTGATGCTAAAAAGGTTAGAAGATGCAGAAAAAGACAACGACACTATTTTGGGAGTGGTACAAGGATGGGGTATTAACCAGGATGGAAAGACTAATGGGATTACGGCTCCTAATACAGAATCCCAAATACAATTAGAACAACAAGTGTATGATCAATTTGATGTAGATCCGAATAATATTCAGTTGATCGAGACGCATGGTACAGCTACCAAACTGGGAGACCCTATTGAGGTAGAAGGGTTACGTAGGTCTTTTCAAAAATATACCGAAGAAACAGCATATTGTGCCTTGGGATCAGTAAAAAGCAATATTGGTCACTGTTTAACAGCAGCCGGAGTGGCTGGTTTTATTAAAGTGCTACAGGCTATGAAGTACAAACAGTTGCCACCTACTATAAATTTTGAACAACTAAACGAACATATTAATCTGGATGATAGTCCTTTTTATGTAAATACAGAATTAAGAGATTGGGAGGTTAGGGAATCACAACAACGTCAGGCCGCGATCAGTTCTTTTGGATTTAGCGGTACCAATGCACATTTGGTAATGGGAGAGTACGTTTCTCAGAACCAGGAAGCGGTTAAACGACCTGTTCAGGTCATTACACAAAACTCGGATTTTATAGTTCCTTTATCAGCCAAATCTGAAGAACAGTTAAAACAAAAGGTTTCAGATTTATTGGAGTTTATTAAAAAGGAGAAGGGTGAGTTAGATTTGGTTAATATCGCATATACTTTACAGGTAGGTAGAGAAGCGATGGAAGAACGCCTTGGTTTTATGGTGAAGGATATCGATCAACTTGCAGAAAAACTTCGAGCTTATAGTGAAGGAGAGGATTCTATTCGTGGTGTCTATTTGGGGCAGGTGAAGCGCAATAAAGAAGGTTTGCAAATCATTAGTAATGATGATGAGATGAAAGAAACCATTGTAGATAACTATTTAAGTCAAAAGAAACTATCGAAATTACTGGATTTATGGGTTAAAGGTCTGGAGTTAGATTGGAACAAACTCTACGGAGACCATAAACCTAAGCGTATCAACTTGCCATTGTATCCATTTGCAAGAGAGCGCTATTGGATTGAAAAAACGGTTGATAATTATAAAAAAGCTCTAGAAGTACTTCATCCATTAGTACATAAAAATACTTCAGACCTTCGTCAGCAAAGCTATAACACCATATTTGATGGTGAAGAATTTTTTATCAGAGAAAATAAGATTCAGGGCGATAACGTCTTACCAGGATTAGCTTGTTTAGAAATGGCTCAAGCAGCTATGATATTGGCAAATGCTCCCCAGGATGAATCTGCAGTAATTGAATTACATCATGTTTTGTTTACAAAACCAATTGTGGTTGAAGAAACAAAGGAAGTTAGAATAGCATTGTTTGCAGGTGAGCAAATAGGTGTTGAAATTTATAGTACTGAAGAAGAACAAGAAATATATTTTCAGGGACAAGTTACGTATAGTCATCTAAATGAACCTGCTACACTTGATATTTTGCAACTCAAAGATGAAATGAAACAGATTGCTCTGAAACCTAATGACATATACACGGATCTATCAAAAAAAGGATATGTATATGGTTCTACTCTTCAGGGAATCTCAAGTATTTATCGAGGGGATAATCAATTATTAGCAGAAGTAAGCATACCACTTCTAGAAGAAAATGATCAAAAAGGATTTGTACTCCATCCTTCGATCATAGAAGGAGTGATGCAGGCATGTATCGGTTTAGTTACTGATATCGAATCTCTAAGTCAACCATTATTCCCGACCTCGTTAGACGCTGTACGTATAATATCTTCCTGTACGAAGGAAATGAATATCTGGGTACGCATTAAAGATATAAAGACGACTAATCACGTACTAGATATTGACCTTATCGACCAGCAAGGGAATATTTGTATAGAAATGAGAGGGCTATCCTTACAGAGTCTTGGCGAAAAAAACAATACTTCCGAAAATGTAGAAAAAGCGATTGAAGTATACCAAGACAAGTATGATACTGCTGTTCTACAACCAGAAGAAGTATCTCAAAGTTTATTTTTTAAGGAATATTGGAAAGAGCAACCTCTTACTTTAGGTAATTCATTAACTAATAACAAGCAGATTATTATTTTTGCAGATAAAGAGTTTAAAGAGAGTATTGTAAATACCGATAATACTAGTCAGTTTGCAAAAGCAATTTTTGTATTTCAAGAACAGAAATACGAAAAAATTTCTGAAAACTTTTATCACTGCCGCCTCAATAATGTATCAGATATTCAAAAAGTGCTTAAAGATGTAAACGATAAAAGTAATAAGTCTATTGGACTAATATATACTTGGGCAAAAAATAATAAAGAAAAAGGGATTCATGCATTGTTTAATGTATTTAAAGCCATTAAAAGATTTGATAATCCCGTTGATATTACATTAGTAGGTAACTATGACCCTTTATCTGTAGAAACATGCTGGGATTATTCCTGGATAGGCTTTGAGCGTTCCCTAAAATTGGTATTGCCTAATTCAAAGATATCATTACTTTATACAGATTCATCCGGATGTACGCCTCTGCAATTATTAGATGCCATACAACATCCTGGAGTAATTTGGTATAAAGATCAGCAAAGGTTTGAATTATCGTATAGGCCATTTAATCTTAGTAATACTACAAAAACACCAGTACTCCATAAAAATGGCAGTTATTTAATTACCGGAGGTGTTGGAAAACTAGGGTTTGAGTTGGCGCGTTATTTGGCTAAAGAGTATCAGGCAAAACTGTTACTACTTGGTAGAAGGCCATTAGTCTCTGAAATTCAGGAAAAGATTGATCAATTAAAACAAGAAGGAGCCAAAGAAGTTTACTATTATTCTGTTGATATTAGTAATAGAAAAGCAATAACGTCCTGGGCAAAAAATCTTCCTTTTAATTTATCAGGTATTATTCATGCAGCGGGAGTTGAAGGTTCTGAAGTTTTTTATGAAAAAACAACAAAAAGCATCAATGAGGTACTTCAACCTAAATCTAAGGGAATAATCGTATTAGATGAAATACTAAATGAACAACCTCTGGATTTTGTGTGTTATTTTTCATCGTCAGCTGCTATGTTAGGCGATTTTGGATCTTGTGATTATGCAATAGCAAATCGTTTTCTAATGGCTTATGCTTATTATCGTGAGCAGAAAAACCAAAATAATGGAAAATCTGTCGTTATAAACTGGCCTTTTTGGAAAGATGGTGGCATGGGTAAAGGCGATTTTGAGCAAGCTGCATTTTATCTTAAAAGCAGTGGCCAGGAGGTACTCGAAACATCAGAAGGAATAACAATATGGAATGACATTATCCAATCTAATCAAACGCAAACACTAGTACTTAAAGGTAAACCTAAACGTGTTGAACAATTCTTAGATCGTACCTACGCAGCAGAACCACTTGATCAATTACCATCGAATATTCAAAACCAACATGCTCACATGGGTAAAGGGTGGAAGGCGCAATATCAGGACCTTTCACTACAAGAATGTATTTATGCTGATCTTATCAAGCTTGTATCTACAAGCCTGAAAATACCTTCAGAAAAACTGGACGGGGTAACTAATCTGGCAGATTATGGCTTTGATTCTATTAGTTTAACAACATTTGCCAAAGAACTAAGAACACATTTTTTTATTACAATAACTCCTGCTGTATTCTATAATTATTCGACTATTAAGAAATTAAGCGATTACTTCGTTCAGGATTATCATAGTCACTTAGAAGAATTTTATAACAAACCACAGAATAAAGTAATTGAGAGACAACAGGTAGATACGAAAAAACCAGTATTAAAGAAAACCGCAATCCCAAAACGCTTCTTACAAACTAAGTCCAAAGATACGTCATACTTTTCGAGCTCAACTCAGGAACCTATTGCTATTATAGGGATGTCGGGACGTTTTCCAGGAGCCGATACACCAGATCAATTATGGAAAATGCTAGAAAAAGGAGAGAGTGGTATTAGCGAGATTCCTTTATCCCGTTGGGACTGGCGTGATTATTTCTCAAAATCCGGAGATTCAGATAATAAAATCAGTACTAATAAAGGAGGTTTTATTAACAATGTGGATGAATTTGATCCTTTGTTTTTTGAAATTACACCTAGAGAAGCAGAAGCTATGGATCCCGGTCAAAGGATGCTTTTAATTGAAGCGTATAAAGCAATTGAAGATGCTCAAATTGATCCTTCATCACTACGAGGAACCCCGATTGGTGTTTTTGCAGGAATGGAAGAAAGTCAATATAGTTCACTTATTTCTGATGAACAAGGAGTTGGTAATAGTGGCAATGCCATGATATCTTCCAGGTTGTCATACTACCTCGATTTACAAGGGCCTACAATTGCGACCAATACAGCCTGTTCTTCAGGATTAGTAGCCATGCATCAGGCAATCATGAGTTTACGAAACAGAGAATGTGAATCAGCATTAGTTGCTGGTATCTCTTCTTTGATTTTATCGCCAGAATTCTATGTTAAGATGAGTCAGGCAGGAATGCTCTCACAAGATGGTCAATGCTATAGCTTTGCTAAAAAAGCTAACGGTATTGGTGCTAGTGAAGCAGTTGTAGTGCTTATGCTAAAACCCTTATCAGCAGCCATTGAAGCAGGTAACCCTATTTACGGAACCATTAAAGCCAGTGGTATCAACTTTGACGGGAAAACTAATGGAGTTACTGCACCTAGCGGTAAAAGCCAAGAAGCACTAATCAAAAATGTTTATACCAATTATGATATCAACCCTCGGGACATTTCACATATTATTGCGCATGGTACCGGAACAAAATTGGGTGACCCTATTGAACTAAATGCCTTAAATGATGCCTTTAAAAAACTCATTGAGGAGCGACCAGATTCAAAACAAACGACTAATTGTGCCATAACAAGTTGTAAAAGTAACCTGGGGCATACAATGGCGGCCTCAGGATTGGTAAGTGTGGTTAGTTTGTTAAAAGGGCTACAGCATAATAAAATACCCGCTACTATTAACTGTGAGGATGAAAATGACTATATAAGCTGGGAGAACAGCCCGTTTTATATTAATAAGATCACCAGAGAATGGAAAAAAGAAGAAGATAAACCTCGTATGGGAGGTATAAGTTCCTTTGGACGTAGTGGTACTAATGCTCATGTAGTCATTGAAGAATATACAACACCAATAACTCTTCAATTTTCTTCTGCTGTACACCCCAGAGAAGATGCACAAGTTATGATTGTTCTATCAGCTAAAACAGAGGAACAACTACTACAAAAAGTTAGTGATCTGTTAACTTTAATAAAAAATCCGGATCAAACTATTGATCTGCTTTCCATAGCTTATTCCTTACAGGTAACCCGGGAAGTTATGGAGATACGTTTAGGGTGTATTGTAAACTCTGTTGAGGAGTTAGTAGATAAACTACAGGCATATCTTAATTCAGAAAAAAATATTGAAAGCTTTTACAGAGGAGAAGCAAAACACTATGATACCTCGATATCCATATTTAATTCAGATACCGATTTACAGGAAACTATTAACAAATGGATAGAGAATAAAAAACTTTCGAAAGTACTCGAATTATGGGTTAAAGGTCTGGAGTTGGATTGGAACAAACTCTATGGAGAAGTTAAACCTAAATGCATTAACCTACCCAAATACCCATTTGCCAAAGAGCGATATTGGATCAAAGAAACGACATCAAAGCATATTATAGAAAATACACCTATAGCGATTAATAAGAATTATGAAATCATTGAAAATCTTGTCGATCAGATTGAAAGTGAATCCATTGCAACAGATCAAGCTATTGGCTTACTAAAGAAATATAGCACATATTAATAAATACTTAAGATAAATTGATTATGCAAAGTATAAATGAAACCATCATACCCTTGTTAAAAGAAGAATCATCTACGATAATAAAAGGTGAAAATGGAATAACCACAATAACTTTTTATAAAGGTGACCAAACGCACGCATCTATTGCTCTACGCGCCCGATTAAAAGAAATTATCAATGGTAATCCTTGGTTGGCAGGACGATTGGTAAAAAATAAGAAACATAAAAATTTACAACTTGCATATCCTTCAGGGCCTATACCAGATGATATAATAGAACGAACTTTCTTTGATAATCCTTCTGATATTAAAATCGGATCTGAAATAAAATATGAAGAATTATTTAACATATCTAAACCGGCCATAGTAAACAAAGGAGTAAAATTGATTAACAAATCTGACCCTGTAACCAAATTAACTATTGTTCCTGATCAGCATTCTCAGGGAAAAGGATTTGCCCTTATTTTTTCAATTTCTCATGTGGTAGCAGATGGATATACGTATTACAAAATCTTTAACCAACTGTTTACCGATAAACCCGTAGAACAATTGGAAGCAAAACGAAATCAAGAAGCTGCTGATAGGGTAACCGAAGTTGTCGGTAAGAAATCATTTAAATTTTTTCATTCTGCACCGTTTATTTTAAATTTAGTAAAAGGAGCCATATTTGGTAAAAAAACAAAATGTTATGGGTTTTATGTAGAGCCCGAAAAAATCAATATAGCCAAAAATCAAGCTAAGGAAAATTCATCATCAGTAGATTATGTTTCAACCAATGATATTCTTACTTCAAGCTTTGCAAAAGTGATTAATTCACGAATTTGTATTATGGCAGTTAATTTGAGAAGCTGGATTAAAGATATTGGTAGTGATGATATCGGAAACTATGCAGGAGGACTTCTGTTCGATGATGATACAAGTTACCATCCAGCTAATATTCGTAAGGCTTTTCAAGCAGGGTTACCTGTTACCGCTAATGTAAAACCCCTTCCCAAATTTTGGGAAGCGTTACGATGTAAACTTGGTTTGATCAGTAGTTGGGCCGATTTTCAAGAAAGCCATGATTTAGAAAAATGTGAACAATTATTTCATATTCCTTTATATGAAGCTAAGAAAGCTTTTCCATTAGACTCTGCAGTAGTGTTCAAAGCCAAACCAGAACAATTAGCAGTTATATACTTTTCGAAAACAGTAGAACGAAATAAATTTTTGTCGAATTGTGAAATCGATGATACCATCTCATCAAAAATTTTCGATTAAAAAACGCTTACGAGCCTTTTTTAAATAGCACCTTAAAACCTTTTAACCCTCTTTATGAATTAGAACTTTGTGATGAAGCTTTGAGTTGCCATAAATACTGATAGTCTCTTAATTTTTGCATAGCATCGCTATGGTGAAATTGAAAAGTATAGTGAAACGACAGTATTTGCAGTAGTTCAAAGATGTAATAAATTTTCTAATTCATAAAGCGGGTTTAATCAATAGCCAGTACTATAATGATTGATTTCATAGAATATATAGTTTTAGAATTGAAGAGCAAGAGACTTTCAAAAGCCAATGCTCTGGATCTTATTAAACAATTTAGTCACCATACAGTAAGTCATACCAACAGGGATGTCATACATCCTTTGTTACATAAGAATACATCTGATTTAAGCCAGCAAAGCTTTAGTACAATATTTAACGGAAAAGAACCCTTTCTGAGAGATCATGTGGTTAAAGATCAAAAAGTTTTACCTGGAGTTGCCTATTTAGAAATGGCTCGAATGGCCCTTAGAAAAGCTTTACCTTTTCAAGAAGAATCAATTGTTGAATTGCGTAATATTATATGGGCTCAACCAATTATAGTTCAAGACCCTAAAGAAGTCACTATTGCTTTATTTGCTGATGAAACCGAAATAGGTAATGGACAGATAAATTATGAAGTTTATAGTACAGAATCTCAAACAGAAGAAGGTGTCAAAGAAACGATTCATTGTCAGGGGCAGGCTGTCTATATCAATACTTCAAAACCTGTACGACTAGATATTGATAAGCTCAAGATGAGAATGCAACAAGGAGAGCTAAAATCAGCACCTATTTATGCTGTGTATTCAAAATTAGGATTGAATTACGGGCCGACTTATCGAGGTATAAAAACAATATTTCAAGACAATGAACAATTACTGGCACAATTAGAGTTAAATGAGGTTACCGAATCAAATTTTAATGACTATATCTTGCATCCAGGTTTGATGGATAGCGCGTTGCAGTCTGCTATTGGCTTATTTGGAGGTTTAGATCAAATCCCTGATAAACCATCGTTACCATTTGCTTTGGAGTCACTAAAGGTTTTCTCTGGTTGTACTAAAGAAATGTTTGCATGGGTTCGATATGCAAAAGGAAATAAATCTACAGATAAAATTACCAAGCTCGATATAGACCTATGTAATCAAGAAGGAGAGGTCGCCATACAAATGAGAGGATTTTCTTCACGTATACTTAATGAAGATTCGGTGACCAAAGAAGTCACTGTAACAGAAAAAGGAGCCTTATATGGAGCTCCTGTTTGGCAAGTGACAAAAGATATGAAGCCTTTCAGTCAAAATGGAACAGATGTAGTGAAGCATCGATATGTCTTTCTATGTGAAGTTCCTCAGGTAGATACAAAACAACTAGAATCTCTTCTTACTTCCAGTAAAGTGATAGCTCTGCAAAATACTCAACAAAAAAATATAGCAGAACGATTTAACGAATATGCACGAATTTGTTTTGAACAGCTTCGTATTCTACTAAGTGATAAACTTCAGGAAAAAGTGTTCATTCAAATTGTAACTGCTAATAAAAGTGAGCAATCTATATTTACTGGTCTTTCTGCCTTAATTAAGACTGCGACCCTTGAAAATCCTAAGTTAACTGGTCAGGTTATCATTACTCATCCAAAAATAACAGCAGAAGAACTGATACTACAATTAGAGGAAAATCAAAACAAGACGCAGGATACAATTATAAAATATGAACAAGAAACCCGACAGGTTCTGCGTTGGAAAGAAATACCAGTAGTACATAATAAACCTAAGATCGTTTTTAAAGATAATGGTGTATATCTCATTACAGGAGGGTTAGGAAATCTGGGGAAAATACTTGTTAGAGAAATTTTAAAACAAACTCAGAATGCCAAAATCATCGTAACAGGTAGGTCTGAACTTACCGAAGAAAAACAAACCTTGATAGATAAAATGGGAGGTAAGACTGGTCAACTGTCCTATAAACAATTAGATGTTGTAGATCTTAATAAGGTAAAACAAATCATTACTTCAATAAAAAAAGAATATAAAGGAATTCATGGTATCATTCATAGTGCAGGAATGATTTCAGATAACTTTATTCTAAAAAAGACATCAGAAGAGTTTAGCAAAGTTCTTGCACCTAAAGTTTTAGGAACCTATAATTTAGACGAAGCCAGTAAAAATATTGATCTTGATTTCTTAGTTTTATTTTCATCAATATCCTCTATAACCGGCAATGGTGGTCAGGCAGATTATGCCACAGCCAATGATTTCATGAATCAGTTTGGGATTTACCGTAACAAACTGGTTGGAACCAAACAACGATCAGGGAAAACTATGACCATCAATTGGCCCTTATGGGAAGAAGGGGGAATGAAAATTGATCAGTCGAAACAAGAAATGTTAGAACAGAGTACAGGGATGTTGCCTATGTGTACTGAGACTGGTGTTCATGCATTTTATAGAAGTTTTGAACTAACACAAGATCAATTACTAGTTGTAGAAGGCAATGTAGAAAAATTACATCAGACATTATTTAATGATAATGCTTCTGAAACCTCTTTGTCTAGTAGTATTACTTCTGAGAAAAAAGAATCAGTTGTCGAAACGGATGAAGAAAATCTGGAAGAGAAAACCCAGAATTATATTAAAAAACAACTTTCTGAATTGTTCAGGCTTCCATCTCATAAGATTGACCCACTTGCTCCTTTAGAAAAATATGGTATTGATTCTATCTTGGCAATGAATCTAACCAATCAGTTAGAAAAAACTTTTGGTTCTTTACCAAAAACACTCTTTTTCGAATATCAAACAATTCATGAGCTTACAGACTACTTTATAAATTCACATTTAGCAAAACTAACAGCGCTCTTTACTTCTGCTTCTGAAAAAAATAGTCAGGAAAAAAATAAGGATATACCTATTGCTTCACCTATCGGCACGCGATCAGAACAGGGAAATTCAAGAGGTATTAAACGTTCACGGAAGATTGAAATTTCTGTTGATAAAAAAAATAATGTTGATACAGATCCCATCGCAATTATAGGTTTAAGTGGTCGCTATCCAAAAGCTACTAATATTGAAGCATACTGGAATAACTTACGTGATGGTAAAGATTGTATTACTGAGGTACCAAAGAATAGATGGGACTGGCAAGAGTATTACAATCCAGATCGTAGTAAAAGTGGATATCATTATAGTAAATGGGGAGGATTTATTGATGGTGTTGACGAATTTGACCCTTTATTTTTTAATATTTCGCCGCTCGAAGCAGAGATACTGGACCCTCAGGAACGATTATTTTTGCAACATACCTGGATGGCCATAGAAGATGCAGGTTATACCAAAGCCGGTTTGCAAATACCACACAAGTTTGGGCAGCCAGGACAAGTTGGTGTGTATGCAGGAGTTATGTATAGTGAATATCAACTCTATGGGATCGAAGCCAGTAAAAGAGGGCATCGAATAGGAGTGCCCGGAAGTTATGCCAGTATTGCCAATAGAGTATCGTATGTGTTAAATCTTCATGGACCTAGTATGACGGTCGATTCTATGTGTTCCTCGTCATTAACAGCAATTCATTTAGCATGTCAGGATCTAAAACAGGGACGAACCAGTTTGGGAATTGCAGGAGGAGTCAATGTTAGTATCCATCCCAATAAATATACGGTGATTAGTGCGGGGCAATATATTTCAAGTGAAGGGCATTGTCAAAGTTTTGGAGAAGGAGGTGAAGGCTACATCCCAGGTGAAGGTGTGGGTGTGGTAGTATTGAAAAAATTATCTGAAGCTGAAAAGGATGGAGATCATATCTACGGTATTATTAATGGTAGTACCCTTAATCATGGAGGTAAGACCAATGGGTATAGTGTACCTAATCCAAAGGCGCAATCTAATCTCATAAGTAATGTATTAAAAGAAACAGACACAAACCCTAGACGTATAAGCTATATAGAAGCACACGGAACGGGAACCAAACTAGGCGATCCTATTGAAATATCAGCCCTAAGTAAGGCATTTAAACAAAGTACATCTGATGTAGGATTTTGTTTACTGGGCTCTGCCAAATCCAATATAGGTCATTGTGAGTCAGCAGCTGGTATTGCCGGACTAACCAAAGTATTACTGCAATTAAAACACCAACAAATAGTTCCATCACTACATTCAAAAAATTTAAATCCTAATATAGATTTTGAAAAGACACCATTTATTGTCAACCAAACATTAAGAACATGGGAAGAGCCTATAATTGATGGCATCCCACAACCTCGGATAGCTGGTGTTTCATCCTTTGGCGCCGGAGGAGCAAATGCACATATTATTGTTCAGGAATATGTAGCTCCAGCAAAAGTAAGCCAGCCTAAGATTTCTATTGATTTAGATTCAAAAGTAATTGTTCCTTTATCAGCTAGAACGCCAGATCAACTTAAACAAAAAGCTATTGATCTTTACGATTTTCTTCAGAAATCTAAAATAGAAAAACAAAAACAGGCTATTACATCGATTGACCTTACCGAAATGGCATATACGCTACAGGTAGGAAGAGAAACGATGGATATGCGACTTGGTTTTATGGTAAACTCAGTTGAAGAGTTGATCCAAAAGCTTAAAGCATATATTAATGGTGAAAAGAATATTGAAGACACATATCAGGGACATACAGACCAAGATAAAGACACTCTATTAGTATTTAATGCAGATGTAGATTTTGAGCAAACTGTAGATAAATGGATAGCTCGAAGAAAACTGCCTAAACTTCTGGATTTATGGGTTAAAGGCTTAAATCTTGATTGGAATAAATTCTATGAAGATAATACACCCAAACGTATAAGCTTGCCTGTCTATCCTTTTTCTAAGGATAAGTACTGGATTGATATAAAAATGAATAATCAAAGTACAGTTGATAGAAAAATCACATCGGTACTACACCCTTTACTACATAGTAATACCTCAGATCTTAGCAAACAGAGTTATAGCTCTATCTTTAGCGGTGAAGAGTTTTTTCTTGCCGATCATCAGGTAAAAATTAAAGAAGGTAAGGTAAGCAAGGTATTACCAGCAGTAGCTTACCTCGAAATGGCACGAGTGGCAGTAGAGAAAGCTATTCCTGTTAAAACCAAATCTAGTATTCTAGAACTTCATAATACCGCATGGACACAACCACTCGTCGTAGAGAAAGATAAGCAGGTAGAAATAGCTTTATTTATCAAAGATGAAAACCAGATAGATTATGAAGTTTATAGTGTGGATAATGAGCAGAACATTATTCATAGCCAAGGAGTAGCTAAGTATAGCACTTATCTTTCACCCGAAAAACTGAGTATAGAACAACTCAAAGGACAAATGAATAGAGGTAGTATGGAAGCAGCTAGCTTATATTCAATATTTAAGTCTATGGGACTTATTTATGGTCCTGCATATCAGGGAATCACTAAGGTTTATCAAGGAGAAAAACAACTCTTGGTACAATTAAGTTTACCGTCGGTTGTTAAAACAAATCAGAATGACTACTTGTTGCATCCGAGTGTAATGGATAGTAGTTTACAAGCAGCTTTTGGTTTGATAGATGATTTGACCACGATTCCTTCACAACCTTCTGTACCTTTTGCTTTAGAGACTATTCGAATAATATCTGCTGTTACCGAACACATGTTTGCCTGGGTTCGTTACTCAGAAGGGAGTGTGGCTACCGATACCATTACCAAACTAGATATTGATATATGTGATCAAGAAGGAAATATATGTGTTCAAATGGAAGGACTTTCTTCCAGGCAATTAAGCGAAGATACTATTGATTTAAAAAATAAAGATATCGGAATTTTAATGGCTAAACCTCTATGGAAGAACTATAAAATACCTCAGATATCAGAAACTATCGAAATTGAATTTGCAGAGAAACATATTATTCTGTGTGAAATGTCTGATATAGAAACAAGTCAGTTTGAAACATCAATTCAGAATAGTCATTGTATACAACTTGAAGCATCACAAAAAAATATAGCAGCGCGTTATACAGATTATGCTTTAACTTGTTTTGAATATGTTCAAACAATACTAAAGAATAAACCCAAAGAAAAGGTCCTTGTTCAAATCGTAATTACCGATAACAAGGAACAAGCACTTTTTTCAGGATTATCGGGATTACTAAAAACCGCAGCTCAGGAAAACCCTATGCTAACAGGTCAAATGATCCTCACAAAATCAACTATACAGATAAAAGAGCTGGTAGAACAACTTCATAAAGCAGCAACAATACCAGAAGAATCCATTATAAAATATGAGAACAGTACCTCATATATTCTACAATGGGATGAAGTAAAAGCAAATAAAGAGAACAGTAAACCTGTATTCAGAAATCAAGGTGTTTACTTGATTACCGGAGGCCTCGGTGCTTTAGGGGTATTGTTTGCCAAGGAAATTTTACAACAAGCCAGAGAGACAAAAATCATAGTAACCGGGCGCTCTGAGCTGACAGAGGAAAAGCAGGTAATTTTAAATGAACTGAACTCAGATACCGATCAGGTTGAATATCAACAACTAGATCTTAATAGCTTAGAGCAAGTAGAAAAACTCATAGCTACTATTAAAAAGGAAAACGGGAAGCTTAATGGTATCATTCACAGTGCAGGTATGATATCAGATAACTTTATTCTAAAGAAGACCAATGATGAATTTTGCAAGGTGTTAGCTCCCAAAGTTACAGGAACTTATAATCTGGATCAAGCCACTAAAGATATAGATCTTGACTTCTTAGTATTGTTTTCATCATTATCAGGTGCGATGGGTAATCTGGGGCAATCGGATTATGCAACAGCGAATGCTTTTATGGACCAGTTTGCCAGATACCGTAACCAATTGGTGGATCAAAAATTAAGACAAGGACATACTCTTTCTATTAATTGGCCATTATGGGAAAGTGGAAATTTGAGTATTGCTCAGAAAAATATTGAAATGCTCTGGCAAGAAACAGGAATATCTCCTATGCAAACTTCATCAGGTATCCAGACTTTATATCGTAGTATGACCTTACAAGGTAATCAGGTTTTGGTTATGGAAGGAAATGTTAATAAAATGCGCTCAATCTTGCTTTCTAAGCAAACTCGTAAGGTAGAACAGATGTCAAAGTCTACAAGTAGTCAAAATGTTGAAACTGCAAAAATTGCTGCGATAGATTCAAATACACTTTTAGATAAAACGATAAATTATCTTCGAAAACTGTTTGCAGAGGTTTTAAAAATTAAGACTCAGGAACTCGATCCAAAAGCTCCATTAGAGAATTATGGTATTGATTCTATACTCGCTATGAGGTTAACCAACATACTTGAAAAAACTTTTGGCTCTCTTTCTAAAACGTTGTTTTTTGAGTATCAGACCATAAAAAGCTTAGCAGAATTCTTTGCCAAGACCTATCCTCGAATTATTCAGGAACGTACAGGGATTCAACAAACCGTATCTTCATCAATACAGGATGCAATCAAGAAAGAATCACCGGTTTCTCCAATATATTCAAGTAACCGTTTCTTTAATACCACAACCAACATTAAGAAAGAAGTTGCTATTGTAGGATTAGGAGGTAAATATCCACTGGCAGAGAATGTGGAAGAATTTTGGGAAAACCTTAAAAATGCTAGAGATTGTATTACAGAAATTCCAGAGGGACGTTGGGATACAGATCGTTTTTTTGATCCTAAACGCAATCAAGTAGGAAAAAGCTATAGTAAATGGGGTGGGTTTATTTCTGATGTTGATAAATTCGATCCGTTGTTTTTTAATATATCACCAAAAGAGGCTGAATTAATTGATCCTCAGGAACGACTTTTTATCCAAACTGCATGGCAAACTATTGAGGATGCCGGGTATAGTAAAGAAAGTATCTCTACACTTGGAAGAGTCGGTGTATATGTCGGGGTTATGTATGGGCAATACCAACTCTACGGTGCAGAAGCTATGTTGGCAGGTAATGCTGTGGTTCCGGGCTCATCTTATGCATCAATTGCAAATAGAGTTTCTTACTTTTTAGATCTACATGGACCCAGTATTGCTTTAGATACTATGTGTTCGTCATCTTTAACGGCCATTCATCAGGCTTGTGAAGAAATACGGAAAGGTGAAATAGAAGCAGCCATTGCAGGAGGAGTTAATGTTTCTATACATCCCCATAAATACCTTATGCTAAGCCAGGGTAATTTTGCTGCTAGTGATGGGAGGTGCAGAAGCTTTGGAGAAGGCGGAGATGGATACGTTGCAGGTGAAGGCGTTGGAGCTGTTTTACTCAAATCTTTGGATCAAGCTATCGAAGATGGTGACCATATATATGGTGTAGTGAAATCCAGTGTAATTAACCATGGAGGAAAAACCAACGGTTATTCTGTTCCAAACCCTAATGCACAGGGTGATTTAATTCGGGAATCGCTTAAAAAAGCTAAAATTGATCCTTCGACATTGGGTTATATTGAAACTCATGGTACAGGTACGGCATTAGGAGATCCTATCGAAATTACCGGATTAAATAAAGCTTTTGGAGAATCAATGCTACAAAAACAAGTTTGTCCGATAGGCTCTGTTAAATCAAACATCGGGCATCTGGAATCAGCAGCAGGAATAGCTGCAGTTACTAAAGTATTACTTCAGTTGAAACATAAAAAACTAGTTCCTTCTTTACATGCAACTACATTAAATCCAAATATCAATTTTAAAGAATCACCTTTTTATGTACAACAGGAATTAACACCCTGGAAAGATTATGAAGGACATCCCAGACGTGCCAGCATAAGCTCTTTTGGTGCGGGAGGTTCGAATGCACACCTTATTATAGAAGAATATAATAATAGTAATAACAAGAAAACCGAATCTTACTACAATAGACCACAATCGTTTGTTCTTTCTTCTAGAGATAAAAATACGCTTTTGAGGTATGGTAAGAAGATGGCAGACTTCCTTAGAAGAAACAAAAATATTGAACTAGAGGAGTTGGTATACACTTCACAGATAGGAAGAACACCAATGAATGAACGCCTTGTGATCGTAACTACCAGTATAAATGAGCTTATCGAAAAACTGGACCAATGGTTATCCATACAGGAAACAGAAGATGATGCATTATTAAAAAGAAGTGCAGATGAGTTGGAAGGTGTATTTTATGGAAACATTAAGAATGCTTCATCCGACACCGTTACCTTATTGGAAGGAGAGGAAGGCAAAGCTTATCTGAAAGTGATTATGGAAGCCCGTAATCAGGAAAAATTAGCTAAACTATGGATATCAGGAGCAGATATTGATTGGTCTTTGCTCTATCAGAATGTTCGGCCAAAGCGTATTTCTCTTCCAACGTATCCTTTTGCTAAAGAACGATATTGGATTACTAAACCTGTATTTCCTATAGCTACCAATTCATTAGGAATACAAGAAAGTAATGCAGAGAACACATCTGAAGAAGAGAAAAAGAAATTACATTATAGCACCGAATGGATTGAACAGAATCTTGATGTGTCTGAAGAAAAATCTCCCGAAAATGGTTTCATACTAATTCTGGATACCTCAGATGAACTGTTCCTTGCTCTAAAAAAACAATCACATCAATATTCCGAAGGAAACACCTATATTTTGTTAAAACCCGGATCCGTTTTTGAGGAAATAGAACCATCTGTTTTTACTATTGATCTTCAGAAGGAAGAACATTTTAAACAACTTGTAGAGCACCTTAGTATAAAAGGACAGCTTCCTTATCGAATTATTCACAATGGTTTAGAAGCAGCTAGTTTAGATAAAAAAGAAAATATAACTCATCAACTCAACTATAATATTTACACTCTATTTAACCTATGTAAGGTTTTAATAGAACAAAAACATCAGATTCCGCTTCAGATTTTATCAATTTTCTTAGGGGATACAAACTTAACTGTTCCATGCAATGCTGCGCTAGGGAGCTTTTTCAAAACCTTAGCTCTAGAGAACCCTTACTATAAAGGAAAGATTGTTGAGGTTAAGGATAGTAAGCAAATCTCTATAGTAGAGAAGATTCGTATGATTAGGAATGAATTCAGTGATGAAAACTGGAGGAGGAATGAAATTCGTTATGATCTCCGAAAAAATGAACAAACCTATGTTCGTTATGTAAAGGAACTAGCTCAATTTACTAATATTGAGAATAATATAAATCGTATGCCATTAAAGCAGAATGGTGTTTATATTGTATCGGGAGGCTTAGGTGGGTTAGGTCTTATTGTTAGCGAGTATTTAGTTAAAAATTATCAGAGTAATTTGGTTCTTTTTGGCAGATCTCCTCTCAAAGCAGCACAAAAGGAAAAACTCGATAGACTTAAAGCTTATGGTTCTAAAATCCTATATCTGCAAGCCGATGCGTCAAAATTAGAAGATGTAGAGACCATTGTAAAAACAGCAAAGACCAATTTTTCACAAATCAACGGAGTGATTCATAGTGCAGGAACTAACCAGGATTCGTTTATTCTCAAAAAATCTAAAGAAGAGATAGATAGAGTATTAGCTCCCAAAATTTATGGGACAATTAATTTGGACTTTGCTACAAGAGACGAAAACTTGGATGTCTTTATCATGTTTTCTTCAATCGCAGGTGTATTGGGTAATATAGGACAATCTGATTATGCTTATGGAAACCATTATCTCAATTCATTTGCAGAAAACAGAGAAGTCTTGGTAAGAGAGCAAAAACGCTATGGAAAAACATTAGCTATTAACTGGCCATATTGGGAAGAAGGAGGGATGCATATTTCTAATGAAGAAGTTACTTTGATCCAAAAGGAAACAGGTCTTTGTCCTATACCTGTAACAGAAGGTATACAATTTTTTGAAGAGTTTCTATTATCTGATATATCTCGGTGTATTCCACTATATGGTTTTCCTTCCAAAATCAAGATGTATATTGATCAGACGGCTAAAAAAGCTGAGAAAAATAAACAAACTCAAGCTACTACAATAGATACTGATACTCTTTTCGAAAATACAGTAGAATATCTTAAAATATTGATCGGAAAAGAAATTAAACTTGATCCAAACCGAATTGATCCCGAAGAACATTTTGAATCTTTTGGTATCGACTCTATAAGTATTAACCAGATAAATTTGAGCCTTGAAAGAGATTTAGGTGATTTGCCAAAAACGTTGTTTTATGAATATTCTACAATAGAAGAATTGGCTACATATTTAATCCGGGAGGATCACGAGACGTTAATCCAATTTCTGAATATAGAAGATTCGACAAACGTATCAAGTAATCACGTTAAACCACTATATGAAACGAAAATACAGAGAGAACCTATAAGAGAAAGCAAACAGGAAATGAAGAATGTAATTGATACACCAATTGCATATGAGGATTCAGAACCGATAGCCATTATCGGAGTGCATGGAAGCTACCCTCAATCTGAAAATTTAGATTCATATTGGGAAAGCCTGAAACAAGGGAAAGATTTAACAGATCTAGTCCCTAAAAGCCGATGGGATTTTGAAGAATTTTATCATGAAGATCCAGAGAAAGCATCTGAAGGGAAAATTTATGGTAAGTGGGGAGGTTTTATAAGTGATGTCGATAAATTTGATCCTCATTTTTTCAATATCACTCCAGAAGAAGCCAGGATAATGGATCCGCAAGAGCGACTTTTTTTACAATCTGTTTGGGCTACTATAGAAGATGCAGGGTACACAAAAGAAAGCCTGAAAAAACGATACCCTAAAGCCAAAAGCGCAAATGTAGGAGTTTTTGTGGGCGTTACAACAAACACTTATAACTTGCTGGCATCTGAGGAATGGAGTAAAGGAAACACCATTCCTAGTGCACACCCTTGGTCGATTGCTAATCGCATATCTTACTTATTCGATTTTAACGGACCCAGTATGCCTGTTGATACTGCTTGTTCATCTTCTTCAGTGGCGATACATCTTGCATGTGAAAGCTTGAAGAAACAGGAGTGCCAGGTTGCTGTTGCTGGTGGTGTAAACTTATATTTGCACCCTTCCAAATACCATTCATTATGCAAGAACCGAATGGTATCTCTAGGAGGAAAATGCCATAGTTATGGTAAAGGTGATGATGGTTTTGTTCCTGGTGAAGGAGTAGGATCGGTTTTATTAAAACCACTTAGCAAAGCCATCGAGGATGAAGATCACATATATGGCGTACTTACAGGAAGTGCATTTGATCACAGTGGTAAGTCGAATGGATATTCTGCTCCAAATCCTAATGCCCAGGCAAACTTAATAGAACATACTCTTCAAAAGGCTCAAATCCATCCAGAAACTATCGGTTATGTAGAAGGACATGGTACAGGTACACAGCTGGGAGATAGTCTTGAAATTGTGGCTTTAACCAATGCATTTCAAAAACAGACCGTTCAAAAACAAGTTATTGCTATTGGATCGGTTAAATCTAATATTGGGCATCCCGAGTCTGCCGCAGGAATTGCAGGTGTAGCAAAAGTATTGCTGCAAATGAAACATCAACAGCTGGTACCCACAATTAATTCTGATGAAGTAAATCCAAATATTAATTTCAAAGAATCACCATTCTATCTTCAACATAAGCTAACGCCATGGGAATCTCCCTTGGGTTATCCTCGTAGAGCACTTATAAATTCGTTCGGAGCAGGAGGAGTGAATGCATGTTTAATACTAGAAGAATATAGAAAAGTAAAAGAGGTATATTCCAAACAAGGACCACACCTTGTCATATTTTCTGCAAAAAATGAAGAACGTCTTCAGGAATATGCAAATCGAGTACTTAATTATATAGAAAAAGAAGAGCAAGTGAATCTTGCAGATTTATCTTTTACCCTACAGGTTGGTCGGGAAGCAATGTCAGAGAGGTTGGCAATTGTTGCTTCAAATAGAGAAGAGCTTATAATTCGATTGAAAGATTGGAAACAACAAAATGAGTCGAACCATATTTTTTGGGGTAAACTGAATCCTAACCAAAGAAGAAAGAAAACTCTTAATAGAGAAGAGGAGTTTCGTTCTCTATTTGATAGGAGTGATCTGGATAAACTTGCACAATTATGGGTTGACGGCGTTGAAATAGATTGGGAAAGGTTATATACTCATGATAAACCTAATCGGATATCACTACCCACTTATCCTTTTGCCAAAGAAAGGTACTGGGTATCAGATCGAGTAATTGAAGAAAAGAGAACGGTAACCGAACCTGTAAATGCTCAACTACACCCTTTAATTTCATATAATTCATCTACATTAAAAGAAGTTCGTTTTAGTTCGTGGTTATCCGATAGCGAGTTTTATGCATCAGATCATCAAGTTAATAAAGAGAAAATCTTTCCAGGTTCAGGGTTTATAGAAATCGCTAATATTTCAGGAAACCTGGCAGGAGAACAAAAGGTTGGCAAGATTAAAGATATTGTGTGGGCTCACCCATTAAGTTTTAAGAAAGGTTCGCAGTTTATTAATACATTATTAAAACCTAATGGTATTGGTACCGAATTTAAAATTACGTCACTTGATGATGAAAATGAACAAATAGTGCATTCTGAAGGGAAGTTATTTTTCCAAAGCGGTAATAAACATTCAGCCGATATTGAAAATATTTCAATACAAAAACTTAAAGAACAATGTCCAGAACCTCAAGATGGTTCATACTACTATACTATTTTTAACCAAGTAGGTTTTAATTATGGCTTAGCATTTAAAACCATTCAGGAATTTTATATCAATGGATCCTTTGCTTTATCTAAGTTAAAATTAACAGACCATTTATTAGTTGATTCTGATCGATTCATTCTCCACCCTTGTATTGTAGATGGTGCTTTACAAACTGTTGCAGGATTGATTGGGCAGATGAAATCGGTAACTCCACATGTACCTTTTGCAATTGATGAAATAGAAATATTTCGCTCATTACCTCATACTTGTTATGCCTATGTAGAACACGTAGAAGAAGAAGCTCGTTCACAAGCAAACATCAAAAAATTCAATATAAAAATTATCAATGAAGCAGGAGATGTTTTAGTTAAGATTAAAAATTTTTATGTGAGAGCATTTGGTAATGCTGATGTTGATCAGGTTAAGGAGTCTAATAGTATGGCTTTTGCCGTAAGCTCATAATATAGGCAGGTGTGAATTCAATAAAATCACATTTCAAAACTACAAAACTGTTACACTAATAAACACACAAAAGTACCCGAGTTATACAAAGGGTTTCTTTTCAATAAACATAATCCAATCCGATCTAATCTTTTTAGAAGAAGAAATGGATTATGAACTATATATAATTAAAAACTCACTAAAATTTCCATTATGAAGGCTATTAAAGAAGGTTTAAAAGTATTATCCAGAGGAACTTGTGGTACAGCATTTTGTTCTCTGTTAAATAGCGAGTATGGTGTTCCTAACGAAATAGCAGAGATTGCAGCATCTCCTTTTGCAGGAGGACTATTGAATAGAGGATTTCAATGCGGAATGATCGGAGGAGCTGTTTTGGCTGCCGGAGCAGAATCATACCGAAGGAATGAAGACACAGGAGAAGCAATAGCAATGGCTATAACAGCTACACAACATCTGATGGAATCTTTTAAAAAAAGAACGGATACGATCAGTTGTCGGGAAATTACAGATATGGATCTTACGGGTAAATTAGCCCCTCTAAAAGTATTGTTTACGGGAAAAGCATTTGGTTGTATGAAGCTGGCAGGAAGATGGGCTCCCGAAGCAATTAAATCGGCCGATGAAGGCTTATCGGATGAATCTGTAAGTTTCTGTCCGGGGTCAGTAAGTTGTGCATCTGAGGTGGTTAGAAAAATGGGTGCCACAGAAGAAGAAATGCTTATGGTAGCTGGATATGCCGGAGGACTTGGTTTAAGTGGAAAAGAATGTGGAGCGCTTAGTGCTGCGATTTGGTATAAAATGGTGGCTTGGATAAAAAAGAATCCTGGTAAATCACCATCGTCATTTGATGACCTGGAGACCAAAAAGATGCTGAGAGCGTTTTATGTTCAAACAGACTCCGAAGTATTATGCAGTAAAATTACAAACAAAGAGTTTAAGGATATAGATGATCACTCCGAATATATTAAGAATGGAGGTTGTAAGAAGATCATCGACGCACTTGCCGCACTATAATTTAAAATATGATTACCATGCTAAAACAAATATTGAACAAGCGAAATATTTATTTCGATCATAATGCAACGACTCATATAGCACCATCTGTAAGAAGTATAATGAACCGGGTATTGAAATCTTATTGGGGAAATCCCTCATCGGGATATTCAAAAGGGAAAATGTCTGCACAAATTATTGAAAAAGCTCGAGAACAGGTTGCTACTGCGATCGGAGCTCATTCACATGAAGTGTATTTTTCTAGTTGTGCAACCGAATCCAATAATGCGTTATTGAAAACAATAAGTAATCATTTCTATCCCGATAAAAATAAAATAATATCTACACCTATTGAGCATCCATCGGTGATTCAAACACTAGAATATTTGAAGACCAAAAATATAGATGTTCAATATTGTCCTGTAGATAGTTCTGGCCGTGTATTGCTTAAAGAACTAGAAACTATGATAGATCATAAGACTTCTATGGTTTGTTGTATGTTGGCTAATAATGAAATAGGAACGATTCAGGATATTAAAAAAATATCTGAAATGGCCAAGGCTAAAGGTGCTTTGGTTTTTTCTGATTGTGTGCAGGCATTAGGCAAAATCCCTATAAACGTGAAGGAACTAGGAGTCGATTATGCTACATTTTCTGCTCATAAACTCTATGGACCTAAGGGGATAGGTGCCTGGTATGCCAAAATTAGTTGCCCTTTAGAACCTTATATTCATGGAGGACATCAAGAAGAAGGAATGCGAGCAGGTACAGAATCCATTCATAATATCGCAGGTTTTGGAGAAGCATGCAGACATGTAAATAAACTTGTATCCCTTTCAATAAAAAATGAGCCTCTTAAAAAAACATTTATTAATGAATTGAAAGCAATAAAAAGTGATGTAATTATTAATTCTCCAATAGATAACTGTTTGACAAATACTATTAATTTAACCTTTCCAGGTATTGGTAGTGGTGACTTAATGAAATCACTGGATTATAAAGGAATTGCAGTTTCTTCTGGCTCTGCGTGTAGTACATCATCTAATAAACCTTCTCATGTTTTAAAAGCAATAGGCTTAACAGATGAGGCTGCACAGGAATCGATCAGGATAAGCTTTGGATCGAAGACAAAATACCAACATATCAGATACGCATTAAAGGTGATAAAAGAATATATTGAAGAAATAGAAAGTGAAAAACTAAACTCATCTGTGAAGATCAATAGATCAGGCCTTAATTATAATAGGTAAAGATATTCACTCGGATAAAAAATAAAATAGCGCATTAAAAATTTTGAACGATTATTTAATGTAAAGAAATGATTAAATTTTTAATGTAATAAAGAAGTGTTTACACTTAGTCTCAATTTTATAACTAATTTGTAACTAAGTGATTATTAAAATTTAAATGTGTAAAAATGTATAAGTCTGAAAAATTTTGGGATAAAAGTGCTACTGGGTATGATAAGGAAGAAATGAAAGATAAGGAGGTGCGAATTAAAATTCTTCAAAAAATCAAAGGGTATCTCAAAAAAGAGAATAATGTTTTGGATTATGGATGTGCCACCGGAATATTAGCCAATGAAATTGCTAGTAATGTTGATAAGGTTTATGGCATTGATATATCGTCTGAAATGATCCGAATTGCCCAAAACAAAGCCAATGAACTACATATTCAAAATGTGGATTATTTGCATACTACAATATTCGATAAAAACTATAAATCAGGAGACTTTGATATGATATTAGCAGTCTATATGCTTCATTTATTAGAAGACCTGCCTAAGGTTTTGGAAAGGATCTATGAATTGTTAAAACCGGGAGGGATGTTTATTTCTGTAACACCTTGTTTGGGAAAAAAATCTCTTACTGGTATTGGACTATCACTTGTTAGTAAAATCGGATTAATCCCAAAACTGAAAACATATACTGTTTCAGAATTAGAAAATTCAATAAAGGATACAGGATTTGAAATTTTTGAAACCGAATGTTTACACCGTAGAGGACAGCAACATTTTATTGCAGTAAGAAAGAATTAAAAAGCTTAGTGTTAAGAAAATTATTTAAAAATAAGAACAGATTAAAAATCAAATAAAACGAGGTTCAAATGGAAACAACTATGTACAACGAGTATGGATCATCAAACGTTAGCCAGCTCAAACAAGAAGAAAATGGTATCCAAAAGGGTAATGAATCAGAAACAGCATTTGCTGAGCTGGAACGCGGAGTGCATGCAGCACTAGAAACTTATTCCAACGTACATCGTGGGAGTGGACACAATTCAATGGTATCTTCTCATCTATATGAGCATGCCAGAGACATTGTTTTAGAATATATGGGGCTTAATAAAGAGAGATATATTGTCATTTTTTGCTCTTCCAAAAGAACAAATGACTTAACATCTCAACTTAAGTCAGGAAGTTATCAGTTTTTGACAAGCCAAGAAGTAGGTTTGCCGTTGGGCATAACTGCAGTGGTAGTTGGGAAAAAAGCGTTACCTAAAGGCAGACCATCAGAATGTGGTGGTGGAACAGCCAGACTTGTTGCTGCAGACTGGATAATCTGGAATAATGGGCCAGACAAATTTGAGGCAGGTACTCCAGCCATTGTTAATGTCATTGCATTTAGCAAGGCACTTCTCTTAATGAAGCAATATGGAAAAGATATCTTTAAGAGGTTATCTCAAAAGGATCTGAGTGTAAATGAATTGATATATAAGGATGAGTTGGAGAAATACTCTGGACTAGAACTTATGAAGGAACTTAAAAAAACTTTAATAGGACGAGGTATGATTGTACCGACTATGGAAGGTGAGAGACGATTCGTAAATCTGGATAATAGTGCCAGTACACCTACGTTTACTCCAATTTGGAACACATTTCGTGAGGCGTTACGTCTACCAGAGAAAAAAAGACAAGAAGTAGTGCAAGAAGTAAAAACTATTTGTAGCGAAATCCTGGGAGCACCTCTCGAAAACTATGATATTATTTTTACCAAAAACACTACCGAATCTATCAACCTGGTATCTGAAAATCTGATCAATAATCCCGAAAATAATATTGATCCAGTAGTACTGATTTCTCTGCTGGAGCATTCTTCTAATGATTTACCATGGCGTATGATTTCCCAAAACTCTTTGATCAGGTTAGGAGTGAATGAAGAAGGTTTTATAGATTTGGTAGAGCTAGAAAAAAATCTACGAGAATATAATCTGGAGTATAAGTATGCAAAGAAGCGTATTAAAATTGTTGCTCTAAGTGGTGCTTCTAATGTTTTAGGGTCATGTCATAATATCAAGGAAGTAAGCTCGATTGTTCATAAATATGGTGCAAAACTTCTGGTAGACGGTGCCCAGGTAGTTGCTCACCTTAAGGTTGATATAGAAAAAGAAGGGATCGATTATATGGCTTTTTCTGCTCATAAAGTATATGCGCCATTTGGTACCGGGGTATTGGTAGTTAAAAAAGGATTACTCAATTATAACCTGAATGATAAGAAACGTATCCAATTGTCTGGAGAAGAAAACATAGGAGGGATTGCTTCATTGGGTAAAGCACTTGTGCTTTTACAACGTATTGGTATGGATGTGGTTCATAAAGAAGAACAAGTATTGACTAAACGAATATTAGATGGGATGTCAAAAATACCTGGGCTTACCGTTTTTGGGGTAAATGATCCTAAATCCCCTAAGTTTGATGATAGGATAGGAGTTATTGTTTTTGAAACAAAAGGAATTTTGCATAACAAGTTAGCAGAAGAGATGTTCAGGAAAGGAGGTATCGGTGTACGATACGGTTGCCATTGTGCCCATTTACTGGTTAAGAAAATAACAGGTATTAGTCCTGTACTCGAACAGGTACAACGTGTCGTTTTAACGGTAGCCCCAAAGACTCAATTACCTGGAGTTGTTAGGGTTAGTCTTGGAATAGAAAATACAGAAGAAGATGTAGACATCTTAATTGAGGTGTTACATAAACTAATTCAACAAATCAAAGAGAAACCTAGTGGGGCGCAAAAAAAGGCAAACTCAAAAGCAGAAGCCGATTTCCAGAAACAGTTGGATAATTTCTCTCAGGCAGCAGCTCAAAAAGTTTATGCTTAGTTGTTAAGATGAACATTAATATTCATGAATAGGAAATAATCACCTTACCCCAAAACATAATCTGGTTTTGGAAAATTCCTAGGATTCAAATTTTATTTACAAAAATTTCATTAGATATGCTGAGGCAGGATTTTGTTTACATATCCCGATAACCTTATTCATGTCAGATCATCATATCAGTAATTCAATATTCAGGATAAATATCAAGAAAAATAAATGATCTTGATTGAATACTTGATAATCGAGACTCAATGTTCTATTGATTAAATGATGGTCAATGACCTGTCGTGAATCAAATATCATCAACATACATTATAATTAAAAACTAAGATACAGGTAATGTAGCTTAATCTGGTATACTCAAAAGATTCGTATACCTATCACACAAAAACTTAATTTTTAACCACTTAATAATAGAAAAATATATGCGTATAGCAGGAATTGAAGCAATGAATGTCTTCGGAGGCACAACATTTTTGGACGTAGAAAAACTTGCAGAATATCGTAAATTAGATACATCTCGTTTTAAAAATCTTCTTATGAAAGAGAAAACGGTGGCATTACCCTATGAGGACCCAGTTACTTTTGGGGTAAATGCAGCCAAGCCTCTTATAGATGCTCTTAGTCCGGAAGAAAAAGATCGAATCGAACTGGTAATCTCATGTACAGAATCGTCATTCGATTTTGGGAAATCAATGAGTACTTATTTTCATGAAATTTTGGGCTTGAATCGTAATTGTCGTTTGTTTGAATTAAAAAATGCATGCTATTCTGGAGTGGCTGGTTTTCAAATGGCAATCAATTTTATCTTATCTCAAACCTCACCTGGGGCAAAAGCTCTGGTAATTGCTACAGATGTATCTCGTTTTATGATAGAAGAAGGTGGAGATGCACTCACTATGGAATGGTCATTTGCAGAACCTAGCGGAGGTGCCGGAGCGGTTGCTATGCTGGTTAGCGAGAAACCTTATGTGTTTCAAGTAGATATTGGTGCTAACGGCTATTATGGTTATCAGGTTATGGATACCTGCAGACCTACTACAGATGGCGAAGCCGGAGATTCTGACCTGTCATTACTCTCTTATTTAGACTGTTGTGAGAATTCTTTTTATGAATATCAAAAACGTGTTCCCGAAGCAAACTATGCCAAGACTTTTAGCTACCTAGCCTTTCATACTCCTTTTGGAGGAATGGTCAAAGGAGCACATCGTAATTTAATGCGAAAAGCAGTGAAAGCAAAACCTAAGGATATAGAAATGGATTTTGAAAATCGAGTAGTTCCCGGGTTGATCTACTGTCAGCGTATTGGTAATATTATGGGAGCGACAGCCATGATGTCACTTGCTAGTACGATTGAGAATGGCAGTTTTGACGCACCACAAAGAGTAGGGTGCTTTTCTTATGGGTCAGGCTGTTGTTCTGAGTTTTTTAGCGGTATTGTAGGCGAAAAAAGTAAGGAAAGTATACAGAAATTTAAGATCAAAGAGCAATTTGATAAAAGGTATGAATTAAAAATGGATGAATACGAAAATTTACTGGTAGGAAGCAATGCAGTAAAATTTGGTACACGTAATGTAAAATTAGATACTGATTTTATTTCTCAAGCCAGAAAAACACTTGATAGAGAGACACTTTTTTTAAAAGAGATTAAAGAATTTAAAAGAGAATACGAATGGATATCATAAGTAATGCAACATCATACGAAACTATAAAAACCAGATTTGAAGGAGATATTTGTTTTATTCAAATCGATCGTCCAGAAGCTAAAAATGCAATTAATAATAGACTGATCGAAGAGTTTACAAATGCACTCGATCATTGTGAAGAGTTGGCAAAAATTGTGGTTGTCGAAGGTTCTCCTGAAGTATTTTGTTTTGGAGCAGATTTTAAAGGGATTCAACAAAGTCTTGAAAACGGAACTCTGCACCAGGAACAAAATCCAGAACTAATGTATAATCTATGGCTAAAACTATCCTCAGGCCCATATATTACTATTGCACATGTTAGAGGGAAAGCTAATGCCGGTGGAATGGGTTTTGTTTCTGCTTGTGATATAGTTCTATGTGAACAGAAAGCAGTATTCAGTTTGTCAGAACTTCTTTTTGGATTGATGCCTGCGTGTGTTTTGCCTTTTCTGATCCGACGAATAGGGTTTTCAAAAGCACATTATATGACATTAATGACTCAACCTATATCGGCAAAGGAAGCATATGACTGGGGATTGGTAGATGCATATGGCGAGAATAGTAAAAATCTGTTGAGAAAACATTTATTACGACTACGCCTGCTTTCTAAGCAGGGAATAGCCAGTTATAAGAGTTACCTGAATAAATTGAATGATTTTCCAGATACTTCTAAATCACATGCTCTTGCAGCAAATATTGAAGTGTTTTCTGATGAAAGCAATCTGAATAAAATAGCAAGATTTGTAAAAACGGGGCAATTTCCCTGGGAAGAAGAGTAAATGATAAATAGAGATATAATATCTTCTGGTAAGGTTAGCTATAGAATCGGATTACTCGCACTATTTAAACCTTTTAAAAACCAAACTCAATTAGCTTTCTGGGTGTGATTTTAACTGATTTTAATACATCGTTAACACTATGAAGAAACCAAATTATTATTAATTTATTTTTTAGAGAGAGAAGCATGAAGAATTGCTCCAACTTCACCAATAATATTGTAATTAGTATTATCATCTCATTTATAAGTATTACATATGTTTATGGCCAGATTCCTATAGAAAATGATAGTATAGTAGACAGTGAGGATTTTGATATCATTGATATGGGATCTACTATGATTGAAGAAAAAGAGGGTTCTCCCTCATGGGTTTCGGATATGTTTAGTGCAATGCGTTTGGGTATACAATATGGATTTACTTATAAAGTTGAAAAACCGGATAAAATCATGAATAACCGGCTTTCATTTCGACTAGAATATTCTAAATCTTTCATGGATTACCTTTCACTTCATATAGACACAAAAATGTTTGCCTTTCTCAAAAATGATCATAGGATTAGGGATGAAAAGGATATAGTATTTGAAGGAAGAACCAGAGAAGCTTACTTGCAAACTAGTTTTAATAAAACAAGTATTAAAGCCGGAATTCAGATAGTTGTATGGGGAGAATCAGATTATGCAATTGTTACTAATGAAATAGGTCGTTTGGATTATCGGGAACCATTAAGCCTCAATATGGATGACCTTAGGATTGGGCAACCCATGTTAACGGTAGATCAATATTCATCATTTGGATATTGGAGTGCATTTTTTGTGCCTTATCCCGAATTTAACGAACAACCAAGAAAAGGAACAGGGTATTATTACGATCCTTTTGACGGAAAAGTTGAGTATCTAAAGGAAAAACAGAAAGGAAATTTTTTTGAATATGGTTTACGATGGAGAAAAACCTACGGAAAAAGTGATGTTAGTATTATGGCTGCCAGTTTGATAGATAATCAATATGCTTTACGAATGGTCACTCCTGATCTTATCGCCAAAAGTAAGCATCGGTTTTTTATGACTGGTGTCACCCTAAATCGAGCAATCAATAATTTACTCGTTAAGGGCGAAGTAGCTTTAAAATCCCGAAAAGCATATAATAATGCATCGTTTCAGATTATAAAGAAAAACGCTCTGGATGCTTCACTTGGTGTTGATTATTCTCCTAACAGTACTTTTACATTAAGTATGGAAGCAGTAAATTACCATATCATGGATTGGTCTAACCAAATCCAGGGAATGCCTAGAAACAACTACATAATCCTGATGGCCTTGAGCAAACAACTAATGAAAAATGATTTATCTTTTAGTTGGGCTTCTATGTATAATGGGCCTTATACTAATTTTTTTAATGTAGTATCAGCTTCTTACAATTGGAATGACCATATTACTCTAAATTTTGATGCACTCATTCCTATAGTAGACGATAATAGAAGTGGTTTTTACCCGTATCGTGATCAAAAACAAGTTGCCTTTAGGATTTTATATCAGCTTTAATGGCTTATGGTAAATACTACATGATGCTTTCTTGGCTATAAATAAAAAGAAAAACTGGGGCACTATAGATGTATAATATCTAACCAGGTAATCAGAAGGTTTTTAAGATTTTCTATTAATACTAGTTGTACAGAAAATGCAATGGGTTAGGAAACCCTTTCATTAAAATAAAAAAATCAAATGAATAAACAGATTATATGTATGTTCTCTGGCCAGGGTTCTCAATACTACAAAATGGGTAAAGAACTCTATGAACATAATGAACAATTTAGATATTGGATGGATCATTGCGATGAAATGATTTTTCCGTTACAAAAAACTTCCTTAGTTGATGTTTTATATAGAGGAAAAAGAAAGAGTGAACCTTTTGACGATATTCTTTATACGAACCCAGCTATATTGAGTATCCAGTACAGTATGTTCAAATTACTGAAAGAGATGGGTGTTCAGCCAGATTTTCTTTTGGGGTATAGTATGGGGGAGCTTCATGCTGCTGTTGTTTCGGGTGCCATTTCTTTAGAAGACGGGATCAGAGTGTCGGTTGATATCGCTAAACTTACTCATGAAAGAACCCAACCCGCAGGTATGTTGGCCATTATGGAATCAAAAACAATAATGACTCGCTACCCAGACCTTTTTCATAACTGTTGGCTTACGGCAGGAAATTTTCAAGAGAACTTTGTTGTGAGCGGTTTACCTCATGCTATACAAAATCTTCATCAAAACCTAAATAAAGAAAATATTATATCACAAATATTACCGGTTAAATATGGGTTTCATACTGAGCTTATAGACCCAATTGAAGAAGCTTATACACGTATTTTCGATGGTATTAAGGTAGTACCTCCCAAAATTCCGATGATATCGTCATTGCAAGCAGGAACAGTTCGGGAACTTAACGGGGATTACGTATGGAAAGCAATCCGTTATCCTGTTAATTTTGAGCAAACCATAGAAAGAATACTAGAAACTGGAGATTATACTTTTATAGATATGGGACCTAGTGGAACTTTATCAACCTTTGTTAAATATATACTTCCTTCAGATTCAGATTCTATTTCACTACAGATGATAAATCAATTTGGAAGTGATCTCAATGTCATTCAAAAGTTAAGAACCTGTTTATGTTAGTAATCTACTGTAATAAATATTTTTCAGAATTGTTTACAGAAAGTATTTTATAAAGAATAATAAGAAAAGGTGCTGTACCCAAGTGGATTAAGGGGAAGGTCTGCAAAACCTTTATTTCAGTGGTTCGAATCCACTCAGCACCTCTTAAGAACATTTTTATCTATATGTTTTGAAGTTCGAAACTATGACTTACACAAATGGCGCTGTACCCAAGTGGTCTAAGGGGAAGGTTCGCAAAACCTTTATTTCAGTGGTTCGAATCCACTCGGCGCCTCTATAAATACAAAGCACAATAATTTACACATCAATGAAATTTGAAAATCTGATAATGAATGTTGGATATACGGATACTGGTTATAGCGGTATAGTACAGGTTGTCATATTAAGAATGACTCATATGTCTATGGTAAACTATAGTTATTTGGTGGTTGACCATATTAATAATCAGGCTGTTATTGTAGATCCAGCCTGGGATATTAGAAAGGTAGAGCAGGCCCTGGAGAATACCGAAACAGTCTTAAGTGGGATTTTACTAACCCATTCTCATCTTGACCATATTCATTTAGCCAAACCACTTGCAGAAAAATACAGTTGTCCCATATGGATGTCAAACGAAGAAATTGCGTATTCTGGTTATTATGCTCCACAATTAGAGGGTATTAATATTACACCATGGTCAGTTGGCCAAATACAGATCGAACCTTTATTTACTCCGGGTCATACACCTGGTGGTATGTGTTATCTAATAGGAAACAGTCTATTTTCTGGGGACACATTATTTGCTGAAGGTTGTGGCTTATGTTTTGACGTGCAAGGAGCACATAAGATGTTTGACAGTATTGAACATTTAAAAAAAAGGATTGCACCAGATACACTCATTTTTCCAGGTCATAGTTATGGTAGATCCCCTGGTCAGGAATTTTCGCAAGTATTGAAGCATAATATATATCTGCAATTTAAAAACAAAAATGATTTTACTGCATATCGTTTAAGAAAGGGACAGAATAAGTTAAACTTTTTTGATTTTCAGTAAGGTAAAATCTTAAACCAAAAAGAAGTGTATAATATTTAAATAAATAATAGAAATTATGTCAAAAGAACATGTTTTTGAAGTAGTGAAAAATGTAATTATAGAAGTGCTTCCGGATATAAAACCGGAGCAGGTTCACATCGAAAAAAACCTACGAGAATTGGGAGCTAACTCAATTGACAGGATGGAGGTAGTTACCATGTCGATGGAAGAATTAGATCTGAAAATACCTTTAATGAGCTTCGCTCAAGTAAGCAATATTCAAGGTATGGTAGACGTATTGGTAGAGAACTATACAACATCTGTTGAAAGTAATTAATGTCGCTAATAATATTGCCAATAAGAGTATTTAAAACGAATCTAATCATTTTGATTTGTGACTAAAAAGAGATAGACAATGTTGACAACAAATAAAGTTGGAATTACCGGTATGGGAACAGTTTCTTCGATAGGTAATGATGTTTCTACATTTTGTAACTCCTTAAGGAGCGGAAAATCAGGTGTTAAAAAAACACCTATTATAGAGGAACCAAAAGTATCTGTTGATATTGCTGCTAAGATAGAAGGGTTTTCCTTCTCTGACTTTGTAGATCGTTTTCAAAATGTATCAGAAGAGAAATGCCAACATGCCAAGCGGTTAGGTAGAAGAGCCCCTTTTGGTATCCAAACGTCTATTGTTTCTGCCTTAGAAGCGTGGTTAAGTGCCAGACTACATGATAATAAGCCTTTGCCAGAACGAGTAGGGCTGGTTGTAGCAGGACAAAACAGTACTCAGAACTATCAATATGATCTAATTTCAAAATTTAAGAAAAATCCAGAATATCTTTCTCCTCGGTACGCTCTAGAATTTTTAGAGACCAATCAAGTTGGGGTCTTGAGTGAGTTATTTGATATTAAAGGAGAAGGATTTGCAGTGGGAGGAGCTTCTGCCACTGGGAATGTCGGTATTATAAAAGGATATCAACTTGTTCATGCAGGTTTGGTTGATGCATGTGTAGTGACCGGTGTTGTTGCAGACCTTTCTCCGATGGATATTCAAGGTTTTATTAACATTGGAGCTATGGGAGGTAAGAAATATTTAGATCAACCAGAAAAAGCTTGCCGTCCTTTTGATTCGCAACATGAAGGTTTTATTTACGGACAAGCCAGTGCTTGTGTAATTCTAGAATCCGAAATAAGTGCTGAAAAAAGAGGTGTCCCATTTCTGGCTGAAATCAATGGTTATGCATTAAATCTAGATAGCAATAGTGCTGCCAATCCAAATGTAGATGGTGAAGCAAAAGCAATGCTTTCAGCATTAAATCAAGCCGGGTTATCAGTTTCAGATGTTGATTATATAAATACTCATGGAAGCTCTTCTCCCTTGGGGGATAAAACCGAAGCAGAAGCTATTAACAAAGTTTTTAAAGATCATACTTCTGGTTTGTGGTTAAATTCTACTAAAGGATTAACGGGGCACTGTTTGTATTCGGCAGGTATGGTAGAGATCATCGCAACAGTCGAACAAATGCGACAAGGGTTTTTACATCCGAATAAAAACCTGGAAACCCCAGTTTGTAACAGTTTACAGTTTTGTGGTGTTGAGGCTTTTGATTATCAGTCCAATGTGGCAATAAGTAATTCTTTTGGCTTTGGCGGAATAAATACTTCGATCGTATTAAAAAGAGGAAAAAATTAAGATTTATAAACCTAATATAAAAAACAAGATAAAAATGAAGAAAACATATGTATTTCCCGGTCAGGGTTCCCAGAGAAAAGGAATGGGAGAGCAACTTTTTGATGAGTTTCCTGCGTTGATAAAGAAAGCAGATAAAATATTAGGATACTCTATTAAAGAACTTTGTTTAGAAGATGCAAATGATCAGTTAAATCAAACACAATATACTCAGCCGGCATTATATGTTGTAAACGCTTTGTCTTATCAGAAGAAAATTAAAGACGGAGAAAAACAACCAGATTTTTTAGCAGGCCATAGTCTGGGTGAGTATAATGCATTGCAAGCAGCGGGTGTGTTTAGTTTTGAAAGCGGCCTTAAATTGGTTAAAAAGAGGGGAGAACTTATGAGCCAGGCCAAAAATGGAGGGATGGCTGCTATTTTAAATTCTTCAGAAGAAAAAATTCAGGAAATACTAAAGGATGCAAATCTAACCACTATTGATATTGCGAACTTAAATGCTTCTTCTCAGATTGTCATTTCTGGTCTAAAAGAAGATATTGAAAAGGCGCATCCATTTTTTGAAAAAGCAGATATCATGTTTATACCTTTAAATACCAGCGGAGCATTTCACTCCCGATATATGAAAGAAGCAGCTGCCGAATTCGAAGAATTTATAAAGAAAACAAGATTCTATAAGCCAAAAATTGAAGTAATTGCTAATGTTACCGGGAAACCTTATGCGCATGGTAATGTAGGTAAACACCTAATAGATCAGTTATCCAACAGTGTAAGGTGGTCCGAAAGCATGACATATTTGTTGCATCAGGGAGAGATAGAGTTTGAAGAACTGGGAGTAGGCGATGTACTGACCAAATTGATTGGGTATATCAAAAGAGATTTCGCAAAAACTGTTAAGGAAAAGACCAGTAAAAAGGCAGAAGTTGGCCAAAAAAAGCATTCTAAAACAATATCCAGCAGTTCAAAGAAAACGACCAAACCAATTAAAAAAAGCAAATCGGTAACAAAAGTAGCAAAACAAAAGAAAACATCAGACCCTATTAAGCTTGTAGAGCAATGGAACGAAGTTTACCCGATAGGAACACAAGTAATCTCAGATTTTTATGAAAATGAACTAGAAACCAGGTCAGAGGCAGTAATACTGTTTGGTCATCGAGCGGCGGTATACATCAAAGGATATAATGGATATTTTGATCTAAGAGAGGTGAAACCTGTTCAAAGCAGTTAAATGAAAAATAAATTAATATTTATTTTTTTAGATGGAGTTGGTTTAGGAGAAAATGTGAAATCCAATCCATTTACCAAAGCTTTTATGCCTACACTGTTTAACCTGGTAGGAGAGGAACTAACCAATACCACAAATGTCGTTAAGCAAAATTTCCTGGTGAGAGGAATTGATGCTTGCCTGGGAGTTGAAGGAATACCTCAAAGTGCCACAGGACAAACATCTTTATTTACCGGGTATAACGCTCAGGCATTTTTAGGACATCACTTGATGGCATATCCAAATGATCAATTGATTGCATTGATCAATAAAAGATCAATTTTTAAATATGCCAAAGAGAATTATATCAAAAGCATTTTTGCTAATTCCTATACCGATGGATTTTTCAAATCTTTTGATAAGAATTCTTCAAATTATAGTGTAACTACGCGCTGCGTATTAGCTGCCAAAAATAATTTTAATACTATGAATGACCTTGTTGAAGGCAGAGCTGTACATTGGGACATTACCAACTTTACTTTACAAGATATGCCCAACAATAAGATACCTTTGATAACTCCATTTATAGCCGGAGAAAATTTAAAGAACTTAACAAATGACTACGATTTGATTTTATATGAATGTTTTTTACCAGATTTAATAGGACATAGAAAGGATATGAATAAATCCATCATGTTTTTGGAGATGTTTGATGAATTTCTTCGTGGAGTAATTCATGATAAACCAGAGAATATTCATGTTTTAATTACCAGTGATCATGGGAATATTGAAGACCTTTCCTTTGGCGGACATAGTAAAAATGAGGTTCCGTTTATTTTTATGGGAAAAGAAACACATCACTTTTTAAAAGTAAGCGCTATTAATGAGCTATTCCATACTATATTTACAAAACTATTTGATACGACCTCTATTACTAAGTTTGAAAAGATTTGAGAATGCATTCTATAGATATTTTTTTTACATCTTTTAAAGAACCACTAGAGCACAGCCTTTTTTCGGATTATCTATCCATGCTACCACCAGATTTAAGGAAAAAAAACTCACAATACCTTCGTTGGCAAGATAGACACGCGCATTTGTTTGGTCGATTACTGTTGATTGAAGCATTAAAGAGTTATGATATAGAAAACAACATTTGGGATCTTATTGCTTATAGTTCACACAAACGACCATATTTAACCTTGAAAGAATATGATTTTAATATATCCCATTCTGGAGATTATGTGATTTGTGCAATAGGAAAAAATATCAGACTTGGTATTGATATTGAAGAACACCGAAAGAGAAACCTAAAAGATTTCAGGAATTTAATGACCGCAGATCAATGGGACGAAATTAACAGTGCAAGTCGCCCGTTAAACACGTTTTATAAATACTGGACCATTAAAGAAAGTGTGATTAAGGCAGATGGTCGCGGGTTTTATATACCGCTTAATGAACTAGAAGTAAAGAATAACACTGTTCGTTTTGAGGATAAATTATGGTTTGTTAACGATTTTGTATTTACAAAAGGGTATAGTGTAGCATTAGCAACCAATCAATCATCAACATTTAATATGCAGGCTATTAACTTTTATACCTCTCATATGGTTTAGCTCGATGTATAGCATTTATAATTTCAATCTTTCGATCATATTTTTTTAATCTTGTGATAACCTTTTTTCGTTTTTATAAGGGATAAGGTGCTTATACACAAGAAAATAGTGATAGCGGTTGCCTCTACAATGTATCACTGGTTGAAGAATCACACTTACAAGTTAGCTTGGCTAGCAAATTAATTAAAAATTAATTCAAATTAAATTATAGATTATGAATAAGAACGAAAACGACATTTTTGATTTGATAGCTGCTCACGTGGCTGATATCTCATTGGACATTGCTGATGGCCCAATCATACGTTCTTCAATGTTATCTCCTCTTGGAATGGATTCTATTGGTAGAGCAGAACTAATTGCAAGGATGCTCGAAGAACTATCGTTGACAGCTTCAGCAAGAGAATTTTATAAAGCCAATAATCTTGGTGAACTTGCAGCGTTATTTGCAAATAAGCTGAAGGAACAGTGAATCCTGTTAGTTGATTAAGATTAATAATCGAATACTTTTCATTAGGAACCAGAATTGATTTTTTTGACTAAAGGCTTTCAAAAGCTTTTAGATATATCTATATGTTTTTTGTTTTCGCTTTGTACTTTTGTACAAAATTAGAAAGACCAGTTAGTCGTGTTTTTTGTTACTTATTGAATATTAATACTTATTAAAAAAAGTTTTATAGCAAAAAAATAGCTTATGTATTTGATAAAAAGTAAAGTAAGATTAGCAGGTTTGTTATTTATCGCTGGTATGGTTGCAGGGGTTTTTAGTGTAGCACCATCAATTGATTCTACAAAATATTTAACAGAAGCCGCTGCAAATTCTAATAATGTAATCATAGATGCTTTCTTTCAATTTATGATGTCGCTTGCATACTTAGGAATTGCAATTTTATTATACCCTGTAATCAGAAGGTTTGATGGTAGTTTAGCAATTGGCTTTTTTAGTTTTAGGATAATTTCTGCAACACTCGTGATTTTTGGAACAATATTATTATTGTCAATATTGGCTTTAAGTCAAGAGTTTGTATATAATTCACCTCAAAGCTCTCCAGATTTAAAAGCATTAGGAAATGTATTCAAAGTTATGCGGGATTATATAAACCATGTATTTATGGTTCTGGTTTTGTGTATAGGAAATTTTATGTTGTATATTTTATTAGTGAAATCGCGACTAGTGCCTCGTTGGCTTTCAGTTTGGGGGGTATTAGGTACATTGTTGTCTGCAATTGCAAGTATTTTGATTTTATTTCAGGTTATTGAAATTATCACAGCCGAATACTTAATTTTAAATATTCCAACAGCAATACTAGAATTGATTCTAGGGATATGGTTAATGGTAAACGGATTTGACAGAAGAGCAGGTGCAGGAATGCACGAATAAAGAAAATATCAGAAAACACAAAATGCATAAGCAAGCATTCTGTAATACGATAGAATGTTGAATAGGATATAATCTTTGGGCAAAAAGTTCGATGTTAATCTCGATTAGGTATTATTTTTATTAATAAACCTCTATACATATAACATGTATAGAGGTTTTTTTTATTGGTGATTATGGTGCTGGTAATCACTACGTATTGCTTAAAGCTTCGAATGAGAATTTAAAAAAACACCTACAAATATTATGACCTTTGGATATAGTAGCAGCTTTTTTTATATAAATTAAATATAGATCTCTGATTTCTCGAACAGTAACGTATTTGATATCGATTCTGCTCTACTAGTTCTTCCAATTTGACAGTATATTTTTTACTTGATACCAGTAAAGTTTTTTAAAAAAACAGGGTAGAATATTTTTATTTATAATCATTCTTAATAGATTTGCGGGCATGTATTATGTTTATTTAGAATAAATAAACATAATTTTCTAAATCTATTAATTATAATAAATGAAAAATCAATTACTTATCATTTTAGCATTGCTATTATCAACCTCTATTTCTTTTTCACAAAATGGAAGTATAAAAGGCACAACTGTAGATAATACTCAAACTGTAGTACCAGGAGTTAATATTATCATTAAAAACTCGACTCAAGGAGTGCAATCTGATGAAAACGGAGCTTTTGAAATCACAAACGTTGCAGACGGGGATCATATTCTTGTTGTATCCTATTTAGGATTTAAGACAAAAGAAATTCCTTTTACTATATCTAATAATGAAACCAAACAATTGGATGCTATTATTTTATATGAAGGAAATGAAATTTTAGCCGAAGTTATAATAGAAGGAGAGCGAAGAAATAAATTTTCAAGAAAAAAAACAGCTTATGTAGCTAAATTACCTTTAAAAGACTTAGAGAATACTCAGGTTTATAGCACAGTTACCACAGATTTGTTAAAATCACAAGTGGTAACAAACTTTGAAGATGCATTAAAAAATGCAGTTGGTGTTGAAAAATTATGGTCTTCTACAGGACGAGGCGGAGATGGAGCCGGATATTATTCTTTACGCGGATTTTCGGTACAACCTCAATTGGTTAATGGAATACCAGGTCTTACAAACGGAACTATTAATGCTGCAAATATTGAAAGAATAGAAGTGGTAAAGGGACCTTCTGCAACACTATTTGGTAGTGCCGTAACTTCATATGGAGGGCTTATAAATGTCGTTACCAAAAAACCATATATAGGTTTCGGGGGTGAACTTTCTTTTACATCTGGCACCTATGGCTTTAATCAAGTAAGTGGGGATTTTAATACACCATTAGATAAGAATAATAACATTTATTTTAGATTGAATACATCTTATGCCACAGAACAGAGTTTTCAAGATGCAGGTTTTAGAAAATCTTTTTTTGTAGCCCCGTCACTATCTTATCGTGTTAATAATAAATTATCCTTTTCGTTTTATGGAGAAATTTCACAGGCAGAACAAACCAATCCTATGTTTTTGTTTTTGAATAGAAGTGCACCGACTCAAGCGAATAACTTAGATGAATTAGGATACAATTATAAATTATCATTTACTAGTAATGAATTAACCTTAGAAAACCCTACGCAGAATTATAGGGTAGAAATGGATTATAAGCTTTCTGATACTTGGCAGTCACAAACCGTATTGTCAAAAAGTTCAACATCTACAAAGGGGTATTATTCTTATTTGTTTGATTTTGGAGTTTTGGGTAATGACACTTTTTCTCGTTTTATTAGTAAACAAAATTCTAACACCCAGACAACGGATATTCAACAAAACTTTACAGGAGATTTTAAGTTAGGATCAATTAGAAACAGGGTTGTTTTTGGTATAGACTATTTTAATTCAACACAAACGGATAATAGTAGTGGCTTTGCTTTTTATGGAAATATAACTCCTGAGGGAGGTTCTAGTGGGGATAATCCTTTTACACCAAATGTTGAGACTGATACATATACATTATCAGCGGCTAGTGTAGATGCCGCACTTGCATCTCAGGGAATCGCTAATATAAAATCTAAATCACATGTATATAGTGCTTATATTTCTGATGTCGTTAATATTCTTCCATCTTTATCGGCTATGGTAGGTTTACGATTAGACGTATTCGATAATGAAGGTGATCTTGCAAACTTTGAAGATGATTATGATCAAACAGCTTTCTCCCCAAAATTCGGTCTTTTATATCAACCTATAATAGATAAATTATCGGTATTTGCTAATTATCAAAATGGATTCACCAATGTAGCACCTGCTTTAGTAGGAGATCCAAATGCTGGTCCGCAGACGTTACAAACTTTTGATCCAGAGCAGGCTAATCAATTAGAATTTGGTGTTAAGACTAATTTGTTTAATAATCGATTAAATGCTTCGGTGAGTTATTATGATATTAAAGTAAAAGATCGTGTTATTACAGATCCAGCTTCACCGTTCAATAAAATACAAGGAGGAGAAGTAGAAAGTAGTGGTTTTGAAATTGAAGTAAACGCTAGTCCTATTGATGGCCTTAATATTAGAGCAGGCTTTAGTAATAATGATAGTGAAACCACAAAATCTGATAATGCAGAAATATTAAATCGTAGACCATTAGAAGCTGGCCCTGAGACGCTTTATAACTTTTGGACGAGTTATGAATTTCAAAATGGTAAACTAGATGGTTTTGGACTGGGCTTAGGCTTCAACGGTGCGAGTGAGCGTTTTGCAATCAACTATGCATCTACCGGAGAGTTTATTCTTCCGAGTTATACTGTTGCTAATGCTTCTATTTTTTATCAGGCTAAAAAATATAGAATTAGCCTAAAACTGAATAATGCATTTAATAAAGAATATTACAAAGGTTGGTCAACTATAACACCCCAATCTCCGAGAGCTATATATGCAAATTTAATATATAAGTTTTAAAATAATCTAATAGAAAACCACTCTAAATATTTTATTTAGAGTGGTTTTGGTTTATAAAAATAGAATGATAACAGTTAGTATATTATTAATTTTTTTTGGAAGTTTTTTATTATATCACACCTCAGAAAAGGGACTAATAAGCTATGATTTACCTGCTGAAAAATGGGCTCAATTAAACAAAGTCATTTCAAAGGTAATAGCAGTTATATTTTTATTGACTTCATTGATTATTATCGTTGTCTCTTTTGGAAGAACATCGGGGATACTGTTTTGGCTTTTTTTGATGATGATGATTTTAGGATTAATCATCATTATGGCTCCATTCAAAAAAGTAACATACAAACAGATTTCAGTTTTATTTTTAGGGCTATTAATACTTGAATTAATATTATAAATTATGCCAGCAAACCCAAAATATTTAGATAAATCTCCCTGGCAACAATTTGCTAAAATTTCAGCAGGAATTATAGGAGGCTATATCATTTCTGCATTATTACATATGTGTTTACCACTTTGGTTGCCTAATCCACATGAGATTTTAATTACCTCGATATTTACATTGTTCATCGTTTGGTGTGCACTTCTAATTGTTCCCTTTTTATTTAAAAATGGTTGGAAAGCGTGGTTATTATATATACTAGTAGCTATAGTATTGTTTGGGATATATTATTTAGGAAATCAAAATAATCCTTTTGTATAATGAGTAAGAGAAATCATAATATATTCTTTAATACACATACTGTAAGCGGTATTGTGATTAGTGTCGCTTTATACATTATATTTTTTGCGGGTGCATTTGCTTTATTTAAAGAAGAAATTGCAATATGGGAAGAAGGAAAACCTATAAGTCATATTGAAAGAAATGACATTGATTATGATAGAATGTTTAAAACGTTGGATGATCAATATGAACTAACTGGTAGAGATTTACAGCTTAGCTTTGGAGAAGATCGTGACCATATCTATGTTTTCATGGGAGCGAGTAAAGACTCCTTGGCATCAGAAAAAGGAAAACAACCTAATTATTTCTATGTTGATATTAATTCTATCGATACCAAAACGTATCCAGAGCAATACAGTTTAGGAGAGTTTTTATATCGATTACATTTTTTTGCGCAACTACCTTCAATTGGGATATATCTAGCCGGTTTTGTAGCATTATTTTTCTTATTTGCTATTGTTACCGGAGTTATTGTACATTGGAAAAAAATCATTCCTAATTTTTATACATTTAATCCAAAAGCAGCTTTAAAACGTGTTTGGGTAGATGCCCATACTGCTCTTGGAGTAATAGGGTTACCCTTTCAATTTATTTTTGCAGTTACCGGAGCCTATTTTTGTTTAAGTATTTTGGTATTGCTTCCTGCTAATACTTTATATAATAATAATCAAACCAAATTAATGGAGGACTTACGTCCTGAACGAAAAACGTATGAGTGGATTGCTAGAGCCGAAAAAGAAATCCCCAGTTTTAATGCCTTTTCGAAAAAAACAACAAATGATCGGTCTGATTTTCATTTAACGAGAGGTTTTATAAAAAACTATGGAGGCACCAATATGAAATATGTTTTAATTGGTGAGTATAAAGATAATAAACGCTTTATTGGCACAGGTCGTACCGTGCTTGATGTCTTTTCGGGAGAAATAGAAGAACAGAAAAGTCCTGATAAAGCGGTTTATAGTGAAGATGTTCAACGTGTTATAAGTCGCTTACATTTTGGAGATTATGGTGGGATCCCAATGAAAATTATCTATTTCATTTTAGCAATGATAACGTGTTTTGTTATTATTACCGGAGTTTTAATTTGGATTGAGGCTCGTAATAAAAAGAGCATGACAATTAGCCAAAGATTATATACCGCTAGGGTGGGTCACATTTATTTAGCTATTTGTTTGTCAATGCTTCCTGTAACTGCACTAGCATTTTTATTTGTCAAATTTTCGAATGGCTATTTTGAAGATAAGCAAACTGCGATCTATTACTTCTATTTTATTACATGGTTGATCGCTATTTTCTTTTTTCGATTTAAGAGAGATAATTATGCTACCAATAAATACAGTTTGTTACTTGGAGCCATTTTTGGATTTCTGATCCCGATTAGTAACGGAGTTATATCAGGAAATTGGATATGGAATACGTTTAATCAACATCAATTTGAAATTGTATTGGTTGATGTTCTGTGGGGCATAATTGCTTCAATTTCACTTGTTTTTTACTTTAAGATACAACCAGAAGTAAAAGCACAAAGTTCCTTTGATAAAAATCAGATAGATTATAAAAATATTTCAGCTTTAAAAGCTGAAGAAATTAAAAAAGCTAAAGCAAAACAAAATAGTAGCAATGATATAGAAGCTACTAAATTAAATATAAAAGACGAAAATCATAATTCGATAACCATGAGAACAAAAATTATCATATTGTGGATATTTATTATCCTTGGATTTATATTTCATCACATTTATGGATTAGCTAATGTGTTTTTTAAAGAATCGGTGCTTATCGAAGGTTCAACCGGAGAAACACCTTTTTGGGCACATCAGTGGCGTATTTTAATGGAAGGATTGGCCTTCTTATTTGCAGTAATGACTGTACAAGTATCTAAAAAATGGTTTAGATGGATTTCATTTATTTGGGGACTTATTGTAGCCTTATTTAATGTATATCATGTTATTGAAGCTATTATGCATGAAGCAGCTAATTACTCCGAGATTTTTATTTTACTGCTAATGGCAGTTGCAAGTATCTTTCTGGTTATAAACTTGAATAAGTGGAAAAATATTCAAATAGCATAAAATGGTTTCTCAATTTGCAGAAGTAGCAAATGTTGGTGATCAACAATAAAAAAACCTGGAATTTTTCCAGGTTTTTTTATTCCCGAATTCCTGAATGTAATATAGCCCAAACTGGAGTATATTCTGAACTTGAAGAATTTGTAATTTGTTGTATATCATTTCCATCAATTTTGGTAACAAATAAATCAAAATTATCAGTTGTTATATTAGTAAAGACGATAGCCGAACTGTCGGGAGACCAAGATGATTTAAATCTCCAATACATATTACGATCTTTATAATAATTGTACCTATTGTATGTACTTTGTAGTGTATTGGTTAAATTAATTTGATTTGCACCGGTAATATCCATTCTGTACAGATCTAAATACCCATTTCTATCCGAAAAAAAAGCAATATATTTTCCATCAGGAGATACCGATGGTGCAAAATCATTTCCAGATATATTGTTAGTTAAATTTGTAACTTTTTTACTTTTTAAAGCGATACTGTAGATATCGTTTACACCGTTTTTATTACTATAGAAAATTATATAACGACCGTCTGCCGACCATACAGGAATTCTGTTTTCTTGACCCATATTTTTGGTAAGTATTACTTCGTTTTTTCCATTTTTATCGGCTATAAAAATATGAGTGTTTCTTCCAACGTTTTTTTCATAAACGATCATATCTCCTTTTGGAGAAAAAACACCATTAGTGTAGTAGCTTGACGAATGACTAATTTTTTTTGTAGAGGTAGTGGTAAGATCATGGATAGCCAGTTTCCAGCCACCATAACGATAGGTGTTAAAAAGAATTATTTTCCCATCTGGTGAAATATCGGGGTTATATTCTCCCATCCCAGATGAATAAGGAACAACTGTTTTTTCGCTAAAATCGTTTGGATCGATACTTAATATAGACCATCCTCTATCATTGCCTTGTTTTCTAGCAAAAAGAATTTTGGATTGAGAATATCCTACAATAGTTATTAAACAGAAAAGAAAGGTTGTTTTAGGTAAATTCATTGGTTTTAATTCTCTATTTTTTAAGTAGCAAGTTATCTAACTCTTCAGTATAGGTGTCAATTATTTTATATTGTACATCTATATTCAAACTCTTTAATTTTTTAACTATGTTTTGTTTTACTTGTGATGCATTTTTATCTTTTTTAGTGTAAAACAATCGTATCGGGATTTTTAGTTGTGTCAATAGGGTATATTCTTTATTGTTATAATGCTCCCAATAATTACTAGAGAATAGGGTAAGAGAGGCTGGGGGATATTCTAAAGCAGTGATATATGTTTGTGCGGGAATACAACCATCTTTATATCCTATAAAATGAATTTTTTGATGTTTTACTTTATAGTTTTTCTTTACGAATTTTAAAAAGTCGTTGAAACCATGATGAATTGGATGACTTATCCAATCTAGTTGGCCAATAGGAACTTTTGGGACAATAATTATAAAATCATAATTTTTGTGATTCATCCACAGGTTATTTACCGACCAAATCGCTTGATCGTTTTTAGCATCAACAGATGCGAATGCTACTGCTGTATTATATGTTTTGTTGTTATCATAACCTTCGGGAAGTAACACTGTATATTCGAATGTAATACCGTTAAATGCTTTATATCTTTTAAATCCATTGGTCTGTGCAGATAAAAAATTTGTATTTACAAAAAGTGCTACTATGAATATTAAAAATGTTTTCATTTTAAGTTTTTAAGAATGTGAGAACCTTGTTTCACAACAAAACTATAGAAGATGCACTTCTAAAAAAACCGATTTGTGATGAATAGTTGATGATGTGATGGTTGGTTAATTTGGATCATTTTTTTATGCTGTATAAAGCAAATTATCACAAAGTTAACGGTCTGTCACAATCTTCTTTCTAAGGACATATTCCTGTGATAATTTTACATCCGTAAATAAATTATAAAATCATATTTAAAATGTTAAACGGTAAATCTATCAACATGAAAACATTAAAAATTAATCTATGGTTTGTCGCTGTTTTACTATTGACAACTTATAGTTATGCACAGGCTGTGGTAACCACTCCTAAGCGAAGTCCAAGAGCCGAGTTTAGTCAAACTTTTGGTATAACGAAAGTTACTATTGAGTATGGAGCACCAAAAGTAAAAGTAGTAAGAGGAGACAGAACAGGTAAAATTTGGGGACAACTAATACCTTTTGGATTGCAAAAAATAAATTTTGCTGGTAAAGGAGAAATCCCATGGAGAGCAGGAGCTGATGAGAACACGATTATTACCTTTAGTACAGATGTTAAAGTAGAAGGTAAAGATTTAAAAACCGGAACGTATGGTTTACATATGATCATTAATGATGAGAAAAATGCTACAGTGATTTTTTCTAAAAATACGAGCTCTTGGGGAAGCTTTTGGTATACTCCAGATGAAGATGTTTTACGAGTAGATGTAGTAATGAGGGACAATGCATTTCATGATGTGCTAAATTATAGTGCAACTAAGTTAGATACTAAACAAGCTGAATTTTCTCTAAGTTGGGAAAATAAACAAATCCCATTTAATGTTAGTGCAGATACACCAGTATTGGTTACCGATAATCTAAAAGACGAATTGAGAGGGCAATTTGGTTTCGGGTGGAAAGGTAAGTTCCAGGCAGCTCAATATCTTACAAGAGTAAACCATGAACCAGAATTGGCATTACAGTGGATAAATGAATCTATTGGAGTGCAGAAAATGTTTCAAAATTTAAGTTTAAAAGCTAATATTCTGTTTCAACAAGGAAAAATAAAAGAAGCTATGCCCCTTTTGGATGAAGCTGTAGACATGGCAAATAATAATCAATTAAATGGATTAGGATATTTACTTATGACAAATAAGCAATTGGATAAAGCTATATCTTATTTCGAATTAAATGTAAAACGAAACCCTAAGGATGCAAATGTATATAATAGTTTGGGTGAGGCATATAAAGCTAAAGGTAAAAACAAAGAAGCACTTAAAATGTTTAAAAAGTCGAATACATTAAATCCTCCAAAATTTGTAAAGGATAGTAATGATCAATTTATTAAAGAATTACAAGGGAAATAATTAGATCCTAAAAAATCCAATTTGCTAGAGATTGGTTGATGATAGTGTTATCTAGTGTAGCCGGCAGAAATAATATCTTTTTTGATATCATATTCTTTATTGGCATAGCATAATTTAGAATATCCAATCGAGATTTTGTCTGCTGGCTTTATAGTATAAGCTCTTACCATTTCATTTGTGGGATTACCAGGAAAATTAAATGTTGCTTTTACAGCTAAATCAATAGTTCGATCAGTAGTATTTAATAGATAAATAGCATCACCACATTTGTTTGCTTCCTTTTCAATTTTTAAAAAAGAAATAGCTTCTTGACCATACAAATCACCATGTGCATCAAAACCACCATTATTGTTGTCGTATAGTAAATGGTAAATTTCTATATAGGTTAATTCACTAATATCTTTTGAGTTAGAATTTGCCGAAGCATTTTTTTCATTCTTGCAGCTATGAAATAGTATTAAGAAAGAACATAAAAAAAAGAAAACTTTTAATTTCATAAAGCGGTAATTTCTATTAAACAAATTTTTATAATAATATATAACTACTTTTAAAAGGAATTTCTAATAACAAATGTATAGTTTTTAATCTTGGCGTTTCATTTTTTAAATTATAAAAATCTTCCTATATCTATAAAAAATATAGTTTTAACAGCATTAGCTGTTAGCATATTTTTTATTTTAAAAGCCTATACAAATCATTTGGTTAATCAATTTAACTATCCATTTAGTTGGATATTGATTTCTCTAAAAATAAGTATTTCATATTTACTTTGGGTAGTTTTGACACCGCTTGTATATTCTCTGGTAAAAATGCTACAAGATAATAGTACAACTGTTCTATATAAGATTTTAATGTTTACAACTGGTTGTATTGTATTGGCTATTTTTCATCAAATTTTGAGCTCACGAATAGATGATTTTATAAATTACCTTAATAATGGTTATATGAAATCTTTTTTTGGGCGTAATAGTGTAACTGTACTTGTCGTGGGAAGTTTCTCAAGTTTTATAGAATTGCTTGTGATTATTGCTTCTTTTTTAGCGTTGGATTATCAAAAAAAATATATACGAAATCAAAAAGAATTAATTGCGGCACAGTTAAATGCATTACGAATGCAATTGCAACCACATTTTTTGTTTAACACTTTACATTCTATTGCTGCAATGATAGATATTGATACCAAAAATGCACAGAAAATGCTAAGCAAGCTGGGTGGTTTACTACGTAATGTATTAGAATATGATGCAGAACAAATGGTAATGGTAGCCGATGAATTAAATTTCATTAAAAATTATTTGGATTTAGAACAAGTTCGTTATCAAGACAGAGTAACCATAGATTATGATATTTCTGATGATACTTTGGATGTGAAAATTCCGAATATGATTTTTCAGCCTTTAGTAGAAAATGCTGTGAAATACGGGATAATGCCAACGATTGATGATGGAGAAATAGTAATTACAATTAAGCAAGAACATTGTAAAACGCTACAGGAAAATGCTTTGATTTTAGAAATTACAAATACGTATAATTCTAAAAGTACTATAGAGAAACCATTAGGTACAGGGGTTGGCTTAGTGAATATTAGAAAAAGATTACAGCAGTTTTATCAAAATCGTTTTGTGTTTACGTCATATTTTCAAACTAAAGAATTATATGTCGCAAGAATCACAATACCAATTATTACATAGTTATGAGATTACGATACATGATTATAGATGATGAATATTTAGCCAGACAGCGTTTAATTAAGTTGTTAGAAAATTTTGAAGATATTACATTGGTTGGAGAGTGTAGAAATGGAAATGAGGCAATAGAAAAAATTACTTTAAAAGAACCCGATTTAATCTTTTTAGATATACAAATGCCAGATATGAATGGTTTTAATGTTATTTCTCGATTACAACATAAACCTTATGTGATATTTACTACAGCATATGATACTTATGCATTAAAGGCTTTCGAGATAAATGCCGTTGATTATCTTTTAAAACCTTTTGATGAAGAACGATTGCATGTTACTTTAGATCGGGTTTTTGAACTTAAAAAAAGAAAAAAAGCATCAAACCTAGAAGACAAAATAAAAAAACTGATCAGTAATTATGAGTCTAAATCTTCTGATTTCTTAAATGAGATTATAATCCATGAAAAAGGTAGAGATGTAGTTATTAGGATAGATGATATCATCTATTTTAAAAGTGATGGTAATTACGTGCAAATTATTATGCAAGACAAAAGGTATCTGCACAGAATAACAATGAATGCTTTATTTGATAGCTTAGATACATTTCAGTTTTTAAGGATTCATCGTTCTCTAATTGTCAATAAAATATATATAAAATCTTGTAAGTATACCAGCAATAATGAGTATCTGTTAAAGCTAAAAAACAATGAGGAACTTATCTCTTCAAGGTCATACAAACCTTCGATTTCTGATTATTTATCTTCATTAGAAACATAAATTTTCTTCTTGTTAATAACATTTTTAATAACTCATTTCTATTAATTTAAAAAGAGGAATTTCTATTCTTATTTTTATAAAAGATAAAAAGGTCTTTTAATACTGTAATTATGAATTTTTATGATTTTCATATTGTGCTTCAGGAAGTGCCAGGAGAGATAAGCATATGTTTTAGTATTTCCGGATGTCCGTTAAGATGTAAAGGATGTCATTCTCCTTTTTTATGGAAAAAGGGGAGTGGAGAAAAATTAACTAAAAAAAAATATGAAGGTATACTCGACCGATATTCTGGATTTGCGACCTGTGTTGTTTTTATGGGGGGAGAATGGCACAAAAAGGAATTGATAAATTATCTGAAATATGCCAAAGCCAAAGGGTATAGAACCTGTCTTTATACAGGGTTAGAAGAAGTAGATGATAAGATTTTAGATCAATTAACCTGGATTAAAATCGGAAGGTGGAACCAGTCTCTGGGAGGATTAGATAGTGAAACCACTAATCAAGAATTTATAGAAGTAAAAACCAATAAACGACTTAATTACTTATTTATTAAAAATTAAAAAACTCATGATACGACTTTCAGATGATCAAATAGCAAATAAAATTGATTTCATAAACCATTATTTGGATTCTACAAATGCTGCAGATGGTTCCAAAGTAGATGCTAATGCCAATGTAACTTCAAAAAACATTGCAACCATGGAGGCAGAGTTAAATAAAGATATCAATATACAAGTAAATAGAGCCCTGGTAAAACAAAAAATAGCTGCTCTGTTTAGCGATGATCTAGCCGAAGAATATTCTAGACAGATAGAATCCCATGAAATTTATGTGCACGATGAGACTTCATTAAAACCATATTGTGTTTCTATAAGTATGTATCCATTCTTATTAGACGGACTCACAAAATTAGGAGGCGAAAGCAAAGCTCCAAAACATCTGGAGAGTTATTGTGGTGAGTTTGTTAACCTTGTCTTTGCAGTAAGTTCTCAGTTTGCCGGGGCATTGGCTACTGTAGAGTTTTTGATGTATTTTGATCATTTTGCAGTTAAAGATCTTGGAGAAGATTATTTACAAACCCACGAAAAACGTATTGCAAATCATTTACAACATGTGGTCTATGCGATTAATCAACCCGCCGCTGCAAGAGGATACCAATCTGTGTTTTGGAATATTTCTCTATATGATGAAGCCTATTTTAATAGCATGTTTGGCGATTTTGTATTTCCCGATATGACCAAACCAAAATGGGAAAGCGTAAAAAAACTACAAGAATTCTTCATGAAATGGTTTAATAAAGAACGAAAAAGAGCCGTACTTACTTTTCCCGTGGTTACTGCAGCAATGCTTGTAAAAAATAACGTTCCTGTCGATAGAGAATTTACCGAAATGTGTGCACAAGAATTAAGTGAAGGAAATTCGTTTTTTATCTACCAATCCGAAAATGCAGATAGCTTAGCATCCTGTTGTCGTCTACGAAATGAAATTAGTGATAATACTTTTAGTTATTCTTTAGGTGCTGGTGGAGTAGCGACAGGGTCTATAAATGTAATCACTCTTAATATGAATCGGTTGATTCAAAAAAAAGCCAATATTGTTGAAGAAGTTCAAAAAATTCATAAATATCAGGTTGCCTACAGAAAACTTATAGACGAATATAATGAAGCAGGATTACTGCCTGTTTATCAAGCAGGTTTTATAGCATTAGATAAACAATTTTTAACAGTAGGGATTAATGGTATGGTAGAGGCCGCCGAGAGCCAGGGAATCGAAGCAAGCAATAACTCTTTGTATAAGAATTTTGTGAATAGCTATCTAAAAGCAATTTATCAAGAAAATAGAGCAGCAAAAGAAAAATATGGATATATGTTTAACACAGAGTTTGTTCCTGCTGAAAATCTGGGGATAAAAAATGCAAAATGGGACAAAGAAGATGGATTATTTGTACCTAGAGATTGTTATAACTCATATTTCTATGCAGTCGAAGATAATAAAGTAAATTCTCTGGATAAAATAATGTTACACGGTAAAGAGATTATACAATATCTGGATGGCGGTTCTGCACTTCATCTTAACCTTGAAGAAACTCCTAACAAAGACGGATTTATAAAACTAATTCATGCAACAGCTGCCGCAGGATGTAACTATTTCTGTTTTAATATAAGAATTACAATATGTAATAAATGTTCACATATAGACAAGCGCACATTGTTTATATGCAATGAATGCAATTCTCATAATGTAGATCATGCTACAAGAGTAATAGGATACTTAAAACGGGTATCAAACTTTAGTTCGGGCAGGCAGAACGAACATCAATTAAGGCATTATCATATGCAACGTGCAAAACCCGATTTGGTAAATAAGAGAATTGAGATTTTAACAGAAAACCAACCAGAATATGAAATTGATGGTCATGCTCAAAACTTAGAAGTTATTAAAACATGATAATTGTCATATTTAGTTCTGATTCCATTCGTGATTTTTGACAGATACATATGTATAGGTTTAATACTATTATTGGTAGCGTGATGCTATGATTCCAAGACATATGAAGTAACCAATACAAAACTTAATTCGTTATAATGAAACTACATTCATTTCACATTCCTGTAATGGGAATAGGCTTTACTATTGATACTCCACTAAAAGTTTCTCACCTGGGAATAGATTCTGTTATTTCATTGGTCGATGATATTCTTTTAGAAAAACTAAGAAAGATGTATTGTGATACGTTCGAAATTCCATACAATGAAATCACAGAAAGTATAGAAGATTTTAGAGCTAAGAGAATTACTTCTTATCTTAATTTGATGAATGATCTTGCAGAAAGAAAGTTTAATCAACTTAAAAATATTACAACAGAATGTAGTAATGAATTAAAACAATATTTCAATATTTTACCCGATACTTCAGCATTAAAACAACGATTTAAGAATCTTACATCCCATGATTTTAATGGGATCAAAGATTTAATAGAAACAAATTTATCAATGGGTAGTATTGATGTAAATATCATGACCAAAGTTGATAAAGAGAACTATCAAAAAAAAGAGAAACTATCTTCTAAGTACAATGATGCTCATGCAGCACTTAGAGGATATGCCAATAGTGATTTATCTTCATCAGTAATACTTTCTGCAGGAATGAACCCCAGATTGTATAGTTATATGGAAGAGTTTGAAGATTTTTATCCAAACGAGAACGGAGAAATAAAAAAGAAAATAGTTTTAAAAGTAAGTGATTATAGGTCAGCGCTGATACAAGGGAAATTTTTGGCAAAAAAAGGATTGTGGGTTTCAGAATATAGAATCGAATCTGGGCTTAATTGCGGAGGACATGCATTTGCAACAGATGGATATCTTTTGGGACCAATATTAGCTCAGTTTAGAGATCAGAAAGAAGAATTAATTTCTGAAATTCATAAAATTATAGCTGAGGTATTGTCTCGTAAAAACCGACATGTTCCTCAATCTCCTTTGCCAGTTAAAATCACTGCCCAGGGTGGAGTAGGTACAGCAGAAGAACACCAGTTTTTATTAGAGCATTATAAGGTAGATTCTGTAGGATGGGGAACTCCGTTTCTTTTAGTACCAGAGGCAACAACTGTCGATAATAATACATTAGACAAATTGGTAAAAGCTAAAGAAGATGATTTATATTTAAGCGATATCTCTCCTTTAGGAATACCATTTAATAGTCTTAAAGGAAATACAAAAGATCAGGAAAAGCTTTCTTTAGTAGAAAAGAATAGGCCTGGGAGTTCTTGTCCTAAAAAATATGTAGCACTAAACAAAGAATTTACCGAAAAAGGAATATGTACGGCATCACGTCAATATCAACATATAAAAATCAAAGAACTGGATAAAAAGGAACTTTCTCGAGAAGATTATCAAAGGGAATTTGATCAAATTATACAAAAATCATGTACTTGTGTTGGTTTGGGAACTTCTGCATTACTGAAATATAACTTAGATACCAAAGTTGAGGGAGAAGGAGTTTCGATATGCCCTGGGCCCAATATGGCCTATTTCTCTAAAATTATGAGTTTAAAAGAAATAACAAGTCACATTTATGGAGAATCTGATGAGGTTGTGCGAGCAGATCGACCTAACATGTTCATAAAAGAACTGAACATTTATATCGATTATTTAAAAGATAAGCTTGAAGAAACAAGGCATTCTATAAATAATAAGCAGAAAAAATACTTGTCAGTATTTGTTAAAAATCTAAAAGAAGGAGTTTCTTATTATGAAAACATTTTTGGCAGTATAAAAATAGCCTTTGAAAGTTCTAAGTCTCAAATTTTAAATGATTTAGATAATAGCAAAGTGACTTTAAATGAAATAAACTCAGAAATTGATGATTTGTAAATAAAATTCAAATAAAACTGTTATTTCAGGTCAAACCCTTTTAAAGAAATTACAGTTCCTTCTACTTCAATTTCTTCAACAAGTTTAGAAATCGTTTTATCCCTAAATTCATTTAATATTTTTTTCTTAAAAGGTGATACTGTAGAATGCACAGGACAAGGGTTTTTATCACTGCATTTTGATAGTCCCAGAAAACACTTGTCAAATTTATGAGTACCATCAATGCAACAGATAACATCCCAAATCGATTTCTCTTTATTGTTTTTATCCAGAAAAAAACCGCCTCCAGGACCTTTAGTAGAAGAAACTAGTTTATTAGAAGTTAATTGTCTTAATAATTTGGCCAAAAAAGGTTGAGGAGTTTCTAATTCTTCAGCAATTTTTTTCACCCCTATTTTAGTCGTTTCATCAGAATGTATGGCTAGATAAAGTATTGCTCTTATAGCGTATTTACAAGCATTAGATAGCATAATAGCTCTTTTTTTAGATCAAATATAATAAAAAAGATCGTTTTGTCTTTTTTGTGACTTTTATCATATTTTTCTAGCTGTAATAAGGGCTATATTTGCCGCATGAAAAGTACGGTAATCTTATTCGTTGCTCTCCTTATGCTCGTTAAGCCTCTTTGGCCAGTCGGAGAGTATATCATGAATTATGATTATATCGTAAAAAACCTCTGTATAAATAAAGATAGACCCAGATTAAAATGTGATGGTAAATGTTACCTAAAAAAACAATTAGCCAAAGAATCCAATTCAGAAAATAACCCATTCAAAGACAAAAAATCTAAGAATGAGATCCAACATATTGTTTTTTTTCAACTATTACTTGATTTCGATTTAAAAAATGAACCAGAAAACACAGTTGAGAACAATTATAAAACTACACAAGAAATAATTTCCAAATTACTTATTACAGATATCTCTCCACCACCAGAGTTTGGGTAATTCAATATGAACACATTTGGACTTTTTGCATAATGAAGCTTTTTTGAGGAACATAGCTATAGCTAGGTTATGAAAAAAAGTAAAAATTAAGGTGAATAAGAAAAATTTGCAGCAAAAAGTAAAAGCTTACATGAGTTCTATGAGTGTATAGGTTATAAAGGTATAGTATACCTCAACCTCGTGTACACAAACTTATTTATATGTTGAATTATTTCTAAAATATATTCTAATGAAAACCAATATTGGTGTGACCTTTTTGTATAGGATTTTGAGGGCACCGTTTAAAAGGGTAAATATGCTATGGTATATCCTGATTTTTCAAATTACCCCCTGTTGGATTAATGCCCAGGAAGAAATCCTAAATAAAGAACCAGATACCATTATGCCCATCGATTTGGAGGAAGTAATTTTGATATCTGCCAAAAGAGAACTGGATTATCAAAAACAACCTAAACCATTATCGTCTTTAGACGAATATTTAGAGCTTTCACAAAAGGTTGGTATGATAAAAAGAGGAGCCTATGCTTGGGAGCCTGCACTTAATAATATGACATCAGAAAGGCTTTCTGTTACTATAGATGGGATGCGAATTTTTGGTGCGTGTACAGATAAAATGGATCCTATTACCTCTTATGTAGATGTGTCTAATCTTTCTAAAGCTCATGTCGCCTCGGGACAACAAGGGTCAGAATACGGAAACTGTATAGGAGGCGCAATAGATTTAGAGTTGGATAAAAGTAATTTTAGAGAAACAGGATTCAAAGCAAGTTTAGAAGATGGTTTTGAAACTAATAATCAATTGGTGGTTTTAGGAGCAGAAGCTAATTATTCAGATTCTGATTTTTATGTAGATGGAGATATTATTTATCGCAAAGCAGAAAACTATACTGCGGGAAATGGAGAAGAAATCAATTTTTCTCAATACACAAAGTATAATATTTCTGTTAATGCAGGATATAAAATTGATAAAAATAAGGCGATTACGGCAACTACAATTTATGATGAAGCACGAGACGTAGGTTATCCTGCACTACCTATGGATGTTTCTTTGGCACGTGCACTGATCGCATCCGTTGGTTTTGAGCAAACTACTATTGGGGTATTTAGTGATTGGAAGTCCAAAGTGTACTTTAATAAAGTTACTCATGTGATGGATGATTCTAAAAGACCAGATGTGCCTATTCGAATGGATATGCCGGGATGGAGTGATACATATGGATTTTTCTCTGAAGTGAATTTGAAAACCAAAAAACAACACTTTTTGATGAAATGGGATGGGTTTTACAATACCTCTCTTGCAGAAATGACAATGTACCCCAATAACCCCAATGAGAATTCAATGTTCATGCTTACCTGGCCTGATGTACGAACCTGGAACACGGGATTATATGCTGAAGATAAAATTAGTTTTAAAAAAAGTTCTTTAAAACTATCTGCGAGATTAGCTGTACAAAACAATAATGTGGCTGATGATTTTGGACTTAATAGCCTTAGAATTTTTTATCCAGAGATGAAAGAATCTAAAACAAGGGCTCTTAAAAGTGTTTCTGTTCAGTACCATAAACATTTAGATCCTATTCATATCAATGCAGGATTATCCTATGGAGAACGGGCACCATCAGTATCAGAAGGATATGGGTTTTATCTTTTTAATAGTTTCGATAATCATGATTATATAGGTGATCCTAACTTAAAAAATGAACAAGCTATTGAAGCTAATGCTAAAATCTCTTTAGAGAAAGCCAAATTAAACATTGCTCTGGAAGGAAATATTTTTCGAATGCCTAATTACATTATTGGCGAGGTAAATACATCGCTAAGTACAATGACTATTGGTGCAGATGGAGTGAAAATATATGAAAATTTGGAGTATGCTGATTTGATTAATGTGTCTTTAAACACAGAATATAAAATCCTGCCAGAACTTACTTGGTCGGGTTCAGTATCCTATCATCAGGGAAAAGATGATACCGATCGCAATTTACCTTTTATAAGCCCAGTGTCCTATCAATCAGGAATTCGATATAGTAAGAATAGTTTTTCTGGATCAATTACAATGAAAGGAGCTGGAAAACAAGTGAATTTTTCTCCAGAATTTGGCGAAGATAAAACATTAGATTATGTCGTTTTTTCTCTAACCCTTGGTAAGACCTTTTATCTGGCTAATGATTTAGTATATGCCAAAGCCGGAGTAGAAAATATTTTTGATAAATATTATTCAACCTATACAGATTGGAAAAATGTTCCCCGAATGGGACGTAACTTCTTTATCACATTTTCATATAAAATCAATTAAAAAAACATACCATTAAAAATAAACAAATGAAAATCATAAAATTAATTTTTACAGCAATTATACTTTCGACCATTTTTGTCTCATGTAGCTCTGATGATGATGATGAAATTATAGCAAATCCTATGGAGGGATTTAACCTGGTAACCTCTTTTGATGCTAACAATCATTCTATAGAACTGTATTCTAAAAAGAACGATTTTAGCATTGGATATAATGAGGTATACATACGTATTAAAGATATAGCAACAAAAAGCTATGTCTCTCAATCCGAAATTTCTTGGATGCCTATGATGCATATGACACAAATGGAACATTCTTGCCCAAAATCTACTTTGACTGTAACCGAAGATAAGACTGTTTCTAAAGGGTTCATGGTTTTTCAAATGCCCGGAAACGCAAATGAATATTGGGATATTACCATTGCCTATACAATTAATGGAGAGGAATTTACAGCCAAAAAAACTATAGATGTAATATCTCCTGCAGATGGTAAACAAAAAATAAGCACATTTATGGGAAGTGATGGCGCTCGTTATGTTTTGACTATGACTGCACCAACAGAACCAAAAGTAGCAGTAAATGATTTTACTGCTATGCTTTTTAAAATGGAAAATATGATGACTTTTCCTGTAGTAGAAAACTATAAAATCACAATAGATCCTCGTATGCCAAGTATGGGAAATCACAGCTCACCAAACAATGAGAATTTGAGTTATGATGCTGCATCAAAAATGTACAAAGGAAAACTATCTTTAACCATGACAGGATATTGGAAAATTAACTTAAAACTATTAAACGAATCTCAAGAAGTGCTGAAAGGAGAGGATGTCACCACAGATAACCTTGAAAGCAGTTTATTTTTTGAAATTGAATTTTAACGTTCTTTTTTCTTTTTATGAAATGAGCCATAACAATAGAGTGAATACCAGCCGGGATGTTCAATGGTGAATTCCATATGACAATTAAAAAACAATAAAAAAGAACAGATGACAGGCCATTCGAAAGAGTGGCCTTTTTTATATGAAAAGATAAATGCTAAGCGCTTAGAGTACTAAATTTTATAAAAAAAGACTTTTTTATCTTTAATTATGATTTTTATCATAGTATTCAGATATAAAGACCTCTATTTTTCGCAGTGTAATGAATACTATAGTAAAAGTGGAGTTAAAAGAAAAAATAAGTAAAGTAAAGAAAGATAAAAATGCTGTAATCCTTGCACATTATTATCAACGACCAGAAATACAGGAAGTTGCTGATTATGTTGGGGATAGTTTGGGATTATCTCAAAAAGCAGCAGAAATTGATGCAGATATTATTGTTTTTGCAGGTGTGCACTTTATGGCAGAAACTGCAAAAATTCTTAACCCAACAAAAAAAGTAGTTTTGCCGGATTTAACAGCCGGATGCTCTTTGGCAGATTCGTGCCCCCCAGATGCATTTGGTTCTTTTGTAGCATCACATCCTGATCATACTGTGATTACCTATATCAATTGTTCGGCAGAAATTAAAGCAATGAGCGATTTGGTTTGTACCTCTTCTAATGCCCTTAAAATTGTAGAATCGGTACCAAAGGATGTCCCTATTATTTTTGCTCCGGATAAGAACCTGGGTAAATACATCATACAACAAACCGGCAGAGATATGTTGCTTTGGGATGGTAGTTGTATAGTACACGAAGCATTCTGTATTGATAAACTATTGGATTTATATCAAGACCATCCAGGGTCGGTAATTATAGCACATCCAGAATCTGAAGAGCATATTTTGAAAACTGCAAAGTATATAGGTTCTACTGCCGGAATGATAAACTATGTAAAAGAACATCCAAAAGAGAAATTTATAGTAGCTACAGAGGCAGGTATTTTACATGAAATGAAAAAGGAAGTACCAGATACAATCTTGATTCCGGCTCCGACCGAAGAAGATAATACTTGTGCTTGTAGTGAGTGTAGTTATATGAAGGTAAATACACTTCAGAAATTGTATGATTGCCTACTTAATGAAACTCCCGAAATAAATGTAGCAGAACATATAAGGCAAAAAGCATTAACTCCAATTGTTCGAATGTTAGAACTTTCCAAATAAAAGAATAATGATATCGGTAGATTATTTAGTAATTGGATCAGGTGCAGCTGGATTAACTTTTGCAGTTAAAATAGCAGAAAAATTTAAAGATAAAAAAGTTTGTATAGTCACAAAGGCAGATGATGACGAATCTAATACAAAATATGCCCAGGGAGGTGTAGCTGTTGTATTAGATACCGAAGAAGACTCTTTTCAAAAACATATACAAGATACTTTGATTGCCGGTGATGGTTTATGCAATCCTGAAGTAGTTAAAATGGTCGTTAAAGAAGGCCCCAAAAGACTTAACGATCTAATACAATGGGGTGCTAATTTTGATTTAGATTATAATGGGAATTTAGACCTTGGTAAAGAAGGAGGGCATTCTGAATATCGTATTGTTCACCATAAAGATATTACAGGTCGCGAAATAGAAACAGCATTACTAGCTCGTATTCATCAATTGCCAAATGTTAACATATTGAGTCATCATTTTGCGATCGATCTGATCACAGAACACCAATTACAAATACAAGATCACGAAAATATTTCTTGCTATGGAGCTTATGTTTTGAATCAAAAAACAGGAGAAAAAAAAACGATAAAAGCTACAGTAACATTATTAGCAACAGGAGGCATTGGCAAAATATATGGTCATACTACTAATCCGGTTATAGCAACAGGTGATGGCATTGCGATGGCATACAGAGCAAAGGCAAGAATTAAAGATATGGAATTTGTTCAGTTTCATCCAACGGCATTATACGAGAAGAAAGATGGGCAATCTTTCCTAATTTCTGAAGCGGTAAGAGGTTTTGGTGCATATCTGAGAAATAAGAATGGACATAGATTTATGTTAGATTATGATGAAAGAGGAGAACTTGCTTCTCGAGATATTGTTTCGAAAAGTATTGATAATGAACTTAAAAAATCCGGAGATTCCTATGTGTATTTAGACTGTACTCATCTTGAGATAGAGGATTTTAAAAAACATTTTCCTACGATTTATAAAAAATGCATAGCCAATCATATTAACATAGAAAAAGATTGGATTCCAGTGGTTCCGGCATCTCATTATTTATGTGGTGGTATTGAAGTTGATAAAAATGGTATGACCTCTATTCAAAATTTATTTGCCTGCGGAGAATGTTCGAGAACAGGTTTGCATGGAGCCAATAGATTAGCTTCAAACTCTTTGCTAGAAGCTTTAGTGTATGCGCATAACAGCTACCAATACCTTTGTTCTAATCCTATACAATCTGATTCACTAGCTATTCCTGATTGGAATGATCAGGGAACCCATGTCAATAAAGAACATATCATTATAAAACATAATACCAGGCAACTACAAGCTTTAATGAGAGATTATGTAGGTATTGTACGTAGTAATCATCGTTTGATAAAAGCTAAAGAACATTTGGATTTAATGTATAGAGAAGTAGAAGAATTATATAAAGATTCGAAGATAAATACGGCATTATGTGAATTACGAAACATGATTAATATTGCGCACTTAATTATTGGACAATCTTTAGAAAGAAAAGAAAATAAAGGAGGGTATTTTAATATAGATAATAGTGCTTTTCCAGAAATTACAGAAATACAGAATCCCCTAATATAGTATGATATGATAAATGAAATAATTAAAGAAAGTATAGCCAAAGGAATTTCTTATATAACATATGTTGAATTGGTAAATCGCCTTGTTATAGAAGAAGCTACAACGGGAACAGAACAAACTCAACAACGTATAGACTTTACCAAATTAAATGCAAGTAGAATGCGAAGGCTTGATAAGACTCTTGTCATACCAGAGCCATCCAAACAAGTTTTTCGAGATATGAAAGAAAAACAAACCTGGCTTGTTCTTATAGAAAGTTGGTGTGCAGATGGAGCACAAACCATTCCTGTCTTAAATAAAATAGCAGAAGCTTCACCTGCAATTGATTTGAAAATTTTATTACGGGATGATAATCCTGAGTTTATGGATCTTTTTTTGACAAACGGAACACGCTCTATACCTAGACTAGTGATAGTAGATAATAGCGGTAATGTTTTAAATACATGGGGCCCAAGATCACAAGTAGCTACTAATATGGTTCTGGCTTACAAAAAGGAAAATGGAAAAATAGATGACACTTTTAAAAAATCTCTACAAGTTTGGTATAATAAAAATAAAGGAGAAGCTATTATTGATGATCTTGTGAATATAGTTGAAGATTTACTTACGTTAGAAAAAGATTTTGATTAAATAGCTCTTGATTATTTATAAAAAACTTCCGAAAAAACGTTTTTCGGAAGTTTTTTAAATGATATTAATCTTCAATAGAAGGCTTTGACCCTTCTACAATCCTCTTTTCCATTTCTATTGCTTTTGGAAATAAAATATTATTTTCTAGATGGATATGTAAATGTAAGTCCTTTTCAAATTCCTCTAACATTGAAAAAGTAACATTATAGGTATTGCAAGCATCTTCGGGAGGGGTATAATGATTTGATAACCCTGAAATTTTTCGAAACCGTACTCCTTCGTTATCATGTTCCTGCATCATCATCGAGATAGGGTTTTCTACAGTTCCAAAATGTGGTCGTTGCACGTTATGCTCCTGTTCTAGACTTTTTGTCATTTTTCTAACAAAAGGAAACAGTATAATTTCTTCTTTTTTCATATGTTGCGCAAGTTCACCAGAGGCTTCACTAAATAAAGTATGAATTTCTAACAATTCTGGATGACGCCCTCCATGTACTTTGCAGAGTTTTTCTAAATATTGACGTAGTATTGGTATTTTTTCCTCTACATAACGGTGATGTTTCTTTTCTATATAATCTGCTAATAGATCAAGTGGCCAGGATTGATAATCAATAACAATATCATCTTTTTGAGTTAAAACATCATTTAAGTTCTCCAGAAGAGATTCAACTTCAATCTTGTTTTTGTTGCAAACCTCTTCTAATGTTCTGTCTCCTCTACAGCAAAAATCAATTCCATATTTTGAAAAAACAGCAGCAGTTCGATAATCTTTTGCAACGAATTGCCCTACCTTAGTTTTTATTAATTTATCCATAATTTATTTATTTAAGATTGTTTTATTTTTTAATGTTAAATCAAATACAAACCAACAAATGGTTACCATACCAATTGCAAAAATGATATCTCCTATAGATCGTAACCATTTTAGGATGATCATTCCCGGATGTTGCATAAATTCGGCAGAGCGAGCATACCACATTCCATGTTCTATACTTTCAAGTGCTTGCCATACACCCATAGGTAATAAGCTTAATAGTGCCATCGCTAATAATCCAATATTTAAAGACCAAAAGGAGATTTTTAATAATTTTTCATTCCAGCGTATATCTCTATAAAGGCTTCTTAGAACAAATAACATTAACCCGATTCCTAAGGTTCCGTATACTCCATATAAAGCAGTATGACTATGAAGAGGTGTAGTATTTAATCCCTGTACATAATATAATGCAATCGGTGGGTTGATGATAAAACCAAAAATACCTGCCCCGAGAAAATTCCAAAAGGCTACAGCAACCATAAAATATATGGGCCACTTATAATCTTTAAGCCAACGTGTTGCTTTAGACAATTTGTAATTGTGATATGCTTCGTAACCAATAAGCGTAAGGGGTACGATTTCTAGTGCACTAAATGTAGCACCCAAAGCCATTACAGCAGTAGGTGTTCCTGAAAAATAAATATGATGAAAAGTTCCTAAAATTCCACCAGATAAAAATATTATAGTAGCAAACAATACATTGTGTATTGCAGTTTTTGTTTTTAGAAGTCCTAATCGTACAAATAAAAAGGCGATAACCACAGTAGCAAAAACCTCAAAAAAGCCTTCTACCCATAGATGTACAACCCACCATCTCCAATATTCGGCTATTGCCAGATTGGTTTGTCTACCCCACATAAGTCCTGCTCCATAGAACATAGCTATAGCAATACAGGATATCAAAAACATGATAATGAGATTTTTTTCTTCGGTTTTTTTCTTCAATACAGGCAATAGTGGTCTGGCCATTAAGGCTAACCATAAAAATAACCCTATAAGTAGAAAAATTTGCCAAAACCGACCCAGATCAACATATTCATACCCCTGATGACCAAACCAAAAGTTTTCTACGAGATTTAGTTTTTGCATTACCCCAAGCCATTGCCCAAACATCGAACCTGCTACAATAATTAAAAGAGCAATAAATAGAAAATTAACACCAAATACCTGAAATTTTGGATCTTTACCAGATATTGAGGGAGCAATATACAATCCTGTTGCTAACCACGCTGTAGCTATCCAAAAGATAGCTAATTGAGTATGCCAGCTACGAGTAACCGAATAGGGGAGAATCTGATCCAAAGGAATGCCATAAAAACCATCTCCTTCTACGCCATAATGTGCAGTAACAATACCTAACAACATTTGCACAACCATAAGAAGGCTTACTACCCAAAAATATTTTTTTACCAGGCACATAGAAGGAGTTATTCCTTGTCTTAATAGAGGATCTTCTACAGGAGCAGGAATATGTTCATCTTCTCCCGATTTCACATGATAAAATACCATTATTCCGATAGACATGATCAAAAGAACAATACTCACTCCCGACCAGGTAAATAGACTTTTGGTAGGCACATTACCTACTAATTCTTCTGCCGGCCAGTTATGAGTATAAGAAATATTCTCGTCTGGTCTTTGTGTAACTGTTGCCCAGGTTGCCCAAAAGAAAAATGCATTCATTTTTTGCATTCGTTCTTCACTTTTAATAGTATTTTTTGGGATAGCATAGTCTGATCGTAATTGATCAAATTTGGGATCATCGGTAAACAAACCTTTATAGTAATTACTTAAATGCTGTATTGCCCTGATCCTTTCTTCTGAAATAGTGATCGATTTATTTGTTTCATTGTACGTATTAGCTCGTAGGTCTTTTTGTAATCGTACCTTTAAAGCAGCTTGTTGCTCTGCATTTATGAGCTTATAGTTTGTATTAAAATCTCTTTGTGCGTAAATATCTAAGATAAATAGTGCCTCTCGATGAAGCCAGTCTGCGGTCCAATCTGGAGCGACATAAGCACCATGTCCCCAAACTGATCCTATTTCTTGCCCACCAATACTTTGCCAAATGTTTTGCCCATCTTTAATCTGAGAATTAGTAAAAATAATATCGCCACTGGGCGAAATAATTTTGTCGGGTATTGGAGGTGCTTTTTGATAAATCTCGTAACCGTAATACCCTAATACGCTAAAGGAGATTAGTAATACTGCTGCAAGTCCCAGCCATAATTTTTTTTCTTTTTTCATGAGATAGTAGTTAAAATTTTAATTCGGACAATTTTATCCTATTTAATAATAAATTTTTTTAGGTTCTTAAATATGAAGCTCCAGATTTGATCCCAAGAGCTAATTCTTCGAGATTGGTAGATTCCAACATTTTCTTTAATTCTTCTCTTACTGCAGCGAATTTATGATGAACAGGGCATGGATGATCTTCTGAGCATTTATTAAGACCCAGACCACAGCCAATATAAATACTATCCCCATCTATGGCATCAACAATTTCTGCAAGTTGTATAGATGCTATTTTATGTTTTTCTATTTCGAAACCGCCAGCGGCACCTTTTACAGAATTAACTATATTGTTTTTAGCTAGTTTTTGAAGAATCTTTGCAGTAAATGCTTCTGGAGAATTAATTTTGGCTGCAATATCTTTGAGACTTACTCGCTCTCCTTGATAAGATTTTAAGGCAATAAAAATAGCAGCTTTAATTCCGTATTCGCAGGCTTTCGAAAACATTCTATTCAAAAATTGATTACACTGCAAAATTAGCAATTATTTAATTAGGATAAAAATATCCGAATTAAATAATTGCAAAACTTTTACACTTAGATTTTAACAAAAGATTAATTAGTGCGAAAATATGATATTTATCATATTTCATGTGCTGTAGTAATTCTTATTTTTACAAAATAAAAGACAAAAAAGTCTTTTATTAAAAGTAAAATAGTAAGAATATGAAATCAAAAAAACCATTTGTATTGTTATCTAGTACAGGATTGTTTATAGGCATTTTATTAATGATCCTATCTGCCTGCTCACAAAATAAGGAAGCAGAGGAAAAGAATTACCTGGGACCAGAAGGTATTCCTGTAAGTCAGGAAATGATTGCAGAATTAACTTCACCTCCTAATGTTCCTGGACCTACAGGAAGAAGAAAAGCGAAGAAACTCATAGTAAATATGGAGGTCTTAGAAGAAGAAGGAGAGATGGCAGATGGTGTAAAATATGTATATTGGACATTTGGAGGTTCGGTACCTGGAAGTTTTATAAGGACCAAAATAGGAGATGAAGTAGAGTTTCACTTAAAAAATCATCCGGATAATAAATTACCTCATAATATAGACTTACACGCCGTAACGGGCCCAGGGGGTGGTGCAACTTCTTCTTTTGTAGCTCCTGGACACGAAGCTCAGTTTTCTTTTAAAGTGCTAAACCCAGGCTTATATGTATACCACTGTGCAACAGCTCCAGTAGGAATGCACATCGCTAATGGGATGTATGGGTTAATACTTGTTGAGCCCGAAGAAGGCCTTCCTCCGGTAGATAAAGAATATTATGTAATGCAAGGAGATTTTTATACCAAAGGAGAAAACGGAGATAGAGGATTACAGCCTTTTGATATGAAAAAAGCTGTTGATGAAGATGCAGATTATGTGGTTTTTAATGGAAAAGTTGGCTCGTTAACAGGTGATAATGCTATTACAGCAAATGTTGGAGAAACTGTTAGGTTATATGTTGGTAACGGGGGACCAAATCTTGTATCATCTTTTCATGTTATCGGTGAAATTTTTGATGTCGTTAGGGTAGAAGGTGGTGATCTTATTAATACCAATGTGCAAACTACTCTGGTTCCTGCAGGGGGTGCAGCTATTGTAGAATTTAAAGTTGATGTCCCGGGAACCTTCATTTTAGTGGATCACTCTATTTTTAGAGCCTTTAATAAAGGTGCTTTAGGAATGCTCAAAGTACAAGGCGAAGAGAACAAGAAAATCTATTCGGGTAAAGAGGAAGAAGGAGTGTACCAACCCGAAGGAAGTGGAATCCAGGAAATGCCTGTTGATAAGGATGTTGTACAAACCGAAGAAACGGCAAAATCACTTCAAGAAAAAATGGAGTTCGGTAAAGCCACCTATATGAGAACTTGTTTTGCATGTCATCAAGCCGAAGGACAAGGAATCCCTAATGCTTTTCCACCTCTGGCTAAATCAGATTATCTAAATGCAGATCTAAATCGCGCAATCGATATTATTTTACATGGAAAAACAGGTGAAATAACTGTAAATGGTGTAAAATATAATAGTGTGATGACTAAACAGGATTTAACCGATGAAGAAGTGGCCAATGTGCTTACTTATATATATAACAGTTGGGGAAATTCGAAAAAAGAAGTTACACCTTCAATAGTTGCTAGTAGAAGAAACGCACATTAAAAATTAGAATAAATGACAACCTCTCCTTTAAAAATAGTTTTCTTTTTTGCTATGTGTATAGTATGTACATTAAATAGTGTTATAGCACAAACAGAAAATATGGTTACTGTTAAAGGAGGGGTTTATATTCCTTTATATGGAGTTGATTCTACAGCTGTAAAAGTCAATGACTTTTTAATGGATGTTTATCCTGTATCAAATAGTGAGTTTTTAGCATTTGTTAAGAAATATCCACAATGGAAACGTAGTCACGTAAAGCGTTTGTTTGCAGATAAGAATTACCTGGTGCTTTGGAAAGATGATAATACGCTAAGTGATCATTTGAAACCTAATTCTCCTATAACAGGTGTTTCTTGGTTTGCTGCCAAAAAATATTGTGAGTGTCAGGGAAAAAGACTACCAACTATTGATGAGTGGGAATATGCCGCAATGGCAGATGATAAGACCATAGATGCAAGAAAAAAAGAAACCTATAATCAATATATTTTAGAATGGTATGAAACCCCTAAATCTTTTAACAATAGTATAGGCTCTACTTTTAAAAATTACTGGGGTATATATGATTTACATGGATTGGTGTGGGAATGGACACTGGATTTTAATTCTGTACTGATATCGGGAGAATCTAGAAAAGATGTAGATAAAGATAGTAATCTGTTTTGTGGCAGTGCAGCAGTTGGAGCTTCAGATTTAATGAACTATGCAGCGTTTATGCGTTATGCTTTTAGAGGTAGTATGAAAGCAAATTATGCAGTAAAGAACCTAGGATTTCGTTGCGTAAAAGATATTGATATAACTCCTTAGACTCATAAGATAAAACTCAAGTACATAATGTATGTTAAATCATCAAATATGATTAAAATGAATATCATAAAAATTTTATTATTAGGAGCAGTTATTTTGTTGGGCTCTTGTAATAAAGAAAAAAAACAAGAAGAAGTAGCTGTGTCAGAATCCACATCCAAAGAACACAGTACTTCTATTTCTGAACTTTCGATCTACAATTTACCCGCTATCTGGACCACGCAGGATAATAAAAAAATAGAACTCAAAGAACTAAAAGGAGATGTTCTTGTAATGGTAATGATTTACACCTCCTGTAAAGCAGCCTGCCCGAGATTGGTTGCCGATATGAGAGATATAGAAGCTCAAATTCCAGAATCTAAAAAAGAGAATGTTAAACTCTTATTAGTAAGCATTGACCCAGAGACGGATACCCCCGAGAGGCTTAAAAAATTCTCTATTGAGAATGAAATGGAATCCGATCAATGGCTGTTTCTTAGAGGTACAAAATCAGATACCAGAGAATTTGCAGCAGTTCTAGCTGTTAATTATAAAAAAATATCACCAATGGATTTTTCACACTCTAATATCATAAGTGTTTTTGATCAGGGTGGAGAGCTAGTACATCAACAAGAAGGGTTAGGAGTAAACAATAAGGAAACCGTGGATAAAATTATTGAGTTGGCGCGCATTAATTAAACGATAATATAGTCTTTTACCCCTTTTCTATTTAAGAATTTTCTGAAAACAAAAAAATAAAAGACTAATTTGTCCGAAAATATGACTTTTATCATATTTATGTCCCCGTCCCATACCTAATTTTGTCTTATATAATCAAAATAATATTTCTCTTAAGAAATGAATTTTTGAACAATAATCTTAAATCTATTAAAATGATTAGACTAGACAAATTGATACTCTTATTTGCTGTTACTTTATTGATAAGTTGCGGAGGAAAAGAAGAAAAAAAGGAAGAACAAATTAAAATAGGAAAAAGTACAACAACTCAAAAAAAAGAAACCAAACCTGTTTCTACCGGCGTTCCTGCATCAAAAAAAGTTGATCTTACAAATAAGGGAGTAGGGCCAATCAAGAGTTTGGTGTTAGATGCCACCATCGATGAAAAAATGGCTGCTCAAGGAGCCGAGCTCTTCAAAACAAAATGTACTGCTTGTCATAAAACTCATAAGAAGTTTATAGGACCAGCTCCTGTTGACATTTTAAAAAGAAGAACCCCAGAATGGGTGATGAATATGATTCTGGATCCTGAAAAAATGATTAAAGAAGATCCATTGGCTCAAGAGCTATTAAAAGAACATAATGGTTCTCCTATGGCTAATCAAAGCTTAAAAGAGGAAGAAGCCAGAGCTATTTTAGAGTACTTCAGGACACTGAAATAAAAGTAATAAACCAAGTGTAGATGACAGCCATACAATAAGAAAATGTCTTAGAGATATTTTAAAAGAAACTATTGTTTAATAGGTAGAAATAACGAAACGAACTACTTGTCCCGATGAAAATCAGGAGCTATGTGACCCCATTGATCTATATCAATACTCGTCTGACCATTTAACATAATCAATATAAACGCATGAAAACAACTAAAGTAACTTTTTTGATTTTACTATGCTTTACTTTCCTGCTAAGTTGCAAAACTGAAACAAAGAAAGAACAAGTAGATTCAACTACCAAAAACGCAGTTACAGAAACTGCAGAGAAACAAGGACAAGCATTTATCCAGGATGATGAAGCGACGCCTAATGTACTTAATATTGCTATTGGTTCTAAAGATCATACTACATTGGTAGCAGCTGTTCAGGCTGCTGGTTTAGAAAATGCCTTAGTAAATGCAGGACCCTTAATGGTATTCGCTCCTACTAATGAAGCGTTTGATGCATTACCAGCCGGAACAGTAGAAAATCTTTTGAAACCAGAAAATAAAGATGCGTTAGCGAATATTCTAAAATACCATGTAACCCCTGGTAATTATTCAAAAGATTTTCTGAAAAAATTTAAGAAACTAGGCCAATCCAATGGTGTCGATGTAAAAGTAACTAAAGACGAAAGTGATGTTTTTATCGGAGAAGCCAAAATTATAGCAAGTATTCCTGCTGGTAACGGAATAGTACATGTTATCGATAAAGTATTACTTCCTCCATCTAATTAATAAATAAATAAAAACTGATCTGGATCAGCACAGATTTGACCTCTACAACAATAAATATAAACCAGATGAAACAAATATCTAAAATACTCTTTATAACAGCAATACTTAGCTTGATGATAAGTAGTTGTGCCGATGTTAATAAAGATAAAAAAATAACGGATGGAGCTTTGGGCTCTAATGCGGCAGAAAAAGTCTACGTAGCCCCCGGAGAGCATGACGAGTTTTATGCATTCGTCTCAGGAGGATTTAGCGGACAATTATCAGTATATGGGCTTCCGTCAGGAAGATTATTTAAAGTAATTCCTGTTTTTTCGCAGGACGCAGAAAAAGCCTGGGGCTATAATGAAGAAACAAAGCCAATGCTCAATACCTCTTATGGTTTTGTTCCTTGGGATGATGCTCACCACCCTGATATATCACAAACCAATGGAGAAGTCGATGGACGGTGGGTTTTTATTAACGGAAACAATACTCCAAGAATTGCAAAAATTGATCTAAGCACTTTCGAGACTACAGAAATAATTGAAGTGCCTAATAGTGCCGGTAATCATAGTTCTTCTTTTGTAACAGAAAATACAGAGTATGTGGTAGCAGGAACTCGTTTTTCTGTGCCCGTGCCACAAGAAGATATTGCTATCAAAGAATACAAAGGAAAATTTAAAGGAGCTGTATCTTTTATTAGTGTAGATCCTGATCATGGAAACATGGAAATGGCTTTTCAGATTTTACTGCCAGGTTTTAATTATGATCTAGCGCATCCAGGTAGAGGAACTTCACATGGTTGGTTCTTTTTTACTACATATAATACAGAAGAAGCAAATTCTTTACTAGAAGTAAATGCATCTCAAAATGATAAAGATTTCATTGCTGCGATCAATTGGAAAAAAGCAGAAGAATATATTAAACAAGGAAAATTTAAAACAATGCCGGCTAATTATGCACATAATGTATATGATGAGAAAACACACACGGCTACCTCTACAATGAAAAAAGAGGTAAAAGTATTAGATCCTGCAGAATGTCCGGGGCTGGTATACTTTTTACCAACACCAAAATCACCACATGGTTGTGATGTAGACCCATCGGGAGAATATATCGTGGGTAATGGTAAACTTTCGGCCGACCTTACAGTGCACTCGTTTAGTAAGATGATTAAGGCTATCGAAAATAAACAGTTTGATGGTGATGCATACGGAATTCCGATTATTAAATTTGAAGATGCGCTGGCAGGTGTTGTTTCTCAAGCTGGCCTGGGACCATTACATACCGAATTTGATGGTAAAGGAAACGGATATACCACTTTCTTTATTTCTTCCGAAGTAGTAAAATGGAAACTAGGAAGTTGGGAAGTAGTAGACAGAAAACCTACATACTATTCTGTAGGTCACTTGATGATTCCGGGAGGAAACTCTAGAAAACCATTTGGGAAATATGTACTGGCGATGAACAAGATAACCAAAGACCGTTATCTACCAACCGGACCAGAAGTTACACAATCAGCACAATTATATGATATCACAGGCGAAAAAATGGAACTACTATTAGATTTTCCAACTATTGGAGAGCCACATTATGCTGCCGGTATTGCTGCAGATCTAATAAAACCTCGTTCTAAAAAGATCTATAAATTAGAAGAAAACGAACATAAGTATGCTGTTAAAAATAATGAAAATGTAAGAGTAGAACGTGACGGAAAAGAAGTACACGTATATATGACTATGATTAGGAGTCATTTTACTCCAGATAATATAGAAGGGATTAAAGTAGGAGATAAGGTCTATTTTCATGTCACAAATTTAGAACAAGATTATGATGTACCACATGGAGTGAGTATGATCGGAGCCAATACTTCTGAGCTGTTAATAATGCCCGGACAAACAGAAACTTTTGTTTGGGAGCCTAAGCAAGTAGGAGTCTGGCCTTTCTATTGTACCGATTTTTGTTCGGCATTACATCAAGAGATGCAAGGATATGTAAGGGTATCACCAGCATCATCTAATATAGAACTTTCTTGGTCTCTAGGAGAAGATTAATTTCTGATGCTACCAGGAAGGAGATAGATTAGTTATATTTCCAAAAAAGCGAGAGGACAAAACCCCTCTCGCTTTTAAATCAACTTAAAAAAGATTGTTATCATGAAGAAGAAATCAAGAATATTAATGCTTGTAGGAGCATTACTGCCTTTATTTTTGTTTGTATTTCCTCTTTGGAATATTACATTAGAAGCTCCTCAATATCCAACCCCATTAGGAATGGATATCTATATAAACGATTTCGCCGACATGCATCCTCATGATATTAAGAATATCAATTTGATGAATCATTATGTTGGGATGAAATATATTCCCGAATCGATTCCAGAATTCAGGATTTTTCCTATCGTGATTATAATAATGGCTTCTTTAGGTACTGTATTAGCTTTTACAACAAACTATAAATGGTTTTTAGGGTGGTTTATTGTAATGGCTCTTTTAGCTTTGGCAGGAATCTACGATTTTTACCTTTGGGAACACGACTATGGCCATAATTTGGATCCAAAAGCAATAATGAAATTTACTAATCCAGACGGGACTGTTATGGGGTTTCAACCTCCTTTATTCGGAACTAAAGATATTTTAAATTTTAGAGCGCATTCATACCCTCAATTGGGAGCATATTTTTTAGCTGCAGGAATGGCCTTGACCTTTATTTCTTATTTCGTAGGAAAACGTGAAAAAACTTCAAAACTTCAATAAAATGGAAAAGTATAACTTTAACAACATCGTCTTTTTTATTTTGATGATCGTGTTTTTTAGCTCATGTAATGTTCAACCAGAAACAATACACTATGGAGAGGATAATTGTCATTATTGTCGAATGACTATTGTCGATAAAATTCATGGAGCAGAGATTGTAACAAAAAAAGGCAAGGTGTTCAAGTTTGATGCTGTAGAATGTATGATAAATTATTCTGCAGAGATAGATAAAGAAGAGGTGTCACTTTACCTTTCTAATCACTACGATGCTCCAGAAGAATTAATTGATGCAACGCAAGCTACTTTTTTGATAAGTAAAAATATATCAAGCCCCATGGGAGCATTTTTAACTTCATTTGAGAATGAGTCGAGTGCAAAAAAAGTGAAATCTGAAAAAGGGGGAGATGTATTTACCTGGGAAGAACTTTTAAAACACCTAAAACATTAAAAACAGGAATATATCTATTAGGTGACCACCAGATAAAAATACCTTATCCCGATGAAGACCGGAAACTGTTCTAATTCTATATTGGTTAGCCTGGACACAAATCTAACCTTCAGGGAAAACAAAAAAATAAATAGATGTTTCAAATCAGAAAAATACTATTTCTGGCAATTTTTCTTCTACCCGTATTGCTTCTAGGCAAGACTATAAAGGTCTGTAATTCCTGTGAAATAAGAACGATTAAAGAAGGTGTAGCTATAGCCACAGCACTTGATACAGTAGTGATAAAAAAAGGAAAGTATAATGAATTTGATATTGTGATTGATAAACCTTTGACATTATTGGGTGAAAACTATCCCATAATTGATGGAGAGTTAAAAGGAGGAATTATAAAAGTTATTTCTGATAATGTTACTGTAGATGGGTTATTCATTATTAATGTGGGTACTAGTTATACAGAAGATTATGCGGCTGTTCGAGTGGTGAAAAGCAAAAATTTTTTGATACAAAATTTGGTGTTAGAAAAGCTGTTTTTTGGGATTTATATAGAGAAATCAAGAGACGGCAGAATTTTTCATAACAAGATTATAGGTGATGCAGTAGAAGAGTACAATTCGGGTAATGGCATACAACTATGGTATTCTCAAAATATAGATATAGAAAATAATATCATTACACATGTAAGAGACGGGATTTATCTTGAGTTTGCTAATGATTGTAGAATAAAAAATAATATAAGTTCTAATAACTTACGATATGGGTTGCATTTTATGTTTTCTAATAATGACCTGTATGAAAACAATACGTTTGAGAATAATGGGGCAGGGGTTGCTGTAATGTTCTCTAAGAAGATAAAAATGTTGACTAATACGTTTAAAGAAAACTGGGGAACAGCATCCTATGGTCTTCTGTTGAAAGAGATCAATGATGCAGAAATAACAGGGAATATTTTTAAAGAAAATACAATAGGAATTAATATCGAAGGCTCTAATCGAATTAGGTATACCAAAAACAGTTTTATAAAAAACGGTTGGGCCATTAAAGTACGTGGTGCATGTTATGCAAATATATTTAGCAATAATAATTTTATGTATAATTCATTTGATGTTTCTTATAACAGTAAACTTAATGATAACAAATTTGATAAGAATTATTGGAGTGGGTATACAGGATATGATTTGGATAAAGATGGTATTGGAGATGTACCCTACAGACCAGTAAAACTATTCTCATATATTGTAAATCGAACCCCAGAAACGATTATCTTAATGAGGAGTTTGTTTATTGATATCATAGATTTTTCTGAAAAAGTTTCCCCTGTATTTACTCCTGATAATTTACTTGACAATTATCCACTAATGAAAAGTAAGAATGATTAAAATTGATAATTTACATAAGAATTTTGGAAAGAATCAGGTCCTTAAAGGAGTCGATCTAGGTATTACTGAAGGTGGGATATTTGCAATACTAGGACCCAATGGATCTGGTAAAACGACATTGATTAAATCTATTCTTGGGATGGTTATCCCAAATAAAGGTGATATTTTTATTGATGACACCCCAATTAAGAAAAACTGGAAATATCGTCAGCAAATAGATTATTTACCACAGATAGCTAATTTTCCTGCAAACTTAACGGTGAAAGAATTGATTAGAATGATCAAAGATTTGCGAAATAAACCTGGAGATGATGCTGCATTGATAGCCTCTTTTCAATTAACCCCTTTTCTGAATAAAAAACTAAGTAACTTGTCTGGAGGGACAAAACAAAAAGTAAATTTAGTATTAACATTAATGTTTGATAGTCCATTAATTATTCTAGATGAACCTACTACAGGACTTGATCCTATTGCTTTGTTAGAGTTAAAAAAAATAATACAAAAAGAAAAAACAAAAGGAAAAACAATTTTAATTACTTCTCATATCATGAGTTTTGTTGAAGAGGTTGCTGATGAAATTGTTTTTCTCCTTGAAGGTAAAGTGTATTTCAAGGGAAATATAAGCACTTTAAAACAAAAGACTAAGGAAACCGATTTCGAACATGCGATTGCTAATTTGCTAAAAGAAAACAATGCTTAAGATTTTAAAATATAGTTTTTACGACCTTATTCGTAGCCGATGGAGTTATGTGTACTTGCTTTTTTATTTAGCATTGGGATTTGTATTATTATTCCTGAATAATGATTTGTCTAAAGCTGTAATCACTTTGATGAATGTGATTATCATTCTTGTTCCTCTTATCGGAACCATTTTTGGAGTAATGTATTATTATAATTCTAAAGAATTTACAGAATTGCTTTTGGCACAACCCATTAAAAGATCATCTATATTTCTTGGGCAATACCTGGGAGTAGCACTTTCTCTTTCTATGAGTTTGATAATAGGGTTAGGGTTACCATTTACTATGTATGGTCTCTTTCAATCGAATACCATTTGGGAATTTTTATTACTTCTCATTACAGGTACATTTTTGACATTAATTTTTACTGCATTGGCATTTAACATTGCACTGTATAATGAAAATAAGATAAAAGGGTTTAGTTATGCTATTTTACTTTGGTTATTTATGGCAGTAATCTATGACGGTCTTTTTTTAATGTCGTTAATCATGTTTGAGTCATATCCATTAGATAAATTTTCAATAGGAGTAACCTTATTTAACCCTATTGATTTATCCAGGATTTTGATCTTATTGAAACTTGATATTTCTGCTTTACTAGGATATACCGGCGCTGTTTTTCAGAAATTCTTCGGTACTAATTTAGGAGTAATTTTATCTTGTGTTGCACTTTCTATTTGGGTATTTTTACCTACATTCAACATCTATAGAAAATCTAAGAAAAAAGATTTTTAACGCTAGATTTGTTGTATTGAAGAGACTGTTGCATGATAAATTCAAAACGAGACACCATGATATCACTTGCCTTTTTTCTATTGGCAGCTGCACTTGGTGTTTTTTTAAGATTTTTATATGTTTTTGATATATCTGTAGACTATAGATATATTGTACATACTCACTCTCATATTGCATTATTAGGATGGGTGTATATTGGTTTAACAACGTTGCTTTGTAAATTGTATTTGAAGAAGAGCAATGTTGGTAAGGGATATAGAAATATTTTCTGGTTTACCCAATTTACTTTATTAGGAATGTTGTTTAGCTTTCCTTTTCAAGGATATGCATTATTCTCGATAACTTTTTCTACACTTTTTCTTTTTGCTTCGTATTGGTTTACCTGGTTTTTTATTAAAAATATACCCGAGAAGTTTAAGAATACAAAATCCTATAAATGTATAAAGATTTCTTTGTGGTACATGGTTATTTCTAGTATTGGCCCCTGGGCATTAGGAGCGATAATGAGTACATTAGGAGCAGATTCTATCTGGTATAGGCTAGCCATTTATTTTTATTTACATTTTCAATATAACGGATGGATGATACTAGCTTTATTTGGGTTACTGATTTTTATTCTTGAAAATCAAAAAGTAAGTATCTCTAATAGTGATTTTAATGGCTTCTTCTGGGCAATTAACCTTGGGATTATTTTAAGTTTTTTCCTTTCGGTATTATGGACTAAACCGGCAAGTATTTATTATATTTTAGGAGGAGTAGGTAGCCTACTTCAGGGTATAGCATTTTTGATATTTATTAAGCTACTAATAAAATCAAGAACAGTAGTGAGCAATATATTTTCTGGTTTTCAAAAAAAATTATTGAGAACAGTAGGTATTCTGTTACTAATTAAGTTTTTGCTACAGATAGCCTCTGCTTTTCCTTATGTTGCAAACCTGGCGACTACTATTCTGGATTTTACGATTGCTTATTTACACTGGACTTTTCTAGGAGTAGTAAGTATTAGTTTATTTATATTCTTAGATTATTTTAAACTTATTAAGATTCCTAAAAAAGGATATTATATCTATCTTTTTGGGTTTGCTCTCACAGAAATATTGATTTTTTATAAAGGGGCAGTTATTTGGCTTGATTTTATTTTTTTCGAACAATATTTTGTTGCACTTTCAATAGCGAGTATCGTGGTTTTGATTGGTATTGGTTTTCTTTTTATTGCTAATTTAAGATTGGCTGTAAAACATGATTTCAAAAATAGAGATATACTTTCTTAATATAAAAATTACAGTTTGCAGCTTACATTATTTTTTATGAACTAGGAATCTGATTTGGTTCTAGTTCGATAATGTACGCATTACTGTCTTCATCTCTTCCGGCAAACCATGTGCTTGTAAATATTATTTTGGTAAAATCTCTGTTTACAGATCCTTTTGTTTCTGCCCAGTAATTTTTACCTGGGAATTTTGCATGATCTCCGTAAGTGTTCGAGATATTTAATATTCTTCCGTCTTGTTTTAATTCTATAGCTATGAGTTTATTTTGAGCCCATCCATTTAGTGGATTCGCACTTGAATAAGTAGATAATAGTGCCCACCCTGGTTTATTGAAAGCTTTTAAAGAGTAATGATTGGCAGCATTAATTGGTTTGTCACCACCAGAATTATATTGATACAAATGGTTAAACTCTGTTTTTTGATTAGCTTGTATGTCGTACATAAAGATTTGACCTTCATTGTCCTGGTAATCTGCAGCGATGTATACATCATGCCCATTAGGGAGAATTCCTAAATCAGAATGCTCAGAAGTTCTATGCAATTGCACATAAGAAGAAAAATCTCTTGTATATGCACGTGTTCCCACACCATTTTGTGTGCTAGAAGGAACTATATAGTCACCAGAAGGAGACATACTCACATGATCTGGTTTATCTCCATAATCTGCTTTGTCCAAGTAGCCTACAATTGCATTCTCTTGCTGATCGTAAACGATTAACCCCAAAAAATGAAGATCATTACCAACTACTTTTTCTATCATCAAACCTCGATATCTTCCATCTTTAGAACTGGTTCCTTCGGCTTTTGTCCAGGCTGCTGCTGCATCGGGCCATATCTGTTTTACCGAAGTCAAACTAGTATTACCATTAATAGAAGCAACTTTTGTAAGATCTATTATTGTTTTAACTTCATCGGTTACTATATCATGTTCATAAAATTTAAGTCCAATCCCATTCAAATCTGTGTAAATAACTTTATTAGGATCTGTAAGGTGCCAGTCTATTTCACAATCTGAAGCAGGGCCTTGAAGTTTTTTATAATGACTTCCGTCTATATTGTATACATGATGAAACCCATTTTCAGCATAAATTAAAATTTTTGTGTCATCGATATTAAAAGATTGCTTTCTAGAATATTCATTAACCATAAAATTTGCCCCAGCACCATCTTGTGATGGATTGGATAATCGTCGTACCGTTGTTTTATAATGAGGGTTTGTATATGATTCACCGGGTAATAAAACAGTAGGGAAGTTAAGATCAGATTTTGGATCATAGAAATCATAGCCTTCGATTAGATCAAAACTAGTACTTTCTGCTTCTTTTACAGTAATATTTATTTTGGCAGTTATAGGAGTATTTATACCATCTGTAGCAGTTACATTAAGAGTTTCGACACCTACTTGATCAGATATATATTCAATACTATTTTTTTCTGATGTAAAAGTAATTTTAGAATCTGGGGTTACTGTATATGTTAGTGTGTTACCAGATGAATTTTTGATATTTCCCAGAATGATTTTTTTAGATTCATTTTGAATCGCTGTTATATTTTGATCTTTAAGCCTGTATGAATCGGTATTTCCGTTAATAGGAGTATCATCATTTTTAGAACTACAGGATAAAAATAAAAGAGTTAATAAGGGGTATACTAATGTTTTCATAATCATGGGGATTTGTATGAGTAGACAAATTATTATTCTAGTATTGTAATCTATACCCTGTTTTCAGTGAAATTGATAAACTTCAATTTAATGCAGTTAGTGAAGTCTGAAAAATGTAAGAGGTTTAATACAAATCCATGATTTAGACCCACCTAGAAAATAACTCTTAATGCTTTGCTAAAGTTTAGTTAAGCGAGAAAAATTGCATTTTACGTTTCTATACTTAAAAGAAATCTATGGGTTAGATCTATACAATATTAGAGTGACATTATTATCACAAACATTTTTATGTCAGTTCCGAAAAATGAAACTGAGACCTATTATTATTGCAATGTGAAAATTGAATGTAGAAACCATATAAATACACAAAAACAAAACATTGAAAATGAAAAAACAATCACTTTTATTTCTATTAATGATCTTAAGTCTTACCGGTTATGCTCAAATTAAATTTGAACAAGGGTATTTTATTGATAATAATGGAACAAAAACAGAATGCCTTATAAAAAATGTAGATTGGCATGATAACCCCAGCCAGATTGAATATAAAGTAAGTGAAGGTGCTAAGGCTAAGATGGGCTATATAAAAAATATTAAAGAATTTGCAGTTTCTGATCTAAAATATGTAAGAGAAACTGTAAATATTGATATGTCGAGTGAGGAATTAAATCATTTAAGTGCTACTAAAAACCCTGAATTCAAAGAGGCAACTTTATTTCTGAAACATATAGTACAAGGTGCAGCGAATCTATATCAATACGAAGAAGGAAACTTAATTAGATATTTTTACCAGGTAGGTGATAAGGATATACAGCAGTTAATCTATAAAACGTATAGAGTTACACAAGAAATAGTAAACGGAGTAGCAAAAGAAAGAACTAATAAAATTGATAAGAATAATCGATATAAACAGCAGCTTTGGACAGATGTTAAATGTGATAACATCAAGGAAAGCGATGCAGTAAAGGCAAACTACAAGAAAAATAGTTTAGTAAAGTATTTTGTAAAATATAATAAATGTAAGGATCCAAGTTTTGTAAATACTCGTAAACAAGAAGATAGAGATTTGTTTAACCTTACTATTAGACCAGGGATTATTTTTTCGACTCTTTATGATTCAAAAGAAACAGGAAGTATTTCTGGTTTGGGTGATTTTGAAAGTAAAACAAATTTTAGATTTGGGATTGAAGCAGAGTTTATTTTACCTTTTAATAAAAATAAATGGGGAATATTTATAGAACCTACTTATCAATCGTATAAATCAAATCTAGAAATTGAAGAAACAACCTTTATTGGTACAAATACCAGGACTTTTACTGTAGACTATAAATCTATAGAATTACCCATAGGTTTAAGACATTATCTTTTCTTGAGTGATAAATCCAAACTATTTATTAATGCCGCATATGTAGTAGATTTTGAATTTGATTCTACATTTCAAGAAGAAATTAATGGTATTACTAAAACTAAAGATTTTAGAACAAGGACTAACGTTTTAGGGGGTATTGGGTATAAATATAATAATCGATATAGTATAGAAGCTCGTTATGGAATGGGCCGTAAATCTGGTAAAATTTTTAGTACCAGCTCATATAGTTATAGATCTTTTTCATTAGTCTTAGGGTATTCACTATTTTAAAAATACTTTTCGAAAGAAAAATATTGATAAATAAAAGAAAAACTCAGGAACATACTCCTGGGTTTTTTTGATTCTGGTAGTTGGTTGTGTTTCAGAATTTCTTAAATTTTTGATAAGAATTTTTTATGTATTTCTTCGTTCTTGTATTTAGTTGTACATTAGTCCCACACCTCAAAACCTAAAATTATGTCAGAGTTTTGGCTTTATATAAAGCTGGGTTTTGGTCACGTGCTAGATTGGCATGCTTATGACCATATTTTGTTTTTAATTGCACTAACAGTTGGGTATACTTTTGATAACTGGAAACGTATTTTATTACTGGTTACCATATTTACAGTAGGACATACATTGTCTTTGTTTTTGGCAGCATATAATGTAGTGTCAGTAAATTCGAGATTGGTAGAATTCTTGATTCCTTTAACCATTTTGATTACAGGATTGTTTAATGTATTTACTGCAAAAAATACTTCAAAAAATAGTAAAGTAGGAATCTTATACGGAGTAACTCTTTTTTTTGGATTAATTCACGGATTAGGGTTTTCTAGTTATTTTAGAGCAATTAGTAGTAATGTGAATTCTAAAATTTTACCCTTAATCGAGTTTGCATTAGGGGTCGAAGCTGCACAGATTATTATTGTTTTATTAGTTCTTATAGTTAGCTTTATATTTCAGACCTTTTTTCGATTTTCAAAACGAGATTGGATACTTGTTGTTTCTTCTATTGTAATAGGGATGGTAATCCCCATGCTTATTGCAAATAAAATTTGGTGAATAAGTAGTGATTAGGGTTGTATTTGCCACATCGTAATAATATATTCGTACTTTGATTGTTATCAATACACTAGTCATTCTATTTTATGTCAAAAAAAAAACAACTGAAGTACGATAAAGCCTATCTAAGGATTGCAAGAGAATGGGGGAAATTATCTCATTGTGAAAGAAAAAAAGTTGGTGCGGTTATTGTAAAGGATAGAATGATTATTTCAGATGGATTTAATGGAACCCCAACAGGTTTTGAGAATCCATGTGAAGACGAAGAAGGATATACAAAGTGGTATGTATTGCATGCAGAAGCAAATGCGATTTCTAAAGTAGCTTCATCTACTCAATCGTGTAGAGGAGCGACATTATATATTACATTATCACCATGTAAGGAGTGTAGTAAATTGATTCACCAGGCAGGAATAAAACGCATAGTGTATCAAATTGGTTATAAAGATGACTCTGGTTTGCAGTTTCTTGCTAAAGCTGGAGTAGAAATAGAACAGATTACGGATTTAGAAGAATAATGGGATATTCAAAAAAATACTTGCCTTTGTTTTTGGGTTTGGCTGTAGGGGCCGGAGTATTTTTGGGTAGTAAACTTGATTTTAGCAACCCTTCGGCAAAGCTATTTTCTTATAACCCCAAAAAAGAAAAACTAAATAGGCTTATTGATTATATAGATTATGAATATGTAGATGAAATCAATACCGATAGTATTGTAGAAGTTACAGTAAACAGGATATTAGAAAACCTGGATCCTCATTCGATATATATCCCATCAGAAGAACTTGAAGGGATTACAGAGAATATGCAAGGAGATTTTATTGGTATAGGGGTGAGTTATTATCCTTATAGAGATACAATATCTGTGATTAATACTATAAAAGGAGGACCGAGTGAAAAATCGGGAATTAAGGCAGGAGATAGAATATTAATGGCAGATAGTGATACTTTGTATGGAGAACGCTTAATAAGAGATGGATTAGCAAATAGATTAAAAGGCGAGCTAAACAGCCAGGTGCAACTTAGAGTGTATAGAAAAGGCAAAGGAATATTTGATGTAGTTGTAAAAAGAGGGCGTGTGCCTATACAAAGTGTAGATGCAGCCTATATGTTGGATGATAAAATGGGATATGTAAAAGTAAATCGTTTTGCAGAAACAACTTACAAAGAATTTAAAATAGCATTAGATGAACTAATAGACGAAGGAGCCGAAAATATGGTAATTGATCTTCGTGATAATGGAGGAGGATTTATTGCTCCGGCTCTAAAAATGGCAGACGAATTTTTGAAGGATGATGTGCTGATTATGTTTACCAAAAATAAAAAAGGAGCTATCGAAAATAATTTTGCTACCAATAAAGGAAGTTTTGAACAAGGAAAAGTTTACGTGCTAATCAACGAAAACTCTGCCTCTGCCAGTGAAATTTTTGCAGGAGCAATTCAAGATAATGATAGAGGAGCTATCGTTGGTAGACGTTCTTACGGAAAAGGTCTCGTGCAAAGAGAAATGGCATTAGGAGACGGTAGTGCAATACGATTAACAATTTCAAGATACTATACGCCTACCGGGCGGTCGATACAAAAACCATATGCCAACGGAAATAAAGAATATTTTAATGAGTATATGGAGCGATATAAAAATGGAGAATTGCAGAATGCAGATAGTATTCAGGTAGCAGATTCTTTAAAATTTAAAACTCCTGGAGGTAAAATTGTTTATGGAGGTGGAGGTATTATACCAGATATATTTGTTAGTAAAGATACAACACGTGTTGGTGAAACATTAGATTATATGTTACGTTCTGGCCGTATGGGAGGATATGTATTTGAAGAACTAGATAAAAACAGGTCGTATTATAATGATTTATCTGAAAATGAGTTTAATGAAAAAATTAATATAGAGGATACCTTTGCTGAAGATTTTTTAAAATATTCAAGGCAAAGAGGGATAGAAATTGAGTTGAAAAATTATGAAGCTCAATTAAAAAAATATTTGAAAGCGACAATGGCGCAACAATTATTTGGAACTGGGGCTTTTGAAAGGATTATAAATAAAGATGATGCAATGATTAATAAAGTATTGTCACTTTCTAAAAAAGAATAACTTATATCTAATATATATATGTCAGAATTTGAAGAATATCTAGTAGCTATTGCAATATGCTCCCCGCTTTTTTTCTTTATTATAGCAGTTGCTTTTAGGTTGTTAGATAATAGTGCTTCTATTTTTTTAAAGCATGATATATTAGTTGATACCTCTTATGTTTCTGGTGATATAATAAGAGAGCATATTCATAGTTCTGAAGATTTAAAACTTAAAAAATCTTTAAAGAAAGCACTGTTGTTTAGAAAACTACATAACTTTTTTATGATCCTAATGGTAATTTCAATTCCACCAGTGATTATTGCCTGCTTCTTTGTGTTTTAAATGTATTGCTATTAGAAACAAAGTTTAGTTTCCTCTTTTTTTCTTCTGAATATTTCTAGAAACCAATAAGATTGTCATTAACATAACAACACAAGCAGAAGAAAAAATACCAATAAGAGCTGTTTTACTATCACCAATCAATAAATTATCAAAATCTAGATAGGTTATATTATAAATAATTAAACCTGTAGCAATAGTAATTAATAGGTATATAAAATATTTCATTTGTTTTAAAACTAAATAGTGGTTAATAGCTCTTTAATATTTGCTGTAAATAATTTAACTGCAATAGCCAGCAAAATTACCCCAAATATTTTCCGTATCACATTAATTCCTTGCTTACCAAGTACTTTTTCTATTTTTCCAGAGGATTTTAGAACAATATATACAAAGATAATATTAATTAGTATCGCTATTATTATATTAATTGTGTGATACTCTGCTCGTAAAGATAAGATTGATGTCATAGTACCTGCTCCTGCAATAAGAGGGAAAGCAAGTGGAACTACAGCTGCGGTTTCTGGCTCATCGTCTTTATATAATTGAATACCTAATATCATTTCTATAGCTAAAAAGAAAATAATGAAAGAACCTGCAACAGCAAAAGAATTAACATCTATACCAATTAGACTCAGGATTTCTTTTCCTACAAATAAGAAAAGAATCATTAAGATTGCTGCTACAATAGAAGCCTTTTCACTTTGTACATGGCCTACTTTTTTACGAAGATCTAAAATAATAGGAATACTTCCTATGATATCTATTACGGCAAACAGAACCATACTCGCAGTCAATATTTCTTTAAGGTCAAAGTTCATAGTAAGATAGTTTCAAAAATTTGAGCAAATATAAATAGACTTTATTAAATAAAGGTATTATAAAAAGGTGAATAAATTGTAAAAAATCTCTTGTATAAGAATTATCTTAGCGCCATGTTTCAATTAGGAAAAACCATAGTTTCTGAGGATATTATTGAAAAAGACTTTGTGTGTAATCTCTCTGCATGCAAAGGAATCTGCTGCATTGATGGTGAGGCAGGAGCACCTTTAGAAGAGTCAGAAACTCATAAGCTTAAAGAGATATACCCTATTGTTAAACCTTATTTGAGAAAAGAAGGTATTGAGGCTATCGAGCATTACGGAACCCATATTAAAACGGCTAATGGAGAATTAGAAACACCTCTAATCGATGGAGCAGATTGTGCATATGTGATTTTTGATGGAAAAGGAACAGCTATGTGCGCTATCGAAGAAGCGTATAATCAAGGCGAAGTTGATTGGAAAAAACCAGTATCTTGTCATTTATACCCGGTTAGAGTACAGGAATATACAGAGTTCTCTGCTGTAAATTATCATAAATGGGAAATTTGTGATGATGCCTGTACATTAGGTAAAGAATTTCAAGTGCCGATCTATAAATTTGTTAAAGAAGCCTTAATTAGAAAATTTGGAGAAGATTGGTATATCGAACTTGAAAACGTTGCAGAAAAATTGAGAAAATAACCCTTTCGTTATATTTTTAGATGTAAATAACACTTCTTTTTTGCTTTTTTTTGTGTTAAAAAAAGAATTTTCAAGGTTACGGGTTTACCGTAAATTGATGTATTTTCCTTTCTAGGTTTTTCAACAGAAAAACCTCGGCTAGCAAGTGAAAAATAAGAGATTTTTGAAGATGATGTTCACATTATCTGTATTTTTCAAAAAACACTTAATATTTTGATTAACAAAGTGTTATATGTGTTTTTGTGAAAGATCATTTTTGTTACAAAATCACTTCGTGTTGAAAACTTTGTTGAAAACGTTTGTTAACTTTTGGTAGAACTTTTAACCTATTTTTTGATCTTTGTAAGACCCTTAGGAAATAAGAAATTCTCAAAAAAACAGCTAAAAAAATAATGATGAGTGCCGTAGAACCAATTTTGCAAGAAAATAAAGATCGATTCGTAATTTTTCCTATTCAACACAATGATATTTGGGAGTGGTATAAGAAATCTGAAGCTAGTTTTTGGACAGCAGAAGAGATCGATTTGCATCAAGATATTACAGATTGGTCTACTAAGCTTAATGATGATGAGCGATATTTCATCAAACATATTTTAGCATTTTTTGCTGCATCTGATGGTATTGTAAATGAAAATCTTGCAGAAAATTTTATAAACGAAGTACAGTATAGTGAAGCAAAATTTTTCTACGGTTTCCAGATTATGATGGAAAATATTCATTCTGAAACCTATTCTTTACTAATTGATACTTATGTAAAGGATGAGAAAGAAAAGGATGTATTATTTAATGCACTAGAGAATTTCCCCGCAATTAGGAAAAAAGCAGACTGGGCATTACAATGGATAGAATCTGATTCTTTTGCAGAACGTTTAATTGCTTTTGCTGCAGTAGAAGGGATATTCTTTTCAGGAGCATTCTGTTCTATATTTTGGTTAAAAAAACGTGGATTAATGCCTGGACTTACATTTTCTAATGAATTAATTTCTAGAGATGAAGGGGTACACTGTGATTTTGCAGTTCATCTTCACAATAAACATTTGATAAATAAAGTGCCAAAGGATAGAATTAGAAAAATTCTGGTAGATGCATTAGATATTGAAAGAGAGTTTATAACAGAATCTCTTCCTGTAAGTTTGATAGGTATGAACTCTAAGTTAATGACTCAATATCTAGAATTTGTTACCGATAGATTATTGGTAGAATTAGGATGTGAAAAAGAATACGAAACAGCAAATCCATTTGATTTTATGGATATGATTTCTTTACAAGGTAAAACTAATTTCTTTGAGAAAAGAGTTTCAGAATATCAAAAAGCTGGAGTGCTTAATAAAGATACCGAAGACAATAAGATAAGCTTTGATGCAGATTTTTAATCAAAAAGAATATTAAAATTTCTTAAGATTATCATTCCAACAAGAGTTGGATTCAAAGTGCTAACAATAAAGATATATTCATTCTGAGCTAGTCAAAAACATTTCTTTTGTTTAATTCAGATTAGCTCAGTTTGATAAAGCTTTATAAAAGCCACACAAAAAAAACAAAAGGGACGAAAGTCATATTATTACTTTTTATCTATAGAATTACTCTGATTTTTGGATGTAGAGATTTCTTTTTAGTATCCAATTTCAAGGAGATAAGATATAATTTTTTGACCTTCAAAGTATAAAATTAGTAACACGAATTATCATCAACTTCTTCATTAAGAAGAAAATTTAAAAACCAAAAAAAAGTATGTATGTAGTAAAAAGAGATGGGCGTAAAGAACCAATTATGTTTGACAAGATTACCGCAAGGGTAAGAAAGTTATGTTATGGACTTAATCCACTAGTTGACCCTGTAAAGGTAGCAATGAGAGTGATAGAAGGGTTGTATGATGGAGTAACAACTAGTGAGTTGGATAATTTGGCTGCAGAAATAGCAGCAACAATGACTATAACACACCCTGATTATGCGAAGCTTGCCGCTCGTATCTCTGTTTCTAATCTACATAAAAATACAAAGAAAACTTTTTCTGAAGTAGTTACAGATCTGTATGAGTATGTAAATCCAAGAACAGGAAAAAAAGCACCACTGATCGCAGATGATGTTTATGAAGTAATTGTCGCTAACAAAGAAAAGTTAGATTCTACAATTATTTATAATCGCGATTTTGGTTATGATTATTTTGGTTTTAAAACACTAGAGCGCTCTTATTTACTAAAAATTAATGGTAAAATTGCAGAGCGCCCACAGCATATGCTTATGAGAGTATCTATAGGGATCCATCTTAATGATTTGGATGCTGCGATAGAGACTTATGAATTAATGTCTAAAAAGTATTTTACACACGCTACACCTACATTGTTTAATTCGGGTACTCCAAAACCACAGATGTCATCTTGTTTTTTGTTAACAATGAAAGATGATAGTATTGATGGGATCTATGATACATTAAAACAAACTGCTAAGATTTCACAGTCTGCTGGGGGAATAGGATTATCTATTCATAATGTGCGTGCTACAGGATCTTATATTGCAGGGACCAATGGTACTTCTAATGGTATTGTACCAATGCTTAGAGTATATAATGATACTGCTCGTTATGTTGATCAGGGAGGAGGAAAACGAAAAGGATCATTTGCAATATATGTAGAGCCCTGGCATGCTGATATCTTTGATTTTCTTGATCTTAAAAAGAATCATGGTAAAGAAGAAATGCGTGCACGAGATCTATTCTACGCTATGTGGGTACCAGATTTGTTTATGAAACGAGTACAGGATGATGCAGAATGGACATTAATGTGCCCTAACGAATGCCCAGGTTTATTTAATATACATAGTGACGAATTTGAAAAAGAATATTTAAGGTTTGAAGCAGAAGGAAAAGGACGCAGAACAATTAAGGCACGTGAGCTTTGGGAAAAGATCTTAGAATCTCAAATTGAAACAGGTACGCCTTATATGTTGTATAAAGATGCTGCAAATCGCAAATCTAATCAACAAAATCTAGGGACCATACGATCATCTAACTTATGTACAGAGATATTAGAATATACTAGTCCGGATGAAGTAGCGGTATGTAACCTTGCATCTATCGCATTGCCAATGTTTGTGAAAAACGGACAGTTTGATCATAAAGAACTTTTTAAGATTACAAAACGGGTGACTAAGAACCTGAACAGGGTAATTGATCGTAATTATTATCCAGTAAAAGAGGCAGAAAATTCTAATATACGTCATCGCCCTATTGGTTTAGGAGTGCAAGGATTAGCAGATGCATTTATCCAATTGCGTTTACCTTTTACCAGTGATGAAGCTAAGAAGCTAAATCAGGAGATTTTTGAAACACTGTATTTTGCTGCAGTAACCGCATCGATGGAAGAAGCAAAAGCAGATGGGCCATATCAAAGTTATGAAGGTTCTCCAATATCTAAAGGTGATTTTCAATACAATTTATGGGGAATAAAAGATGAAGAATTAAGCGGCCGTTGGGACTGGGCAAAACTTCGTAAACAAGTACTTAAAAACGGAGTGCGTAACTCATTATTAGTTGCGCCAATGCCTACAGCATCTACATCTCAGATTTTAGGAAATAATGAAGCCTTCGAACCTTATACAAGTAACATCTATACCAGACGTGTATTATCTGGAGAGTTTATTGTCGTAAATAAACACTTATTAGAAGATCTGGTAAAATTAGGATTGTGGAATGATGAACTTAAAGATGCTATCATGCGTGCAAATGGATCGGTACAGAATATAGATATCATACCACAGGATCTAAAAGAACTGTATAAAACCGTTTGGGAAATGAGTATGAAAGATATTATCGATATGTCTCGTCATAGAGGATATTTTATCGATCAGTCTCAATCATTAAACTTATTCTTAGAAGGTGCAACTATGGCTAAGTTAACTTCGATGCATTTTTATGCATGGAAGAGTGGATTGAAAACAGGGATGTATTACCTAAGAACAAAATCTGCTGTAGATGCAATTAAGTTTACACTTAAAAAAGAAACTAAAGAAGAGCCTAAACCAGAGCAAGTAGCTGTAGCTGCTGCACAAGTAATGGAAGCGCAAGCATCCAAGGTAGAACCAAAACAAGAAGCTGTTGCTCCAGAAGGAACAGCTCTTACTCCAGAAGAACTTCGTGCAATTATTGCACAATCTAAAGAAGGCGAAGGAGACGATTGTTTAATGTGTGGGTCATAGACCTAGATTTATATAGGGCAAAAGGGAAGTTTTCTTAGGATGCTTCCCTTTTTTGTATATTCGAATTTTCTTAGAAATATGATGAATTGGGAACAACTCCTGTCTTTAAAACGACAAGGAGATAGAAACAAAAGATTACGTAAAGAGCAAGACGAAACCCGATTAGGTTTTGAAGTAGATTATGATCGTATTATCTTCTCTTCGGCCTTTAGAAGTCTGCAGGATAAAACTCAGGTTATTCCGCTATCCAAAACCAGCTTTGTACATACACGATTAACCCATAGTCTCGAAGTATCTGTCGTAGGACGCTCTTTGGGTAGAGTAGTAGGTAAGAAAATCTTAGAGAAACATCCGCATCTTGCTGCTGTTCATGGATATCAGTTTAATGATTTTGGAGCTATCGTTGCAGCTGCCGCATTAGCACATGATATTGGTAATCCGCCTTTTGGGCATTCTGGAGAAAAAGCTATAGGAGAATACTTCAAAACAGGAAGCGGTAACCGATATAAAGATCAACTCGCTCCTAAGCAGTATCAGGATCTGATAGATTTTGAAGGCAATGCGAATGGATTTAAAATCCTTACAGAATCTAGAGAAGGGATAGAAGGGGGGCTTAGGTTATCCTATGCAACATTAGGGGCGTTTATGAAATATCCCAAAGAATCTTTGCCCAAAAAACCAACATCTCATATTGCTCATAAAAAATTTGGATACTTTCAGAACGAGACTTCTTTTTTTAAAGAGGTAGCAGAAGAAGTAGGATTGTTGCAATACCAAATTGATGATGAAGTTACTTATAGTCGTCATCCACTAACTTTTTTGGTAGAAGCAGCAGATGATATTTGTTATACGATTATCGATTTTGAAGATGGTATTAATCTGGGATTGATAGAAGAAGAATATGCTTTAGAATACTTGATTAAATTGGTGAAGGATACTATCAATACTTCAAAATATAATAAACTCACTACTACAGCAGATCGATTAAGTTATCTTAGAGCACTAGCTATTAACACTTTGATAGGGGAAGCGGCAAGTGTTTTTATCGACCATGAAGAAGCTATATTATCAGGGGCTTTTGATATGGCATTAATAGACAAAAGTAAATACGAAGCTCAAATTGATGACATTATAAAAATAAGCATTGCCAAGATTTATCAAAGCCAGGAAGTAACAGAAAAGGAGATTGCAGGATATGAAATTCTTGCTACGCTTTTAGATCGTTATTGCGTAGCTACCGATAACTTTAATAAAGGAGAGAGTTCTAATTATGATAAGCTAATCTTGAGAGCCGAAGGAATGCATTTTGATTATGCAAATGCCGATCTCTATACTCGACTTATCGGGATAAGCAACTATGTGGCGAGCTTAACTGATGGTAACGCTTTACTGAAATTTCAGAAAATTAAAGGATTACAGATATAAAAACCTGTCTATTTTAAAATAGACAGGTTTTTATGGGTGTTAAAATACTACCTTTATTTCTTTCTATATTTCTCTGTTATTTCATCAAAAACTAAAGTAAGTTCATCATCTACGATGCTGAATTTTGAAATATTTGTTGTATTCATGCTATTTTCAATAAAATTAAGTGTTAATTGATTATCAGATTCTAACCAGGAACCCGAAAACTCACCATCACTTGCACAGTTACCTGATATTTCAACAAAAGTTTTTTCTGTATAGGTGTTGTCAGGTTTGAATTCTATTGTAGATGTTTTTTCGCAGTTATCTAGAGTATTGGGAGAGGTATTGTTATTTTCCTTTCTATAAGTAAGTTCCCAGGTACCAATTAAATTAGAAGTGTCGTCGTTTTTAGTATAAGTCCACGCCTCTTTAAATGTTTGCCCCTCTTCAGTATATTCAAATTCATATTTTAAAGTAGTTTCTGTAAGCTCTAAAATGGTATTATCAGTAGTAGGACTAATTGCATTACCTAGTTTGTCTAATGTTAATGTTAGAATATTTCCTGATAGTTTCCAGGTTCCTTTATCTAAATCGTCGGGAGTACAATTAACTCCCCCTGCAAAGCCTCCATAGGTTTGTTCTTCATAAGTGCCATCTGCTTTTATTTCTAGAGTACTTAACAGTTCACAATCATCATTTGGGATGTCAGTAATGGCTGTTACATTCCATTTACCGATAATTAGATCTTTATTTGTAGATGATTCTTCGTTTGAAGCGTCATCATCTTTAGAGCAAGAAATAAAAATTAATATAATTAGTAAGGTGAATAAGCTTAGTTTTTTCATAGTTGTAAAAAAATGATCATTATTTATTGTTCATAGATAAGTGTCATAGTAAGAGTAATTGTTACCATGTAGATCATCATTTTTTATAAGTAAACGACTAGAGAAATGTATTGATGGTGTCAAGAATTTTTTCAGGAGAAATCCCACAAATTTCTTGTAATTCCTCAACAGTACCGTGATGAATAAATTGATCAGGAATACCTAAAGTGACAATATTGTTTTTAAAATCATTCTGATTGGCAAAATCGAGTATCGAACTTCCAAAACCACCTTTGATAACGCCATCTTCAACAGTAATAATGGTGTCATAGTTCTCTACTATTTGTTTCAGTAGATCAATATCTAAAGGTTTTATAAAACAAAAATGATAGTGGCTAATGGTTTCTTCTATAGTTTCTATGGCTTTAGTTACATTATGTGCAATAATACCTGTAGAAATTACTGCGATTTTAGAACCTGTTTTTAAGCGAGTAGCTTTACCAATTTGTAGTTTTTGCATAGGAACTTCCCAATCGAGGATATGCCCTCTGCCTCTGGGATAGCGTATCGCTATAGGATGACCTAGTCCCAAAGAAGCAGTATACAATAAATGTCGTAACTCGATTTCATTAACTGGTGCGGCGACAATCATATTGGGGACGCAAGTAAGATAAGCAATATCAAAAACTCCATGGTGTGTTGCACCATCTGCACCCACAATACCGGCCCTATCAACACAAAAAATTACAGGCAAATTTTGTAAGGCTACATCGTGTATTACCTGATCATAAGCACGCTGTAAAAAAGTAGAATAGATTGTGCAAAAAGGAATTAATCCTTGTGTTGCCATTCCGGCAGCAAGGGTAACCGCATGTTGCTCAGCGATACCCACATCAAAAGCCCGATCTGGCATTTCTTCCATCATGTATTTTAAAGAACTTCCGGTGGGCATTGCAGGTGTTATACCTATAATTTTTTTATTTTTTCTAGCTAGTTCAAGAATAGTAAACCCAAAAACATCCTGAAACTTAGGTGGTAATCCTGTATTGTCTTTTGAAATTAGATCCCCGGTTGAAGCATCAAACTTACCTGGAGCATGGTATTTTACCTGGTCTTCTTCAGCTTGTTTTAAGCCTTTTCCTTTAGTGGTAATGATATGCAAAAGCTTTGGGCCTTTTGTACTTTTTAGTTTCTCCAAAGTTTTAAGAAGCATAGGTAAATCATGGCCATCAATAGGACCAAAATAATTAAAGTTCAGTGCCTCGATAATATTATTTTTCCTGGGCCTAATCCCAATCTTGGCTTTAGTAAGGTATTCTTTCAAAGCACCTACACTAGGATCAATACCAATTGCATTATCATTAAGGATAACTAGCATGTTGGTATCGGTTACTCCGGCATGATTAAGCCCTTCAAAGGCCATTCCGCTAGCAATAGAAGCATCACCAATTACTGCGACATGTTGTTTTGTGGTATCTCCTTTTAATTTGGATGCAATTGCCATGCCTAATACAGCCGAAATAGAAGTAGAAGAATGCCCAACTCCAAAAGTATCATAATCACTCTCAGTTCGTTTGGGAAATCCGCTTATACCATCTAGTTGACGATTGGTGTGAAATATATCTTTTCTTCCGGTAAGAATTTTATGAGGATATGCCTGATGTCCCACATCCCAAACAAGGAGGTCGTTAGGGGTGTCAAATATATAATGAAGTGCAATAGTGAGCTCGATCACTCCCAAACTCGCCCCGAGATGCCCTTCTTTGGTAGCAACAATATTAATTACAAAATCCCTAAGTTCTCTAGCCAGTTTGGGTAACTGATCAGGAGATAGTTTTCTTAAGTCAGATGGATATTGGATATTAGATAGAAATGATTGTTGCATAGCACAAAAGTACTATTTTGTAATGGTTCTTTATATACTTTTTATTTCATTCAGAATACAAATATTTTTATTTAGCTTTACCTAAAATTTAATGATATATGTTAGACCCATTAGATGATTCTTACTTTATGAAGAAAGCGCTTCAGGAAGCAGAATTGGCGTATGAGAAGAATGAGGTTCCGGTAGGAGCGGTTATTGTAATTGCAGATCGAATTATAGCCAGAGCTCATAACCTTACAGAATTATTAAATGATGTTACGGCTCATGCCGAAATGCAGGCAATAACAGCAGCAGCAAATTTTTTAGGAGGCAAATATCTTAAAGAATGTACATTATATGTAACTCTAGAACCTTGCCAGATGTGTGCTGGAGCTTTATATTGGAGCCAGATTAAAAAAATAGTGTATGGTGCAGTTGATGAACGAAGGGGATGTACTGCAATGGGAACAAAGCTTCACCCAAAGACTGAAATTATAGGAGGTGTTTTAGAAGAAGAATGTCGAGAATTGATCACTCGATTTTTTATTGAAAAACGAAACCTTAACTAAATTAAATTTTTATACCAAGGATCAATTAAGAAATAAAAAAAACACTACGATCGTAGTGCTTTTGAAACTTTCAGAATCTGCTTTCTATCCGTGAATTATACGCACATTAGCTGCAGTAGGTCCTTTTCTACCTTCTTCTTCATTATACTCTACTTTGTCACCTTCATTTAATGCTTCGCCGTCAATTCCTGAAGCATGAACAAAAATGTCTTTTCCTGTTTCGTCGTTGGTAATAAATCCGTAACCTTTTGATTCGTTAAAAAATTTTACTGTTCCTTCCATTGTAATAAGATAATAAGTATTTAAATAATAAAGGTAGTTTTAAATTTTTTATGAATTGTTATCAAAGTATGAATATTTTGAAAATTTATCGGTTGTTATTTTCTGTATTCGCCTCATAATCCCTCATTTTCTTTAGGTTTTCCTCGGTAAGCATATAGTCTTTAATTTTTTTATTTTTCCATCTGTGATAGATAAAAAGAGGCATTAAAATGAAAGAAGAAGCTAATATGCCAATCCCAACTAATTTATCACCGGTATTATGATCTCCCGAATTTTTGAAGTAATATCCAACACATATCAGGATGATAATTGCTATAAAAAGTATTCTAATAATATATTTCATAGGTATAAATGTTTTTTATGGTATTGCAAAAATAAAATCATTAAAAATTAAGACCCTCTTGCAATAGCAATGTTAGTTTTTAATTGTATTATGATGTATTATAGACGATAGATTGAGGGTTTATCGTGTAAAATTAATTAACTTTCTACGATATGCAGTAAGAAGTTTTGATTTTGAAATAAAGCCAAAATACTTACCATTTTTAATCACAGGTAAATTCCAGGCTCCGGTATCTTGAAATTTTTTCATTACTGTTTTTGCATTGTCATGCTCGTAAATTATTGCTACCGAGGTTTGAGCCATTAAGGTGTCAACTGTTATTTTGTGATATAAGGTAATATCAAACATGATATCTCTAATATCATCTAACGAAACCATTCCTATAAGATGATCAGATTCGTTAGTAACAGGAAATAGGTTTCTGTTTGATTTTGCTACAGCTTCGCTTAGAAGCTGTTTTAGGGTGTAATTTGGTTTTACGGAGATAAAATTAGTTTCTATACAGTCTTCGAGATTCATTAGAGTCAAAACTGTTTGATCTTTATCATGAGTCAATAAATGCCCTTGTTTTGCGAGTTCTCGGGTATAAATATTATGTTCTATTTTATTTTTTGAGATTATAAATGATATTGCAGTGGTAATCATTAAAGGAACAAATAACTCATAGCTAGAGGTGATTTCTGCAATAAGAAATATAGAGGTAAGAGGAGCATGTAACACTCCGGCAATAAGCCCAGCCATTCCTAGTAGTGTAAAATTAGCTTCAGAAACATGAAAACCCATTCCCAGATTATTAATTACTTTAGACACTACATTACCCAATGCACTGCCCATAACCATTGTTGGGATGAATATTCCTCCAGAACCTCCTGCCGCAAAAGTTGCTGTCATGGCAACCGCCTTAAAGATGGTAATACCCGTTAGTAATGCAATGATAACCCATATGTTACTGGTCATAGTATCAAATGGAGTTTTGCCGATAGCAGTTAGATGATCACCATGTAATAAACCATTTATAAAGCCAAGACCTTCACCATAGAGTGGAGGAATAAAATATAACATGATTCCGATAGCAAGTCCGCCAATTAATAACCTATGAATTTTTTTAGAAAAACGATCAAAAAAATGTAATATTCCAAAATACATCTTAGTAAAGTATATAGAAGCAAATGCGGTTCCGATTCCTAAAATGATGTAAAAAGGAGTGTCGTAGATATCAAATTTTTCTAAAACATTAAATCTAAATAAAACTTCGTCGCCTAAAAAAAAATAGGATGTAATTATTGATGATACCGAAGCAAAAAGTAATGGTAGTAGAGACGTTAATGTGAGATCTAAACTAAATACTTCTACTGCAAAAACCAACCCTGCCAAAGGAGATTTAAATACGGCAGAAATAGCACCAGCAGATGCACAACCGATAAGTAATACTCTGGTTTTTCGATTTACATGAAATAAAGTACTAAAACTAGAACTTAATGCTGATCCAGAACTAATTGCCGGGCCCAAAAGTCCGACCGAACCACCAAAACCTACTGTGATTGGTGCTAAAATGAGAGGCAAATACCCATGAATAGGTCGTATAACTCCATTTTTTTTGGAAAGCGAATGTAAAATAAGTGGGATAGCAGATTTTACGTCTCTTTTAAATATATATTTTGTGAATATATAAACAATTAGTAGGCCTATTATAGGGATAATAAAATAAAAAGAAGCTTGCCACGAAATGATATCACTTTCTAAAACGACCTGAATTAAATGGGTGATATTTTTTAGTAATAAAGAAACAAGACCTGCTGTAAACCCAACGAGAATGCTTAGAATAAGAATAAAGGTCTTATCAGAAATATGGCGATATCTCCATTTAAGTACTTTATAAAGTAGTGTCTTTTTCTTTTGGGGAGACATATGTACTTGACTTAACTAGTTTAAAGGTAATAAAAATCCCGCCATAAGCGGGGTTTTTATTATAAATCAAGTTTTATATTTAATTCTTTAAGCTGTTCACTATCAATATTAGATGGTGCATCAATCATAATATCTCGCCCACTATTATTTTTCGGAAAAGCAATAAAATCTCGAATTGTTTCCTGGCCACCAAGAATAGCGACTAATCTATCAAATCCAAAAGCAATACCGCCATGAGGAGGTGCTCCATATTGGAAAGCATCCATTAAAAATCCGAACTGAGCCTTTGCTTCTTCTGGAGTGAATCCTAAATGATCAAACATTAATGCTTGTGTTTCTTTATCATGAATACGGATAGAACCACCTCCAATTTCATTTCCATTTAAAACAAGGTCATATGCATTAGCACGAACATCTCCTGGTTTAGTATCCAATAAAGCAATATCTTCAGGTTTTGGAGAAGTAAAAGGATGATGCATAGCATGATAACGTTCTGTTTCCTCGTCCCATTCTAATAATGGAAAATCGACTACCCATAAAGGAGCAAATTCTTCAGGATTTCTTAATCCTAGTCGTTCGGCAAGTTCCATTCTAAGAGCGCTTAGTTGTGCTCTTACTTTGTTTGTAGGACCAGAAAGTACACAGATTAAATCTCCTGCTTTAGCTCCGGTTGCCTCTGCCCATTTAGCCAAATCGTCTTGATCGTAAAATTTATCTACAGAGGATTTATATGTTCCGTCTTCATTGCATTTTACATATACCATTCCTAGCGCACCAACTTGAGGGCGTTTTACCCAGTCTATAAGCTTATCAATCTCTTTTCTGGTATATGAAGCTCCGCCAGGAACGGCAATACCAACAACCAATTCTGCGGTATTAAATACATTAAACTCTTTGTGTTGAGCAATATCATTAAGCTCACCAAACTTCATCCCAAACCTTATATCTGGTTTGTCATTACCATAAGTTCGCATGGCATCTTCATAGGTCATCCTCGGGAAATCACCAATCTTTACTCCTTTTATTTCCGATAGTAAATATCGGGTAAGTCCTTCGAATATGTTTAAAATATCTTCTTGCTCAACAAATGCCATTTCACAATCTATTTGTGTGAATTCGGGTTGTCTGTCGGCTCTTAAGTCTTCATCTCTAAAACATTTTACAATCTGAAAATATTTATCCATTCCGCCAACCATAAGGAGTTGCTTAAATGTTTGTGGCGATTGTGGTAATGCATAGAATTGACCTTCATTCATTCTAGATGGAACAATAAAATCACGAGCTCCTTCGGGAGTAGATTTAATTAAATACGGAGTTTCAACTTCGATAAATCCCTCATTAGAAAGATAATTTCTTACTTGCATTCCTACTTGATGACGAAATATCAAACTGTTTTTTACCGGGTTACGACGAATATCGAGGTAACGATACTTCATACGTATATCTTCTCCATCATCTGTTTGATCTTCGATAATAATAGGAGGAACGATTGATTCATTAAGAACAGTTAATTCATTTACCAGGATTTCAATTTCTCCTGTAGGGATATTTTGATTTTTTGATTCACGTTCAATTACTGTTCCTTTTACTTGGATAACAAACTCTCGTCCTAAGGTTTTAGCTTTTTTGACCACTAGTGCTGGAGTACGTTCTTCATCAAATATTAATTGAGTGATGCCGTAACGATCTCTAAGATCAACCCATATCATAAATCCTTTATCACGAGTCTTTTGCACCCATCCAGATAAGGTGACTTCTTTTTTGATATCTGAGGCGCGTAGTTCACCACACGAATGACTTCTATACATATGTTATATATTAAGGCTGCAAAAATAAGAAGTTTAACTGTGAACAGGTAATAGATTTTGATTGTTTTGAGAATCTTTAGGTATATTATGAAAATTGTTAATTATAAAACAATTTTGTTAAGAATTTGAAATATTTAAAATTGTCATGTATTTATAATATTTTAATGCAGTATAGATAGTGTTTTGACTGTTTTTATGCGAACAATTGTTAGTTTTAACATTGTTTTATCAATATCTTTTAATAGATTTAACCAAACATTTAAACAGATCATTATGAAAAAACACAATCATTTTTGCAAAATGAAGATTTTGCTATTACTAATTTTTGTTCCGACTTTGTTGTTGGCTCAGGAGACCATTACGGGAAAAGTGGTCGTTGAGGGCACTGGCCAAGGAGCTCCTTTTATGAATATTATTGAAGAAGGAACGAATAATGGTACCTCTAGTGATATTGATGGTAACTTTAGTATTACCGTAAGCAGTTTGCCAGTAAACTTAAAAGTATTTGCATTAGGATTTGCAGAAAAAACCGTACCTGTAGCAACTGCAGGAAATATTACAATTCAAGTAGCCGAGTCTACAGAATCATTAGAAGAAGTGGTAGTAACAGGACTAGGTTCATCTATAAAAAGAGCGAATTTAGCTAATGCCGTTTCAACGGTTTCTTCAGAAGAATTAGTTGGAAATACAGGGCAAACTACTGTAGATGGAGCTTTATATGGTAAAGTTACAGGTGTAAATATTACTTCGTCTTCAGGTGCACCTGGAGGAGGATTCGCATTGAGATTAAGAGGGGTTTCTTCTATAAACGGTAACAATCAGCCTTTAGTTATTGTAGATGGAGTATATATTAATAATGTAGAAATTCCATCTGGATTACGATTTGCCTCAGGAGGAAATAGAGGGAATGAAGAAAATTCGGGAAATAGACTAGCGGATTTGGATCCTAATGATATTGAAAACATTGAGGTTTTAAAAGGATCTTCTGCAGCTGCTATCTATGGACAACGTGGTAATGCCGGTGTTGTTATTATTACTACCAAAAGAGGAAAAGGTGGTAAAACAAAAATAAGCTTTAGCCAGGATACAGGAATTAATGTTATTCAAAATAAATTGGGACTAAGACCTTGGACTGCAGCATCTGTAGAATCTACTTTTAATGCAGCAGAAAGAGATAAATATAATGCTACTATAGCTTCTAATGGAGGTCTTTATGATTATGAAGATGAAATTTATGGTAATACAGGTTTTATAACCGATACCAGAATAAATGCTACAGGAGGTAATGAGAAGACCAAGTTTTATGTAGGAGGATCCTATAGAGATGAAGAAGGGATTATCAAAAATACAGGATTTGATAGATTATCCTTAAGAACTAATATAGATCATCGTATTTCTGATGTATTTGATTTTACTTCTACTACAAACTATGTAAGAAGTAATTCTAGCAGAAGTTTTACAGGAAATGAAAACGAAGGAGGATTAAGTTATGGATACACATTAGCATTTACTCGTCCATGGAATAATTTATATCCTGACGCTGATGGTAACTATCCAAATAACCCTAATTATCCTGGGAATCCAATTTTTGTAAGAGACCAGGCAAAAAATGAAGATTCGAATAACAGAATTATACAAGGATTCAAGTTGAATACTAAATTGTTTACTAGAGAGAATAATAGAGTTAGACTTATTCTTAATGGAGGGGTTGATTACTTAGCAAATGAAACCTATGTATATGTGCCAGAAACACATCAAGCTCAAGTTGGAAATCAAGAAGGATTTGTTGCACAAGGAAAAAATAATTTTACGCAGTTCAATGCTCAGGCAATAGCAGTTTGGAATAATACATCACTTAATGGTGATTTGGATTTGACTACACAATTTGGTATTACTTATTTAAATCAGAAATCTAATTTGGTAAATAGTCGGGGTTCTGATTTAACAGGAGGACAAACCAATGTAGATCAATCGGTAAACCAGGTAATAGACCAATTCTTCTCAAGGGAAAAAGATTTTGGATATTTTGCTCAGGTAGAAGGAAATTATAAAGATCAGTTTATAGCGACTTTAGGATATAGATTAGATAAATCTTCAAGAAATGGAGATCCTAATAAGTTATATGGATTTCCAAAAGCTTCTTTGGCAGTAAATATCGCAAATTTAGATTTTTGGACTTTAGAAGCGATTAATCAATTTAAAGTTAGAGCTGCGTATGGAGAAACTGGAAACCCAGCTGCTTTTGGAGCTACATTTACTAGTTTAGGATCTTCAAATACTGGAGGTAATGGAGGAACATCTGTTGCTGGTTTAAAAGGGGATCCAGATGTAGAGCCAGAAACAGCTTCAGAATTTGAGGTTGGTTTTGATCTTGGATTGCTGAATAGCAGAGTTTCTTTAGAGGCAACATATTATCATAAAAACGTGAAAGATCTTATTCTTTCTAGATCACTACCTGCTTCCTCTGGTTTTACTACAGAAACTACAAATTTGGCAGATCTTAAAAATGAAGGTGTAGAATTAGCTGTGAGAGGAGATGTATTTGATGGAGATAATTTCCGTTGGAATACAGGAGTGCAATTTTATCTAAACAGATCAGAGATTACCCGATTAGATGTTCCTGCATTTGCGCAACCCGGAGCTGGTTTTGGTACAGGTTTAGGTACTTTTTATATTGAAGAAGGAAAACCAGTAACACAGTTAGTAGGAAATATTAATGGGACACTAACTCAAGTAGGAAACGTAGAGCCTGATTTTCAGATGGCATTTAATAATCAATTAACGATACTTAAGCAATGGGATGTTTCATTTCTATTACAATGGAAAAAAGGAGGTGATAACTTAAACTTATCAAGATTTTTAACAGATTTAGGAGGAACGTCTCCAGATTTAGAAACTGCAGAAGGACAGGCACGTTTGGCTTCAACTGCTGATGCTTTACGATTTGTTGAGCCAGCTGGTTATCTAAGATTAAGAGAAGCTGCAATATACTATAGACTTCCTTCAAAAACAGTTACTAATTGGTTAGGAGAATCTGTTGAAGGTATAAAATTAGGAGTATCTGCTAGAAATCTGTTTACCATTACAGATTATAGTAGTTATGATCCAGAAGTTTCAGTAAATGGAGGAGCAGGATTATCAAGTGGAATTGAGGTAACTCCATTCCCTAGTTCACAGCAATTTTACTTTCATTTAAATGTTAATTTTTAATACAAGCACATAATGAAAAATATATTTAAAATTAAGATGAAGTATACTATTACCGGAGCACTTTTTGCTTTACTAATAACTTCATGTACTATAGACGAAGTTGTAGACCCAAATGGCCCAAGTGTTGTAGGAGTTCTTAATGGTGCATCAAAAAAACAATTAAATGAACTTGCAACAGGAGTAGAATCTACTTCAAGAAATGGATTAGGTGTAGAAGTTACAGCAAGTGGAACCATGGCACGCGAACTTTATTTATTTGATGCTGACCCTAGAAATACGGGAAATTTATTAGGAAAAGATGGAGTATCCTTGGATAATAATTCATTTTATAGTACCGCACAATGGAATGGAAGCTACAGATGTGTGAAAAATGCTAGTCTTTTGATAGAGGCTGTAGCCAATACGAATGTAGTTTCAGAAGAAGAAAAGTCTGGATATTTGGGATATGCAAAAACAATGAAGGCCTATGAATTAATTCAGATCTTAAAATCTTATGGAACCGCTAGAGTAGATATTTCTGATCCTGATAATTTAGGTCCGGTTTTAGGATTTGATGCAACATTAGCTGCTGTGAGAAGCTTATTAGATGAAGCGAATACAGATTTAAGTAATGCAGGAAGCACTTTTGCATTTACTTTAAGTGATGGATTTACTGACTTTGATACACCAAGTACATTTGCTTTATTTAATAGAGCAGTAGCTGCAGTAGCAGCTGTTTATGCCGGAGATGGAAGCAGTTCTTTAACATCATTATCAAGTTCATTTTTTAGTCTTACTGCTGGTTTGACTACTGGACCAAAGTATGTCTTTGGTTTAGGAGGAGGAAATGACCGAGCTAATCCAGTATTTAGAGTAGCGTCGGTATCTGCAACAGAACCAAACAATGGAGATCAAATTATAGTGCATGATAGCTGGATTAATGACGCAGAAGCAGGAGACACAAGAGTTACTACAAAAACTGCTGTTAGACCTGATCCTAGTATTCAAGATGGCCTTACAGGGACTCATGAGACTAGATTATATGCTACTAATGTTACTCCAATAGATATTATTAGAAATGAAGAGTTAATCTTAGTATATGCAGAAGCAAGCATATTGGCTAATAATCTTACAGATGCGGTAACTGCATTAGATGTTATTAGGAATGCTGCAGGTTTACCAAATTACTCGGGAGCAGTAACTGCAGATGCTTTAACTACTGAGATGCTGAATCAGAGAAGATATTCTTTATGGGCAGAAAACCATAGAATGTTTGATTTAAGAAGATATAGTTTATCTAATACATTACCTATTGATAGGGCTGGAGATCAGGTATTTAATATACTTCCTATTCCATTATCAGAAAATGAATAACTAATCTTTTAAGATAGTAAACGCCGCAATTTTTTGCGGCGTTTTTTTTATGAGTTATTTTACTTAGAACAGCTATTGTATATTATTAGTACACAATCACTTTTCTAATAGTATTCCCATATGGTGTTTCTAGTACTACGGCATATACTCCAGAAGGCACTTGCAGAGTAAAAGGGATTTCATATTGTTTTTTACCAGATTGTTTTTTATGAGTAAGTATAGCGTTATTAGCCAGATTGAATACTTTAATACTGATGTCTTTTTGTTCTTTCAAGGTTATTTTTACAAAGAATTTACCATCAGAAGGATTTGGGTATACGCTAAACTCTCTGATATTTCCTAGCTGTTGATTTTGACTATTCTGGTTTTGATCATCTGTTATTTCTTTTTGTAGTACCAATACTTTTTGAGTAAATGTATCCTGACAGTTTCCTAGTTTAGATATCATCGAGATGTCGTATTCTCCGGGCTTGTTAAAATACAATTCAATAAGATCTTGATCTTGCATCACTATAGTTGCTTGTTCAGGCATTATCCACTGAATTTGATCAGGTATAGGATAAGTTACATCTATGATTACAAATTTTTCGTTAGTAAATACCTGGCTTGCATATAGAAATTCTGCATTAATTTCTTTTATATTTTCTATCACAGTAATACTGTCTTGAGCGATACACCCTTTTCCGCTGGTTACAGAGACAGTATATGTTCCCTGTTGATCTACATTGATTTCTGGGTTGGTACTGGTAAAACCAGTATCCGATGTCCAGTTATAAGAAGCATTAGGATCTTGTATAGTGGCAGATATGTTTACTGTTTGTCCTTCGCAAAAGAAAGGATCTTCACCAAGATCAATCGAGAATAGAGGAGGGTTTGTAAATTCTATGGGCTGACTTGAGTTTGTAACAACACATCCATTTTGATCTACTACTCGATATACATAAGATCCAAACCCTACATTTTTGAGTTCATTCCCCAGCGCACTAAAATTTGGATCTACTATATTTTCCCATGTGATGACATAATCCCCCGTTCCTCCTTGTATATTTAGTTGTATAGCAGCATCATTACCATCTCTGCATGATAATTCTTTTTTGTTGGCAAGGGTGACAGTTATAGGATTTGGTCCGTTTACATTAAATGTTCTGTTTTGTGTATTCCCTCCATCATCGGTTACAGTTACCTGATAGGTTCCTATTCCTACATTGGTTAGAGAAGCTCCCGATGTTCCATCATCCCATAGATACGAGTAGTCACCACCAGAGTTTAAGAATCCACCGATTGCACTGGCGATAAGGTTGACCTTTGTATCCGAACAATTAACAGTGTTAGGAGTCATATTGATAGTGATCTGGATGGGCTCAGGATCTGTAAGAGTGAATGTTTCGATATCAGAACTACATCCATTACTATCGGTTACTATGATGGTATAAACCCCTTCATAAAGATTGATGATATTTGTATTTGTAGATCCCGAAGGAGGTGTAAATGGATTTCCATCTTTGGTCCAGGCATAGTTTGTATAATTACCAGATCCGCTAGATACAGAGATTGCGATATGTCCATTATTACCATTAATAAGGGTAGGACTAGTAATTGATCCGGGTACACCAATAACATTGGGTATTGTAGGGAATAGTTCATCTACTGTTATAATAGCACTAGAGCCTTCACATCCATTTTTGTCTTTAATGAGTATGGTATAATCTCCTTTGGTTAGAGTATCAAAAAGAGTTTCTTCTTGCCAGGAGATTCCATTATCTATAGAATATTCATATAGAGGTGATGTTCCTGGTGTTCCACCATTTGGGGTTACTGTAATACTTCCATCATTTCCCCCAAAACATTGTACAGGAGAAGGAGTGCCATTAACCGATAATACTGGAGGAGGAGTTAGTGTAAATGGAGAACTTTCATCATATGCATCGGGGTTTGTGCCGATATCGTCAAAACCTCCGTTGTTGCTTTTGGTCTGCCAAAATAATTTATAAATTCCACCAGGTAGGTTTTTAGGATCCCAGGTATAGGAAGGACCAGTAAAATCACTTTTAGTTAATACTTTTGATTCATAACCATCAAAAGTGGTACCACCATCTATTTGTTTGTATACCTGTAAGTTCATTTTTTCTGAAACACTATCGTCAAGCTCTCTATCAAAAATTACTGTGAAACTACCATCATTATTGTAGCTACAGGTAGGATTGCTTGGTGCTGGATTAGGAGAAATATTAGTGTCTAATGCAGGCGAGCAGTTTAAAACTTCATAAATGATAGGTTTAGAGACTGCACCAGTATGATATTTAATCCTGAAACTCACATTCGGTTTTCCGGATAGGTTAGGGATATCACTATATTTTATGGTATAATTGCTTCCATGAGTTCCGGTTCCAATTAGAGAAGTCCATCCAATTCCACTATACATATACTCAATAGCATATGGATACGGATTAGTACATGAAAAAACGTTCAATACAATATTTTTGCTAGGACATATTTCTCTGGGTGTTGGATTTAGAGTTTGTAAACTCTCTATTTTATATAAATCTATTTTAGAAACGTTGAATCCACTACAACTAGGGTATTGTATAGGAGTTAGGCAATTACTGTCATTTATGTTAGTTTCAGTTGTACGATTACAATTTGGGGTAGTACAATTTATAAAAGATATGTAAAGTTGATTTACAGATACTTTAATTATTTTTTCTGGGAATTCAATAATCGGAGTAGCTGGCAATGTATGCACAGAGTTATCAGCTAATGTTACAGATATTGTCATACTACCAACTCCATTTCCTCCGGGACAAATAATAACATTATAACTACTATCTAATATATATTCATATTGAGCTTTGACTAGATTAGAAGCCAAAAGAAACAATAGAATGATAGTACATTTTTTCATGGTTTTATTTTATCATAATCAATTTCAATATCTTTAAATTTATTTATACTAATGCTTTATGATTGCCTATTTAATAACTTTATTGAGCTATATTTATTACCTTATAATCACTTTTCTGATATGATTTCCATATGGTGTTTCTAGTACCAAGGCATATATTCCAGAGGGCATTTGCAGAGTAAAAGGGATTTCGTATTGTTTTTTACCAGATTGTTTTTTTTGATCTAATATGGTATTGTTAGCCAGGCTAAATACTTTAATACTGATATCTTTTTGTTCTTTCAGTGCAACTTTTACAAAGAATTTACCATCAGAAGGATTTGGGTATACGCTGAACTCTTTGATATTTCCTAACTGTTGATTTTGGTTATCCT
>NZ_JACB01000040.1 GCF_000520975.1 Aquimarina megaterium XH134
TTCATCTTCTCCTGCTTCTATCGATTCATCATGTTGATTAACCACAAAGGAACAATTCGAACTATTATCACTGGCGTCTGTAGCGGTCATTGTGATTGTCATGCCATCTACAAAAGAAGAACCTGAAACCGGATCTTGGGTGATCACTGGATTAGGGTCAGTGTCATCTGTGGTCGTAACCATTGCTGTATAATCCGGAATTGTGGTAGTGCTACAATCTAATTCCTGATCCGAAGGACAAGCTATTACAGGAGCTTCGGTATCTGTACAATCAGGACCCTGACCTTCAATTACAAAAAAGCAACTAGAGCTGTTATCGCTGGCATCTGTAGCGGTTATTGTGATTGTCATACCATCTACAAAAGGAGAACCTACTGCAGGATATTGTGTTACTTCTGGGTTTGGATCTACATTATCGATAACTATAACCAGTGCGGTATAATCCGGTATTATATTCGTGCTACAATCTAAATTTTGATCAGAAATACAAGTGATTGTGGGAGACACAATATCTGATGTAGAACAATCAGCGACCAGATCGAATCCTGAACGGAAATAACATGCTGTTTGCTCATAAGTATACTCCTGTCTCCAATTATGTTTAGATTGCAATATAGCTTCCTCCATAAATGCATGGATTGTTGCTGTTCTTCCTAAAGAAGCGTGATAACTACCTATAGTTCGATCAGGATCAGAATAACTTACCTGTTCTACAGTAGAACTTGTGTCTTCTATAAGTGCATTGTAATCGGATATGCTCATGAATTGCGCATTTACTCGTACTAATCTTGAGAAATCGCGAGTACTATGATAGTATTTATTGTTTGAAGCAGTAACGTTCTGGTAGCTATTATCAATATAATGTTCAATTAGCGTGATATTGGGATCGCTTTCCTGAATCACATTGTTAGATATGTTAACATCTATTATATCTTCTGGCCCAGCAGGGTATACAATCCCTGATCTGAAATTATAAATAATATTATTAGTAACATCGGCTCTTTGTATAGGAGAAGGCAAACCATCTAACCCTCTAATCCCTCCATCAATAAAGATACCTCGAGGGCCTCCCGCATCGAGATTATTCATCAATATATTATCACTAACCAGTACATCTTTTATATTGGCTATCCATATACCAAATCCTCTAGGGGTCATAGCATCAATATCTCGGCATTCTAATATTATATTATTAGTAACCCTACCTTCTACCCCTCCTACTTCAGGTGAATTTCCTCCCCCATACATAAGAGATACAGGATTCCATGCAAAAATATTATTCTCTACAATACCTCCACAACGAGCCTGCATGCCTCCTGATGCACCACCAGTCACTATATTATTTCTAAAAACAAATCCAGTATTTCCATTATCAATATACAGGTTACGCCTAAAAATATTTGGGTTTGCCCCATTCACGGTTTCACTCCATCCATTATGGTAAAAAACACATTCATCCATAGTTAGTCCATCTACCCCATAACAGTATGCACCTTGGGAATGCCCACCTTCAGTGGTAAAATTATGAGCAACAACATTACGCCTAAGCGTCATATTGGTATGTCTACCCTGATATGCCTGAATAACTACTCCCAAATAACAATTGGTAACCTTACAATCTTCTATAAGCCAATCTATACAGCTTTTTAATAATTGTAGCCCAGTACCTCCATTCCCGGAAACATCAGCATTGCCATAAAACTCTACCCCTACCATCGCAAAAAATTCTACAGGATTCGTTGTAGGGTCAGTTGTTCCGGGATCAAGTGTACCTAATCCATATCCATTCGATCCTATATTTATTATTGGCCTCGTTGATGCATCACCATAAGTATTAATTACCATGGGTTCGTTTCTACTGCGTCCAGATTTATTCCATAACCCAAAGGTTTCATTAAAAGTGTCACCTCTTTTAAGAAGTAACCAATCTGGGTATTCATCCCTAAGCAACGTATAGGCCGCTGCTATTGTAGCTTTGGGAGATGTTTCACTTAAACCATCATTAGTATCATTCCCATCAGAACTACTCACATATATAACCCGGGAATCTGAACTCTGGTTCAATATTGTCCATCCATCTGCATCCTGAGTCCATTGACAAAATAATTTATTACATAAAAACAAGCAGATAATAGCATAAGACAAGCACCTTAAAGATATCATAAGTACACTGTTAGGTATAATAATCAGATTAAAGGGACAAATTCAGACGGCTTAGTCAAATCTACTTATTCCTCAAATACTAAAAGCATTATCTTTTTTTATACCCAATAACCCATAGTTATACTAAAAATATTTTCTCCATAACGTTATAACTTTCAATTCGATAGTTAGACGTAATTTTCATGCTTCATTCACGACAAATCATTATAAAAACCACATAAAATCATCTCTAATGAAAAAATTACTGATTCTTGTAGTATCTACACTTTTCTTTACTGCTAATGCTCAAGACAAAGAAGTCAAAATCACCATAGACCCATTGTCTGATCATATTTATATGTTAACCGGTCGAGGAGGTAATATTGGTGTTTTTAAAAACGAAAAAGGATTGTTTATCATAGATGATCAATTTGCAAGATTATCTGACAAAATTCTCTCTAACCTAAAAACCATAAGTGATTTGCCCGTTACTATGGTGATCAATACACATTATCATGGAGACCATACCGGCGGAAATGAAAATATGACAAATCAAGGCGCTACCATCTTTGCTCAAAAAAATGTGAGATCTCGAATGGAAAAAGGGCAAAAGAAAAAAGGGCGTATTATCCCTTCATCCTTACCTGTAATTACATTTAACGAAGGGTTACAATTATATTTCAAAGATGAAAACGTGAAGGCATTTCATGTACACAATGCTCATACCGACGGAGATGCTCTTATCTATTTTGTAAATGGAAATGTATTACACATGGGAGATACTTTTTTTAATGGACGGTATCCTTATATAGATTTAAAATCTGGCGGAAGCATCAAAGGGTATATAAAAGCATCAGAAAAAGCATTACTTATTGCAAATGATGACACCAAAATTATTCCCGGACACGGAAAATTGGCAACAAAAAAAGATTTGGAAACATTTTTGGAAATGCTAAACGAAATCACCAGTAGTATTCAAAAAGAAATCAAAGCAGGGAAATCTGAAGAAGACATTACAAAAAACACTTCGCTTACCGCAACCTATGATGCAAAAGGATATGGCGATGGGTTCATTAACTCAGAACGTATGCGAAAAACAATCTACACCAGTCTCACAAAATAAAAAAATCGATTAGAAAAGCCTGCTGTTATGATCAACAGGCTTTTATTTTTAGTTCTGTATTTTAAAAACAATTGGTAACTGATACTTTACAGTTACAGCTCTACCTCTTTGTTTACCTGGAGTCATCTGTGGAAACAAGTTAATCACTCTTTGTGCTTCTTTTTTTAATTTTGGATGTGCTGCTCTAACCTGAATATTTTTAATCATTCCATCGGCATCAACATCAAACTGAGTATAGATTCTTTGCACTCCTGTTAAACCATATTTTTCTCCTAATCCTGTATTAAATTTTCTGGAAACGATTTTTCTAATTTTCTCAGAAAAACAAGCTGCTTTTTCTTTATTAGTTCCTAATGTTTCACAACCAGGAAAAACAGGAACCGACTCTACTTTTACAAAATCAAAAAAAGGTGGGTCTTCATCAACAGGATCAGCATCGATAATAGAACTAGGGTCGATTGGTGTAGATTCGATGGGTTTATTTTTAAACACCTTATCCGGGTCAGTTATTTTAGTGTCATTATCAATAACCTTAAATTGCTCTGGGATTACTACAGGTTTAGTAGACTTTCTTGCAACTTCTTTTGGTTTGGGCTCTTCATAAATTTTGTAAACCCCGTCCCAATCTACATCGGGCTCCTCAATTGTAAGATCAATATCACTATCATTAATTATCGGCGTAGCGGTATACACCTCAAACATTACATAGGTAAATAAAAGACTTGCTATAAGTCCAATCTGAAAATTTACCAATGTACTTTTTTGTACATTAGCATTGTGCTTGTTACTCATAATATTTAGTTTTAACGTTACAATTAATCTAAATCAACAAGCATACCAAAAAAAGAATCCCGTTTACGTAATGTAAACGGGATTCGAATATTTTATATAAAGATATTTCCTTTCTAGTCCTGTACCTGAAAAACTATTGGTAAAGAATACAGTACACCTACTGCTTTTCCTCTTTGTTTTCCTGGAGTCATTTTAGGTAATAACTTAACTACTCTTTGTGCTTCTTTTTGTAATCTTGGGTGCGGAGCTCTTGCCTGAACACCAACAATATTACCACCTCTATCAATTTTAAATCTCACATAGATTCTATTAACACCTGTAAGACCTAATTCACTTCCAATTTCTGTATTAAATTTACGGTTAACAAACTTCTTAACCTTATCACTCATACATTTCTTTTTAGCTGCATTGTTTCCTGCATTCTCACAACCAGGAAAGATTGGCACATTCTCGATAACTGCAAATGGTACATCAGCAATTACTTCTTCTTCATCTGTATCTTCGATTTCCTCTACCTCAACAATCTCTTCTTCTTGATTCGTTTCTGTAGATTCGATAATAGTTTCCTCTACTTCTTCCTCATCCTCTACTACATCAATAATTTCTGGTGCAGGTGGTGGAGGTGGAGGTGGAGGAGGTGTATTAAGATTCTGCGTAATTGGCACATCTTCTTCTTCCAACTCATCCAGATTAACCTGACCTATATCTATATTGGTTCTATCATAGGTTTTCCATTCTATTCCTTGCCATGTTATAAAAAGAACTAAAATAAGTCCTAATTGAAGGAATAAGATGCTTTTCTTAGTTAAATCTGCTTTTGGATTTTTCTTTGGTTCCATATTATATAATCGTTATAGGATTGCTAAAATAGCTAATTTCTTTTGTAATTTCCAACTAAAGATTAAAATGTAAAACAAAAAATAAGTTTTTTAACTTTTATGTTATCTACTTTTCAGTAAAAACAAGGCTGTATCTACCTGACTTCCTGCTTATTTTGTTTAAATCTTAATATTCTATTTTTAAACACTACAAAAACAAGTACTGCAAAAATTGTACCACTCGTATTTGCAACTATATCATACCAATCAGAACTACGATATGTTGTTAAAAGTGCTTGTAATACTTCCATCAAGACACCATATAGGATGCATATAACCGAAGTAGTAATCAAACTCTGTTTTAAATTTTTATTCATCTTTTCTGAAAAAAAGAAAAACAAAGCCCATGCTATAGTCAAAGTAAAGTATGCAATAAAATGACCTATTTTATCACTCCCTTCCATTGTAAATGTGACCGGGTTTATAAATTTTGCCAGCGACGCCCAGGTTACCAAAGCGGTTAATACTACAACCAGGACAAAAAGGGTGTTATGCCCCAACAACCTCTTTATATTCATCTGCAGATAATAACAAATCGTCAACTTGCGAAATATCAGATATTTTAACTTTTACCATCCAACCAGCTCCATAAGGATCGCTATTTACCAGTTCTGGCTCATTCTCTAAAGCTTCATTAAATTCGATAATTTCACCCGTTAATGGTAAAAATAGATCTGATACCGTTTTTACTGCTTCTACAGTACCAAAAACCTCTTGTTCTTCTAGCTCTTCACCAACTGTTTCTACTTCTACATAAACAATATCACCTAATTCGCTTTGTGCAAAATCAGTAATACCTATAGTTGCAATATCACCTTCAACTTTGATCCATTCGTGATCTTTGGTATATTTTAAATCTCCAGGAGTATTCATTTCAAAAAAATTTATGAGTTGTTAATATTATGATGACGAAAATAAATCTATTTTATTAAATTTTGAGAAAACCCGATAAAAAATTATAAAAAAAACAACAACACACTGCCTTAAACAAAAGGTAATTGCAAAATCTTAATTCCCAAAATTATACCTTAACGTAAACCCTCCTCTAATTGTGGTCTGAGGAAATGCTGTAGAAATAGAATATTTAGAAAAGGTATGGTCATAAAACAATAACGCTGTTAAGTTTTTACTTAGGGAATAATCTGTCGTAAACTTTATTCCATAAATATCTTGTCCTGCCGTTATCTGAGTATTATCCAAGTCAAGGTATCTAATCAGCGTTTCATTTTGACGTAGCGACAAATCAGCTCTTAGGTTTAGATCACTTTTTATCACTTTTTTTCTTCCTGCTATTTTAGTTACAAACGTAAGGTCTTTTAATCTATATCCTAGTCCAATGATATATTCATTTCCTTGAATTTCGGTAAGTAGATTATTATCAAAACTTAATGATAATGCTCTATCTTTTTTCCATTCTGCAAGGATTTTGATCGAGTTTTTCATTTCCATATCTAATCGAACCAGCGGACTAAATTGCTCTGTTAAATTAACATTAGAATACAACTCTGGGTTTCTGTAGTTATTTGCCTCATCAAATTCACTTTTACCAAATTCAAGGTTGGTTTGAAATTGATTAATAGTATAATTAGCTCGATACCCATGGGCTACAGAAAATCTTTTAAAACGTTTCTTAAACCATTTTATATTCATTAAACCTGTATATTTTACATCCCAGTTAGGTAGTGGAATATCTCTAAAAGCTCCTTTTTTTACTTTTTCTGGGTTTCCTCCGGTATAAGCTGCTAAGAACGCAGGTAACAATACCGCTTGATTCGTTCTTCCGTAACCATCTGGAAAACCATCTCCATCACTATCAACATTTGGATTATTCCCTCTCTCTATCGCTAATCGTCTGGCAATAATCAATCGGTTTTCCCTAAATTTATCGAACGCTTCTGATGAAAACTCATCACTCTTTTTAAACGCGGTTTTAACCAGTACTGTTGAAATTGTAAAATTACCAAAGGTATTTCCGGTAAGCGATTGATATGGATCATCAGTAAAAATACTACCGTCAGAATTTGTATTCACCCGATAGTTTTCAGTATAAGTTTGAGAAGAGTTTCTATTGGCACTAATATCAATTTTAAGCCCTTTTAGCAACCCTAGAGAAGCTTGTATATTAAGCTGTTTTCCTTCTACTTCTTGATATTGTTGATTAAACTCTTGATATAATGTAAGCCATCCGTTACGTGCAGCAAGATCTCGAATATCAGATTGGCTACCAAAAGTAAACCCAACTGTTGGCTTAAGCGTCCCTACAAAACCAGGTTCTCTGGTATACCCAGGAAGGAAAATACCACTATCTTGTTGGTAATTTACATTTACCTTTTTCACTGCGGTAACTAACCCAATGAGTGTATTATATGCTTTATCACCAACACTTAGCTTACTTCTACCTCTTTTAACTTTATTTTTTTGTGGGCTTCCAGGTGCTCGATCTCCTTCTTTTTTATCTTTCGAATCTTTATTCTTCTTTTTTGCGTTTTTTCTTCCTGGTTTTACTTTGGTTAATCCTGCATATTTGTACAACGTATTCATATCCAATGAACCGTTTAATGTATGCACATTAGCGTTCTGAACTGTATTTCCTAAATCTGGAATACCTTCTAAAGTCTTTAAAGCCTCACTTCCTTTTACCCATTGGAAATCTGCATTATACGAATATGTCGCACGTATAAATTTAAACACCGGTACCTTATTAAAGGGAACTTCATAATTAACCTGAAGCTGTTGACTATGCGTATTAGGATCTCCTATATCAAAAAAACCACTCCATACATCTATGGTATTATCAACTTCGTTATTTTCATCAATAAAGTTTTTAACAATGCGATTATTAGCAGAAGTAAAATTAAAATTTAAAGACTTAGTCAAATTATAATTAACTCCATATTGCCAATCAAAAAGGAAATTACGCTGATACAACGTTGGCAACCTAATATCATCCGGCCCTAAAGTAATATCTCTAAAAACCTGCTCATTATATTGTCTATTGATATTAGAGTTTACCGAGATGCTCGTAGGAAGTAGGTTCACATTAAAATCTTTGATGAGATCAAAATATTTACTCTTGCCTAAGAACTTAACTTTCTTAAAAGGTTCTACTTCTTTTGGTTGAAAACTAAAATCATAAGTACCTCCCAGTTTTACATTTTGATCTAATGATTTTTCTATCTCAAAATCCCGATGATCTGTTTGATTGTAAGTTCCCGAGAATGCAAAATTTTCTACATCATAAGGCATCGGTTTGCCATCTCCCGTTCTCTCTTTACGTAATCCGATAACATTAAAACTTTGCCTTTTTGTATACTCTGTTGATTGTTTTTCTATACGTTCTTTTTCAACAGGGTCAGTTTCGCGATCTAATCGATCCTGAAGCTCTATATCTTGAAATTCGGGATCAAATTGCGGAGTAATCAACTCTTCTCCACGGCTATAATTAAATGGTATTTGCATTCCCCATTTCTTAGGTAGCAATTGCCCTAAATTAACATTAGTGGTTACATCATATTGCTTAACATCTTCTCTACTTCGTTCATTAGGCCCTTGCTCAATCCCCCCGAATCCAATAGTACTAATTCTTCCTGATGCACTAACATTTGCAAAATCTGCAATATTAGCGTCTAGACTACCTACAGCAGCCCAACCTCCTCTGTTTTTAAGGTCACTTAGGCGCATTTCATTAAACCAAACTGTTCCTGATTGATCACTACCGCTATCATTTTTAACACCCACCATCATCACTCGTACATCTCCAAAATTAGGATTACCCTTAATCCCCACTCTAAGGTTATTAGGACCTGTAAAGAAATTAAGATCATTTACACTAAGAGCATCATCTCCTAATACATTAGATTTTATTTGCTGAAGAAATTCTAAAGGAAGGCTTAATCGATTATTTTCTGGCCATGCACCATTCTGACTACCATCATTGCGATCAGAAACGGCTAATGGTAATTCTATCTGATAGAAATTATTGGTAAAATCATTACCCATTCTTATAAAAGCTTTTAGATCTCCATCCTGAATTGGGATTGTAGGTTCGGGAAGCGATTCTGCATGCAAAAACATTTCAAGATTTTCATACTGACGCATATCAACATTGAAATTCTTATACACCCCACGGGCATCACCAGATTGTAGATTATTTACTGTAAGTGCCAATGATCGCTCATCATCTCTTATAATATTATTATTGTTATTTAACTGCTCTCGCACAACCCCAGGTGGCGTCACATAATTCGGGGTTTCCTCTGCACTTACCGAAGTCACAATTACATCACTATTACCTGTTACATTAAGACCATTTGTTGGATCATTTGTGGTATTACCTTCTACAACATATCTTCTATAATCCCCTCTTACCAAATCAAGACTACCAAATCGCAATAAAGTGGGCTCTGCAAAACCAGTAAGATACATCCTCATAAATCGAATAGATCTAAAATCATTAATATTTATAGATCTGGTAGGGTTATAAATAGGTATTTTAAATCTCACCCAACGTACAGGGATATCTTGACCAGATACTCGAGCTGTGAGACCCGGAGGTGAAACATCCGATATAAATCCAGTCCCGCCATCATTACCTACTCCCATTCCTCTAAAAATTGGAATCTCATACTCATAATAACTATTAATAGTATTCATGGTATTATCCCTATTTACATCTTCTGCAGTAGGGAATGTAGTATTTCCTCGATCATCATTAGACACATTAGTCGGTGAGTTACCTTCTGTACCATTATACTTGTCATATCGTTCCAGAATAGTTCCTCCCGCCTGAAGGAAATAGGTATAATTATCTCCAGAAGGATCATCTAAAGATTGGAATGCAGCATATTCTGGTTTTTGTTTTTCATCCTGATCTCCCAAACCGTCAAATCCAGCATCTTGGTCTATTCTATCCTGACCATCAGAATCAAAAGCATAGATCAAGGATTGATTTACAGGAACTCGTCCATAGTCTGTATCTACTACACTACCAACACCTCCTTTAGGTAATCCATTTTCATATTGTTTCCTACCATCTTTTAGCACATCTTCACTAATATTCCCTAAATTAAACACGATGGTACCTCCAGGATTACTTACGTCATCATATTCAAAAGGATCCATCAACCAAAATTCAATAAATTCTACATTAGCTTGCTCAAAATTAGTAGATGTTAACTGTCTGGTAATTCCTCCAAAATTATTTCTTGAATCGGGTTGTGGTAATGAACTTCCAGGTGCATATGCAGGATTAAAATTATATTGTCCTCTCTGTCCTGGTCTATAATTAAGATCTAATGTAAATAATGCCAAGGTTTGCCCTTGTGCTATATCGGTCTCTGGAAAAATCTCATCAATAAACACTCTTCTGGTAGCGTTAGAAGCCAAATCCTGCTCGGATACCCCACTTGGTCTTCCATTACTATAAAAGATCGGATCAATAGAATACCACGACAATTTTGCTCTTTGATATCCTGATTCTATACCATCAACAACAACATCACTGTTAGGATTACTAGGATCGCCAAAACCAATAGGTACACTAGAGAGCTCCCATGACAATGGCGAACTTACATCTATTCTGGTCTGTGCTCCTTCAAAATCATCTATATACGTGGTTACTTTACCATCAAAATTAGCTCCTCTTGGCGCCCCGGCAACCAAATAAGCTCCTTCTGCTCTAACCGAAACATTAGAAGGTACATCTGTATCTATATTAGGGAGTTTATTCACCATCCTGGTTAAGAAAGGAACTTCTGTAGAATACGCTACATTAAACCCTAGTATTGTATTATTAATAGGCTCAAAATCATAATTAGATTTTTGAGTAATTGGTCTTTCATTCAGGTTTAAATAGGTTCCTCCTATAATAAAGTCGTCACTAAATTTATGCTCTATATTTAATCCTGTAAAACGTTTTGTTTGCTGACCAAAAACAGCGTTATTCTCTGTAGAAACCTGGATAGGTGTATTAGAAGACAGCAATGCTTCATCCAAAATATTTACTCTTCCCAATTGATAATTCACTGTATAATCTACCCCTTCCTGCAAAGTTCTTCCTCCTGCAGTAACAGTTACAGAACCTTGAGGTACATTAAATGCTCCCAAAGGGATTCCATCCTGACCAGAAGATTTATATTTTCCTTTTAATTGAAAGTAATTCTTATCAGCAGATTTCTGTTCTGCTACAACTTTAGTTTGTGTGTATAAATCGCGAAAAACGTATTTTGCTTGATTGGGATTATACGAATTAGGATTGGTATAATTTGCCCCCACAGGTCCATTATCGAGTTTATCAAAGAGATGTTCCCCAAAGGGTTCTATAGTAGTAAAAATAATGCGACCGTTTTGTGAATCAATGGTAACCCCTGGCACATAATCAAAAAAACCATCTCCTCCTTGTACCGGATCATTATTAGGGTTAAGACGATCCAGATTAAAAACTTTAAGTAATGTCGTCTGCTCTACATCACTTGGTAGTGCTACCGATGATCCTTCTGCTGCCGTAATATAATTTACTGGAGAGGGGTTTGAATATAAAATATTTAATCTAAAATCATTTTGCTCTAGTCTAAATGCCCCTGTACTATAGATGTTCTTCATCATCAGATCCCATATTGGCAATGTCACATTAACAATCGGGCTTTTAAGCATCTTAACTACTAAACTTTGACTTGATCCTGCATCTATAGCTCCCCCTGTATTATCTCCTATAGTTGCATCTACTCCATCATTTGCGAATTCACCAACCTGAAAAACCTCTCCATTTCTGGTATACTGATATGCAACTGCCAAAACTTCATCATTATTCAACTTCTGATTTAAAGAGATATATCCTAATTGGGTATTTAGCGTATACTCGCTTTGGTTTAATTTTCTTGCATTTTCTAAAATAGCATAATCAAATCCTTCATTAAAATTAGCTATTGCGCCAATAAACCCTTGTTGCACAGTAGGTACTTGTCGCACTGCATCAGTAACAGGTCCTGCAGGACCAATAGTTGTTGGATCCAGATCATTGTTACTATTATCAGGAAAAGCTCCTGCTCCTGTATTAAATAAAGAAGCGGGTATAGTAAAATTACCCGTATCTGGTGCTTCTCCTATATCCTGAAGCGCTACAATATTACGTGCATTAGTCAAGGTCTGTGCACTTGTTGCTCTATTGGTTACCCATACTTCGATCCTGGTTATCTGTATATTATTATTAATAAAAGGATAACTTGCCAAAGAAGTATTATATGTATCTCTAAAATAATGTGATAAAAAGAAATGTCGATTTTCGTCATAATCTAAAGCAAAAAGCTCAAAATCTTCTACGGTCCCTCCTCCTTCTACATTTACAGATCTTGTTTCAGAGCGCTGTTCAGAATACACCCCGGTAATAGTGGTTCGCCCAAATTGTAGTCCCATTTTAACTCCAAAAAGACTTTGTGCTCCCTGGATCAATGTGCTGTTCAATGGCATACTTACATTACCTACCTCAATACTTTGGATAATATCATCTTCTGTAGGCGTATATTCTAATTTTAATTGATTCTGAAAGTCGAAAGTAGATTCTGTATCATAATTAGCTGTTACCTGCAGCCTAGTTCCTATTTTACCCAGCAAACTTAGACTGATTCTTTGATCAAAGTCGAATGTAAAATTACTTCGGTTACGAGGTGAAAAAGCGGGATTATCTTGTTTTGTATAAAGTAATCCTAAATCTATTTCTACAGATCCCTGAGGGATAATTTCAATTTCATTTCCTCCAAAAACAGATTCGAAGAAATTAGAATTAACATAAAAAATAGGAAGTAAATTCTTTCTTTTCTCTTCACTACCATCTTTTTTACCACTAAAAGCTTCAATTTTTTCTTTAAAATAAGCTCTTCGTTGCTCTTGTTCTACTAATGCTTCGTATTCTGATGGTGTTAAGAAAATAGGATACCTCACATTAAAATCCCCAAGTTTCTCCCGATAGATATATCGATTCGTAATCGGATCGTATTCATACTTGGTTACAATACTATTCGGATCTGGTAAAGACAATGCTCCCAAAGAAAATGTAGTACTTGTAGAATCCCGAACAGTTTGATTGTCCTGACCCTGTAACACCCCACTATAAAGTGCTATCAAACATACTAATATCCTAAAAAAATCAACGCGTAAGTAATTCGAAAAACTCAATGTTTTATAAATTTTTTAGTGCCTGTTTAATAATATTTTCAACTGTTTCTTTGGGGCTTTGTTTTAGAACTTTATCAATAGCTTTTTCTGCAATTTTTCGATTAAATCCTAGGGTTTCTAAAGCAGATAACGCTTCATCTTTATTAGTATTGCTTTGTGACACTGAAACTTCGTCGATATTATATACTTTGAGTATTTTATCTTTTAGATCTATAATAACACGTTGGGCAGTTTTGGCTCCGATTCCTTTAATAGATTGAATTGTAGCTACGTCATTAGAAGCTATTGCTTCTTTAATTTGATCAGGGTGTAAGGATGACAACATGGTTCTGGCTGTACTTGCTCCTATTCCCGAAACCGAGATTAAAAGCCTAAAAATTTCTCTTTCTGATTTTTCTGCAAAACCAAATAAGGTATGAGAATCTTCTTTTACCTGCAGATGCGTATACAATTGTAGCACTTCTCCCTCGGGAATCAAAGAAAAAGTATGTAATGAGATATGTAATAAATATCCTACTCCGCTACAATCTATTATTACATCAGTAGGGTTTTTTTCAACAAGCCTCCCCTTGATATGTGTGATCATTTGTTAAGTTAATGTACTCTTTTTGAGTTTCTATACTGCAAAATAAATCCTGATCTTCATCAGGGGTTAGTTTTTTCTCTAATTTTATCTTTTTTCAGTGATATCGTTGGTACTACCAAAAAAAGTACTTCACCAGAGCGTAAAATCATAATTATTTTTGCTTGAATATTAAAATTCAAGAAGAGTTGAGTGTTAAGCAATCAAATGTAATAAAATTCTACTACATACAGGGGATAAAAAAACACCCTTTAAAAATGGTGTTCTTTTTTTATTACGCTCGCCTCTTCCTCATATCCAATACAGAAAATATTTCTGCATTATCATATCTAAGAGATTGAGTTAAATATTGTTCTCCTACAAATACATCAATACAATCTAACAAAACATAAACCTAATGAAGTATAAAACTTGGAGTTTTTACACATCTTACCAAAATGTAAAAAGCTATACTACCAAAGTATAGCTTTTAATCTTATATAAATTATTTTTATTTAGCTCTTAAGAGTTGTCAATCAATCGATTAAACAACATCAGGCATTAATGACAATTGCAAATCTCTTTTTTCCTTCTGCTGAGCATCAATAACAGCAACTGCTGCCATATTTATCATTTCTTCTACACTTGCTCCCAATTGGAGAATATGAGCTGGTTTATTCATCCCCATCATAATAGGTCCTATTGATTCTGCATTATTAATTTCACTTAATAATTTATAATTACTATTGGCCGAATCTAAATTAGGAAATACCAATGTGTTTACCTTTTGCCCATTAAGCTTAGAAAATGGAAATTTATCCTTCCTCATTTTTCTGTTTAATGCAAAATTCATTTGTAATCCACCATCTACAACCAGGTTAGGATAATATCTATGCAAATATGCTACTGCATCCTGTACTTTTGAAGCAGTAGGATGTTTTGATGATCCAAAATTAGAATATGAAACCATAGCAATCACAGGTCTTACCCCAAACATCTCTACGGTTCTAGCCGTCATTTGCGCTATTTTTGCCAATTCTTTTGAAGAAGGTTCGATATTTATAGAGGTATCACTTATAAACAATGGTCCCTTATCGGTCATCATTACATTCATTGTTGCAATACGAGTTGCCCCTTTGGCAAGCCCTATTAAGTCCATCATGGGTTTAACCACAGTTGGATAACTTCTAGAATACCCAGAAAGCAATGCATCGGCATCTCCTTCATTTACCATCATGGCAGCAAAATAGTTACGTTCGCGCATTAATTTTTCTGCATCATACAGGGTAATTCCTTTACGCTTATTGGTTTCCCAATATTGTTTGGCATATCTATTTTTACGCTCACATTCTTCGTCTGCTTTAGGATCAATGATATCAATACCAGTTGGATCAAAATCAATCTCTTTCATCAGTTCGAGTATGATATCTTTACGACCTAATAAAACCGGGAAAGCAATACGTTCTTCTTTAACTGTCTGAGCCGCTTTTAACACATCCAGATGGTCTGCTTCTGCAAAAACAACACGTTTAGGATTTGTTTTTGCTCTATCTAATAACAATCGTACTATTTTATTATCATTACCCATTCGCTCAAGCAATTCATCTTCATACTTCTCCCAATCGGTAATAGGTGCCGTTGCCACACCACTCTCAATAGCCGCTTTAGCTACTGCAGGAGGCACTTTTGCGATAAGTCTTGGATCAAAAGGTTTTGGTATGATATACTCTTTACCAAAATTAAGACGTGTTTCTCCATAGGCTATATTTACTTGCTCCGGAACAGGTTCTTTGGCTAGCTCGGCTAACGCTTTTACAGCTGCCATTTTCATTTCTTCATTAATGGCCGTAGCTCTTACATCCAAAGCACCTCTAAAAATAAAAGGGAACCCCAGTACATTATTTACCTGGTTAGGATGATCACTTCTTCCTGTAGCCATGATTACATCTTTACGAGCTTTAATCGCCAGATCATATTTTATTTCGGGATCTGGATTTGCCATTGCGAAAACAATTGGATTATCTGCCATTGATATCAGCATATCGGGACTTACCAGATTGGCCATCGATAAACCAATAAATACATCTGCATCTCGCATTGCATCTTCTAGGTCATTGAGGTCTCGATCTGTGGCAAATTCTGCTTTTTCTGGAGTAAGGCTATCTCGATCTTTACGAATTACACCTTTACTATCGGTCATAACAATATTTTCGGCTTTAGCTCCAAAAGCTTTATATAATCTTGTACAAGATACTGCCGCCGCACCAGCGCCACTAACAACAATTCTTACTTCTTCAATGTTTTTATTTGCAATTTCTAATGCATTTAACAATGCAGCAGCAGAAATTATAGCTGTACCATGCTGATCGTCATGCATCACTGGGATATCCAGTTCTTCTTTTAGTCGTCTTTCGATCTCAAAGGCTTCGGGAGCTTTAATATCTTCAAGGTTTATCCCTCCAAATGTTGGAGCAATATTTTTAACAGTTTCGATAAAAGCATCTACATCTTTTGTATCTACCTCGATATCAAACACATCGATATCGGCAAATATCTTAAACAATAACCCTTTTCCTTCCATTACAGGTTTTGATGCTTCGGGACCAATATCTCCTAATCCTAATACTGCTGTACCATTAGATATTACAGCAACCAGATTTCCTTTTGCCGTATATTTATAAACGTCTGCCTTTTCCTTTTCGATTTCTAAACAAGGTTCGGCAACACCAGGAGAATATGCTAAAGATAAATCTCGCTGAGTTGCATACTTTTTAGTAGGAACGACTTTAATTTTACCTGGGGTAGGCTTGGCATGATATACTAATGCCTCTCTTCTTTTACTTTCGATACTCATACTAAATAAGATAAATGTGCTAATAAAAATAAAGATCAAAATACCATAACACCAGATTTAATGGTTATGATATTTTGATACTAATACATATACAAAGGTACAAGTCTGTATGAGATGCAAAAATTAATACTAAGGAATCTTTGCGAAAAATAAGGATTGAAAAAAAATACCATACATTTAACAATCTTATTAAAGATTTATCAATTAATTATTGGTTTTATTAAATATTTCATCAGGATCTATAAGCTGATTCAATTTATACTTATATTCTACAGATAGAAGACTTAATCCTAATTGATAAGAAGCGTTCATCCATCCAAAACCACCATCGGGAACATATTTAAAATCAGATCCGACATTACCATACTCTACATCTACTTTAAATGTTCCGCAAACGACATCGAATTTTTCTGGAATTACACCATTATAATCTGCTGCATTCTTGGTAATCATCCACAGCCATCTATAGACAAGTTCTTCTGCCAAATCCTGATACCCATAATTAAGCAATCCTTCCCAAACAATCATTTGATGTGGAGCCCATCCAAACGGATAGTCCCATTGTCGTTTTGGAGCATCTTTTGGAACATCTCGAAGAGAAAACTTAGAGCTTCCGGCAATACCAAATTCACATTTTAACCGAGGTGTCAAATATTCGACAACACTTTTTGCTTGATCTGCTGTACATAATTTTGCCCATAATGGATAAAACCCGGTCGCCGACTCAAAATGAGTTTTCTTTTTTTCTAATAGATTATAATCAAAATAACTACCTGTTTTTTCATCCCACATGTATTGATTTATCAGCGCTACCCGTTGAGTTGCAATATCATTCCAATACTCAGAATTTAATTTCTTCTCTTTATATATAAATTCATCATTAAAAAAACGCTTTATGATATATGCCAAATCTTTTTCATATTTATACAATAGTGTATTAAGATCTACAGTAGTTAGATCAGCACATATCCCTTCTAGCCTGTAGGTTGTATCATGCCCACTTTCTCTTACGCTTCGATCATGCAAAAAATATTGATCCAATTCTGCTCTATCAACCTCTCTGTGCAGGTATAACTTTCTAAATTCTTCGACAGATTGCGAGTCGTCGTTCTTATATTTTTGTAATATATAATCATAATGTCCTTCTTCAACTTCTGCTGTTATACCTATTCCTTCTGCATAAAACCTATTTAATCCATTTGATGCCAATCTTTTTCCAGATTGCATCCAAACAGTTTCATATTCATGAATAGCTGTTTTTGTACATTCTTTTAGCCAGGAAATAGGTGTTTGATCTTTATATTTCTCATAATACTCTACAACCATAGATGTATAGAAAGGAGGTTGAGTTCTTGTTAGATAATAGCTTCTATTAGCGTTTAGAATTTTACCATAATTCTTGATTTGATATGTAAAATTATCAATCATCCCTTTGGCAAGTTCTTTTTTGCCATCTAGTAAAAGGCCTATATTTATAAAATAGCTATCCCATCCATACATCTCATTAAATCTTCCTCCCGGAACCAAAAATGGGACAGCTTTTTTCTTACGATCATCGGTAGTTAATGCTAATCCTAAAATCCCAGGCTTATCATTAATGGACTGCACAAATTCTGGTGTTATTTTTGGGGGTAGCGTCTCTAATATAATATGATCTATTCCTTTTGTTATTTCCTGATAAAAAGAATAGGCTTCTTTATCATGAAAAGGAACGTATAATCGTTTTTCTTTTATACTCCGTTTATCATCAGACATAATTTTTTCAATACCATTTCGATCTAATTTTCTAGTTAATCGATCCCAATAGTACTCTTTTATCATTTTAGAAATTCTAATGCCGGGTTGCTGTTTAATCTCTGTTAAAGAAATTTCTATGATCCCTTTTTTGTCTTCTTTTGTCAATTTTAATTCCTGAAGCAGATTAGACAGGTGATAGGTTCCTTTAATGGTATAAACTTCGTTGTTAATGGTATGTATTTCAAATTCTTTTGGACCCCAATCATCAATAGTAATCCTCTTGTCTTGATCAGTATCTTCTTGTTGAAGCAAACTATGCAAGACATCTTTTTTATATATTTTAATCAACATTATTTCTTGTTAATTTGTGTAATACCAGCAATGTCGATAACAATAAGATCATTGGTATTATCGTATAATAAAATGCTTGTTGGGCGCCAACATTTTTAAATAACCAGCCTACTATTGTAGATCCTGTAGTTCCTCCTAAAGCAGAGAAAACCACTATAAGACCAGTCATAGGACTATGTAATTTTTTGGGTAAAGCACTTAGCACCGCAGAATTTATTAGAGGATATATTGGGGCGAGACATAACCCGATAAGCGGAAACGCATATCCTATCCATGGTATATCTGTAATTTTTTGGATTTTTTGCGCCTCAACATCTAAGGTTTGTGGTAAAATAAAAACCACCATAAGTATTGCTAATCCTATACATACTGTAAGAATATAAACCCAAGGTATTCGCTTTGATAGAATTCCTGCACCTATTCTCCCAATAGCCAATGATATTGCAAAAACGCTAGACATCATAATGCTTACGTTAGGAGGAAGCTGTAACACTCTTTTATAAAATGTGGGTAACCAAGTCATCACTCCCTGTTCTACCATTACGAATAAAAAGGCACTACCAACAAATACGATGACCAACATTTTGGTGCACAAAAGCATCATCTGCTTAACATCATCTAATAGATTTACGCCCGGAATTTCGTTTCCTTCTTCAAATCTGGTGAAGAACAATAATAGAAAAGACACAAAAATCAGTGCAGCTAAAAGCAAATATACCCGCAACCATGCATCTGGATTATTATCATAATTAAATGCAGGAAACAGAAAATAAGCCGCAGCGATTCCTATCATAAAAACCCCTTCTACAATACTCATTAAACTATTGTGATCTCGTCTGGTTTTTGTAATTATCCCGATAAGGGTATATACCGAAACTTTTACCAAAGCAAAGGATACTCCTATTGCAGCAAAAAGAAGTTTTGCAGACCAGAAAGAATTACCATAGTACATCCCCAGACATCCAATAAACGAAATGAGCAATCCCAATAATATTGCTTTCTTATATCCTATTCTTGGCAAAAAAGAAGCTATTAAGAATGAAACCAATGCTATCGGCAAATCTTTAAACCATTCTAAAGTACTTGCCTCGATCTCATCAACATGGTAATTCTCTAAAGATTTTAAGATTACTATTCCTACACTATTAAGGAGGATAGCAAAAATAAAATAGTTGATAAACAAGGATATTTTTATGGATACATTCTTCATTAAAAACGGTCGTGACTGGTTATTAATTTAAAACTGCCCGAGCAATACGAGCAGTTTTTGGCTCCAAACAATTAAAAGTCTATTGCTACAGATAATCTATAGGCTCGACCTAAAATTGGTCTGGCCAGAAAGACATCATCATTAGCATTAGTTGTTCCTCTTGGGTTACCTTCGGTTAATCCTATTTCATTAAACAGATTAGAAGCATCAAACCCAAATCGTAAGTTTTTCACTTTGTAATACGCTCCGGCGTTAAAAACATTAAAAGCAGGAAGTTCTGTGGTATTAGCTTCGTCCTGATATTTTTTACCAAAATGTGACCATTGTGTATATAATCCCAGGTCTTTAATGATTTCTACTTGTGGTCTTAGTGTGAAGTACACATTAGGGATTCTCCTTGCATTATTTCCTTCATAATTAAAAGTTGTACCATCTGCATTAGCTCCAGAAAAATTATCATACTCTGGTTTTTGAACCGTAATATTAGCTTCTACTGCAAAAGCTTTATATTTAGCATTAGCCTCTAACTCTACTCCTATATTGTTTACATCGGCAAATTTATTTTCTGAAGTACCATCTGCCAAAATATCTGTAAAGGCAATATTATCCATATTCATATAGAAAAAGTTTGCATAAACACCTATGTTGGAAGAAGAATATTTAAACCCTAATTCTGACTGATCAACCTCGGTAACCTCGATAGCGCTAAGATCAGAAGCATTATCGTAGTAAGACTCTTCTATGGGTGATCTAAATCCGTGACTATGTCTTGCATAGATCGCCATATTATCACTAAACTTATAATTTAATGCGGTAGTATATGATAATTCGTCTACATCATAATTCCAATATGTATATGGATTACCATCTACAACGGTAAGTGCATCATCGGCAGTATTATCAGGTAGTAAACCTAAATCTGTTGAAAAAAATCGTGCATTATCACGATATCCAGCATATTTATCATCGTCATAACGAAGCCCAAAATTAGCAGTTAGATTATCTGTGAAATTAACTTCTGCATCTATATAAAGAGCATTTAATCTTCCTTTGGTTTGTGCATCTCTTTCTAACCAGGTAATTCTTTCTATTCCGTTATAAGTTCTAGAAACTCCTGTACTGGTGTCTACCAGGTTTACCAATCTGGGATTATCAGATACATCAACTAGATAATTGCTCCAGTTCCAATATTGGTTTGATTTCCAATTAGAATAATAATACCCTAGGGTGACATTTATTTTTTCGAAATGAAATGAAAATGCCAGATTGTTTGCAAAGTTAGACATGTCTTTATCGATTGCCCAGTGATCTGCACGCATTACCAATGTATTTGGATTTAAAGCTGCGCCTGTATCTACATATGTGTACTCGGCATTTGCTGCATCGGTTAGCGGAAACTGTGTTGTTCCTGTAGCAAAATCGGCTTGTGTATTTGGCCCTCCCGTACTAAAGATTGCATTATAATTTAAATCAATGCTCGTATTCCTGAAAGTGTTCTTTACCGATACCACATCAGAGATATGATATTTAAGCTCTCCTCCAATTGCATCTACATTGGGATTTACACCATCTTCTAGATCTCTTTCAAAAAAACCTCCTCCTATCTGCGGCACTCTTAATCTACTAAAATTTCTTGATGCTAATGTTCCGTAATTGGCATCGAATCCTTCGAATTCTTCTGGATTTCCATCGCTATCTCCCCGCAATGGTATTGGCAATAAGAACAGGTTTCTGTCATCCAGTTTTTTATAGTTTATTCTGGCATAGCCCCCATCAAATTTATAGGTAAGATTAAATTTCATCTGCCCTCCTTTGTTAGCTTCAAATCCCGGATCTCGAATTCCCTGATCCACTCTATAAAACCCTCCTATATTAAAAAGTAATTTATCCTCTACAATTGCCCCTCCAATGTTGAGATCTGTTCTAAAAAGCCCGTAATCCCCTACGGTCATTTTAGCCCTTCCGATTAATTCATTTTGACCTGTTTTAGAGATAAAATTGATAATTCCGCCAGGTGCATTTGTAGCAAAAACAGAAGCAGATCCTCCTCGTATAGCTTCCATTCTTTTAACAGTTTCATCTAATCTATACCAGTTATCAGCATTTGCAAACTGTAAGGCTCCATCTTCAAAAACAGGAAGTCCATCTTCCTGAATCTGAACAAATTCATATGCTCCAGCGGATGGAATCCCTCTGGCAAAAAGATTATTTCCTACCTCTCCTCCCGAAGTTTCAACTACAAATCCAGGGATTGATTGTAGTAGATCAGCAGTACTCTGCGGAGCTTTTTGCTCTAATTCTTTAACTCCCATTGTGGTTATTGCTACACTGGATTCTAATTTTGTTCGTGGATTAGAAGATCCGGTAACTACAATCTCATCTAATGAGAGCAGGTCTTCTTCTAAGATAACATCTTTGATAATATTATCTGCCATGATAATCTCTTCTCTTACGGTCTTAAACCCAACCGAAGAAATTATCAAAACATAGGTAGCATTGATTTCTAAATTATTAATTATATATTCTCCATCAAAATCTGATGTTGCCCCTCTGTTGGTTCCCTCTAGTAATATATTAACCCCAATTACCGGAACGCCTTTATTATCTTTAATCGTTCCTGATACACTTTTCCCTTCTTGAGCAATAGAATCCCCTATCCCAAAAACTAAGAAGAGAATAATACATAGTCTTGTTCTCATAATTTTTTAAGTATTTAGTTCTCTGCAATTTCACAAAACCTTAATGATAATTTATTCTTTCTTTAAGATTCAAGGGGTTCGAAATCGTTTTCGATACAATCGAAAACGATTTCGAAAGAACTATTCCTTTAGGGCAAAAAGCCCTTATAAAAGTACTTTTCTCATTCCTTTTGTCCTTTTTCATTAATAAGGGAGGTTTTTCAAATTTTTATATTTTATTAATCTAATTGTATTTTAGCTTAAATTGTATATTTAATAAATATAACATTTAGTCTATGAAAGTTACTACTCTAAAAGATATTGCTAATGAATTAGGAATTTCTGTAGCAACTGTATCCAAGGCTTTAAAAGACTATCCCGATGTAAATAAAGGCACCAAGGAAAAGGTTCTTCAGACGGCTAGAAAACTGAATTATTCACCTAATCAATTAGCTGTAAATCTAAGAACTAAGCAAACAAAAACGATTGGTGTTATTATCCCAACTACGGTACATCATTTTTTTTCTAAAGTAATAGATGGTATCATTGAGGAAGCAGAAAAAAAAGGGTATCTCGTTATTATTCTTCAATCTAGTGAAAAACTATTTCTCGAAAAACTACAAGTAAATTTATTACTTGATAAGCGCGTAGATGGTATATTAATGTCTTTATCTAATAAAACTAACGAATTTGTTCACCTAAAAAAAGTACTAAGTCGAAATATCCCTTTGGTTCTTTTTGATAAAACAGAACCTTCTATATCTTGTTCTAAAGTACGCATCGATGATAAAAAAGCAGCATACGAAGCTGTTTCATATCTTATTTCCAAAGGACACAAAAAGATATCACATTTCAGAGGTGATCTTAATCCAAAAATTTCTAACGATCGTTTTGAAGGATACAAAGAAGCATTAGAAGATCATGGAATCACATATGATCCTTCGTTGGTATATCTGTGTAATAACAATACCGATTTTGAAGACGGATATAATAATGCAAAAAAATTAATCCATGAAAACCCCGAGGTTGATTCTATTTTCACAATAACCGATCTTGTGGCAATTGGTGCAATAAAATATTTTAATGAAAACAACATCAAAATCCCCGATGATGTAGCTGTTTTTGGATTTAGCAACTGGTTTATGTCTTCTGTTGTCTCTCCTACATTAACAACTGTACATCAACCTGCACATCAAATGGGAGTTGTTGCCACAGAGATTTTACTAGATGAAATAGAATTAAATAAAGAAAATAAACCTTGTCTTCATAAAGAGATCATTCTGCCTACCAAGCTTATTTTTAGAGAATCATGTTAATCGTTTTTTAATCTCTAAATAAAAAATCGATATTCCTTTGCAACCCCGAGAATTTGGTTCTTTTTACTGCAGATTTCTGAAACACCTTTGAAAATACTTCTTGTGTGATCTCTTCCCAGTCTTTTTTTGACATCTCTAGTAATTCTGGTTTTGGATTAAAAAGTGGTTCGTTATAAAGAGTACGGGAAAGTCATATAACAACAGGTACTTAATTCTTTGATCACAAATAAAACCCAGAAGAAAAACTCCTGGATCTTAATTTTGAAACTCTAACTTGCATTAATTACAGGTATTTGCAATAGGGCATGGTGTATTAATGCTATCTACCCAACCATTACAAGAACCATCTCGACACCATTCACAACAAAATCTACCCGCTGCAAACGAACTTTCTTTACCTCCATTAATTGACTGTTGCTCTACTGTGCTCAATTTCTGAGCTCCTTTTAAATTTAATAAATTTTTCATTTGATAAATTTTTATTTATTATTATACGAGTGATTATTTTAAAGACATTCACCTCTTTATGTCTACAACTCTATCTACAATTAGCACCTCCGTTCACACTTAAAACGCAGAAATAAGGATCAGACCCACAACAATAATCTGGTGGACAAAGGTGATTCTGACAAAATGGTGGTCTTTTAGTAACTCCTCCATTAACTGATTTTTGTTCTTGTTTGCTCAATTGTTGAGCTCCTTTTAGATTTAATAAATTTTTCATGATTAAAATTTTACGTTAATATTATAATTACTGAATGTGATTCAATTTTTATACAGGATAACAAAATCCTGCTCGACCTGGTTTTGTTAAAAAAGTTCCATAACTACATTTATAATTGCATCCTGAAATATTGCTAACACAATCTTCTACTGTTATACATCTAGCATAGTAATCACAACTGCCTTTGGATCTACCTCCATTAATAACTCGTTGTTCTTGTTTGGGCAAAACATAGCCTAATTTCTTTAATTTTTCCATTATTTATATTTATCAGAGATTAACATTATAGTGACCATTTAAAGACGTTCACCTTCACGTCTATGTATTGTATTCGTAAAAAATAATATTTAAGATGTCAAAACACTTCTCATAATATCTTTAGAAGCTGCAAATTCATCGATAAAGTATGTAAGATCCTTTCGATCGTATTCTTGCGGAAACAGTTTGTTATTTAAATATAAAGCCGGTGTAAAATTAATGGCGTTGATCATACACCAATGCTTTTGATCATTCAATACATTGTCAAAAGAATTTGAAGTTTTATTGACTTGGTTTTCTAACCATTTTTGAAGATTAACATCTTCTTCATATACTTCACTCAATGCATTTAAGGCACGACTTTCACCTTCAGTGTTATATATATTGAGTAATATTGTGACTAACCGATACAACAATCCATCTTTATCAGATGTATCAACATTAAAGCGTACAATTACTTTTATTTTATCTTGTAGTTTATCTAGTAAGTACTCTATGTCGGCATGTGTCTTTTTACAGTAAAAACACAGAGGATTTGTTACTATTACTAATTCGACCTTTGCATTTTTATTACCAAACATCAACTCTTCAGAAAAGTAATCAATAACTGAAAGCGTCTCACTTTCATCATACAGTAGCTTAAATAAAGAAAACTTACGTTTAAATTTATAATAGGCAATTTCAGTTTTTTGTAAGGTTTCTTTTTTCTCTATCAATGGTTTTAAAAAGTTCCAAATGCCTATTACAATTATCAAACTCAACACAAATAATATGAGCTCACGTCGATTAAAAACTGAGTTCAGACTGGAAAAATCATCTACTGTCATAACCACAAATTGAAACACCAAAACAGTAGCTAATCCAAGACACAAAGGGCACCATTTTTTTATGACTCGGTATTGATAATACAATGAATATATTACAAAAGGAAGTGTCATTAAGGTAACAAAGGGTAATATTATAAATCTGCCAGTTCCATTAACAAACAATAAAATCGAGAACAAACAATAGGTAGCGAAGGTTACCATGCTAATATCGCTTAGTTTAAAAAGCCTTAATATCGTGGCTCCTTTTGAATTTAATACAGCATCACAACTTGTTTTTTTAGACAGGTTACAAAATTGTTTTGCGGCACCAGATTGTAGTCCTAACTCATGTCTAACTATAAATACACTTATAACTAAACCAATAAGACTAAGTACAAAATGAATTTGTTTTACAACATCAGATTGTTTGATTAAAAAATATCCAATACATAACAATACTATAAGGACTACTACTCTATTTAGAATAACAGAACGATAAAAAGTTGTTTTGGTTTCTGGAATATTTTCATCTTTTTCTATGGCAAGTACAATTCCATTCCATAGAGATAAAAAATCTTGCTCTTCAATGAATTTGGTTTTATTCGTACCAGTAACAATTCTAATTTTTCCTTTTCTCTTTTCTGCCAGTACTAAATCTTCACCATTGCTAGTTAAAATATCGGCAATGAAGCAGGCAGGAAGTTTTCTGAACATTTCTTTATTTACAGATAAACGCAACGCTAAATTTGGAATATTAAAATGATCTAATACTCCTGTAAGTGAGTGAAGACTAGGATAAGATGGATGACTAGATAATTGAAGTCGTAATTCTTCTTTGTTTATATCAATATTATTCTTGATGATTAGTTTTTCAAGAATATTATAAAGTTGCTCTTTCATAACATTTAACCTTTGCAAGACGTTATCTGTCTTTTACAAGCTAAATTTGAGATTAATGAAAGAGGATTACAATAGTGAATTCATAAGTGCTATTGATAATTTCATATTCGTTACGCTAGAAAAGCAAGGGTAAAACAAAAAGAGGTTGTCTCAAAAGACAACCTCTTTTTGTTTACATAATTGTATACAGGAATTTACTCGTTTTCGGAATTCTTTACAATGATAACATTATCTCGAGTATTTGAATTAATGACTATTTCTTCTACTTCACATCGATCGAAGTGTTTAAAACCTTGTGAATTTCTTATCAAATCAACTTGAGCAGATGATTTAACATTATCTAAACTTTGATTATATCCACTAGGTAGATACAACTCAAAATCATAATCATTTAGCAACATATGTATATATAAGTATTCTAGACTTCCCGAGCCAGGTCTATCACCAGGTCTTGGAGTACCTGAAGGTGTAGGCACTCTACAAATGGGTCCAGTATAATAACGAAACTCTGTTATGAATGCTTCTCTAAAAGGATTATCATTATTCAATAAACTCTCCAAAGCGATGATATTTGTTTGTGAGCGATCTCCCAAGGTATTCACAAAAAAACTTTCGGCTGATGTATTTCTCACCAATGCTTGAGCAGTTAAATAAGACACCCATAGCATTATGTTTTCGAGGCTTTCTTCTTCGGTTTCTTCGATTTGAGTATCAAAAGCAGTTTTACTTACTTTAAAAGCATTTTGATTTTCAATAAGATTCGGATCGATATACTCTTCTTTATTGCAAGAATAAAAAGCAATGAATAAGAATAATAGTAAAAATCTAAAGATTGTTTTCATGACATTTGATGTTTTCCATTTTTTTTAAATTTAACAAATAATCTAATTGAGAATAGATGGTTTCATATTTGAAACGGACTAATTCATATTAGCAAATCGTAATTTCATATTTGTTATTTAAAAATTTTCTCAATCACATAATCCTTACGTCTGCTAGACACAGGCACCCTTATCTCAGAATCGACCACTAAAACTCCTTGTTTGCTATAACTTAATACATGTTTTTTATTTACTATATAAGACTGATGACAACGTATAAAAACATCATCAGACAGTAATTCCAGTACTTTTTTTATAGGTTTAGAAACTACTATTTTTTTTGATTGTAAGGTATAGAAGGTAGTGTAGTTACCCTCAGATTTACAGTATAAAATATCGTCTTCATAAACGACATATACATTTTCTAATGTCTTTAAAATAATACGTTTATTTTGCACGCCTTGAAAATACTCACTGGATATTTCTATCAGCTTTTCTAGGTTTTTTTCTTTTTTTGAGTTTTCGATAGCTTTTGTTACTGCTTCCTTAAATTCTGCATCATCAATCGGTTTTAGAATATAATCCAACGCACCTACTTTTATAGCTTTAACAGCGTGTTCATCAAAAGCCGTAACAAATATGATATCAAAATTTTTATTTCCAATTTTAGACACCAAATCAAAACTCGTTCCATCTGTTAAATGAATATCTAAAAAAAGTAAATCCGGCTTTTTTTCTTCAATTGTTTTTATTGCAGAATCAACACTTTCAACCTCCCCAACCACCTCAATATCTTGACTAAAGTATTTGATTAACTTGCCCCTGATCTTATCTCTTACATAAGCCTCATCATCTACCAATATTGCTTTAATCATCTTCTGAAAATTTATAGGGGATTAAAAATTCAACCAGCACACCTGATTTGATCGCATCAATATTCTTTTTATCCAGAATATTAACCTTTTGTTTTGTGGCTTTGTAAATAAATTTTGAAATTAATTTCATTGACACAGAATTTTTATATCCTTTATTCGTGGTATCCAAACCTACTCCATTATCCTCAATCGTGCAATGAATAAATTTATTTTGCAATTTCAATGTGATATCTATTTGCCCTTTACACAATATCCCTAAAAACCCGTGTTCTATACTGTTCTCTACAAAAGGTTGAATTAGCATCGGAGGAATAAATAGTAGTTCTTCTTCGTCAAAATTTTCTAAGCTAATGTTGTATTCAAATTTATCTGGAAAACGTAATAACTGAAGATCCATATATTTGCGTAATAGCTCTAATTCATTTTCTATCTGCACATAGTTATGAATCGAATTTTCTAAAATCAATCGTAACAATCGGGAGAATCTGAGTAAATAATCTAATGCACCTTCCTGATTTTCTTCGATTTGGTTTTGAATAACCGATAATGTATTGAATGTAAAATGCGGATTCATTTGTACCCTTAGTAAACGTTGTTGCATTTGTATTTCCTGTTTTTGAAACCTATAGCGCCTCTGTCTATACAACAAATATCCAACTAGCATCAATAACCCAGAAAAACCAAGTAAAGCTATTAGTTTTACGTTTTTAAGCTCTGATTCATTTTTAGCTGCAATGGCTATTTTTTCTTTTTCATTGGCCGATTGCAAAGCAAAAAGTTCTTCATCGATTTTTTTTTGATGTTGCCTATTATTTTCTTTTATTAAGTTCCTATATTCAGTAAGAAGTTCTTCTTCCTTATCCTTTGTTCTATAATTTAATATAAAACGATACTCGTTGTACTTGGTCACATAAGCAGGGAATGAATTAGCATTAATTATTGCCTTTGTTGAATCCAGATACTTTTCTGCAGCCCCATATTCTTCAATTTCCAAATATAAATCGGTTAAATTGTTATAGGATTCTAATACATTGAAGTTATGGTATAGCGGAATTTCTTTGGAAAGTTTTAAAACATTCTTAAAATACTTTGCTGTTTCTTTATAGTTTCCTTCAAAATAATTTAATACCCCATATGTTCTATATAACTGTCTTTTTGCATCCTTCCCACATTCTATGGTATTTAAACTATCTAATAATGTAAAAGCTTCCTTTTTTTTTCCTAAACGAAGATATAATGTTTCTGCTTTTGAATTTGCAGTAACCACAAACATATCGATATTTGTAGATTTTCTGGCTGCTTCTAATGTCTTTGAATTATAATATAAAGATTTTTCAAAATCTCCTAAATTAATATGTACACGTTCCAAGAAGTTATATGCATATACTAAATCCCCACTATTGTCCTTGTTACGGGAAATCTTAATAAATTTTTGAGCAGCGTTGATTCCGTTAGCTAAATTATTATTGTCTTCATCAGTCTCCCATGTATTTCGGAAATATACTCGATTCCTTTTTCTATCATTTGGTCCCTTTACCAAATCAATTGTCTTATGAAAATAAAACATTGCAGAATCAAATTCTTCTATCATTTTGTAATAATAACCTTTTCTAAAAAGATTTTCTATTAGAAGAGTATCTGGTAATCTTTCATTATTATCAATAATATATCGGGCCGCAGAAATATGTACTAATGTTGAATCATTTACAGTATTTTTTGCCAGAGAATGTAAATCATCAATACTAGCAATTTTATATAACAAATCACTTTCAGCATTTTTTTTATTACATGCAAAAAATAATCCTGAGATTGTAATTAAAAATATTAGGTGAGGTTTTCGCATATATTTTTTATAGAAAAAAATCAACTTTAGATTCACTAAAATATGTTTTTTTCCTTGAAACAATGCCTTTACTTCTTTAAAAAACTAATATTTCGCTGAAGACCAGAAAACTTAGTTCTTTTTACTGCAGATTTCTGAAACACCTTTGAAAATACTTCTTGTGTGATCTCTTCCCAGTCTTTTTTTGACATCTCTAGTAATCCTGGTTTTGGATTAAAAAGTGGTTCATTGTGAGGTTTAGAAAAGCGATTCCATGGACATACATCCTGGCACACATCACAACCAAACATCCAATCATCAAATTGGTTTTTATAGCTATTAGGAATCTCTTCTTTAAGCTCTATCGTAAAATACGATATGCACTTACTGCCATCTACCACATAAGGTTCTACAATTGCTTGCGTAGGACAAGCATCAATACATGCTGTACATGTACCGCAATGGTCTGTAACGGGAGTATCATATTCTAAATCAAGATCTATGATAAGCTCTGCAATAAAATAAAAAGAACCTACCTGTTGTGTTAACAGATTACTATTTTTACCAATCCAACCCAATCCACTTTTTGCTGCCCACGCTTTATCTAATACAGGTGCAGAATCTACAAAGGCTCGCCCATGGACCTCGCCAATTTCTTCCTCAATAAAATGTAATAACTGCTTCAGTTTATCTTTAATCACAAAATGATAATCGGTACCATATGCATATTTAGACAGTTTGGGAGCTTCGGGATCTTTTTGTTTTTCTGAAGGGAAATAATTGAGTAGCAATGATATTACACTTTTTGAATCGTCTACCAATTTGGTAGGATCCAGGCGTTTATCAAAATGATTTTCCATATACCGCATCTCACCGTGCATATTTTGGTTAAGCCATTTTTCTAAACGCGGAGCTTCCTGTTCCAGAAATTCTGCTTTAGAAATTCCGCACGACAGAAAACCCAAGCGTTTTGCCTCGGATTTGATACGTTGAGTGTATTTGGTTTTAGAATTCAATTACACTTCTTCTTTATGTTCAATTTGTTTTTCTGGGTACTTATTCATGATTTGGATTCCTTTCTGTATCACAAGAGATGTAGGCAAAGTTATGTTTTCGCCTCGATCTGTAACCATAAAAAGATAAAATCCTGTAATATCTTTCACTTCTCCGGTCCAATCAAAATCTTTATCCAAAATCCGTATCCTATCTCCTATCCTAACTGGATGACTAAAAAATAAAATAATGCTTGCGGTAAGATTAGATAAGATTGACCATTGTGCAAAAAAAGCAATTCCCAATACTGCTAAAACCGAAGAAATAAAAACACTAAATTGTTTAAGTTCTACTCCCCAGATAATCACTAAAGCTGTCCCTGCAATAAGGTAATGAAGTAAGTTAGACAGGTTACGTATTAGTTTTCTCCTATCGGCATTTATAGATTTTAATTTTGCAAACTTTTTGATTACTCTTTTTGTAATTAATAGCACAAAAAATAATAGTATCAATACTATTATGGACAATAAAATTTCATTTCTAAAAGCGATCATCATTTAGTTTATTAGCGTATTGCATATTTGTTCTAGCAAAAATACGCAAAGAAGTTGTTTAAACTTTTTTCAATTCGCTCTTTTAAATACAAAATCATCATTTCCTCCATCAGTAAGTGTAAGTATATCACCTTGTAATTTATATGAAAACACATCCTTTGGAGGAGGAAAAGTTCCTTCTATCAATTTTATGGTATTATCTGTAATTTCTTCACTGTCCCCACTTACACATAACTTAGTCCCATTTTGAACAACTACCATCGAATTTACAGTCACAATGGTCTCTTTGTCAAATTTTAGTGTTGTTGCTTTTTTATCACAACCTATCAGAACACTCCCTACATTTAAATTGTAGCCTTGTTCTGTTGTGCTTTCTAAAATCCACGTACCAATAACAGTATCATTATTAGGATTTGGATTTGGATTTGGATCATTATCGCTTGAGCACGATGATATCATAATTGCCAACATGGCAAATATGGAGATATATTTTTTCATAATTATCTATATATTAAATGATTAACCTTTATTCACTAACTTTTTAATACTAAAAAAAGTATTATTTGTACATCTATTATTTTTTTTATCCTAAAAACCAGAGTACCCTATTTGGCAATCTGGTTTTCTTTGATCTATTACCTAACTATATTTATAATTTTAGCATAGTCTAATATGGATTTCGACAAATCTCTGCGCATTCTCTTGCAGACAAACCAACACAGAGTATTTGCTTACAGTTATTGATTCTCCCTGCAAGGATTGATTTTTGTGCAATTTTACTCAGAACTTTAACCTTATTTAATTTAAGAATTTTCATGATTTTGATTATTTTAAAATTAGTATTCTGTGAATATTTAAAGACATCCTGGATATATCTACCTGCATGGTACTCGTACCTTAACCCATCGACAATGCCTTGCAGTTAATGGTGGAAAACCAACTGTATCACATATCCATTTCCATTGCCAACAGGTAAGTATGGGATCAGGAAGGTTTATATCTCCGCCTCCTATTAACTTTTGTGCGGTTTTACTTAGGGTTTTAATTCCTTCTATTTTTAAATTTTTCATATCGTTATTTTAAAAGTTTAATCTCCCAGTTCCTCTTTCTCCTGTAGCATAACAATCCCAACCCCAGAAATAATTATTATCTAACCAAACATTAGGATGTGATCTTACTACAGTACCTCCAGTTGCGGCTACATTCTGTTGATATGGATAGGCATATACATCAAAAGTTGTAGGAAACCATCCATCAGTTCCTTTTAGGCATATGGTAGCAGATTGAATCTCAATCCAGCTCACCGCTTGTCCGGGATAACTGGTTCGGTATAAATAATAATCTGTTTGACCTCTCTCCCTATCATTTCCGCTTTTATCCAAATTACTAATACTATGATAACGTATTCCTTTACTTGTTCTAAATTTTACTGTAGCCTTTACATCGCCATCAGTTTCATTGTCTCCTTGAGATCCGGTTATCGTTTTAATTCTATAAAACCATTCTGTACTCACTCCTTTTTCATTATTAACAGCAAGTGGATTTTGTAATATATATTCAGTAACAGCTTCTTCAAATTTCGCAGAAGCTTCTTCTTCATTGATATCGGCACCATACCGCTCGTGTAATACAGGAAATACCTCGTCAGTATTTTCAACAATTTTGGTGTCGCTGTTACCTGTCTTACTCATAAAACCTTCTGTCTGATTCGAAATTTCTGTATTCAGGCTTTCTTCTTTTTCACAGGAAGCAATAGCCAATACGAATACGACCCCTACTACATACATTTTTAGATTTGTTAGTCTTTTCATTTTATTTAATAATTAGTTTTTTGCCTACTCTATTCACTTTTCGGCTACCGTGTTTACTTAAATCCAGATTATGCTACTCAAAAAATGGTTTTAGAAAGTATATTTCAGTTGTATTCAGAATCTAATTTCAGGAGAGTTTTGAGCTACTCCTCCTCCATCAACATAATAGGTCACATTAGTATCCTTTTTTACTTTTATTTGCATTCTTGCTCTGGTCAATGACCATTTACCAACTTGAAGTTTTTTGTAGGTTCTTCCGTCTAACTTTTGTTTCTGTCTGTCTGTCCCAAACCAGCCAACACCATATCTAACTTTAATTGAAGCATCGTTTGGGGCTTTAAAAAAAGCAACCCCATTGGCATTAAAAAAGCTTTCCATAGTTTTCCATTTCCCCTTTTTCACAAATTTTTCCCTAATCGTGGCCATAACTTATTATATATTTTATTTTCTTGCTTACTCTATACACTTTTCAGCTTACGTGTTATCTAATACCAATTATTTTTAAGCTTTAATTCTGAACTATTAATAGCAGCTTTAATTACTGTTATTAATAGTTCTATTTTTATATTACATAAAGGCATATGTCTCCATATCCATAAGAATATGGGATCGTTGATTACGTTAAATTTTATATGAGAAGGTTAGGTTATGTAATATTCACGGTAATTTGATAATCTCCTAGATTCGAAGTGACAACACTATTAGTACTTCTTTTACCCGAAGGAAATGTAGCATTTACAATTCCAATTTTATCATTCTCAATATCACCTCCTTCTAATAAATCTTTTCCCAGCTTTAAAAACCCTTTTCTAATCCCCTCTCCTGCTGTTTTTCGTTCTTGAGAAGTTAACTTAGACGAACTCGCTATTTTTGAAGACAATCCTACAGATTTACCAAGAATATCATGAATAGGATCAGCTTCATATCCATTAGTTGATATTTTAACTTGTTGTGTTTTGTGTAAATGAAGAACTACGTTGTGATTTAATGTGCGTCTTCCTTTATCCATACTTTCAAACAATCTCCATCGGCCATTAATACCAACATACAGATACCATTCATCCTTCTTTTTAAAAATTATTCCATCGGGATCTTTATCCTTTTTAAAAACAGCTTCTCGTACTGCAACAGTTACTTTTTTAATATGCTTAGCATCTATTCCTTTGGGGTCAGACCATCCTCCGCTAATTATTACTCCGTAATTATCTGATGGAATGTTTTTTCCTTTTAGCGGAATCGTCACTCTTAACAATTTTGGATCATCACTTGGAAAAGGAGTAATTATTGGATTAATAGTACTCGCAATCATTTTCTTTACTTTGAATTTCGGAATTGAAGAAACTGATGGTTTTGGCGGTAGGTAGATGTCAAAAGTATAATTTTGATCGTTGATCTTTTGATTGATGTAGCCTCCTTTTTTATTTATATAAACGATCGCTTGACTAGCTCTGGATAGTCCTTTATTTCCAGAGAAAAGATCGGTTTCTTCACGAAAAGATATTACTGCTTTGGGCGGATGTATTTCGGACCTGTGTTTTCCGTTTTTAGGATGCCCACAGTCATAGATCCATCTTCCTGTAACTTGTATACGATCGCCGGGCATAGGTAATGACCATAATGGAACAAATTTAGAATCCCATTCGCATTCCATTACAGCAATCTGATTTTTAGCATCATACTTCCCATTTGCCGGACTATTTAGGTAAAAAAACTGTTTATCGGTTTTTACAAAATAGTTCCAATCATAACTATGATGCCACGGTTTAAGAGGAAAATCTGTACCCGATATTCTGCTTTGTGTCAAAACACCTTTTATTGTTCGTATCTGAGCTCCCGTTCTTGAATCTCTTTTTGCTGCTGAGACCCAGGAGGGAACAACTTCTCCAAATTCTTTTGTTAAGATTTTTGGCAAGATCACAAGCTTTAATGAATTGCTCTTCCTGCACCCACATTTAAATCCATTTCCATCATTTTCTGAAGAAAACACCGAATGTGCTTTTTTTATAGATGTTGGTAAGCCAAAATGCATTTCATGATTTTGCCTTATACTAATTACGGGAAACGAAATGCCTTGTTGTTGGTAAATATTTCTTACACTTAATGTCATGATTGATTTTTTAAGGTTCCAGGTTTTTTACTCTCGTTTCCAAATCTTTTAATTTATCCAACACATCAAGGTTTCCTATCATCAACTTTTTGTGTACTATAAAATTTGATGTTTTAGAATCGAAAGTGGCGAGCAAATTGTTTGCAGATCCAAAGACTTCTATTTTTGTTCCTTGTAATTTTACCTTACTATTCGTTAAAACTATATCTGCCTGTTGTTGATTTGGCTGAAATACTTTACCTACTAATACCGGATTGATTTTTATCGCTGGTTTTGTCACTTTTGCCATAATGTTAATTGTTTTTGGGTATTGCGTTACTAATTATTTTTAGTTTATCGATTACATAACCAATAAAATACCAGGTTGCTAAAAAAGCAATACACTCAAAAGCAAAGCTTCCCAATTTGTAAAAAGATTCTGCTATCAATAGTGATATTCCTAGTGAAGGGATAAATTCTAGAGTAATTTCCCAAAACGTTAGTTTTTTTAAAATGCGATTCATAATTCTTAACTTTTATATGTTTTATACTCTTTATGGAAGAAAAAAACCAAATCTTAACACCTATAGAAGAAAAATTGTTTTTTTATACCTTAGAGGAATAGAAATCATACCCAGTGGATCCATCCCTTATTGACATTTTAATTCATAGTAATCCTAAGGAAATAAGTAAATTATATTATTTACACAGGAGCGCTTTTTTAAATTTTGGAAAAAAATATGGTGTAGACCAAGACACCATGGCCGATATCTATCAAGATGCATTTGTAGTACTTAGAAAGCAAGCAATACAAGGAAAATTGAAGGTTGTGAACAGCTCTTTAAAAACCTATTTATTTGGTATCGGTAAACGAATGATTTTCAATCATTATAAACAGCATAAAAATACAGTTTCACTAGAACCAAAACTTCATATTGCCAGTGAAAACATTGAAGAAATTGCATTTGATGAATCTGGTGAACTTTCTGTAGAACAGACACTATTACGAACTTTTTTTAATAAATTAGGAAAACGATGCCAGGAGATGTTAATATTATTCTATTATCGAGGACTAACAGTAGAAGAGATTGCCGAAAAAGAAGGATATGACAATACTAATGTGGTGAGTAGCCAAAAATCCCGATGCATTAAGCAATTAAGAGCAATGATTAATCCCCTTAAACAATGAAACCCCAGGATCTCATATCAAAATACATTCAAGGTACCTTAACAGTTGAGGAGCAACAGGAGTTTGATACCTTATTAAATACTGACCAAAATTTCAGAGATGAAGTACTATTTCACACTAATCTTAAAAAAGTAGTGGAACATAAAGATGATAATGATTTTAGGCATTTGCTTTCTGATCTTGAATCTAATGTTAAGAAAAAAAAGACTTTAAAATGGTGGTATGCAGCGGCGGCTATTCTTGTGCTGTTAGGAACTACTTATTTTTGGAACACTAAAAAACCTGTGTCTAATGATGAGTTATTTGCTACTTATTTTAAGCCGTATAGAAATATTCTTCAACCTGTGGTAAGAAGTGGTGAACATAAAAATATGATATCTGTTGCTTTTAATGCTTACGAAAACGGTAATTTTAAAAAGGCTCTCGACGCATTCGATATAGTATTAGAAACTGAAGCAAATGACACCCTTCAATTTTATAAAGCAAATGCCTTGTTAAAACTCAATAAAGCTAAAAAAGCAATTATAATTTTAGAGAACCGAAATGAAATTAAAAACTCGTTTAGTGAAAAAAATCATTGGTATTTGGCCATGGCATATCTAAAAGTTGGCCAGCTTGACAAAGCTAAAGAACAATTAGAATTATTAATAAAGATTCCTGACAGCGAATATAAAAGGACAGAAGCTAAAGAATTACTTAAAAAACTTAATTAGTTTTTTTCTAAAAATCAAAACCAGAATCAAAACCAATATCATTATCCACCAGTGCACAAAATTTTGTGCTAAAGATTCGGTATTACCCGAGACTACAAATCCAGCCCAATAAAAAGGGTGTTTTAAAGCATTATCTTTTACACTACCAAGATACTGAAGCTTTGCTTGTTGCAATGCTCTATCTTTAGCATATCCTTTTTTCAAACTTTTATAAAAATAGTTCATTATCACTGAGGTTTCTTTATCTGGTACTTTCCATAAACTCATTACTGTACTTTTTGCTCCCGCATAATGAAAAGCTCTAGACATACTCATTACGCCTTCGCCTTTTTCTAATTTTCCGAACCCCGTATTACAAGCGCTAAGCACAATCATTTCTGAAGGAATTGATAATCCATAAATATCAGATGCCATTAAAATATTCTTATTACCATTTTCAGAAAATATAAGCTTATTCATCATTGCATTTTTTTTATCAATCTCTGCATGAGTAGCCAAATGTAGTATTGAAGAATTAGCAGTTTCAGCAATAAAATTTTTAACAGAAGCCTCTTCATCCAAATATGCTTTACCTTTCATCATTTTTGAAACACTCTTAATTTCAGCATAGCTTGAAGCAAAAGAATTATCATTTTCATATTTTGGTGCAAAACCACTCCATTTCATTCCTTTTGCAGTTTTTAATGATCTCTCTGTTAATGCTTTCAATACTGTTGCAGAACCTACATAACTTATAGCATATTCTTTAAGCATATATCCTTTTCCAGTATGCAAAACCTCAAAAGGAACATAATTAAGTACATTATCTGTTACCAGTATTAGATTTTCTTTGAGGTCTAAATTTTTCAGCAAAGCTGTAAATATTCGTTTAGAATTTTCTTTAAGATCTTGTTGGTTAAGTATTTGTTTTCTCAATTCCTTGATTGATTTAGTCAACTCATTTATTATTGGTAACCTTTTAAAATCAATAGTGTCATTATTTATGACGAAAACGTATAGGTCTTTCTCTCCCACAAAATATTCAACCAAAGTAGTATTTGTATTCAAATATTCCTTTTGTAATTGTGAAACTTTGATTGTGTGATCAGCATATTTTAGCCGATAATATTCAGGATAATCTCTTTCAATTTTATGTAATAAATCCTCGAGTTTCATACTATAATCTAATCGTAAACTCATGGTAGAATCTACCTTGAATGAATCTGTTTGAGTATGTAGTGATGTTCTAATAGAGGATAATTTTCTTTTCAGCATATTCTCCTGTTGTAATAGAGAATCAGGGACTCCGGCAATTTTTTTAAACTGTTTATCTTTTATCCCTGTTACCAATGCACTATTTCTATTAATTTCTGAAAACTGAAATGCTTTTTCCAAATATTTCTTTTGTTGAGTACTTTGAAATAAAACATAGCAAAGCTCGATTGCTTTATCAAAATAATCTGGATTTTTATGCCCTACATTTATCAAAGATCTATCAGTAGTATATTCCTTTTTGATTTCGCGAATATTTTGGATCATCAAATCCATGTTTTCATACGATTCCTCAATTGATCTTATTGTATTTGAATTTGTATATTCGGTTAATGCGATACAATTATTAAGATGAATAGCTTCGACCATCAATAAAGGAAAATCATGTTCTCCTTTGGCATACAAGGCAAAATGTTTTTGGATTATCCCTAAGGCATTTTTATGATTTCCTTGTTTAAACAAAGCCTCTGCTAATAATAGCTCACTTTTTAAGACATACCTATGATTTTCATAAAAGTGATCCGAAAAATTAACGAATGCTTTAGTGTAGAAATCTGTTGCTTTTTTATACTTCTTTTGTTTCATATACATATCACCTATACCTTGGTAACACTCTGCTTCCTGAAACTTAGAATCCATTTTTTTACTTCTTCGTAATGCTTCTTTATAATATTTTTCGGCTTCTACATACTCGGCAAGCTTCACATAAGTATCAGCAATTGATGTTAGATTCTGTATCGGAAACCAATTATATACTCCATAAGACTTTTCTCTAACCCTCAAGGCTTTCTTATCAAAATCCAAGGATATCGCATATTCCTCTTTTAATTTTAGATATCTCACATACCAAGCTTGTATATTTGCAGTATTAAGATGATTTTCTCCATAGATAATCACTGCTTTTTTTAAAGCCTTATCGATATACTCTTCTGCTTTTTCTAAATCATTTTTCTTAGCATAAATACCACTAATAGCTGTATAAATATCTGTAATAAAACCCACTTCTTCACCTTGATTTCTAAGATCATACGTAGCCGATTTCTTATAGAATTCTATAGCCATATTATAATCTCCTAAGGCTTCATTTACAACTCCAATATTAAAAGTTGTTGTTGCAAGATCATATAAATTAGCTTTGTTTTCTAACTTAAGTTGATATGCTTTATTATAATAATTATGTGCTTCATTAAAATCTCCTTTCAATAAATAGGCACTTCCCAAATTATTTAATAACTCTGCTCTATTTAGATGTGAAATCGAGTACTCAGAAAAATTCAATGTTTTCTTTATCAATTGTATCGCTTCATCAAATCGACCAATAGTCCACAAAATGTTACTTCGTACGGTATATGTTCTTACAAGGTTATATTTAGGTAATGCCGATTTCTTTAATTGTTCTTTTAAAATCTCATCACTTACCTGTAATGCTTTTACAGTGTAACCATCCTTTCTATGAATTACAGCTTTTGTGTTCATTAACTCACCCCATAGACTATCGTTTTTTATTGTTGAAGACGTATAGTTTTTAATAGAAACATTAATTGTTTCTAATGCAGAAGGAAAATTATTTTTATAAATTTCGATATTAGAGATGTATAATTGTGATTTTAGATAGTTTTTAATATCATCTTTCTCTAAAAAATAATCTGAAGCAAGCTCAAAATGAAGTAATGCTTCTTTATAATTATACTGAATATACGCCGCAACCCCTTTTTGATATGCTTTATTTTCTTGAAGCGAAAATACAGATGAGCTTATCAAAAAACATAAATGAAAGATTAGTAATTTCTTCATTTAGGGTAAAAGTTTAGTTTAAATATAAAACTAAAGATCTAAACCACAATATATTTACCTCTCAACAAATGTAAGCATTGCGTTTTCGGGCTTTAAAGTGATCAATGGTTTAATATCAACTTTATGAAGATTGGTATTTATTTTATACTTTCCTACCAAAGCACTTATTGCAAGAATCATTTCATACATCGCAAAATTATTACCAATACACATTCTGGGCCCTGATCCAAAAGGGAAATACCAATCAGAATATTCTTTTTTATCAATATCAGGATGAAATCGATCAGGATCAAATGTCGAAGGGTCTTTCCAAAAACTTTTATGTCTGTGGATTTCAAAAAACGAAACCAGGATAGTTGTTCCTTTTTTTAGTTTTAAATCCTGATAATTATCATCTTCAATAGCCACGCGATCAGAAAAATAAGCAGGTGGATATAACCGCATTGCTTCTTCAATACACTGTTTTGTATATCGAAATTTTGCTATCTGTTCTATTGGCGGTAAATCATCTGGAGTTTCAGAAACTTCTTGATATACCTGTTCCTGAATCTCAGGATGAAGCGCCAGTAATACAGCCGTAAAGGTTAATGCATTAGACGTAGTTTCATGCCCTGCTACAAACAGAATTAGAATTTCATCTATCAACTGTTCATTACCCATCACACTACCATCATCATATTTTGATGTTAGCAGCATATCTAACAGGTCATTATACACTTTATTAGAGTTTCTTCTTTCTTCTATAATTGTATTAAGAATATCTCTTGCCTCCTGAGTTAGCTTGAGTGTATTTTTGATTTTTCCACTAAAGTAAAACCACCATCGTTTATAAGGCTGTCTTATTTCCTGTACCAATGATTTCTGAGCAGCTTCGGTTATATGTTGCAATCGCGAAATAGTATCTCCTTGTGTATCTGTATAGCCAAATAATGACTTGGCTACTACTTTAAACGCCAAATCACTCATTACAGGAAAAATATCGATTTCTTTATTGGAGGGTATCTTTATAAACTCTTCTTCTATTACTTCTTTAATCGTATTTATCAAGGATTCTAACTTCTTCTTATGAAAAGCAGGTTGAATTAAACGCCTTTGCTTTAACCATTTTTCTCCTGTAGAAGTTAATAATCCTTCTCCTACATACTTTGCCAGATCTTTTGTTTGTAATTCGGATTTGCTATATCGTCTATGTTGTTTTTGCAGCATATGCTTAGCAAAACCAGCATCACGAGTAAAAATAACGGTTTTACCAAATCCTAATTGGACTTTAAAAGCGTCTCCATGTTTTTCAAAATTTTCATGATGAAAAGGAAGTGGGTTTTTAAGAATACGACTTGCGTTATTAAGAACTCTAAAAAAAGAAACTATAGGGAGATTGGTATTCATTTTATTGTAGTCTTGTATTTAATCAGGAAATAGTAATCATTAAAACAACCCTCCTTGAATTCCTCCTTTTACTCTTCCCAAGTGTTTATAGGCCGCTTCTGTTACTTCTCTACCTCTTGGTGTACGCATAATAAAGCCTTGCTGAATCAGAAAAGGTTCATACACCTCTTCGATCGTTTCGGCACTTTCACTAACAGCTGTAGCAAGTGTAGTGATCCCAACGGGGCCGCCTTTAAATTTATCGATCAACGTAGTTAGAATTTTATTATCCATTTCATCTAAGCCATGAGCATCTACATTAAGCGCTTTTAAGGCAAATTTAGAAATTTCGATATCTATCTTACCATTTCCTTTAATTTGTGCAAAATCACGTACTCTACGCAATAAAGCATTAGCTATTCTAGGTGTTCCTCTACTCCTACCTGCTATTTCGATAGCGGCTTCCATAGAAATTGGAACATTAAGTATATGAGCGCTACGCTGTACTATGGTAGATAACAATTCTGTTGTGTAGTATTGTAATCGAGACTGAATCCCAAATCGTGCCCTCATAGGTGCTGTTAGCAACCCAGAACGAGTCGTCGCTCCTACCAATGTAAATGGATTCAAATTAATTTGAACTGTACGTGCATTAGGACCACTCTCAATCATAATATCAATCTTATAGTCTTCCATTGCAGAATACAAATATTCTTCTACTATAGGACTTAATCTATGAATCTCATCTATAAACAATACATCTCTATCATCCAGATTTGTTAATAGTCCCGCCAGATCTCCGGGTTTATCCAAAACTGGTCCCGAAGTAACTTTAATTCCAACTCCTAATTCGTTGGCAAGAATATGGGCTAAAGTGGTTTTCCCTAAACCGGGAGGACCATGAAAAAGAGTATGATCAAGAGCTTCATCTCTCAAATTTGCTGCCTGAACAAAAATCTCTAAATTCTCAAGAACCTGATCCTGACCAGCAAAATCATCAAAGGCAAGAGGCCGTAATGCTCTTTCGATATCCAGATCTTCGTTAGAAAAATTTTCGTTTGTTGGATCAAGGTTTTCGTTCATTTATAAAATCTCATTATCATCGATCCGATAGCTATATATCGGTATTAAGTTTACTACTACTATTTAAATCCGGGTTCTATTGATATAACACCAGAGCGTCATTAACAAATATAATAAAAAGAGTTCCCGATCAACTTCGAATACTAGTTAATTAATCAGAAAAGAAAAAGCCTTTTCATTTTCATGAAAAGGCTTTTTTATATCTTTTAAACATCAGATTAATGATGCATTTCTTCTTCTCCTTCTTGTAATGGAATAATCTGAGAGACAAAATCCTGCCCTGCAATTACATATTCTCCATTTTCATTTGTCTTACTATAGTCATAAGGCCATCTGTGTACATGAGGAATTTCTCCTGGCCAGTTACCATGCATATGTTCTACCGGAGTAGTCCATTCTAAAGTATTAGATTTCCATGGATTCTGAACTGCCTTCTTTCCGTAGAAAATAGAACTTATAAAATTATACAAGAACACTAACTGTCCTGCAGCTGCAAAAATAGCGAAAGCTGTTATTAATACATTAGTATCTGTTAAATCATCAAAATAAGGAAAATTAGAGTTTGTATAATAACGTCTCGGTAATCCCGCCATTCCTACAAAGTGCATTGGGAAGAATACTCCATATGCTCCTATAGCGGTAATCCAAAAATGCACATATCCTAAATTTTTATTCATCATCTTACCATACATTTTAGGGAACCAATGATATACTCCTGCAAATAATCCATATAGTGCAGAAATACCCATCACCAGGTGAAAGTGCGCTACTACAAAATATGTATCATGAACATTAATATCTAATGTACTATCTCCTAATATAATACCAGTAAGACCTCCTGTAATAAATGTAGATACTAATCCTATTGAGAATAACATTGCGGGATTAAATTGCAAGTTACCTTTCCATAGAGTAGTAATATAATTAAATGCTTTTACTGCAGAAGGAATAGCAATCAATAAGGTCGTAAATGTAAATACAGAACCTAAGAAAGGATTCATACCAGATACAAACATATGATGCCCCCAAACAATTGTAGATAAGAATGCAATTGCTAATATAGAAGCAACCATCGCACGGTATCCAAATATAGGTTTACGAGCATTTGTAGCTATAATCTCTGAAGTAATACCTAAAGCCGGTAGTAATACAATATATACTTCTGGATGCCCCAAGAACCAGAATAAATGTTCAAAAAGAACTGGCGAACCACCCTGGTTATGTAGCACTTCTCCTTGTATATAAATATCACTTAAATAGAAAGAAGTACCAAAACTTCTATCCATTATTAACAATAATGCTGCTGATAATAATACTGGAAACGAAACAATACCAATTATAGCTGTTACAAAGAATGCCCATATGGTTAAAGGTAAACGAGTCATTGACATTCCTTTGGTTCGTAAGTTGATTACAGTTACTACATAGTTCAAAGAACCAAGTAAAGAAGAGGCAATAAATATCGCCATAGAAACTAACCATAATGTCATCCCTGTTCCCGAACCTCCTATAGCTTGTGGCAATGCACTTAGCGGAGGATAAATTGTCCATCCTGCCGATGCTGGTCCTGCTTCTGCAAATAATGACAATACCATGATAACACTACTTAAAAAGAATAACCAGTACGATATCATATTTAAGAATCCAGAAGCCATATCACGAGCTCCAATCTGTAATGGAATAAGAAGGTTACTAAAGGTACCACTCAATCCTGCTGTCAATACAAAAAATACCATTATAGTACCGTGTATTGTTACCAAAGCCAGGTATATTCCCGGATCCATAACTCCATCTTCACCAAATTTACCTAATAAAATTTCATAAATAGTAAACTGGTGGTCTGGCCATGCCAATTGCATTCTAAATAATAAAGACATTGCAATACCAATAATCCCCATAATCAAACCAGTAATTAAGTACTGCTTAGAGATCATCTTGTGATCCTGACTAAAAATATATTTGGTAATAAATGTTTCTTTATGATGTCCGTGATCGTCGTGATCGTGATCGTGGTTATCTCCTTGAGTTACTGACATAACGCTATTTCTTTTTAATATAATATATTAATTTTCTTCTTTCTTAGTTGCTTGCTTGGGCTGATAATTGCTCTCCAAAGGTAGGCTGTGTTTTTAACCATGCCTTATAATCTTCTTCAGACTCTACTATAATCTTCATTTGCATATTATAATGTGATACCCCACATATTTTATTACACAATAAGTAGTATTCGAATGTATATTCTTCTAAAGCTTCATCTCCTGCAGCTACTAATTTTTTGCTTTTTTCTCTTCTAATCTTATTGATTGTAGCGACTTTCTCTACCATAAACTCGCTATTTCTCATTTCTTCAGAAGTAACAGTCGGTGTATAAGCAAACTCTGTAATCATACCCGGTACAACATTCATCTGTGCTCTAAAAAATGGCATGTAAGCAGAATGTAATACATCCTGAGAGCGCATTTTAAAAATAACCTTTCTATTTACAGGCAAATGCAATTCATTAGTAATTTTGTCATCTTTTCCATAAGTATCAGAAACATCTAGACCTAAGGTATTAATTCCTTCTATATAACGAACATTAGCTTTACCTAATTCATTATCCTCTCCAGAGTATCGAGCACGCCAGTCGAATTGATATGCGTATAACTCAACAATTAATGGATCTCCATCTTCTTCATCGATATTCATGATATCGGTCCATGTAAACAATCCATATATAATTAATCCTGCAAGTACAATTACCGGTATAATAGTCCAGATAAATTCTAATTTGTCATTATCGGCAAAGAATAATGCTTTATTTTCTTTTTTACCTCGATACTTGTATGAAAAGAAATGTAACAATCCCTGTGTAAGGATCTGTACAATCATGATCAATACCATCGAGATCAACATTAATCTATCATAATCAACACCATGTTCAGAAGCTGATTCTGGAAGGAAATAAGAGTCATATTGTACAAAACAATATATGGTAAGCAGGTAAAGAAATATTACAAATGCAAGCATAAGCTTACCTTGTAAATTATTGTCTTTGTCGTTTGCTACTTGAGAGTTATCTGTTTTAGCTTGAGACAATTTCAATATCTTTGACATTTGCCACAACGTGATTCCAAAAAGTGCTATAACTACTAAGGTTAAGAATACAGTCATTTTTATCTATCTTCTTTTTTTACAATTCAAATTTTAATAATGGAAATGTTTACTTTCCTCTATATAAGGGTTTCCTTTAGGCAATAATGGAGCTTTAGTTAATGCTCTAAACACTACGAATAAAAATAGTCCTAAAAACAATGACACAGCACTTATTTCACTAATACCTATAAACCATGATTCGCCAACTGTTGCAGGCATTATCATGTTATAAACATCGATATAATGACCACAAAGAATAACAATACCTGCCATTACAACAAACCAGTTTACACGTTTAAAATCACTATTCATTAACACCAATATTGGGAAAATAAAATTCATTACTAACATTCCAAAAAATGGAAGTTTATAATCCTCAATACGAGTAATAAAATAAGTTACCTCTTCTGGTATATTAGAATACCATATCAACATAAACTGAGAGAACCAAAGATATGTCCAGAAGATACTGATACCAAACATAAACTTAGCCAGGTCATGAATATGACTATTATTTACAAATTCTAAATATCCTTTAGATTTTAAGTAAATACTTATTAAAGCGATCGTAGTAATACCAGAAACAAATAAACTTGCAAATACATACCATCCAAATAAGGTACTGAACCAGTGTGGATCAAAACTCATAATCCAATCCCAAGATGCCATAGATTCTGTATAGATAAAAAATACTAAGAATCCTGCAGATATCTTAAAGCTCTTTTTATACCACTTATTCCCTTCTGTATCTTCATCCTGCTTTCTTGAATATTTAACAGCGAAATGACGATATAGTAACCATCCTCCTAAAAAGATAACAGCTCTGATAATGAATCCCCAGCTATTTAACCAGCCAGATTTTCCTTGAAGTAATGCATCATGAGCTACAACTTCTGGATCCGCCCATACAAACAAATGATTAACATGGAATCCTGATAATGCTAAAATTACAAAAAGGATAATTCCTCCTGGCACCAAATATGCTGTTATTGCTTCCATTACTCTAAAAAGTACTGGAGACCATCCTGCTTGTGATGCAAATTGTATTGCATAAAATGCTAATACTCCAAGTGCTATCATAAAAAAGAAGAATGCTGCTACATATAATGAAGCCCAAGGCTTATTTTGTAATTGGTGTAATACATGTTCATAGTGTGCATCTCCTCCATGAGCATCTTCTTCTCCGTGTCCTTGATTACCATGACTGCTCTCTGCTACTTGTGATTCACCATGACCACCTCCATGAGCGTCGTGCGCTGCCATCATTTCTTTTACCTCTTCTACAGACCCAGGCCTTTGTCCAAATCCAATAATAAGACCTACAAGACCTACAACCATAAGGATGATAGAAAATAATCTTAATCTATTTGATAGCGTATACATATCTTTATAATATCGTTATTCTTAACTTTTTTACTAGTGCACTAGTGTGCGTTACTATGATCTTCTGTTGATTCAGGATGTTCTTCTACTTTTGTTTCTACAACGGTAGGCGCAGCATCTGTATCTATTCGAGGGGTTTTCCCTTCAAGGTCAGCCTTTAATTTCTGTACGTATTGAACAATCTGCCAACGTTCATGCTCATTAGTTTGGGATGCATACGACCCCATAGAGTTAATTCCATAATACATTACATGATAAATACTTCCTTCTGTAATTGCTCTACCTATATCATCGTAACTAGGAACTCCTAAAATCTTTTCTCTTTGTACCAAAGGTCCTTTTCCATCTCCTTTTCCTCCATGGCAAATTGCACAATAGATATCATACAACTCTTTTCCTGCATCTTCATTTTCTTTTGTATATCGGATTGGGTTCTTTAAAGTGTCCTTAGCAAGTAAGTAACCTTCTTGTGAATTTTCAAAATCATATGGCATCCATCCTCTTGGTATTGAGCCTTCGGCAGGTAACATGGCTTCCTGACCGCCAGGAAAAATACCGTAGTCACCATAAGTTTCATAACTTAACGGTTCATACATATTAGGCATAAATTGATAATTAGGTTTTGAATCTTTTTTACAAGAAACAACGCAAATCATCACTACTGCCGTTGCTAATATTTTTATAGTATTCTTCATTATTACTAATGGTTATCTTCTTCCTTATCTATTACTTTAATTTCTACTGCTCCGGTATCACCCAAAAAGCTAGCAAGTTGATCAACATCGTGATTCCCTGCATCTACTTCCATTAAGAAATGATCATCTGTAGTTCTTACGTCAGGATTTTCGGCTTTTTTAAATGGCCATAATTTACTTCTCATGTAAAAAGTAATTACCATTAAATGGGCTGCAAAGAACACGGTAAGCTCAAACATAATCGGAACAAAGGATGGCATGTTTTCGATATAGCTAAAACTAGGTTTACCCCCTATGTCTTGAGGCCAATCTTCGATCATGATATAATTCATCATCAAGATTGCTACCGTAAGTCCAACACAACCATACATAAAGGATGTAATTGCTAATCGGGTATGAGGTAATCCCATTGCTTTATCTAGTCCATGAACTGGAAAAGGCGTGTATACCTCTTCGATATGATAGTGCTCTGCACGAACTTTCTTGACAGCATCCATCAGGATATCGTCGTCTATATATAATGCATGTATAACTTTTGATGCCATACTTCTAGTTATTTTTAAGTTTTTCTGCCTGACCAGCCCAATCATCGCGTTGTGCTCTACCAGGGAATGATCCAGTGATATTATCTAATAAATCGTACTCAGTTTCGGTCATTTTACTTACTTGATCAAAAGTAAATATTCCGATCTCATTAAGTTTCTTTTCCATTACTGGTCCGATACCGTTAACTTTTTTAAGATCATCTGCAGTTTGTGTTGACGGATCAAATGTCCCAAGGTTCCCCAATAGGTTATTGATATCTTCTTCACTTGCTTCTACTTTGGTTTCAGTCTTTTTCTTTGCGGATTTTTCTTTTACCACTTCTGCTTTACCTTTAGGTAACTCATCTCTGTGATCTTTTCCGGCTTCTCTTAGTTTCTTATATTTTTCTCCAGAAGATTTCAGAATTGATTTTACTTCTGCCTGTGCTATTACAGGGAACGTACGAGAGTATAATAAGAATAAGACAAAGAAGAATCCAATTGTTCCTATAAATATTCCTATATCTACAAAGGTAGGAGAGAACATTGTCCATGATGATGGTAAATAATCTCTATGAAGTGATGTTACAATGATCACAAAACGTTCAAACCACATTCCTATGTTTACTACAATAGAGATAAAGAAAGAGAACATTATACTTCTTCTTAATTTTGGGAACCACATAAACTGAGGTGAGAACACGTTACATGTCATCATCGCCCAATATGCCCACCAATACGGTCCTGTTGCTCTGTTAAGGAACGCATATTGTTCGTATTCAACTCCAGAATACCAAGCTACAAATAGCTCTGTTATATAGGCGACACCAACAATAGAACCAGTAATCATGATGACAATATTCATCAATTCTATATGTAAAATAGTGATATAGTTTTCTAGGTTTGATACTTTTCTCATTATAATAAGAAGCGTATTCACCATAGCGAATCCAGAAAAAACCGCTCCAGCCACAAAATATGGTGGAAATATTGTGGTATGCCATCCTGGGATTACTGAAGTAGCAAAATCAAATGATACAATAGTATGTACAGAAAGTACTAATGGTGTAGCTAAACCTGCAAGTACTAAAGATACTTCTTCAAAACGTTGCCAGTCTTTTGCTCTTCCACTCCATCCAAAAGATAGAAGGCCATATATTTTTTTTGTAAATGGAGTTATCGCTCGGTCTCTAATCATTGCGAAATCCGGTAGCAATCCAGTCCACCAGAATACCAGTGATACAGAAAGGTACGTAGAGATTGCAAATACATCCCATAGTAATGGCGAGTTAAAGTTTACCCATAGTGATCCAAACTGGTTTGGTATTGGTAATACCCAATATGCCAACCAAGGACGTCCCATGTGAATAATCGGGAATAATCCTGCTTGAATAACGGCAAAAATCGTCATCGCTTCTGCAGAACGGTTAATTGCCATTCTCCACTTCTGACGAAATAACAGTAGTACTGCAGAAATCAAGGTTCCGGCGTGACCAATACCTACCCACCAAACAAAGTTGGTGATATCCCAGGCCCATCCTACTGTTTTGTTTAATCCCCAGGTTCCTATTCCTGTAGATATTGTGTAAATAATACACCCTATCCCCCAAAGGAAAGCAATAAGTGAAATAGAAAAGACAATCCACCAAGATTTATTTGCTTTTCCTTCTACCGCTGCCACAACATCCAATGTTACATCATGGTATGTTTTATCACCGGTTACTAAAGGTTTTCTTATAGGTGCTTCGTAATGAGACATAATCCTTTATAATTGAATTGATTCTTTAATTAGTTAATTAAGCTTCTGTAGTGTTTCTTACTTTTGTTTGATACACAACATTAGGTTTTGTTCCAACATGTTCTAATAAATGATAAGCTCTGTCATCTTTTACTAATTCTGAAATTACGCTTCCCTCTTCATTAACATCTCCAAAACGCATTGCTCCCGATGAACAAGCAGCAGAGCAAGCACATGCATCATTAAATTCGCCTGCAGCTACTAATCTTCCTTCTCGTTTAGCTTTCAGTATAATAGCTTGTGTCGATTGGATACAGAAAGAACATTTTTCCATAACCCCTCTAGAACGCACAGTAACATCAGGATTAAGTACCATTCTACCTAAATCATTATTCATATAGTAATCAAACTCGTCATTATTGTTATATAAGAACCAGTTGAATCTACGTACTTTGTATGGACAGTTATTGGCACAGTATCGTGTCCCTACACAACGATTATATGCCATATGGTTTTGTCCTTGTCTACCATGTGATGTAGCAGCAACAGGACATACAGTCTCACATGGAGCGTGGTTACAGTGCTGGCACATTACTGGTTGGAACACTACCTGAGGATTATCTGATGGATTTTCCATCTCACCAAACTCAGATAAAGAGCTTCCTAAACCGGCAATATTATCTTTCTTGTCATTATCACCTTCAAAACTATCTTGTGAAGAATAATATCTATCAATACGTAACCAATGCATATCTCTAGATCTACGCACTTCTGATTTACCAACTACAGGTACATTATTCTCTGCGTGACAAGCAATAACACAGGCACCACATCCTGTACAAGCATTTAAATCTATAGAAAGGTTAAAATGATGTCCTACAGAACGATCAAATTCATCCCAAAGATCAACTTCTGGAGAAGTAACCTCATATTCTATATGATTTTTACTCACTTCAGGAATTGCATTCCATTCGTGCTTATCTTTTGTATTGAATATTTCGAGAGTCGTTTCTTTTACAATATCGCCACGACCCATTAATGTATTATGTAATTGTACACAAGCAAACTCATGCACTCCTTCTGCAGCCGTAATTGAAACGTTTTGTACGGTATTAAGGTTTTGATATAAAGAGTAGGCATTTACTCCTACTATCATATCTTCTTTAATCCCTTTTGACTTACCATATCCTAAAGCCAATCCAACAGAACCTTTGGCTTGCCCAGGTTGAATAATTACCGGAACTTTTATAGACTCGCTTCCTTGAACTGAAATATTTGCATAACTCCCATTTAAGGCTCCATTTGCAACATTTTCGTTGGTTAATCCTAGCTCGGCAGCATCTGCTCTAGAAACTGTTAAGTAGTTATCCCAAGATGCTCTGGTAATAGGGTCAGGCATTTCTTGTAGCCAAGGGTTATTAGCCTGTTGGCCATCTCCTAATGCTATTTTTGTATATAATGTAAGTTCTATTCCATTTGATTTCGCAACAGAAAGTCTTCTCGATGCGGCACCAACATCTGGTCCTGCCGAAGTTGGTACTGGAGCAGCTTCTATATCAGCTACATCTCCTTCTGGTGCTTCAAGTGCATCTACCAATTCTTGTTTTGGAAGTATTGGTTTTACCAATACTCCATCATGAAGAGCTTGATTCCAGGAAGTACCTCCAAGAATACCCGTCCATGCGCTTTTTATATAATCATGGTAGGTAGATGAATTACCTGTCCATTTTAATAATGTTTCTTGAAATTGTCTTGTATCAAACAAAGGTCTGATCGTAGGCTGCATTAAACTATAGCTTCCTCTTTTTAGTTCGATATCTCCCCAAGATTCTAAATAGTGAGGCGTTGTTGCTACATAATTACATAATTCTGCCGTAGCATCATTATGCATACTAAATGCTACAGATATATCTACTTTTTCAAGGCCGCTTTTAAACTCATTTGCATTTGGTAATGAATATACTGGATTAACGCCAGCAATTAACAGACCTCCTACACGTCCTGCATTCATATCTTTCACCAATTGAGCAACTGCCTTAGCATCTCCTTGACGTATTGTACGTGGAGTATTTTTATTAAAGGCTTTACTTTGGATTGCTTTATTGATTTCTAAAACTACCAATTGTGCATCAACATCCTGAATTCCTGTAACGACTAAAGCATTACTTCCTGCTTTTTGGATCTCTTTTGCAGCTTTAACCACTTCTGCATCTAGCTTAGAATCTAAAGCCCCTTTAGAACCAGATCCTGTTACATATTTATACAGAGCAGCAAGTACTTGTTTCTGTTGTGATGGAGTAGCTTGTATCCTTTTATCTGCATTAGCTCCTGTTAAAGACATGTTTGCTTCAAACTGAATATGCTTAGACATTTTTCCGTTTTTAGGAATACGTCCTTTTGCATATGCACCATCATATCCTCCTCCTTGCCAATCTCCTAAAAAGTCTGCTGCAATACTTACTACCGTATTCGCTTTAGAAAAATCATAATCTGCAAGTGCTCTTTCACCATACATCATTTGATATGCATCTAGAGCTTCACTATTAGAAATAGCATCATATACTACGTGTTTAACGTTTTGATATTTTGCTTTAAATTCTGAAATTAACTTTGATGTAGACGGGCTAGCAAATGTTTGGGTTAACAAAACAATTTGTTTACCTCCAAGGCTATTTAACTTTGCACTTACTTCTTTATCTAAGACATCCCAATCAACATTTTCATTACCTTTTCTAGGTCCCTGAAGACGAGAACTATCATACAATGATAATACTGAAGCATGTACTCTCGCATTAGCATCGCAATTAGATTTAGCCAGATTGTTATTTTCTACTTTTATAGGTCGACCTTCTCTGGTTTTAATTAAAACACTTGCAAAATCATACCCATCTGCAATTGTAGTTGCATAATAGTTAGCAACACCAGGTACTATTCTATCTGGTTGAACTACATATGGTATTGATTTTTTAACAGGGCCTTCACATGCTGCCAATGAAGCAGCTGCTGTACTAAAACCTACATATTTAAGAAAATCACGACGAGTGGTCGACGAATTCTCTAACGATGACTTATCACCTAAAAACTCATCCGTAGGAATTTCCTTAACGAATTCGTTTTGTTGTAGCGTCTCAACAATAGAGCTGTTTTCGTTTAGCTCTTCAACACTTTTCCAGTATTTCTTGTTTGATGACATATATAATTGATATTAGCTTCTTACTATTCTTCCGTTTACGAAAAACAATTGTTTTATTATTAATAATGACATTTACCACATTCCAGACCACCCATTTGAGCAGCTGTCAATTGGTCTACACCATATTTTTTAGAAAGTTCTTTATGAATTTTCTCATAATACTTGTTATCAGCAATTTTCACATTGGTCTCTCTATGACAATTAACACACCACCCCATAGTAAGCGGAGCATACTGATACATAATTTCCATTTCCTCTACCGGACCATGACATGTCTGACACTCTATTCCTGCAACACTTACGTGCTGAGAGTGATTAAAGTATGCAAAATCAGGAAGGTTATGAATACGAACCCATTTTACAGGCTGAGTATCACCAGTATATGCTTGTGTATTAGTATCCCAACCTACCGCTTTGTATAACTTTTGAATCTCACCATCATAGAATTCTTTAGAGTATTCTTCTGTTGCAGTAGCATCAGCTACCTCACTAATAGACTTATGACAGTTCATACAAACATTAAGAGAAGGAATTCCCGATGTTTTACTAACTCTTGCAGAAGAGTGACAATATTTACATTCTATCTTATTATCACCAGCATGAATTTTATGAGAATAGTGTATTGGTTGAACAGGCTGATATCCTTGATCAACTCCTATCTGCATAAAGTATCCATATACAAAGTAACCGCTCGCAAGTAATAAGAAAATGGCAGTAACCATAACCAAGAATTGGTTTTGAATAAATGCTTTCCAGATTGGGGTTCTTTCTTCTGCTTGTGGCAACTCTACATTATTAGCTTCTGCAAAGCTTCTTAGTGTCTTATTAACAAGGAATAAAACCACAACCAGCATCAAAAATACTAGTGCTAATATTGCTAAAATCACATTAGAAGAAACCCCTGAGTTTCCACCACCTCCAGAAGCAGTATCGCTTCCTGGAACAGGTGCAGGCGGATCTGCTTTAGGCTCCATTACATAGGCCAAAATATTATCAATATCACCATCTGTTAACTGCGGAAAAGCATTCATTGCAGTTTTGTTATACTCTTCGAAAACAGCAACAGCTTGCGCATCACCAGAAGCGACCATAGCTGCACTATTCTTTATCCATGAATATAACCATGCTCTGTCATACTTATCAGCAACTCCAAAAAGAGCAGGACCAACTGCTTTTTTATACCGCTTATGACAAGCTGCACAAAGTGATTTAAACAACTCTTCTCCCTTAGCGACATCTCCTCCAGACGAAGCTTCAGTTACAGCAGCGTTATCAACAGCCGCTTCATCCTGCCCAAAGACAGGGTTAAAAAAAGTAAATAAAAAAACAGTTCCTAGGATTAGGATTTTAGAGGCTGAATTTCGGTGTTTCACCTGTTTCATATTATCAAGTAGAATTATCGTCTTAATTTTGGTATGGTTTTTTCATTAATATCTTAAAAAAGATATAAAACCGGCACTTTTAATTCGACGACAAAAGTACTATAATTAGTCGATTTTAGAAATGTTAGAGAACCGTTAACTCTTAATTTATAACAATTCTAAATAATATTTTTTAATGATTTTGAGTTATTAAACTTTACCTTTGCATCAAATCAATTTGTAATGAGAATGTTAAACACCACAAACCATATTTTTCTGTTTGGTTTTTACCTTATAATTACCAGCACTTTAACCGCTCAGGATACCACAAATATTACTCCTGAAACTCCAAATCAGCCCGATTTTGTACCCGTAAACATATTACCACAACCAGAAGCGTCTGTAACTATCAATCAAGATCCACGAATAAAAATGCTTCTTGATATAAAATCTAAGATGGAAAAAGATGGAGAATTTAGTGATCGCTACAAGATTCAGTTATATTATGGTAATTTAAATAAGGCAAATGAAATAATAAGAGCCTCAAAAGAAGCTTTTCCAAAATGGAGTTCGTCGATCCAATGGGAAACACCTAATTACAAAGTATGGATGGGAAACTATCGCACAAGGCTTGAAGCCGACAGAGCATTAAAAGAAGTGCACACCAAATTCCCTAATGCATTCATATTTAGACCAGAAAAAAAATAAAGATTCTTCTTATTCATAAATAATAAAACCCGATGTTTTCACATCGGGTTTTATTATTTACTAAATTATCCTAGATATTATAGCTTCTTCTTTACGGCTACTTCTTGATAAGCCTCTACTATATCACCTTCTTTAATATCATTATAATTCTTAATTTGTAGACCACAGTCATATCCTTTTGCTACTTCTTTTACATCATCTTTAAATCTTTTTAAAGAAGCAAACTCACCTGTATATACTACAACACCTTCTCGAATCAAGCGTACACCAGAATTTCGGAAAAGTTTACCTGTAAGAACCATACATCCTGCAATTGTACCAACTTTAGAGATCTTAAATGTTTCTCTAATTTCTGCAGTTCCTGTAACTTCTTCTTTCATTACCGGAGAAAGCATTCCTTCCATTGCATCTTTAAGATCATTAATAGCATCATAGATAATCGAATATGTTCTGATATCAATTTCTTCTTTATCTGCAACCTGTCTGGCATTACCAGCTGGTCTAACATTAAATCCAATAATAATAGCATCAGATGCAGATGCCAGCAACACATCACTTTCTGTAATTGCTCCTACTGCTTTATGAATGATATTTACATGAATTTCTTCCGTAGACAATTTCTGGAACGAATCTGTTAACGCCTCTACAGAACCATCAACATCTCCTTTAAGAATAATATTAAGCTCTTTAAAGTCTCCTAAGGCAATTCGACGTCCGATCTCATCTAGTGTAATATGTCGTTGTGTACGCACAGATTGTTCTCTATGTAATTGTGCTCGTTTTGAAGCAATATCTTTAGCTTCTCTCTCATCTTCTAATACACTAAACTTATCTCCCGCTTGTGGAGCACCATCTAATCCAAGGATTGAAACTGGTGTAGAAGGCCCTGCCTCTTTTACGCTATTTCCTCGTTCATCCTGCATCGCCTTAATCTTACCGCTATTTTTACCTGCAAGAACATAATCTCCTATTTTAAGCGTACCTGTTTGTACTAAAATAGTAGACACATAACCACGCCCTTTATCTAAAAACGCTTCTACAACTGTACCCGACGCTAATCGATTCGGATTTGCTTTAAGTTCTAGTATCTCAGCTTCAAGAAGTACTTTTTCAAGTAATTCTTTAACTCCTAATCCAGTTTTAGCAGAAATATCATGGGATTGGATTTTTCCTCCCCAATCTTCTACTAATAAATTCATAGAAGCTAGTTTTTCTTTTATCTTTTCAGGATTTGCTTCTTGCCTATCTACTTTATTAATAGCAAACACAATAGGAACTCCTGCTGCCTGAGCATGACTAATCGCTTCTTTGGTCTGTGGCATCACATCGTCATCTGCTGCAATTACAATAATAGCTAAATCTGTTACCTGCGCACCACGTGCACGCATTGCGGTAAATGCTTCGTGACCAGGTGTATCTAAAAACGCTATTTTCTGTCCATTTTCTAACTGCACTCCATAGGCTCCGATATGCTGGGTAATCCCACCACTCTCACCAGCTATTACATTTTCTTCTCGAATATAATCAAGTAGAGATGTTTTACCATGATCAACATGTCCCATCACAGTTACAATTGGTGCTCTTTCTTCTAAATCCTCGGGAGCATCTACAATTTCTTCTATAGACTCCTCGATATCTGCAGTTACAAAATTAACTTCATAACCAAATTCATCTGCTACAATAGAAAGAGTCTCTGCATCTAAACGCTGATTCATTGTCACCATTATTCCTAATGACATACAAGCCGAAATAATATCGGTGGTTGGCACACTCATCATCGTAGCAACCTCAGAAGCTGTAACAAATTCTGTTACCTTAAGTACTTTACTTTCTTGTTCTTGTTGTGCTACATCATCTTCTGCTTTCTGACGATGCTGATCTCTCTTATCTCTACGATATTTAGCCGCTTTTGACTTATTAGATTTTCCTTGTAATTTTTCAAGAGTTTCTCGTACTTGTTTTTGTACTTCTTCTTCACTTGGCTCTTCTTTTACAATAGCAGGTCGTTTACCTTTTGCAGGTCCTCTTCCTCTATTTCCACCTCGGTTACCACCACCAGACTGACCTCCTGGTCTACCGCCGCCAGATCCTTGAGAACCACCTCCTTCTTTACTAATTCTTCGTCGGCGTTTTTTTGCTGCATCACCTGCATTCGAAGATTTCTTATCAGATTTATCTTCTTTCTTTTTAGCAGGTTTTTTAAATTGAGTTAAATCAATTTTCTGACCTGTGAAATTAGGGCCATCTAATTTCTTATATTGAGTTTTAACCTTCTCTGGCTCTACAGAAACCTCAGCTTCCACTTCTGGCGCTGGAGTTTCAGGCTTATTTTTGCTCACAACAGGCTCTACAGGTTTATCTTCTTTTATTTCTTTTGGCGCTTGTCGCGTTATTTTAATTCCTTTTTTCTGAGGTCTATTTGAAACTACTTCTGGAGTTTTGCTTTTTGCCTCTTCCTTTTCTTTTACCTTTTCTTCTACCTTCTCTACCTTAGGAGCTTCAACTACTTTTTCTTCGGGCTTTGCAGTATTATCTTCTTGCTTTTCTCCTTCCAGTTCAATCTTACCTACTTGCTTAGGTCCACTTAATTGAGCTTTGGCTTTCACAACTTCACGAGCTTCTGCACGTTTACGTTTTTCTTCCTGTTCATTTTCGATCTGCACTCGCAACGCTTCTTTCTCTTTCTTCTTTTCTTCCCCGACTTCCTTTGAAGCTACTTTTTTACTCTTATCCGTTTGAAATTCATCAAACAAGAGCTGATAAATCTCCGAAGAAATTTTTGTAGTAGGACGCGCATCTATCTCATGACCTTTTGAGTTCAAAAAGTCAACAGCCCGATCTAGCGAGATATTGAATTCGCGTAATACTTTATTTAGTCTCATTGTTCCTGCTTCAGCCATAAATGCCTTTTATTTAATGCTCAAATATAATTAATTGTGATTATTAATCTTCAAATTCAGATTTTAATATTCTAATCACTTCGCCTACTGTCTCTTCTTCAAGGTCAGTTCGCTTTACTAAATCACTAATATCCTGTTCTAAAATACTCTTTGCTGTATCCAAACCAATTTTAGAAAATTCTTCAATAATCCATGAGTCGATTTCATCAGAAAACTCTGTAAGCTCTACATCTTCTTCTACACCTTCTCTAAATACATCTATCTCATAACCTGTTAATTGCCCTGCCAATCTAATATTATGACCTCCTCGACCAATAGCTTTAGAAACCTCTTCTGGTCTTAGCATTACTTCTGCTCGACTGGTCTCTTCATTAATCTTTATAGAAGTTACTTTCGCAGGACTTAACGCTCTGGTAATAAATAATTGTAAATTATTTGTATAATTAATAACATCAATATTTTCATTACCCAATTCTCTTACGATACCATGTATACGAGAACCTTTCATACCAACACATGCTCCTACAGGATCAATTCTGTCATCATACGAATCTACAGCAACTTTTGCTTTTTCTCCAGGAATTCTAACTACTTTTTTAACTGTAATTAATCCATCAAACACTTCTGGTATTTCTGATTCGAACAATTTCTCTAAAAACAGAGGTGATGTTCTAGACATAACAATAGATGGTTTATTACCTTTAAGCTCTACAGATTCGATTACTCCTCGTACATTTTCTCCTTTCCTAAAAAAATCAGAAGGTATTTGTCTATCCTTAGGCAATATAATCTCATTACCTTCGTCATCCAACATTATAATCGCTCTATGACGAATATGATGAACCTCTGCAGTATAAATCTCTCCTTCTAATTCTTTAAACTGTTTATAAATATTAGTATTGTCGTGTTCATGGATTTTAGAAATCAAATTCTGGCGCAATGCCAATATAGAACGTCTTCCTAAATCTATAAGCTTAACTTCTTCTGATACGTCTTCACCTACCTCAAAATCAGGCTCTATTTTTTGTGCTTCAGTTAGTGATATTTCTTGATTACCATCTTCAACCTCTCCATCTCCTACTACAATACGGTTTCTCCAAATTTCTAAATCTCCCTTATCAGGATTTATAATGATATCGAAATTGTCATCACTACCAAACTTCTTCTTTAGAGCATTTCTAAATACATCTTCTAAGATCGACATTAAAGTAACACGATCTATAAATTTATCATCCTTGAATTCTGAAAATGATTCTATTAATGCGATATTTTCCATATCAATATATTATAATTAAAATGTTATCATAACTTTTGCTTCTACAATATTTTCATAAGCTATATTAGCTTCTTTAGTAACGGTTACTTTACCTTTACCTACTGGCTTAGGCTCCCGTGTTTTCCACGTTAAGACAACTGCATCTTCGGTCGCCGAGATCAGCTCTCCTTCGATCGTTTCTTCGGTTGTTTTTACCTTAAGTTTTCTACCCACATTCTTTTTGTATTGCCGAACATGCTTCAGACCTTCAGAAACGCCAGAAGACATCACCTGAAGAGAGAAGTCTTCTTCTTCTCTATCTAAATTGTGCTCAATTGCCCTGCTTACAGCAATACAATCTTCTACTTTCACACCATTATCACCATCAATAATAATTTCAATACTATTGTCGGGATGAATTTTACTTTCAATTAGAAATAAGGACGGATTTTCTTGAAGTGCCCCCTCTAATAAATTCTGAACTTTGTCTTTTAATGACATAAATAGATAAAAAGAGGGGACTTCTCGTCCCCTCATCCTGGTTTTTTAATTTCAACGGTGCAAAGATAGTAATAATATCTTATATACAAAATATCGCTAAGAATGAATTTATTCGTAAATTTAAGATATACTATACAAACAGCTTCTTACTTAAACCATATAACCATCAATATGTTCTAAATTCAAAGTGATAAACGAATAACATATTTCAAAAAAGCAGTATTATGATTAAAAGTATACTAGTTCCAACAGATTTTTCTAAACAAGCCGAAAGCGCACTAAAAGTAGCCGCTCAAATAGCGAAAAAAAATAATGCCAAAATCTATCTGTTACATATTTTAGAACTCCCTATGCATCTTACAGATTTAATGTCTTCTGGAGCACCAGGACCTGCACCAGAGGCCGTTTTTTTTATGAAACAAACCCATAAAAAATTTGAAGAAGTACTAAATCAGGATTATTTAAAAGATATTGATGTCATTGAGACTGTAAATTTTGAAGACGTATTGCATGGGATTATTAATTCGAGCACCAAAAACAATATAGACATCATCATCATGGGGTCTCATGGCTCCACTGGTTTTGAAGAATTATTTATAGGCTCTAATGCGGAAAAAGTGGTGCGAACATCAAAAAAACCAGTATTAGTTATCAAAGAAGATTGTGATATTTTTGAAATTAATGACTTTGTATATGCTACAAATTTTGATGATGAAGATAAACCATGTCTTTTAGCAGCACACGATTTTTCTAAATCAATTCAAGCAAAACTTCATTTAGTATGGATAAATACAGCTAATGGATTTAAAACCACTTATGAGACCGAAGAAAAAATGAATAATATGATCTCTAATCTAGCCATAGAGGGGTATAGTTTAAACATCTATAACGACAATACCGTAGAAAAAGGAATACTTAATTTTGCCGACTCTATCAATGCAGGTATGATCGGCATTAGCACTCATGGCAGAAAAGGAATATCACACTTTATTAACGGAAGCTTAGGGGAAGACGTTGTAAATCATGCAAAAAGACCAGTACTCACTTTTAAAATTTAATAGCCATTACTACTAAAAATAAAAAAGGAGCAAATAAATTTGCTCCTTTTTTGTTGGCCTACTAGGGCTCGAACCTAGACTCTTCTGGACCAAAACCAGACGTGTTGCCAGTTACACCATAGGCCAATACGTGTTTGCGGGTGCAAATTTAAAATTTTCTTTTGGCTCTGCAAACATTTTTTAAAATTTATTCTACTAAATCAATAATCTATTTATAAAACTGCTGTTAAATGTCTAAAATATAAACTTCTGTTAAGCGTTTCCTAAAAAAACTAAGGTTAAAGTATTTTTATTATTAAATTCGCCACACGTTATATAACTGAATAAATCTTATGAGCACATTCAACTTTACCAAGTGGAATAAAATATTAGGATGGATTGTTTTTACCATCGCTTTATGCGTTTACGCAATGACGGTAGAACCCACTGCTAGTTTTTGGGATGCAGGAGAATACATTGCTACCTCTTCAAAACTACAAGTCGGCCACCCACCAGGGGCACCACTTTTTCAAATGATTGGAGCTTTTGCTTCTGCTTTTGCATCAGACCCTACACAAATTGCATTAATGGTGAATATGACTTCTGCGTTTGCTAGTGCACTTACGATCCTTTTTATGTTTTGGTCAATTACCATTCTTGTGAAAAAAGTAATTGTTAAAGATGAAGAATTAACACAAGGTAAAGCAATGGCTATTCTAGGTAGTGGTATAGTAGGGGCTCTCGCCTTTTCCTTTACAGATAGCTTTTGGTTTAATGCTGTAGAAGCCGAAGTATATGCAATGGCCACCTGTATTTTATCTGTTCTTTTCTATCTTGGATTATTATGGGAACGAGACATGCATACCTCTAGAGGTAATAAATGGCTACTATTAATTTCTTTTATTGTAGGATTATCTTTTGGTGTTCACTTTATGGGATTACTCTCTATCCCTGCAATAGGTCTATTATATTATTTCAAAAATTACAAAGAAATTACTATAAAAAATTTCATTGTTGCCAATATCGTTGTTGTAGCTATATTATTGTTTATTTTTAAACTCCTACTACCTTCTACACTTAAATTCTTTGGTGCAGCCGAAGTTTTTTTTGTGAATTCTATAGGTATGCCTTTTAATTCAGGAACCATTATTGCTGGATTAATAATCGCTGCAGCTTTTTATTTTGGCATAAAATACACTCGTAAAAAAAATTATCCACAATTAAACACATTGTTACTATGTGTTATGTTTATCCTAATAGGATTTTCTAGTTGGGTTATGTTACCTATACGAGCAAATGCCGGAACTGTAATTAATGAAAATAACCCTAATAACGCAAGAGAGCTTCTGGCATATTATAACTTAGAACAATACCCAGAAACCCATCTTTTTTATGGACCTCAATTTACAGAAATTTATGCAGGTTTGGATGAGAACAATCCATATGAAGATGGCAAACCGAAATATGAAAAAGATCTTAAAACCGGGAAATATATTATAGTTAACGATTGGAAAAATGCAAAACAAAACCTTGATGATGCGCATAAAGCCATTTTACCAAGAATGTGGAGCACAGAGCATATTGCTAATTATATGGAGTTTACCGGGCCAATTAAATTTACAATCAAACCCGAGTATCAAGGTGAAGAAGAATTACTTAATGCTGTTACTCAATTTAGAAGGGAATATGCTACAGGGAAATTAGATAATGATGACTACAGTAAATTTCTACAATCGTTTGGTAATTATATCAATGTAGAAAAACCCTCTTTTTGGGATAACGTAGTATATTTATTTGATTACCAAATGGGATATATGTACTGGCGTTATTTTATGTGGAATTTTGTTGGACGACAAGATGACAACCAAGGCAAACTTACCGATTTAGAAGGAAATTGGCTTAGTGGTATTAAATTTATAGATGAAATTCGATTAGGATCTCAAGATAATTTACCTAGTGATGCTCTTAAAAACAAGGCTCGCAACACTTACTACTTCTTACCCTTACTACTAGGGTTAATTGGTTTTGTATTTATGCTACAAAGAGATAAGAAAAAGTTCTGGGCATTACTCATTTTTTTCTTATTTACAGGTTTAGCACTAAAAATTTACCTTAATGAAAGACCTTTTGAACCAAGAGAGCGAGATTATGCACTGGTAGGGTCATTTTATGTATTTGCCATCTGGATAGGATTTGGTGTATATGCTTTGTTTGATTTACTTAAAAAATATGTACAACCCAAAATACTCGCTCCTATAGTTACCGTGGTTTGTCTATTGGCCGTACCAGTACTATTAGCAGCACAAAACTGGGATGATCACGATCGTTCAAATCGATATACTGCACAATCTATGGCAAAAATGTACTTGCAATCTTGCCAAAAAGATGCCATTCTATTTACCATAGGAGATAATGACACATTTGCCCTATGGTATGCACAAGAAATTGAAGGCTACCGTACAGATGTTAGAACCGTAAACACAAGCCTTTTTGCAACAGATTGGTATATAGACCAAATGAAAAAAGCTGCATATGAAGGAAAACCTATCCCCTCTCAATTAACTCATGAATTCTATCGATTCGGAAATAACGATGCTATTTATCACAAACCCGTAACTTCTGATACGATGCTTATCAAAAACTGGATGAGATGGATAGAAACAGATGACCCTCGAACTAAAGGAGATTTACAAAGTGGTAAAAAAGTAAATACATTTCCTACTAAGCACATACGAATTCCCGTAGACAAAGAAGCGGTGCTTAGAAATGGTATTGTGGCTCAAAAAGATGCTGATCTTATTGTACCTTATATTGATATCCATCTTAATGGGGATTTATTATTTAAAAATCGTCTTTTGATGCTGGATATTATCGCTAATAACAATTGGGAAAGACCTATTTATTTTACTGGCGGAAGTTATGGAGATGATGATTTCTTATGGATGAAAGATTATCTGCAATTAGATGGGGTTACTTTTAAATTAGTTCCTATTCGCACTAAGGTAAATCCTCGAAACCCTTTTGAAATGGGCAGAATAGATACCGATCTCATGTATAAAAACGTAACTACCTGGGATTGGGGTAATAGTAATGACCCGAATATATATCATGATCCAGAAACCAGAAAAAATGCAATTACATATCGTAGTAATCTAGCAAGACTTGTCGAGGCTTTAATCCAGGAAGATAAAAAAGATAAAGCCAAAGAAATTTTGGATCTGGCAATGGATAAAATGCCAATCGAATACTATGAATATTACACTCTGGTAGAGCCTTATATTTCTGGATATTACGAGATAGGAGAAAAACAAAAAGCTCGAGATTTATGGATAAAACTGGCAAAAAAATACCAGGAGCAGCTCACCTATTTTGGTAGCTTAGAGCTTAAAGATCAATATCGTTATGCTGAAGAGATTGTAACTAATGTAGAACGTTATCGTAGCGTAGTTGATCTATTGCTAATCAATCAGGATCGGGAAATGATAGAAGAAAAAGCAGATGAGTTTAACAAATACCTAAGATTGTTTGCTCGACTCTATTCTGAAGATGAAGAATATGATGATGATGAAGCCATACGTAAACAACAAGAAGAAGATCTTATTAAAGAGTTTCAAAACCAGGAAAAATCGTTAGATTCTTTAGATAGCATAGCAAACTAATTATTAAAAGTGAGCCTTTATAAGGCTCACTTTTTTAGTATACTCATAGTGCAAATAATTCCAAATAAAACTCCTAAGGTTATTAAACAACTTTTCCCAAATTATATCTGGGATCTTTATGTGAATAATGAAAAGAAGTTATATTTAACTTTTGATGATGGCCCCATACCAGGTGTTACAGAATTTGTTTTAACCCTGTTAAATCAATATAATGCCAAAGCAACTTTTTTTTGTATAGGTGATAATATTAGAAAACATCCCGAAGTCTTTCGACAAATTCTAGCAGAGGGCCATGCTATAGGCAATCATACTATGAATCACTTAAAAGCCTGGAAAACCAGTCTAGAAATATACGTTCAAAACATTATAGATTGTCAAAATCTAATTCAGGAATATTCACCTAAGGAAGATATACAACAAATATTTAGACCGCCATATGGGCAAATAAGTCGCACCAAATTTAAAGCACTAGAAAAGTTAGGATATAACATTATACTTTGGGATGTATTATCAAAAGATTGGGAACAAACAATATCACCAGAAGAATGTTTACAAAACGTGCTCCAAAATGCACAACAGGGAAGCATTATTGTTTTTCATGACAGCATAAAAGCTTCAAAAAACCTTACAGTCGTACTACCCGAGGTCTTAGACTATTTTTCTAAAAAAGGATATGTTTTTGATACCATTAGGTTCTAAACATACTCTTTCATGAGACCGATTAGTGTATTAGCATCTTGCTCGCCACTTTGTCTCCAAACCATCTCACCTTCTTTATAAATCATTAATGTAGGAAGCCCTTTAATACGTAAAGCAGTAGCCAACTCTTCATTCTTATCTACATCAATCTTTATAACTTTCCCTTTATCTCCAAGTGCAGCAGCTACATCCCTTAACACAGGATGCATTGCCAGAGAGGGTTCGTTCCATTCGGTAAAAAAGTCTAATAAGACAGGAACTTCAATACCTATTATATCTCCAAACTTTGACATGTTCAAAAACTTTTATGTTTGGGCCTCTAATAATTGGCCATTAAACAGTTGTAAATATAACACTTTCTGAATTATGCGCCTTTACCATTAGATCCTTTTCTCAATTCAATAACCGTAATCTCGGGCCATATACCAACTCGTCCCGGAAAAGCATGAAATCCAAAACCTCGATTTACATTCAGATACCTTCCCATTTCATCATACATACCTGCCCATTGTTTATATACATATTGCACTGGGCTCCATCGTACGAATCCGGGAATTTCAATCCCAAATTGAAATCCATGGGTATGCCCACTTAATGTAAGATGGTAATGATTCGAATGTTTCTTTACTTCATATTCCCAATGTGAGGGATCATGACTTAATAATACTTTAAAATCTTCCTTGGTCACTTTTTCAGAAGCCTTTTTCAAATCACCAGCTTTCTTAAAGTTATGCCCCCAATTCTCTACCCCTATCACAGCAATACGTTCACCATCCTTTTCTACAAAAGTGCTATCATTAAGTAACAGATTAAAATCAATTTTAGTATGAACTTCCTTTATTGCTTCAAAATTTGCATCTTTTTCTTCCTGACTGTTCCAAGTAACATATTCTCCATAATCGTGATTTCCTAAAACAGAGTATTTGCCATATTTAGGTGTTTTAATACGTTTAAAAGTATCTATCCAATCATCCATTTCTTCTGCTACAGTATTCACAATATCTCCGGTAAATAACAATAAATCTGTTTCTTGTTCATTAATTAAATCCACTGCATATTCGATTTTGGCCGGATCATCAAAACTTCCAGAGTGTATATCTGAAATTTGTGTAATTCTAAATCCATCAAATGCAGCAGGGAGGTCTTCAAAATGCAACACATGGCGTATCACCTTAAAATTATATTTCCCTCTAAAAATCCCGTGCAGCAATCCCCCAAGAGGTATTGCAGCAACACCAAGTGCCAGTTGACTTATAAATTTTCTACGGTCTGGAAAATATTGAGTAGCTGTACCTTCAAAAAAAGTGTTTGTAAGATAATTATATCCCGCTACACAAACTCTAATAATGTCTTCGCCAAATAAAAATAAAATCATAATTAATTTAGGCACCAAAGTGAGTAACAAAAGAGCACTAGCTCTTAATGTATATTTGGTTGGGCCGACACTGCGATCATAGTTAGCAAAAACATAAATCACATAACTCAAAATAAGCAATGACAATACTAAATATCCTATTTGCACCCATTGATTTTTGGTAATAGTACGAATGGCTTGATATGCATAAGTTTCAATAAGTATGTATAGAATTATAGGGACTAACCAACGCATAATTTGTTGTAAGATTTTAATTATTAAACAAAGCTATCCCTCCTTTTTAATTTGCGGCTATTTTTTAAGTAAAAATTAACGATAAATAAATTTTACGACCAAAAAGCGTTAAAATCATGTCTTTACCAGGCATAAATCTTAACAATTTCTTTTAGAACTAAGATTTTTATTTGTAACTTCGTTTCATATTCCTTTTTAGGGCTTAATTACAATTTAAAAAAATCATATACTATATATAAAAATTACTATCGTATTTATAGCAGTTGATACATTGTTATCAATTTTATTTTGGGGCGAAATGCCGTCAGTTTTTGGCGGCATTTCTTTTTATATTTATTATAGTTTTTGACACTAATTTGATTAATCTTCTTTTTATATTGCATTTCTAAAAATTTAACTCACATCATGTCACAAAAACGTCTTTTTCTTCTGGATGCTTTCGCTCTTATTTTTCGAGGGTACTATGCACTTATTAAAAACCCGAGAATTAACTCAAAAGGGCAGGATACATCTGCAATTTTAGGTTTTGTAAATTCTTTATTCGATGTTATTAAAAGAGAAAAACCTGATCATTTGGCTGTTGCATTTGACAAGCAAGGGAGTAAAGATCGATTAGAAATTTTTCCTGAATACAAGGCTAATCGCGACGAAACCCCCGAGGCCATTAAAATTGCTGTACCAATAATTCAGGAAATACTAAAAGCTATGCACATTCCTATCATAGAAAAAGCAGGTGTAGAAGCAGATGATTTAATTGGTACCATTGCCAAACAAGCCGAAAAAGAAGGATATCAAACATACATGGTTACTCCTGATAAGGATTATGCACAATTAGTTTCTGAAAATATTTTTATGTATCGTCCTGCCAGGATGGGAAATGGAATCGAAATCTGGGGAATACCAGAGGTACAAAAAAGATTTGAGGTAGAACGACCAGAACAGGTTATTGATTATCTTGGTATGATGGGCGATGCTGTGGATAATATTCCTGGATTGCCGGGGGTTGGTGACAAAACTGCCAAAAAATTTCTTGCAGAATACGGTTCTATGGAAGGCTTATTAGCCAATACCGATAAGCTAAAAGGTAAAATGAAAGAAAAAGTAGAAGCTAATGCAGAATTAGGTCTTCTTTCTAAAAAACTTGCAACCATTATTTTAGATTGTGATGTAACCTTTAATGCCGATGATTACGAATTCACAAAACCTGATGCGCAAAAAGTACACACCATTTTTGAAGAATTAGAATTTAGAAGGCTTACAGATCAATTTACTAAGATTTTTTCGGAAGAAGGAACTAATACATCTGCCCAGGCTACAGGTAATTCTACTGCAAAAAAGAAAACAACACAGGCCGGAGCTGGTCAATTTTCATTATTTGGTGAAACCGAGGAATCTGGTGAAGCCGTTTCTTTTTCTAGTAGAAAAACTATTGCTAATACCGAACATTTCTATCAGAGTATTGTTCCGGGAATGGCAATGAAATTATTCCTTCAAAATTTATTAAAGCAAGAGCATGTTTGTTTTGATACCGAAACTACAGGTCTTAATCCACTAATTGCAGAATTGGTAGGAATTGCTTTTTCCTGGGAAGCAGGAAAAGGTTTTTACATTCCTTTTCCAGAAGATCGTAACGAAGCACAAGAATTGATCGAACAACTACGACCTTTCTTTGAAGCTGAACATATCACAAAAATTGGTCAAAATCTAAAATATGATATCAAAGTTCTGGCAAAATATAATATCGAAGTTAAAGGAACACTATTTGATACGATGTTAGCTCATTATCTCATCAATCCAGACATGAGACACAATATGGATGTACTTGCAGAAACTTATCTTAATTACACTCCGGTTTCTATTACTGAATTAATTGGCAAAAAAGGTAAAAACCAGCTATCCTTCAGGCAAGTACCAATAGATAAGCAAACTGAATACGCTGTAGAGGATGCAGATATTACTTTTCAGCTAAAAGAACATTTTGCACCCGAGCTTACCGAAGCAAAAACAGTCTCTTTATTTAAGGATATTGAAATTCCGTTACTAAGAGTTCTGGCCGATATGGAAATCGAAGGAATTAACCTGGATAAAGGTTTTTTACAATCTCTTTCTGAAGAACTAGATAGCGATATTAAAACATTAGAACAAAAAATCTATACAGAAGCTGGTGAAGAATTTAACATTGCTTCACCAAAGCAATTGGGTGTTATATTATTTGAAAAAATGAAATTGGTAGACAAACCCAAAAAGACAAAGACAGGTCAATATTCTACTGCCGAAGATGTATTATCCTATCTTGCAAAAGATCATGAGATTATTCAAAACATATTGGATTTTCGTGGTTTGTCTAAATTAAAAAGCACTTATGTTGATGCATTGCCAACACAGGTTGACGAAAATACCGGGCGTGTTCATACAGATTATATGCAAACGGTAGCAGCTACCGGACGTCTAAGTTCTAATAATCCAAATTTACAGAACATTCCTATTCGTACAGAAAGAGGAAGACAAGTAAGAAAAGCATTTGTTCCCAGAAATGAAGAATACACACTGCTAGCGGCAGATTATTCTCAAATTGAATTAAGGATCATTGCAGCATTAAGTAAAGAAGAGACCATGATAGAGGCTTTTAAAAATAATGAAGATATCCATGCCTCTACTGCTGCAAAGGTATTTAATGTTCCCATAGAAGAGGTTAGCAGAGAGCAACGTAGTAATGCCAAAACAGTAAACTTTGGAATTATTTATGGGGTTTCGGCTTTTGGATTAAGTAACCAAACCAGTCTTTCACGAAGTGAAGCTAAAGAATTAATCGATACCTATTATAAAACATACCCAAAGCTACGCAACTACATGAGTGAACAGGTAGATTTTGCAAGAGAACATGGTTATGTACAAACGGTTTTAGGAAGACGCCGATATTTAAAAAACATTAACTCTGCAAATGCAATTGTTCGTGGTGCAGCCGAACGAAATGCAGTAAATGCTCCTATTCAAGGAAGCGCTGCTGACATTATCAAGATTGCAATGATCAATATTCATAAAAAACTAAAAGAAGGAAACTATAAGACCAAAATGCTGCTACAGGTGCATGATGAATTGGTATTTGATGTTTTTAAACCAGAATTGGAAGAGATCAAAGTCTTAATCAAAACCGAAATGGAAAATGCATACACTTTAGAAGTTCCATTAGATGTAGATCTTGGATTGGGTAAAGACTGGTTAGAGGCTCACTAAAAATATTAATCGAACAGTTAAGAAAGCTCAAAAGCCAAAATCATTTCACTTGTTGATTTTGGCTTATTTCTTTATAAAAATCATAATAATTTAAAAAAGTAGGAATCACCGGCCCATTAAATGGATTGGGGCCGTTAAATAATACACAAACACCTATATCATTATCAGGATCAATTAACAATTGGGTTTTATATTGATTTACATTACCCCCATGATATAGTATTCTTCTACCTCTGTAATCCAAAACTCGCCACCCCATTGCATAATAAGAATCTGTTACCCCATCCCATAAATTAACATATGTATCTTCATTGCTGGTACAAATAATAGGGTTAAAAATATCACTAAGGCTTTCTTTTGAAATAATATCAGGACGATATCCTAGCAATACTTTTAAATACTCCCCCATATCAGAAATTGATGCGTTAATCCCTCCTGCAGCAGTTACATTATAATAGTTTTTATGAATCTCTGTAACCTTATATTTTTTTGAATAATGATTATATTTATGAGGAAGAGCTACATTATCATTCTTTCTTATTGCTGCATATGTGCTTGATGCTGTATGCATCCCTGCCGGAGCAAACACTCTCTCTTTAAGAAGGGTTTCAAAAGATTTTTCGGTTTGATTTTCCATTATTTTTTCAATAACCGAAAATATTGCATTTTGATATTCATAATCTACTCCTTCCTTAGAGACAACTCCTTTTCTTTTAAAACTTCTGATAATTTGCTCTAAAGACCACCCTTTTTGTATAAGCTTAGTATATGTATAAGGGTAAAGTCCTGTTGTATGCGATAATAAATGATTTACTTTAAGTCGATCCGCCTGTTCACTATTTCTTAAACTAAATGTTTTTACCGATTCTCTAACATTTTGATCCCATTGTAATTCATCACGATCTACTAAATTGCCTGCCAAAACTGCTGTTACACCTTTTGATAAGCTTGCAATTCTAAAAACTGTATTTAAATCTACAGAATCTTGTGTATGAATTTCTTTTACTCCAAAGCCCTTTTTATAAATAACAGTATCGCCTTTAACCACAACAACAGCTGCTCCAGGACATTCTGAAACATTAAAATTGGTAGCAAAAAACTTCTCGTAATGCTCTAAGAAGAAGGATATAGAATCTTTTTTTGACACTTCTGGTTTCTCATCTATTACAACAACCCTTTCTTTAGGTTTTGATGTAGTGCAAGACACCAAAAAAACCAAAGCAAATACAGCATAAAAATATTTCATAATACGACATTCTATAGAGTCGCAAAATACGTCTAATATTATTTATTGTATAAAAACTTTTTCAGAAACTTTATAATACAAATCGATATGTTGCTTTGATTAAAAATGTGTTCTCTGGCTGCTGATTCAGAATTTGATTGTCTAAACTTCTAAAGAGATCATCAGAAGGATTTCCATCTCCTGTAATACCTTGCGACCAAACCAAAAATATTTCAGAACCAGGGATATATTCCCAGCGTAGTACCAGGTTAGAACGAAACTGAACAAATGCGAAATCTGGATTACTAATAGTATAATCCACAGTACCATCTCTATCCTCATCTATAGAGTACTCATCATCTGCAAACGAAATTTGATCCTGATCATATAATGTTACTCTCTCATCCAGGTTTTTGGCAACTGCATTATTGACATAGTTAAAATCGGTATATCTTCCTCGTGATATAAACGGTTGCCCATAATACTGAATGGTAAGATTAGGATTAATACTATAATTTAACCGTATACTCGCACTTAAAGTTTTCTGATCGATTTTAGCAGTTATATATCTTGGAGTACCATTAAAATCAACATCTGTAACATACTGTGTTTTATTAGGGTTCTCTACAAACTCTGGGTTTAAAGACATACTAAACGAGTTAAATGGCTGATACCTAAGCCTCAATACATATCGCCTAAAAGAGAAATTATTATCTGTTGTCCATGAATTCACATGACCGACAGTAAAATTAAATTTCTTTCTTTGATCAGATCCAAAAAATAACACTCCTATATTTTCTTGAGAAAATCTCCACCTGGGACCTCCTCGTAGAACGGTATTTGTAAAAATACGAGGTTTATGAATCATCTCAACTTCAGTCCACCAATTATTTTGATAATCTATATTACCGCCCAACACATATTGAATACGATTATAGTTACCTTCAAAATCAAATGCCGATGATTGACTAAATCTAACATTAGCTCTTCTATAAAACTTGGTAGGTTTTAAGAAAAGATAACGAAGATTTGCAAATTGCCTGATATCATCTGCCTGACGTAAAAAACCAATATCATTCAGTTCTAATTCTGGAGAACGCCAGAAAACTCCTGCTCCATATCTCCAATTTCCTCCTCCAGATTTCCCTCCTCTAAGTTTACCACCAGTTCCGGTTAATGAAGTTCTATTGGGATCTAATTCTACATGATCTGCATCTACCCTCTGAAAAAGGTGCGTAAGTGAATTCTGGGTTTTTTCGATAGATTCTTCAGAACCTTCTACGTGACTAGCTACAATATTACCTTCGATAAAATACTTTCTATCTCTCCAGTTATGTCTAAAATCCAACCCTGCTGTATATGCTGATTTACGAAGAAGATTAAGATTATTTTCTCTTGTTCCTGCTACTTCCGATGTCTCGTCTGTATTTGGGTCATCCTCATCAATATCAAAGGTGTCTCCAAGATTTCGGTTGGTAGCCGTTATAATTCCTCCAACAAATGAGTTGCGTTGATTAAAATCCTTTTGCACCCTACCGACCATATAGTTTGTTAGAGGCTCTACAATGGCCTCTCTCTTATTACCATTTTCATCTTCAATTTTGGCGATCTCTCTAGAAGTTACACTTTCTAAAACACCTATAGACCATCCATCTTTGGTTTTTCCGCTAAATTTTGCAGCTCCAAGAATTGTAGTATTGGTAGGCTTATCAATAAATTCATTATCAATTCCCGAAATTGATCCTTGTGGGCTTCTTCCTATTCTACGAGAATAAAACAAATTATCCTGGTTATTGGCAAAACGGTAATCAAAAATATTTTTATTTTCTACGAAAAAAGGTCGTTGTTCTCTAAAGAAAATCTGAAACCCATCTAATGCAATAGCGGCAGGATCAGCTTCGACCTGGCCAAAATCAGGATTTACAGTTAGATCCAAAGTTAGATCATTTGTGATTCCGATTTTTGCATCTAACCCTCCATTCAATTTAAAATCCTGACCATCTCTAAATGGATTTCCTTTTTCCTCGGGATACGTATCAAATTGTGTTACTGCAAATGGCTGGATTTCTAATTGTTTTTGTGCTTCGATATTAATCAAACCATGCAACTCTCCAAATTCACTTATAAATCCAGGAGCATCTCTAGGGATTCGTTGCCAAACTGATCGCTCAGCTTTTCGAAAAAACAGTCTGTTTACCTGAAGCCCCCATACCTGTTCTTTGCTTTTACCAAATTTTACCTGGCTTAAAGGTATTTTTATTTCTGCGGTCCACCCTTCATTATCTATATTGCTTGCTGCATACCATATTGGGTTCCAGCTGCTATCCCAATTATCTCCATTTTGCGAAACGAACTCATCTCCTTTCACTCCTGCCGCTGTTATAGTAAAAGAAAACGCTGTTCTCTTATCGTGATATGTATCTAAGATAAGTGTAATACGATCTCCTGCAAAACCATCTCTTCTCGATAGTCTTTTTTCTATTTTATCTGGCTCGGTATCATAACATCGATAAGCTACGTATAGAAATTTCTGATCATATGCAATCTTGAATTTGGTCTTTTGACTTGGAGGTGTATTTTCATCAGGCTCATTTTCAATAAAATCACCAGCCCATTCTACCACATCCCAACCAGGTTCATCAATTAAACCATTTATTGTTAATCCTTCGGCATTATTAAGTAGTTTTGTAGTGTAAATTCGTTTTTTAACTGTACTAGTAGAATCTTGTGCAGTAGAAATAATAGGAACCAAAAAGAGTACCAATAAATAGGTATAACATTTCATGATGATTAGAAGTTTGATGATTGATATAACTAAGATGACAGAAATTATTTTAGTTTGTCACACTTTATGCCATTTTTTAGTAAAAAATTAACAGGAGAAGGTGATTATGGAGCGTAAAACAAACAAGACAACTCCTTATTACATCAATATCACTGAAAACCAATGCATCATACTTTAAAAATAATATCTATTACCTGTTTGCTATATAAATATATAATTGTACATTTGCACCCCTATTTTATATAGGAAAAGGAATGTTTAATTAAGTAAAAATAATTAGTGTGGACACATTAAGTTACAAAACAGTATCTGCCAACAAAGCTACCGTTACAAAAGAATGGTTGCATGTAGATGCTGAAGGACAGACTTTAGGGCGTCTTTCTTCTGTAGTTGCATTACTACTAAGAGGAAAACATAAGCCAAACTTTACCCCACACGTTGATTGCGGTGATAATGTTATCATTACCAATGCCGAAAAAATCAACTTAACAGGAAAAAAGTGGACTGATAAATCGTATATCCGTCACACTGGATACCCTGGAGGGCAAAGAAGTCTTACTGCTCAGGAATTGTATGACAAAAATCCAGAGCGTTTAATCGAAAAAGCGGTAAAAGGAATGTTACCTAAGAACAAACTAGGTGCAGCTTTATTCCGTAATTTAAAGGTATATGCAGGAGCAGATCACAATCAGGAAGCTCAGCAACCTAAAACTGTTAACTTAAACGAATTTAAGTAATGGAAGTTATTCACAAAATTGGTCGTAGAAAAACGGCTGTAGCCAGAGTATATCTTAAGGATGGTTCTGGAAAAATTACGGTTAACAAAAAAGACCTTAATGAGTATTTCACTACTGCTACTTTACAATACAAAGTAAATCAGCCTTTAACTTTAACAAGTAACGAGGACAAATACGATGTAAACGTAAATGTATATGGTGGAGGGATTACTGGACAGGCAGAGGCTGTTCGTTTAGCAATATCAAGAGCGGTATGTGAATTAGACGAAGAAAACAGATTAATCCTAAAACCAGAAGGTTTGTTAACCAGAGATCCAAGAATGGTAGAGCGTAAAAAATTCGGTCAGAAGAAAGCTCGTAAGAAATTCCAGTTCTCTAAACGTTAATTTATTAAAACAGTATTTGTTGTTACCTCAATTCGTGAGGGGTTAGTTTAGCATCTAAATGCACAAGGCCATACAAAAAGTAGCCACTTGGGCATTGCTAATTCAACAGAACGTAAACTATTACAAAAATGGCAAACAATATCGAAGTAAAAGAATTACTTGATGCAGGTGTACACTTTGGTCACCTTACAAGAAGATGGGATCCAAATATGGCACCATATATTTATATGGAGCGTAATGGTATTCACATCATTAACTTATATAAAACTGCTGCAAAAATTGATGAAGCTAGTGAAGCTTTAAAAAAGATAGCAGCGTCCGGCAGAAAAATCCTTTTTGTTGCGACTAAAAAACAAGCTAAAGAAATCGTAGCCGAAAAAGCAAGCAAAGCTAATCAGCCATATATTACAGAAAGATGGCCCGGTGGTATGCTTACTAACTTTGTTACTATTCGTAAAGCAGTCAAGAAAATGGCTTCTATCGATAGAATGAAGAAAGACGGTACCTTTAATACACTATCTAAAAAAGAACGTTTACAAGTAGATCGTTTAAGAGCAAAATTAGAAAAGAACTTAGGTTCTATTTCTGATATGACTCGTCTACCTGGAGCATTATTTGTTGTAGATATTACTCGCGAACATATAGCGGTAAAAGAAGCTCAAAAATTAAACATTCCTATTTTTGCAATGGTTGATACTAACTCTGACCCACGTCAGGTACAGTATGTAATCCCTGCAAATGATGATGCTTCTAAATCTATAGACAAAGTTATGACTTATGTTAGTGATGCTGTTATAGAAGGATTAAGCGAAAGAAAAGCAACAAAAGAAGCTCCTAAAAAAGAAGCTCCTAAAAAGGAAGCAAAAGCTGAAGCTCCAGCAAAAGTTGAAACACCTGCAAAGGTTGAGGCTACAGTAGAAGCTCCAGCAACCGAAGCTGCAAAGCAAGAGGAAGAATAAACAAATAGATTGTATATCTATTAAAATTCAAAGTTAAGTTTATGTCTCTGCGATAAAACTTAACTTTAATATAAAATTGATAAGTCGTTTGGTTCTTTACTTTTGCAGTACTAACTAAACGACTTGTTTTTTATACAAACAATACATTTTACACATTTAATATTTAAAGATATGGCAAATATTACAGCAGCCGAAGTAAGTAAATTGCGTAAAGCTACAGGTGCCGGAATGATGGACTGCAAAAAAGCCCTTGTTGAGGCTGAAGGAGATTTTGACAAAGCTATCAAGATCCTTAGAGAAAAAGGACAAAAAATTGCTGATAAAAGAGCAGATAGAGAATCTTCTGAAGGTGCAGTTATTGCAAAAGTTAATGATTCAAAAAACAAAGGAGTAATCGTTTCTCTTAATTGTGAAACTGATTTCGTAGGAAAAAATGAATCTTTTGTTTCTTTAGCAAAACAACTAGCAGAAGTAGCTCTTAACACTTCTTCTAAAGAAGAATTTTTAGCTTCAGATTTTAATGGTATGACTGTTCAGGAAAAACTTACTGAACAAACTGGTGTTATTGGAGAAAAAATCGAAATCGGAGATTTTAAAGTACTAGAAGCTCCTTTTGTAGGATCATATATACACGGAAATAAAATCGGTGCTCTAACTGGTTTATCAAATGAGATAGATAATGCAGAAACACTTGCCAAAGATATCTCTATGCAAGTAGCTTCTATGGGAGCAACCACATTGTCTTACAAAGATTTTGATCCAGAATATGTTGCTTCAGAAACTCAAGCAAGAATTGCAGCAATCGAAAAAGAGAATATTGAACTTGGTCGATTAGGAAAAACATTAAAAAATGTTCCTTTATTTATTTCAAGATCTCAATTGACTGATGATATAATTGCGCAAGCAGAAGAAAAATTGAAAGAAGAGCTTAAAGCAGAAGGTAAGCCTGAGCAAATCTGGGATAGAATTCTTCCTGGAAAATTAGAAAGATTTATTTCTGATAATACTACATTAGATCAGGAGCAATGTCTTCTTGACCAAAATTTCATTAAAGATGAAAAGAAAAGTGTTGCTGATTATGTAAAAACACTTGGTGATGTATCTGTAGTTGCTTTTGAAAGAGTAGCTTTGGGTTAATTCAAAAATTAAATAGTATTCAGACGTATCTGAAAAAAAATAAAAACCGCTTCTATAACAGAAGCGGTTTTTTATTCATCATTTTCAAAATATTTTCTTTCTGGTTTCCAACGTTTACAAGTTTAGAATTTCTTCCAAAACTTACCCCCAATACAAACTAACTCCCCAATTAGCTTATACAATACAAACACCTACATCGTATTTATATATTAAAAACGTTCAATTTCCTTTCTAAAAACATTTATCATCCCCAACACCTTTTTTGTTTTCCTTGATGCAAACCTATAACATAATTCAACACGAATCAATACCTCTTATAGGGGAAAACCACCCTTTTTTCAATAGTTTTTAAACTTTAACATTTGACTATTTAACTTAAAAATCCACCTTTATAATCCAAACTATTTTCTAAATTAAGAATATCGTTATATTTGCACCACAGTTAAATCTCATAATGGAATATAAAAGAATATTACTTAAATTATCTGGCGAAGCTCTAATGGGTGATCGTCAATATGGAATTGATCCTAAAAGACTGGCAGAGTATGCCCATGAAATCAAACAAATTACAGAAAAAGGCGTACAAGTTGCTATTGTGATAGGTGGAGGTAATATTTTTAGAGGTGTTGCAGGTGCCAGTAAAGGAATGGATAGAGTTCAAGCGGATCATATGGGTATGCTTGCAACCGTTATTAATGGACTGGCCTTACAGAGTGCTCTTGAAGATGCCGAAATACCTACTCGATTACAATCTGCAGTAAAGATTAACGAAGTTGCAGAGCCTTTTATACGTCGAAGAGCAATGCGTCATCTCGAAAAAGGAAGAGTTGTAATATTTGGTGGAGGAACAGGAAATCCATATTTCACTACTGATTCTGCCGCAGTGCTAAGGGCTATAGAAATTAATGCAGACGTTATTCTAAAAGGCACAAGAGTTGATGGAATATACACCTCTGATCCAGAAAAAAATGCTGATGCCACAAAATTTGATTTTATATCATTTGACGATGTTTTACGAAAAGGTCTGAAGGTGATGGATACTACAGCATTTACATTAAGTCAGGAAAATGAATTACCTATAATAGTGTTTGACATGAATAAAGCCGGGAATTTACTAAAAGTAGTTTCTGGTGAATCTATAGGTACTCAAGTAAACCTTTAATCATATTGGCTTATTTTTTGATTTGTCAGAAGAAAAGAACTAAAACATGAACGAAGAAATAGATTTTATTATAGATTCGACCAAAGAGTCAATGCAAGCAGCAATTACTCATTTAGAAAAAAAATTACTCAATATCAGAGCTGGTAAAGCATCTCCTGCTATGTTAGGCAGTGTAATGGTAGAGTACTATGGCTCTCCTACTCCGTTAAACCAGGTAGGAAATGTAACTACTCCTGATGCAAGAACCATTACAATTCAGCCTTTTGATAAATCTGTAATCCCAGAGATTGAGAAAGGTATTCAGATAGCTAATTTAGGGTTTAACCCAATGAATAATGGCGAAAGCGTTATCATTAGTGTTCCTCCTCTCACCGAAGAACGCCGTAAAGATCTTGCGAAACAAGCAAAAGCTGAAGCAGAAGATTCTAAAGTTGGTATACGCAATGATCGTAAAAATGCCAATAATGAGATCAAAAAATTAGAAAAAGAAGGTCTATCAGAAGATTTGGCAAAAAACACTGAAGTAGATATTCAAGCATTAACAGATACATACATTAAAAAAGTTGATGAAATGCTTAGTCATAAAGAAAAAGAAATTATGACTGTTTAACATTTTTTAATGTATAGAAATTATAAATAAAGCGTTTTCTCATTAGAAACGCTTTTTTTGTATCTTCGCCTTTTTGAACCTATTTGGTATAATGCAGAACAAATTTTTTTGTTTATTATTTTTTGTACACTTTGTCTTAATTTCTCAAGTTAGTATTAACGGTATTGTCATTGACGAAAGTTCTAATCAACCCTTGCCATTTGCCACTGTAAAAACCAGTAATTCCTCATACGCTTTAACCTCTGTTAAGGGTGAGTTTGTTATACGATGTAATACCTACCCTGTTAATCTAACTATAAGCTATCTAGGGTATCAGACAAAGACTATTTTAATTACTTCCAAAAGTTCAGAAAAAATAGAAGTACGACTTAGTACTAAAGAGGAAAACCTTGAGACAGTAAAGCTAGATGCCCCCGAAAACATTGCAGCTCAACTCATTATTGAAGCCATAAGCAAGAAAAACAAAAATAATCCAAAAAAGATATTACGTAATTTTAGTTATAAAAGTTACAACAAACTAAAGATCACAGAAGATAATCAAGCTCAATTAAATACTCTGGACACTACAAGTGTCGATATGGAGCATTTATTTAACAAAGCTCATTCCTTTCTTTCAGAAAAAATAAGTTTACACCAATTTAGAAAAAATGCAGGCGAAAAAGAGACAGTTTTAGCAACTCGAATGAGTGGTTTTAAAGAGCCCATTTATAATGTACTGGGGATCAAAATACAATCTAATTCTCTTTATGATGAAGATTACACGATTTTTAACAATAAATACATAGGACCATTATCAAACAGAGCCCTAAGAAATTATTATTATAAGGTTCTCGATACTGTACAGGGTAAAAACCCAGCTTACGTGATTCTTTTTCAACCCCGTAAGTCTAAAAATTATGCAAGTTTAGAGGGCGTATTATATATAGATACAAAATCATTAGCAATTCAAAAAGCTATTATAGAACTACGAGGCGAACTTAATGTGATGGCAACTCATAGTTTTAAATATTTCGCTGAACAAAAAAGCTGGTTCCCAACCAAACAGGAAATCACAATAAGACCAGGGAATGGAAGACAAAAAGTAAGTTTATTTGGAGGCCGAATCTCTGTAGGAAGATTAGGGAATGATAAAAAAAGTTCTTCTGGAAATAATGATTTTTTAGTTTCTACAACAGATTTATTTGATATCAAATTAGATACTAGTCAAGATATTAAACAAAACCAAGCTACAATAAGAATAGATCCCGAAGCTAATAATAGACCTGAATCTTATTGGAATCAATATCGTACCAGTGCAATTACAGAAAAAGATCTAAACTCGTTTCAAGTCATAGATAGCATTGTACAAGCACAAAACATAGAACGCAGAATTGATGTTATCCAAAGTTTTAATATTGGATATTACCCAGTAGGGTTTTTCAATTTTGATCTCACTTATCCCATAAAATACAATAATTATGAAGGGTTACGACTAGGAATAGGTGGCTTAACAAACACAAAATTCTCTAATCAATTTAGATTAGAAGGATATTTTGTTTACGGATTTAGAGATTCAAAATCCAAATATGGTATAGGAGGAGGTTTATTAGTAAATAAAAAATCAAACTCATGGTTTAATTTTAATTATACCGATGATATTAGAGAAGTAGGTAGTTTCCTTTATCTTACAGACAGAAGAGTATATTCTTTATTCGAGCCTCGTTTGGTAAATATAGATTTCTATTACAAGCACAGAACCTGGAGTGCTAGTTTGCAGCAGCAGATATTTCCTAAACTACTCTCAGAAACTCAATTTTCTATAAGCAATATAAATCAAACCGGAGGATATCAATATCTAAATGACGGTAATCTATTTTCGGGATATAAAACAGCAGAAGCTACAATAGCGTTAAGATGGAGTCCGTTTAGTAAATTTCTAAAAACACCCAATCGATATAAAGAAATTCATGATGGGTACCCCAAAATTACTGCGCAATATACGCAAGGTTTCAAGGGTGTATTTGATAGTAATTTCTCTTATAGCAAAATAGGTTTAAAAGCAGAATATATCATTAACCGTATTAATCAATCTAAAACAAGTATTTTATTTGAAGCAGATATCGCTTCTGGAGATATCCCACTCACACATTTGTATCACGCTTATCCTAATGCTCCGACTAAAGAAACAGTACTTCAACGATTTTCTGTAGCCGGTAGAAGGACTTTTGAAACTATGTATTTTGGTGAATTTTTTAATGACAGGCTGGCAACATTACAGGTCAAACATAGAATTAAGCCTGTAAAAATTACAAATTGGTTTAAACCAGAACTCGTTTTTATAACTCGCTATGCAATCGGAGATGTTAGCAATCTTGAAAACCATCAAGGGGTAAATTTTTCATCTTTGCAACGTGGATATCAAGAATCAGGATTTGAAATCAACAAATTATTTGCCGGTTTTGGGCTTAGTTTTGCCTATCGCTATGGCGCCTACCATCTTCCTCGTTTTGAGGATAATATTTCGGGTAAGTTTACTTTTTACTTAAAACTATAGTCTTTACACAATAAATCATTTTCTTTTCAGAAATACCTGAATAATAATTCCCCAATCCTTACATTTGCAGCAGGAAAATAAAGGATGGCAAAATTATTCAGTTTCGGGTTTTGGAATGCACTGGCTGGAATTATACTTCGCAATAGGGCAGTAATATTTCTGGCAATAATAGGAATTACGGTTTTTTTAGGTTTTCAGTGGAAAAACATGAAATTTTCTCACTCAGAGGCGAATCTACTCCCCGATGATCACGAGGTAAATATATTATATCAAAAATTCCTTCAAAAATTTGGTGAAGAAGGCAATCTAATTGTAATGGCTGTTAAAGACAGTACACTTTTTACTCCTAAAAAGCTAAAAGCGTGGAATGATTTTAATAATTCGTTTAAAAAATATGAAGAGATTGATCTGGTTGTTTCTATAGCCGATCTTAAAACTTTAAAAAAAGAAGATAATCCTGCACGATTTGAGTTAGTTCCTTTTATTAAGGATTCTAGCTATACTGAAAAACAAGTATCCAAATACGAAAATGAGTTATTTAATAAGTTACCATTTTATGAAGGACTTGTATACAGCACGAAATCAAAAACTATCCAAAGCGCACTATATCTAAAAAAGGATATTGTAAACACCAAAAAGCGAAAAAAGTTTATTGAAGAAGTTTTACTTCCTTCTGTTTTAGCTTTTGAAAACGAGTACAAGATGGACGTAAAAGTATCTGGTATGCCATATATCAGAACTTTAAATTCGCAAAACATAATGGATGAAATAGAAATTTTCATTCTTGCAGCTCTATTGGTTACTTCATTAATTTTCTTTTTCTTTTTTAGATCCTTAAGAGCCACTTTTATATCCATGACTGCTGTAATTATTGGAGTAATGTGGGCTTTTGGAATTTTAGGGCTTTTAGAATATGAAATAACTGTACTTACGGCTATTATCCCACCGTTAGTAATTGTAATTGGTATTCCTAATTGTATTTTCTTAATTAATAAATATCAACAAGAAATAAAAAAACATGGTAATAAAGCAAAATCTCTTCAACGGGTAATAACCAAAGTGGGTAATGCTACATTAATGACTAATGTAACTACTGCTTCAGGATTTGCAACATTTGCCCTAACCGAAAGTAAATTACTTAAAGAATTTGGTATTGTTGCTTCTTTAAATATAATCGCTCTATTTATACTTTGTCTTCTGGTCATTACTATAATTTATAGTTATATGCCCCAACCCAAAGAAAGACACTTAAAACACCTGGGTAAAGGGTGGATTGAGAAGCTAATGGATTGGATGGAAAAGATGGTAAAAACCAGACGAGTAACAATCTACTTTTCTTCTGTTATTATTCTAATCGTTAGCATTATTGGTATTTATACTATAAAAGTTTCTGGAAGCCTATTAGAAGACATGCCCAAATCTGCCGGGTTTTATAAGGATATAGAGTTTTTTGAAGAAGAATTTGATGGTGTTATGCCATTAGAAATATTAGTAGATACAAAGAGAAAACAAGGAGTATTAAAATTACCTACATTAAAACGTATGGAAAAACTACAGGAGCTTCTTGAAGAAACTCCTGAGTTGTCAAAGCCTATTTCTATTGTTAATCTGGTTAAATACTCTAAGCAAGCTTTTTATAATGGAAATCCTAAATATTATCAAATACCTACCAGCCAGGAACGAAACTTTATTTTGCCGTATGCCAAAAGTTTTGAATCTAAAGTAGGAGTAATGAATAGTTACGTGGATTCTACCGGACAATACGCTAGGATCACTACTTTCATGAAAGATGTAGGTACAGAAGAAATGGAGCGTATAGAAGCTACCCTAAAACCACAATTAGAGAAAATTTTCCCAAAAGAAAGATATGACGTTTCTTTTACTGGTAAAGCCCTTATTTTTCAGAAAGGAACTAAATACCTAGTATGGAATTTATCTTTTTCTCTAGGTCTTGCGGTGATCTTGATTGCTCTTTTTATGGCCTGGATGTTTCGATCCTGGAAAATGATTGTCATATCACTTATACCAAATTTATTACCATTGCTAATGACTGCAGGCCTTATGGGATATCTTGGTGTGCCGATAAAGCCTTCTACAATATTAGTTTTTAGTATTGCATTTGGAATTTCTGTAGATGACACTATACATTTCCTTGCAAAATACCGGCAAGAATTAAAATCAAATCACTGGAGGATTAGAAAATCTGTTCTTGCTTCATTACGAGAAACAGGAGTGAGTATGTTTTATACCTCAACTGTTTTATTTTTTGGTTTCTCGGTATTCATGATATCTAGTTTTGGAGGAACCAAGGCACTTGGAGGCTTGGTATCAACAACTTTATTATTTGCTATGCTGGCAAATCTTTTACTACTTCCTTCCTTATTACTTTCATTAGAACGAAGTATTGCAAATAAGAAAACTCTTAAAGAACCTACCCTGAAAATCATTCCTAATGATGAAGAACTTGAAGAAACTCAAGGTGAGGAAGAATAAAGAAAATAAGACATAAAAAACACATAATATTATCAAAAAAAAAGCCCCGCTAGAAACTAGCGGGACTTCTGTAAGATAGATTACCCCAAAACCTATCGAACTAAACTTAACGTAAACACAATCGTCATAATTGCATATGCAAGATACTGCCCCTTTTTATATTTTGAAATACCTAATAGGGGGGAAAAATCCCCTTTTTACCTAAACAGCTTAAACTTTAACACTATTTAAACAAGTAAAATCCAACAAAACAGTATTTAAACTACTGATTTGCAGTATTTTAAATATAAATGAAAACTTGTTTTTTTTACAATAATTTATCAAATAAACTCTCAAATACGTCTGTTTTTCAATCAAAAACATATCTAATTACGGTTTTTACGTAGAATCATAATTCGAAAAAACGTCAGATTTTGGTATTTTGATTGTATAAACTCACCAGTATCAAAAAGAGCATCAAAATATATTTTAATTGCTATACCTTTTTTGAATTCATAAGATTATGCTTCAATCGGATTAAAAAATTATCTTTGCTACCTCAAAATTTAAACATCCTTGGTTTTATACTCACTAAATTGTATTGGAGGCTATAAAACCAAAAACAAATAATATCAAAAAAAACAGATGAAACATACTAAAGTAATAGAGGTACTACAAAGTGATAAATTATTACAGCCCGTACTTGTTAAAGGTTGGGTTCGTTCTTTTAGAAATGATCGTTTTATAGCGGTTAATGATGGATCAACTATTAATAATATTCAGTGTGTTTTAGAAGATAATACAATCGATGCTGCTATACAAAGCAGAATAAATGTTGGTGCAGCAGTTGCGATAGAAGGTACTCTTATCGAAAGTCAAGGAAAAGGGCAACGTGTAGAGATCCAGATATCTAATGTAGAAATCGAAGGAAATGCTGATCCTGAAGAGTTAAAACTTACTATTTTATCTCCAAAACGACATACATTAGAAAAATTACGTGAGCAAGCTCACTTAAGGGTTCGCACCAATACTTTTGGAGCTATCATGAGAGTGCGCTCAAAATTATCTTTTGCAATACATGAATATTTTCAAAAGAATGATTTTTACTATGTACATACACCAGTAATTACAAAAAGTGATGCCGAGGGTGCTGGAGAAGCATTTAAAGTAACTAATATGGATCTTAATAACATTCCGAAAAATGAGAATGGTGAGGTTGATTATAAAGAAGATTTTTTTGGTGGTGAAACAAACCTAACGGTTTCTGGCCAATTAGAAGCAGAGACTTATGCAATGGGATTAGGTCAGGTATATACTTTTGGACCTACTTTTAGGGCAGAAAACTCAAATACATCGAGACACCTTGCAGAATTCTGGATGGTAGAACCAGAAGTCGCTTTCTGTGATCTGGATGGCAATATGGACTTGGCAGAAGACTTTATTAAATACGTAATCCAGTTTATTTTAGATAACTGCCAGGATGATCTTGAATTTCTAGAAAATCGCCTAGTACAGGAAGATAAACAAAAACCTCAGGCAGAACGTGCCGAAATGTTATTGCGAGATAAACTAAAGTTTATATTAGAGAACAATTTTAAACGAGTAAGCTATACCGAAGCCATTGATATTCTTAAAAATTCTAAACCCAATAAGAAGAAGAAATTCAAATTTCCTATTGATGGATGGGGCGCTGACCTACAGAGTGAACACGAAAGATTTCTTGTCGAAAAACATTTTAAATGTCCTGTGATTTTATTTGATTACCCTGCAGATATTAAATCGTTTTATATGCGACTTAATGAAGATGGAAAAACGGTAAGGGCTATGGATATTTTATTTCCTGGTATTGGGGAAATAGTGGGTGGTTCTCAACGTGAAGAGCGTTTGGATGTACTTAAAGAAAAGATGGCTGCTCTTAATATTCCTGAAGAAGAATTATGGTGGTATTTAGATACTCGTCGTTTTGGTACGTGTACACATAGTGGTTTTGGACTTGGGTTTGAGCGTCTTGTTCTTTTTGTAACAGGGATGGGTAATATTCGTGATGTGATTCCTTATCCAAGAACACCTCTTAATGCAGAGTTTTAATCTTCTTATTACATAAATAAAGATCAAATATAGATTACTTCCTCAATAATGGCTTAAATTCATTTTTGAGGAAGTTTTATATTCTTCTGTGTTTTAATTTCCCTCAAACCATTGTTTAAAATCTGCAACTTTCTCACGGCTAACAATAACTTCTTTATCTATATTTTGGTTTAAAGTAAGTTTTAAACGCCTGTTAGAATAAACCAATACATCCTGTATCGTATTGATATTGACAATAAAAGTTCGATTTACTCTAAAAAAACTTTTGGGCTCCAATAATTCTTCAAGAGTTTCTAATTTATATTCTATCATATATTTTTTTCGGTTTTCTGCAACAAGGTATGCATCTCGTCCTTCTGCAAAGAAAAAGGAAATATCCTCGCTCTTAACTGAATGAATATGATTTCCCAGGCGAACCAAAAACCTATTTTTATATGTACTACTAGTCATATTCTTAACCGCATGACTAACATTAACCTCTCCCAAAAACTGAGATCGTAATGTCTCTAGTTTTTTTAATGCTTTTGAAAGATCTGTAAACAATATTGGCTTTAGAAGATAGTCTATACTATTTACCTTAAAAGCATCAATCGCAAACTCATCAAAGGCTGTAGTAAAGATTACGGGTTTACTCACTTTAACTTTATTAAAAATCTCAAAACTAAGTCCATCTATAAGTTGAACATCCATAAAAAAGAGATCTACTTCTTCCTGATGTGAGTCTATCCAAAGTGCCGCTTCTTCTATTGAAACCAGTTTACTTATTACCTTAATATCAGAATCATATTTTAACAAGTAACGTTCTAATTTTTCTGCTGCTAAAGGTTCGTCTTCAATTATTGCTACTTTCATCGATAGTAAGTTTTGGTATATAAATTATAGTATACATATCATCTTTGGTAATAGTAATTGGTATATCTGTATAGAATCGATACATATCCTGAATATCTTTGATACTATTGCAATCCATAGTATAACTAATCTTTTCCTGATGTGGATATTTTAACAACACATATTTCGAATCCTGAGTCATTGTCACAATAAGTTCTGTTTCTCTTGAAACTATTGTACTTCTTATAATCTGTTCTGCACAGGATAAAAGACTACCAGGAACAACTAACGTATGTATGGATTCTTCTTTAATAAATTTCGTTTTTCTGTATGGCAAATACTCAAATAAAAGTAGTAATTGATCCAAAGCATCGAGTTCTTCGTTAATAGGCACTAACTCTTTTATTGTTTTGGAAAGGATATATCGGTATACAGCCGAGAAATGATCTACCAAAAATTCTGCTTTATCAGTATCCTTTTTCATGACCAATATTAGCGACTCTAAGGTTTCAAACATTAATGTAGGATTTATTCCTTTTTTAAATTGAATAAAATCCTGTTCTACCCCCTCTTTCAGAGATAGTTCTTTTGTCATTATTTCTGTGTTTATTTTATGTAAAAACTGATGACTTAGGTATAATGAAAGGTATATTATTGTAATCACCGAAAAGATACTATTGAAAACAATAAGCTCAGAGCTATTAGGTGTAAACCCTAGCACTAAATCAAAATACAGAAACATCGATCCAGAAACTAAAAGTATAGAAGTAATTACCGAAATAATGATTTGCAGTATAATCTTACCTACCAACGAATTTGGAAATTTTAGCTTTTCAAAAAAAAATAAAGAAATTCTAGAATATTCCTGAATAAGATAGGCTAAACCAATACATACATATAATTCTTGCCCAAGAAATTCTTCTTGTAACTGGGTAACATTATTATTAACCAGTAAAATAAGCAGATACACCAGAGCACCACTACAAAGAGGGCTAATGATTCTAAATATTGGATTATGTATAAATAACTTATTCACTCGTTTGTACTTTAGTATTTATTTGAATTCACATTAACGTTTTTAGGTAAACTTACTTTATAAAATAATAGGAAGTTTTACAGTAAACTGTTCCTCATCTATTACCTCGATAGTTTTATTAAAAATGAGATCATACCTTAACCTAATATTGCCTAATCCAATTTTAAAAGAATCTACTACTTTAGGTTTTATGGTCTTGTTATTTGACACGTTAATATTATGATCATTGCAGGTGATAACTATTTTTAATACTTCAGAAGAAGTCATTTGATTATGTTTTACAGCATTTTCTATCAACATTTGAAGTGCTAGTGGTGGGATTTTACTTTTTAACACCCAATCTGGTAATGTAATTTCTAAATGAATACGATCATTAAATCGTGTACGCAATAAGAAGTGGTAAGAATTCACAAATTGTAATTCTTCTTCGACAGTTAACCATTTGTTTTCATATTTGTTTAAAATATACTGGTAAGATTTGGCTAGTTCTCGAATAAATAATTCTGCTTTTTTTACATCACTATACAACAAAGAAGATATTGTGTTTACACTATTAAATAAAAAGTGAGGGCTTAATTGTGATTTTAATGCTGTTAATTGTAATTCGGTTTGTTTTCGTTCTAATTGTAATGCTACTATTTGACCTTTTGCATATTGATAATAAGAGTGTATTGCAAAATAAATAATAGTATACACCAGAGAAGCAAAAAATATCAGGATAATCAATTTTAGCAATATTTCACTATAATCTTCAATAAAAGAAACTTGTGCCTCTTTTATAAAAGCATACCCATATAAAACAAGACTTATGAACAGAAAGGAAATGATCGTATTGGATAACACTCCTGTTAAAAGACGAAGTCCAGTATATTTTTTCCAGGAAATAAACCTGTTAAATATTTCATTGAAGATCGTATTGGTATAGATAATAATAACTCCTAGAAATCCTGATAGCCATAGTAGTTTCGTATTATCTTCTTCTTGGGTAAATCCCAAAAAACTATACGTAAGCAATCCCAGAATGAACCCTACTAAAATGATAGTAAAATACTTTTTCACGATTGATGATGGTTGGTATATATAATGATCTATACTAGACTTCATCCTACCAAAATAGTCAATAATACATAGATATAAAAGACTAATGGCAGGATGAAATATGTATTGTTACTTTAGTGCACGAAGGGCTCTTCCGAAATACGTTTCTGATGAAATATTTTTACAAGCGTTACGATACGCTTCTTTTACATTATCTCCAGATTTATTAACCGACGGAGCAAAAGCTACTAAAGTTTCTGACAAATAATGATCCGAACTGATTTGAGACGTTGCATTATTAAGAATTTCTAGAAGTTGCCTGCTACTTAGGTTTTTCCTCGATAACTTTATTAGAGCTACAGAAGCATAATGATCCGAACTAACACTGGATAATGCCTGGATAAAGACATCCATATTCTCACCATCCAAACCTTGTTTATTAATGGCCTTAGTCAGAACTTGTACCAAATAGTGGTCAGACCCAACTGATTTTCCTGCCAGTGAAAGTAATTCACTTAATTCACCACTATTTAATTTCTTATCCAATAGTCTAGAAAGTACTGTAGTGATATAATGATCAGATTGAATATCCTCTAATGTGTTCAAAAAAGAATTGTAATTCCCTCTAGAAAGTCCAGGAAGCTCTAACGCTTTATTTAGTACCTGTGCTTTGTAATGATCAGACCCAATTTGCTTAGAGTTTTCGATTAAAAGATTAAGATTAGTTTCATTTAGTTCTCGTTTCTTCATTACATTGATAAGCACCTGAGACATATAATGATCAGAATCAATTTCTGCTGTTATCTTAAATAGTTTACCTATCTGGTCATCAGAAAGGTTACCATCTTCGATAGCCGTATTTAATACCACTGTAGCATAGTGATCAGATCCAATACTTTTTGTTGCTTCTATATATGCAGATATTAAAGCGTTTGAAGCAAAAAAGTTTTGTTGTTTGTATCTTAACAATTCGGCGAGGTAATGATCAGATTTTATTTCTTCTCCCGCTAATCTTAATAATGATTCCATCTCTTTAGGAGATAGTTTTTTTTCTAATATTAATTTTAAATATGTAGATTTTACATGATCGCTTTCAAACGTTCTTATTTCGTTAAATACCATATTGGCACCACCCTGATTATAGAATCGATCTACTCTACCTTTTGCTCCTAAAGTTGTTGTTTTTACAATTTCTGGCAAAATCTCACCAAGCCATTTTCTACCTTCAGAATTAAAATCTTTTTTAGAAGAACCAACAAAATACTTTTTATTAAGCTTTCCATTACCCTCAGATTCGATTACAATCCGGCGTTTACTACCAAAAGCAGATTTTTTTATTTCGAGGTAACCACCATCAGAAATACCTATAACATCTCTATCATCATTCGATAGTGTGATCTCTCCTTCATAATTTATCGAGAAATTATCAAACATGCCATTCTGAACCTTAATAGTGGTTTTGCCTTTATTATAATTTACGGCATAGGACTGGGCATTAATATTTGATATAAAGAGTAGAGAAAGAATTAACAGTATTACCTTAAACAGGTTTGCGACAATAATCCTTGATATTAGATTCATAACTGTTCGTTTTTTGATTAATTGATTGATTGATTTTATTAATGCAAAGGTGGAACACTATGTTCTATATAAAAAACTAAATGAATTGAACTGTACTGCTAATGTACTGAATTGTACATTAGCTCTTTTTTATCTTTAAAAATTTTGTTTTTCCTTAATCAATTTCATCACTAGCGCTATACCATTATTAAAAAACAGTTATTATTTTTAAGGATGAAAATCCTTTTTATATCTGGCTAAGAAGAAGTTGCTAGTAAAAATTACAGGTTTATTTATGTATGGTCAGTATCTGAATTTATTGTTATCGACAATATATTTTATCATTCATTATAATCAAACTATGAATTGCTTAGTTTAACTATTCAGGTTAATTTCATCAATTCGTTTCTTTATTTTCTTTTCTTGAGTTTCATTAAAATTATGTCTAGAATCTTTATTTACAGTATTCATAATATTTTCTGCTTCGTGACTATGAAATAAACCTAACGCATGACCTATTTCATGTGGAGCAGTCGAAGTAAATAGGTTTTCATCTGTTATCAATACTCTTTGATCTCTCCCAATCCCTGCGATGCCTAGAATATTACATCTTTTAACTATATATATGTTTACTTTACTTTTATCATAAGATTCTCGAGATTGCATCAAAAATGTACTAGGTTCTGAACCCTCATTATCTCTAAGATCATAAAGCTCTTCATTAACTAAGCTTTTAGATTCGCCTAATTCTAATCCAATTCCAAATCTGTGAAAATATTCTCCATTCAAATAATTTATAAACTCCGCTTCGTTAAGTGTATATGATGATTTATCTAAAGTTTCTGAAGATTCTACATAAATAATATTAACTTTTACAATCTTCTCTGGTGCCGAAAACTCTGGCTCAATGCCGACAGCGTCTAGGTCATCACCAGTACTACATGATAATAAAAGAGGGATAGATATTATAAAAAGTAATCGCTGATATATTGTTTTAAAAGTACCTTTAGTATCATTTTCATTAACTAAAATCTTAGAAAAGAAATTATTAAAAAGATTCTTAATCTGAAGTATACTATTAAATATAGTACTGTTTGGTGTAGGTTTAGTAATTTTCGTCATTATTTTTAAGATTTGGGATACTTCTGGGGTAATAGAAGTATTGGTATTTTAAAAGAGAGATCTTTTCTTTGATCTTTAATCTTTTAAACCGTGTTAAACATTCTTCTGGGGCAATAGAAGATTATTTTACATTTTGACGAATTTACTTTTACTCTTGAACTGATATAACTTTTCGTAATCAATTCATTATAAAGGTAGTACAGATTCTCAATATTCGAATACGGGAAAAACGTAATATATTTACGTAATCACCAAAACACTATGTATTTCGGCGATAAATAGGTGTTTTCATTGAAATTTTAACATTTTTTCACCTAAAAATGAAAGTTTAATACTACAAATGTTAATGTTAATCAGGTAATTTTAAGGGGGTTTTTCCCCTGTTCATGGTCTAATAATTAAAACATTATCTCAATAAAATAGCATTTTCTTACAGCTAAATCTCAAAATATGATATACCACTATCGATTTAGCTATAGAAACAAGAAAATTAGAGGCGTATGATTGTTATCAATTGTGCGTATATTTATAGTATTGATACTTTTAAAATATGCAACCAAAATAACTTCAATTCTAAAACAGAACTAATTAGAATGCTTCTTTAATAAAATTTCAGAAATTAAATTTTCAATAATACTTTTATCCAGATCGGATTTATGAGATTTGTTTTTTGCTTTTTTTATCTTTTCGTAATGCGGTATTTTACCTGTCTTTGAAAGTACCTTGAGTACTTCTTCAAAAAAACTGTTTAAAATAGGAATCACAAATCTACTTGATTTGTTTTTTGCTTTAAGATGAATGAACTTTTTGGCGTATGCCAAGAAGATTTGAGGGTATTGAGAAAATGTAATTAATGCCTGACAAAAACTTTGATATACTTCTTCTCTATTTTGATTATTTTTAAATTTAAGCCTTTTGTGATCTATTTGAGTAAGTGTGTATAATAAGATACTTTCTCTAATAAATCTACTATAGTCATTATCAGAAAAATAATATACCTCCATTCCTATATTAGTGTTTATTACTAATACCTCATTTCCGATACTTTCTTTTAAGAAAGACTCAAAAACAGCTACCATAGCAGAGGACATTAACAATTGTCTTTTAAAATCAATAGATCTAATATTTACCGATTTTATACTTTTTATATCGTTGTTCCTCTTCACTGCGTAAGCTTAAATAATCCAGCAATCTCTAAACCTTGGTTTTTTGCATGCATTTCTGCAGTACATCCACGGTTATCTCTAGCAGAAATATCTGCTCCGTTTTCTACTAATAATCTAATAATTTCTTTTTGCCCAAAAGTCGCTGCATAAATTAGTGCAGTAGCCTCATTAACATTTTTTTGATTTACATCTGCTCCAGATGCTATAAGTAATTTTGCAATATTGTAATGTCCTTTAAAACAAACTCCCATTAGTGCTGTATTTCCAGCACCATCTTTTATATCAATATCTGGGGAGTATTTTAGAATTTCTTTAGTTATATCTTCGAAACCATAATAAGATGCTAGTAGCAATGGCGTAGAACCCCTGGAGTCTTTTGAGTTCACAACCTCAGGGTTACTACTTAAAAGTGCTTTTACGTCTCCTAATTCTTCTGATCGAATGAAATTAAAAATATCTTTCATAATGTATTACATATCTATTAATCATGATTAAAATATAGCATCGAAACCTCTCTTTACAGTATTAAGAAAATTTCAAAAATATTAGTGACTAGTACGATTCTATATTTTTTGTCACCTAACTAGTGAATCAAACAGGTGGTTTTACAACAAACCACCTGTTGTTTTAATCTTTTTACAGTTTAATATATTTAATCGAATCGATCAAGATTCATGACTTTACACCATGTTGCAACAAATTGATCTACAAATTTCTTTTCAGAATCTTTGCTAGCATAAACCTCGGCAAGAGCGCGTAGTTCAGAGTTAGAACCAAATATAAGGTCTGCTCGGGTACCTGTCCATTTTATTTCTCCTGTAGTACGGTCACATCCTTCAAATACTTCTTGAGCATCAGAAGTTGCTTTCCAGGTAGTGCTTAAATCAAGTAAGTTGACAAAGAAATCATTTGTAAGCACTTCGGGACGCTGAGTAAAAACTCCATGTTGAGATTGATCAAAATTCGTATTCAACACTCGAAGGCCACCAATAAGTATTGTCATCTCGGGTACTGTTAATGTTAATAGCTGAGCTCTGTCTATCAACATTTCTTCTGCAGAGATAGAAGACTTTGTTTTCTTATAGTTACGAAATCCATCGGCAAAAGGTTCTAGAACAGAGAACGATTCTACATCGGTTTGCTCCTGTGAAGCATCTGCTCTCCCTGGTGAAAAAGGTACTGTAATCTTGTGTCCTGCATTCTTTGCTGCCTCCTCTACTCCTGTAGCTCCACCCAGAACTATCAAATCTGCTAATGAAACTTTCTTATCTCCAGATGTTGAACCATTAAATTCTTGTTGAATACTTTCTAAAGTCTCTAATACATTGGCTAACTGAGTCGGATTATTCACTTCCCAATTCTTTTGTGGTGTAAGACGAATACGCGCGCCATTTGCGCCACCACGTTTATCAGAACCACGGAATGTGGATGCTGAAGCCCAGGCAGTAGATACTAATTGAGAAACAGATAGTCCCGAAGAAAGTATCTTGCTTTTTAAACTGGCAATATCCTGATCATCTATTAATGCATCTGTAACTTTTGGGATCGGATCTTGCCAAATTAATTCCTCTTTAGGTACTTCTGGACCTAGATATCTTGCAATAGGTCCCATATCACGATGTGTTAATTTATACCATGCACGAGCAAACGCATCTGCAAATTCATCGGGGTTTTCATAAAAACGTCTTGAAATTTTCTCGTAAGCAGGATCCATTCGTAAAGCAAGGTCTGTGGTAAGCATAATTGGCGCATGACGTTTAGAAGAGTCATGTGCATCTGGTACACTATCAGCACCTGCTCCATGTGTTGGTATCCATTGATGTGCACCTGCAGGGCTCTTGGTCAATTCCCATTCATAACCAAACAAATTCCAGAAAAAGTTATTACTCCACTTTGTGGGAGTACTGGTCCATGCTCCTTCTAATCCGCTGGATATAGTATCTCCTGCATTACCACTTCCAAAGTTATTTTTCCAACCCAAATTTTGTTCCTCAATACCTGCTGCGGCCGGTTCTCTTTCTACATATTTATCTGGATCAGCAGCGCCATGGGTTTTACCAAACGTATGCCCACCTGCAATAAGGGCAACTGTTTCTTCGTCATTCATCGCCATGCGGCCAAAAGTTTCTCGAATGTCATGAGCTGCGGCAATTGGATCAGGATTTCCATTTGGCCCTTCGGGATTTACATAGATCAATCCCATCTGGACCGCCCCCAGAGGATTCTCTAACTCTCGGTCACCTGTGTAACGTTTATCACCTAACCATTCGGTCTCGGCACCCCAATAAATATCTTGTTCAGGCTCCCAAACATCCTCACGTCCTCCTCCAAAACCAAAAGTTTTGAAACCCATAGATTCTAAAGCACAATTACCTGTAAGAATCATAAGATCTGCCCAGGAAATTTTCTTACCATATTTCTGTTTAATTGGCCATAATAATAAACGGGCTTTATCCAGATTAACATTATCTGGCCAACTGTTTAATGGTGCAAAACGCTGGGTTCCCGAACCTGCACCACCTCGACCATCAGCAATTCGATAAGTACCAGCACTATGCCATGCCATACGAACAAAAAGAGGGCCATAATGACCATAATCGGCTGGCCACCACTCTTGAGAATCAGTCATAAGCTCAAAAAGATCTTTCTTTACGGCTTTAAGATCAAGAGTTTTAAACTCTTTACTGTAATCAAATTCTTCACCCATAGGATTGGATAATAAAGAATGTTGACGAAGAATATTTAAGTTCAATTGATTTGGCCACCAATCGCGATTAGAAGTTCCTGTGCCCGCACCTTGCTTAAGTGTACCATTCATAAAAGGACACTCACTCATACCATTATGATTTGAACCGTGAGATTCTGTACTCTTGAGGTTTTTATTTTCCATTTGCTGTAGATTTTATTAGATGATTATTTGTTCTTATGCTTTCTCAAATTTATGATAAAAAAATGTTATTGATTTTAAACATTCAATATATAAAATCTATTAAACTATTATCTCCTCTTATAAAACTACTAAATGATGTGCTGTATTTATTCAAGAAATACCATACTTCTCCATAAAATACATTTTAAATTCTTGTCACATCTGGTATGTCGTAGCTAGCCAATCTTCAATTTTATGTTGGAAAAAAACTTCACCAGACTCTCTCAATCTTTACTATATTATATGTACTGTTTAAATAGTATCATCAATAGCGATAACAGTATTGGATTAATTTAGATATAGAAAACATTGTTTTTGCCAATATAATGCAGAGCATAAATTAACAAACAACACTAACATTGTTAGCTATTTTTGTAGGATAGGTATTAAGATAAGAGATTGTTTTATCGCTCATCATAACATGGGATAGATCAAGATACCAAATTTAAATATCAAATACAATACATAACTTAATTGATATTCAATGAATTAATTAGATTACACCTGGCAAATTTCAAAGTAAATTAAAATATTCTTCTTATGAATTAAAACATATGGTAGATGTTTATTTAAAAAAAATAAAAGAATATTTAGAAGGTTTTCAGATTCAAACAAATTATACGACTAACTATTTAAGCTTCTCTTTCATTCGTAATAGTTCCTGCTCTATCAACAACAATTTATCTTCAACCAGGTCACCAAATTCTGGTATACGTCTAAAAAATGCATACCGCACTCTCCACAGTTCTTTAATGTCTGATATAGGAAATGATGAATCTTCAATGTTTTTATGATCGGCCCTTAGTACTGCATTTCCTTTTAAAACATACAATCTTCTAAAGATTAGTTTATTCTCGACAACTACAAAAACCAGTGTACCATTATTTAATTTTTTAATCACTGTTGGGGGAACCTTTTCTCCTATTACAACATCCTTTGGATAAAAACCTTTATCATGTGATGTCATCTCGAGATTACTTACAGTATATCCTCTAAACTCTTTAGTTGGGTTTACTGGTAATTGCATGGTTGGTAATTCTTTAATAAACCCCTCTGTGTTATATAAAGTAATATAATCATTAGCTGTACTTTCTGTTATACACGGAACGATTGCAAATTTTTCTCGTTTCACATCTTCTGCATAGGTAGTAAGGTCACCTTTAAACTTCAGAAGTTGATTTACAGTAAGTTCGTTTGTTAATAAATCATCTATTGCAATGCTAAAATGATTAGCAATTTTAATAATTGTTTCTATTTTTGGTTCACTTCTACCCTCTTCATATGCGCCTAATGTGCCTCTTTTTAGATCAAAAAGCTCAGCAAAAGCTTGTTGACTTAAACCTTTTACTCCACGTATTTTTTTTATGTTTTTTCCGAAAAAAGACATTTTTGCTAATTTTATTTGCAATTATAAAAAATAATTGTACATTTACACTAACAATATTAGCTAATATTCTATTAAAAAGCTAATTTTAGTAGAAATACTTCACAATTTTATTCTTTTCCTAAGAAACACTGAGGATTATACTAAAAATTTTAGCACAACATCTAATTATTAATTTAAATCATTCATACCCATGATCACTCTTATTTTTTATCTCGTTAATTTAGCCAAAGATATTGCAGAAAATTTGTGCTACTTTTTGTAATATTGATACACTAAAGAAAATCAGTCATACATAATTATTCATTTATCAAAAAACCATCTAATGCAAGATCATTATCAGGTAGTAAAAAAATATTTACTACAACTTAAATATGATATTACCCATGAAAACAATAGGGAAGGTATTATTATGATCAGCAAAGAAGCCGAAGGAATTAAAAATATGATTCTTGGGGTTGCACCACCCATTTTAATAATGGAACAGCATATCTGCACTATCAAAAATAAAAATGAAGTCGTATACCGTAGTCTATTACAAAAAAATAGAGATATTATACACGGTGCTTTTGTACTAGATGAAACTGGTGATAAAGTAATTTTTAGGGATACGTTACAGATAGCTAATCTGGATCTTAATGAACTCGAAGGATCATTAAATTCTATCGGACTTTTATTAGGCGAATATTCTGAACAAATTATCAATTTCTCTAAGTATTAAATGCCGTACTACGCATTTCTAGAGTTCCTTAACAATAAAGACATATTACACCCTGGAGTTAATGAAGTATTGCGAATTTCTTATATTGCTCCAGGTATATAATAAGCCTTATTGAAAATGAAAAAAAAGATAGATCCGAATTTAATTATAGCTATTGGAGTACTTATTGCTAGTTTTTCTGCTCTTTTTGTGTATATGAGGCAGGCTAGTATTATGAGCGATCAAACAGAAATTCTACTAGAACAAACCAAAGCTAATGCATGGCCAAGACTGTCGATCGAGACAGATCTCAATTGGATCGATAAAAAATTAGAATCTTTAAAGATTAAAATACATAATAAAGGTACTGGTCCCGCGCTTGTCGAAGGAGTTCGAGTTACTTATGATAGCGTCTATACCAGTAGTTGGGGAGATTTATTTGACAAAATAAATGTTCCGGATTCTATTAGCACATCTATTTCTAATAAAACTGTTTACAATACTGTTTTATCTGCAAATGAAAATTATTATTGGTTACGACTTATACATGATCCAAACTTAGCACGTTGGCTGTATAATCATCGAGAAAAGATAACAATTGAGGTTTGTTATAGATCTGTTTTTAAAGATTACTGGTTATTAACAGTAGATAAAAATGGATATAACACTACTAGGAAATTAGATATTCCCGAATGCTCATTACCTTCTGATGAAATGTTTAAAAGTTAAAGAAACCATAGATCAGAATATAATTTTTCGAAGTCTATAAATGTCATACTACCTCCTACTATTTTAGTATTTAAAAAATATTTTATATATTTACATAAGCACTTATATAAATACTTATGAAAGATAAATTACAAGAATATGCCGAACTGGGTTTAGGATCCAGGCTAAAACGACTAAGCGAATTTGTAATGAAAGAAATCCAAATTGTATACACTTCTTGTAATATTGATTTTGACCCATATTTATTTCCCATTTTTAAAATCATAATAGATCAAGGCCATACCACAACCACAGATATACAGGAAAAGCTACTATATACACAACCTGCAATCACCCAAGCACTAAAAAAGCTAATGGAAAAAGGATTGGTCGAATATAAAATCGATACAACCGATAAAAGAAAAAAGCTATTTCAGTTAACAAAAAAAGGTAATGAGACCTACCAAATCATGATTCCGTTATGGAAAGTAATTGATCAGGAAGTAACAACATTAACAACCTTCTCTTCTTCAAATCTTGCAGATCATATTACTCATTTCGAAAGTAAACTCAGAGAAAAACCATTACATCAACAAATACTCGAAAAATACACCTCATAATGCATATAGTAAGACCAGTACAAATATCAGACATTCAGAATATTTATCAGCTTTACAAAAAAATTGGTGAACAATCTGGTAGGATCATACGAGTATCTAGCGAAATCACTCTAGATTACATACAAGATTTTGTACATAAAAGCGTATCTGATGGTTTGATATTGGCAATTCCTCATCCAGAATATGAGCATCAAATCATCGCAGAAATTCATGCATATCGTGTTCCTATTTCTGCATTCAGACATATATTAACAGATCTTACCATTGTCGTTAATCCAAAATTTCAGGGGCAAGGTCTCGGAAAATTACTTTTCACCAGCTTTTTAACCAAAATCAAAACATCATATCCTCACATCCTTCGTGTTGAATTATTTGTACGGGAGAATAATACAAATACCGTTCAATTTTATGAAAAACTAGGATTCATAAATGAAGGAAAACACCATCAAAAAATCAAGAATCTCGATCATAGTATAGAAACTCCTATTCATATGGCTTGGTTTAATCCAGAATATAATAATGACCTTACCCATTAATATTGAAATCGTAAGGCAAATCATAAATCTTAAAGTATTAACATCGAAATGAACACTTCTATCATTCCTTTTGACCCAAAATATGCAAAAGACTTCGCAGCTCTTAATATAGAATGGCTAGAGAAATATTTTGTAGTAGAACCACATGACGCAGCGTTATTAGAACAATGCGAGGATACCATTATCAATCAAGGCGGGTTTATTTTTTTTGCAAAATCAAATAATATCATAGCCGGTACTTTTTCGCTAATCAAAATTGAAGAAGGTATTTATGAATTAGGCAAAATGGCTGTTTCTCCGAAATTTCAAGGTCAAAAAATAGGGCAGCAATTACTAGAATTTTGTATTGAATTTTCTGCAACTCAAGGTTGGAAAAAACTACTTCTATACTCCAATAGAATTTTAGAAAATGCGATCTATATTTATGGCAAATATGGTTTTAAAGAAATTCCTATGGAAGATCACCCTCCCTATCAACGTAGTAATATCAAAATGGAACTTATATTGCAAAAATAAAACTTGTTATTCTGTTCTCTTCTCCATACAGAGTAATTTATTTTTCTACACATCACAAGGAATAATTTCATAATCAGATAATAGTTGTATTTTTGAAGGTCTATTTTAGATATTTCCCTATATATCAATATAATATCTAAAATAGACTTTCAATATCATGAGTATTCTTAAAACCAAATACGAAGACTCTTACATTGGAAAATAATAATTTTTAACCAAAAGTAATCGTCATGAAAAAACCAACGAACGGCAGTACATGGTATGCCTTATTCCTAGCATTAACTACCAGCTTATTCTTTTTACATTCCTGCCAACAAGACTCAACTATAGAAATTTTTGGAGAAGAAGAATATCTAAGAAAAATTGAAACCTTAGAAACAAAAGTAAAAGATTTAGAAGAAAAACTAGGTCAAGAAAAATCGAATCGAAGTAGGCCAAAAAATATCATTAGTTTTGAGCAAGCGCAAAGAATATATAAAGCCTATGATGATAGAGCCGATTTAATTAGCGAAGTTGTTAATTCTGCTACAAACGATGGTTCTTTTAACCCTACACGGTCTATGTTTTATGAAATTTCTGAATTACGTAACTATTTATCATATGTCGATGAGTTATCACAAAAAGCAGGTGTAAAAACAACCGGATTACGTTTCTACTTCGCATTATATCCCGATACATATGTCTCCTCTACTGGGAATGATAGAAACGCAAAGCATCAAACCATCTTTATTGCTCCTACCTTAGAAAAAAAATACGACAATCATATTTTGCATATAGGATACACGCTTAACAATGATGGTAAAGTAGAATTATTAGATAAAAACAATGGGTTTAGTCATTTAAGACGAAACCGTAATAAAACAGATCATATATCTTTGTCACAAACAAGAAATGATAATGATAAATTTAGTCTCATTGCCAATGATTTAGGAGCAACTCCTCCAGAATATGGTCACTAAAATCGAACTCCTAATAGTATTGAGAAAAATCGCTTTTGGCAGCGAATGCATTGCTGCACTTACTGGGGTGTTTTTTTTGTTTAATTATAAGATCAAAGGTGTATTAAAATGGTTTTCGATTTTTCTGATTTATATTTTTATCAACGATATTATCGGATATAACACAAGACATTGGTTTCCTAATTCTAACAACTTAATAGTATATAATATATCTACTACGCTTACATTCTTATTTCTTTTTTTTATGTACCACCAGTATATCAAAGAAAAAACCAGTAAACGTTTTATCAAGTATTTTATGGTACTTTATTTAGTTACTCTTTTTATAAGTGGATTCTATGAAAATTATCTAGTTCAATTACAAAGCATCCCATTTCTTCTAGGCGCATTTTTATTAATGACCTCTATCATTTTTTACTATGCAGAATTATTAAAATCAGAGCAAATTCAGGAAAGCACTAAAGATTTCTTGTTTTGGATTAGTGTTGGGTTATTGATTTATTATGTAGGAAAAATGCCTTTTCGTATTGTACGGGATTATTATGCCAACCATAATAATTTCTCTACGCTGTTTATTCTAAATAGCATTTTTACCATTATTATGAATAGCTGTTTTATAATCGGGTTTTTAATTCATAGAAAAACAGTTTCTGATAGGTATTCTCGATAAAAACAACGTTAAAAAAAATATTCTAGAATTCTTTTATAAAATTTGTGTTCGTTTATTATACAGAGTATATCCTCTATATGTACTTACAAGAAGAATTTTAACGCTACAAAAGAGTCGAATCCCTTTTTTAAAAAGGGGTAAATCCCCCTTTTTTTAATATTTACATATACTTCAAAACCTAGATAACAACCTCAAAATCGTTTATTATCAAAGGTTTATCGTGATTTTATTTTAACAAAACCTGCCTTTACTTTTTTAAAACTACAGAATAATAGTATTTTTAATTCTGGGAAACACATTAATGCAAATCAAAAGATTTAACTAATCTATTTTCGGCAGGGGGCCGAAACATTAACAAACATCTTAATAAACCAAAAAAATGGACAAAAAAACTAACTTTATCGGATACCCCATTGTTATTATTATTACTGCAATACTTACTTTTTTGATCAGCACATGTGAAAGATCAAAAAATCAAGAAGAGCCTTATCCTCCTAATGGATCCCCAATGGATATGCTTGAGACTAAAGAAATGGGAGAACTATATTATAATTATGATGAGCGCGCCCATCATATTGAAGATTCAATCAAAAAAATAATTCCTGATTTTGAAGCAGTCAGATCGATAACATTCAACTATCAGGATTTAAAAAACTATTTCCACTTTATAGAAAAAAACTCCGTAGAGGCCGATATTAGAATCTCTGGACTACGATTCTATTATGGAAAATACAAGAATGATAAACCTGATAAAAACAAAGGAAGACAAATGTTGTTTTTTAACCCTACTATAGATACTATAATCGGAGGAAAAAAAATCTCCCTTGCATATGCACTCGAAAGAGATGGAAGTAATGTAACTCCTGTATTTTTAAAAGATATTATTGGAATAGAAAAAAGAAAAGCTCAAAAAAATAAAGCTTCTATCTTTTCATTTTTAAACCTTTTTGCAGATGATCATTACGAAAGTCAAGGAAAAAATGGAGGTGGTCAACAAAGCCCTCCACCATATAACATTCATTAGAACTAAAGCTAAATAACATAATGAGTATAGATTTTTTTACATTTCTTAGAGATTTCTCGACACTATTTATGGGGCTTCTATGTTCTATAGTTGGCACTATATATTTTTATAAATATAAAGATTCTGTATTAAGAAATTTCTTAATCTATTTATGGATAACTGTAATATGTGATTATTCTGCCTATGTATTAAGAGAATTTTTTGAAATAAAAACGAATGGTATTTTATTCAATATTTACTTTTTTTTAAGCTTTATATATTTATCATCTTTATATTTTAAAATACTAAGAGATTCTAAAAAGAAAAAAGCAATTTATGTATTTATCACTATTTACATATTATCATTCATAATCGGAGGGTTTTACGAAAATTATATAACTGATTTTCAATCTATTCCATTTATTACAGCTTCACTTTTATTTATTCTACAAACTACTTTATATTTTATTGAAATATTAAATAGCAAACGTATTTTGTACATTAAGAAAAATCTTTTTTTTTGGATTAGTATAGGCCTTCTCATTTTTTATGTAGGAAATATCCCTTTTAGGATAGCAATCAAATATTATGTTGAAAAAGAATCTATAACCATCTTGTTTTCACTTTTTTATGTGTTAATAGTACTAAATTACACCTGTTATATTATAGGTTTTATATGGAGCGACAAGAAACAGCTATACTAATAGCAAGTATAATACTTGTAGTTATTATTGTAATTATGATTTCTCTCTTTTTAATTTTTCAAAAAAGGAAGAATAGTCTCTTGCTACAACAAAAAGAAGCAGAAAAAAAGTTTGAAAAAGCTATTGCAGAAACTCAGATCGAGATTAGAGAAGAGACATTGCGTAACATTAGCTGGGAGTTACACGATAATATTGGCCAGCTACTCACGCTGGCCAAAATACAGGTGAATGTGGCTCAGGATGATCCTAAGAAACTAGAAGAGGTTACCGAGACTATAACCAAAAGTCTTACAGAACTGCGATCATTATCAAAATTGATCAACCCAGATACTATAAAAAGCTTAAGCCTTACAGAAGCTATAACATTAGAAATAGAACGATTTAATCGTATGCAGTTTATTAAAGCTGCAATTACCAGTAATGAAGAAATAGATGTGCTGGATGATAAGGCAGAGATTATTATCTTTAGGATATTACAAGAATTCTTTACCAATACTATCAAACATTCTAAAGCTTCAAATCTAGATGTTGATGTACACTATGGTACCGATAAATTGGTAATTCATGCAAAAGATAATGGTGTTGGTTTTGATCAGATAGAATGTCCAACCAAAAGAGGGATAGGATTAAGTAACATGCAAAACAGAGGGAAATTAATCGATGCCGTTGTACAAATAACATCGCAAAAAGGAAAAGGAACAGCAATAACACTAACTTATCCTTATAAAAAAGAAAGTTCGATGGCATTAGACAACGAAGTTAATTAACTTTGTACAGAAAACTATTCACACAAATAATAAGTATTGTCAATCATGAAATACTCAGTAGTAATTGTAGAAGACCATATTTTACTATCCCAGGCATTATCTGGATTGGTTAATGGGTTTGCCAAATTTAAAATTCTATATATCTGTAAAAACGGTAAAGAATTACTTACCCGATTTAAAGATCCTAAAAACATCCCGGATATTGTGCTCATGGATATCAACATGCCAATCATGAATGGGATTGAAACCACAGCAGCATTAAAAGAACAATACCCGCAAGTTAAGGTGTTAGCACTATCTGTAGAAGAAGATGAAAATACAATTCTTAAAATGCTTAGAGCAGGTGCAAAAGGATATCTTTTAAAAGATACCGAAAAAAGCATTTTAGAAAATGCGCTTATCCAGGTACAGGAAACAGGTTTTTATCACACAAAAGATGTTACCAATTTACTACTGGGCTCTTTAAACCCAAAAGAAGAAAATAATGTAGTACTCAAAGATCGAGAAGTAGAGTTTATTAAACATGCATGTACAGAAAAAACATATAAAGAAATTGCAAATGACATGTGTTTAAGCCCAAAAACGATTGAAGGATACCGAGATTCTATTTTTGAAAAACTAAACCTTAAAAACAGAACAGGTTTGGTTATTTACGCTATTAAAAGTAAGTTATTCGTTCCTTAATGTTTGCTCTATGTACGCCCTCTCTCTTGGATTTCTGTACACTGGAATAAAAAACATTTAAAAGAGGCGTACATATTTTATCCCTCAATTCTATCTCAATGAGACAAAACCATTTTATATATTATCATTAAACAATCGACATTGTTTGGTTTATGTCTTAAAAAAAACTAGTTTATTACATATTATAACTACTTTTGGCCCGTTTATTGATTACAGCCAAAAATAAAATCATTGCAATTATGGTTTTATAGCATTTTTTGTAAATAAACTAACCTTCTTATACTTCTTTAAAAACAGTGTTTTTTGTTTATTTTTGTGAGTAGAAGAACATTGATAATTTTTATGCTAAAACAACAATTAAATTTTAAGCTTTCTCAAAAACTTTCTCCACAGCAGATTCAACTCATGAAGTTGATTCAACTTCCTACGCAAGCATTCGAACAACGTTTGAAGCAAGAAATGGAAGAAAATCCTGCTCTTGATAGTGGAAAAGATAAAGCGGATGAATTTGAAGATGCGTTTAGCAATGAAAACTCTGCAGAAGAGGATTATGGAACCGAAAAGATAGAAGCAGATATTAATGTTGATGAATATCTTAGTGATGATGAGATTCCTAGTTACAGATTAAGTTCTAATAATTATAGTGCTGATGATGAAGAAAAAAGTGTTCCCTACGCCTCTGGAACATCATTTCATCAGCATTTGGTTAACCAGCTAAATACGTATCGATTTAATGATGAAGAAAGAGAAATAGCCGAATTTCTTGTCGGTAGCGTTGATGAAAGTGGTTATATAAGAAGATCTTTGTCAGATATTTTAGACGATTTGGCCTTTACTCAAAATGTATATACTACCGAAGAAAAAATAGAAAACATCTTACAAATTGTTCACCAACTAGATCCAGCGGGTGTTGGTGCTCGTAATTTACAAGAATGTCTCTGGATTCAACTGGATAGAAAAGAAACTACTATCCCTATAAAATTAGCTTCAGAAATCCTCAAAAAAGCTTTTGATCATTTTAGCAAAAAGCATTATGACAAACTTTTATTAAAATTTGACATTACTGAGGAACAGTTAAAAGAAGCTATTGATGAAATTGAACATCTTAACCCTAAACCAGGAGGAGCTTATGCTGGAAACAACCGTTTGATCGAACATGTGGTTCCCGACTTTACAATTAGAATTGTAGATGGAGAACTCGAATTAACACTAAACGGTCGTAATGCCCCAGAACTTCATGTATCCAGAGAATACAACAATATGCTTCAGGGATATAAAGCCAGTAAAGAAAAATCTAAATCCCAAAAAGATGCTGTGTTATTTATCAAACAAAAATTAGATGCAGCAAAATGGTTTATCGAAGCAGTAAAACAAAGACAACAGACACTTTTTATTACTATGAGTGCAATAATGCACTATCAAAAAAGTTATTTCCTTAGTGGAGACGAAAGAAATCTTAAGCCAATGATTTTAAAAGACATTGCTGATGAGATCTCTATGGATGTAAGTACCGTTTCGAGAGTAGCAAATAGTAAATATGTAGATACTCCTTATGGGACAAAACTTATTAAAGAGTTCTTTTCTGAGTCCATGACCAATGATCAAGGTGAAGAAGTCTCTACCAGAGAAATTAAAAAAATACTGGAAATAACTATAGGTGAAGAAGACAAGAAAAAACCCCTTACGGATGAAAAGCTTGCTAAAATCCTTAAAGAGAAAGGGTACCCTATAGCCAGAAGAACTGTAGCCAAATACAGGGAACAATTAGATATTCCTGTTGCCAGACTACGAAAGAAAATTTAATGAATTTTTTTCTTAGAAGTGTTTCTTATATTTTACACCCATTATTGATGCCTCTTTTGGGTGCCATAATTTATTTTAGTACAGCTCCAAGATTTATTCCAATCGAAATTATTAGAGCCAAAGTTTTTGGGCTAATTATTCTTACCATCCTAATACCTATTGTATTATTCTTTTTATTAAAAAGTACCGGAACTATTACCTCAATACATCTTGAAAACGTAAAACAACGAAAAATCCCGTTATTACTACAATCTATCCTACTTATAGTGGTTATCAAAATGGTTATTGATGTATATCATTATCCAGAGTTATATTTTTTCTTTTTAGGAATTCTGTTTTCTTCATTAAGTGCAATTTTTATGGTATTGTTTAACATAAAAGCAAGCTTACATATGATTGGGATTAGCGGAATCACGATGTTTACTGTGGCACTAAGTATTCATTTTGGACTTAATTTAACTATTCTAATAGCCATGCTGATGATTTTTAACGGGCTGGTAGCCACATCTCGATTACATTGCAAAGCACATAGTAATCTAGAATTGATCCTAGGGTTTCTAATAGGGATAATCCCGCAGCTTACTTTAGCAAATTTCTGGTTATAAAATATAAAACATCAATCCAATTTTTGCAGTATTCAATCCTACAGATTCTCCCTGAATTGTAGCATCACTATTGAATAGAGTATTCAAACTATAGTAGAAATGAAAATTAAAGGTGTTCCACCCAAAAGTAAACGTTGCTCCTACCCTCCATCGATTTAATTCATCCAATTTCGCTTGTCTCACTCGGTTTCCCGGTTGTTTAAAATTAGAATTAAAAGAATACAAGTATCCCATTCTAACACCTGTATAAATTCTATAAAACTTATGGGTTTCAGGAATAGATGTACGCCATCTAAACTCAAAAGGAGCTTCTACCAAATGTGTGGTAAATCTATTAGTGCTATAATCGACACCTTTTAAACTACTAAATATACTCTGCTCAGTATTTTCTTCCTCTCCTATAAACAAATTCTGATTATACACGTTTAACGAATACCCTAGTCCAAGACCTATAGAAATATTACGCCTTTTATTAATTGGCATATCTCGGATAAATCCTAAATGTAGTCCCCCAGAAAAACCAGATTGACTCACATCTGTTGGTCTATTAAGTAATAGGTTAAATGTTACACCTATATAAAACTGATCTTCTCGATATAAAGAATCTATCTCTATTTCTTGAGTAGAATCTTGCTTGGTTTCCTGTCCCCAAGAAAGAAACACAAACAAATAACATACAATGAATACAAACAATTTTTTCATATAGATCACTAAAATAAATCTATTTCTTTAGAAATAAGAGAAAGTTTATAAAAACAAGGCTAAATCATATAAAATCCTGCCCGAAGGCAGGATTTTATATGATTTAGACATTTATGCTACGATAATAGTAAACAACTATATACTACTTAAAATTATCTGAAGC
>NZ_JACB01000041.1 GCF_000520975.1 Aquimarina megaterium XH134
TGACCGATTTGGGAATTTAACCTATGTAATCCCACCAAAAGTAACTACAAATGACGGTGTATCGGACAATGAGCTTGCCGAATTGTGTTATCAATACAAGTACGATTACAGAAATCGCCTTATTGAAAAGAAAATCCCTGGTAAAGACAAAGAGTATATTGTCTATAACAAGCTAGATCAACCGATCTTAACCCAGGATGCGAATCTAAAAGCAAGCAATGCCTGGCTCTTTACCAAATATGATGCCTTTGGTCGGGTTACCTATACTGGTAAATTCACCGATAACCGAGAAAGAAAAGTTATACAACAAGCTGTCAATAC
>NZ_JACB01000042.1 GCF_000520975.1 Aquimarina megaterium XH134
CGCCCAGATCGATGGTGCTACCATCTATTACAGCAATACAGCATTTCCAAAAACAAATCTGGAGCTATATACCATCAACTATTATGATGATTATGGGTTTGATCTTGCCGGATTAACCAATCCCGGTACGGTATATGGTGAGACTATATCAGATCAAACCAAGACACTACCTACAGGAAACAAGGTACGAGTGTTAGACACCTATGATTGGATTACTACCATTACCTGGTATGATAAAAAAGCACGACCTATCTATGTAGCTAGTAAAAATGAGTATCTTAGTACTATCAATATTACAGAAAATGATCTTGATTTTACAGGTAAAGTGAAACAAACTAAAACGACGCATACTAAGGGAAATAACGCACCCATTATAACCATAGATAGTTTTACCTACGATCATATGGGTAGAATGCTCACCCAACGACAATGTATAGAAGACGCCTCTGGGGTAAATTGTACGGGTAATACTGGGATTACACCAGCAGTAACCTTATCACAACCAATCACTCAGACCACAACTACTGTAGCAGGTAATACCATTACCCTATCTAATGGATTTCATTTTGCAGCTACGGCTAGTACTTCTTTCTTTGCTAAGATCCAGAATGAGGAATTCCCGGGAGAATTGATTGTATCTAATACTTATGATAAGTTAGGGCAATTAATTTCTAAAGAAGTTGGAGGAGGATTACAAGAAGTTGATTATACCTATAATGTAAGGGGATGGTTGACTAAAATCAATGATCCTGATATAGCTCTTGGTAACAAACTGTTTGCTTTTAAGATCAATTATAACACCACTACAGAAAACCTGGGAGCAACGGCTTTGTACAATGGTAATATTAGTGAAACCACTTGGAAAACAGCAAATGACAATACCAAACGTGCCTATGGATATCAGTATGATCATCTAAATCGAATTACTCAAGGACGCAGTACTAGTGGTCATTATGATGTAAGTGGTATCACCTACGATAGAGTTGGTAATATCCTCTCTTTAAATCGAAAGGGGCATTTAAATACTGCAGCTAATTCTTTTGGGGATATAGATATGCTAGCATACACCTATGATAGTGGTAATAAACTCTTAAGAGTGACTGATACCGGAAATACAACTTTTGGTTTTAAAGATGGCACCAATACCAATGATGATTATACCTATGATGCCAATGGAAACATGATTATAGATCAAAACAAAGGGATCACAAGCATTACCTATAATCATTTAAACTTACCAAAAACAGTAACTGTAAATAATGCTTCTCATACCGGAAATATTACTTATATTTACGACGCCACTGGGGTAAAACTAAAAAAGATTACAACAGAAGGAAGTTCATCAACAACAGAGTATGCTGGTAATTATGTGTATAAGAATGGAGTTTTAGAGTTCTTTAACCATACAGAAGGGATTGTAGAACATGAAGCCGATGGGTATAAATATGTATACCAATACAAAGACCATTTAGGAAACATCAGATTATCATACAAAGATGCCGATAAGAATGGTACTATAACGCAAAGTGAGATTGTACAGGAGAAGAATTATTATCCTTTTGGGATGACTCATTCTGGATATAATACTACACTACGAGGGAGAAATCATAATTATGGGTTTAATGGTATAGAGCTTACTGAGAGTTTAGACTTGAATCTCTATGAGATGGATTTACGCAAGTACGATCCTACCATCGCAAGATGGACTGCTATTGATCCTGTTACTCACCACTCGATGTCTACCTATAATGCTTTTGATAATAATCCTGTCTTTTGGGCTGATCCTAGTGGAGCTGATTCCTCACCGCATGATCTCTACCAACAAGGAATTAACCCTTATGACACATTTGGAAATCTTCCAGGAAATGTATTTGCATCTGGAGAGGCAGGAAAAAGTAGCGGGAATAGTGGTTGTCCTAGTGGTTGTGATGGTGTTGCAAATCCGAATAATCCTATTGAATTAGACACTGTAGTTATTAATGGTTCTAGAAATGCTGACTACGGAGGAGAATCTGACTATAGTGGAGGATTAAGTAGTTATAAAGGTCGATATGGTTTTTCTGGAGGTTATGATGACGTATTTTCTCAATATAAAACGAAATGGGGAGACACCTATATACCACTTGCTCATAGAAAAAATTCCATAGATGCTAGAGGATTTGGAGAAAACTTCGCTGCTGGTTGGAAAAATTGGAAACCCGGAGAACTAGGTTATGATGTGATGCAATATACATCTTATGCTATTGGTGGAACTTTGACAGGAGTAGCTGGTGGATCTATTATAGGAAGTTATGCTAGTTACGGTGCTATTGGAAATGCAGCTTCTAGTGGATATGCTACTTATCAGGCTTACAGTACATATGCATATACTTATGTAAATGCTTATGGAAATGTATATTTTCAATCATCTATGACCTCTTTAGGCTCTTATTATTTAAAAAATGCTCCGAAACCTATCCGAAGGTTACTTTTCAATAAGCAGATATATAGAACCCTACTGAACCCTAAAAAGCTTAAGGATATAGATCTTTCAAAACATTTGTTCTTTAAAGGGCCTAAGGTATTTAATAAAGTAGTACGCGGAGGAGCAGGTATGTTTGACTAGCGCAAAAATTATGAATGAAGAAACTTTAATTGCTCAAAAAAACAAGCTCATTAACCTGTTAAATGAAATGGATGATGCCAATTCAATTAAAAAGAGTATTCATTTTTATTCTTTACTAAATATTACAGATATGCTAACAAATATGAAGAATAAAAAAAGACCTAAAGAATTAAGACAGCAGATTTTTGATTATTACGAATTAATTTTCAACAAAAATTTAGAGTTTAATAAGTTCGAAAGTATAGAAAATTACACAAAATTTATATTTCCTTCAGGTAAATACATGATATATAATTATGGATTCAAATCAACTCATGGGTTATACAACTTTATTATTTTAGGTGTAATTTTAGATATTATTCTTGTAGGATGGAGTGAATTTTGGCTATTTGGTTATCCGATACCAATATTTACTTGCATTTTAATTTTTCTAGGTTTGTATAGAAGATATCATGCTAAAAAGAAGAAAAAATATTTTGCAGGAAACTATTAATGCAAGGGTAATGGCGGTAATGGGTAATGGGTCCCCCGCTCCCGCTAGCGTCTCGCTAGTGGCGTCAAAGCTTTAAGGATAAGAATATATAAATGATAAGAACCCGATCGATCGGATATGATAGCGCAGAAATGTTTTCTGTGCTAGACATAAGTAAGTGATAAGAGTAAATAAATGATAAAACCAGTTTACAGGGATGTAGCTGGTTTTTTTATTTAGTTAAAATATTCTAGTTTCATTTTTTGAAACTGTACTATTGTATTTTGGCAAGATGAGCAGGAATTATAATATTTCATAATACATCTGGTTATATGTGTTTAGTTTCGCTATGGTGTATTGTAAATATAGTAGTATAAAAAATTATTAGGATGACTATACCATGTAGAGATTGATATTTTTTGGGTTATCTAAAACTGTAGTGTCACTAGCGAGACGCTAGCGGGAGCGGGGGTTGTTAGTCTTGATTTTACAAAATAATTTAAAATATTATGAATATAATTTCAGTAGTTTCAACTCCTTCAAAATCATTATATAATAAATTGAACAATTTATTTGAAGGTTATAAAATTATTTATTTTTCTGAATTGATAAGAAATAATGTGTCAAATAAAAGCGATTTATGGACTTCAATTAACAATGATATATTATCTGGTAAGCCTATAAAGGATGAAGATATTTGCAATCTAATTTTGGAACAGTTTGTTGAAAACATTATTGAAAATTATATACTATTAGGTTTTCCTAGAACTGCACAACAATTAAAGTATTTAGAAAACTTATTAGACACCGGAAAAATAAAATATAAATTAATAGGTGTTTTTAGTAAAACAGAAAATAATATTACTCTTAAAGAATCATTTAAAGAGAGAAATGATGTAATTGAAGTGACTAATTTCGATGATTTACTCGCTCTCCAAAGAGCGATTACTCTGCGAATTTCTGTGACTTCATAGAGGTAAATGAGTAATACATATAATAAACAGTTACAGGCCTATGGTTTGTAGCTGTTTTTATGCGATATAGTTACCAAGAAATTAGATTCGTAAGATTATCTTTTAGTTTTTTCTTAGAGATAGAGGTTTTTTTATGCATAAACCTCTTGGGTTATGTATATCAGTTTAAAGATCACTTAGGAAACATACGATTGTCTTATAAAGATGCTAACAAAGATGGTGCTATAACGCAAAGTGAGATTATACCCAATGGCACGGATTTGCAATCCGTGAAACATACCAAAATACAAAAACAGTCATATCATAAATGACTGTTTTTTTATTATCATAAATTATTAATAATTGTTCAGTTCCGAAAAATGAAACTGGCGGGACGTATTATTGTAGCATCAAACAATAATTAGATACCGTTATGACCAGACAAGAACATTTACAATTTTGTAAAATCTGTACAAATCAAAAATTTGATTCAAAACAAGGTATAGTTTGCAGATTAACCGATGCAATTGCAAATTTTGAAAATACCTGCACTACATTTGAAGAAGACCCGATACTTGCAGAAAAAGAAAAGCAACTTGCGATAACAAGAACAGTAGCGGGTAAAGAAGCGAGTCAGGGAAAAAGATTTACCAACTATATCCTGGATTCTATATGTATTTTGGTATTTGGTTTTATGTTTGGTGTTGTTGTAGCCTTTATTTTTCCATCTATGCTATCGATTTTAGAAACAGATAGCCGAATTATAGACTATGGATTAGGTTTTATATTAGGAATGATTTATTATTCTTTTTTTGAAATTACCACAGGTAGAACCATTGGTAAGTTGATTACGGGAACAAAAGTAGTTGATGAGTATGGAAATAATCCTGATATACAAACCATATTAGTACGTAGTCTATGCAGGTATATTCCTTTTAATGCATTTTCGTTTTTGGGTGACGGTTCGGGCTGGCATGATACATTGTCTAAAACAAAAGTAATAGAAGTATAAATAAACAAGTTTGATCATTTTAATAGAGAGGTATGGTGTATAGAAATTGTTGTTTTAAATTTATTTTAAAGTTTTAAAAACACGGATTGCAAATCCGCGTTATCGTGTTTTTAGAATATTTCTCAAAAAATTAAATTATGAAAAACCTTATAGTAATTTTTTTATTAGCATTACATATAGGATGTAATAGTCAAAATAAAAATATGAAAGAAACACCTTTAGTTTCAGTTATTAAATTAAAATCTGCTGAAGCAGTATTAAACTTCGAAGAGGCAAAGAAATATATTGATTTAGATAAAGTTTTTGAAAAATCTCCTGAACTTCGTGATGTGGAAAAACAATGGAAAGAAATGGTTACGCTTTTTTATAACCTAGGAAATGATAAGAAATTCACGAATCATTTTAAGTATTTTAATTATAGAATTAGTGAAGTAGTCAAACAATCAAAAGCAGAAGTTATATTTGCTAAAATTAACAAAGAATCTCAAGTAAAAGAAATTGTTTATTCTTTAGAAAACCGAGAAGAAAATTGGGTTGTTGTTGATATAGAGTATACTAATTAAATTTTGACTGAAACCCCTATCACTCGGAGTATAAATAAACGAGTTTGATCACTTAAATGGAGGTGTATAGAAATTGTTGTTTTAAATTTATTTTGAAGTTTTAAAAACACGGATTGCAAATCCGTACCATCGTGTTCATTTTTTAATAAAGAAAAATTAAATATGAAAAAGCTAGAGGTTTTTTGTTTAGATGATACTGAGTCCAGAGAAATTGATTCAATACATAGAGGTTTTAGAGGAGATATTTATGTCAAAGTTAAAGAAGAATATTTTAACTTGAACTTTTATGATATAATACGTTTAAAACAAGATTTTGAAACAGAAATAGAAGTTTACGGTGTTTTCTCCTCAGAACCCAATATGATAATAGTAGAAGAAGTTAAAAAAGAGTTAATAATTAGAAGTATTAAAAATTTGTTTAAACGGAAGTATTTTGATCAAATTAAGCCATTATCTAATGCAAAACTTCAAAACTTAGAACTTTTCTTATTTTCGAAATGATAAGGTGTTTCTCGATGACACAGATTTGCAAACCCGATAGCGCGGATTTGCAATCCGTGAAACATAACAAAATATAAAACAGTTACAGTAATGTAACTGTTTTTTTATATAAAAGTGAACTACCAGATTAGCATACAAAAAAACTGATCACTATCAACTACTACTACTAGGATGAATTAATAGTTTGTAAAGCCATTTTTAGGATAAAACAGGTAAAACAGGGCGAGACCCCACTTATACAAGTGGGGGTAGGTACTTATAGAAGTAGGTATGTTAATGATATACATGCTACAGGGGGTACTTATGGTAGTGGGTATAGTCCGCTGTGATCTCGGTTAGGGGTACTTCCATTAGAGGGGTGGGGGTACTAAAAACAGAGGTAGCACTTGTGTTCAACAGAGGTGCCGCCTCTGTTTTATATAGGATTGGCCTGTGTTTGCACAGGGGGAGGGGGACTTCTTCAGTAGGGGGAGGGTACTTACGAAGTACCCTCTGGATCTCTCTCTGTATTAGATATGTAAGAACTATGAATACTTATCTAAACCAAAATAAAGACAGATTTAAGAAAAGATTTAGAAAAAGATGCAACCTATTGTTTTTCCGGTTGTCATTAGATGAACAACATACATTCATATCATTACATCATTAAAAATTAAAACTAACGCCTAAATGATAAGAAAAAATAGAATTGTCATTGTGCTGTTACTGTTTATGTCGGTAGCAGGTATTTCACAAACAGAAAATCCAGAGCTTTCTAAGAAAGAAAAAAGAAAAAACAGACCTGCTTATATAGGGTTTACAGCGGGACTAGGGAAATCATCTTTTAGAGATTTTGCAACCTCTCCACTTTTTTATAAAGGTACACCAAGAAACATAGTGCTATCATATACTAAAGCTGATATAGAAAGAGAATCCGAAATTGGAGCATCCTACCTTTTTGGGCAGTTCCACAATAACTTTAATAGCCATTCCCAAAGTAGTAAGCTACATAGTGTATCCTTGTTCTATTCTAGGTTATACAGGTTAAACATGCTTAGTTCTCCTAAGTTAAATGTAAAAGTGGGTGGATTATTTAATACCACTACTAATTTTAGAACGAATGAAGGATTTGGTAATAACGGAGTAGGAGTCGAAATTATTCCAACTCTATTTGGCTCTGTTAAAATCGAAAAAGATATAAGCCGTAAAGAAGAAAAGAGTAAAAAATTCTTATTTATTAAATATAAACTAAAGAAAAGAACAAGGAATTTGGCATTTAGGCTAAATGTCGGATTGGTTAATAGCTCATTTCGAAATGGATATGTGTATAATGGGCAATCTGGCTTGTTAAACGAAGCAAATATATTTGATGAGTATGAGTTCGATATATTTTCTGGGTTTAGGGTGAATAGTTCTTTAGACTATACAATTTCGCTTCAGAACAAAAATGCATTACGATTTTCGTATGTATGGGATGCGTATAAAACAGGGGGAGATTTTGATAAATTCGAGATGTCTGCCCATCTTTTAAAACTCACTTTTCTATTTAATACCAATAATAAGTAATGAGAAAGTTATATAGTATATTATTAATAAGTCTATCTCTTATCTCTTGTGAGAAAGCACTTTTTGAAAACGACCTGGCCTCTACAAATCCAAAAGATAATTTTGAATATCTATGGAACGAATGCAATGAAAAATATTCCTATTTTGATGTAAAAAATATTGATTGGGATGTTGTAAAATCTGAATATGCTGCCAAAATTTATGATGGAATGAGTGAGGATTCCCTATTTAACGTATTGGGAGGAATGTTAACAGAATTAAGAGATGATCATACGAATCTAATATCTAACTTTAATGTCTCTACTTTTAGAGTAGATTACCTGGGGCAGGATAATTTTGACTGGCGTATCATCGAGGACCACTATTTAAATCGGGACTATTATGTTACAGGGCCATTTTTGCATAATTTTCTTGACAATAAAGAAATAGGATACGTACGGTTTCCCTCTTTTCCTGGTACTGTAGATGCCGATAACCTAAATTTTGTTCTAAACAGATATAAAAATACAAAAGGATTAATCTTAGATATGCGAGAAAACGGAGGAGGAGCTGTAACCGATATTTTTGCAATTTTAAGCCGTTTTGTAGAGCGCAAAACACTGGTTAACTATTCTAGAATAAAAAGTGGCCCAGGGCGAAATGATTTTTCTGCAGCAGAGCCGGTATATGTCTCTCCATATAGTGGAATACGATATAAAAATAAGATTGTCGTATTAGTAGATCGGGGAACATATAGTGCCGGTTCATTTTTCTCACTTGCGACCAAAGCGCTTCCAAATATTACACTTATTGGGGATACTACAGGCGGGGGACTTGGCCTACCCAATGGCGGACAATTGCCTAATGGTTGGACCTATAGATTCTCTATTACACAAGCATTAACATTAGATAAGAATCCTGATTACGAAAATGGAGTTCCACCAGATATTGAAGCCTTGATAGATTGGAGTGATTTGACAAAAGATGAAGTTCTGGAGCGTGCAATTTTAGAACTACAATAAGGCATGATTGTAATCATGTTTCCAGCTTAGATTTACAAGTTATAAAACATAACGAAAGAAGAAAACAGTCACATTATAGTGACTGTTTTTTGTTTTCACTTCTATTTAAAGTTTATTGATCGGTTACTTTTTGTACCCTCTCTATAGAATCATTTTTAGAAAGCGAAAGCCGAACAATACTATCCTCTAATGCGATTAAATTATGCATGATGCTAGGCTCCAGAGAAATTAGATCTCCTTTTTTAAGCATATGTTCGGTATTGTCGACTCCAAAATTAATTTCACCTTCAAAAATAGAAACAGTAATAGGGAATGGGGTTTTATGACTTTTCATTTCCTGTCCTTTTTTAAAAACGATCCTAATTTCTTTGGTCGCATCATTTTCTATTAATTTGGTGATGACAGGTTTTGTATCCCCGTAGGTAAGATCCTTGAGTAATGAGGTTAATTGCATAGTAATTGTTTTTTATACAACAAAACTAATGATATTCTTCTGCTTGTTTTATGAGTTAAATCATAAGGTAAAGTAAACTCCTAATCGTAATTTGCAGGCATAATCAAATATAATGTATACGATAAATGTCATAGATACTATTGGGGAAGCTCATCTTTTAGAGTTTAAAAAATTTGAGTATCGTAACCTTATGGAGTTATTAGTAAACAGGCTACATGATGAAATAGGAGATTGTAAGGGTAGAGGACTATGTGGTACCTGTCATATTCGGGTACATTCATCTAATACTACAATGCAATTTTTTGAAGGACTAGAAGAGAATATATTAAAAAATCAATTAGACTATTATCCCAACAGTAGATTGGCCTGCCAAATTCTTTTAGACGAACATATTGATATGATGCAAATAGAAATTATAGGAGGGGATTAACTCTAGTTACCGGCATGTTAAAATGCTGGCAACTAAAACTATACGTTTTTACCATATCCAAGGTAATCCCAAATTTATAAAGTGTTTATTCCAAACTAAATATTTCCCAATTGCTTTTTCCGCCTTTTGATACTTTATATCCATTACCAAATTTTCTGTATATATCTGTTTCCCCATTATTATCAAGATCTGCAGAAAATAAGTTTTCTCTTTTTTCGCTACTAGTATTTAACACCTGCCAATTATTTCCAGAAGTATAGTCTGCGTAAAACCATTTCACTTCGTTAGATACAAATACATCTGTTGTTATATTACTATTGAAATTTCCTGTTAGTAATTGACTTAGGTCATAATCAGATGACCCTATCTCGATCCAGGTTGTTTTTGCTCCTTTAGAGATAGACCAATTTGTACCATTAGATTTAAAAGTATCGGTTTTACCATCTCCATCAAAATCACCAAATTTTAGGTTTGTAAGGTTATAAGATGGTGAGTAGTTAACTTTTTCCCATCCAACTATTGGAGAATATGCTATTTGCCAATCATTACCTGTAGTAGAAAAAATATCGGTTTTGCCATCTCCGTTAAAATCGGCTATTTTCAAATTATTTGGTTGATAACCAGAACCACCCAGGTCGACCCATTTATACTTATCGAATTCTGCTCTGATATGCATTGTTTCTGGTTTCGGATAATTTATGGTATACCACCTGTTATTTCTGTTTACAAAAATTTCGGATCTTCCATTTCCATCAAAATCACCGCATCCAACTTGCATCATATTTAAAATACTAGCTCCTGTGTTCATCATAGGTAAATAAGTGATATCTGAAACATTGTGATGATAGTTTTCTGGAAAAATATGACCTTTTACATATCCGCCATAAGAATTATTAAAAGCAAAAACATTAGTGCCATCAGCCAATCTGCTTGCATCAATAGCAAATACATCTCCCATGTTATCATATACAAATTTGTTTTTTTCTGCTAAGAACATGATTTCAGGAATACCCCGAATTAAAATATTTCGTGCTGTTTGTGGGCTATTTATAAAAGTATTATGATGTACATAAAAAAAGGAACCTGCTATTTTATAGGAGTCTCCTTCGCCGCCAAAATCTTGTCCACCGTGTACATCTATATTAGGATGAACATTATTTCCTCGTATTTCATTATATGAGAACTCATAACCACTTCCTTTGTGTCCGCTACAGGTAATATCGTGCCTGTTTTTATCAAAAATATTATGCGTTACCAGAGAAAAAGCAGCTTCTCCACCTATAGCAACTCCATATCCATAATCACTTTGTCTATTGTTGTGAAAATGATTGTGCTTTATGATGATTTTATTATTTACATTTTTTTCTACACCTATGGCATAATACGGAAAATCATAAAGTTCGCAATTATCGATAACTACATTTTCGGATGCATTAGCGATGTTTATCCCTTTTTTAACTTTTAATCTGGCTCTGTTACTTTCTATATTTCCATAAGGCCCTTGAAATCGAATTCCTGTAATTCGTACTCCAGAAGATTGGATAACCAAAATTGGAAGATGAGATGAATAACTGTTGTTTACCCATTGACTAGGACTTGTAGTAGCATTTACAAGACCGTAAGCATCGGTTTTTATAAGAGCACCACATTTTTCGTGTATTCCTCTGCCACTTGCCAAAGTGATCGATTTGTTAATGACTATTGTATCAAACTCCGCAACATTAATAGTAGCGTTGTCTTCTATATAAATAATATTACCATCGACTGCTTGATGAATAGCATCTTTCAATTCACTCAAGTTTTTTACCCTAAAATTGGCATTGTTACTATCAATAGGATCATTGTTTGGTATTGCTGTAGAGCAGCTGTTTAACGATTTTGTGTGTGAATCCTGTTCTGTAAAATCATCACTTTTAGAACATCCTATTAGTGTTAGAGTCAGTATTACTAAGTTGATTGTTTTTATTACCCCTGATAGTTTCATGAAAAAATGACTTTATGTTTATACTGTATCGAAAATGTTTAAATGAATTTGCTGTATATGTATGTGTCATAGCAAAGCAAAATGTTACTGTATAGCATGAAAATAATTTCTTAATCTATATGGTTACGGAAGAACAGTAAAACAATTATGCGTGCATAATAAATTAATAAGATTAATCGATTAGTAAAAGGTTAATTTTTCTTTTTGAAATCTCCAACAGATTGTTATCCAAATTAAGATTCTATTAAATAGAAAATTGCTTCTGTTTTTTGTTTGATCATTCCTATAATTTCGTGAAAATCATCTAATACTAACTTAAACAAAACTCACATGAAATTATTCTTACAAAAACTAATGGTGTTATTTTTTATAACACAATGTTTCTATGCTCAACATATAGAAACCAGGTTAACAAAAATTGATCGTACCACCAATAACAAAGCTATCGATGATTATTTTGATGCCAACCTTGCTCCCTTTTATCATGGGGTTGCATCTGGAGATCCATTAGAAGATGCTGTTATTATCTGGACAAGAGTTACAACAAACGATGCTTCGGTACCTGTACGTTGGACAATAGCAACGGATTCAAAAATGACTCAAATCGTAAAACAAGGCCAGGTAATTACTAATCAGAATAAAGATTATACAGTTAAGATTGATGTAAAGGATCTGGATGCTTTTAGAACGTATTATTACCAATTTGAAGCGCTGGGAATAAAATCAATTATTGGTAAAACGAGAACTGCTCCGGCAAAAGAAGATCTTGTAAATAATCTAAGATTTGCTGTAGTATCATGCTCTAATTATCAAAATGGATATTTTAATGCATATAATCAGATTGCAAGTCGTAGTGATATCGATGCAGTTATTCATCTTGGAGATTATATTTATGAATACGAGTCCGGAGGATATGGATACAGCGACGAAATAGGGCGAGGGCACCTTCCTGAAAATGAAATTATTACGCTAGACGATTATCGTGTGCGCTACTCTTATTACCGATTAGATCCAATGCTTCGTAATGTTCATCAACAACATCCTTTTATTAATATTTGGGATGACCATGAGTTTGCAAATGATGCTAATAAATATGGAGCACAAAATCACAGTCCTGAAACAGAAGGTAGCTGGGAGGTAAGAAAAAATAATGCCCATAAAGCCTATTTCGAATGGATGCCTGTTCGTGCCAATACAATAGAACAATACAGGTTATATCGTACCATATCTTATGGTAAACTTATGGATCTTATTATGTTGGATACTCGTATTGAAGGTAGGGATACCCAGGTAAATAGTTCAAAAAACCTGATCAGTGCGGCGGCTTCTAATAGAGAATTTAAGCAATATGCTAAAAATGTTATTGCTAAAAAAGACCTTACGAATAAGGAAGATGTAAAAGAAATTTTGACCACTGTGCTTCCGATGATACTTACAATATCAAATGATTCAAAGAAAAATCAGGTTGGATTATCCAAAGAAGAATTTAAGACAGTCGTGCATAGCTTTGCCGATTTTATTGTCGAGAAAAAAACTATCGGTATAGAGAGCAAACAGCAAACAGAATTAGAAGCATTACTAAGAAAAGGCGTAGTGTATGATGAGCAATTTAATAGTAAAGAAAATAAAGCTACCTATAAATCGATACTTGGATCAGAACAATTTGATTGGCTAACAGATCAGTTGTCAATTTCTACTGCAAAATGGAGAATTATTGGGAACCAGGTAATGGTGATGCCATGGAATGGAGTACCTTCTAATGATGCCTGGGACGGATATGCAGAAGAAAGAGATAGGTTATTAAACTATGTAAAAACAAATGCTATAACTAATGTAGTGGTTCTTACAGGGGATATTCATAGTACTTTTGCCGGAGAAATTAGATATAAAGGCGAATGTGAAATGTGTGAGTTTGTAGTTCCTAGTATTACATCACAGAACTTAGATTTTTTAGGTGGATTTGCCTCTGGAGTAGTAGAATTCTATACAAAATTACTGAATAAACATATCAAAGATGTAGATATGGATAACCACGGATATTTTGTGCTGGATGTCACAGAAAATAAGGTGCAGGCAGATTGGTTTGATATCGATGATTTGTCAAAACCTGTTATCGGCGAAAAAAGATCAAGAAGCTGGTATGTAAGTACTAATGATTGTAGAATAAAAGAAGCTTCAAACGCAGCTGTAGCAACAACCAGAAGTGTACACCAAGAACTATCTAACACCAAAGAACCTACGATAGAAACTCCTAAAGAAGATTTTATAGTAATAGGAGTGTACCCAAATCCAATGGAAAATGAAGGGAATATTCATTATTTAGTTAATAAACCAATTTCCAAACTGCTCATTTCTCTTTATGATATAAACGGAAAGCGAATACAGCAACTGCAAAATCAACAAGTGGCCAAAGGGATTTATAACCTGGCTTTTGATGTAAGCAATGTTAAAAAGGGAAATTATGTGGTGGTTATTGAAGCAGGAAACATAAAGACAAGTAGAAAGATCATAATTAGATAAGAATACATACGATCACCTAAAAAAAAGAAACCCCAGACTATCTAGTCTGGGGTCTTTACTAGTATTGAAAAAATGTTATTTTACAGCAATTACAGAAATCTCTACATTCACAGATTTTGGTAGAGTTAATACCGCTACAGTCTCTCTTGCAGGTGCAGTCTCTTCATTAAAATAACTGCCATATACAGCATTTACTTCAGCAAAATTATTCATGTCACTTAAAAAAATAGTGGTTTTAATCACATTTTCGAATGTCATTCCGGCTTCATCCAACACAGCTTTTAGATTCTGCATTACCTGTTTGGCTTCAGTAGTGATATCATCCAGAACTAATGCTCCTGTTTCTGGATTAATTGCAATCTGACCTGATGTATATAATGTATTTCCGGTTAAAATAGCCTGACTATAAGGACCAATAGGAGCAGGGGCTTTGGTCGTAGTTATGATTTTTTTCATGTGATAGGATATAATATTAATTTATAATTTTATTGCTAATCTGAAACTTGAAAACCAGAAACTTAACTCGAAACCAGAAAATTATAGTTGTCTGTCTGGCTCACGTCGTTTGTCCCATTTAATATCACTAAGCATCGATGATTTGATACCTATAAAGAAATTCCATGATGTTCTTTCACTAAAAGGAATCCAATTAAAATTCATCACCCAACTTTCCAGATCTCGTTGAAATCTTAGATTCGTATAGGTAAACCCGGGGTTCTTTAGATCATATCCCGAAGATACTCCAACCGACCATCGCGGTGCGAGTTCTACATCACCAGAAAACATGATAGAGTGCGATGATATTTCATTTTGCCGGGCGCTATTGCTATAATTAACATTGTATGACAATCGCAATGTCCAGGGGATTTTATAATTATAGTTTTTTATGTCTTTATCAGTATCTTTACTCTTGTCTTTATCAAAAGAACGATTCTCCCCAAAATCAGTAACTCCACCAAATAGATTATCAGGTCGACCTTCGTTTCTAAAGTTTTGATTGTCTAATGGGTCTTCATTAACTTTTCCTTTTTCAAAATCTTTACTCGAAAACGAATACCCAAAATTAGCACTAGCTCTGGTTAAACGAAAAAGACTACCTCCATTATCGATGTTCCATACATCGATTTTGCGATTATTGTTATCTAATGCATAAGGATCTAATTGTGCATTAAAGTTAATATCCAGTTTATTTTGGATTATCGGAATATTACCGGTAATGGATAGCGGACTTAATTTTAAAGAATCTCCCGCCACATTATAAGATGTACTAAAGTTAAGGTTGTTTAATAAGGTTATTTTTTTAGCTTCTGTAGCCGTACTGTCCTTACTTTTTACCTTCATTTCTACATTGTTACTAAGAGAAAATCCAATGCTGCTAGAAAATGTATTGTTAGGCGCTCCAAAATAGCCTCCTTCAAATCTGGAGTATTCTACAACTTCTGTTTCATCAATATTAGTCGTATTAGGATCATCGGTAACCGTATAGCTATCATAAAACTCACTAAATGCGGGGTTAATACTATAGCTAATAGATGGCCTCATAGTATGGCGAATAGCTTCTATTTTTTTGCCTTTCTTAAACTTAAAAGTACCATAAATAGTGGTACCCAGACTTGTTGAAAAATTATACGTACGAAAAGCATCAAAACCTTTTATAGTATCCCGTACCACTTCGCCAGCACCATCATTAGCACTAGAATCATAACTTTGCTTTATCGTTTCAAATACCCAATTTTCCTGAAAATTCGTTCCCGCAGTAGCACTAAGATATTTAAACAGCTTAAAATTTGTAGTCAAAGGAATTGTATGTTGCATTCCTACTTTGGCGCCTTTAAACATATTAGACGAGAATAAATCATCATCGGTAGTTTGTATTCTGTTTTCTCCTTTAAAATTATATTGTGTATTTATATTCTGTATGATTCCTTTTTTTGCACCTACTTTTGGAGCAAACGGAAATACCCTGGATACACTCACATTCATATTAGGAAGCGATAAATTTACAGTTCCGGTATTGGTATTAGAATTATGAGTAGCTGCAAGATTAACATTAACCTGTGGATCTCCCTGAAATGTCTTTGCATAGGATATATTAGAACTAATTTGATTATTCAGGAAATTACCTGTATTAAGTTGATTAGTAGACTGCTGAAAAAAGTCACTACTACCAAAATTTACAGAGGCCGAGAACCTGGAGTTTGGATTGGCTTTTGCATCCTGGCTATGTGTCCATTGGATATTGTATGTGGTGGTTTTGGCAAAATCGGGAAATCCTCTTTCGCTACGCAGGTTATTTTCATACCTAAACCTAAGACTTCCTCTGTATTTATAGCGTAAGGCATAGGCCGATTCTGCAGCAAAAGTATAACTACCATTAGTATAATAATCTCCCATAAGAGTTAGATCTAAATAATCACTAATGGCAAAATAATACCCACCATTTTGAAGGAAATATCCACGATTATTCTCCTCTCCCGGACTGGGAATAATAAATCCCGAAGTTCTATCTTCTGTTAAAGGAAAATACCCAAAGGGTAATCCTAACGGTGTAGGGACATCGGCAATAAACATATTCACAAGTCCTGTTACAATTTTCTTTTTAGGAACAAACTTAATTCTACGAGCATAGAAATAATATTCTGGATCTTCAATATTTTCTGAAGTAGTGAATTTTACATTTTTCATGTAAATCACAGAGTCATTCTCCCGTTTTGAAATCTCATTTTTAATTCTAAACCCGTTCTGTTCTGTTCTAGAATTGTATATCAGTGCTTTTTCGGTATCAAAATTAAAACGAATAGAATCTGGCTCTACTACATTTTGTGCCTGTTTAAAAACAGGAGTTTGTACATATTCGCCCAGAGAATCTTTAATTCCATAAGCATATACTTCATTTTTGCTATTGTCTACTACAATAAACCCCGCATTAATCTGCATCTCTCCATATACGATTTCAGCATTATCATAAAGATACATTTTGTTCTCTTTACGACTCAATCTCATATAATCAGTAGCTTTGTAGACCACTTTGTCTGTTAATAGTTGAGGTTCTGCAAGTGTATCTTTTTTAACCGTATCCTGAGCTTTTTCATTAAGTAATTCCTCTGGATTGATTTGAACAGGTTTTATAGTATCCTGATTAGCAGGAATGGGCACCTCCTTAGTTTCGTTTATTTCCTGTGCTGTAATTTGATAAATACAAAGCAGTGAAAAACTTAGTGAATAAAGTATGTAACGTACCGTTGTTTGCAATGGTTTAAATCCTATTTTTGTATAACTATGGCTCAGTTTTTGAAGTGCCAAAATTACATATATTTTTTATGCTTAGATTGTAATTCAGAAAAAAATAAAAAATTATGTCAAAAGCATACCTTCTAAGCTGTATAAACATAGAAGATATAGGTTTATTATATAAATCACAATCTTTAGATTTTTAACTTGTTATATTAAATACTGAAACATAACAAAAATGTTTCAAAATTAGTAGTAAAATTATTTGTAGTTGATGAGACGAAGTATAGTATGTAGTGTTTTTTTACTGGTCTTTATGTTTGTTATATCTGTTTTTAACACAGATGTGGTTGCCCAGGAAAAAGAAAAGTTTATTGTTGTTTTGGATGCCGGACATGGTGGTCATGATCCTGGTAACCGAGGAAATGGCTATAAAGAAAAAGAAATTGCACTAGATGTAGTTTTGGCCGTAGGTGCGGCTTTAGAAGATGATGGTAGGTTTAAAGTAGTGTATACCCGAAAAACAGATACCTTTATAGAATTACATGAGAGAGGAAGTATTGCTAATAAGGCGGGAGCAAATCTTTTTGTATCTGTACATTGCAACTCACATCGCTCTCAGGCTTTTGGTACAGAAACCTTTGTTTTAGGGTTACATGCTAACAATGAAAATTTTAATGTAGCAAAAAACGAAAACTCGGTAATCCTTCTGGAAGATAATTACGAAGCTAATTATGATGGGTTTGATCCTAATTCTCCAGAATCAATTATCGGACTTACTTTAATGCAGGAAGAATATCTGGATCAGAGCCTTACACTAGCTAGTTTTGTGCAGAATAGATTTAAAAAAGCATTAGACAGAAAGAGTAGAGGAGTAAAACAAGCTGGTTTTGTCGTTTTACATCAAACCTATATGCCTAGTGTTCTTATCGAACTAGGTTTTCTAACTAACAATAGCGAAGGAAAATATCTTAACTCTAAAAAAGGACAGGGAGAGATGGCAAAATCTATCACTACCTCGATTATAGATTATAAAGAGAGCCTCGATGCTATCTATAAAGTAGATCCTCCTAAAACTCCCGAAGTAACAAAAGTAACTGCCAAAATGGATGGAGATCGCGTGTTTGATGATATTACGTTTAAGGTGCAAATAGCAGCTGGATCCAGTGATATAGAGCTACAATCGTTTAATTTTAATGGCTTGGATCAACTGTCTAAAAATAAAACAGGAGACCTCTATAAGTATTACTTCGGAAATACGTCTAATTATACTTTAATACAGGAATTAAGAGAAATTGCAGTTGGTAAAGGATTTGATTCTAGCTTTATCGTTGCTTTTCGTAATAGTGAATCGATTCCTTTAACCGAAGCTTTAAAAGCTGATACATCTTCGAATTAATCTAAATAAATACTGATAATTCCTTAGGAAATTACCAGTAGAAATGTATTTTTATTCTAAATTTGTGTCCTAAAATGTAATCTATTTTGAAATTAACTCGAGAAGTCAAAACAGGAATATTAGCAATCTGCGCAATAGCACTTTTAATCTTTGGCTATAGTTTCCTGAAGGGAAAAAATCTCTTAGAAAACGATAGAACCTTTTATGCCGTTTATGATAATGTAGAAGGCTTAATACCTTCTTCTCCCGTAACCATAAATGGTATGGTTGTAGGGCAGGTGGTTTCTATAAGTTTTGCAGACACCAAGGGTAATCTTGTTGTAGAGTTTAATGTAGATAGCGATTTTTCGTTTTCAAAGAATAGCCTGGCCAAGGTATATGGAGGTGGGTTAATAGGCGGAAAATCCCTTGCGATAATGCCTAAATATGAACAAGGCCTTGAAGCAAAAAATAAAGACACACTGCCCGGTAGAATAGAAGCAGGTTTACTAGAATTGGTAAATGATAAACTCGCCCCTTTACAAGAAAAACTTGAAGCTGCAATTACAGATGCAGATACACTTCTAAACTCGGTTAATGGAATTCTTAATGTAGATAATAAAAATAATCTGAATTCTATTTTTAAAGATTTAAGCATAACAGTTAAGAATTTTAAAGGAGCTTCAAACTCTTTAAACACAATTCTTTCTGGTAATGAAGAAAAGCTAAACAATACATTTACAAACCTGGATAAAATGTCGACTAATCTTAACAAGGTTTCAGATTCTCTAGCTCAGATAAATGTAGCCAAATTAGGGAAAGACCTGGAAAAGGTATTAGCTAATTTTGAGAAAATTTCTAAAGACATTAATTCGGGAAGAGGAACAGTTGGAAAATTACTGAAAGACGATAAATTATATGATAATTTAGAAAAAACCAGTAAACAGCTAGAGTTGCTGATACAGGATTTGCGATTAAATCCTAAACGATATGTTCATATTTCGGTTTTCGGAAAGAAAAATACGCCTTACGAAAAACCAACAGATTCTATAAATTAAAAAATTATGCAATACATCCCTAATATCCTGTTTATACTTGTTTTGATAGCAGGTATTGGATATTTTACAAAAAATGTCCGTAAAGTCATTCGTAATATCCGATTAGGAAAAGACGTAGATCGTTCTGATAATAAAGGAGAACGGTTTAAAAATATGGCTATGATAGCATTAGGACAGTCTAAGATGGTACGACGTCCTGTAGCAGGAATATTGCATATTGTTGTATACCTGGGATTTATAATCATAAATATAGAAGTACTAGAGATTATCATCGATGGTATTTTTGGTACACATAGGATTTTTGCCTTTTTAGGAGGGTTATATGATTTCTTAATAGGAGCGTTTGAGATTTTGGCATTTCTAGTATTTGTAGGGGTAGTTTTATTTTGGATTCGTCGTAATGTGATTAAATTAAAACGTTTCTGGAACCCAGAAATGAAAGGATGGCCAAAAAATGATGGAAACTTCATCCTGTATTTCGAGATGGTTTTGATGACTTTGTTTTTGGTAATGAATGCATCAGATCTTCAACTACAAACGTTAGGAGCAGATCATTATAGTAAGGCTGGAGCATATCCGGTTAGTCAGTTTCTATTACCACTTTTTGATGGGATGTCAGAAACTGCTTTAATAGTATTAGAAAGAACCTGTTGGTGGTTGCATATTATAGGGATATTAGTGTTTTTAAATTATTTATATTTTTCAAAACATTTACATATCCTGTTGGCATTTCCGAATACATATTATGGAGACTTAAACCCCAAAGGAGAGCTTGATAACCTCGAGGCTGTTACCAAAGAAGTGCAACTAATGATGGACCCAAGTGCAGACCCTTTTGCTGCTCCTGCAGATGATCAACAAGAAGGAGAACCCGAGAAATTTGGAGCATCAGATGTTGCAGATCTAAACTGGGTTCAATTACTAAATGCATACACGTGTACCGAGTGTGGTCGTTGTACAAGCGAATGTCCTGCAAATCAAACAGGAAAAAAACTATCTCCGCGTAAAATTATGATGGATACCAGAGATCGTTTAAAAGAAGTAGGAGACAATATTGATAAGAATGGTAGTTTTGTAGATGATGGAAAGCAATTGCTGAATGACTACATCACTCCCGAAGAATTATGGGCTTGCACCAGTTGTAATGCCTGTGTAGAAACTTGCCCGGTAAGTATTAGCCCATTATCTATTATCATAGATATGAGACGTTATTTGGTAATGGAGCAAAGTGCAGCACCATCTGATCTAAATAATATGATGACCAATATAGAAAATAATGGAGCTCCATGGCCATTTAACCAAATGGATAGATTAAACTGGAGCAACGAATAATTTTTATTAAATAACCAACCAGAATACAATAAATTTTAACCAAAACTTTTAACCAATTAAACCACAAATTAATAGAAATTATGAAAAAGGAAGAAGTAGAAAAATTATTGCATGATAAAATAGAAGAAGGAGAGCATGTAAGTCCGGTCTTGCCAGAAGGTGTCAAGAATTACCTTATTGATATTGACGGAACCATAACCGAAGATGTACCCAATGAAGAACCAGAACGAATGGTTACTTGCGAACCTTTTCCTGATGCATTGATTACATTAAACAAGTGGTATGATCAGGGACATATTATATGTTTCTTTACTTCAAGAACCGAAGAACACAGAGATGTGACCGAAACATGGTTAAGGAAATGTGGCTTTAAGTATCATAGCCTTTTGATGGGAAAACCAAGAGGAGGAAACTATCATTGGATTGATAATCACCTGGTAAAAGCAACACGATATACTGGTAAATTTACAGAACTGGTAGAAAGAGTTGTGACCATCGAAGTTTTTGATGATGGAAAACATGATTAAAATATGAGTTTTGGGAGTGTATTCCTAAACTTTAAATAGTATAATATGAGTGAGACAGTAAAGGTGCCAACAATGGCAGAATATATGGCAGAAGGCAAAAAACCAGAAGTTTTATTTTGGGTGGGTTGTGCTGGTAGTTTTGATGACAGAGCTAAAAAAATTACAAAAGCTTTTGTGAAATTACTTCATAATGCAAATGTGGATTTTGCTGTATTAGGTACCGAAGAAAGCTGTACGGGAGATCCAGCAAAAAGAGCAGGTAATGAATTCTTGTTTCAAATGCAGGCCGTTACAAATATAGAGGTAATGAATGCTTACGAAATTAAAAAAGTAGTTACTGCATGTCCTCACTGTTTTAATACTTTAAAAAATGAATATCCTGTACTAGGAGGAGATTATGAAGTAATGCACCATACTCAATTCTTAAAATCCCTTCTTGATGAAGGTAGATTAAAAGTTGAAGGAGGGAAATTTAAAGGTAAACGAATTACATTTCACGATCCCTGCTATCTCGGTAGAGCAAATAATGTATACGAGGCACCAAGAGATTTACTTAGAAAATTAGAAGTAGAACTTGTAGAAATGAAACGCTGTAAGCGAAATGGCTTATGTTGTGGAGCAGGTGGTGCACAGATGTTTAAAGAACCAGAACCTGGAAATAAGGATGTTAATGTCGAAAGAACAGAAGATGCCTTAGAAACCAAACCAGATATTATTGCCGCCGGATGTCCTTTTTGTAATACAATGATGACAGATGGGGTAAAAAGTAAAGAAAAAGAAGAGAGTGTACAAGTGATGGATGTGGCCGAACTTATTGCCAACGCTCAGGATTTGTAGATTTTTTCTTAATTATATTACAATTTTATTAGAGTTAATATGTTTTTTCATATTAACTCTTTTCTATAACCGTAAATAGCAATAGTTTTTGTTATTTTAGTAAAAAATAGCTCATGTTGGTAGATTTTAATGACCTTCCGGAAACATCTCGAGTATGGATTTATCAGGCAAATCGGTCATTCACTTTGGATGAACTGGAAGAGATCGAGGAAAAAATAAAGGAATTTATAACTCAGTGGACAGCCCACGGTGCTGATCTAAAAGCGGGTTATGAAATAAAGTATAAGCGATTTATAACCATAGGACTAGATCAAGGAGTGAACCAGGCAACCGGATGCTCTATAGATGCTTCTGTTCATTTTATTCAGGAACTGGAACAAGCATATAATGTAGACTTAATGGACAAGATGAACGTGTCTTTTAAGCAAGGAGAATTTGTAGCCTATAAACCTCTTGCAGATTTTAAGAAAATGGCTAAAAATAGATCAGTATCCCCAAATACTATCGTTTTCAATAACCTGGTTACTAATATTGCCGAATATCGAATCAATTGGGAAATCCCTGCAAAAGATAGTTGGCATAACCGTTTTTTAAATTAAAATTTACGTGCGGCAGATCATAAAAAAGTATTTTTATTTTATATTTTTTCTAATAACTTTTGGCGTTGATGCTCAATCAGAAAATCCTTTATTAGTAGAAGATTTTGAGACCCAAAGAAGATGGGTGGATAGTATTTACAATAGAATGACCCTTAAGGAAAAAGTGGGGCAATTGTTTATGGTAAATGTATCTTCTTCTGATTCCCAAAAAGAAACAGATAAAATAAAACGACTCATTGATGAGTTTATGATCGGAGGCGTTATTTTTTCTAAAGGAGGACCTAAACGACAGGTTAAACTAAATAATGAATATCAGCAATTATCCAAAATACCATTGTTAATAGGTATTGATGCAGAGTGGGGACTTGGTATGCGATTAGATTCGACACAAGCTTTCCCTTGGAATATGACTCTTGGAGCAATACAAGATGATCATTTAATAGAAGAAACCGGAAGACAGGTAGCACGGCATTGTAAACGAATGGGAGTGCATATTAATTTTGCCCCTGTAGTAGATATTAATACAAACCCCAAAAACCCGATAATTGGTAACCGTTCTTTTGGAGAAGATAAAGAAAAGGTAGCTCAAAAAGCACTGGCTTTTATGAAAGGTATGCAACGAGAAGGTATTCTGGCTGCCGCTAAGCATTTTCCTGGTCATGGAGATACCGATACCGATTCGCATAATACATTACCTACTATTAATTTTGATGCCAAAAGAATTGATAGTATAGAATTATACCCATATAAAAAACTTATTAATGAAGGGCTATCTAGTATTATGGTGGCTCATCTTAATATTCCTAGTTTAGAATATAGATCAGACTACCCGTCTTCTGTTTCTAAAAAAGTAGTTTCTGGAGTATTAAAAGATAGCTTAAAGTTTGAAGGTTTAATTTTTACAGATGCTCTTAATATGAAAGGAGCTTCAGATTTTAAAGCACCTGGAGATATTGATTTGGCAGCTTTTTTGGCAGGAAATGATATTCTTTTAATGTCTGAAGATGTACCGTTGGCATCTCAGAAAATAGTATCTGCATATTACTCTGGAGCTCTAACAGAAGAGCGTTTATCTTATTCTGTTAGAAAGATCTTATTTGCCAAATATAAAGCTGGTCTTAATGCCTATAAGCCTGTAGAAACAGATTTTCTTTATGAGGAACTAAATAGTGTTAAAAATAAAGTATTGCTTCATGATTTGGTCGAAAATTCTTTAACCGTTATAAAGAATGAAAGAGCAACACTGCCAATTAAAAACCTTGACCTGAAAAAAATTGCTTATGTTTCTCTTGGTGATGACTCTGGAGAAGCTTTTTATGAAGAATTAAGTAAATACACACAGGTCGAATGGGTAAAGGCTAATCAATTGGGTGAAATGGTAGAACAATTGAAAAACTATAATTATGTTATTGTAGGTTTTCATAAATCAAATGATTCACCCTGGGCAGAATATAAGTTTAAGGATAAAGAATTAGTTTGGTTATATGAGATTGCCAGGTTAAATACTACAGTTCTTAGTGTATTTGCAAGACCTTATGCAATGTTAGATATGTTAACCACTACGAATTTTGAAGGTATAGTGATGTCTTATCAAAATAGTAAAGTGGCTCAGGAAAAAACGGCGCAATTACTTTTTGGAGCGTTAGAAGCCAAAGGAAAACTTCCTGTTAGCATCGGAGAAGAGTTTCCTGCTGGTACAGGGCATCATACCAGGATTTTAAATAGATTATCTTATGGGTTACCCGAAAGTGTTGGGATGAATTCTTATAAACTTAATAGAATTGATTCTATAGTAGATTTTGCACTAAAAGAAAAAATGACACCTGGTGTGCAACTCATTGTTGCAAGAAAAGGAAAAGTAGTATTTAATAAAAATTATGGGTATCATACCTATAGTAAATTTAGAAAAGTTAAAGGGTCTGATGTTTATGATTTGGCATCTTTAACCAAAATATTGGCCACTTTACCACTTACTATAGAGTTAAAGGATAAGGGAATAATTTCCTTAAATACAAAGGTAGGAAAGATGTTGCCTTCCTTTAAAGGTTCTAATAAAGAGCATATTACCATAAGATCAATGCTGTCGCATTATGCAAAATTAAAAGCCTGGATTCCTTTTTATTTGCAAACAATGGATTCTATTACCCGAAAACCAGATAAGAAGTATTATCGAAATAGTCGCTCTAAAGATTTTAATATAGAAGTTACTAATAACCTTTATTTCAGAAGTGATATGAAGGATTCTTTACTGCTAAGAATTAGAGATAGTGAATTGAGAGATAGGTTAAAATATAAGTATAGTGATTTACCGTACTATCTTTTAAAAGCGTATATAGAAGGCCATTATAGCAATACATTGCATAAGCTAACCCAGCAACATTTTTATAAACCATTGGGAGCTAATAATACCTCGTATTTACCTCTAACACGTTTCAGGAAAAAAAGAATAGTTCCTACAGAGTATGATAAGATCTTTAGAGACGAAGTTGTTCATGGATATGTTCATGATCAGGGAGCCGCTATGTTAGGAGGAATCGCTGGGCATGCAGGACTATTTGCTAATGCTAATGATGTTGCCAAGATAATGCAAATGTATCTCAATAAGGGGTATTATGGAGGTAAGCAATATTTTAGAGAAGAAACATTAGATGAGTTTAATACATGTCATTATTGTCATCGAAATGTTCGACGGGGAATAGGTTTTGATAAACCACAGTTAGGAGATATAGGCCCGACTTGTGGGTGTATATCAATGACTAGTTTCGGGCATAGTGGATTTACAGGAACATTTACCTGGGCAGATCCAGAACAGGAAATGATATATGTCTTTTTAAGTAATCGTACTTTTCCTAATGCTGCAAATAGAAAACTCATATCACATGATATTCGCTCAGAGATACAAAGGTTGATCTATGAAGCAATAGACTATTGATTGTATCAAAAGAAAAACAATAATTTTCAAAAGTTAAGAATTATGAGTGTCAGGGTTTCGAATCAAGATGCTATATGCTCACGTATAATAGCCGGGTGTATGAATTGGGGAGAATGGGGAGCTAATTTAACCATAAATCAGGCTCAGGAATTGATAGAAGATTGTCTTGCTATAAATGTTACCACTTTTGATCATGCAGATATCTATGGGCATTATACTACAGAAACATTATTTGGTAAAGCGCTTAAAAAACGACCTTCTCTTCGAGAAAAAATGCAACTCGTTACCAAATGTGGTATTAAACTAGTAACACCTAATCGTCCTGATACTACTATTAAGTCATACAATACTAGTAAAGATTATATTATACGTTCTGCAGAACAATCTTTGCAGAATCTAAATACAGATTATATAGACCTGTTTTTGATTCATAGACCAAGTCCGTTAATGAACCCTGAAGAGATTGCAGAGGCTTTTACCCAACTTAAAAATGATGGTAAGGTTTTGCATTTTGGAGTATCAAACTTTACGATACACCAATTTGAAATGTTACATAAGTTTATATCTCTGGTAACAAATCAGATTGAAGTATCTCCTCTTCATCTGGATCCTTTTGTAGATGGTACTTTAGATCAGTGTATTACCAAGCATATTATACCCATGGGATATTCTACATTAGCAGGAGGAAAATTCTTTGCCAAACAGCCAGAAGATAGGGTTATGAGGATTAATAAGGTGGTAAATGCATTGGCAGAAAAATATAATGTTGCGCCCGACCAGATTCTAACATCCTGGATCATAAAACACCCTTCTGGTATTCTCCCAATTATCGGTTCAACCAAAATCAATCGTATTAAATCTGCAAAAGATGCTTTAGCTATTCACATTACAGACGAGGAATGGTTTATGATTTGGGAAGCTTCTAAAGGGAAAGAAGTAGCTTAGAAGAAGGCTGCTTTAGTTATAAAGTATGCCTTAATGTATATATAATTGATTGTCCGGTTTCTTTGCTTTACATACATGTGAGAGCATGTTAATTAGATCTACACATAATGTTAAAATACTTGTAAATTGCTGCAAGTTGGTGTTTTTTACTATATATTTAATATTGAAAATCAAACGTTTATTTACAATTTTATGTAGTATTTGTAAACCGTAACATTTAAATTCTTCACAAATCGTTATCCCCCTAACCCCTAACCCTAAACTAATGAATAAGTATAAACTAACATGTATCGGATTAGTGTTGTCTATTTTTATTTATGTAACAACTATTGTTTTAGAATTAGAATTGTTTGAAAAAGCTATCGCATTATTGGAGAGTATAGAGCAATTTGAGTTTGACGAAATGATAATCCCATTAATAGTGTTTTTTGTATTTCTATTTATAGATACACAACAAAATGCTAAAAAAGTAAAGATGGAAAACGCTAAGCTAAATATTTATAAAGCTATGCTTTCTTCTAGTCATCATATCCTAAATAATTTTATTTATCAAATGGATATATTTAAAATCACGGCAGAAGATACTCCTGGTTTTGATGTAAAAGTTTTGGCTTTTTATGAAGATATTATTAGTAATGCTGCTCATCAAATTAATTCTTTAAGTAACCTTACTACTATTGATGAATTTTCAATACGAACTTCGGTAATGAATGAGACTTAATATCTAGCATGCAGGTTTTTACGTAGATTTATATTTCAAAAAAGCTAAAAACAGATCCACCATATTTTCTCGAATTACTAAAATATGGCGATTCCTCGAGAGAGGTATGTTTAGAGTGCTCAATGATCAAAACCCCATGCTCATTTAATAATTCATTTTCAAAAACTAATGCTGCAATTTTATGAAACTGATCTGTTGTAAAATCATATGGGGGATCAGCAAAAATAATGTCTACTTTTCGTTTTACTTTTTCGAGGTAACTGTACACATCACTTTTTATAGTTTCAATAGGAGCATCTAGTTCTTTTGCTACGCTTTTGATATACCCAAGACAGGCATAGTGAACATCTACTGCAGTTATATCCTCTGTTCCTCTGGATAAGAATTCATAGCTTATGTTTCCTGTACCTGCAAAAAGATCTAGAAACGATATCTGAGAGAAGTTATATTGATTTCTTAGGATATTAAATAATGCTTCTTTTGCCATATCGGTAGTAGGGCGTACAGGCAGTTTTTTAGGTGCTGTAAGTCTTTTTCCTTTATATTTTCCTGAAATAATACGCATATTTAAAAATGGCTAAGTAGTACAAAATGTTTATGAGGCTCAAAAGATGTTATATCCTCTGTTGTTTGTGGTTTCTTAAGAAGGTTTCCGAAACGTATATGACGAATATAAGTATATGCAATATTGAAAAACTCACTATCTCTAGAAATATCTCCCAAAAACACTAAACTAAATTCTTCTGGATTTAGTTGTAGTTGTTCTGTAGTGTACAATAGATAATACAAAAAATCTTCTTTAGTTTGATATTTATATGTATTACTTAATATCAAATTCCCTTTATTGATTACTATAATATCGAAAGAAGCATCACTTATATTCGCAAAAACGGTGATAGATTCACTGTTCTTTTCTTGAGTAAGTAAAGAATTTATTAAAATGGTACTAGAATGCTTATAAGTAAAAGAACCAAATGTGTCAAAAAAGAAGTTATTGATGTTGGTATAAGGAATGTAGACCGTTACCATATTATGAGGGTGTAATTCATCATAGGCAATAAAATCATTTTGAAGCACCTTTGTATTAAATTTAAGGTATTCCTTTAATGAATCTTCGTTAAATAGAGCTTTAGGAACAACAGTATATAGGTCATTTTGATGAATTACTTCGATGGTATCAAAAGTCCCTTTTAGATTATGATTGTGATCAAAAGCATATTTGATTTTATCAAGTACTTGTGTGGGCGTTAATTGTATACCAAAGGGTTCATGCGCTATCGACGTTATTTGATTATTAGTATTTACAGTACAAAAAGAAAGTCCATTCAAGCTTACCTGAATGGACAATGTTTTTGATGTATTATCAATTGTATTATTGATCGTTTGCACCATAAGTTCTTGGCCAGTTACCAGAAGTCATTACTTCTGTCATTGATCCTACCGAAAGGAATCCTCCATTAACTTCATCAACAGAACGCACTTCTTTCTCTTGAGCTAATAAATCTTTATCTTGATCGTGTAGTAGTACATCTTTAGCTACTTTAGCTTCAAAAACCGGAATTCGTAGATCATTTTTGTTAATATAACCTGCATCCATTTCAAAATTCGATTCAACACCTTCGATTGGTATTTTAATCATATTTTTATGATTTCCTGTTTTAAATAAGGAATCTTTTACCGATGCATATCCAAGGGTATCAACAATAACTGTATCTCTTGGCTCATCAATTTTTAGGATCTTATTAAATGCAATATAACTAGAATCTCTTCTTTGGGTTAGTGTAAATTTAGCAGTATCTATAAAAGCAACTAATTTAACAGGATCTTTAGCAAATTTTCCAGTTACTGATCTGTATGCCAATTGAGCTGTACGAATATCTCTTAAATTTTCAACAGCTTTTGCATATCTAGCTTGCTTTATTTTATTGAACTTTACAGGACCATTAACAGAATTGAATACCAAGTATCCTAAAACTCCTATAATAACCCACAGAACTAATTGAACAACAATTTTCATTTTATGATTTAGCTTTAAACATTAGTGTATACGCAAATCTACAATTTTTTTTTAATCGTAAAAGTTTATTGCCAAAAAATCATCCCTATCTTTGATTTATTAATAGCGATATGAATCATATAGACAAGTTTTTTTAATGAAGGAAAAAGAATTTTATGAATTATTAAAAGAAGATTTTCCTTTTGAACCTACTATAAAACAAGATATTGTCCTACAAAAACTATCTTATTTTGTGTTATCAGGGGCAAAAGAATCACTTTTTCTACTAAAAGGATATGCAGGTACCGGAAAAACTACTTTGATAGGATCTTTGGTAAAAAACCTTTGGAAAGCTAAATTAAATGCTGTTTTACTTGCTCCGACCGGTCGTGCGGCTAAAGTAATTAGTAATTTTTCGGGAAAGCAGGCTCAAACCATACATAGAAATATTTATTATCCCAAAAAGGATAAAAGTGGTGGATTAGCTTTTCAACTAAAACAAAATAAAAGCCGTAATACTATTTTTATTGTAGATGAAGCTTCTATGATACCAGACACACCTAGTGATAGTAAATTGTTCGAAAACGGATCTTTACTAGATGATCTAATGATGTATGTGTATTCTGGGTATAATTGTAAAATCCTTTTTATTGGGGATACTGCACAATTACCACCAGTAAAACTAGAAGTAAGCCCGGCACTCGATCCCAATAACCTTGCAATGGGATTTAATAAAGAGGTTACCCAGATAGAGTTAGACGAAGTAGTGCGACAAGCAGAGAATAGTGGTATTTTAATGAATGCTACCCAGCTAAGAGAAACTATTAATGACGGTTTTTACGACTCTTTTCAGTTTCAAGTGTCAGGATATCCAGATGTAGTTAGGTTTTTTGATGGCCATGAGATTATGGATGCATTAAATGAAGCATATGCTAGTGTGGGGCACGAAGAATCTGTGATTATACTTCGTTCTAATAAAAGAGCTAATATTTATAATCAGCAGATTCGCTCAAGGATACTTTTTCAGGAAGAAGAACTGTCACCCGGTGATTATTTAATGGTGGTTAAGAATAATTATTTTTGGCTAGATAACAAAAGCGAAGCTGGTTTCATTGCTAATGGAGATATAATTAAAATTTTGGAGATTTTTTCTATAAAAGAATTATATGGATTTCGGTTTGCGATAGTTAATGTTAGTATGGTTGATTATCCAAATCAAAAACCTTTTGAAACGGTATTGTTACTAGATACATTAACATCAGAAACCCCATCTTTATCCTATGAAGAATCAAACAAGTTGTACCAGGAAGTATTAAAAGATTTTGAAGATGAGAAATCGAAGTACAAACGATTTATGGGAGTAAAGAATAATAAGTTTTTTAATAGTTTACAGGTTAAATTTTCTTATGCTATTACATGTCATAAGTCACAAGGAGGACAATGGGATAATGTTTTTATAGAGCAGCCATATCTTCCGGATGGGATCAATAAAGATTATTTGAGATGGTTGTATACCGCTGTTACCAGAGCTAAGAAAAAGTTATATTTAATAGGGTTTAAAGATGATTTTTTTATTGAAAATTAAAATTAACAGAAAGTGTATAAAGCATATTTTAAGATTTCTTTAAGAAAGAAATGTGAAACTAAATATAATGGTTGGCCCGAAAATTGATTTAAAAAAGTTATTTTTGCAATTCTAGAAAAGCAACAAATTTTGAACAAAAATACTCTAAAAACTATCGCAATGATACCTGCGAGGTATGCTGCCACGCGTTTTCCTGGCAAGCTAATGCAGGATCTCGAAGGGAAAAGCGTTATACGAAGAACGTATGAAGCGACCCTAAATTCTGGACTTTTTGATGCTGTATACGTTGTTACCGATAGCGATGTTATATATAAAGAAATTACTTCTCATGGTGGTATAGCTATTATGAGTAAGAAGGAACATAGCTGCGGTAGTGATAGAATAGCCGAAGCGGTCGAAGATATGGATGTTGACATTGTAGTAAATGTCCAGGGAGATGAACCCTTTACCGATAGAGAAAGCTTAGAAAAAGTACTAAACGTATTTTACCAAGAAGATTCTGATCGTATAGACTTAGCCAGTCTAATGACTCCTATGGATGACTGGGATGATATCATGAATCCTAATAGTGTAAAGGTTATTGTAGATGAAAACAATTACGCATTATATTTTTCTCGTGCACCTATACCATACCCAAGAGATAAAGAAATAAACCACGTTTACCATAAGCACAAAGGTGTTTATGCATTTAAGAAACAAGCTATTTTAGATTTTTACCGTTTATCAATGCGTTCTTTGGAAGCTTCAGAGAAAATAGAATGTATTCGATATCTCGAATATGGTAAAAATATTAAAATGGTTGAAACGCACCATGAAGGTGTAGAAATTGATACCCCGGAAGATTTAGAAAGAGCAAAAAGAATAATAAATAAAGAAAATCTATTGAATCCAAAATCTATAATTACTCCAGAAGAATCTACTTCTACGCATAAAAATTTCCCAATGGTACCAAAAGTAGTATTTGGGAAAGGAGCTTTTAATCAGATTTATGATATTATTTCGCCCGAACGAAATGGTGTTGCTCCTTTTATCTTTTTAGTAGATGACGTTTTTAAGAACAATACCTCGTTTATAGAGGATAGAATACCATTATCTTATACAGATGAGATAATTTATGTATCAACTGTTGAAGAACCTAAAACATCTCAGGTAGATGATATCGTTACTAAAATAAGAAATGATTATCAATATGTTCCCAGCGGAATTATTGGAATAGGAGGGGGCTCTATATTGGATCTGTCCAAGGCTGTAGCAATCATGCTTACCAATCCGGGAAGTGCTGCAGAATACCAGGGATGGGATCTGGTAAAAAATAAAGCTGTATTTCATGTTGGGGTTCCTACAATCTCAGGAACAGGAGCAGAAGTGTCTCGCACTACTGTGCTTACAGGGCCCGAACGTAAATTAGGAATCAATTCTGATTTTACACCCTTTGATCAGGTTGTATTAGATCCAGAATTAATAAAAGATGTTCCTAAAGATCAATGGTTCTATACAGGTATGGATTGTTACATTCACTGTATTGAATCACTAGACGGAACGTATTTAAATGCATTTAGCCAGAGCTATGGCGAAAAAGCCTTAGACTTATGCAAAGAGATTTTTCTCGAAAATAACCTAAGCAAAGAAGAGGTAGATGCAAAACTAATGATGGCTTCCTGGCATGGCGGAATGAGTATTGCGTACTCTCAGGTTGGTGTTGCTCATGCGATGAGTTATGGACTGGCATATGTGTTAGGAACAAAGCATGGAATAGGTAACTGCATCGTATTTGATAAATTAGAAAAATACTATCCTGAAGGTGTAGCTGTGTTTAAAAAAATGAAAGAGTATCATAATATCAATTTACCCACAGGAGTTTGTGCTAATGTAACCGAAGAGCAATTAGATGTAATGACTAAGGTTGCACTAAGTCTAGAACCGCTCTGGGAAAATGCCCTGGGGTGCGATTGGAAATCTAAAATAAATGCAGATATATTGAAAGAACTTTATCGTTCTTTGTAAATTGTTTTTCAATCTTTTATTTTCATGCGATACTTTTCTTCCTTCATATATCATAAAATTATTGGTTGGAAGTTTATCGGTGATTTCAGTGCTGATACTGTAAAAAAATGTATCGTTATCGTAGTACCTCATACAAGCTGGCACGATTTTTATATTGGTCTTTTGGTACGACAATTAGCCGGAATTAAGATAAGTTTTTTGGCTAAAAAAGAACTTTTTAAATGGCCATTAGGTTGGTATCTTAGAAGAGTAGGGGGGATTTCTCTGGATAGAACCCCTGGCCAGAATAAGGTTGAAGCTATTGCAGAGTTATTTGAAAAAAAGGATGAATTGCGTTTAACTATTGCCCCCGAAGGAACAAGGAAAAAAGTTAAAGAGTGGAAAACAGGGTTTTACCATATCGCCAAAGCTGCAAATATTCCTATTATTATGGTTGCTTTTGATTTTGGAAAAAAACAATGTGTGGTCTCTGATCCTTATTATCCTACAGAGGATGTTAAAAAGGATTTTGAATATATGTATCGTTTCTTTAAAGACGTTAAAGGCAAAGTCCCTGAAAACAGCTTTGACGAAACTTAAAATTTATGAATTTTTTCTTCTGGGGTAGCATCTTTAGGTTTTTCCTTTACGCTTCCGGCTCCAAAAATAAGCTCTGTACTAGAAAAAGTAGTACCAAAAGTTTTTGCAGCATAATATACTTGTGATATGGCACTGTTTACCTGATCAGTTGTAAGTTCTTTTAACGGATGGATATAAACCGACCATAAAATTTTATTGGTAATAGCATACTTTACATCAAGAGCAGAATGAAAATTAGCGGTCATTGCATCAAGTAATAAGTCTTTATCAAGACGATCTGATGCTGTGATAGGAGAGATAATTCTCATTCGATTATTGGTTTCATCGGTAACACAAAGCATAGGAGTGTCTTTGTATATAAATTTCCAGTTCCCGGGAATACCATCTAGAGTATCTGCATTTTTTTTGATAATTAACTCTAGTTTGGCATTATCCATATGTTGAGCATGCACTATACCTGCAAAGGAAAATAGAAGAAGTATGGCTAATCTTTTCATAGCTTATATTTTATCTATAGTCGGGGTATTATAGTAAACATAACAAAAAAAAGAGTTTAGCTATGCTAAACTCTTTTTTATAATAATAAGAAATGTCTTTATCCTTCAGAAGAAGATTCTTCCATGGTATGATAAACGTTCTGCACGTCATCATCTTCTTCTATTTTTTCTAGTAATTTTTCTACATCTGCAGCTTGCTCTGGAGTTATTTTTTTAGTAACCTGTGGGATACGTTCAAATCCAGAGGATAGAATTTCGATTTCACGGCTTTCTAATTCCTTTTGTATCGTTCCAAAACTTCCAAAAGGAGCATAGATCAATATTCCATCATCATCCTGAAAAACTTCTTCTGCTCCAAAATCAATAAATTCAAGTTCGAGTTCTTCTGGATCTAATCCTTCACCATTAATTCTAAAATTGCACGTATGATCAAACATAAACTCTACAGAACCAGATGTTCCCAGGTTACCATCGCATTTATTAAAATAGGATCGAATATTGGCAACTGTTCTGTTATTGTTATCTGTCGCAGTTTCTACCAAAATTGCAATTCCGTGAGGAGCATACCCTTCAAAAAGAACTTCTTTGTAATCTCCTTGTTCTTTATCCGATGCTTTTTTAATTGCTCTTTCGATATTATCTTTTGGCATGTTCACAGATTTGGCATTCTGGATCACTGCTCTTAGACGAGAGTTAGAAGCTGGGTCAGGCCCACCTTCTTTTACTGCCATTACAATATCTTTACCAATTCGAGTAAACGCTTTTGCCATTGCCGACCAGCGTTTCATCTTACGTGCTTTTCTAAATTCAAAAGCTCTTCCCATATGCTAATTTTAAAATCTAAATACAAACATAAGTAGAAACCAAGTTTTTGACAAATGTTTGTATACTATCAATTTTGATTAAAATAAGTTCTACGCCTAAAATACCAAAATTCAAAAAGTAAAACAAGAAGTTTTGGCCTTAGAATTTGATATTTGTTTTTTGATTTAAAATGAATTTAATAACTATTCTCCTTCGATAATGTTATCTATGGTTTTTGCAAGATTAAAATCGTTTTCGGTTATACCACCAGCATCATGAGTAGAAAGGCTAATGTGTAATTTATTATAAACATTCGACCAGTCTGGATGATGTTGTTGCGCTTCGGCTTCAAAAGCAATACGAGTCATAACAGAGAACGCATCTTTAAAATCGTTAAATTCAAAAGTGGTATGAAGAGCATTATCATGGTATTCCCAACCATCTATGTCGTTTAATTTTTCTTTTATCTCAGATTCTGATAATTTTACCATTAGTATTGTATTAGTTTAGTTGTAAGTTACTTAATGTTTATTTTTGATTTGTAAGCCCTAATTCTTCACGCAAGACTTCATCTTTATTACTGTTTTTACCCCAATAAGCAGATTTAATGCTTTTGATTTTAGTTGCTTTTGTAGTGAGCTTCTTTGCATTTGGACCAAACCCACTTTTATAGGTTTCTGTCCAATGCTCAATTTCATACGGAAAAGAGGCATTAAAAGTAATACTGATACTTCTATCGAGTTCTGGGTATTCTAGAGTATATGTATTAGTATCAGTACCTTTTTGTATAGATGCTTTAGCCGAGTATGCTTTAATATCTTTGTGCCTTAATCTAGAATACTCAAAAGATGGAATGATTTGTAGATCTCCTTGCGGTAATGCATCAGGATTAATTCTGATTTTTGTCCAAAGTTCATTTTCTAAAATAGCTTTGTCTAATTTAAAATCCTGATCTGCTTCATTTTCAAAATAGGAATGCGAGGTAATCTCGAATTGTTTTCTGTTATTTAATTGCGCATATACATGACCACACCATTCTTGCATCGAATTAGATACTTTAATAGCATGTCGATTATCTGCCACAGGATAAAATGTACTCTGCATCACAGAATATGGGTAGATTCCTGTATTAAATTTTTTGGTAGCATTAAGTTTTAAAATGGGTATGTTACTTGTATTTTGGCGATCTGCTTTTACCTGTTTTTTGGGTAAAAAATCCTCAGTAACATAAATAAGAACCGCAGTTCCTTTTCTTATTTCACCATATCGAGCTTGTTCTAGTCGATATGATGATATTTCGGCTTCACCAGCATACCAGTATTTCTTAAAATCTTCAGAGAGCGTTTTTGCAGGTGGTATATTTTCTTTAATAATCTCTTCTGTTGTAGAAACTTTGCTCACTTCGTCTGCCTTAATATTGCTAAAAGCAATAAAGACTAATACGCCTAATAAAGCGAACAGTAGTATTGACTTTTTCATGATAACGTTTTTATATAGCAAATTACAATAAACCTTGGATTTGGCAAGTGCTGTTAACGTTTCAGTAACGATCTAATCCTTATAATTGACAGATGAATGAGAAATGATCTATTGTTATAGGTAGTTAAGAACGTTTTTTGGTATAGAGAAATCTACCTATAAGAATAAGGGAGAGAGAACAGGTACAAGTTAATAAAGACAATTTAGGAAATACTTCAAAATTTAAAAATTAAAAACGGGATACTGAGAACCCGTTTTTTAATTTTTTAAATGGTATTAGTTAGGTCCACAAAAAACCTGATTCATACATACATATCCTGGTGGTAAATATTGATCACAAGAGTGACACATAACATAAGTCCATCCTCCTTTTAGAGATTTTTGTTCTGTTTTGTTCAGTGTTTTGATACCATCTAGGTTTAAGAGATGCTTTAGCATAATATTAAGTTTTAAAAATGATTTAAGAAATATAAACAAAATAAAAACCAGGTAATTACGGAAAAACCTCATTTAACATTTTGTTACTATAAGAAATATCAATAGAAAAATTAATCTATATGCTATGCTCTAAATTTGTTGAGATGGTTCTTTTAGGCTAACTGCCTCAACGTTTCGTATACAAGATGTGTAGGAAGCCCCATTACATTAAAATGACTCCCTTCTATGTTGGTTATACCAATAAAACCTATCCATTCTTGTATACCATAAGCTCCGGCTTTATCCAGAGGCTTATAAGTTTGTACATAGTATTCGATTTCTTCTGCAGATAACTCCTTAAAAGTAACCTTGGTAGTTTGATGTACTACAATGGTCTGATTGATTGTTTTAAAACACACCGAAGTAATAACCTTATGCGTATCTCCAGATAGAGAATTAATCATTTCTGAAGCTTTTATCAGGTTTTTTGGCTTACCTAAGGCTTTGTTATTATACCAAACAATGGTGTCACTGGTGATTAAAATATCTTTTGGATGTAAATCTGTAAATACATTTGCTTTAAGCTTAGCGAGATAATCCGAAATTTCTTCGGCTTTAAGATGATCAGGATAAACCTCGTCGACCTCTTTTATTTGTATTGAAAAATCCAGGTCCAGATCCTTAAAAAATTGTTGCCTTCTAGGAGAACCAGATGCAAGAATTATATTTTTATCTTTTAATATATCTTTTAACATATGTTATACTAAAACAAATTGATAAAATAACAATGAGATAGATGCCCCAATTAAAATTATCTTTAGAAGCAATACTAACCTTTTAAACTGCTGATCTGATTCGGCACTAAAGCTTTTGATCATAAAATAGAGTAATGGAGCAACAATAAGTATCAAAACAAAAATAACAGCTTTACTATTCGAAAAAAGATAAGTGTATATGTAATAAATTACAGATATAATTGGAAGCAATGTTAATGCTCCGATTAATTTTGTTGTTCGATTTTTTCCCAGAACTATTGGGATGGTTCTAATGCCTAAATTATGATCTCGATCTATGTGCAGACAATCTTTTATAATTTCTCTTAAGAGTATAATCATAAATGCAAATATTGAATAATCTAAAATAATAGAAAAAATAACGGTTTGTGATTCTCTATTCTTTTCGGTGATAGCAGGAAGAAGATCAAAAATCCCAACGACAATCAAACTTAGCCCTACAAGTAGTGCGAGAATACAATTTTTAAGAACAATAATTTCTTTTAAATAAGAAGCGTAGATGTAAAATACTCCAGAAATTACTATAAATAATGCAGCAAAACCTGGTCTGTTAATAAGGTTAGCTAAGTAAAATCCAATAAGAACACCGATTACATTAAGAATAATAAATAATCGATTGGCCGATTTTTCGGTTATAGAATCATATAATATCCCTTTTACATCAGTATCTTCTTGATTGTAAATTTCGATAATTATGTTTCCTGCAGCAGCAATACAAAATGTTGCTGCCATTAAAATAGCAATACCCAAGCCATTTAAGGTAATAGCAATATTAAAGGGTTCAAAAAGGCCATATTTAAGACATAATTGTGCAAAGGCTATTATTAGTAAGTTATCAAATTTTATAAGCTTCAGATAAGATAGCATAGAGGTGATTGGTTAATTAGTCAGCAAATGTAATAATTAATACCAATTTTTGCCCTATTAACATAGATACTTAAAAGCCTTGTATTTATAGTAATGAAGAGGTGTATTAACGTTAATAGAGGGTTAATGGAGGCTGATTCTATTGAATAAAAGGATGTTTGCTATACTTTTGGAATCATCATCAATCAAAAAACGAATAGGTATTAAAAAACAAATAAGTGTATATCACTATAATGAAGAAAAAGATAAACATACTCATTATTACATCTATTTTAACCTTATTGGCATTGTCTGGTATTCAAGGGTATTTGATTTATAACACGTATCAGCTTAAAAAGGATGTATTTATTAAAGAAACCAAGAAGGCAGTTTCGAGTATAGATAATACTAAAGAAATGGATTCTATAGCAGAGCTTTGGTATAATCAACTAACAAAGAATCTGATAGAGTATAGAAAGAATAATCTTCTTAAAAATGAAACTATAGAACGTTTCAAGCCTTTTACAGATTCGTTAAATGATACATTTAATGAATACTATAAAAAAGAAATTGGTAAGGCTAATCTGGGGTACGAGTTAAAATATAAGAAAACAATAAAAAGTATTGTTATTCATGACAATAACCTTTTAGATACTGTATTTAATGCAAAAGGACAGAGCAATTATTTTTTGTTCGGAGAAGATTTTCCTGATCAAGAAGGTAATGTAATAAGTAGTGGTAGATGGTTTACAGAACAAGATATAGAAGATGATAGTGGTAGTGAAATTATAAAAACCCAGCTTAATCTCGAAATTCGAACAGTAGATGCTGTCAGTATTATTGGATGGAAGAGAATAGTTTTTGGGCAAATGGCAAGCCTGTTTTTATTCTCTGTTATATTGTTACTATTTGTAGTTGTCTTACTTTTTTATTCGATTAAAACTGTAATTAGACAAAAAAAAATAGCCGATGTGCGTAATGATTTTATAAATAACATTACTCATGAGCTTAAAACTCCTTTGGCAACTTTGGGTATTGCTTCGAAAAGTTTAAGGAGTAAAGAGACCCAAAATTCACCAAAAATATTCTCTAGTGCACTAGATATATTAGATCGACAAAATAACCGATTGCAGAAACTAATTGATCAGGTAATGAATAATACTTTAGGATCTGAAGAAATCATTTTGAGCAAAGAACAGGTTCTGGATACTAAGTATTTTAAAGAAGTTGTAGAGGATTTTAAGGTATCGGTTAAAGATAAGCAAGTCGACGTAAATATGAAGATAGAATTTAGAGATGTAAATCTTTATATCGATAAATTTCTATTTACTACAGCATTATTTAATGTATTAGAAAATGCTGTGAAATACGGGAAAGAAAAAGTTGAAATTAGAATACGAACAGAACGTAAAAACGATACGTATACAATTTCGATTCGTGATAATGGGATTGGGATTTCTGAAAAAGAACATCATAAGATTTTTGAAAAATTTTATAGAGTAACAACAGGAAACGTACATGATGTAAAGGGATTAGGTCTGGGATTGTTCTATACCAATCAAATCATTAAAGCACACCAGGGAGAAATTAATATTGAAAGTAAACCCGAAGAAGGAACAGATTTTAAAATAACCATACCAATAATTTAATAGTTATGAAGCATATACTACTCGCAGAAGATGATTTTGATTTTGGAAGTATATTAAAGCAATATCTCGAAATACATAATTATAAGGTGACCTGGGCAAAAGACGGTAAAGAAGCGCTATCGATATTTTCTGAAGGAAAATTTGATATATGTGTCTTTGATGTGATGATGCCAAAAATGGATGGGTTTACATTAGCAGAGCAAGTAGTAGAAATAGATCCCGAAATTCCATTCGTTTTCCTTACTGCTAAGAAAATGAAAGAAGATAAAATAAGAGGATTAAAATTAGGTGCAGATGATTACATCGTGAAACCATTTGAAGCAGATATTCTAGTCCTTAAACTTCAGAATATTTTAAAGCGAACACAGAAAATAGAATCCTTAAAAGACGAGGTGGTAAAAATTGGAAAGTATGAGTTTGATATTGTTAATCATCAATTAAAATTGAATGGAGAATCACAACGATTAACCGAAAAAGAAACATTACTTATTCAATATTTATGGGAACATAGAAATAGAATGATTAAAAGAGAAGATGTGTTAAAAGATGTTTGGGGTAATGATGATTTCTTCTCTGGTCGAAGTATGGATGTATTCATAAGTCGATTAAGAAAATATTTTAAAGAAGACAACAATGTAAATATAGAAAGTGTACGTGGGGTTGGTCTCACATTTAGTATAGCTTAAATCATCAATCAAAAAACGAATAGTATGAAAACATTAATCACCATTTTGGTAAACCTGCTAATAGGATTACTAACCATGAATGCGCAAACAAGTTCTACAAGTTCTTCTAAATCATCATCACAAGTAACCATAAGTATTAGTGATGATTCTGGAGAGAAAAGTTATTCTAGATCCTTTGCGATCATTGATATGGAAGAGAGTTTTAGGATCAAAATAAGATTTATGAAATATATGAAGGGCGATGTAAAATCTTATCTGATCGATCAATTTGGAAAAGAAAATATGATCATCGACGATGAAGCCTATCTGTGGAGAAAAGAAATAGAAGATGATGAATTATATGAAGTGCGGCTCAAAGACAATAAATTAAGAATCAATGTAGATAAAGAACTGGCCTCGAATAAATTGATTAAGAAATTTGAACGAATCGGCAAAGAATTAAAATCAATTACATCAAAAAACGAAAATTAAATCAATCATCAATCAAAAAACAGAAATTATGAAAACAATCATTTGTACATTAAGTCTTGTATTTGCTCTTTCTTTGAGCAATGCTCAAACAACTTCAACTTCAAACTCTAAAGTATCTATTAGTTACTCTAGTGATGAACCAGGAGAAGGTAATTATAGAGTTAATATTTCTATCTCTAATACAGAAGATATGTATACCTTAAAAGCTAGTTTTCCATCATCTAAAACAGGAAAATTAAAACAATTCTTAAAAGATCATTTAACTCCAAAAATGACTAAAAACGGAACGACATCTACCTGGAAATATAATGCCAAAGGAGAAACAGGATATGTTGTGAAATTGAAAAGAGGAAAGCTAAATGTTTTTATGGATAAAGAATTTGTATCTGCCGACTTAGTAGAAGATTTGATAGATATGTTTAGCGATCTTAAAGATATCGTAAAAGAATAACCAGATCTTTTATAACAATTTGTATATGAAAATAATAATAGTATTTACAGTTGTTTTATTAGGACTAGTGAGTTGTAAAAAAAACGATTCTGATTTAATCTGTGAAAGAATCAATTACCTGGTAGATACAAAAAGTAATGTGGCAAAAAAATATTGGAAAGATTTTGATAAGCAGTTACTTTTTGGCCCTATGTTATATTATACAAAAGATGGTCTTTTTACAATAGATGCTAATGAAGCATTAAAAGAAAAAATAAACCTAGTAGCATATAACTGTGATGATTCTAATGTATCTGTAGGGTTTACCCCCATAATTGACACCACAAATTTTTATATGAATGTGTCTTATGAAGATAAAAACACATCTGCATTAGAGTATAAAAATACATTAGGAATGTTTAGTGATGTAGAATTAACAGAAAAATTCATCACCGATGTTAAGGATACAGAAGAATGGATGACAATGGTTATTCATGAAATATTTCATCAATATCAAAAAAAATTCAAAAAGTTTCGAGAAAAACAGATGTCGAGCCAAAGAGATTTTGATAGAGATACATTAAATTATTTCTTTAAAAACGAGAATTGGTTTACTACAACAGTTAAGAACGAAAATCAACTTCTTCTTAAGATAATACAAGAAGATAATAATGATAGTGTTAAGAATTACATTTCAGGATATTTAAAAAGTAAAGAGCAAAGATATGCTAGGATTAAGAATGAATTCAGAATTGATATATCGGCATTAGAATCTAGCTTGTCTAAATCAGAAGGTACTGCCAGGTATATTGAATACTGTACCAAATTAGCGTTATCGACGAGTTCTAATAATCATACTTTATCCGAAATAGACAATAAATATGTTGCTAATCGATTTAAAGATTATAATTTAAAACAAGACGAGTGGATGTATAACTTAGGAGGAGGATATTATTATTCTTTAGGATTTAATTTAACTCGAGTTCTGGAAAAATTAAAAATAAAGTATCAAGAAGATATTTTTATAGAAAACAAATCATTTGATCAATATCTAAAAGAATACCTTGAGTAATGCTATAATTAGCTTTAACAGTACATGTTAACCTAAAATTGTAATTGTATAATATAATGAACCTTATCTGTGATGGTAAGGTTCATTTTTTAATATGGTAAATCCACGATATAATTGTTCTACAAAAAATAAACGTATCATTTGATGTGAAAATGTCATTTTGGATAACGATAGTTTGCTATTAGCCCGACTGTACACCTCGGGGCTAAAGCCATAGGGCCCTCCTATAACAAAAATTAACTGTTTGATTCCGCTATTCATATGTTTTTGCAATACCTCAGAAAATAGTACAGAATCATATTGCTTTCCATTTTCATCGAGTAATATCAATACATCAGAATTTTCTACATGATTAAGGATTAATTTTCCTTCTTTTTCCTTTTGTTGAGCTTCGCTTAAGTTTTTAGCATTTTTAATATCCGGAATAATTTCAAAACTAAATTTAATATAAAACTGTAACCTTTTGATATAGTTGTTAATAAGGTCATTGAGTTGCTTGTCATCTGTTTTGCCAACGGCAAGTAATTTAATATTCATATGTATTTAATATTATAATAGTTTTTACTCAAAAACCAGATAGAATATAGATTTGTGATGTAAAGTAAATAAAAATACGATGTGCTTCTCACTTCGTACTTCCGACTTCTTTTTTTACATTAGCAAAAATAACCATTCAATATGATTAGCGAAACCCAATTCAATAAAGAAATTGATTTGATAATTACCAATGCCATACGCGAAGATGTAGGAGATGGTGATCATAGTTCATTAGCTTGTATCCCAGAATCAATCACCGGAAAAGCAAAACTTTTAGTAAAGGATGAAGGGATCCTGGCGGGAGTAGAATTTGCAAAAAGAGTATTTAATTATGTAGACCCAAATATGAAGGTCGAAGTATTATTAGAAGATGGGTCCAGGGTGAAATATGGAGATATAGCTTTTTATGTTTCAGGAAGCTCGCAGTCTATTCTTAAAGCCGAACGATTAGTGCTTAATGCAATGCAAAGAATGAGTGCAATTGCTACCAAAACGAATCATTTTGTTACCCTTTTAGAAGGTACAGGAACAAAGATTTTAGATACCCGAAAAACAACTCCGGGAATACGAGCATTAGAAAAATGGGCGGTAAAGATTGGAGGAGGAGAGAACCATAGATTTGCCTTATACGATATGGTAATGCTAAAAGATAACCATATCGATTTTGCCGGGGGAATTACTAAAGCTATAGAAAAAACCAAACAATATCTTTCTAATCAAAACCTTGATCTCAAAATTATTGTTGAAGCCCGAGACCTTAATGAGATCAAAGAAATACTTCAAACACCAGGAGTATATCGAATATTAATTGATAATTTTAATTATGAAGATACTCGGGAAGCTGTAAAATTAATTGGTGATTCGTGTCTTACTGAATCCAGCGGAGGGATTAATGAAGAAACAGTACGCAAGTATGCAGAATGTGGTGTAGATTATATTAGTAGTGGCGCGCTAACACATTCTGTATATAATCTGGATTTGAGCTTGAAAGCCGTATAATATATGTCGAAACCCGTAGAAGATAAGCTTAATAAGATTCCTGTGATCAATATATTGGTTAAAATAGGGAAGAAACTTATTCTTCCTGGTTTTGAGGGACTGTCGATATACGACCTAATAGAGATTTATGTAATCGGGATTATAAAAGGTACTTTTTCGGCTAGAGCCAGCGCAATATCATGGAGTTTTTTTCTTTCTCTATTTCCATTCTTATTATTTCTTCTTAATTTGATTCCTTACGTCCCAATAGATGGGTTTGAGGAGAATTTTTTTGAATTTGTTAACGGAGCATTACCTAAACAATCTTCAGATTTTTTCTCCGGGATATTTGAAGATATTGCATCTAATCCTCGAGGGGGATTACTATCAACTGTTTTTGTACTATCTATACTTTTTATGACTAATGGGATCAATGCAGTTTTCTCTGGTTTTGAATATTCGTATCATGTAACGCTTAATAGAAATTTTGTACGGCAGTATGTAGTAGCATTAGGGGTGTCTATTATCGTGGCATCGTTATTGTTAATTACAGTTATAGGAACTTTATACTTTTCGTATTTGGTAGATGATTTAAATAAAATGGGTGTAGTTGATGATACTGTTTTTTGGTTAACATTAGGTAAATATGCGCTATTTGTCTTTATGATATTTGTAATTATTGCTACTTTATTTTATTTCGGTACCTCAGAAGGAAAACAAAATAAATTCTTTTCACCTGGTGCATTTATGACCACTTTTTTGATTATTATTACAACATATCTATTTGGAGTATATATAGATAACTTCTCTAATTATAATCAATTGTACGGTTCTATTGGAGCAATGTTGATATTAATGTTGTATATATGGCTTAATGCTAATTTGTTATTGCTGGGTTTTGAACTTAATGCATCATTAAATCAATTAAGAAAAAATTTTAATACATAATTTTACTAACATAGATTTCTAATAATTTTTTAAAATGAAAAAACTAAGTATATTATTTATAGCACTTTTAACTATTGTATCTGTTCAGGCTCAAACCAAAATTGGTGATGCTACATTACCTAATACGGTAAAATTTAATGAAGAAGATTTGACGATTAATGGAGGAGGTCTTAGAGAAAAATTCTTTTTTGATATTTATGCGGGAGCCTTATATCTTAAGAAAAAAAATAGCAATGCCAGTGCAATAGCTAAAGCAGACGAAACTATGGCAATTAAATTGCATATTCTTTCTGGTATGATGTCTAGAAGTAAAATGGCTAATGCATTACGTGAAGGGTTTAAGAAATCAACTAACGGAAATATGAAGCCTTATAACGAAAGAATAGAAAAATTTATAGGCTTTATTAATAATGAAATAGAGGTTGGTCAAATCTATGATATGGTATATGAAAAAGGAAAAGGAAGTGTGATTTATAAAGATGGAAAAGAAAAAGGATACGTAACAGGATTGGATTTTAAAACAGCACTTTTTAATATCTGGTTAGGAAGTAAACCAGCAGACAAAGGACTCAAAAAAGAAATGTTAGGTCTTCAGTAATCAATAAGATATAATCGTATTTTTGTTAAAAATTTAAGTAAATGTATTTCAGAATGTTGTGCATGCATAATATTTTTTATATTTGTGCGCTTTGAAAATTAAGTTTAAACAAATATTAATACCCCAAATACCTTTAGTTATAATGAAAAAAATTACTTTAGTACTGGTAGCACTAATTTCCTTGTCTACCGCTACTGCGCAAATTAGAGTTGGTAAAGCTATTTTGCCTTATGAAGAAAATTTTGGTGATACCGATTTGAAATTGAATGGTGCCGGAATGAGAAAAGTACTCTGGATTGATATGTATGCAGGAGGGCTTTATTTAACAAAAAAGAGCAAAGACCCTAAAGAAGTTCTTGATGCAGATGAAACTATGGCTATAAAACTGAATATTGTTTCTGGTTTTGTAACCCAAAAGAAAATGATAAAAGCGGTAAAAGATGGCTTTAACAGAGCCACTTTTGGTAATACCAAAGCATTGGATGGGAGAATAAATAAATTTATTAAATTTTTCTCAGAGCCTATAGTAAAGAACGACATCTTTGATATCGTATATATTAAAGGTAAAGGAGTAACTGCTTTTAAAAATGAAAAAGAACTTGGAGTAATCAAGGGGCGTGATTTTAAATATGCATTATTCAAAATTTGGCTAGGAGATGAACCAGCAAGTGAAGAAATTAAAAATGGAATGTTAGGTATACAATAATCTAATATCATTAATTTAATACGCAAAAAGCTACCGGTTTAAATCGGTAGCTTTTTTGTTTTTACCATATTTTTTTATCTTAGAATCTATAAACACAAATTATCATGAAAATTATGAATTTTCGCAACATATTTTTTGTAGCAATAGTATTAGTGTCTGTAACAGCGAGTGCGCAACAACAAATAGTAGGGCAATGGAAAACTATTGATGATACTACTGGCGAACCACGATCTATTGTAGAAATTTATAAGAAAGGAAACAAACTGTTTGGGAAGATTTTACAGGTATTAGATGAGGCAGAAAGAAATAAGTTATGCATCGAATGTAAAGGGAATGACCATAATAAACCTATAGAGGGAATGGTAATTATTAAAGAACTTGAAAAAGATGGGAATCAATACGAGGATGGTACTATTATGGACCCCGAGAATGGCAAGGTATATCGATGTAAAATCTGGATTGATGAAGATAATCCAAATGTGCTTAATGTAAGAGGGTATATAGCTTTTTTATATAGAACACAAAAGTGGATTCGAGTATAATAATCACAACATATTTCTTTCTTGAAATTTAGAGAATTATAAATTTTAACAATTCTTTTGGTTAGGTTTTAAAAGATTTAGGACTAACTCCTTGAAATTTTAAAAATCTAAACCATGAAAAAAATAATTACATTAATAGTTGTAGTCCTTATATCTACCTTCGCAATGGCACAGGTAAGAGTAGGGGATATTGTATTGCCTTATAAAGTTAGTTTTGACGGAGAAGAACTGTCTTTAAATGGAGCAGGAATGAGAAGTATACTTGGATTTGACACCTATTCTGGTGGTCTATATACCAAGAAAAAATATAATGATCCGGGAGTAGTTTTGGATTCTGATGAGAGTATGTCTATTCGTTTAAATATAGTATCTAAGAAAGTAACAAATAAACGAATGATTAAAGTTTTTAGAAAAGGATTTGATGATGCAATGTTTGGTAATACCCAAACCTTAGATGTAAGAATAGAAAAGTTTTTAAAATTATTTGCTTCGCCAATGCAGATCAATGATTACTTTGATTTGGTGTACATAAAAGGAAAAGGAATCAAAACCTATAAAAACGGTGAAGAACTTGGTTTTATAAAAGGTAGAGATTTTAAATATGCTCTGTTTAAGATCTGGTTAGGAAATGAACCTGCTTGCAAACTTATTAAAGGAGGAATGTTAGGGTTGAGTAAGTAAGGAATACAAATTTATATAAGCGAGTCCGATTTATTATTTAAATCGGACTTTTTTTATTCTTAAAAATTAAACTTTATTCTATGGGTTAAACTTGTATTTTTGTTGTTTTACACTAAACTATTCCGAATTTTGTTATAATTGGTAATGTCATACTTTATAAATGTAATTCTTCCTATACCTCTTGATAAAGAGTTTACCTATAGTATTAATAAAACTGAAGCTGCATTTTTGCAACCAGGAATGCGTGTGGCTGTTCAATTTGGAAAAAGTAAGATATATGCTGCTTTGGTAACCAAGGTGCATCAAAACCCACCTTTGGTATATGAAGCAAAAGAAATAGAACATATTCTTGATGAATCACCAATAGTTACTCAACATCAATTAGAACTATGGTCCTGGATTTCTAACTATTATATGTGTACAAAAGGAGAGGTAATGAGAGCAGCACTTCCCGGGGCCTTCTTACTAGAAAGTGAAACTATAATTCTGAAAAATGAAAAATCTCTTTTTGATGAATCCTTGTTAAAAGATGATGAGTTTTTGATTTATGAAGCATTACAATATCAGAGCTTACTTCGTATACAAGAAGTGATGAATATTGTAGGTAAGAAAAATGTACTCCCCGTTATAAAACGACTAATAGAAAAAGAAGTTATTACGGTTCAGGAAGAAATTTATGAGCAATATAAACCCAAAATAGTTCGGTATATCCGATTAAACACAACATATACAAAAGAAGAAGCACTAAGGGATTTACTAGATACAATGACCAGAGCACCTAAACAACGAGAGGTGTTGATGCATTTATTTACGTTACAGGCACAAGCTACTAAGCCAATTAAAGTAAATGAGCTTGTAAAAACTTCTAATAGTTCTGCAGCTGTAATACGAGCATTAGTAGATAAGAATATCTTAGATGAATACCATTTGCAAACAGATCGTGTTCAATATACGGGAGAGACAACAGGAAATACCAAACAGCTTAATGAATATCAACATAAGGCTTATGAAGAAATAAAAGATTCTTTTGAAAATAAAGATGTATGCCTTTTTCATGGGGTTACTTCATCTGGCAAAACAGAAGTATATGTAAAGCTTATAGAGCAAGCTATCCAGAAAGGAGAACAGGTATTGTATTTGCTACCAGAAATAGCTCTAACAACACAACTTATTACTCGATTACAGGAATATTTCGGAGAAAAGCTCACGGTATATCATTCTAAGTATTCTGTTAATGAAAGAGTAGAGGCATGGAACAATGTAAAGGCCAAAAAATCAAAAGCACAAGTAGTTATTGGTGCTAGGTCGGCCATATTTTTGCCGTTTGCCAATTTGGGATTAATTATTGTAGATGAAGAACACGAGAATACCTTCAAGCAATATGACCCTGCGCCTAGATATCATGCCAGAGATACAGCAATCGTCTTAGCAAAAATGTTTTACGCCAAAGTGGTGCTAGGGTCTGCGACTCCGGCCCTTGAAACGTACTATAATGCCCGACAAAAAAAGTACGGATTTGTACAATTGACCAGAAGATATGGTGATGTACTAATGCCAGATATTAGTTTAGTAGATATAAAGACAAAATATCGAAAAAAAGAAATGACAGGTCATTTTAGTGACACCTTGTTAACAGGTATTCACAACGCTTTAAAAGAAGGAGAGCAAGTTATTCTTTTTCAAAACAGAAGAGGATATTCTCCTGTGGTAGAGTGTAATACTTGTGGGCACTCTCCGCAATGTCCAAACTGCGATGTTAGTCTTACGTTTCATAGCTTTAGAAATCAATTACGATGTCATTACTGTGGGTATCATATAGCAATGCCTCAAAAGTGTATGGCTTGTGATAGTGTTGATTTAACGACAAAAGGTTTCGGAACAGAGCAAATAGAGAAAGAGTTACAAGAGCTTTTTCCTGATCATAATATTGGAAGAATGGATCAGGATACAACCAGAGGGAAACATGGATATGAAAAGATTATAAATCGGTTTGAAGAAGGGGATATTGATATTATGGTGGGTACACAAATGCTCTCTAAGGGATTAGATTTTAGAAATGTGAGTCTGGTTGGTATAATGAATGCTGATAACTTACTTAATTTTCCGGATTTTAGAGCGCATGAACGTAGTTTTCAATTAATGCAGCAGGTAGCGGGTAGGGCAGGTAGAACCAAAAAAAGAGGTAAAGTTCTGATTCAAACTTATAATCCTTTTCATCAGATTTTACAACAGGTATCTGTTAATGATTATTCTGGAATGTTTACCGATCAAATTGAGGAAAGACATCAATATAAATACCCTCCTTTTTATAAAATAATAAAGATTACTGGTAAACATAAAGATTATAATAGAGTAAATGAAGCTACAAATTGGTTAGCTAAATCATTTAGAAACGTATTTAATGATAATGTTCTGGGACCAGAATTCCCTCCAATTTCAAGAATACGAAATCAATATCATAAAAATATAGTAATAAAAATACCGCAAGGTCAATCTTTAAATAAAACAAAAGAGGTGATAAAAAAAATCAGCACTTCTTTTAAGAGTATTAAAGAATTTTCGGGGGTAAGAGTTATAATTAATGTAGATAACTACTAATTATTTAAAGCTTCTATCAGAGAATGTTTTTTATGCCTGCTAAGTGGTATTTTTTCATCCGCTATTTCTATATTACGACTATTGTAACGCTCTACTTTATCCAGATTCACAATATAAGATTTATGAATTCTTAAAAAACGATCACTAGGTAGTTGGGCTTCAAAAGATTTCATCGTAGCTAATACAACAATAGGATCACCTTCTTCCATTATAAGTTTTACATAATCTCCTAAAGCTTCTACATACTTTAATTGATTAAGGAAAATTTTTCTTTTTTTCAGATTACTCTTTACAAAAATATAATCGTCATCTTCTACAGTAGTATTTTCTCCTCCTATACGAGACATACTCAAAGCTTTATCAACAGCAGCGTTAAAACGATCTTTTTTTAATGGTTTTCTTAAATAATCTATTGCATCATAGTCGAAAGCTTTAAATGCATATTTCGTTTTTCCTGTGACAAAAATAATATGAGGTTTGTTCTCTAAATCATCCAAAAGATCAAAGCCAGTAAGAATTGGCATTTCAATATCTAAGAATAATAAGTCAACTTGAGTGTCGAGTAAACCATTTTTTGTTTCAATAGCATTATTCCACTCAGCCACTAATTCTAGTGAAGAATGTTCGTCTATTAGCTTTACAATAGCTAGTCTTTGGAGGCGGGAATCATCTACTACCGCACATTTTAATTGAGATTGCTCCACTTGTTTAGTGTTATATATTCCAATACAATATTAATGAATATATCTTATTTGCACAAACAATTTCGGCTTTTTATCGATAAAAATAGTGTTTCGTCGAAATGATATTAGGGTTTGAAAATCCAAAAAATAGTCTTACTTTTGCACCCAATTTTAATTTAAATATAGATTTTTATGAATCAATACGAAACTGTTTTCATCTTGAATCCCGTTTTATCTGAAGATCAGATAAAGGAAACAGTTAAGAAATACGAAGACATTCTTGTTTCTAATGGTGCCAAGATGATATCAAAAGAGGATTGGGGGCTTAAAAAGCTTGCTTATGCAATCCAACACAAAAAAAGTGGATTTTACCACTTATTCGAATACCAGGTACCTGGTGAAGCTATCAATGCTTTAGAAGTTGAGTACAGAAGAGATGAACGAGTAATGCGTTACCTTACTGTACGCCTTGATAAGCATGCAATTGCTTGGGCAGAGAAGAGAAGAAATAGAAACAAACAAAAAGCTTAATTATGTCATCTATAGAACAACAAGCGAAAGGAAAAAAAGACGGAGAGATCAGATATCTTACTCCGCTTAATATAGATACATCAAAAACGAAGAAATATTGTCGTTTCAAAAAATCTGGTATCAAGTATATTGATTATAAAGATCCAGATTTCTTAATGGCATTTGTAAATGAACAAGGTAAGTTATTACCTCGTCGTCTTACAGGAACTTCATTAAAATATCAACGTAAAGTAAGTGTTGCTGTAAAAAGAGCAAGACACCTAGCTTTAATGCCATACGTTGGTGATTTATTAAAATAAAACTCGTCATAACATATTATGGAACTTATATTAAAGAAAGACGTTGAGAATCTAGGATTCGCAGACGATGTAGTAGAAGTTAAGAATGGTTATGGTCGTAACTATTTAATTCCTAATGGACTTGCATTATTAGCAACTCCTTCTGCAAAAAAAGTACTTGCCGAAACATTAAAGCAACGTGCTTTTAAAGAAAAGAAAGAGATCGAAGATGCAGAAAAAGTAGGGAAGAAACTTAGTGGATTAGAGATCAAAATTTTAGCAAAAGCCGGAGCTGGAGACAAGTTATTTGGTTCTGTATCTAATGCTGATGTTGCAGAAGCATTTGCTAAAGAAGGAGTTGAATTAGAAAAGAAATTTATTACTGTACCAGGTGGAACCATTAAACGTCTAGGTCAGTACGAAGCTTCTGTTCGCCTTCATAGAGAAGTGATTGTTCCTATTACTTTTGAAGTAATCACTCAGGTTAAATAGATAAATAACAGTTGATAACTGTTTTATAATATTATAAAAAATCGCTCTTTTGAGCGATTTTTTTATTTTATTTTTATTCTTAATCAATTAATTAAAAGTTATTATTACATGAAAAAAATTATTCTATTAATTTTGGTATTGATAGGGGGTACGATCAATGCTCAGGTTACTACTTCTAATATTTCGGGGATAGTACGTGATAGTGGAAATCAATTACTGCCAGGGGCTAATGTTACCGCAGTGCATGGACCTACAGGTACTTCGTATGGTGGAGTGACTGATTTTGACGGACGTTTTAATCTTAATAATTTACGTGTAGGAGGGCCATATAGAATAACAATAAGTTATGTAGGTTTTAAAAAGCAACTTATTGATGAAGTGTTTTTACAATTAGGGCAAACCTTCAATCTTAATATAACATTGGTCGAGGATAGTAATCAATTAGAAGAAGTTGTAATTACGACGAATAAAAATTCTACATTTAGTAGTGATCGCACTGGTGCAGAAACCAGTGTAGGTAGAAGAGAATTACGAACATTACCTACAATATCACGTTCTGCAGCCGATTTTACAAGGCTGGAACCTACCGCAAGCGGAAATTCTTTTGGAGGAAGAAATGATCAGTTTAATAATTTTAGCTTAGATGGTGCTGTATTTAATAATCCTTTTGGGTTAGATGCTGCAACTCCCGGAGGCCAAACCGATGCACAACCAATCTCGTTAGATGCTATCGATCAGATTCAGGTGTCTACAGCTCCATATGATGTAACATTATCGGGGTTTACAGGAGCATCTGTTAATGCAGTTACAAAAAGTGGAACTAATACTTTTAAGGGAACTGCTTATGGATTCTTTAGAAATGAAAGTCTTACCGGAGGAAAAGTAAAGGGAGAAGATGTGTTTAAGTCTGATCTCGAGCAAACACAATACGGATTTAGTATTGGCGGACCTATCATAGAAAATAAACTATTCTTTTTTGCGAATGCAGAAAGAGATCAACGTACCGATTTAGGTTCATCCTGGTTACCTAATACAGGTAGTGGAGCAATAAATGAATCTCGTGTATTAGAGTCTGATATGATTGCAGTTAGTAATGCACTCTCAAATTTGGGGTATACTACTGGCGCATACCAAGGATTTACGTATGATTCTGAATCTACCAAAGGAATTCTTAAATTAGATTGGAATATTAATGATAAACATAGAGCAGCTATTATTTATAATTTTTTAAGAGCTTCTAAAGAAAAACCTGCACACCCAACAGCATTAGGAATTCGAGGACCTAGTGCTTCTACATTACAGTTTGAAAATTCGGGCTATGAGATTAATAATAATATAAATTCTTTCCAGTTAGAAGTCAATTCTACGTTCTCTAGTAAGTTTGCTAATAAATTTCAGGCGGGTTACACGCATTTTGATGATTTTAGAAATCCATTATCAACACCTGCACCTGTAATTACAATTCAGGATGGTGCTGGATCAAATTATATCATTGCTGGTCACGAACCATTTTCTATCAATAATAAATTAGATCAAAAAGTAATTCAGGCAACTAATAATCTTAATATCTTCTTAGGTGATCATACCATTACGGTTGGAGCATCTTTCGAGATGTTTAGATTTAAGAATTCGTTTAATTTAACTGCATATGAAGACTTTGCTAATTTTGGTTCGACATATCGAGGATTATTTTCACCCTATGGTTCGGTAAGTTCTTTTTTAGATGATGCAAATAATGGTGTAGTTGCTGCTAACCTACAATTTGCGCAAGATCGTTTTGCTGCTCTAAACGCTGCAGGAGATGGTAATGATGGGGGATGGAAATTGGCAGAATTAAATGTAGGGCAATTGGCTTTTTATATTCAGGAAGAATGGAATATTACAGAGCGATTTAAGTTTAGTTATGGACTTAGACTTGATAAGCCATTATATTTTGATACCGATGAACGTATACAGGAGTATATAGATACAGATAATGGAGCTAGTAGAGATGAGAGTGTTGTGTATTTTGATCCGAATGGAGGAGCCGTAACTTTAAACTCTACTACTTTACCAACAGATAGGATTTTAATATCACCAAGATTAGGGTTTAATTATGATGTAAGAGGAGACAAAACTTTTCAACTACGAGGAGGTACAGGTATATTTACAGGTAGATTGCCATTTGTATGGATAGGAAACCAGGTGAGTGGGGCAGATGATGGTTTCTTTCAAATTGTAGATCCAGATTTTCAGTTTCCACAAGTATGGAGATCTAGCTTAGGAGTTGATTATCGATTAAGTAATGGCATAATCCTAACAGGTGATTTTGCTTATACAGAAGATATTAATGGAATTCATGTTCAGAATTGGGGATTACGCGAACCAACACAGACGCTGTCGGGAGTTGACAATAGACAAATATATGGAGCAACAGATAGGGGAGCTAATAATGCTTTTGTACTAACCAATTCTAATCAGGGAAGAATTGTAAATGCCTCTTTTAAGGCAGCCAAGAATTTTAAAAATAACTTATATGCGAGTATTGCTTATAGTTATTTGGATTCTAAAGATGTAAATTCTATTGAAGCAGAAATTACCGGAGATGCATTCGCAGGCAATCCTGCTTTAGGGAATGTAAATAATGATGTTTTGTCATACTCTAAATATGGAGATCGACACAGAATTATTGCTATTGCTTCTAAGAAATGGACATATGGTAACGAGAAATTTGCTACTACTATTTCTGCTTTTGCTGAGTTTGCACAAGGAGGCAGGTTTAATTATACATATGCAGGTGATATTAATGGAGACGGGTCTTCTTTGAATGATTTAATTTATATTCCTACACAGACCGAATTGGCAACATATGCATTTAGCGGTGCTTCATTTAATGAAAGAGAGGCGCAAAGAGCTGCTTTTGAAGCCTATATAAGACAAGATGATTATTTAAGTGAAAATAGAGGAAGTTATGCAAAACGATATGGAGCTATTGCTCCGTGGAGAAATAAAGTTGATTTTAAATTACTCCAGGATTTTAATATTAATGTTGGAGAAAGAACAAATACAATACAGTTGAGCTTAGATGTTTTAAATTTAGGTAATTTAATCAATTCAGATTGGGGATTAGTGCAACAACCAAATAATGTGCAAGTGTTGGGGGTTAATGTAGATACATCAAATAATACTCCAACATATTCTTTTGATCCTAATTTGGTTGATACTTTTGGATATGACGCTAGCCTTCAATCAAGATGGCAGGCTCAGGTAGGACTACGATATATATTCTAAAAAAAGAATTTATACTTCTTTTAAAGCATAAAAAAGCCTTCATTTAGAAGGCTTTTTTATTTTATTGGAAACTATTGATTGATTAATCGATAGATAAGTATTGCGGTACGTTTGGTCAAAGCTTCAAAAGTGGTTAGATCTAATGTTTCTTTTGGAGTATGTGCTCCGGTACCCATGGTTCCTAATCCATCCAGACAATCCACATGCTCTGCTACAAAAGAAGTATCTGCAGCTCCACGTTTACCAGGGTCATAGGCTTCAACTACTCCTTGATCCAGAGCCTTACTTACTTCATTTAGCAATGCTAATAATTTGTGATTGCCTTTAGTTGGTTGCATTGCAGGATAACTATCAGTAAAAGTGATAGACGCACTGGTGTGAGGTAAGTTTTCTTCAGTAATTTTTTTCATTTTTGAACGGGCTCTTTCTTTTTGTTCTTCAGAGATAAAACGCAATCCTCCTTTTACCATAACAGTTTGTGGTACAACATTACTTTTTCCGAAGGCTTCCCCTTCACTTATTGAGCTGTCAAATTTAACCTCTGTTCCTCCCAGAATTACTCCAGGGTTAAAGGTTAAAAATTCTTCTCCTTTAACATCGGTATAGAAGCTATTTAAAATTCTGGAAGCTTCAAAAATAGCACCTGCACCTACACGTTCATTAAAAACACCAGACGAATGTGCTCTTTTTCCCTTAACTTCTAGTTTCCATCCAGAAGATCCTCTACGGGCAACAGTAGCATAATTAAACCCTGTAGAGGTCTCAAAGCCCAGAGCAACTTCACTTTTTTTTGCTGCATCAATTAAATCTTTTCTACTAATATCTAATGGTTGTCCTGTGCTTTCTTCATCGCCAGTAAAAGCAACTATAATTTGGGCATTATTAAGTAATTTATTTTCGTGTAAGGCTTTTAGGGCATATAGTACAACAACATCTCCGCCTTTCATATCATTAGTCCCGGGCCCATATGCAATATCACCATCTTTCTTAAATTTCTGAAACGGGCTATCTTTTTCAAATACTGTATCCAGGTGCCCAATGAGTAGTATTTTTTTTCCTTTACTTCCAGAAGTTTCGGCAAACAAATGTCCGGCTCGATTTACTTCTGCAGGCATATCAATCCATCGAGTATTAAAATCAATTGCATCAAATTGCTCTTTAAACACCATTCCTACCTCTTTTACACCTTCATGATGCATTGTTCCGCTATTAATATTTACAACCTTCTCTAAAAACTGAATCGCTGATTCATGATTAGCTTCTATTGATTTAATAATTTTTTTTTCTGTTTTAGAAAGTTTTTGAGCATTCATAGTTAATGTTATGAAAAGAAATAAAAAGAGATGTGAGATACGTATGGTAAAAAAAGTATTCATGTTGTGTGATGTTATTTGTTGAAGGATAAATATAAGGACTTTAGTAGTTATAGATTTTGTATTTTGATGTAAAGGCAAAATAGAAGGTAGAAGACAGTGTTTATTGTTTTAAAATCATCTTTTTATATTTACTTTTGCAGTCAATTTTTTTACAATGAAATATCAAAGATTAAGTAAAGAACAATTAGAGGAATTACATGTAGAATTCATTAACTTTTTGGCAACACAATCTATTACAGCAGAAGAGTGGAGTGATATTAAAGAAAATAAACCCCAGGTTGCCGAAGAAGAGATTGATATTTTTAGTGATTTGGTATGGGAAAAAGTACTTACTAACGCACAATATCTGGAACATTTTTCGAAAGATCAGATACATTTGTTCGAATTGCAGGACACTGAGATGTGTCTTATTGCAGTAAAGGTAAATAATGATGCTATTGATATCACTACACAAGAAGGGTATCAATGGTTACAAAGTAATTTACTAAATGACGAAGTGGTATTTTATAATGCGTCTAAGCAATATAGTGATGATAAAAACCTGGATAAATTTACACTAATCCAAAAAGGAGCAAATATCACTAAAGGAGAGTTATATCAGTATTTTGCTAATATGATCGAAAACAGAGAATAATAGCAACTGTTTTAAAACAATAATTTATAATCACAGTATCATAAGAAATGTCTTATATACTGTGAAAGCTAATATGTAGTTAATTAACTATTCGTATCTCAAAGATTCTATAGGGTCTTGTTTTGCTGCTTTTACAGCGGGATATAATCCAGAAACAACTGCAATAACAAAAGAAATAGTAGTGGCCGCAAATATGGCGAGCCAGGGAGTACTAAAAGAAAAATTAGCAGCAGCCGAAATTCCTCCACCAATCAGGATTCCCAGAATAATACCTACAAGGCCACCAATTTGACCAATAATTATGGTTTCCATAAAAAACTGACCTGCAATAGTATGTTTTTTAGCCCCCAACGCTTTTCTTACCCCAATTTCCCGAGTTCGTTCGGTAACAGAAACCAACATGATATTCATTAAAGCAATTGAAGAGCCAAATATGGTAATGATACTAATAATCCAAGCAGCATAATATAGGTAAACAGTAATACTAGCTATTCTGTTTAATAAGTCATCACTACGCTCAAGTCCAAAATTATTTTCTTCGATTGGATTTAACTTTCTAATGTTTCTAAAAGTGAGAATAGCTTCATCCTGAGCGCCTTCTAGAAATTGTTTGTCATCTACCTTTACACTAATACCATAATTAATATTAGGGAGTGTAAAAATGGATCTCGCTATCTGCAAAGGAATAAGGACTCGTAAATCCTGATTATTTCTAAATGTAGCTCCTTTACTCTCCAGAAGCCCAATTACTTTAAATTTTACTCCTCGAATACTTATTGTTTTTCCCAAAGGATTTGTATCCTTAAATAAATTCTTTTTGAAATCAGATCCTATGAGACACACATGATTATTGTTTTCTACATCAAAAAAAGTAAAATTTCTACCATTGTCTATTTCAGTTCCTGTGTTTTCAAGATAATTTTCATTAATCCCTACTACAGATACTTCGGGATCGGTTTTTTCACTTTCATATTTTACTTCGGCATTACGTGTACCAGTAAAGTGAATAGAGGTTTTTGAAAAAGGATAACTAAATTTATCTTTAAAATCTTTTACATTACGATAACTAATAATAGGATTGATTTTGTCTCGATCTCTACTATTTCTTGTGTTAAATTCGTAACGCTGGATATTAAAAGTATTAGCACCCATCGAAGCAAAATCTCCAGAAATTGTATTTTCTAAAGCACCAACCAAAGTAAGTATTCCAACCAATGATGTAATACCAATTGCAATGATTAATATAGTAAGAACAGTTCGTAGAACTTGCCCTTTTATAGAGTCCATTGCGATCCTGATATTTTCTCTAAAAAGTGAAAACATAATAGTTTTTAATAGTGTGTTCTTTATATAGGACTACAAAACGTGTTTAAAGTTACTTAAAAAACCAGATTTTTTATAAGTATTGATCCACGTCTTTATACTTTTTTTAGATATTTGCAGCTCGAAATAGCAGGTAGGTATTAAGAGTGAGGTAATGGTTTGTAGCTATAGTGTTGATCCTTAATTATCTAATTGCTTCTTGTATACAGATTAAAATGATATATGAGTACTGTATAGAATACTATATTTGCACGCTTTACAAATTTGATAAACACTGTGATATATCTTCTATCGGCTCTTAATAAAAACTAGATAATGGCACAAAAACCATCAATACCAAAAGGAACACGTGACTTTTCTCCCATAGAAGTGGCTAAGAGAAGTTATATTATGAATGTTATAAAATCACAGTTTCAATTATTTGGTTTTCATCCTATCGAAACTCCTAGTTTTGAGAATAGTGATACTTTGATGGGCAAATATGGAGAAGAAGGAGATCGATTGATTTTTAAAATATTAAATAGTGGTGATTACCTAAATAAAGTGGATGAAGTTTTATATTCATCTAAGAATAGTACTAAAATAACTACCAAGATCAGCGAAAAAGCGCTTCGTTATGATCTTACGGTACCATTTGCACGTTATGTTGTGCAACACCAAAATGAAATTGATTTTCCGTTTAAGAGATATCAAATGCAGCCGGTATGGAGGGCAGACAGACCGCAAAAAGGACGTTTTAGAGAATTTTATCAATGTGATGCAGATGTGGTAGGAAGTACTTCTTTATGGCAAGAAGTTGATTTTGTTAAACTATATGATTCGGTTTTTACCAAATTAAAACTTGAAGGAGTAACCATTAAAATTAATAATCGTAAAATCCTATCTGGTATTGCAGAAGTAATAGGGGCAAGCGATAAATTAATTGATTTTACAGTTGCCCTGGATAAACTTGATAAAATTGGTGAAGATGGAGTAAAAAAGGAGATGTTAAATAAAGGGATTTCTGAAACTGCTATAGAAAGCGTAAAACCACTTTTCAATTTTACAGGAACAACTTCAGAAAAGCTAGATAAATTGCGAAATATGTTGGCTTCTTCTGAAGAAGGAATGCAAGGAGTAGAAGAATTACAATTTATAATTAATGCTTTTAAGGAGATTCCTTTGGAGACTGCAACTTTAGATCTTGATGTTACCCTGGCAAGAGGATTAAATTATTATACAGGGGCTATTTTTGAAGTATCGGCACCAGATACTGTAAAAATGGGATCTATTGGAGGAGGAGGTCGATATGACGATCTAACGGGAATTTTTGGACTAAAAAATATAAGTGGTGTAGGGATTTCTTTTGGTTTGGATAGAATTTATCTTGTTCTTGAAGAATTAGGATTGTTTCCAAAAACTGTTGCTCCTTCGACCAAAGTACTATTCATAAATTTTGGAGAAGAAGAAGCATTTTATTGCTTAAAAACAGTTAATGTGCTTAGAAATGATGACATAATTGCTGAGCTATATCCCGATAATGCCAAAATGAAAAAACAAATGGGGTATGCGAATAAAAGAGCGATACCTTATGTCGTACTTGCAGGATCTTCTGAGATGAATAATAATACATTTACGGTCAAGGATATGCAATCCGGAACTCAAAAAGAAATGGATTTAAAGGAGTTAAAAGAGCTTTTACGATAATTTTTTTCTTATTTTTAAGAAATAAAATACTAAATTAACGTTACTACTTATAACATTAATTTAACTATATATTGTCTTAAAACTAGAATTATGAAAACCCCTATTTTGTCCATTTTACTTTGTATGATGCTATTATCTGTAGTTTCTTGTAAAAAAGATCCTAAAACAGATACCATAGATCCTGTAGAAATCCCTAGAGGTGATACCTCTAATTTTATCGAAGAAACTGAAGAAGAAAAAAAACCTGTAGTTAAAAAGAAGAAAAAAGCGACTAAAGATAAAACGACTACAAAAGATGATAATACACTACACATACCAGGAATTTTTGATACTACAGATAACTCTTATTCTAAAAAGTATATAAAAGATTATGAACGATATGTGGCAAACTATAAGAAAGCTGTAGAAGCAAATGATATGGATTCTTTTCTTAAACTAAGTGATGCAAGTGATGATCTTAGTAAGCAATATAATCGTCTTATGAATATACTTCCAGGCGAGGAAATACAAAAACTAAGTGAATATATGCAAGTTAAATCAGAACAACTTGCAGAACTATCTTCTAAAATGTAACTTCTTAAATTCAGTGTTTTCAAAAAGGGAATAAGTAATCTCCATTTCTCTTTTGACTCATAATATAACCTATTAAAAAAACAAAATTGTTAGGTGTAAAGAATTAAATAAAATTCTTTACACCTAACTTTTATATTCAATTTTAACAATATTGTTTATGTTGTGTCCTTTTGATTCTAATTTCTAAACATAACCAATACTTTAAATAATCTGATTTTTTTACTGAATTTATTTGTTATTGATGTAATATACCGTGCGAATTGGCTAATCAAGGGAAATAAGATGCTAAAGTTGGTTTTGAAGAAAACCAAAGATATCGAATATCCAGAAGGAGATATTAAAGTACTAAAACGGAAAAATGCATCAAAAGTGTTTTCTATGTATCAAAATGATACCCCAGAAAGAGATATTGTAAAGTTTATAGAAATACGATTGGCAGATGTATTTCATAAACTATTAAAAGAAGAAAATTAGTGTATACTACTATTTAGGTTTTATTTTATGATTTAAAGAAAGAATTCTGTAAAAAGTACAGAAACAACCGTATTCTTTATACACATATATAAACTGCCTATCTCTAATTTTGAATATTAATACTGACAATACAGTAAAAAATTAAAATTATGAGTACAAAGTATATTGCAGAAATTAATATTGCCAAAATGAAAGCTCCGCTGGATTCTCCTTTACTAAAAGAATTCGTAGATTTTCTGGAGCCAATTAATAAACTAGCCGATGAGAGTGCAGGATTTGTGTGGAGATTGAAGGATGAGGATGGCAGTTCTGCCGCAAATATAGAATCTCCTTTAGAAGATGATATGATGCTCATTAATATGTCTGTTTGGGAAGATCTTAGATCTCTTAAAGATTTTGCCTATGGCACTGTGCATAGCTATTTTGTAAGGGATGGTAGAAAATGGTTCGAAAGAATGAAGAGTCCACATATGGTACTATGGTGGGTAGATAGTGATCATATACCAACAACAGAAGAAGCCTTATCTAAATTGAGACATATAGAAGAATATGGACCAACTTCTGATGCATTTAATTTTAAAAAAGTTTTTAATAGCATAGGAGAAGAAATTTAAGATTATGATATTATGCTTATATTGATAGAAAGAATAAAGTAATTAACCTGGATACATGAGGCCTGTAAAAGCAATAGAAAAGGTGCCAAATTATCATTTGTATGGTAATAAGATAGAAGGCGAAGTTGCCTCATTTTTTAATATGAGACGCTTAGAAGAATTATCCAACGGCGTTAATAATGTAGTACATCACCCTCATCGACACTTTAATCTCTTTCAAATCATATGGGTAACCCATGGTCGTGGAAACATTATGATAGATGAAAAAATGTATGAAATGAAGAAGGGAACACTATTTTATATTCACCCCGGTGTAGTTCATGCATGCGAAAATTCTAACGACTTTAAAGGGTTTGTACTACACTTTTCTCCAGATGTTTTGCTATCGCAAATCGGAGCTAATACCAGTTTTGAAATTATAAATGCTGCCATACATAATACATTTTTAGCAGTACGAACTAATGAAGAAGAAAAAGCAATTAGTAGTAGTATTATAGAACTGTGGAAAGAATTTACCAATGATTATGTAGAGAAAGATCAGATTATTAAAAATCATCTTAATATTTTGATGATCCATATTCAACGGCAGATGCATAATGATCAGGATTTTGGAGTTAGCACATCGGGAAATATGATTGTAAAATCTTTTAGAGCGTTAATCGAACAAGAGTATAAAAAAGAAAGAAGCGTTAGCTACTATGCTTTGTTATTACATATCACACCAACTTATCTAAACGATACAGTAAAGAAATCAACAGGAAAAACAGCAGGAGAATTGATTAGAGAACGTGTCATTTTAGAAGCTAAACGACTTTTGATTTTTGGTAGACAAAGTATATCTGAGATTGCTTTTGAGTTACACTTTGAAGATTCTGCCTATTTCTGGAAGTTTTTTAAGAAATATGTATCTATTTCTCCAAAATCTTTTAGAGAACAATATAAATGATTAATAGTATGTGTTTTCTGAATCAACATCTCCACCATCTGCTACAAAATTATGTTCTAGTGCCAGACCGATATTATTGTATCAAGGATTCTCATCAATTAAGCAGTTTTTTTGTTAAAAATGCTATATCTATTCCGCGATCTTTCATTTCTTCGAGATACGCTTCTCTTCTATAATTGAATGTTAGGAGATATATGTTATGTAAGTGTGTAGTCTCAGAAATCTTATTGGAAATTTCCATACAAAACATACCGAAAATCCCCCATAAAAAACAGGTAAATCCCCCTTGTGTTATTATTATCAACGGATTAACTTTATTACTGGTTTTTATTAAAACTACAAGTTATAGTTGACTATATTTTCTTGGTTTAAATAATAGTTATAATGAATATATGTGGAAAATTTATATTCATACATTCTCACAACAAGCATCAAATAGAAAACCTTAAAACCTAAAATTATGTCTCACAATATTGGTACTCTCGTTGAAATTGCATCTATTGGTATTGGTCCAGATCATGCGAATTCTTCCTTTAATTTTTCACATACGCCTGCACCTGGTCAACCCACTCGTTTTGTGATCCTTCATTTTAAGAATGCCTTTTTTCCACCTGGTAACCGTTTAGAAGTGAATTTGGGCTATGATACCGATGTTTTTAATGAGTCCAATGGGTCTGAATTTTGGACCAGACCAATCAACGTTAATGCTCTCCCAGAAGGCAACATTCCGATTAACTATATAGAAGACGGATCTTCCAGTGGTGGGGTGGAGCTGGGAGGCTATGGAAGAGGACATCGTACTGGAGGTAATGAACTTTGTACCTTTACCAATGCGGATATTTTTCTGCATACTGATCCATATGATAAACCTGTTTATGACACTTATTGGATTTGTGGAGGGAATGCCTCCACTTGTATATCCGATCCGAAATGGAAAAATTTTAATGCATTGCCTGCTGGGCTGCGTAAGACTATAGGACAGGCAGCTTGTATGATTGTTTCTGCGCATGGTGATCATTTATCCACCTGTTCAGCTACATTGGTGGCAGAGGATTTGGTCTTTTCTGCTGGGCACTGTTTTTCCGTACTTAATGCTCCTTCTCCTCTTGATCCGTTCAGTGTATTGACAGCATCGATTGTTTTTAATTACCAAACCAATGCTGATGGATTAAAACCAGAAGAATATAGTCCTAAGATTTTCAAGGTAGTAGAAGTAGTAGAATATGGTTATGATGGAGGCAATGATTTTGTGTTGTTACGGATTGATATTTCCAAAGGAAATACGGGTATTACTCCATTATCCATGAGAACTGACCTTCCTTCTTTTGGGGAAGAGGTCTTTGTAGTGCATCATCCAAATGGAGCAGTGAAAAAGTTCTCGCCAAGAGATGCTGATTTTTTGACCATTTCGGGAGTAACGAGTAGTAGTATCAGTGTTGATCTGGATGTGGCGGGGGGAAGTTCTGGTTCTGGTTTGTATGATAAATTTGGAAACGTGATTGGTACACTGTCTTCTGGTCAAAGAAGGGATTCAGAGGGGAGTTGTAGTAACTACCTTGGCTATTTTCCAACAGCGACCATGTTAAATCTAATAGGTACTACTCCACCGCCACCTGCAGTTGACCGAGATGTAATGATCGTTTTGGATCGTTCTGGCTCTATGTCGCAGAATGCTTCCACTGGTCAACCAAAAATCGAAGAAGCGAGGGATGCAGTTTCACTATTTGTTTCTATGATCGAACAAGAAGAAGGACATCGAGTAGGCTTAGTTTCTTTTAACAACATTTCCTCTAGGGATCATGAGTTAAAACCAAATACGGATTTGAATGTGGAAACATTGATCGGGCCTGCACCTCACTCAATGGGAATCGTAGGAAGGTTAATACCAAGTGGATCAACCACTATTGGAGGTGGATTGGATTTGGCGTTGAGTCAATTCTCTGGTTCAGATACAAAGGATGAAGTGATTCTGTTGCTGACCGATGGCATGGAAAACACCCCGCCCATGATAGAAGATATCGAATCAAGGATAGGGGACAGAAGGCTCTGCATTGTAGGGTACGGTGACGAATCGAATCTGAATGGACCATTGTTAGCACGGTTGGCCATTTTGAATGATGGTAGTTATACTGTTGCACAAGACGAATTATCCTTGAAAAAGTTCTTTGCCAGTTGCTTTGGTGACATTTTTGAAGCGGGCTTCTTGATGGATCCTGATTTTGAAATGCCTCGAACTGTAGAGAAAGCTGAACCATTGCTATTTACTGTTTGTGGTGAAGAGGCCGTTACGGTTGTTTTAGGATGGGATAAAGCAGAGTCTTTGCTGGTTTTCAATATGGAAACACCTTCTGGTGCAATCGTCCCATTTGAGAATCCTAACGTGACAAGGGGAAGAGGCCGTACTTGGGCTTTTGTGAAAATAAAGTTGCCTATAAATGCTGAACAAGATGGTGTTTGGAAAGTAAATGTTTTCCGTCCTTCTGGGGGCGATATTCCGCTACCAGTCATTGACCTGAAATACTTTGTCAATATTGTAGCCAAAGGTGGTCCTTCCCTCAAATTGATGGCCGATCGCAAGCGGTACTATACAGGTAATGACTACAATCCCTTAGTGCGATTATTTTATCCAAACAATATTTCTCCAGCTCATACTAAGGTGAAATTGGAAGTGAAAAGGCCGAAACAGAGTTTGGGTAATATCTTGAAAGAAAATGGGCTTAAACAAAATATTCAAGTGTCGGGTGATACCGTACCACCTGTTTATTCAACTTTGGCCGCTATTAAAAATCAAAACAATGGTCAATTGGTAGATTATGAAACGTTAAATTTTGAACTTTTCGACGATGGCAGACATGACGATGGTGCTATGGAGCCTGACGGGATCTTTGGTAGTCCATTAAAAGATCTTTTCAATGCAGAAGGGTTATATTCTTTTAGAGCGATTGCAACTTTTGGACATAATTGCGAGGCAACAAGAGAGCTGGTATGGTCGATTTATACCGATTCCAAAGTTGATGAAAACAATACGAATATTGACTCGATTAATAGGGGAGACGATGGTAATGGAAAACAGGACTGGATCGTAACCATTATACCAAAAGACCCATACAATAATTTCTTAGGACCAGGACGATTAGATGTATTGGGTGTGAAAGGGACTTTTGGTACATATGTTACTAGTGGAGTGAAAGATAATGGTGATGGGACTTACAGTGTGAATGTAAAAGTTGATCCTACAAAAACAGAAGAACCAAGTATTTTGATTCAACAACCAGGAAGTGATCCAGTGGTATTTTGTAAGCCTAAGAAAGCGGTTGAGCAAGTAAAATCAAGATACTTGATTTGGTTGTGGCTATTGATATTGATTCTGATAATAATAATAATAGTATTAATAATATAGTCTATTGCTTATTTTTGTTTAACATAAAGTTATGTTGATAAAATAATTAACATTGATTATCAGATGTTTAAAGGAGTAGGTGGTAATTTTCCGTAATAACTTTTGTAAATGAGAAAGTAGCCATTTATGCATAGAAGAGCGCTCAATCTATTGCCACATCCTTCACATAGGAAAGGAGGTAGTTCTGGCTTTAAGCCTATACGTTTGGAACATTAATTACAAAATTCAACCATAGATGATGAATAAGAAGCATAAAAATACAAAGCATGAATGCTTTAGGAAACCCTCTATTCTTCCGATGAAAAATGTGTAAAACGTTAAGTAATCACTGAAATTTATGTGATTTAGTATGAAACATTCTATGAATATTCATCAGAAAAAAGAAGAAAAATAGTATTTGTTAGATAAATAAAAAAAGCCGACTCGTTAAAATCAGCTTTCCTTTGTTAATCCTGTAGCGAGAGGGGGGCACGATCCCCCGACCTCCGGGTTATGAATCCGACGCTCTAACCAACTGAGCTACCTCGCCATCTTCCTTTATTTCTATGTAACCAAACCATTAAAAAAGGTCTGATATATTAGAATACTTTTTACAGTACTGCTAAGGAGGGTGCAAATATAAAAACAAAATAGAATGACACAAACAATAATGCATAATTAATTTTTTTTTCAATGTACTTTTAAAGTCGGTAATTAATCTATATATTGGCTTACCAACAATTAATGATATGTCTGAAAAAACTAAATATGAACTTGAATTTGTGGTACAGTCATCACCGCAACTATTATATCAATATATATCTACACCTTCGGGACTCTCAGAGTGGTTTGCAGATAATGTAAACTCCAGAGGAGAGTTGTTTACATTTATCTGGGATGATTCTGAAGAAGATGCAAAACTTTTAAGTAAAAAAAGTGGTGAACGGGTAAAGTTTAGATGGGTAGAAGATGAAGATGATGGAAATGATTACTTCTTTGAAATGCGTATTCAGGTTGATGAAATAACCAAGGATGTTTCTCTTATGGTTACCGATTATTCTGAAGAGGATGAAATGGATGAAAATAAAATGCTATGGGATAATATGATTGGAAACCTAAAACATGTATTAGGTTCGGCATAATTCTTCTTTTTATAATACAAATCTTTATACCCCATAAACATTAAAATTTATGGGAATTTTTTATGGTTAATATCAACGGAAATTTACTAGAAGATCATAAAGCAGTATTGGCTATTGATAATAGAGGGTATGCATACGGAGATGCTTTATTTGAAACTATCAGAGTTAATTCTGGAACTATTTTATTTTGGGAAGATCATTATTTTCGGCTAATGGCTTCGATGCGTATTCTTAGAATGCAAATCCCTATGTCATTTACTCCAGAATTTTTGGAAAAGGAAATTATCGATCTTATCACTGCAAATGAGTTAATGAATGCTTCGGTAAGGATAAAAATAATGGTAAATAGGGTAGCTGGCGGGTTATATACGCCCGCTTCTAGTGATATAGAATACAATATATTGGTTTCTCAATTACAATCTAACTTTTATACGATTTCTGATCAGAAGTATGAAGTTACTCTGTTTAAAGACCATTATGTAAGTACAGATATGCTGTCTACTCTAAAATCAACAAATAAACTGGTTAATGTTCTTGGTGGGATTTTTGCCAGGGAAAATGGTTTTGATAATTGTTTGCTGATCAATTCTGACAAAATGGTTATAGAAGCTTTAAATGGAAACTTATTTCTTGTAAAGGGCAATACGATAAAAACGCCTCCAATAACAGATGGGTGTCTAAAAGGTATATTAAGAACTCAATTGTTAAGAATTCTTGAGAAATTACCAGAATATCAATTAGAGGAAGCTTCTATTTCTCCTTTTGAGTTACAAAAAGCAGATGAATTATTTGTTACTAATGTAATTACAGGAATTTTACCCATTACCAAGTTTAGAAAAAAGGAGTATACTTCTAAGACGAGTAAGAGATTATTAGGGATATTAAATACCAGGATAAGATTAGGAAATTAATTGTAAGTAGGATTCTCTGGAGCGTTAGACCAAAGGACATATTCTCCTCCTAGTTCTATCATTTTTTCTTTCCAGAAAGTATCACAGGATTTTCCGAAAATATTCTTTTTGTAACTGTTTTCGACAATTACCCATGAGTTGGCTTCAAGTTCCTGGTTAAGTTGCTTAGAATCCCACCCAGAATAACCTAGGAAAAATCTGATTTCATTTGGAGTGATTTTATCTTCAACAATAAGTCTGGAGACAATAGAAAAATCTCCTCCCCAATAAATACCACCAGATATTTCTACACTGTTAGGAATTAGATCAGGAACTTTGTGTATAAAATACAGGTTATCTTGTTCAACCGGGCCGCCATTATAAATCTTAAATTCCATTTCAATTTCAGGAACCAGATCAGCAAGGAAATACTCAAGAGGTTTGTTCATTATAAAACCAATAGACCCTTGCTCACTATGATCCGCCAAAAGAACAACCGAACGATTAAAAGACACATCTCCTATAATAGATGGCTCAGCGATTAATAAATGTCCTTTTGATGGTTGTAGTGATATCATACTAACAATTTTACTTATCTTAAATCTAAATAATTATTTCTAATAATCAAAGGAGTTAGGTGTTTTTTGCCAAAAAATCATAAAAAAAACTCCCAATTTTGGGAGCTTTTAGATAATATCGAAAACGAACTGATTAGTTTACCGAACTTGATAAATCAGCACCAGCCTTAAACTTAACAACGTTTTTAGCAGCGATTTTAATAGTCTTACCAGTTTGTGGATTTCTACCTTCTCTTGCAGCTCTTCTAGAAACTGACCAAGATCCAAATCCTACTAAAGAAACACGTCCTCCTTTTTTAAGAGTACCTTCAACGTTTCCTAAGAAAGATTCTAAGGCTTTTTTAGCCGCTGCTTTAGTAATTCCAGCGTCAGCTGCCATTGCATCGATTAATTCTGTTTTGTTCATAATTCTGTTTTTAAATTAATTGTTGGTTAAACCAATCTTTTATGTTAAACGCTTTACAAATTTATACGGATTTATGATTCATGCAAGGATTGGCCCAGTAAATACAGGGATTTGTTGATAACTCAATGCGATTGTTAATAACCAATGTTGTTTTAGATAGATTTTTAAACCCTATACTACATAGGGGCTAACACATTTTTGCATCTCTGTAAAAGACATAACCATTCAACAATGCTTTTGACTCCATTGCTTTTTTACCAGGGAGTTGAAGTTTTTTCAATATAATGTACCCGTTTTTTACGGCTACTTTGATTGTAGAATCTTCAATAATAATTTTACCTATATCAAAGGTATGGGCTTCTTCGATAGGTTGAGCATCGTATACCTTTATGTTTTCAGACACTCCTTTATTATACAATTCACACCAGGCGGCAGGATAAGGACTTAGTCCTCTAATCAGGTTATGAATAGTATATAGATCGTCTTTCCAATTAATTTTGGTGTTCTCACGATTTAGCTTATATGCCGTTTTAAAAGTACTGTCTTTGGGTTGAGGGTTTACCGTTACCGAATCATTTTCTATTGCTTTTATGGTATCTAATACCAAATCAGCACCTTTTTCCATTAATTTATCATGTAGTATTCCCGCCGTATCATCATTTTTTATTTCAACTTCTTTCTGAAAAATAAGATGACCAGTATCTATTTTTTCATCAATGAAGAAAGTCGTAATTCCGGTTTTTTGCTCTCCATTAATAACAGCCCAGTTAATTGGTGCCGCACCTCTATAATCCGGAAGCAGAGATGCATGTAAATTAAAAGTACCATACTCTGGCATATCCCAAACTACTTTAGGGAGCATTCTAAAAGCAACAACTATATTAAGATTAGCGTCCAAAGCTCTTAACTCTTCAATAAATCCTTCATCTTTTAGATTTGTTGGTTGAAGAACTTTTAGATTTTTGGATAGTGCATATTCCTTAACAGCAGATGCTTTAAGTTTTCTACCTCTTCCCGCTGGTCTATCAGGAGCAGTAATAACACCAACGACATGATACTTGTTTTCTATTATGGTTTTTAGGGTTTCAACGGCAAAATCCGGTGTCCCCATAAACAGGATTCGTAAGTCTCTCATTATTTTTGTGCTAATTGATAGTGATTATCGTGATTGATCCTTATAATTTGATGTTCGTTCATTTCCCGTAACACTCGTAAGGTTAATTTTTCGGGATATGCTAACTGTGCCAGTAAATCTCTTGAAGATAAGTTTTTTCTTTCTAAAAGTCTTATAATATCCTTTTGTATTTTATTAAGATCTATTGGTGTAGTATTGTTTTTTTTGGTAATACAAAAACTACATATGCCACAATCTGTAGTTTCTTTTTCTCCAAAATAATGAAGTAACTGCCTGCTTTTGCATTTCGTATTATTTTCTGTAAATCTTAATATCGCTTCTACCTTCTTTACTTTTGAAGTATTTTGCTTTATTAAATGGTGCTTAATACTATTGATAGTATGATCATCTTCACGTGGCAATAAGAAGATGATTTCTGCATCAGAAATTTTGTATATAAATTCTACTAATTCGGCTTCGTGTAGTTTATGTAATACAGTAACAACTTCTGATTCGGGTTTTCCTACTTTAGAAGCAATCAAAGGTAGATTAATTGTTACTTTTTCGTCAAAAATACCGCCATATGTTCTTAGGATAGCCTTGGTAATTAGTTGGTATTCTTTATTGTTTTCAAGGAACTCTAAAAGGTGATTTCCGGTTGTAAGAATATGAACACTACTTTTTTTGGTATATCGTTGCATAAATCTAATTACACCACAACGATCTAAAAATTGTAATGTATTATAGGTAATGAGTGTATTTAGCTCATACGTTTTGCAAAATGTATTGAATTCAAAATTATGAACGGTCTGTTCACCTTCACCATATGATATTTGAAAATAGTTACATAGTTTTCTATAGACTAGTTTTACTTCATCTATATCCGGCAATACTTTTATAAATTGATTGTGTAACCTCTGATTATCATTCGTGTTTTTTAAAAGATAGGCAAAAGATGGTTTGCCATCACGACCAGCTCTGCCTGCTTCCTGAAAATAGCTTTCTATACTTTCTGGAATCGTATAATGAATTACTGTGCGTACATTGGGCTTATCGATCCCCATACCAAAGGCATTTGTAGCAACCATTACTCTAATTTCTTCTTTTAACCACTGGTTAAATCGTTTGGTTTTTTCTTGTGCATCTACGCCACCATGATAGTATGTTGCTAAATAACCACTTGTATTAAGAAAATCACTCAATTCAACTGCAGATTTTCTATTTCGAACATAAACGATCGAAGTTCCCGGGTATTTATCTAAAACCTGAGTGAGTTTATACTTTTTGTCGATTACATTTTCTACCCTATACCCAAGATTAGGTCTAAAAAATGATTGTTTAAGTATTTTGGGTTGAAAAAGATCGAGTTCTGCCACAATATCATCTACTACTTCTTTGGTGGCAGAAGCGGTTAGTGCAATAACAGGTACCGCGGGATGTATTTTTCTCAGCACTTCTATTTTTTTATAAGAGGGCCTAAAGTCATTTCCCCATTGCGAAATACAGTGCGCTTCATCTACTGCAATAAGATTAATATTCATTTGCTTTAATCGTTCCTGTACAATGTCTTGCTGAAGACGTTCTGGAGAAAGATAAAGGAATTTATAATTGCCATAAATACAATTATCGAGCAAAGTATCTAATTCTGAATATTTAATGCCACTAGGTAGTGCAATTGCTTTTATATTTTTTTGCTGAAGGTGTAATACCTGATCTTGCATTAATGCAATTAATGGAGAAATAACAATACAAATACCTTCCATTATTAGAGCAGGCACCTGAAAACAAATTGATTTCCCTCCACCAGTAGGGAGTAATGCAAAAGTATCTTCACCTTCCAGTACCGAAGCTATAATCTCTTCCTGCAATGGCTTAAAGCTATTGTATTTCCAATATTGCTGTAATATTTTAAGAGGAGATTTTAGCAATTTATTTTATGTTTTTGAGAATAAAATCATAACGTTCCTGTACAGTTCCAAAAGGCACTTCGATACAATCATAACCTAATTGGCTATAAGTTTCAAGCAGATGATGATGGATTTCTTTTGCTTGTTCAAAGCTTTCATAACGCTCATTGTCTGATATATAGATATCTTCCCACGGCGGCAGTAAAAAAACCTGATCATACATATGATTCTTACAAGCATTTATAAAATTGTCGTCGTATGATTGATCAAAATAGTTCATATAGGCCAAAACATCTGGTATACCTCTATCATAAAATGTAAGATCTTCTTTTTGGGATATGGCATCTTTAAATTGATCAACCCTTCCGTTAAGGATTTGTGTATTAAATTGATAGGGATCAGAGACAGAAATTATGGGATTAGAAACAATAGCCTTAGAGTCATTACTTTTTAATGCTTCCTGAGTCATACTTCGTATAATCTCATGAAAACAGAAAAATTTTGCTTCTTCAAGTTTATGGATAACCGAGGTCTTGCCTGTTCCCGGTGCTCCGGTAATTACAATTCTTTTCTTTCTCAAAGGAATAATTTTGATGCAAATTTCGGAATTATAAAAGGATTTTGAAAAGAAGTTGTTTAAAGTTTTCTATTCTAATAAACCGAAACACTTTGATGTGTAGTAAGGTAATTGCAGAAATTAGATATAAAAAATTATATTTTCTATGTATTAAGGTAAAACTGATTATTATACACTCTGAATAACATCTATGTCTCGATGAAATACAAATATTCAGTTTTTTACAAGATATCGAGGTAGATATTCAATTTGAAGGAGTAATCGAGTTATTCAGCAAAAAGATTTCATACAAAGAATATGATTGTCTTACTTTAATGCTAAACATAGTATATTATACAAACGTGAAAAAGAAGTTATTTTTATTACATGGATGGATTGGGAGACAACTAGGACTGCTTTTTTTTATAATATGTTTTTCAGGAACAATCTCAACTGTTAGTCATGAGTTAGATTGGTTAATACAATCAGATTATAGAGCCACACCACAATCGACTTATATCTCGAGAAATGTTATTTCAAATAATTTTGCAAAGACATATCCAAAAGCCAAAATAACTTATTGGATACGACATGATGAACCTTACCTATGTGATTTATTGTATAAAGAAGAGAATGAGAAACTTTCGTTTGTATTTGCAAACCCTTATACGGGAGAAATTCAGGGAGAGACAAGTCTTACGGCTCAACTCTATCTAAGAGATTTGCATTATTACCTTTTTATACCTTTTCAAATTGGAAATTACATCGTTTTACTTTTTGGATTTCTTATCCTTGTTTCTGTAGTCTCAGCACTTTATTTTTATAAATCCTGGTGGAAGAAATTTTTTGTACTCGATGTAAAAAATGGAGGAAACAAGTTTAGTAGAAGTTCGCACAGGTTCGTTGGCTTATGGGCTATTCCTTTTATCTTTCTTATTGTGATTATTAATAGCTGGTATTTTATAGAACGCACAAATATTGCAGGTATTAAACCACTGGTAAATCCTAAGCATATAAAATTAGATATCCTCAATTATCAAAATAAGAAGAAGAGTTTGTTCCCTTTTAATATAGATTATGATAAGGCAGTTAAGATTGCAGAAAAAGCTATTCCTCATTTTAAAGTAAAAAACATTTCTCCTGCTATTGATTCTACAGAAACAATATATGTAATGGGAAATAGTAATGTCCCATTAGTTAGGCAAAGGGCTAACCGCGTATATATTAATCCATATAACTATAAAATAGAACATATTCAAAATGCAGCAAAGAGCAGTACTATTATGTGGATTAATGATATAGCAGATCCTTTGCATTTTGGATATTGGGGTGGGATAACAACCAAAATAATTTGGTTCATTTTGGGGTTAATTATCTCAATCTTGATACTTTCTGGTATTTATATCTCTTTAAAAAGGAAGCATCGATCAAAACAGAAAAGTAGGATTGAAAAAATATTTCTAAATGTTAGTAATACATTAGTTATTTGTTGCGTGTTTTACTTTATGCTGAAACGATTACATACAAGATATGAAGCTACTGTTTTGGCTCATTTTGTGGTTTTCATTTCCTGGGCTCTATTATTTGCTTTATGGTATTATGTGTTAGTTTACAGTATCAGAAAAACCAGGAGCTAAAAAACTAAATCGATAAGGTTATTTTAGATAGTGTAGTAAGCATCAGAACTAAAATAAATGGATTTTACTACAACCAGGTTTTATATGAACAAAAAGACAGTATATAAGATATTAATAAAAGCAGATATTATCTATTTAATTCGATTTTCGGGAATCATAATTAATTTGTAATGATCTGTTAAAGTTGAATCAACATAGTGAATTTTTAGTAACTTCAATAGCAATTGATACGCATTTGCTTTATTTAGACTAGTTAAACACAAATCTTTAAAAATTAAAACTCATGCCTGTTTATAATTTAAAAATTAATGGTCAATCTCATAGTGTCGAGGCTGATCAGGATACTCCTCTTTTATGGATATTAAGAGATCACCTTGATATGGTTGGCACCAAATTTGGCTGTGGTATAGGTCAATGTGGTGCATGTACCATACATGTAGATGGTTCTGCTAACAGAAGCTGCTTACTTCAGGTTTCTATGGTAGAAAATATGGAAATTACTACAATCGAAGGCTTATCTGAAGATGCTTCACATCCTGTTCAACAAGCCTGGAAAGAAGTAGATGTACCACAATGCGGATACTGCCAGGCGGGGCAAATGATGTCTGCCGCTGCTTTCTTACAGCAAAATGCAAACCCTAATAAATCAGAAATCAGGGATGCAATGAGTGGCAATATATGTAGATGCGCTTCGTACAACAGAATAGAAGAAGCTGTAGAAGTTGCTGCCAGTAAAATGAGTTAACCCTTTTAAATTTTAAACGTATGAAAGATAATGTATCACCTTCATTTAGCAGAAGGTCATTTATAAAAACATCGGCATTGGCTGGTGGCGGAATGTTAATTGGGTTTAATTTATTTCAGGCATGTAAACCTGAAGCGAAACCACCTGTTGATATACCGATCGATATTTCTCAATTAAACTTCAATGATTTTAATGCCTTTATCAAAATAGCCGATAACGGTATGGTAACTATCTTCTCTCCAAATCCAGAAATAGGTCAGGGGGTTAAAACATCTATGCCAATGCTTATTGCAGAAGAGCTTGATGTATCATGGGATAATGTTCATGTAGCGCAAGGGGCATTAGACACCAAAAATTTTACACGACAAGTAGCCGGAGGAAGCCAATCCTTAAGGCAAGGATGGGAACCTCTACGCCAAACGGGAGCTACAGCAAGACAGATGTTAATTAATGCAGCCGCAGCCAAATGGGGAGTGGATGCTTCAGAATGTAAAACAGAAAACGGAGTAATTATCAATGCCAATGGTGATAAACTTGGATACGGAGATGTAGTGAAAGAAGCAGCAGCTCTTGAAGTTCCAGAAAATATAACACTAAAAGACCCTAAAGATTTTAAAATCATAGGAAAAAATATTTCTAATGTAGATGTAGATAAGATTATTGTTGGAAAACCTCTTTACGGAATGGATTATAAAGAGGAAGGAATGGCATATGTATCAGTATTAAGACCTCCTGCTTTTGGAAAAAAACTGGTTGATTTTGATGATACTGCAGTTAGAGCTATTTCGGGAGTACATGATGTAGTTAAGTTTGGTGATAAAATTGCAGTCCTGGCAAAAGATACTTGGACAGCAATGAAAGGAAAAAAGGCATTGAAAGCTAATTGGACTTCGGATTCAAAATTAGAAAATACAGAAGATCATGATAAAATACTGATGGATCTTCTTAATGGAAAGGAGTTTAATACACTACGTGCCGATGGAGATGTAAAAAAAGCATTTACTCAGGCAGATCAGGTGATCGAGAGAACTTATGAGTCACCATTCTTACCTCATAATTGTATGGAACCGATGAACTTCTTTGCAGATGTTACTCCAGAAAAAATTCGTTTGGTTGGCCCTATACAAACACCAGCAGGTACAGCACGTAGAGTTGCTAATTTGTTAGAGCGTGATCCAGAAGATGTTTCTGTAGAAATGACCAGAATGGGAGGAGGTTTTGGAAGACGGCTCTATGGTGATTTTGCTTTGGAAGCAGCAGAAATATCAAAAATTGCCCAAAAACCAGTTAAAGTAGTATATTCTAGAGAAGATGATATGTCTGCAGGGATATATCGTCCGGCAATAAAATATAAAATTAGTGCATCAATTAAAGATGGTAAAATTAGTGGATATCACCTTAAAGAAGCCTCTGTAAATTCGAATATGTATGGGTTAATCCCTAATTTTTTTCCAGCTGGAGCTATTGAAAATTACCAGGTAGATGTTGCCAATTATAATAGTAAAATTACAACAGGAGCCTGGAGAGCTCCGTATACTAATTTCTTGTCTTTTGCAGAACAAAGCTTCTTTGATGAATTAGCAGAGTTACTAGAAATTGACCGTATTCAACTTCGCTTAGACTTACTACAGAAAGTAAAAGGAACTACAGATGATAGAATCCAGTATTCTCCAGAACGATTAGAGAAAGTAATAAAAGTAGCTGTAGATAAATCCGGATGGGGAAAAGCAAAAGAAGGAACGTACCAGGGGTTTAGTGCATATTATTGCCATAATACTCATGTAGCAGAAGTAGCAGATGTAGTATTAGAGAATGATATACCTGTGGTAAAAAAAGTAACTTGTGTGGTAGATTGCGGAATCGTAGTGAACCCACTCGGAGCCAAAAACCAGATCGAGGGTGGAGTTATTGATGGTGTTGGCCATGCGATGTATGGTGATTTTTCATTTAAAGATGGAGTACCGCAAGACAAGAATTTTAATACTTATCGTTTAATTCGTATTAATGAAACTCCTGTGGTCGAAACACACTTTATAGAAAGCGATATCGCCCCAACAGGGTTAGGAGAACCCACATTACCTCCTGCAGGAGCAGCTGTAGCAAATGCAATTAAGGCAGCAAAAGGGATACGATTGTATAAGCAACCTTTTATTAAAAACATGAACTCCAAAGCACCATTGGGATAGTACGTTTATGACACACGAATTCAAAGAAATAATAGCATCTTATCATAAAGCCAAACAGCAGGAGATACCTGCTGTTATGGCTACAGTAGTAGATGTAGAAGGATCTTCTTATAGAAGACCAGGAGTGGGTATGCTTATTCTTCAAAATGGAAAAATGACAGGTGCCGTAAGTGGGGGATGTGTTGAAAAAGAAGTGTTACGACAAGCACAATCTGTTTTCGTTTCCGGGAAACCTAAAATGATGACCTACGATGGTAAATATAGGCTGGGATGCGAAGGACTATTGTATATTTTGATTGAAACTTTTGATATTAGTACTATTGAGATTGCGACAATACAAAGGCATTTAAAATCCAGAGTACCGTTTGAAATTAAATCATGGTACTCAAAAACAGAACAGGAAATCTCTACTATGGGGTCTATTGTTCAATTTAAAGGAGATGAGGCATTTTGTTTTTCGCAAGATACCAAGCCAGATGATTATTTAGAGAGTTTTGTGAGGGAAATGCAACCTTGTTTCAGATTAATAATTATTGGTACAGAGCACGATGCAGTGCAGTTATGCAAACTGGCATCAACTACTGGCTGGGAAGTAGATATTGTAGGTTCACCACAACATTCTAAAAAACTTGAAGATTTTCCGGGAGCAAAAGAGATAATTCATAGTGCTCCAGAAGATTTGAGTATAGATCATATAGATGATCAGACAGCTATTATTCTAATGTCTCATAATTTTGCCAAAGATTTATTATATCTTCAGGCGTTAAAAGAAACCAGTCCGGTGTATATCGGCTTATTGGGACCCGCGCAGCGTAGGGAAAAATTATTGTCTGCTTTTATAGAGTATTTTCCAGAGGTTACCGATGGATTTCTCGATGCTATTCATGGTCCTGCTGGTTTAAATCTGGGGGCAGAAACTCCTCAGGAAATAGCTATTTCTATAATTGCTGAAATATTGTCTGTGATCAGAGGCCAAAATCCGATACCATTGCAGGAGAAGAAAGGAGCGATTCATGATGATCCTAAAAGGAAAAAAATAAATGCCATTCCTACCAAAACCTAAAATAGCACAACTTATCCTGGCAGCAGGTTCCTCTAGTAGAATGGGAGAACCAAAACAGGTATTGCCATGGCACAATACTACATTGATTGGTCACGCTATACAGAGGGCACTGCTACTACAAGAAACATCAATCTATGTGGTTTTGGGAGCACATTATGATACTGTATATAAAGAGATTTGCCATTTTCCTGTTACTATACTCAGAAATACAGAATGGCAATCGGGAATGGGATCTACAATACGTTCTGGAATTAAGGCTATACAACAAGACAAATTGTCGTATGACGGAGTGTTAATTTCATTGGTAGATCAACCACTATTAGATACAGTTCATTTTAATGCATTAATCACTCAATTTAGTAAAGAACCAAGTGTTATTACCGCTACAGATTTGGGCTCTGGTATTGGGGTCCCTGCAATTATTCCATCTAAATATTTCTATGAGTTATTGCAATTACAGGCAGATTTTGGTGCACGATACATTATTAAAAAACATATAGATCATATAAATACAGTTGATGCTCTTGACAAAGGAGTAGATATTGATACGATAGCACAATATCATGCTATGATAAAAAGCAATTTTTCTTCTTAAAAAAAGCAAAAGGAGTTTCTAGTATAACTTCGTTTTTATAAATCGTAAGATGTATCTTTGGCCTAAATTTTGATTTGATACATGTTACTATGAAAGACCCTGAAGAATTTTATAAAAAATTAAAAGAGCAGTTGGCAGATACATCACTATGGCCAACTTCATATTTATATAAATTTATTGTACCTACAAATACAGAAAAGATTGAACAGATCGAATCAATTTTTGATAACCTGGGTTCGGTAATTCAAACAAAACAATCTAAAAATGGTAAATATACTAGTGTATCTATCAATGTTAGAATGAAAAATCCAGATCAGGTGATTGCTAAATATAAAGAAGTTGCCGAAAAAGTAGAAGGGGTAATTTCATTGTAATACTTAGGTTGTACCAGATATTGTAAAGAGGTAATTTCATTGTAATACTTAGGTTGTACCAGATATTGTAAAGAGGTAAAACAACCGATTTATAGGTAGGTATAAAAGTTGAGATGACTTTATTACCTGTTTTTGTTTGTTAAATACCATTGATTAATAAATAAAATATAGTATTGACAGTAGCTTACTTATTTTATTTTAGTATTTTGCGAAACGAATTATAGAATAGTCCGAAAAGTAATCAATTGTCAAACTGAATCTAAAGAGGTTATACATAATTACTTATAAATAGTTTTCAAGAGCTTATATTCACAACAAACTTACATATTGATTTTTTAGGCTATCTCTACGCAATTTTCACATACATTTTATGGATATATATAATATAGAATACAATACCGAGCGCGAAAAGCTCATTATCCCAGAATATGGTCGTCATATGCAGAAAATGATAAACCATACGGTTACTATCGAAGATCGTGAAGAACGTAATAAGGTTGCAAAGTCGATTATAGCAGTAATGGGTAATCTGCAGCCGCATTTACGAGATGTACCTGAGTTTCAGCATAAATTATGGGATCAGTTGTTTATAATGAGTGATTTTAAATTAGATGTAGATACTCCTTTTCCTGTATTGACTAAAGAAAAATTGCAGGAAAGACCAGAACCTCTTAAATATCCTCAGAATTTTCCGAAATATCGCTTTTACGGAAACAATATTAAGCGAATGATAGATGTCGCAAATAGTTGGGAAGATGGAGATTTAAAAAATGCACTTACTTTAACGATTGCTAATCACATGAAAAAATGCTATCTGAACTGGAATAAAGATACAGTAGAAGATAGTGTTATTTTTAACCATTTGTTTGAATTGAGTGATGGTAAGATCGATCTTAAAGGAAGCAATGAAGATCTTACGGACTCCTCTAATCTGATGAGAGGAAAAAAGAAAAAACACAATTCTAATAATAGCGGTAAAAAGAATTACCGAAACAATCGTGGTAAAAAACGCTATTAAAATTAATTAACTACCAATTACTAACCGCTAACGACTAACGATTACATGGGTACTTTTCAGATAGAAGGAGGGCATCAGCTCAAAGGGGAAATTACACCTCAGGGCGCCAAAAATGAAGCCTTACAAATTCTTTGCGCAGTATTATTAACACCAGAAGAAGTTATAATTTCTAATATTCCTGATATACGAGATGTAAATAAATTAATAGACATTCTCAGAAATTTAGGAGTGAAAATTCAAAAATTAGGAAAAGGAAAATACTCTTTTAAGAGTGATGAACTTAATTTAGAATACCTGGAGAGTGAACAGTTTAAGAAAGAAGGAAGTGGTCTTAGAGGTTCTATTATGATTGTTGGACCTTTGTTAGCAAGGTTTGGTAAAGGATATATTCCTCGCCCGGGAGGTGATAAAATAGGAAGAAGACGTTTGGATACCCACTTTGAAGGGTTTATTAATCTTGGTGCAGAATTTAGATATAATAAAGAAGAACGTTTTTATGGTGTCGAGGCACCAGAAGGTTTAACAGGTACCTATATGTTACTTGATGAAGCTTCGGTAACCGGTACTGCAAATATTGTAATGGCAGCTGTACTTGCCAAAGGTACAACTACAATTTATAATGCAGCCTGCGAACCTTATTTACAGCAGTTATGTAAGATGCTTAATGCTATGGGAGCAAAAATCTCTGGTGTGGGCTCTAATTTGTTAGTGATTGATGGAGTTAAAGCTTTAGGTGGATGTGAACACCGTGTACTACCTGATATGATCGAGATTGGATCATGGATAGGATTAGCTGCTATGACAAAAAGTGAAATTACTATTAAAAATGTAAGCTGGGAAAACCTGGGATTGATCCCAAACACATTTAGAAAATTAGGAATTACCCTGGAGCGGGTAGGGGATGATATTTATATCCCTGCACATACGAATGGATACCAGATCGAAAGTTATATTGATGGTTCATTTATGACCATTGCAGATGCTCCATGGCCTGGATTTACCCCCGATTTATTGAGTATCGTTTTGGTTATAGCTACTCAAGCAAGAGGAGAAGTAATGGTGCACCAAAAAATGTTCGAGAGTCGTTTATTCTTTGTAGATAAGCTTATTGATATGGGGGCAAAAATTATTTTATGTGACCCGCATAGAGCTACAATTATTGGTCATGATTTTCAGTCTACATTAAAAGCAACTACAATGGTGTCTCCCGATATTAGAGCTGGAATATCATTATTAATTGCTGCATTAAGTGCTAAGGGAACATCAACTATTCATAATATCGAACAAATTGATCGTGGATATGAAAATATTGACGAACGCCTTAGAGCAATAGGAGCTAAGATTATTAGGGTTGAGGTGTAATATATGCGTGTTTTTGATGTAAGAGATTAGATAACTAGCTGCAGACCTTTGATTCATATGTCATTTCTTATGGTTTGAACGATTGCATAAAGGCCAAAAAAGAATTTTGGATATCTTTTATTTCTTTGAAATGTATTGTTTTTAATGCTAAGAATTAGACTGTTGTTTGAGATACTTTGGTGTATGGAATAGTAAAATAAAATGTAGATCCTTTACCTTTTTTACTTTCTAACCAAATTTTTCCTGTTAGCATTTCGACATAGGCTTTGGCAATAGATAATCCAATACCTGCACCTTCTAGCGCATAGCGATCTTCGAGATCTGCCTGTACAAATCGTTCAAAAATAGCTTTCTGACGATCTTTTGCAATCCCCATACCAGTATCTTTTACATAAAATTGAAGAATATCTTTATCTCTTAGATATCCAAATTCAATTCCTCCTTCATTCGTGTACTTAATAGCATTTTTTATTAAGTTAGAAAGGATTGCATTAAATTTTTCTTTATCGGTTTTGATGGTTGCATCTTCTGTTGATAAATCATTTGATAATGATAGAACAATATCTTTTTTATCTGTTTGCGGTTTAAAGAGGTTAAATAAATACTTGGTTTGTTTGTTGATGTCAACCTCTTCGATATTGACTTTAACCTGATCTGCGGCTATTCTGGAGATATCGATAATATCCCTGATAATATTAAGCATGCGTGCTCCACTTTCTTTGATAAGATCCAGATACAGCTGTTGTTCGTCACCGGTAAGTTTAGGTTCGTTTAAGAGTTCTGCAAGACCAAGAATACCATTCATGGGAGTTCTTATTTCGTGACTCATATTAGCAAGAAAAGCAGATTTAAGGCGATCGCTTTCTTCGGCTTTTTCCTTTAATCGACTTAGCTCAATTTCATATAACTTAATATCTGTGATATCTGTTAGAGTACCAACATACCCAATAATTTGATGTTTATCATTGTACTCGGGTATAGCACGACCTAATACCCAAGTTACCGTACCGTCGGGTTTAAGAAATCGGTATTCGGCATCAGAGGTTTCTTTTTTATCTGTAGCCGAATACCATCCTTGTTTTAGTCTTTTTCTATCCTCTGGATGTACTGCATTAAGCCATCCATCATTTAAGGCTTCTTCTTGTGATAACCCCGAGATGGAACACCATTTGGGATTAACAAATATGGTCTTTCCATCACTTTGAGTCATAAATACACCTACCGGTATCAGATTGGTTAATGTTTGATATCTGCCTTTGGTGAATTGAGCTGCTTTTTCGGCTACTTCATATTTTTGTTTGTACGTTAGGGAATGAAAAATATCTTTAAAAGTAAGATAATTTACATGGTAGGTTTCTTTTTCAAAATACTTTAGATATAACGTAAATATTACACTATAAAAAATAGCCATAGATCCCTTTGATAATAACCCTGATAACAAGAGTTTTGGTATGTTTTCAAAATACCAAAACGAGCCTAGTGTAAAAAAGATAGCATCAAAACTAAGTACTAGTACCATAGTAAACATTACTCTAAGAAATAAGCTAGAAGTATGTTTTGAGATAAATTCGTATAAAAATATGATCAATATGGCATCCAGGTAAAGTACTCCTGTTCCTACAAATAGTACCAGTACATTCGTATAGAAGAAATCTGTAGAAATTTCGAAAGGATTATAGCTATAAGCTCCTTCCATATTCATTCTAAAAGCAAGTAAAAGAAAGCATAATACAATATTGGCTATAACTAATGCATAAATTAGTTTTCGAGCTGTAGTTGCATCTTCTTTGATGTATATTAAAAGTATGGCAAAAAGTGTAGCAGAAAATAAAACAGATGAACCCGGAGAAACTACAATAGCATCAGAGATTTTAAAGTAAAGCGTACTGGCCATAAAAACCTGTACAAACTGAAATAATCCCAAAGAAGCGAATAGCACTCCTAAGCCTATTATCGTTCGCAAACGAAACAGTAGTAATATTAGGAAGGCAACAACAAATCCTTGAAAAAGAAAAATTAAGATTTGATAGAAAATTAGTGTGTCCATAAGAGTCTAATGCTACATTTAATAGGCGTTTTTAGATTCTTTGGTTAACCTATTTGTGTATAACATATAATTTTTAAGCCCCTTAAAGCTACGAACAATTGTTAAAACATTAGATATATAAACCCTTAAAAAACGATTTTTAATTAGTAATTATTACTTGTGATTACACAAAAAAAAGGGATTAAGATGTATATTATGTTGATTTACAGTTTGTTTTTACTTTAGTTAGGTTTGTTTTGATTTTTTTTAAAATGAGAAGATATACTTATAATTGGTATAAGTGCTTAAAATGGAACTTAGGATTTGATATAGATAAAAAAAACCTGTCATTTTTGACAGGTTATAGTGCTTTAAAAAATTAAGTAGTATATATTAAATTACTTTTACATTTACTGCGTTTAATCCTTTTTTGCCTTCTTGCAAATCAAATTCTACTACATCCCCTTCTCGAATTTCGTCGATTAGTCCAGAGATGTGTACAAAATGTTCTTTGTTAGAATCTTCTTCAGTGATAAATCCAAATCCTTTGGCATCGTTGAAAAATTTTACTGTTCCTTTGTTCATTGTTAAAATTTAAATTAGTTAATAAAAATCAAAGATAACGCCAAATATCTAAATGATCATCATCAAGATGTTTTTTACTTTACTTGTTAACACAATTTTTAAGTGTTTATTGCTAATATAGGTATAAAATAATTAATTTGACAAATCTCAAAGACTCCTGAATACATATAATATACAGTTATAAATGATTGTATATTATGTAATTACTTAAAAAAGTAGTTTTTGTAATTCTAATGTATAGTCGTACTGTAAATCTTCGTGCAGTACTGTAATCTTCTTTTTGATAGCTGATGTTTCGCGATGATAGATGTTTTTGAGAACTGTATTTTTTTGTATAGAAGGAGTGAAGTTTTTTAACTTTTTGCAAAAATAAAGAAGCAATTCTATTTCGGTTTCTTTGTTTTTCGAATATCGAATATATTTCTTTATCGTACGCAAAATTTTTCGAATACTCTTTTTAATATAATAATATGATGTGGTGTTGATCATTTCGAATTGCTCATCAATTTCTCTATGTATGCTTATGATATATTCTTCTTCATGGGTTGATTCGAATAATAAATAGGTAAGTAATTCTTTATTTTCTTTTTTAAATCGGGATAGACGAAGACATAATTCTATAAGCTCCTGGTGTGAACGATCTGTTAATTCGGTTTTTAGTTCTTTTACGGTAGCAGTTTTCATCTATACGTAGTGCTTGTTTTATGGTGATACTTTTCCTGTATGCAATTTAAATAAAACAATAGTTTCTAACCGCTAACTCATTTTTAACTTATAACAATAGTATATCGGCACTTTGATCCTTTTATACCAAGATAACTTTATGTTTTTTGTACTTTTTTTGATAACTGTTTGATATGTAAATCGTTGATGGATAAGGCTTGTTAGAGTTATTAACATGGTTATTAACAATAAAAGTAGGTTTTTACGTGTTAATTATTAATAAAAATAGATAAATAAGGTATTATATCGTTATTATTGTAGTTTTAAACAAATTATTAACATTAAATCAACAAATAATTTGGAATATTGTTAATAACTTGTTATATTACAGGTAATTAACCTTAAATCACACAATTATGAATCATTTTTATTCCACTTTTGGGTTGAATTTTAAGAGTATTGTAAATTTTTTAAGAGAACTCCCTAAGGCTTCTAGTTATGCAATTCGTAAGTAATAGAGATATAACAAATTTTGGGCATTTGTTTTTTAAATCTATCAAAGGGATTATTTTTTGGTAATCCCTTTTTTATATTTGTATATATAAGAAGTAAGGCAAATGAGAAGATTTTACTTAGAATTATCCTTAGGTAATAGTATATATCTTTATAGAATACACTTCTAATAGGTTTTAATTATCTTCTTTTATCACTAGATTACATGCTTTTAATCTAAGATCAAGACTAATCTATGAACTCACCCCATTTTTAAATTTAGCTAAAAATAGGATGAGTATGTTTACATAGAACTATCCATAAACTGGGTAACATTCCCATCCATGGTTTATAAGAAAGTCAGCATTTTTAACATCCTGTTCTAAAGTTCTTCCATTAACAGTTTTTTCACAAGTCCAACTTGTAGGTTTAGGATCAAGGGTTGAGCTCATGTTTCCGGCATTAATAGCGGATAGGTTAGATAATTTGAATTTTTTGAGATCTTTAAGAGTATTTTTCATAATATATTTTAAAATTAAACATACTTCTAAAGTATAATTATTAAGCGACCATATTGTGGGTAGTTTATAAGTGTAAGGAAAATTTGGCTAAATGAAATAGCTAAATTTATAAGCGCAAGAAACATGATTTCAGAATGGAAACTATTTTAATTTAATAAGCTCTATGGAAAATTACAAGAACATAAAATAACCCTATTGTATCTTAGAGTTATAATAAAAAATGGCTGGCATATTGATTCTTCAATTACAGATCAAAAAAGAACAATCTGTGTATTTGTAACCCTATAAAATTATTAACCCCAGAAAGTAAGTGTTGTCTTAAGTGTGGAAGGAAAGTTTATAATTGGTAGATTTACTTGGGGAAAAATTAAATAATGTTTTATTATGAATCTTGGTTTCAAGGAATCAATAGATGCTCTTATTTTTAAAAAGATATTAGAAATAAAAAGCAAACGCCTAAAAGGATATATTATCATAAACGTAGAGAACAAAATATGTAGACATCTAAAATCTGATCTAAAAAAAGAAGGCATAATAATCAAAGAAAACAAACTAGATATGATTTCTAATAATCTGATGCAGTATAAGTTTGAGTGGGGTTAAAATCTACTGATAAAGAATTTAACTTGATTGCGGATTACCGTAAAGAAAAAATAAAGAGTAATTATAGATTTGTTTATTGATAAAATCACTTTAATAAAGTAACAGTAAATGATATATAAAATACTCTCTGATTCATCTGAAGAAAAACTGGAAAAAAAGGTTAATATTTATTTAGATGATGAATGGAAACCTACAGGAGGAGTATCTGCTTTATTTTACGGAGGGCAATTAGGTGTTAGATATTTTCAATCTATTATTAAGAAAGAGAAATAAAATAGAATGGAATATAAGTTTGAATGGTGGCATTTAATCATTATGATTCACCTATGGTTATTATGTTTATGGTATATTGAGTACGTAAGAAATAGAAGGAATAAAAATAAATTTCAATAAATAAAAATGGACGAGTTAACAAAAAATGACATCGTACAACTAGAAACAGATAGTCCAAAAATGACTGTTAGCGGAGTTGATACAAACGGTTATGTTTTTTGTTCCTGGATTAATAGATTAGGAGCAGAGATGCGTGGTTCTTTTCCAATACATTTATTAAAAAATGAATAAAAAAAAGCTACCCATAAATAGGTAGCTTTTTTTTATATTGTTAGCGAACAATAAAACACTCCCCTTTTGGCACCAGGGATTCCCATCTTTGGACATCTTTTATATGATGAAATGTGGTAGGATGTAATGAAGACCTTGAATGCCAACATTTGTATGTAATTTTTTCTTTAGAAATAGTTTGTATACCTCCTCCATAAATGGTTTTTAATTTCTTTTTTTCAATTTTGAAATTGCTGAATTTTTGTTGTAATGTTTTCATGTTATATTTTTAAGTTATGTAGATCTATATTAATTGATTTTATTTAGACAATCTTGTTTGATTGGTAATTGTAATTAATTTAAGCATAAACGTATGTAGTAAATTTGTAAACGTTTATTGTGGAAACCATAAAATCAATATTTAAACACATTATAGCATAATGTATTTTTGAGAATTTAAGTCTAAAACTAAAGGTTCTCTGAAACATCCTTTTAGAGAGTTTTACCTTTTCTATTTAGTTAAACAGCCTTTCAATTATCAATGATGAAAAATAATTCACTCCTGTTTTAATACAATTTTCATCAACTTGAAAATTGGGTGCATGTGGCATAGAGAGTATTCCTTTTTGAAAATTTGAACCCCCTAAATAAAAATACACTCCTGGTACTTTCTCTTGATAATATGCAAAATCATCTCCTCGATAATCAGCCATTATTCCGTGTAAAAAAATAATGTTTTCTGCTCCGTAAATTTGAGCTATGTGAGCTAAAGAATTTTGAGTTAGAGTTTTGTCATTGTATAGATTTGCTCTTTCGTAAGTATACTCAACTTCAATTAGGTTTTCTGCAAATTTAGAGTTGCTTATCTTTTGTTTTAATTGTGGAGGTATAGCATCAAACTTCTCCTTTACGCTTGATCCGATATAAGCCTTTATAGATATTTCATTCTCAGTTTTCTCTACGTTAAAACTGTCTTGATTTACAAAGGTATAGTTCTTGAAAATGGTGTTTGGACTTGCAAGACCTATATTAGGATCTGATAAACTTTGGGGATTCCAAAATTTGCTTGAAGGCCCTACATTTTGTAGACTCATAATGAGTTCTCTACCATATGCTATGATTGATTCATTTTCACTTGAATTTTTAAATGATATGTTAAGTACTTTGTAATCGGCAAACATCCATTCGGGTTTTGTTGAAATCATAGTTGTTGCCATAGGTGCAATATGCGAACCATAAATTTCATCAGGAGTAATCATCTCGAATAAACCATCATCGATCATTGCTTTTGCGCCCGTATAAGGCTCTTCTGAAGGTTGGAAAATAAAATATACAACACCTGTCAATTCTTCTTTCTGGCTAGCTATTACGTTGGCTATACCAAGTGCGATTGTTGTATTTACATCATGCCCGCAAATATGACGAACACCTTCGTTTTTTGATGCAAAACCTACTACATCTGGTATATCCGATGGCATTGCATCAATATCTGCTCTCCAGGCAATTCGCTTTCCTTTTTTTCCGGTATTTAAGATACCAACAACACCGTAACCACCAATACCTCTTTTCACTTCGTATCCTAAGGACAATAAATATTTAGCAATCTTATCTGACGTTCTTTTCTCTTTTCCAGACACTTCAGGGTTCATATGAAAGTCTCGACGGATGGTGACAAGACTATCGAAAATTTTATGGGTCTGTTCCTGGATCTTTGCATGTATAGAAGGTTGAGAATTTGTGCTTTGACCGCAAGAAACCAATCCAAGAAGTAGAAATTGTACGGTTAGGATAAGTCTAATTATTTTTATTTTTGAAGTCATATTTTACAATTCTTTAAAATGTATACTGCAAAAATGTGATATTGTAGTATGATTTACCTGTCACATTTGTGACAAAATCATTTTTTGGCAATTTTACTTCTTATTCTGCTTAATGATTGGCGCTCAATACCAAGATGAGATGCTAAATGGGATAGACTAATTCTATTAATAATATCTTTATTTTGCTCAATAAAGTTAAGATATCTTTCTTCGGCATTTTCGAATAAAAAACTTTCAACCCTGTCGGTTTGTACTGTTAACACATATTCGGCGATTAACCTTCCGTACATTTCGCTAACCTTAAATTTGCTGTATCCTTCCTGGATTTTGTCATAGGGCAACTTTATTATAACAGATGGTTCTAAACATTCAATAAAATACTTAGATGGTTTTTGTCTTATAAAGGAAGGATAATCGGTTGCGTATTTGTTTTCATTAATAAACCCAGTTGTTATTTTATTCCCTTTTTCGTTTATGTAATATCTTCTTAAGAGCCCTTTACACACAAACCCAACCTCTTTTTGCACTTCTCCGCTTTTGAATAAAAACTCCTTTTTAGCATACTTGGCTATGGTTAGATATGAATTCATAAAAGCTATTTCCTCTGAGTTTAAATCGGGAAATAATTTGATATAGTCTTCGATATATTTTTTATACTCTTGTTGCATTTTTTTTTTAGCTTGTTGCCAACAAAAGGATATATGTGCGGTATACATATATCCTTTTTGTATTCTCAATGTTTATTTAACACTCCAAATTACTAAGTTTATCTTAATATTCATGGTAGAAAACCACATCTTTTTGCCTAAGATTTTAGACGACGCTTTGCATAGGATATATGGCTAGCTGTTTTTATAAGACTATAATTACAAGCTTTATTTTCCCATTTTCTTTTTTACTTCCTGCGAATAATTTCATACCGTTAATCGTAAATAACGTTTTTCTATAACGTGTATCGAATTAACTTTTCATCATTTGTCCTAAGTATATTTTTCCATCTATTGCCATACAAAGCATTTTGTAACTGATTTCTTGTTGATCGCAATTAAAAAGAACCCTAATAAAATAAGTTGTTGCATTTGGTTGTGGATTATCTGGTATAAAAGATGAGTTTTTAATACTAACAGTTTCGAATTCTTTCATTTCTTTTATGAAAGGATAAACCGATTTATTCCAACTATTAATCATCAATTCAATTTTTGGATGATCCTTTTCTAATATTTGTTTCTCTTCTTCTGGAGCAATCGATATAAAAGTATTAACGTCTAAAAGAATTTCATTTAAAGATTTCTCATTCGTTATGCTTTTGATTAAATTATCGAGAAAACTGTCTCTTATTTTATTATCATTTTTTAATGTAGGGGTATCAAAGAAATTACTTCGATTAATTACTTTTAAAAGGTATTTGTAGGAGTCATTCCCCTTATTAATCCCCATAGTATGAAAAGAATAATATTGACTTTTATAAATCCCAATTGCCGAAGATAAAGTCCATATTTTGTCTTTTTCATCTTTATAAACTATGTGTTTTGAATAAAAACTATTGTCATTTACTTTAAAAAGACTATCTGTTGCAGAAACCAATTTAGATTCTTTAAACTTTATGTCTTCAAATTCAGAAGACCATAACTCTTTAACAGACTTATTTTTATAATTGTATAACATTCTTATCGATAATTGACGAGTAAGTTTTCCTGAATCCGAAATTTCTTGCTGTTTTATAAGTATTTCAGACATGTTAGCCAAATTAACGTCCATGATAGAATCGGTACAAATAGCGTAATTCCAGTTACTTTTTTTGATGTTTTTTAAACAACTTAATTCCTTCTGAGCAAAACAGGTGTTGTTAAACAGAATAATTATTAAAATTACTATAGATCGCATTATATTTTTATATTCTTTATGTTTATTGTTTAATTGATGAATATATCAACTGATGTGTTTTCTGTATTTTTTTATGATTCATTATTTATATTATTCTTTTTCATACGTTAAGATCTGAAGCCCATCATCAAAAGATTCTTTTTCGATCAACTTCCATTTTTTGTTCGTTATAGAATTACCAAATAAATGAATTCCATCTCCAATAATTATTGGATTAAGTTTTAGTTTGAGCTGATCAATCAAATCATTATCTAAAAGCCAGCCCGCAAAGTCTCCACCACCACATAAGTAAATATCTGTTTTAGAATTTGCTTTAATTTCCTTTACCCGATGAATTGATCTTTTTTCAATATGAACAGAGTTTGCCAGGTTTTCAATTTTCATTGAATCCGAAAAAATGTAATGCTCCATATTTGGATAGGCAGCTTGTCCCGGCTGAAGACCGTATTGAAAACCATACTCATACGTTCTTCTTCCCATTATTACAGTTTCAAATTTTAAAAGTTCAGCCTGATATTTTTCAACTCCTTTCCCTTCAAGTATGAATTTACTTATGTCGTCGTTCTTTCCTGCTATAAATCCGTCGAGAGAACTTGCTACGTAATAAACAATTTTTTGCATATGTTTTATATTTTAGAATTTCTGTGTTAATCACAACAGTATACGTAAGTATCGAAGTAGTGCAAATTGTTACCTCGCTTTTTGTTTTTTTTTGAGCATTAATTACAAAACTTTTTTATTGTAAGCATTGTGTTTTTCCAAAAGTCGAGGCATTTGCTTTATCACTTAGTTGCTATGATTATATTTTTTGATATTGTGTTTCCTTTTTATTTTTCCTTTTCGCTGTTTTCATACGACTATAATCGCAAGCTCCATTCTCTAAATATTCAATTTTATGTTCAGATAACAGTCGAACAATGATTTCTCTTGTTTCCTTTTCATCAAATCCGAGTTTTTCTCCAAGGTCGATTTCGTTTAACCGACCATTATTTTCTATTAATGCGTTATAATATTTTTCTTTATTTTTCATACGTTGTTTGTTTTTTTACCGCTATCATCATATGTGGGCTAAAAGGTAAAAGATAGCTGTCGTTTTCTGTAATCTTTGTAAGTTCTAACAATGTTTCTTTCTTTTTGTCATTTAGCATATTAGTAAAATAATTTTTGTCTAACCAGGCCATTCCCTCAACTGCATAAGTAGTAAGATACGTTAATTCTTGACTTATGAATTCGTTTTTAAGCTGTTTTGGTGTATGATAATATGCTTCTGCCAAAAGCCAGGGGAAATCATCAGGGGGATTGTGTATTCCACTTGTTAATTCGTCTTTACACATTTCAAAAAACGATTTTTTATGAATAAGACCATTTAAAAGACCGACCAGGGTAGATGCAGTATAATTAATGGCAAAACCCAAAATGATTCCGTTATTCTTCAAAACACGTTTTGCTTCGCGGATACTTAACGCTCTATCTTCTTTTTTTTGAAGATGATACAAAGGGCCGTGCAGCAGTATTAGATCGGCAAAATTATTAGGAAATTTTAAATTTCTAGACTCCCCCAAATGAACCGAATACTTATTTTTTAATTTATGAGCTCTGTTTTGGGCTATTTTTATATGTTTAGGAATAGGTTCGACCAAATGTACCTGGTGTCCTTTGTTGGCAAGCCATTCTGAATATTTTCCTGTTCCGCCACCAATGTCAATTATTTTTGATGGTGAGGTCGAAATGTATTTTTCTATGAGTGATTTGATTCTCTCAAATTCAAAAATACCCATTCCTTTGTTAAGCCTGGTTTCTTCGGATGCTGTATTATAAAAGAGTTCTATGTTTCTGCTTATTAACTGTTTACTATTCATTTTTAATCACTGTATTATCATCACATTTCGAAATGCAGCATGCATTGCATAGTGATAAAGCAATTGATTTCTAATCGATTACTAGTATTAAAATTTGATAAAATAATTGGATATGCTTATCTGTGCATTAAAAAATCAGAAGAATTTTTATGCATTAATTTCTCGTTGTATAGAGAATGTCTTTTTATAAAGACTCAGATCATATGTCGAATTAGTATAACAGACTATAAAGATATTAATTCTGAATTAATTTTTTTGTAGTAGTTGGGTTTTCTTTAGTGTTAGCGTTTAATTTATGTATCATAGTAAAGGTTTCTGTTTTTGCTTCGCATTAGTTACTATGATCATATGTATGTTGTTGTGAGTAGTTTTATTCTTTTTTCAAATAATTATTAAGGCATTTTGGGCAAATAGGGGAGAGCTTATTAAACATCATTTCATACTTTTCAAATTCCGATTGTACGTCAATTTTTGATTCTCGAATTCCTGCTTCGCTTACCAAAGTTGGATCAACAATATAATGTCCATTAAAAAGCCCTTTTTTGTCTAACACTTCGATATTCAGAATCTCAGAATCAATGGGTTCCTCCATTTTATTTATTTTCTCAGCGTGATATTCAGATATTAAACCAGCTACATTTCCTCCGTGAATTTTACATTCTATGTACCCCATCATTAAAAAAAATTGTTTTTACGTTTTGTCTGACTTGTGTATATGAATAGGGTATTCTACACCTAAAAGTTCAGTAGTTGATGGTTCTTTATCAACCTCAGGATTAAATTTTTTATCGACATTGTTTAACTTCTCTCTACTAAATTTATGAAGTCCGATAGCTATTCGTTCTCCATTGATGGATTTTTCTATGACTTTTCTATCCGATAGCCTAATTATTAGATCTACCTTGGCATACAATGATCCATCTTTGGTTTGAATCATTACTTCTTCATCTGTAGAAACCTCCCCTGAAACAACTTTTCCTTGAAAGTTGAAACATCGACCCCAAATATAGAATGCATCGTCTGATACAAATTCGAAATTATCCATTATTTATTTTAATTACTACTAATGTTTAATATTTGTGTCGTAGCTGGGTAATTGTTACTTTGTTTTTTGATTTTTCTTGTGCATTGATTGCTAACTTTTGTTCCCAACGAGTACACGTCAATATTTTAGTTATATACCTGCCTTTTTTTCCTATAAAACACATAAGATATGATCAACAAGACAAGCGGAATAGCTGGGCCAATAGCACCGCCGTCACCAGCATTTAAATGGGCAATTATCGCAAAGACGAGGTCAAGCGCGAATCCCAGGTAGGCTAACGTTTTGATTACCGGGTTTTTGATCAGCCAAATCGCCAATACCCCCAGTATTTTTACTATTGCCAGAGGATATATTATTTCGGTGGGAACACCTAAGCTAGTGAACATTTTACTTACCATTTCGTATTGGACGAAATAGGTGATAGCCCCAGCTAGAAGCATTAAACTAAATAAGGCTGTTACCACACGGTAGATTATTAAATCTCTTTTTTTCATCTTAAAATTTATTTACTGTTTTGTTTGGCAAATTTAACTCGATTGCTTTAATTTGGAAAGCAACTATATAAAATATAGTGGTATCCAAAAGTATAGTGATATGAAAAACAAAGAAGTGAAGGATATAAAGATTCCTATGAAGGAGCATTTTGGTAATTACATGGTACCCGTTCGAGATGCACTTGAGGTTTTTAGTGGTAAGTGGAAGATTCCAATTATTACGGCACTTACTTTTTACGAGACTTGCGGTTTTAAAGAATTGGAGCGTATTGTAGAAGGGATAACACCGAAAATGTTGTCGAAAGAATTAAAGTTTCTCGAGGAGAATTTATTGATCATCAGAAAGGTAGAAGATACCCGTCCGATTACTGTTACTTACAGCATTACAGAATACGGAAAAACGTGTAAATCTGTGATGAGTGAATTGTATCGTTGGGGTGTAGAACACCGAAAAAAGGTATTTAATATAGAAGGACAAACCTGGGACAAATGCTAGGGAATTACTACCAACAAAGGTATGTGTGTGCTAGTACACATAGATTCATTATAAATTAGCCTGTAACTGAAACTACTAAAATAACTAATTCGATGGTTATGAAAAAACCGTAAAATCACTCAAATTAACGTTTTTCTGCTATTAATATCAAAAAAGTTTAAATGAGTTCTATATATATATATTATATATATTCTTTATTTTACTTGACCGATCTGTTTGAGTGCTTTAATTTCTTGTTGTAGCATATTTAAAAGATATTCACTAAAAGAATTAGCCCAAAGGGTTGGACCTTTTTCTAGCCATTCTCCTTGTTCTACAAAAGTATATACGGGCGGATTGTCTCCTTCATTGGTTTTGATATATTCAATCGAATAGCCTTGATGACTCATAAATAAAATGGTATCTTTTAATAATTCTTTACCATTAAAATTGTTTTCGTTTAACAAATCTATTCCTACATTTTTAAACGTATAGTTTTGAGATAAGATTTCTTCTTCTTTTAAATCCTCATATACTTCCCCAGATAAGTATTCATAATAGTAATCGGTTCCTCTAAGAATTTTTCCTCCGCTTTTTCCAAACCATCTTAAAAACTCTTTAAAAGCTTCAGGTATTTCCTCATCAAGTATTGAAGCTAATTTATTTATTTCTTGCTCGGAGCAACCTCTGAATTTTGAAGTTATCTTAGGGTAATCTTTTAAGAAGTTTTTTGATTCTTGCAGATACATGCATGCTGTTTTTAGTTTAGTCATTTTCCAAAGACCAAATTACAAAAATACTAACCCCCAAAATAGTTAACGATCCCAAATAGTGAAGCTAAAACTACAATGGCAATCACTATTATAAAAGCCATACCTCCTTTATATTCTTCTTCCTCTAGTTGTTTCTGTTTCTTTTACCATTTATTCTCCTATTTCATTTTAGATATCGGTTATATTATTTCAGGAAATGAGGTAATACATAGGTGTACATCATGTCAAAAGGTTGCTTGTTTATGATAGGTTTACCATAATTACTTCCTGTAAAAACAATGACCAAATTATCTAATTCAGGTACGAGTACAATATAGTTACCTCCGTTTCCGAAAGTGAATTTTAACGTAATTTCCCGGTCATCTATTTTTACTTTTTCAGTGTACCAATAATAACCATAAGTAGCAGCATCTTGCCCTTCCCAGGAATTGCCAGCTGTATTAAAAAAAGAATAATTTTGCGGTAATTCTACCTTTTCGCTTAAAATTTCGCTGATCATTTTCTCCGAAATCACCTGCTTTCCGTTATATTTTCCTTTATTGATAACCATATGACCTATAGTAAGCATATTTCTTGGTGATATTCTTAGATTACCGGCAGTAAAATATCTTCCTGTCATTTTATTCTTTGCCCATCGATAATGGTTTGTAATATCTAAAGGAGTAAATAAATAGTCTGATGCAAATTCTGCAATATTAACATGAGATGCATCACTAATTACAGCTCCCATAATCATTGGAGCCGTTCCTGTGTATAACCATTTTTCTTTTGGAGAAAAAGCCATCTTTTGATCAAGTCCGTATTTAACCCAGTCTTTTTGGTCAAACATTTTATCTTCACAATCCGGAAATCCCATATCTCCAAAAAACTGCTCACAACCAATTCCGGTTCGCATAGTCAGTAAATCTTCAACGGTTATCAAAGATTTTCTATCGTCCCAATTGTCGAGATTATCTTTGTTGTACTGCGAAAGATAGGTGAAAATGGGCTCGTCTACTTTCAGAATTCCTTTATCTACAGCAATTCCTGTCAATAGTGCTGTTATTGATTTGGTGGTTGATCGAACATCTTGCAGGCTATCTTTTCCATAACCATTAAAGTACTTTTCAAAAAGAAGACTATCATTTTGGGAAATAAGAATGGCATTAGTTGCAGGGTATTTCCCGTTTTCTATTTCTGAAAATAACTGTTCAATAGAGTTTTTTTCTCTTGTGTTTTCCTGTTGCTTTTTAACATTAGAATTGCACGAATAGCATAGTGAAAAAAACAGGAAAAGATAAAGTGGTTGTTTCATATAACTTATTATTTCGATGATTGGTTATCACAATTTATACATAGTTTGGTTGTATGAAAATCTATTTAGATTTTTCAATAGAGGAACTAAGATAGTTATTTACGTTAAAATTCATAGTAAGAGTTTCAGAAGCAATACACTATACTTTTCATTAGTTATAGTTTCTATTTTCCAGTTTAAAGAATAATGTGGTTTTTTCATTTATTACTCTTTCTTCAATTAATTCCATATTTAATCTTTTGCAAACATGAACCGAATTATGATTGGGTTTATCCATTGTTGCAATTAGATGTTTAAAACGTAACTTTTTAAAGGCATAATCAATAATTTCATGTGAAGCTTCAGTTGCATAACCATTTCCAGTAAATTCTGGTAATAAAGCATATAAAAGCTGAGGCAATTTTTCGTCAAAAAAGAACCAAAACCCAATATATCCCATGTATTCTTCATTGTCTAAATTAATAATTTTCCAAAGGCCCCACTTTTCGGTTTTAAATTTTGTTTCGGTTTTGTTAAGAATATCTATAGAGACTGATTTTGGAATATCCTGATTGTCCCACAAATATTTTTTTACAAATGGATTCGTATTTGTATTGTGAAAAACATCCAAATCTTTATTTGTGATTGGGGTAAGCTCTAATCTTTTTGTTTTTAAGTTCATTATGTTCTTTATTTATTGTAATATGGGTATTCTATTTTTATATAAGCTCCTCGCATTGGTAACCTAACTTTTTAAATTCTTTGACGACTTGTTGTATGATATTTGACTGTGACTCTATTCTAAGAATATTATCATCATCTTCAAGATCAAAATTCCATTTTAATATTTGAGGTAAATCATCTAAATGAGATTTTATGATCGAAATATCTGTTTCATTTGTCACCGAAGTTTTAAATACAAAAACTTTAATGTTTTCTTTTTTGAACCAGTTCATTGGATTCAGTTGTTTTTTAAATTTTATAATAAGTTGTTTACCAATGATCAGTATAGCAATCCATTGTATAACTTCTCCGCATACAATTAGTATACTTACAAAAAGTGCATTTTGCGTTGCTGTAAGAGAAAAATACGGAAGTAGTAGAACGAACGCGTACGGCGCGATCGAGAACACCAACAAAGCGATGGCAAGCACACTATAAAACTTAGATTCTTTTTTTCTTTGCATCTTTATTTTTTTACGATGCAAATTTCTGAAAGAGATTGGTGAATCTGCTGAACCCAAGTTAAGTAATTCGTCTTCTTATTCTACTCAATGCTTGCGGAGTAATACCAATAAATGATGCAATATATTTTAGAGGAATTTCCCTAATTAATTCTGGCTGTTGGGATAATAAATCCAAATAAAGTTCTTCGGCAGTTTTTGTTAATAAAGATAATTCTCTATTGCTTTTTTCAAGATAAATCTTTTCTGTGGCAACTCGTCCTATTAAGTTTCCGATTGGAAATTTGTTATAAATGGTTTGCAGCTCATTATAATGGATTCGCCAAATTACGGTTGGTGTGATTGCCTGCACATTGATTAGAGAATTAGTTTGCAGTAAAAAGGAATCGTAAGCACTAAATATGGTTTCTTCAAAAGAAAATTCTAAAGTAACTTCACTTTCATTTCTATCTACATAAGACCTCAAAACTCCTTTTTCAATAAAGTAAAGGTATTTTTCGACTTCACCGACATTTAGAATATGTTCATTTTTTGAATATTGCTTTCGTTTAAAAAGAGGTTCAATAAATTTCCATTCACTTTCTGAAAGAGGGTGTATAGTTTCTAGTGTATAGCGAATTATTGAATTCATGTTTTTTAGAGAATTTTCGATTTTGTGATGAAATTACATACAATCTATTTGTATGTAGTTATTGTTGTATAACGTTGTCTTTTACGTTTCTGCTATTCCTCCAATAGCAATTATTTTATTGTTTTCTAATCTTATTTCAAGGCCGTGTTCTATATCTAATTCATAACGAATTAGAATTTTAATATTTCCGTTATCAAGTATTCTTATATAAATAAGGTTTCTGATTTTTTCAAAATGTTTTTCTTTTGAATCAATATTTAAAGGTTTTTCTCCTGATTTTTCTTCATTTTCATAATAATGAGCATACAATTTAAGATACCTTTCAAAAGTCTTATGCATTATATTATTTATGATTGTATCTAAATTGGAAATGAACTTTATAAAAGTATTTTCAAAATTGTTTAATTCAACTTCATTTGGGATGGTTTCAATTTCTTCCCCATCATCATCAAATTCACTACCTAAGAATATGGTGACTTTATTATTATCAAAATATTGAGAATTAAAAACTATTTCTGCCGAAAATCCAGCCCAGTCCTCTTCGATTTTCCCCCAATATTTATGTTTTTTCATATTTCTGTTCTAATGATGCGCGACTTCTATTGTATGGTAGATATGGCTTATATGAATTGTTGTAGAGTGTTTTATTTGTTTTTTACCTTATTCTTCTTAACAGTTATTCATTGTTGGTAGTAGTTTGTTTTTCATAGCTCAATCTACCATAATATACTAAATCAATAATTTTACCTGAAGTTGTCATATAATCATTTCGAATAACTCCCTCAATTTTGAATCCACACTTTTCAGCTAGCTTCCGTGTTGAGAAGTTGTCAGGATGAGTCCTTAAAAATAATTTGTTGAATTGATATTTTTCAAAATAATAATCACAAAAACAATTAAGTGCTTTGGTCATAATACCTTTTCTAGCATAGTTCTCATCCATATAAAATCCTAATTCGGCTTTTTTGATATTATAGTCAATATTTTTTAAATCAATAAATCCAACAAACCTGTTGTCAGATTCATCTATAATGACATACGGGAAGTATGATTTATCTTTTATTCGTTCTAAATTCTTGAGCATAAAGACTTTGGTTGATTCAATAGTTTTTGTCTCAAGAACAGTTCCAGTAAATATTTCTTCAAGTCGTTTTCGATTATCATTGATAAGATGAAAATAATTATTTAAATCATTTATCTTTAATAATCGTATTGCATATTTTTCGAAATTCAATTTATTACATTTTTTTAAAAAGTTCGATTTAACTAAATTACTGCCAATGCCTAGTATAAGAAACGTGGGGTAGGTGATAATCGATACGTTTCGGATCCATACTAAGCCAAATATAGTATTTTACTTTTATCTTTTTAGAAATGTAAATTTTGTATTTAACGACTTTGTAAATGAACTAGACTTTTTGATTAAGCGCAAAAGCCTTATGTTTTCTTATACATAAGCTTTTTACATAGTAAACTATTAAATCCACCCATAATATATAAATAGAAAAGCAACAGTGTCAATAAATCCGTGAACAGCAACATTAAACCACAAATCGTTCTTACGAATATGAAAAATAATTGCTAAAAGCATACCAGTTATACCTGCTACGATTTGACCAGTTATACCTTGATATGCGTGTACCCAACCAAAAATAAATCCAAATAATAAAATATTGATTACAAGGCTTATGTTGCTTGAGCCAAAAAACTTGGTAAACTGTCTCATTAAATATCCCCTAAACACAATTTCTTCGCCGAATGCTGCTGCTGCCCACATAAAAACAAGTAAATTCAATATACCAGGTAGATTCCCTTTATAAGGTTCGAATACAGAAAAGTCTATAGGTTGCCCTGTAATATAAGTAACACTTGGCACCATGATGTAGTAATAAAATAGAAAAAAAGTTGTACCCAATAGAGGTGCTATAACTAAGAGGCTTTTTATATTTAACCTTTTTCGTTGAAAACCTAATGATTTAAAGAGGTCTTTTTTGTATTCTATTGCACTCGCAATTAATACTAAAAAAGCTGCTGTAATCATTTGAAAATAGCCAGATAAGTATAAAAGGCAGAAAAGAATTATAGTGATTATAGGAGTCAAATTTGTTTTTAAAGAAGTTTTGTTCATTTTTTTCGTTTTTAAATTTTAAACGAAGTAACAATGATCAAGTAAGAAAAACTCCTGAAAAACAGCAACTTTTACCGAATGGTATCAAAAAAGTACCTGAATAATCAACCTTAATTTATAATTTCTTATTAAACCAATCCATAAACGCTTGTCTCTTATATCTACTTATAGTTATTTGAGAAGTTTTTTTATCTGAAAAAATAGATTTAAGTAGTATAGATAGTTTTCCATTTTCTATTGATTGTACTTGTTCTATAGAACGAGCATGAAGAATTATTTGTCTATTCGCTCTAAAAAAACTCTGTTCGCTAATTTTACTTTCAACTTCATTTAAAGTAAAATCTGTACTAATTGTAGTTCCGTCAGTTTTTACAATATATACTATTTTGTTTTCACTATATATAAAGGCAATTTCAGGATACTTAACCAAGGTTATTTTACCTCCTTGCCGAACTTTAAGTGTACCTTCTATAGAGGTAAGTTTGTGAAGTTTATAAATATCTTTTGAAAATAAAAGAGCAATTCCAAGAGTGCACATTAGTAGGGAGATTGAAAATCCCGTTAGTAGATGATAAATACTGTATGATTCAGTGCCATTAATCAAACCATTTAAACCATAATATAAAGGGATATATAGTATGGTAATATAACCTAAAGTTGAAAATAGGAAACGTAATAATATTTGTGTGTTAATTTTTTTAGTGAAATATTTGTTTTTGAAATATTTAAAATTAAAGCTAGCGATAATAAGTACTATACCTCCTACAATAATTGAAGCAACAATAGGAAACCAAGGGAATTTGTAGGATTTATTTAGTGGAAAATTTTCTGGCTCAGTAAGGTGGTTAATCAAAATAGAAAGCACTACAATTATAAAGCCGTTTCTAACCCAAAAATTTATTTTTTTATTTTTAAAAAAGTTAATAATTATTTCCATTGAAAACTTGAATCTATCTTTTTGGATTATTTAGCTTATGTACAACAAAGCTATAATAGTAATTGCTATTATATACTTCCTAAGCAATACGATCAGATACAAATCTAAGTGATTTTAATCAATTCAGAATTACTAACTATAGACTCTTGCTTTAAGGCCCGAGAAAGAGGTTTACATAGAGTATGTTGTTACCAAAAATCGTTACTTTATTAACTCTTGTCAT
>NZ_JACB01000043.1 GCF_000520975.1 Aquimarina megaterium XH134
AGAGACTTTATCTGTAGCTGCCAATGGTAGTATTACTTTATCGAGTACAGCATTAACCAGTACAAATAACAGTTATCAATGGTATAAAGATGGGGTAGCAATTACAGGAGCTACCAGTAAAGATTTGGTTATCTCTAATGCTACAGATGCTGATGCAGGGATATATCATTTTACAGCTACAAATAGTATAGTTACAGGTTTAACGTTAACTCGTAATCCTATTACTTTATCAATAGGTGCTGGAGATGTTTGTGGAGTATCTGCAGCTGAGCGTCAGGCATTGATCGATTTATATAATAGTACTGATGGTGCTAATTGGACGAATATAACAGTAAATAATGAACCTTGGTTGATTACTGACTCAGCTTCTAAAGTATGCGATTGGTATGGAGTTACCGTAACCGAAGGTAAAGTGACAGAATTAAAACTTGATAATAATAATTTGGTAGGTACGATTCCAAATTCCATATCTGATTTATCAAATTTGAAATCTTTGTCCTTAAATAAGAATACTATTTCGGGAAGTATTCCTAATACCATAGGAGGGCTGGTAAACTTAACGAATTTATCTATCGACAATAATAAGTTAACAGGTACAATTCCTGTATCTATTTCTGGTTTATCGAAACTAACAAACCTTTCTTTATATTTAAATAGATTAAGTGGAGCAATTCCTTCTGAGTTAGGTAGCTTGTCGGATTTGAAGGTTCTTCATATTGGTCTTAATCAATTTCAAGGTCAGATACCATCAAGTTTGGGAAATTTGTCTAAGCTTACGTATCTATATTTAAGTAACAATAAACTAGAAGGTGAAATTCCTTTAGAATTGGGTAATCTAATAAACCTACAAACCTTAGAGATTTCTAATAATAATTTTTCTGGTACAATCCCTAGTCAAATATCTAATTTTGCAAATCTTCTTCATTTAAGATTTAAGGGCAATGGTTTTGTATTTAATAGTTTTGAAACAGAGCATCTTGCATACAAATCAAAACTTACAAATTATATATTTTCTCCCCAAGACAAAGTAGATCAAACAGAGACTTTATCTGTAGCTGCTAATGGAAGTATTACATTGTCTAGTACAGCATTAACCAGTACAAATAACAGTTATCAATGGTATAAAGGTGGAGCTGCAATTACAGGAGCAACCAATAAAGATTTGGTTATCTCTAATGCTACCGATGCTGATGCAGGAGTATACCATTTTACAGCTACTAATAGTGTAATAACAGATCTTACATTAACCCGTAACCCGATTACTCTAGAGGTTACAACGGCGGTAAATGAACTTGAGGTCACGATAAATACGAAAGACCTTCCAAATTCAGAGTTTGATATAGTATCGGGTAGTACAACAATACCAGGTGTAATAAGCGGGAACGCGGATAGCGAAACACTTGTTAATCTTGGAGCCAATACTGGAGAGAATAAAACGGTTCTTATTAATGTAAAACCTTCTCAAAATGCAGGAGCACTTCATCTAAGATTTATAGCAAATACCAGTGGTATTTCGAATGTACAGGTATCCAGTGGAGGTAATTGGCTGGATTTCTCACCCGATTTTTATCGTGTAGAAGGGAGTACAATATATTTCATGAATAAAAAAACTACTCCGGTTGTACCGTTTACAATAAATCTAATTAATGGAGTACAATACAATTCTTCGGTACCATTAACCATTAATGTTAACAACAGTATTGATCTTATCGGAGCCACTGTAGAGATTTTCTCTCCCTCAAATGCTAATATAGTTGTTCAGCCAAGTGCTAGCATTAATGGTTTTGTCTTAGATACAACATTAACAGAAGTAGGATCCTATACGTTTATCATGAAAATTCAGAATAAATCCTTTAAAGGACATTTTCTGGTGGCTGGATCTGGTCAAACAGGAAATGGTTCATTTTAAAAAGCAATAATTCATAATTACTTATAAAATTAAATAAGGTGAAAATAAATAATAAAATACACTTTTTGATAACAATACTTATGCTGCTGGTCATAGTTTATTTATGCTTTCAGCAGTATAACGCCAAAAAAAACGTAATCGTAAATGCTCAGACAGTCTTAGAAAACTATCAGGGTTTTAAAGAAGCTCAGGACTTGTTCGAGATCAAAACCAAGGAGATGCAAGATACGTTCGAAAAGCAAAAAAGTATGTATGAATCCAAATCTAATGAGCTCGAGATTATTTCTGATGAATTATCCAATCAGGAAAAGATTGTAAAGAAAGGAGAACTAGAGGTTATTAAAGCCAAAACGGTTCAGTTAGGTAAGGCAATCGAACAGAAAGTGATAGCTCAGGAAGAAGAATTACTACAAGGCGTATATAATAAGATTAATGATTTTGTTAAACGCTATGCAGAAACTCATGATATTGATTTGATAGAAGGAATAACAAATTCTGGAAATATAATGTATGCATCAGATGCCATAGATATAACACAAGATATTATAGAAGGATTAAATAAAGAATATGTTGAAGGGATTAAAGAATAGTATATACATTTTTCTGTTGATTGCCATAGGTTGTAGCTCTTCAATTAATAGTGAAAAAGAGCTTTTAAAGTGGTTAGGAGATCCAGGTCATGGATTTATAAAAAAAACAAAAGCAAATGGCTTTTTGTTATCAATGAAATATTTACCAGCAGAGTACCTAGCACTTAATGAGATGAAAAAAGATAACAAAACTGATATGAAGGATTTTCAGGGATATGTAGATAAGTTTAAAAATTCTAAAACTTTTTTGTTGACCATAAGTCATGACGAAGAAACAGTAAATGTAAGCAATTATAATGTTGCTAATCTTAGTGAATACGGGCAGAGAATAAGGGATTTAAGTTTCAATATAAAAGAAGTATTGGTTTTAAAGACAAACTCTGGTAAAAAATATAATCCTGTTTTAACCACTATGGAAAATGCATATGAAATAGCGAATAAAAAGTCAATTTATATGGTGTTTTCAGACGATCAAAAAGAAATATTGAATTCAGAACAATTAGACATTGTATTTCAGGATACTTTTTTAGATACCGGAATAAGTCATTTTGTTTTTGAAAACGAAAAAATAAATAATCTACCAAATTTAAACTTTTAATTAAGAGCACTTATGATTTCAATACGTAAGAAAAATATTAAGATCATTACATACTTTTTGTTATGTGATATGTTGATTGGAATTTTTGTACCATCAGTAGGTTCATTATATGCTTTAACATCAGGGCCTGGTTCACCAGAGTTTTCGAGTTTTGAACCTGTGGCAACTACAAATCTGGTGGATCCTTTGTCAGGTAATTTTACGTATAATCTACCTGTAATTCAAATTCCCGGACCTGATGGCGGAGGGTATGCAATGTCATTATCTTATCACAGCGGAACTTCATCAGAAGAAGAATCTTCATGGGTAGGGCATGGCTGGACTTTAAACCCAGGAGCAATAAATACAGGTGTTCGAGGCTACCCCGATGAATATAACAATGCACCAATTGATGTGTATAACAAAACAAGGCCGAATTGGACAATGTCGGGTGCCGTAAAACTTAATGTTGAAGCTTTTAGTGTTGGTGTGGGGATTTCTGATTATGTACGATATAATAACTATCAAGGAGTTTCCAGAACTTCGTCGATAGGGTTATCTAAAGGATTTGCTAGTTTATCTCTTAATCGATCAGCTACAGGAGTCACGTTTAGTGCAGCAATTAATCCTTACGCTCTTTTAAGTAATAATGGAGGTGGTGATAAGAATAAGAAAAAAACTAAAACAAAAAAGAAGGCAGAAAAAAATGATGCTGATAAAAATGCCAAAAAGAAAATGTCAGTAAAAGTTAATGCTAAGCCAAGAGGTTTAGGGTCGACTTCACTTAATGCAGCATCTACCTTTGGATTACAAACATTTACCGATGTCGGACAGTCAGTTTCTTTAACGAAACTTAAAGGAATGAATGTGAATTTAAGTTATGGATTACAGGTTAATCCAGCTGTTGCTCCTGTTGGAATTGAAGGAGGGTATATTGGTTCATTTTCTATAAACCATTCTATAGCACATCGTATTTTGAATGCTTCAGGATATATGAATGGCTCAAGTGCGAAATCTGATTATTTTACAGAAAAAGCTCAGCTTTTTGATAGACGAGATTTCTTTATTGGTATTCCTTTCAGTACACCCGATAATCATGCTCTATCTGGTGAAGGTCTGTCTGGCGGGTTTCGTGCTTTTGCAGATGGCCCAAGAACCTTTAGTAATGATGAAAATGTAAAGAATAGAATAAAAACCTATGGCGTTGGTATAGAAGGAATGATAGGTACTAATGTTGGAGTAGGGGTAAATCTTTCTTTTGGAAGGAGTAAATCAGAAATGAACTATTTCTCAGGAACGGGATCATATAGTAACCTAAAATACAGGTTTTATGGAGATATGGGAGGTAAGGTAAATTTTGCTAATAATGATATAGCAAATATAGAATTGGGTGCAAATCCAAATTTCCCCGGGGTAAAAAGAGTAAGTGCTGCTGTTAGAGATGAAGGAAAAGCGTTTTTAGACCCTGCTATTGATTCAAAAATCAATACCTCATCACATATCGAAAAATTAAGTACTGGAGGATACGAAATATTTAACGAAGCAGGAATTAAATACGGATATTCCCAACCAGTAATGGTTAGAAATACATCAAATCTTTCTTTTGGAATAGATGAAAATGATAACATAGAAAAAAATCATTTAGCATATACAACGACTTATTTATCTAATGATTATAAAGTAGATGTCTGTAAACAGGATAGAGTAACCGGAGAGGTAAGAGCTCTGCCACATGAAAATATATCGTTATTAAAAGTCATTACGACTCCAGATTATATTGATCTTGGTACCGCTGGGGTAGATGACAGCGATTTTGGTGGATGGACTTCGTTTGAGTATCATAAAAAATACGGAGAGGCAAGTGAGAAAGGAAAATGGTATCGTTGGAGAACTCCTTACAATGGTCTTTTCTATAATAAAAATTCGATCTCTGATGTTAAAGATGATGCGGGTTTTGTGACTACAGGAGAGAAAGAAGTGTTTTTTCTTAAAAAAGTAGAAACAAAAACTCATGTAGCCTATTTTGTTACCAATACATCTAACGCTGCTAGGTTTGGAGTTACGGGATCAGGGGCAAGTTATTTGCGAGGATCACAAACAGCAAGATTAGATGGTTTGGCTGCTCAGGATTTAACAACCGAAGAAGATCCTTCTTCTAAAAGTGCAACGGCAAAAGGAACAGATGAATTAGAATATCTTGAAAAAATAGTATTGTTTTCTAAAGCCAGACCAGATGTGCCATTGCAGGTAACTAATTTTCAGTATGATTATTCATTAGTTCAAAACTTACCGAATAATAAAAATGGAAATTATCCTAATAACAAAATCTCTGTAAATAGTGGGAAATTAACACTTAAAAAAGTATGGTCAGAATTTGAAGGAGTTGTAGACTCTAGAATCAGCTCATATAAATTTGGATATCAATATACATCTAATCATCAAATGGATGTCCAATATTCACTATCTGCTCAAAATCCTGATTACGGCCCGCATCTTTTGGATGCATGGGGATATAATCAATTTGATGTAAGAGGTAATGTAAATAGTGCAGAAAACAGACATCTTAATTTAATTACATGGCCATATCAGGGAGATATTCCACAAAAGCAATTTGACCCCGCTGCATGGCAGTTAAAACAAATAGTGCTACCATCTGGAGGAGAAATTCTAGTAGAATACGAAAGTAAAGATTATTCGTATGTTCAAGATAGAGATGCTATGGCAATGGTACGATTGTCAAGCGCTTCAAACACATATGATGACCCTACATATACTTTAGATTTATCTGATATAGGAGGGTATTCTGATGGGTTATGTGAAAAAATTAATGAATATTTCTTAGAAGGAAAACCTAATGCTGGTGGTGAAATTGATGTTCGTAAAAGGATATATTTTAAACTACTATATGCATTAGAAGATAATAATCCCGATTTATTAGGATGCCAATCAGAGTACATAACAGGATATGCTAAGATCTCAAAAATTACTTGTAATGGAAGCTCAATTTCTATTACTCTAAAATCGAAAAATAGAAAAAATCACACAAAATATTCAGGAAATACATTTACAGAAGAGTCCCAAGAAGATCGAAACTATAGGCTAGTGCCTAGACAAGCCTGTCATGATTATTATGTCACACAAAGATGGGGTAAATATTCTGCAGGTTGTGAGGGTAAAATAGAAAAAGAATATGAAGATGCAATTGCAGCTAGGCTTTTAGACTGTAATGGAGATATTGGTAGTACAGATTTAGGAAAAGCTATCAAAACATTAAAATATGCGCAAAAAGGAATAGAAAAATTAGCAAACAGAGGGATAAATGTTTCATTTCCTGATAGAGGTGAAACATGTAAAAAGCTAAACCCTGGTTTATCATACCTTAAAATACCTATCAATAAAGCAAAACGCGGAGGAGGAGTTCGGGTTAAAAAAGTTTTGATGTATGATAAAGGTATAGAATCTGGAGATGAAGCTACCTATGGTCAAGTTTATAAATATGAACTAGAGGACGGAAGGTCTAGTGGTGTTGCGACTAATGAACCACAAGAAATGAGAGAAGAAAACCCTCTGGTAGAATTTCTTCCTAAAAAAAATCAGTCCTGGATTAATAGGATGATTGCTGGTAAAGACAAAGAACAAACCGAAGGACCAATAGGAGAATCATTACTTCCGGCTGCTTCGGTAAGTCACTCAAGAGTGGTTGTAGAGAACATACATACCGGCAAAACAGGTACAGGGCATACTATTCATGAATTTTATACATGTAAAGATTATCCATATGATAAGTTATATGATTATAAATTATATGAAGGAAATGAAAGAAAGTTTGATTTCGCTAATAAACATCCAGAACGTGGTGTTTCTTATTCTGTACTTCAAGAAAATATGCATCACGATAGACTTAACCTTCCCAGCCCTTATTTTGCATACGGTTTTGATAAAGCGTGGGCTTCTCAAGGATTTAGATTTATACAAAATGGGATGCATGGTGTTCCTAAATCGGTAAGAACATATGGGGGTAACTATACGCATGGAAATACAAGCTATATCTCTTCTGGACAAGATTTTTATTACTATGAACCGGGAGAAAAAGTAAAACTATTTACAGGGTTTGATGGGCAAGATTCAGGTACTTATGTGTGGGATGTACCGGGCAAAGAAATGGATGTTACTCAAGAAGGATATAGTATTGAAAATGAGGATTTAGATTTTGAGTTTGAAATAGACGTAAGTGTTGGATTAACCATACCCCCACCAATATTTGTATCATTTGGCTTAGTATTTAGATACAAAGAACAATTATTAACCAAATACGCTACATCAAAGGTTATAAAATATCCAGCGATTCAAAAAAAGATAGTTTCATATACAGATAATATCGCATCTACCACAGAAAACCTTGCATTTGATTATGCTACCGGACGCTCTGTTTTAACAAAAACGTACGATGCATATCATGGTATTGATTTAACTGTTGCAAACCAAAAACACGATGGATCTATATATAACCTGAATATTCCTGCCCATTGGAATTACGATAAAATGGGGCAGAAGTCTGATATATCAAGTAATACAAATCAATTACTAGCTAGTGCAGGACAGTTTGTAACGTATGGAGCAGATGCTAACCCGATTAATGACAATGGTACTTGGAGTATTAAGTCGAATAAAATTATATCTGCGGGAGCAAGTACTTATAATGTATTGGCAGGAGTTTCTGAATGGACAAATAATCAAAGTGTAAATACTGAATATGGATCCTTAGGAAATCCATCAGTATATAGAATGCATGAAAATTATACATTTAAAGGAAACGTAAAGAAATCTTCAGATCGAAACACAAATTCTGGAAAAATTTATGAAGGTGGTATTGTAGAAAACTTTACCCCGTTTAATTATAATGCGAATTCACAGGACGAAAAATGGGTAAAACTCACAGAAGTTACTAAGTATTCACCTAATGGAGCAGCATTAGAAGAACAAGATGTTTTAGGAATATATAGCGCTTCTAAGTACGGGTATAATTTTACGCTTCCTACTATGATTGCTAAAAACTCAACCTATGAAGAAATGTATTTTGAGCATTTTGAAGATAAAGTAGGTGTCGAAACAGGCTTGGTAACAGATATAGCACACTCAGGAATATATTCAAAACAAATTGTATCTGGTGAGAGTTTACTAAAAAATGTTACTGCCGGAAACCTATTGTCAACTACTGGGGGGTGGTTAAAATTTTGGACAAAATCTGATGAAAAACTGATTAATCCACAGATTCAAATCAATGGTAATACATTGACTCCAGAGTTTATGGCAAAAACAGGAGAGTGGTCCTTGTACAGAACTTACATAACACCACAATCTTTTGTTTCTGGCCAGGCAGTTTCTGCAAGTCTAAGTTTTGAAAATCCGCAAGTATATATAGATGATATCAAATTTAATCCTAAAGAAGCACAAACAACGTGCTATGTGTATGATGTAAAATCACTTCGATTATTAACCTTATTTGATGATCAACATTTTGGGTTGTTCTATCAGTATAATGGAGAAGGACAATTGATTCGCAAGCTAATCGAGACAGAAAAAGGATTAAAAATAATAACAGAAACACAATATAATTTACCAAAAGAAAGCCGTGAAAGAATTTAAAGTAATAGCCCTGATTGCATATTGTTGTTTTCATTTTAGTGGATATGCTCAAAATGAAACCTCAAATAAATGCAGAGATAGAATTTTAGAATATCTGGATGGTATGCAGGAAGTAATATCTCCAAAGAAAGGACAGGTGTATTATATGAAATATAGTACCAATACAACTTTTTTTAAAAAGCATAACCTACCTGTTTCTTCTACCAAAAGTGAAATGCTTATCTCAGAGTATAAAATCTTTATGGATGATGAAAACATGAAGATATATGGAGATGATAAGGAAATGTTTGTGGTCTTACCCAAAATAGGAAAGATATACTGGAATGATTCTGATCCAAGGTTATTTACGGATAATAATGCACAACAAAAATTTTTAGAAATAGAGAGAACACTTTTAAAATCAATAGGCACGATTGATTGTGCAACTAATGGTAATAAACAGAAAATTACCATAGTACCCAATAAGGATTTTGAAAAAAAATCAGGGTTAATACGACAGGTTTTAGAATATGATGTGAATCAAAAAAGAGTTACAAAAGTCGAAAATCGATTTAATGAAAAAAGTAAGATCAAAAAGCAGATGGTGCACTATGAGATTATTGACTACAAGAGCTCTAAAAAAATCAAAAAACCCTTGGAGTACATTTTTAATGGAACAGAATTAAAGGGAGTTTACAAGAATTTTGAAATTATAGATAACAGAAAAAATAAATGATGTTTTGTACACTAAAAAATCACCGAAATGAAATGTCATTTTTTAGTATATCAATCCTATCGGACAACTTTAAAAATAAAATTTACAGATGAAAATTAATTGGTCACTCACAAGAATCATCTTTTTACTTTTTCTAGCTAGCGGTACATTGTTTTCGCAAGATAAAGGAGTATACTTAGATAATGTTATGTTAAGTATTCCTGGCACAGGAGAATCAACTTCGGGCAGTTTAAATTTTATTACGCCGTGTTCTACTTTTAATGTTAATGAAGGAAAAGTATGGGTCAAAATTGACCTGGGAGAAAATTACGAATTTGGATATGATAATTTTGGGGTTCCATTTGAGATAGGAATGGATCTCGAAATAAAAGTCCTTACAGACAACCCGAGTATTGATCCGGCAATATCATTTAAAGTTGAATTGAATAATAACAAACCAGAAAGTGTCGTTTTTCTCGATCTTAACCAATATATAGATACAGATAATAATAGTACAGGACTCTCTTATCTCGGAAATAAAATTAATGGTGTTCGTGCTACCATTAGTAACCTTACGAATACTGCAGTTACAATTAATACAGGAACAGCGTTAAATGTTGGACTAAACTATGAAATGAATTATGGTATTGATGTAAGTGCAAACACGGTAAGTAATTTAACAAAAACAGCTGTAGCCAATAGCAAAGCAATAGTGTTTAATTGGACAGATAGTTGTAATGCTCCGGGATACGAATTACAGATTATTAGATTATATAACACAGATCCGGCAACATCATCTGATCAAAGAACAATAACAACAACTATTGATTGGGATAAGGCATTATCATTACATGTAGACGGGGCAACAACTTCTATCGATCTCACGATGGGAGAAGGACAAGGATATTATGCATGGCGAGTTAGACCAATAGGAACGTATTACGAAAATGGAATTGGTAATAATAAAAACTGGGGGAGTTGGAATGCTCTAGATTATACAGCATGTACTTCGTGTATATTTACACTTTCAACAAGCGCTAATCAGGTATTCTTTTTTACAGATACCGACGACCAAAAAAATTACCAGTACAGTAGAGTTTTTACCGAAAATAACAAAGTAAGTGAGCAAGTGACCTATGCTACTTCTTTAAACCAAGTTAAACAAACACAACGATATATACCCTCAAAAGATTATAAGGTAATTACACAGACAATTCTAGATAATTCGGGAAGGCCTACTATAAACACATTACCAGTACCAATTGTTGGAGAAAAGATAAGTAATTACAAAGAAGGTTTTGTACAGACGAATAAAAACCTATACAAAGCAAAGGATTTTGATGAAGAGGATAATTATGGCGCTCCGGCAATGATAGATGCTACTGGTGCTTTTGAATACTATTCTGGTGCCAATGCAGATAAAAGAATACCAGATGCAGAAGGGTATCCTTTTACCAGAGTTATTTTTAGTAACGATGGTACCGATCGTGTTGTTGAACAATCAGGTGTTGGAAAAACACACATGATAGGTAATATAGCTGATGGAAAAACAAGAACTACAAGAACTTTATATTCTACACCTACAGAGGATGAATTGGTAAAATTATTTGGAGATGAAGCACCTAATCATCAGGATGTTGCAAAAATTGTAACCGTCGACCCTAATAGTACAAGATCGGTTTCTTATATCACTAAAGAAGGAAATACAATCGCTACAGGGCTTACTTTTAGTGAAGATGATACTGTGTTAGATAGTGTAAAAGATACAAATCCGGATAACACAGTTAAAGGGGTAACCGATAGAATAACTAATAATATAAAAACATCAACAGGATTTTTAGCATCTAAACGTATTACTATTTTAGAAGACGGAACAGATGTAGATATAAGTTATACAATTACAAGACCTGTATTAGATGGGTTATGCCATAATTTAGAATTAGATTTAGACTATAGTCTAAAAATTGAAGTTTTTGATATAGGTACAGGAAACGTAGTACATAGTTTTGAACAACCAACCTTAAAAGATTTAACAGATACAACAAATGACGGTATAGATAATGTTACTGTAGATTTCGGAAATGTAATTTTAAATACAGGTACATATTATATTCAAAAAACATTAGTACCTAGCGATTCTATAAAGCTTGATTTGGTTAATGCAGAGGATAGTATTAATAAACTTATAAAACCATTTTTTGATTGGATTATTGATTTTTCTAATGAAGTGGATTGTGAAGAAGAAATGGAATATCTATATAATGATATTTTCCATTTTGGTAAATTAGTATATAATAAGCAACTTGCAGCAAATATTGTTACCGATGCTACTACAGGAAGAAGAATCGCTACTGTTAATTTTGATTGCGCAGGATGCTCTGATGAAAAAATAAGTTTTAGGAGTAAAGACCCAACAGATCCTGAAGCAGATGACGAATTTTTAGATTATTACCTAGGTAGAGAAGATCAATATAAAATCACAGTTTATTATTTTGATCCTAGTGGTGATTTAAAGGCTTTTAATTATGATACCGATACCTCAATTGAGGGAAGAAGACCTGTAAAAGTTGGATTTGAAACACCATGTTGCCAGTTTCAGGTACCTATAATATTTACACCCCCTTTCCGTACTCCAATTCCAAAAGCTTTAGAAGCATATCGAAATAATAAACAATTAGATGATCAGGTGGTAGAATCCATCTCATACTTTGGGACAGGAGCAACTCCGTTAACTACTCCGAACCCAGATAATCATATAAATCCAAATCCAAATTTCTTATTAGATACAGAAAACAACTTCACTTATGAGAAACTAAACGATGGTTCGGTAACGCTTAAGAATACTGATGCTTATCCTATTGATTTTGAAGGGTATGCTATCTCTATGCTTTACGAATGTAAAAGTGCAGTTAATACTGGATATACAAGAGAAAGAGCAGCAGAAGAAATTTATGCTCAACTAGTAGGATGGCAACGACCTGGGGTTTTTAATCAAATGGTTTATCATATGGCTACAGATCAATATGGTGATCAGGATTGCCCTAAAGTAGAAGAGGATATTCCTAATCATCCAGTTCCAAATGGAAACTACGAATCTTGTGATTACCCAAAACCTAAAGTGATATTACCAGGATCGCAGTACTCTGCACAAGAATTGGCAGAATGTTGGGAACCTATCGTAATAGAACTAGTAAATAAATTATGTGTTGGTGATTATGATTTGGACTCAAATGAAGAAAATAATGTAGCAGATAGTTATGACACAAGAGGTGGCGATAGTAGAGGGCATTTAAGAAAAAATATAAAAAACTTTATCGTACGATGGATCGCAAAGCGTAAACTGGTAAGAAGAATAAGAAGACAAAATGTAAGTACTAATGGTGTTGCTCAGGATCAGGCAGAGGCAGAGCTAGGTAGTGTAGTATATAAATTCTTTGAATGTACGGGTTACAAATTTGGAGATATCATAAATGAAGTACCTAAAGACAAAGCTCCTAAGGCTAATTTCCCAGTATTTCAACCCGACTTCGATACGTTGGTGAATTCAAAAACCAATCTAAAATATACAAAATATGATCGAAAAAGGCTAACGGGCCTTATAGGGGAATGGTTAGACCTTTTTGATCCGGAAACAAGAGAACATTATTATAATATTAAAGATCCTGTGTATGCTTTTAAGTATTTTGAATATAAAGAAGGAACATTTCCTATTCTTGAAGCAGAGACCTGTTTTAGAGATCCTAATATTTGTATTGAAGAAGTAGTTAATGAAACAACAGGAGAAATTGAAGAAAAAGAGTTCGGTTGTTGTGGTGAATATCCCGATGGAACTCCCATCCCCTGTAACTTTTGTGATGTAGGATATATACAGTGTGAACAAACTTCAAAAGATTGGAATTGTGATCAACGTCTTACTTTTTATAACCTGGTAAAAGACTTTAAAGAAGAAGTGGTACCCGATGTCGTACCCGTTAATTGTGGAAATTATTTTGAAGCAACCAGTTATGTGTTAAATCCGGATTATGAAAAAGAATCAGGTTTCATATTAACCTTTACCAGTGCAGATGTATTACCAGGAACATTATCTGGATTAGAATTTTTATCAGCGGATTTATTTGCAGAAAATGGAGGGTATATCACTAATAGTTTTGCAGATATGCCACCGATTCCTCAAGATAGATGGTTTATTGATCTGGCAGGTGAACCGCAAGCTACCGGAGTTAGTATGATTGAAAATGAAGTTTCATTATTGATGAAGGAATGTAATGAGAACTGTGATGACAAACGAGAATTCTTTAAGCGAAACTTAATAGAACTGTTTGAAAACAGGTGTTATGTAATTGGCAAATGTAAAATCGACCCTAATGATAATATAGTTCCCGAGGAAGATATTGAAGCATTAGTAGAACAGATTGTACAACAATGTAAAAAGCAATGCGAGGTAGATACCTATGCTTGTATAGATGAAACATGTAGACTTTTGGGAGCACCTACACGAGTAGATAGGTCAGATCCTAACGCTATTTCTAAATATACTATCGATCTTAGTTTCCCAGAATTAGGAGTGTCTGGACCTGTAGTCGCTGGATTGTCTACCAGAGAAGAACAGAAATTAAAATATTTTGATCCGTTAACCGGGATAACAACTCAAACAAAGGAATCTCCTATAGAAGAAAACCTCCCTAGCGGATTGGTTAAGTACTCATATAACACATCGGCATATCCTTTTGTAACGATTTGGGATATTAGACAATCTCTTACCTATGCGCAATCTACCAGATCGAAACAGGCATTAGAATGGACAGTAAAATTAGATATTCCTAGTAAATGTGATAACACAGGAAATTATAATCCGGATTTGACATATGATACAAATAATTTACCTGTAGAACCTGTATACGTTTATAACAAGGATACCAAAAAATGGGAACAGCAATCTTTTGAAATATGTACAGATCAGGCAGATTATATTACTCGCCAAAACCCTAATGGACCTGGAGATACTTTTGTAGATAGAGATAAATATATCAAGACTACTAAAAAACCATTTTCTCCTACTGACCCTGATTTTGATCCGGTCGAGTCGCCAAAAACCGGAATAAATGTAGTCATTGATCCTAATAACTAAACCTATAGCAACGATGAAAAATAGAATCAAACATAGTATGATCCTGATTTTTGGGATGTTTTGTACGACACTTTTTTATGCGCAACAAAATACATTTGACTTTGAGGTTTATGAAAAAGAAAAAAATGTATTTGAAATCTCACTTCAGCTCTATGAAGCTGTGAATGTAAAGTTTATTCAGATAGATTTAATTGAAGATGGGCATGTGCTGGACAACCAGGAAGCAATATTGAATAGAAAATCAGATAATAACTTCTATTTGTTTTATAATCAAGAAGAAACCTTAGTCTATTTAGATGATCTAAAAATGATCATAGAAAAGAAATGGGGTAAAGCAAAACCGAGATCTATAACTCTAGAAGTTCGACTTTTAAATAACGAATTTCAGCTAATCACCAGAAACCGTAAACAAATCAGATAACCAACTCGAATACACACAAGATGAAAAAAATATATACTGTACTTTTTCTATTACTTACTGTAATAGGATATGCACAATCCAATGCTGATTTGTTGATAGAAACATCTACCAATGCTTCATTGGTAGTTTGCGGCGATGAAGTAACTTTTACCATTAAATTAACCAATAGAAGTAATGCTGTTTTATCTGGTATTGTATATAATTCTACATTACCGAATGGAATTACTTTGGTGAATTCGCAATATCCTAATAGTAGTAATACAGCTGGCCAGGTAAAGTTTGCAATACCTAGTATTCAGGCTAATGAAGTTACTAATTTCACCTATACTGCAAAAGGAAGCTGTACGTTATTAACCGAGTTTGATTCTGCAACACAAACCAATGAGACATTTGTTGTAAGAAATACAAATTCAGTCGCATATAAGGTAAATGCTGGGGCAGAACAAACAGTAACTGGTACTTCAGAATCGTATAATGTTAATTTTCCAGAACTATTTGTAAAGGTAAAAGATCAGGATGTTAATATACAGGTAGGTGTATTGGAAAAAGATACCGACGGTTCTGTATTTAATAGAGAAATTGAAGTAAGTAATAGTGGTCTTGGAGCTGTGAGTGAGTTTAGATTATATGTAGACTACGATGCCAATATTGATTTTAATGAGCTCAAACTATCTACGGGTCAGGTATTAACACCTATTGGGCCAGCAGTCACTTCCCCTTTAGGAGCCGGACTACAACGTTTGGAATATACAATTACTAATTTTTCAACGATAGGAAATGGTAATGCTGCTTTTGAGCAAAATGAAAGATTGATATTTATAGACAAAGTATCACTTGATGCGACAGATTGCTTATCATCTATGGCAACAAATTATACTGCAGTGTATGGGTGCAATACTACATTTTGTGAAGTCATAGATGATAAAGATGCGACTTCTGTAAATTATTTAAGCTTTGTTCAGGGAGCACCAAAATTCTCTTCAAAAACAACTCTAGTGAAATCTGGAGATTTATGTGGAGATCCTATAAAAATAAGATATACTTATACTAATTTAGGAAATGGCTCAAATGTGTCATCTGCAGATGCTGCTTTTAACTTAAGATTATTAGAGAAAGGAGATTTGTTTAAAGATTTAGGAGTTAATAAAATGCTAATCAATGGTAATGAATTGATTGGAGCTCCACGGTTTAATGATATACAGTATGATTTCTCGCTTAATGCAAATGGATTTTTTAGTACAGACCCTGATGGTGCTGGAGTTGGACTAGATGATATTGATAAAGATGGCGTATTTGATGATTTACCTGTAGGATCTACAGTAACTATTGATGTTGAATTTAATTTTGTTTGGGATGCCAATATTATTGATAATATAAGTTCTGAAAGAATAACAAACTCTACATTATATAGTACTTCGAATTCATGTGGTTCAATAAGTTATAATTATAGAGGTTTTAATGGGCTAAGTTTTGGATCATATCAACCAACTTCACCAAATATAGTAGTGCCAAATGAATTGAAAACAGGAGATACTCCAACACTGGTTTTTAATGTGAATTATAGGAATTTGTTAAGAGAAAATATAGTGTTGGGAGCTATTAACTTCTCTAAAAACTACCTTTCAAGATTTACAGTGCCAGAAGGATATAAAATAGAGAATGTCATTTGGTATAATAAAAATACAAATTCACCTGACCCTGATGCTCAGGTATTACCTGCAACTTCAATAGGAAATAATCAATACGAAGTAAGAGGAGGTGGTCAAAATGGAAGATATGAAGTTAAAGTGTTGATTGAATGCAGCGATACTTTAGTAGAAACGATAGAGGATATAAAATGGGAAATGGATGTAGACATTTGTAATGACTATAATAGTTTGGAGTTGTTAGAAATGGTTCGAGAATCATCGTCTGTATTTACAATGTTTGAGCGATGTACTACGGATCCAGGAGGCCCAGGAGGAGGAGGGGATACCTGTGATTTTAAAACAGAAACATTCGACGTTACTAGAAATACATTTGGTTATGTAGAAGGGTATAATGGATTAGAATATTATACTGCAAATCAATTAAGTTCAATACCAAAAGTAACTGCTCAAACCCAAGGAATTGAATTGAAAAAAGGATATCCTCTTGATAAGGTTTTAGTGACGTCAACAGGATTGTTAAATACAGATGCCGGAGAATCTTACAACAAAATCTCATTTGAGATGGCATTTAACCTTCCAGAAGGTGTTAACATAGGTTTATTGGAACATAATACTGATGGATTTCTTTTAATCAATAATACGAGTTATGGATTAACTAACCCTTCTGTTCAGGTAGATAGTAGGAATAGAGTTACGTATACTTATACTATTCCTGTAAGCGCTGTTTCTGGATCAAATATCTCTTTAGAAGTAAAAGATTTAGAACTTAAATTATTAAAAAAATCAAATATAACTTTAGAACCAGGGGCTTATAACCTTTCCGTCTTTAGAGGAAAGTTTTTAGGAGAAAACAATTCGGGAGTTGATGGATGCGGCCCTTCAAAAGGAACAAATTTTGAATTGTATGTTCCGAAATCTTCTGCATATGTTATAACAAATAACCGTAGAAGTTGTAATAGTTATAATGGTTATAGATATCCATTAGCTGGTTTTAATGTAACTTCTGCTACACGAGGGGATGATTTTGTTAATGAATATAGACCATTAATATTACCTGTTAGATCAGTATATAATTTACCAGATGGATATCAGTTACAAAATGAAAATCCGTATTCAAATTCTCCTCATTTCTTTAATAAAGATAATTCTGCGCTTCTAAACCCTTTAACTAATTATAATTTAACCAATAATACGATAGAATTATTTTTGAATGAATTAGCGTTATTAAGCGGAGATAAGCATGTAGGTACTAGTTCTTTTTATAATGCTATAGAACCAATTTGTGAAGATAATTATTCAGTTCCTCCATTAGGAAATATAAAGAAATTTCCTATGGATTTGTTTTATATCGACTTACTTGAAGACCCTTCAGTGACTATCGATTATTTTTCTTCTTTAAATAAAGAAAATATTATCAATTTTATAGAAGAATTCAATGTGCCATATTCTGTTTCAGCAAATCAGGTACAAGAAGGATTTGAAAGAAAGACAGACTGGCCAATACAATTTTGTAACGATAACAATTTTTATGCACTTAAAAATGCTTGGATCGCATTAGAATTAAAAAATGAAGATCAAAGCACAATTTTAATAGGAGCTAAAGATCAGGATGGAAATATGATTCCCGAAGAGGATATCATATTTTATGGCCCTATAAATCCCCGTTCTGGCAAGCCTAAAAATATGTTAATACGATTAAATGGGACTATTATAAATGCAGAAACTTGTGTTACCATTTATCCAATAGCAGAATATAGAGTTTGCGAAAATGATGTGGAACAAGATATAGATTTAATAGCTGGTTGGTATTGCGATTCATGGCCCCTTTCGGGAGAAGCATATGATGAAACTTCAGAGTTGACAGCAGTAACTTCAATAAATAACCCTGGTATTTTAACTTGCCAATATGAGTACAAAAAAGATATAGTAACCTTACGATACAAAACCGGAGGAATTGATTGGGAAGTAAACCGAGTAGGCAATGAAGTAGACCTTTGTGAGGATATTGCTTTTGATGTAAAAGTAGTAAGCTCTAAGTTTGCCAATGTATATGACACCAATGTTACTGTTGATTTACCAGTTGGAGTTTCTGCTTCAGATGTAAGTACGATAACTTATACCTATAGTGGAGCATCAGCTACAGTACCTGCTTCTTTTATACAACAAAATGTATCAGGTACCCAAGATCTAATCATCAAAGCATCAGATTTAGTAACTTCTTTATTGGTAGCATCAGGAGATCTTACCGATGCAACAGAAAGTACGATCCCAGGAATTCGTTTACCCGGTAAGAATGAAATTAGCTTTAGAATAAGCCTAAATTCAGATTGTAACTATAACCCGGGAAAACCAGTTAAGTTTTTCCTAGAAGGAACTACCAACTGTTCAGAAAATATCAATCTTCAGTTTGATCGTTTTATTCCGCTTAAAGGATTAACTACTCCGGATATAACAGTAGACATTACAGGTAGTAACTTTTTGGTTTGTAATGATAGTAATGAAGTAACTATAGCAGTGGTAAATGCAAGTGTTAATCCTATTGCTCAACAACAATTGGTAGTTACATTACCAACCGGGGTTACTTATGCAAATGAGGTAAGTGGTTTTCCTGCACCTACAAGTACTACGGCAACTACAGTAACCTGGAGTCTAACGGATTTAGATACTAATAAAAATCAAACTTTTAAAATAAATACCCGTTTAACTAATCTATCGGGAACTAGTTTTGAGTATCAGGCAGAAACCATACAAAACGGGCAAGCTACTTGTATTTCAAATAATCAGGTTTGTGACCTTGAGGTTACTACAGCTAGTGATACTGTAGAAGTGGTAAACTCTCCGTTTCCGGGAATAACGATCAATACATTAAGCAGTTCTCCTGTGTGCGAAGGTGAAGATGTGGTGGTAGAAGTTGTACTTTCTGGAGCATTAGTAGGAGGAAGTTATACCTATACCTGGAATGTACAGCCTATATCTTCTAATGGTAATCAGTTTACTTTTAGACCATTAAATTCAACATCATTACAAGTTACTGTACAATCTGCAACAAACCCTGCGCCTAATTGTAGCGGTACTGCAACTGTAGATGTAGAAGTATACCCAAGTGCAGAGATAAACCTTACTTTGGTAGATGGTGTAAGTTGTTCTGGTAAGTCTGATGGTAAAGTTACCGTTAGCATTACAGGAGAACAAGGCACTGGGTATTTAGAGCAAGAGCCTTTCGAAATTGTAAATTCTACCTATCCTAACCTGGTTACTATTGGTCAACAATTAACAAATGGGCAGGAATTAACTATAGAAAATATACCCGAAGGAAATTTCAGTATTACATTCAAAGATAATTACGGTTGTCAATTTGAAAAATCAATAGCAATTGGTGTTGTAGATAAACCTATAGATGAATTATGTGTTTCGTTATTACCTTGTGATGTCACAAGTGGTAATGTAACGGTATCATTTAATACGCTAGATGTCCACCCATCTCTTACAGGAACAAATTATACAGGAAGGATATATAAAGTTACAGGAGGTACATCTGAAGATATTGTTACTTATACAGGAACATTTCCTGATGCACAAAGTCATGAGCTTATAAATGCAATAGTTGGGGATAGTTATTATGTAGAAATCACTGCAGCTAATGGATGTATATTTTCTACTCCTTTTAGACCGAGAACTATTGGAGCTAGTGTAACTATTAAAGAAGATTCTCCTTATCTGGAAGTTTGTTTTGCTAATGACACTTTAGATGTAAACTTTGAATTAAAAAATAATGGGAATTCCTGTTCAATTTATACTGTTTCGGGGTATACTGTATTCTTTGGAAGCGTAGATAGTGAAGGAGAATTCGTAGGAACACCAGAAGTGTTTGATGATATTCCGTCATTAGGAAGTGACCCTACACCATTTCAATTACAGAATGTTGGTCCTGGTAATTACAAAATTTTTGTTCAACCAAGTGCTGTTACATCATATAATGGTGCTCTTGAAGCTTGTGGGACATCGAAATACTTCAATATAAAGGCGCTTTCTAACTTATCCGTAGATACGATCGCTAATAATCCACAATGTGCAGGAGAAGATTCTGGTAGTGCAGAGGTTGTGGTAACAGGAAATTCAGGAGCGGTTAGCTATGAATGGACCAATACTGCCGGCGAAGTGGTTTCGATAGGGTATATTGCTACAGGGCTTATAGCTGGTGAATATAGTGTAGTAGTTGCAGATGAGAGTGGATGCGGAGCAACAGATCCGGTTAAAGTAACCTTAGAAGATCCAACACCTTTAGATACTCCAATAATAGAAGATATCCAAACCAGCTGTGATGCAGTTTCTGGATCAGGAACAACGGGAGGTACAGTATCTGGATATACATCAGGAACTGCACCCTATACATTTACATGGTATTTGGTAACCGAAGAAGAAGTTCTTCCTCCAGACGGAGATCCCGTTATTGAATTGGTAGAAGAATTAAAATACCAAGAAATTGTTCAGGAAGGTGGTACTTCTAGTTATCCTGGTATTACACCAGGTAATTATAAGGTTGTCGTAACAGATGCTAATGGTTGTACTGCAGAAACAGTAGTTACAGCGGTAACACAACCTCCGGTAAGACGTAATTATAATATATGTTTAAGTTGGGTATCTCCGACTCAAAAAGAAAGAAATGATACAGAACCAGATACTACTCGTACGGTTAAACCTATTGGTCCATCTACATTTAATCAAGCGATCGCATCCAAAGTAGAACTTTGTGTTGTTGAAAATATAGATAAGTTAGAGGCTAATGTAAATGAGGTTCTTTATAATACAGGAGGACTAGATGATGAGGTGACGTTAAAATATACTCAGGGAACAAGTGATACTTATCATTTCACTCTATACTATTATGATCGTGCAGGTAACCTGGTACGTACAGTACCACCAGAAGGAGTTCGTACGGTTAGCGATCGTAGTGCAACTGCACATACATATGTTACGGGATATGACTATAATAGTATTTCACAATTAGCTAGTCAAAATACACCAGATGGAGGTACTTCACAATTCGTATATAATGATATTGGTCAATTATGGTATTCTCAAAACGAGCGCCAGCAACGAGAAGGAGTATTCTCCTATATAGTATATGATGAACTGGGGAGAGTGCGTGAAGGTGGAGAAGCCAAATTAAATGGAAAAATATTCCCTGCCGATTTCTTGATTAATAATCAGGCAAATCCACAAGTGGCAATCGATTTACCAATGATTGATAAAACTGAATATATTCAGACCACTTATAATGATAGAGTAGAAGAAATTTCTTATCGAGATCAAAAACAACGTTTTTTACGTAATAACGTAAGTTTTATTAATAATAAAGATAAAAACGGTAAGCTTACTAAAACATATTACAGCTATGATCCACATGGTAATGTAGAGTGGTGCGTACAGGAACTCCCAGGGATCGGAAGAACAACAGTTGCCTATACATATGACTTAGTATCGGGTAATGTAAACGAAGTTCATTTCAATAGAGGGCGAGTAGATGAATATCGTCATAAATATACCTATGATGAAGATAACAGAATCGTATCTGTAAAAACATCTAAAGATGGTTATGTATGGGATGAAGATGCCCGATATGATTATTATCTACATGGCCCATTAGCAAGAACCGAACTAGGTGAAGATAAGGTACAGGGATTAGATTTTACCTATACCATTCATGGATGGTTAAAAGGTATTAATACTCCTGATCTTGCACAGAATGCTTATAATCCAGATGCAAATAATAAACGTGGTGATGCCGCAACAAAACATGCCAAAGATGAATTTGGTATGGTATTAGGCTATTATCGTGGAGATTTTACTCGTGATGGAGTATTAAATTCTGGACTTACGGCGGCTAATCCGTTTAATCTGGAAAATGCAGTAAACGGCGTACAACAGAACTTGTATAACGGTAATATTAGCACCTGGACTTCTCAGGTCGCAGAAGAAGCGAAAGAGAAAAATAGGGCGAGTTACCTTACCGGAAATAACTACCGATATGACCAGTTAAACCGAATCAAATCATCAACTACACAATTGTATAGTGATACCAATCAAACCTATGGTGCTATAGGGGGCAGTGCCAATGCCTTTAAAACATCTTATGAGTATGATAAAAATGGTAACCTACAACGATTAAAACGGCATAAAGATGACGGACAGCTAATAGATGATCTAACGTATCACTATAACCTTGAAGATCCAAACTTATCTAATCGTTTAACATATGTAGATGATGCTGCAGGACAAGTAAGTACAGTAATCAATGATTTACCTGATCAAAATGTAGGAAACTATGAATACGATGAAACAGGGCAGTTAATTCGCGATAATAGCGAAGGACTACGTTATGTATGGACAGCCGCTGGTAAAGTATCAGAAATTATCCCGGATAATACGGGTAATCCTGATACGCAAAAAGTACACATGTCATTTACTTATGATGGTATGGGTATGCGTGCCATGAAGCAAGTAAACCGTATGCCATATAATGTAACAGGAGAAGGTCCGCAAATTCATAATCCGGCAGCAATAGAAACAACCTATTACACTTGTGATGCTTCTGGTAATGTAATGGGAATCTATAAACGCGAGGATGTTAAGGTAAATCCAAATGATGCAACCGATAATACCTATACAGCAACGTTTAGCATCTCAGAGAGACCTATCTATGGTAGTGATCGTGTTGGACAGGATGTCTTTAGCGAAGTAATCTATACGCGTACCTATGGATTTGATACTATAGAAAACTATGAAGAGGTAGCAGTACAGTTTATGAGTAATATCACAAACGCACTAGACAATGTATTCTTAGTACAAAATGATAGTAAAGAGTTAACAGATACAAACGGTGCTGTAGTGCAGGTTCCTGGAACCAAGATGGCGAAAGCTAAAGCAGATCGAACGTTTAATGCATTACAGTATGAAGCTTTACAACAAGAAAATGAAGCTATTGTACCTATTGTAACAGATAATAATGTTTTCTTAATCGAGAATACACAGGGTGAAGTAATAAGTTACGGTGCAGTAGCAACTAATTACTTTAGTACTGATCCCGATCGTTCTGTATTATTGATCTACGATGCATCAGGTAATCTGGTATCAGGATTAGAAACTATTAATGTTGATACAGCTACATCAATTGATCCGCAGGCAAAAACAGTAGTAGTAAAACACCCATCTAATCCTAGTGAGTATTTGATATTCTATAGAGATACAGCTTCAGGGTTACATTGCGCAACCTTACGTAATAGCGGCGGAGTATCGATTACGGGTCACCAAAACTTTGCCTATAGCAATTATGGGCGTCATATGGCAGTGATCCAGGACGAACAACAAAAAAAGGCATATCTTTACGCCACCATGCATACCGATGGTACTGTAACGACGCCACCGGGAACCAACCTGGTTCGTTTTACAATTGGTGAAACGGGAACTGTAAGTTTTGATGGTACATTGCTACCAGCATACTTTGATAGTTTCGATGCAGCAGGTAATGGAGAGTTGCAGATCGCAACCGATGGTACGGCAATAAGTGTGTATCATAATATCTCATTACCCGCACAATGGACCGCAGCTACAGATGCAGAAATTCGCACCTGGCAGCTCGATCCGGATACGAAACTACCAGTAGTAGCAAGTGTATCGACTATTGCAGTAACCAACGGTAATATTGGTAAAGGTTCTTTGATAAACACAGGAGATGATATCTATTATACGCAGTATACGCAGGAGGTAACAACCAATGCAGATACTAAGGTCGTAAAACGAGCTTCAGATAACCAGGTAGTAGCTACTAACGCATTAGGGGACCTTAGAGTAAATAAGGATAATAAACTCTACCAGTTTGTAGGTACAACGAATAGTGGGCAGGAATGGAACCTAGATACTCAAACCAGTACAGTACTAAATAATTTACCTGCTGCTACCGGAGGAGTAACAGGATACCAACCGTATCAACCGTATACTATTCTTACTACAGAAGATCAGGCAACCAGTGGATTGGTATATCGTGATCTGGGTAATAAGTATTATGAGATTAAGGATCACCTTGGTAATGTACGAGTAGTGGTAAACGATCGTAAAAATCTGGACCCTGCTACAGGAGACTTAACGGCTAAGGTAGAAAGCTATAATGGTTACTATCCGTTTGGGATGCTACAACCTAATCGACATAAAGACTCTAAATCCTATAGATATGGATTCCAGGGACAAGAAAAAGACGATGAAATTAAAGGTGAAGGGAATAGTGTAAACTATAAGTATAGAATGCACGATCCTAGATTAGGGAGGTTTTTTGCAGTGGATCCGTTGACTGCCAAATATCCATATTTGAGCCCTTATCACTTTTCGCATAATTCGCCAATCTACACTAGAGAGATTGAGGGGTTAGAAGGAGAATTTTATGTGCTAGATTTAAGAAAGCAAGAGCCAAAACTGAAATTCAATAAGACTGTTGATTATTGGCTAGTCCCTAATTCTATTGAAACGGACTATGTGGTAGTAGAAGTTCCCGGAAATAACAATTCTTACATTTCCTATACTTTTACAGCAGTAGGTGGTAATAACATGATGAGTAATGGAGAGACAGGAACTGGAAATTATATTGAGGATTTTGAAAAGTTCAAAAAAGATCCAATAAGTGCTATTTATAGTGGAAATTATGTTAGTGATCAAGAAATTTTAAGTCATTTAGCAAAGGATATAGTTGTAGGAATGATTTTGGCAAGAGTAGCTAAAGGAATGAGAGTTAAAGTGCCTGAAAATGGTGCACCACCAATTACTCGTGCAAATAATGTAAAAGGCTGGAAAGTTGGGGATCCTATCAATAATCTGACTCGAGCTGGAAATGTACCATCTTGGTCTGCGGTACGAGCAAGACATTGGAAAAATAGAGCGAAGAATGCAAAGTCAGGGGAATTCACCAAAGATAATCTGGCAAGAATGAAAAAAGGTAGAGCACCACAACGTTACAATGAAGAAACTGGAAAGATGGAAAGTATGGAATTAGACCATAGACCACCGCAAAGGGATGGCGGGCTATTTGATTTTGAAGAAGTTTGGCCAGATGAACACGCTGCACAAGACCCATACAGACATACAGGAAATAATAATGGAAACAATGGAGGATAATAATATTTTAGATTTAGATAAACTTTTTAGAGAAGCAAAAGGAAAACCTGTTGGGATTAACGGAAAATTTTTAGTACGAATAGATCGTTTTAATCTACCGGTAAAAAAAATACCTTTAAATTTTTGTTTCATTGAGACAAATAGTGAGTGGAAACAAGGGTTTATTTTGAAAACCAAAGGAACTTTTAAATTAAACTCAAAGGATACTATTAGAGATGCCATTGTGTTATGGGAAGATACAGCTCCAAAGGATTTTGTTGTGAATGTCAACTCTAAAGATGGGAAACTTTTAATTTATAATGTATGGGATTTTGGGAATGGAATTACTCAAGCATGGCATAATGGAGCTGCAATTGAAATAAAGCAGATAACTAATAATAAAAGAGTTTATTATTGCAATGATGGTCATCCTAATTTAGATCTTAATAATTTGGTGTTCAGTATGACATGGTAAGATCTAATGAAGGTGTAATCTATACACTTAGTAATAATAACAATAATAAAGACAAAAGCTACCTATTTCTAGGTAGCTTTTGTCTTTATACTAAAGAGGGTTTTATCTATATAAAATGTGTTTTATATAGATTAATATCAAAAAAAATAAAAAAAATATTTCCCAGTCCCGAAAAATGAAACTCAGGACTCGTATTCTTGTACTGTGAAAAACGATGTAGTGCGAAGATTGAGTATGATTTTTATAAGATTTAGCTTAATGTAAAAGCATGGTAACAAGTGATTTAATATGTTTGATTACACATGTCGTAAGATGTGAAAAATAGTATAGAGAACTAGTTTTTTTTAAGAAAAATAGACCTCTTAAAGCAAAGTTAAATCTTAACTTTTTAACAACTTAAAAATGAATATATTTGCGACTTCATTTTTTATAAGTATACAGAGTTTATCTCTATGTGTTTATTTTGGATTTTGATATTTAGTATATTGATAACTAGTTGATTATGCTGATTTTTTGGTTTGGGTTTTTGACCTTTTATACTAATGGTTGATGTTACTTGCTAAGTATAATATACTATACAATAAATGACATGTTAAGAATAAAAATAGTATAGCTGTATAGCAATAAGTTTGCGCAAAAAAATAATAACCACGATGGTTGGAAAAGTATTGTAAAGGAATGCAAAAAATAATATATATAAGTATCATATTCACCTGCCTGTTGAGTTGTAAAACTTCGCAGGAACTGTTTAATAAGAAAAATATCAGTACTACCAAGTATAAAGAAAGTTTTCATATTACAGAGGATGAGCCAAAACCAAAATTAGGAGTAAAATACTATTGGTTTAAATCCAGAAAAGTACAGGCTACACAAAGTGATTATGCAGGAGAATTATTGGATGGGGTATATACCAAGTATTATTACTCTAATGAGTTGGCAGAGAAAGGCAATTTTAATAAAGGAAAAAAGATTGGTGTCTGGAAATCCTGGTATAAAAACGGCCAATTAGCAACTACAGAAAACTGGAACAAAGGAGTACTAAATGGCAAATGCGTATTCTATGATAGTATTGGTAATATAATATCAAAAGGTAAATATACTAGTGGTAAACGATCTGGGAAATGGATTTTCGTGCAAAAAGGTGACACTATAGATTATAGTAAAAAAGTACGTAAAGAAAAAGATACACTAAAGCCAGGGTTCTTTGGTAGACTATTTAAACAGAAAGCAAAAGATTCAGTAGCTCCTCAGGAGAAAAAATCAGGTTTCTTTAAAAGGCTTTTTTCTAAAAAAGATAAAAATAAAACAACTTCTAAAAAGACAAAGAATAATAACCCAAAGGTAAAAGGGAATACTAAAAAGGGAGTTAAAAAAGCAAAACAAAAAAAGAAAACTAACGATAAACCAAATTTCTTTCAACGATTATTTGGTAAAAAAGAAAAGGATAATACGTGATAAAAGCTGGTTCTATAGCGTATGCGATACTAATTTGTATTGTAGTAGGGATATTTTGTTATTCACTGTTATTGATGAGTGGATATTCTAAAATACATCAGGGAATGCTTGATGCCCATGCCGAACTAGTATCTAACAATGAATCAGCACAAGAGTATTTTCTTGCAAAAATAGAAGATATCGAAGAGAAGAGAATTACCATAGATGTTTTTGATAATGGTATGGTTTCCTCTGGTAGTATAAAGCCATGGGGATTTTATAAGGTATTGTTAACCACTTCTGTTTTTAAGAAAGACACTATAAAAAGAGCAGCTTTGATAGGGCAGTGGCAAAAAGAAGATGCAATGGCACTATATCTTTCAGATGCATCTAAACCTTTATTTATGGTAGAAAAAGCCAAAATAACAGGTAATGTGTTTTTACCAAAATCAGGTATAAAAGCAGGGTATATCACTTCTAATGCATACCGAGATACAAAATTTTTGATAGGTACAAAACGTAATTCAAAAACGAGTTTACCAAAAATCGACCATGTAGATTTTGCATATGATATCGATAATGTACGCCAAATTAGGCTAAATGAAATAAAAGACGATGTTCTTTTATATAACAGTTTTAGTAAGCAAACACTGGTTATAGAAAGCGATACTATAATCATAAATAATAAAAAGCTTTCGGGAAATATTGTTATAAAATCTAAAGACTCTATCTATATCAAAAAAAATAATGTATTAGAAGATATTATTATAGATGCTCCGAAAGTAGCTTTTGAATCTGGTTTTACTGGTAATGTACAGGTGTTAGCAGAGAAAGTAGTGGGACTTGAAGAAAATGTAGTTTTAAAATACCCATCGGGTATTTTGATGAATAGAGGTAATGTCGATAAAAGAGAAGTTACTATAGGAAAGAAAAGTAAGATTTTGGGAGGAGTGGTGATAAATGATATAAATAGAGGACTAGATAAGATAGTTACCGTAGAAGAAGATGCTGAAGTAATAGGTGATATCTACTGTAGTGGCAAGTTACAACTTAAAGGAAATGTAATAGGTACAGTATACACAAGTAACTTTTACCTTAGGACAGAAGCCTCTGCATATGATAATTATATTTTAAACGGAACAATTGATAGGAAAAGTCTTCCTGATGAATTTGTAAGGATACCGCTCTTTAAAAATAAAAGTGAATACTTTAAACCCTATGCAATTATTAAACAAATATAGTGTTAAAGCGGGGTCTGTTATAGAATCGGTAATTGCCATGACTATCATTGCAATTTGCTTGTCTATGGCACTAATAATTTATAGTAGAGTGTTGGGCTCTGATCATAGTATTGCTCATTATCAGGCTCGGCAAAAAGTAAAAGAATTGTTTTGGGAAACAAAAAGTGAAAAACAATTTATAGATGAAGATTATGATTTTGAATCTTTTACCGTAGTAAAAAAAGTAGAGAAATTAGAAAATAACGCAGGATATAAAGTTGTATTTACGATAAAGGTACAATCAAAAAAAGAAACATATCAATACATTGTTAGAGAATAAAAAACATATACGATTACAAGCATTTACAATGCTAGAACTCGTTATTGGCATGGTGATATCATCATTGGTGATTACGATGGTATATGTTATTTATGATAATTTATCTAGACAAGTAGTGGTTTATGCAGATCAACAAGATGATTTAATGACATATAACCAGTTTCAAAACCTTTTTTCAAAAGATGTTCAACTTAGTACATCTATAGATATAGATGATGATAGACATATTGTATTAGAGAGTACTAATAAAGAGATACACTATTTTTTCAAAACAGAAAAAATCATTAGAAAAGCAGAAGCTGTAGATACTTTTAATATAAAAGTTCTGGAGGTTCAGTTTGACCAAAACGAAAAAATTGAGGAAAAATATCAACTTATAAAACTTAAGATTGAGATACTTGGAGCAAGTTTTGATTTTTTTGAATCAAAAGAAATTTCTCTTGCATCGAGAATGAATAATTATTTGCTGGATGAGTATTAATATTTCAACATATAAAACGAAAAATGTCACTAAGGCAAAGAAGAAAAACGATAGTTTTTTCTCTAAAGAAGTGAGTTTTGGTAATCGTTTTTCTGATAAAGATAAAATGGATTTCTATAAAGAACTTTCTGTTTTATTAAATTCTGGGGTAGATTTTAGAAAGGCACTTGAAATATTAAAAGACCAGCAAAAAAAGGAGAAACACAAGAATCTGATACAGGCTATAACAAAAGAAGTGGTGCAAGGTAAAGCCTTATTCGAGGCGTTACGAGACTCTGGGAAGTTTTCTCCGTATGAATACTTTAGTGTTAAAATTGGGGAAGAGACCAGAAAATTAGACGAAGTATTACTAGAATTATTTCAGTACTTCGATAGAAAAGTAAAAATGAGGAGGCAGTTGTTATCGGTTTTTACATATCCTTCGTTTGTATTACTGTTAACTTTTGGAGTACTTTATTTTATGATGAAGTACGTCGTACCTATGTTCGCTACTGTATTTAAACAGTTTGGAAAAGATTTACCAAACTTAACTAAAAAAATTATTTATGTTTCAGAGCATTTTTCAACCATAAGTATAGTTTTTGGTATTGTTTTGATCTCCATAATAGCTTTTCACTTTTACTTTAAAAACAGGACTTTTTATAGAAAAGCAATATCTAATGTAATTATACGAATCCCATTTTTTGGTAAACTGGTAAGAAAAATATACATCACACGTTTTTGTCAATCGCTAAGCTTATTATTATCTGCAAAAACTCCATTAGTAACTTCTTTGGATTTAGTGCAGCGTATGATATCCTTTTATCCGTTAGAATCAAGTTTAGATATGATCAAAAAAGAAGTAACAAAAGGAACTCTTTTTTCAAAAGCGTTAGCCAAACATTCTATATACGATTTTAAATTAGTTTCGCTTGTTAGCGTAGCCGAACAAGTAAATAAATTAGATGATATGTTTGAACGATTGGCTAAACAATATGATGAAGAAGTGCAGCACCAAACTAAGATGATTGGTGTTATTATGGAACCATTAATAATTGTAATCATAGGTTTGGTTGTGGGTACTGTATTAATTGCAATGTATTCACCAATGTTTGATTTAAGTAAAATTATTCAACCTTCTTAAAAAAGGAAAATGAAGATAAAAAAGAACACCAGTAAAAAGGTTTATGTAAAGGCATATTCGATGTCAGAATTAGTAATTGTATTATGTATTATTGGGATTTTAATACTATTGGTATTACCAAACCAAACGGCTGTAGTATCACAAGCAAAAGCTATTGAAGCCCAGAGTATGCTTAACCATCTGTATGGATTAGAGAAGAGCTATTTTTATCGAAACTCTAAGTATACAACCGATTTTGAAGCCTTAGGCTTTGAACCAGCGCTATCTATTAGTGAAGGAGGACAGGCTGTGTATAGAATTGAGATCACAGAGGCGTCTACTAATTCTTTTAAAGCAAGAGCGGTTTCTCTATCCGATTTTGATGGCGATGGTACTTTTAATACCTGGGAGATTGATCATAATAAGTTATTAAAAGAAACGGTAAAGGACTAATGACATACGTATTAGTATCCATTTTATTCATCTCTTTGGGGATAATGTTATATCAAGATGTCAGGTATAGACATATACATATTGGGCTACCTATTTTGGTGTTTGTGGTGAGTATGTATATGAATAAAGATATCATAGTTCTTTTTGATGGTTTGAAATCATTGGCGTTTATTGGAATTAATTTTCTTTCAATAGTAACATATTTTTCCATTAAAAAATCAAAATTTCAAAATCCATTTCAACAATATATTGGTATAGGAGATTTGGTGTTTTTAATCGCCGTAATTCCTCTCTTTTCCTTTAGAAATTATATGCTGTTCTTTATTTCTGGGATGATATTGTCTTTAGTATTGTATGCGATATTTCAGAATAAAAGCGAACAGAAAACAATACCATTAGCAGGATATTTATCACTATATATCATTGGTTTGATGATTCCTAATCTATTTTTATCAACTAACATTTTTTACGACTTTATCATTTGAGCACTGATACCAACATACAAATATCTGTAGAACTAAAACAGCTTATTAATGCTGATTTAGCACATCATTATAGTATTATTCCTAAGAACAATACCGAAGATGTAATGGAACTCTATATTGACGCAGAAAAAGTAAATTCTCAGGTCAAGGAAGAGTTAGAATTGTATTTGGGAAAACCATTAAAGTTTGATGAGATTTCGTCAGAGAGACTAAATAAAGCATTGTTTGTCTATTACAGAAAGAATAATAGAGATCAGGAAGCAACACAAAGTATATCTACTGTAGAAAGTAGTTTTTTGGATACTTTGATTTTTGAAGCTAAATCTATTGGTAGTAGTGATATTCATTTCGAAGTGTATGAAGAAGAAGCAAGAGCAAGACTGCGTATTGATGGTGTTTTAGTTGAAAAATATAAAATTCCTAAAGAGAGTTATTTAGAATTAGTAAATAAGATAAAAATAGAATCTAATCTGGATATCACAGAAAAAAGATTACCACAAGACGGAAGGATCGATTATAAAGATTTTGATATTAGAGTTTCTATATTACCCACCTTACATGGTGAAAAAGTGGTAATGCGTCTGTTAGGAAAAGATGCTTCTAATATTAGATTAGAAGACTTGGGGTTGGAGTTAGAAGAAAAAGAAAAATATCTTGAAGCCGTAAAAAAGAATAATGGTATTGTATTAATTAGCGGACCTACCGGATCTGGTAAAACAACAACGCTATATGCTACGCTTAAACTCCTTAATGATGTAAAAAGAAATATAGTAACTGTAGAAGATCCGATTGAATATACGTTAAAAGGAATTAATCAAGTACAACTTAAAGAAGACATCGGACTTACTTTTTCTTCTGCATTACGGTCATTTTTACGACAAGATCCAGACATAATCATGCTTGGAGAAATCAGGGATGCCGAGACAGCCAAAATGGCTATCAGGGCTTCATTAACAGGGCATTTAGTGTTGTCTACAATACATACTAATTCTGCACTGGGAACCATATCCAGATTAGTTGATATGGGAGTTCCTGCATTTTATATTGCAGAGACCTTAAACCTATCTGTTGCACAGCGATTGGTTAGAAAATTATGTCCACATTGTAAAAAAGAGACTCCTTTTAATGAAGAAGAACTTCCTAGAAATTATAAACTTCCTAGGGCCTTATCCACACATCATATGCCAGTAGGATGCACAGAATGTTACTATACCGGGTATAAGGGTAGAAGAGCAATTTATGAAATTGTATCGATCACAGATGATGTCGTGAATGCTATTAAAAATAATAGCCATAATCTAGAACAAAATATAAGTTATAAATACCAAAGCCTTGCGGATAAAGCTTTTAATTTATTAGAAGAAGGGGAAACTTCTCTCGAAGAAATTTATTCGCTGCTAATCAAAGCTTAATTATGAAGAAATTTTTATATTATATAGTATTAGTTTGTATAATTCCACTTTCGTATGGACAGCAGGACATGCAAAAGATCGAAGAACAAATTAATGCATATGCAGAGGAAACTCCCGAACTTAATGAAACGATACAGATTGATGTCTCGGGACTAACACTATATGATTTTCTAACCTCTGTTGCAATAGAACACAAGCTAAATATAAGTGCAGATCAGGATCTTAACCAGATTGTTTCCAGTAGTTTTTTTAATGTTCCTGTTAAAGATGTGTTTCTTTTTGTGATCAAGAAATATAATCTAAGTATAGAGTTTATAAACAAAATCATTGTTTTTAAGAAAACTGTAAAACCAAAAGAACTTCCGAAACCAAAAGTGCTTAAAGAAATCGATGTTACTTATAATAGTCAAAATGATTTCTTGGTGATTAAACTTAAAAACGATTCTTTGCCTCGCGTAGCTAAAAAGATTACCGATGTATCTGGCAAAAATGTAATCTTAGGACCTAATGTAAAAAATGAAAAAGTTTCTGCTTATATCTTAAATAGACCATTTGATCAGGTAATGGAGATGATGGCTAAATCTAATAAATTAATAGTGACCAAAGATGATAATGGGTTTTACTATGTAGAAAAAGATCAAGCGCCAGCAGTAGGTACAGCTACTAGATCGTCGAGGAAAGGTAAGAAAACCAGGGGCCCAGAATCATCTGCAGAAATTACGGTTCTTCCAAGTGGGTTTTTGAGTGTTCAGGCATTTGATGCCGATATTACTTCGTTGATATTAGAAGCAGCAGAAAAACTCAATGTAAACTATTTCATGTATGATAAACCTGAAGGAGCTACAACAACATTGGTAGTAAACGAAATTACTTTTGATGAGCTTTTGGATCATGTTTTTATGGGTAAAAATAGTACGTATAAAAAAACAGATGATTTTTATCTTATCGGAGATCAAAATGGAGAAGGACTTAGGAGTACAGAACTTATACAACTAGAAAATAGAACAATAGAAACTGTTTTAGAAACATTACCTAAGGACTTGATAGAAAATGTAGAACTTAAGGAGTTTATAGAACTTAATGGATTCGTGGTTTCTGGTTCAAGACCAAGAATATTAGAGTTAAAAGAATATATAAAACAAATTGATAAAGTAGTACCTATGATCCTTATAGAGGTGCTTATAGTACAATATCAAAAAGGGTACGACATTCAAACCGGGATTAAAGCAGGAATTGATAAAAAAGAGAGAGTTACTTCTGGGGCTTTATTTCCGCAATCTGAAGTTACTATAAATTCATCTTCTGTAAATAAGTTGATCGATGCTTTTAATGGGTTTGGTATTTTTAACCTGGGTAAAGTTGCAAAAGACTTCTATCTTAGTTTAAAAGCTCTAGAAAATAATTCTATAATCCGATTGCAATCAACTCCCAAGATTTCTACACTAAGTGGCCATGAAGCAAAAATTTCTATCGGAGAAACTAATTATTACTTCGAACAAAATAATAGATTGATTAATAATGGAGTAAGTAGTGATATTTTACAGTCAGGTCAATGGAAAGCTACAGATGCAAATTTAAGTGTTAATATAAAACCTTTTGTCTCTAAAGATGAACAAATAACACTAACTATTGTTGTAGAAAAGAGTGCCTTTTTAGGAAGAGCAGGAGAGAACGCTCCACCAGGAAAATCAACCCAGCAGTTTGAGTCCTTGGTTCGAGTACGAAATGGTGAAATGATCCTTCTGGGAGGATTGGATGAATTAGAAAAAGAAAACTCTGGGACCGGTACACCTGTTTTATCTAGAATACCAATAATAAAGTGGTTTTTTAGTAGTAAAACCAAGAAAAAGAAGAAGTCAAAGTTACACGTGTTTATTAAACCGACTGTTGTTTACTAATGTTAGAACAGATAAAAAATAATATTTTAAAGCCTTTTCAGGAAAAACAATACGCTATTGTAGGTGTAATATTGGGAGATACTCCAATATACAATGTGCTTATAGTAGATAAGAAATCTGATGCTTTGTCGGTAGAAACTTCTTTTTCTACTGAGGATTTTAACGTTGTTAAAGATAAAGTGAATACATCAGTTCCTTTACTTCTTAATTTTTATGGAAAAGGGATTATAAATAAACAAGTTTCTGCAAAAGGAAACTATTTAAAAGAAGTATTGTTTAATGCTTCTATTGATGATTTTTATATTTATGAACTACATCAAAATCAACAAAATTTTATTTCAATTGTAAGAAAAGACGTCTTAGAAAAATTCTTTGCACTGTTTTTAGAAAATAAATATTTGGTTGTAGATTATAGTATTGGCCCTTTTGTAGGGGTGCTATTTAAAGGGCTATCTAATACTTCATCAATTATTTCTGCCGATTATGAATTGAGTTTTGAAAATGATTACCTAATAGAAACCCAAAAACTGGATACTATTACCAAAGAATATATCTTGGGAGAGGAGAAGATTAACAATATCCAGGTTCCTTTATTTTCTACACTACTTCATTATTTATATCCATCAGATGATTTTAGCTACGATGCAGAATTTTTGAAAGAAAATAAAAAAGAAAATGTACTTAAAAAGGCATTTAATACCGTAGCTACAGTATTGGGAATTTTTTTCCTGTCTGCATTATTGATTAGCTATTTGTTATTGAATTACTATAATGACAAGTATGTAAGTTATGAATCTCAATTATATAATCTTAATGATACTTATAATCAAGTAAAAAAATTAGAAAACGAAAAAGAGAACAAAACAAAAATTCTTCAGGAATCGGGTATTTTAAATCAGAACTTTCTTTCTTTTTATATGTACCGTATAGTAAATTCTATTCCTGATAATGTAGGACTTAATAGCTTGAAGGTAAACCCTACGCAGAAAAAGATCAAGAATTTTGAAAAGATAATATTTGAAACAAATACCATTATTATTAATGGTAATTCTAGTTCGAGTATGCCAATTAATTCTTGGGTTAAAGAATTGAAGAAGGAAAACTGGATTTCCAAAATAGAGATTTTGGATTTTAGTAAGAGTAGAAATAAAAAAAGTGAATTCACTTTAAAAATCATTGTAAAATAGTGTTTGCAAATTTAACATATAAACAAAAATTAATTGGGCTTATAGCGATTGGAATATTGCTATTCATGGCAGCGAATAAGAGGTCTTTTAAAATCACTCGACATGCCTATGATCAGGTTCGAGAATTAGAAGATAAGTTAGAATATGTAAACTCATCAACAACCGATGTTACTCAAACACAGACAGAATTAAAGTTTTATGATAAAATAATAGGAAAACAGGGAGTAGAACCTGAAGAAATACAACAACAAATATTGGATTTTGCATCTACTTATGATAATGTGTATGTTTTTAACTTAGATGAAATCCATATAGCAGAAAGTAATGGTTTTAATGTAATTAGTAACCAATTGACACTAGAAGGAGATTTTAATGGACTATTAGAAATAGTGTATGCATTTGAGAAAGAGTTTAAGTTTTCAAATATTGTTAGTATTTCATTTGTAAAAGAAAAAGAATTCCAAACACGAAAAAATAAATTAAGAGTAAAGATAATATTTCAGAATTATGAAAAAAATAGTTAATATAGGTATAGTTTTTAGCAGTTTGTTTCTGTTGATAGCGTGCGATGATGTCCTCGAAGAAGATATTACAGATGATTTGGTAACAACGGTAGCGCCAAAAGATAAAAGTAGTCTCGATGGTAATTCGGTTCAGTTTAGATGGGACGAATTAGCAGATGCAGACGATTATAGAATACAGGTAGTAGAAGAGGCTACACAAAGAAGTGTGTTGGATTCATTAGTTAAGGGGAATAACTTTACATATGGGCTTAATCCTGGTGAATATAGCTGGAGGATACGAGGAGAAAATTTTGCGTATACCACAGCCTATAGTTTTCCTATTTCTTTTACTCTTTCTGTATCAGACGACTTAACAAACCAAACTGTATTTTTAACGTCACCATCAGAGAATTTTTATACGAATAAAGATGCTTTAATATTAACCTGGGATAGAATTCAGTCAGCGACTTCATATACTGTAGTTGTTGATAAGACCATTCAAGGAAATACAGCTACCGAAATCCAGACTCCTGATTTAACTAATAATAATTTTACACTTAATTCTACGGTCTTGAGTGAAGATGCGATATATACCTGGAAAGTAAAAGCTGTAAATGATAATAGTGAAACCAAATTCTCAACGAGAAAGATTTTTCTAGATACCCAGGCACCTAATCAACCCACATTGGCATCACCTAATAACGATGCAAAAGGATCATCGCCTATTACGTTTACCTGGAATATACCTAGTGATACCGGAGAAATACAATCTACATTGTCTAGCGTTATAGAAGTAGCAACAGATAGTGGTTTTGCAACCATAATTGAGACTGTCCCAACTAGTTCGAACTCTCAGGAAATAACATTTTCTAATTTAGGAGATTACTATTGGAGAGTGAGAATCTTAGATCAAGCCGGGAATAAAAGTATTTATAGCGAAGTTAGAAAAATAACGGTTGAGTAAATAAAACCTAATGAATTGTAATTTTTAGGCTAGTGAATAAGAAGATTTTAAATAGCGTTCTGATTTTTTTTATGCTTGTCATCTGGGCAATTGTTTTTAATAAAATTTTTAATTTTTTTGGAAACAATGTAGAAGAGAGCAACGTATCGGTTAATCCAATTACTATTGTGGATCCCAGAATGAATTTTTCGAAAGATACTTTTGATCTTAGAAAAGTTGAAAGAGATCCATTCTTAGGAAAATATGTTGTTTCTAGAGGACAAAAGCGTAAAACAAATACGAAACTAGTATCGAATAACAAGTCTAAGAAAACAAATGTAACTCCTAAAAATAGTGTTAAGAAACCATGGCCTAAATTAAGTTATCATGGTTATGTAAAAGGATCTAAAAGTACTTCAGAACTAATCTTAATTAGAATGAATAATAAATTTTATAAGATTAGAGAAGGGGATATGCTAGAAGATATTTCTGTAAAAAGGATATTTAGAGATTCTATAATTATAAAAAGAAGTAGAGAGAGTAAAACTGTACTAAAAAGTAAATAATAAACTGGGTATAAAATTAAATTATACCCAGAATACTTTCCGTAATTTATAAAATATACCACTTCATCACCTTGCTCTATATATCCTAAAAAGAATATTCTTAAACTCTTTAAAAAAAACTTCTATCGATTTTAATGATTAATATACTGTTGAGGTGTTATCTTTTGATTAAAATTTCGACGTACTATATACCAATCAAGTGATTATTGTGTTTATAGAATTTACACCAGAAATAAATAAAGTATACTTTATAGATCAATATACTTTTTTCCAGATTTTATCTGGTAGTGGTAGTATTCAGGTTGATTTTAAAAATTACTTCGATTGGAAAAACAAAGCCATTTATCTCGAAAAAGGACAGTATATAAAATTTCTTTCAGATAACTTCCTGATCAGAAAAATAGAATTTCCTGATGAATCGGTTATTAGAAATAAAGAATTTAGAGTATTATTTAAGCATCTTATTTCTCTTGGGTATATTAATTTTGATGAATCCAATGATTTTCATAAAATAACAAACCAAATAGCACATGATATAGAAGTAGATCGTATCATAGATGCTTCTGCAGAACAATGGTATTACCAAAATCCATTTCAGGCAAATAAGGAAGAGTACCGTGTTATTTTTGATACAAAGGATATCATTGATATGCAATATTCTAGTAATATTAACAATAGAGAACTCACCGCTTTGATTGATAAAAATGGATATAATATTCAGTCTCTAATTAAAAACAAAATAGGAATTTCTCTAAAATCTCTGTTATCTGGTAAAAAACTATTAGAAAGTAAAAAGGAGATTGCTTTTACCGATAAAAGTATTAAGGAAATATCTTATGATTTGGGATACAATGATCCGGCGTATTTTACCAGAGTTTTTAAAAATAATGTGGGTAGAAATCCGTTAGAATTTAGAGAAGATTTTGACTATCAAAATAGAGATCTTTTCTCTCAGAATATCCTCGAACTTCTTCAGCAATATCATACCAAAGAAAGAACACTTGACTTTTATGCTTCAAAAATGAATCTTTCTCCAAAAGTACTATCCCGAAAAGTGAAAGATAAAATGCAAACTTCTCTGGGGAAACTTATTAGATCTGAGATGATTAATACATCAAAGTCTCTTTTGATTAAAAACCTTACAATTAAAGAGATTTCGATAGAATTAGGTTTTGAAGAGCCTAACCATTTCTCGAACTTTTTTAAGCATTATACAGGGGAATCCCCATCGCATTTCAAGAATAAAAAGTACAAGAACTAGTGCCTTTTTTGTAGCCCTCTTTCCTCGACATATCCAGAAATTTGTAGTGTAATTACAAAACAATATTTGTTTAATCATTTAAAAATAAAACAATGGATATTAAAGAATTAGCTACAGAAATGGATAGTATTGTTACACAAGGAGCAATAGTAGATGCAGTAAAACAATTTTTTGCTGAGGATGCGACAACCTCTGATTATAATAACATTACTACCAAAAATAAAGCGCAAATGGTAGAAAAGATGGAAGGTTTTGCCAATTCTATTAAAAAAGTAAATGATATTACTCATCACCATACGATAGTAGATGGTAATGTTTCGGCTTCAGAATTTACATTTGATTTCGAGATGACCGATAATAGTACAATTTATTGGCATGAAATTATAAGACGAATATGGAACAATGACGGACTGGTTATACAAGAAGAATATTTTAACGCTTAAAATCAAAACATGAAATTAAGAATTATCACTCCCACATTGCATGGTGTGGCTGATTATTCGGCAGCAGTAGGCCTTATAATATTGCCAACGTTATTAAACCTAGGGAACTCTTCGGGAATAGCATTTTGGTTTTCGATTATAACTGGGCTTGCAGTAATTATAGTTAGTGTACTTACAAATTACAAATTAGGGATTGTAAGAGCAATTCCATATCAGGGACATCTAGCGATAGATCTTTTGGTAGCGATCACATTTATGATACTTCCCTTTTTGTTTGATCTAAAAGGAATTGACGGGTATTACTATTGGATAAATGCCGCTGTAATTTTTCTGGTCGTCTCTCTAAGTGAAAGTAAATAACAATTTTAAAATTATACATATGAAAACTTTAAAAAATATAAAAATAGTACTAGTAGTAATGATAATGACAACCATGACTACTATTGCGCAGGATAAGAAAGGAAATAATATTGATAACAGCAATATAGCGCTACAGGGATATAGTCCTGTATCTTATCTGGATCTCGGTATTGCACAACGAGGAAACAAAGAATATAAATCTGAACATGAGAAGGTTGTGTACTATTTTACTTCTAAAGAACAGAAGTCTAAATTTGATAAGAACCCTAAACAATACTTACCACAATATGGAGGATTCTGTGCTTTTGGTGTATATGCTGGTGCTAAATTTAGACCTGATCCGAATAAGTTTGTAGTAAAAGATGGGAAGTACTTTTTGTTTTTGTATAATATAGAGTTAGATGCACAACAATTATGGCTTGCAGAAAACAATCACAAAAAATTAGTGGCAAAGGCTAATAGTAATTGGGAGAAACTTCGTAATACGTATAATTAAAGGTTTTGATACTTTTCTTTAGTCTAGTAGAAAAGTTCTAACCGGTGTTTAGTTTTTCTTTTGTAGAGCACCTTAGCTCATTGGTTAGGGTGTTCTTTGATGAATAGGATAAAGGATGAAACAAATCTTAAATAAGTTAAGTAAAACCATATTATTTTATAATTTACTAATCAGTTTATAAAACGCAGTATCTATTATGCAAAAATTATTGTCTTTGATTTCAAAATGTAGTGAGTGTGCAGCGCAATTAGAACTAGGACCAAGACCAATAGTTTCGGCACATGCGCATAGTAGAATAGTAATCATAGGGCAAGCTCCCGGAAGTATCGTTCATAAATCGGGAATTCCATGGGATGATAAGAGCGGGCAAAATTTAAGAGCCTGGATGGGGATAGATGATGAAACGTTCTATAATCCCAAAAAAATAGCACTTGTACCCATGGGGTTTTGTTACCCGGGAAAAGGGAAATCCGGAGATCTCCCCCCTATAAAAAAATGTGCTCCCTTGTGGCATCAAAAACTATTGACCAAAATAGAAAATGTAGAACTTGTTTTACTCATTGGGAAATATGCTCAAGAGTATTATTTGGGTGATCGATTAAAAAGAACGTTAACAGATACAGTAAAGAATTATAAAGAATATTTGCCAGATTATTTTGTGTTGCCACATCCTTCGCCAAGAAATAATATTTGGCAAGCAAAAAATGAATGGTATAAAAAAGAGGTTATACCACAGCTACAACTACAAGTTCGCTCAATACTTAAATAATTCATATAAGAGCTCTGATCTTGTCTATTAATCCTCTATTCTTAAACAGTGTCTTTAAAATGTAATTGCAATTTTCCCTATGGTTTTGCCTGATTCTAATTTTTGATGAGCTTCTTTAAAGTTCTCAGTAGTAAAACCATTAAGGGTACTATTGAGTGTTGATTTAATTTTATTGTTATCAAGCAATGCAGCTATTTTGTTTAAGATATGATGTTGTTCAATCATATCTTCTGTCTGATACATAGATCGTGTATACATTAACTCATAGGATAGGGTGATGCTCTTAGATTTAAAAGATCCTATATTGATTTGGTTATCGGGAGATTCTGCTATCGTGCATATATGCCCTTGTGGATCAATTAACTCGATTATGTTTTCCCAATGATCAGAAGTTCCCGAAAAATTTAGAATGTAGTTTACTGTGTTGATCCCTAAAGCATGTACTTCTTCAATAAGATTATGATGATTTACAACATGATCTGCTCCCATATTCTGGCACCATAAACGACTTTCGACACGAGAAGCAGTAGCTATAACGGTTAAATCGGTTAGTTTTTTGGCTAATTGAGTTGCAATAGAGCCAACACCACCTGCACCACTAATAATTAGTATCGTTTTTCCTTCCCCTTCTCCTTGGGTTAACTTAAGTCTGTCAAACAACGTCTCCCATGCGGTTAACGAAGTTAAAGGCATCACAGCAGCTTCGGCATCAGAAATAGTATTCGGTTTTTTACCTACTATGCGCTCATCCACTAATTGATATTCGGCATTAGATCCGGGACGTGTAATATCTCCTGCATAAAACACTTCGTCTCCCGTTTTAAATAAGGTTACTTTGTCACCTACAGCTTCAACGATACCTACAGCATCCCAACCTAATATTTTTGGAGAATCTAATTCTTGATTTAGCGCACTTTTTTGGCGAACTTTATAATCCACAGGATTCATACCTACTACCTTGATTTTTATTAATAAATCATGTCCTTTTGGTACAGGCCGATCTGTTTCGAACTGAATTAAACTATTTTCTTCACTTATGGGTAATGATGTTTTGATTCCTATTGCTTTCATAAAAATATGTTTTAATAATTTAGAGCAAATTTATACCTTTGAGTATGTTTTTTAATAGTATATATTTTCGTTTTAAATGTAAAAATGTGTAATTATGAATAAAAAGAATTTATATGAACCTTTTTCGATTGCTTTTGAAACATTAGATCAATCTCCGGTACATGAGCATAAAAACAGTTTTTTTGAATTGGTTTATATTTTATCGGGTACAGGAATTCAACGTGTAAATAAGAACGAATTTCAATATCATCCCGGACATATGCTTTTATTAACCCCTACAGACATATCTTCTATAGAAATTAATACAACCACACAATTTTTCTTTTTGAGATTTAATGATATTTATATTAAATCAGGGAAAATAAGTGCTGATAATATTCAACGATTAGAATTTATTCTAAAAAATGCAAATCATCAACCGGGCTGTATTTTAAGAAACCTAACAGACAAAACATTGGTCAAACCTATGGTCGAAGCTATGATACGCGAATATGTTAACCGGGATTTATATAACAAAGAAATTATACAGCAGTTGGTAAATACATTAATCGTTATTGTGGCGAGAAATATTGCAAAATACCTTCCTGATGAGGTAGATGCAGGAACAGAAGAAAAAGCGATGAATATATTACAATATATACAAGAGAATATATACGACCCTAGCAAATTGAGAACTGAAGAAATTTGTGATCGGTTTGGTATTTCTAAAACATACCTTGGTCGTTATTTTAAAAAACATACAAGAGAAACATTACAGCAATATATTACGAATTACAGAGTTCGATTAATAGAAAACAGGCTTCAATATAGTGATATGCGCATAACCGAAATTACTGATGAATTAGGATTTACAGATGTTAGTCACCTTAATAAATTCTTTAAAAAGAATAAAGGAATTAGTCCCACAAAGTATAGGAAAGAATTTATATAGGTTTGCAATTATTTTACCACATAAAGCCTATATCATTTTTTCTGAAATGTATACAAATTACAATTTCCGATAAAAAACATGAGCATCTACATACCCTTTTTCAAAATGTTTAAAACCTCCGGGTATGGTTCCTATAATCTCAAAACCATTTGCCAACCATACTTTTATAGCAGCTGCATTGGTGCTAACGACCAGGTTAAACTGCATTGCATAATACCCTAGCTCTTTTGCAGCATCAATAGAATGAGCACAAAGCTGATGACCAAGACCCATTCCTCTTTTTTGACTGTCAACCATATATGAAGCATTAGCAATATGATTTCCATACCCAGGTTGATTGGGCTTTAAAATGTAAGCTCCTATGATTTCTTTTTCTAATTCTGCTACAAAACAATTATTGTTTAGATTGATCCAACTGTTTTCGATATGCTCTCGAGAAAAACTATCGTCATATGGAAAATAGATTTTTTGATCTACTACTACTTTCCACAGACTCCAAATTGCTTCAAGATCTTTTTTATTTGCAGGTCGAATATGTATTTCAGGAGATTTCATATTAGAAAGATTTTTTTAAAAGGTTAATAATATCCCTTACTACGGCTGCAGAGGTGGTTATAGGGTCTTCTTCATATATTTTCATAGATAATTCTTCATAATAATCGGTTTGTAATTGAATACCCATTTCCCATCCATCACAATTCCCTATAAAGGAACTGGCTTCTACCTTTGTGGGTCGAACCGATAAACTCCAGATACCTGCTTTTTTTTCTGCTACAGCTAATAATTTTATTCTTTTATTTTGTATTGCTGCCTGTTTAATGTTTTTAGAAGTAATAGCTCTGATACCTTCTATTTGTATGTCAGAAATAGTACCAGAGAATTCTGTAAAAGATTTCATGATGATATACAATTTGTTTGCGGTATCATATCCGTCAATATCCAGGGATGGATCGGTTTCTGCTGCACCTAATCTTTGTGCTTCTTTAATAGCTTCATCAAAAGATCCATCTTTTTCTAATGCTTCTAAAATAAAATTAGTGGTAGCATTAAAAATCCCTTTAAAGCCAATAAGGTTTGTCGCTTGCAGATCACGTTGTAAAATATTAATCACTGGTAATCCCCCACATACTGTTGCGCTATATGCTAGTTTACTACCATGCTTTTTGGCCAGTTGATGCAATTCATCATAGGCTAATACCAAGGGAGCTTTATTTGCACTAACTACGGAGCATTCTTTACTAAGAGCGTTTCGAATTGCTTGTAATCCCGGATTTCCTGTTTTAAGATTAACTGGCGATCCATCGATCAGTACATCAGCATTTACATGGTTTGTGATTTGTTCTATAGGTATGCCCGAGAGATATCCTTCTAACTGGTTTACTTTATTTCCATTTGATTTTAAATGAATTAATTCTTCGTAGGTATATCCATTTTCTTTTATGGCAATTCCAGAAGAGTCAGCCACACCAATAATGTGTATTTCTAGGTTGTGACTTTTTGTGATTATAGCCTTTTTCTCTATCAAAATTTTAAGTACACCAATGTTTACGGTACCTAAACCTATCAGAACTGTTCTTATTTTTTGTATTGAAGTATGATCATTCATGTGCTATCTTATCACGTTATTCTTAATAAATATAAAAGTTGTTATTTTAAAAATTGGTAATCGTCCTTAACTGTTTTTAGATTTTAGTATTTGTTCTAATTTAGGTTATAATTTATTTTTTTAGATTGTCTATCCATTTATTTATGATAACTTTCTGAATTATCATTCTTACGGTATGCTAATTTAAATCTGTATTCTGTTTATAATGTTCTAAAATCATTTGGAAGAAAATTTTAGATGCTTTTTTTTGATAATTACCCTTAAGGTATCGTATTGCCGATCGTAATTTGAGTTTCTTTTTGTTTATAGGAATACTTTTAAGAGTAGGTAAATACTGTGTGGTCGATTTTGTAAGAACAGTTGCCCATTTTCCGGTTTCGATGAGTCGAATTAAGGTGGGAATATGATTTAATTCTATTTGATATTGATAAGAAAGTTCATGTGTTCTAAATGCTTTATCCAGGACTTTTCTGGTTGTAAACCCTTCTGCGGGTACGGCTAAATCTATTGTGTTAAGCTCTTCTATAGTGATTTGTTTTTTGCTGGCAAATGGATGGGATTCATGTATTACCAATGTTAAATAAGATTGAAATAAAGGAATAGTAGTAATCATTTGATCATCTGTTGCTTTATTAAAGGATAAAATAAAGTCTAACATACCTGATTTAAGTTTTTCTATTAACTCATCTGATGTACCGAAGAAAGCCTTAACCTGTATTAAAGGAAATTTTGTAGAAAAGGATATCAATGTTTCTGTAAACAAGTTGGTTAAACCATAGGTTACTCCAATATGTAAAGTCCCGGATTGTAAATTTTGTAAATCCTCTATCAATTGTTTGGCGTTTTCGGCATTTTTAAGCGTATGCCTCGCACGGGTTAAAAATAAAGAACCAGCTTCTGTAAGTTGTATTCTCTTTCCTATTCTATCAAAAAGAGGAACCCCTAATTCTTGCTCTAAAAGCTTTATTTGCTGCGAAAGCGCACTTTGTGTTATGAATACTTTGTGAGAAGCTTCAGTAAAATTTAAACACTCTGCCGCTTTAACAAAATAGTTTAACTGGCGTAACTCCATAATTAATAAGTTTTGCTAATGTATATGATAAGAAAATAATGTTTTACTAATGTAAAAATAATTTTAAACTTTGTACTTCAATTCCTTTATAACTTATAATAAAAGAGGGTGCCAATACTGTAATGAAAACAAAAGCAGAAAGAAATACTAGGCGTTATAAAGATATCCGAAAAGCGGTCTTTATCCCAGGTTTGGCTGCTTTCTCACAGTTTTATATGTTTCAGCCATTATTACCATCATTAAGCGAAAGTTTTTTGGTTTCTCCGGCTGTCAGTAGTTTGGTTGTTTCATCCTCTATGATTGGTATTGCTTTAGGCCTTTTTATGTTTGCGTTTTATGCAGATATACTACATCGTAAAAAATTAATGTTGATTGCTTTATTTCTGTCTTCGTTAATCACAATGCTCTCGGCAATCTCATGGAATTTTAATGTACTGGTCGTTTTTGGTTTTATAAAAGGGTTTTTGTTATCGGGAGTGATAGCAGTTGCCATTGTTTATATTTCTGAAGAAGTTGAGGTAAGATATGTTGGGGTTGTGATTGGGATATATTTAGCCGGAAATGTATTAGGTGGTATGTGGGGGCGTGTGGTAGCAGGTTTAATTTCTAGTTGGTATGATTGGAGAATAGCCACACTATTTATTGGAGGTGTAGGCATGGTATTAAGTACTTTCTTTATGAGACTTTTACCACAATCCTTAAACTTTAATCCACAAAAAATTCAAACATCTTTAAAGCTAATATACATGAAAAACTTCCTTAAAAATCCATTGTTTTTGGGAGTTTATATTTTGATGATCTTAATGATGGGTACTTTTGTGAGCATTTATAATTATTTAAGTTTTAGGCTAGAAATGCCTCCTTTTTCACTTCCGCATTATGTTATTTCCCTGTTATTCCTAATTTATATCACGGGAGTAGGAGGGACAATAACAATTGGAGCATTAACTCATCGAGTTCACTCTTTTCGTATGCTTAAAATTCTGTTAGTACTATTTCTAATAGGAACATTAGGGCTATTTGTAGAAGAGTTGTGGTTATTAGTATTAGGTCTAAGTTTACTTACGTTTAGTTTATTAGGGATCCAGACTGTAGTAAACAAGATAATATCTCAGTATGCTATTGAAGGAAAAAGTACAGCAAATTGCTTATACTTAATATGTCAGTATATGGGAGCAGGTGGTATCGGAAGTTCGACAGGGCATATAGTATCAAAATGGGGGTGGTCTAATTTTCTTTTTACTTTATTAGGATTCATTCTTTTTTCATTACTATTATTTATGCTGTGTGCCAGGCGGTATACCAATACATATAAATTAACAAAAGAGGTTTCTTAGAGAAGGTCATAATTTAATTTTAAAGAATAAATTTATTTAACTATGCTAAAATCTAATCACTTATTGTTTATAATTCCAGCATTAATATGGGGATCTACATGGTACATCATTAAATACCAATTGGGAACTGTAGATCCTATAGTTTCTGTTGCCTATCGGTTTGGATTAGGTGGTATTATATTATTGGGATATTCTAAGATTAGAAAACTTCCGTTATCATTTACAAAGCAACAACACTTTTTTATCGCTTTACAGGGAGTTCTGCTATTTGGAACAAATTATTGGTTGGTATATTTATCAGAACAATATTTAAGTAGTGGATTAGTGGCTGTAGCATTTTCTACATTAATTTTTATGAATATAGTTTTTGGAGCGATATTTTTAGGAGATAAAATAAAAAAACAAATCATAATAGGAGCTGTCTTCGGACTTTTAGGAACAGTTCTGATATACCAGGCCGAGTTTAGAAGAATAGATTTGACCAATGATCAGCTTAAAGGATTGATATTTTGTATTTGCTCTATCATTTTTGCTTCTTTGGGAAATATTACTTCTTCAAATAATCAACGTAAATTTAAACTTCCTGTTATCCAAACCAATGGTTTCGGGATGCTATATGGTGCAACTGCTATGTTATTAATAGCCTTGTTTAGCGGAAAATCTATAGGTTTCGATACTTCATTCTCCTATATTTCATCACTCGCATATTTAACGGTTTTCGGATCTATTATAGCATTTACTTCTTATCTTACTTTAATAGGCAAAATAGGAGCAAGTAAAGCTGCCTATGTTATTGTGGTGATACCAGTAATTGCCTTAACCATTTCTACCATTTTTGAAGGATATAAACCCGATATATATGCTTTCATGGGAATTGTACTTATTATTTTCGGAAATGTACTAGCATTAAGAAACAAAAAAACAAGCTGATTAAATTCTTGGCAAACTAAAGGAAACTATATAAGCATATATAACTGTATACTAATCTATTGATTTATTGTATGAACCCGTCATTTGAAAAATATTTCATTTGGTCTTTTTTTATGAAGAAAATTGTAAAGAAATTTAATAAACAGGATAAAGAAAAATTTCTTGCAGAAATTAAAAAAAGGAAAGATTATATGGATTAAAAAAACGATTCAAACCTTTTAAAAATATTACTTTTGGTTAAAAAATAGTTCTTAATGTCTCGACATTACATTACCAAAATCATACATAAACCTTATCCTTATCTATTTTATTTCAAAAGAAATTTAATAATTGCTTTTGTACTGGGAATGTTAATCTACATTATTAATGTATTAGCTGTAGACGAAAATTATGTGAATACAAACTTTGTCTTTTCAAAACCGCTCCTCTGTATACTTGCAGGGTTAATGACTTTTTTCGGTATTCTCGTGGTACTCGAAGTTATACCTCGAATATTTTTTAAGCCTGATTTAAAAGAAAATTGGACTATAGGAAAAGAATGTCTTTTAATTGTTTCGCTTTTTTTTGTAATTACTATTTTTAATAATACCCTGTCTCTTGTAATTAGCAAAGAGCCTTCTAATAATATCATATTACATTTTTTAAACTCATCGCTATACGTTGTTCTACTTGGTATTGTTCCGGCTTTTCTTCTTGTATGGATCAACTACACCATTCTTTTAAAGGAAAACTTAAAAAAAGTCTCCTTATACAATGAACAACTTGAATCCAGAATTACATTTACAGAGAGTGAAGTATCCGATATTATAAGTATACAAACTAATAATAAAAACGAAGTTCTGGAACTAGATATTGGTTCCTTCTTATTCGCTAAATCCGAAGGAAATTATATAGATGTTTTTACCAAAACATCTGGTAAAGTACACTGTAAACCATATCGACTTACAATTCAAAAGCTTGAGGAAGAACTTGGTAATTATGCATTTATTATTAGTACGCATCGATCGTATGTTATTAATATAAGAAACATTAATACTACCTCTGGCAACGCCAGAAATTATCGCATTAGTTTTGAAGGAGTCCCTCATGAAGTTCCTGTGTCAAGAAATAAATTTCAGGCATTTAAAGATGCTTTTACGATTAAAAAAGTGTAATCTTATCAAAGATTACACTTTTAAAAATTGTGATTATTAAATATGTTTTCTACAAGGTATACCCCAGGCCTAATCCTAAGAAAAATCGAGAATCGAAATCTGCGGGTCTGTTTCTTCCTTTATCTAAAAACCCTTTTAAGGAAACCCATGCAAATGCACTAACACTAAAATTATTAATATTGTAACCTAGAGATTGAGAAAAGCCATAATTAAAATACACATATTCATTTTTGTACTTTTCGTATACCGAATATTGTGGGATTCTTAAAGTTCCTTTTGATTTTAAATGTGTTGCTCCTATAAAAGGTTCTAGCGATAGGTAGAATTTTTTCTTGTTAAATGGGTAATAAGTAACATCAAAAATAGAATACAATCCTATATCTCTTGTATATCCTTCTACATAATCGGTAAACAAGTTATCTGTTTCGGCTATGTAACTATTTTGATGAGCCACACCATATGATAACGTAAAATGTTTGCTGTCTAGACACATTAACTTTCCTTTAAATATATACCCATAGTTTTTTCCGTAACTGGTATTTAATATATCCTGAGTGTATAAAAGTTCTAATTTCCATCGTTTTTGACCTGATTCTTTGTTTCCTTTTTGTCCCTGAACCAAAACCGGTAATGAAAGAAAAAACAAAAGGACTACTACATAGTTTTTCATGATGTTGTATTTATAGAATTATAGATAATCCTTTTTTAAAGGTTATTATTGGGCTGTTTCTATGCGAAGTATTCTTTAATCTCTCATGATGTAGAATTAAACCAGTATAAGACCGTTTATCCATTTTTTCCTTAAAGGCATTATAAAAAAGATTGATCGAAGCTCCTTCTAAATCACCAACAGTTATATAAAGATTTTTATCTAATGAATCGTGTGTGTCAAAATAGTGCTGTTCTAAATCAAATAGATATGCATTATACCACATGAAATTTGAACTTGCAGCAATAATATTATCAAAAGAATTGGGTTGATCTTGTTGAAATAATATATACAAAGCAAGATATCCACCTAGAGAATGACCAAATAATGTCCTTTCAACACTTTCAATTTCAAGTTCATTTTCGATATGAGGAATAAGTTCGTTATTTACAAAATTGATAAATTCTTTTGCACCTCCCGAAGTTCCGGGAAAATCTCTGTCTTCAGGATAAGAGTAATCTCTTCCTCTCTGGTTTTTATTGGCATATCCCACTCCGATAAGGATAATATCCTCTCTACCAGATTCTGCAACGATATCTGCTGCTTCTTTAAAATAATCATCTCCATCTAACATGTAAATTGTATGATAGCTATTTGAAGGATCATAAGCCTGAGGATACAAAATATTAATACTATATGTAGTATTTGTATGATCTGATGTAATCGCAAAGGGATGATTGTTTTTTATTGAAGAAAGGTTGTCTTTCTCGCAACTGTTTAGGCCCAATATGCCAATGATTAAACACAGAAAACTCATAGAGTTCTGAATAATTTTTTTCATAATGATTCTTATTTTTTAAATTTCTAATTCCAGCAAAAGTATTTTTGAAGCCTTTAAATACCGCTTATAGAAAGGTGATTGGTACGAAGTGTCATCTTTTTGTGATGTACTGGAGTCTTAGACAAAAGATAGATTCATTTAGAAAAAGGAGAGGGGGTATGATAGAAGTATACTATTTGTGATCTCTTGTCATTTTCTTTTGTATGTAAATGTGACGTTTTCGGTATTCTTAGGTTTCATTGTCATCAGGTTGCCCTGAAACGAAACTATAAATACCTGAACATCGATAGCACGATTGTAGTCAATTAAATGTAGCTCGGGTTTGTGTGCATTCATATACCAATACCCATTTGATCTTGAAGTATCCGGATGTGTTTTGCGGTATGTTCCTGTCCAGCGAATAAAAATAGCTTCTTTCCCTTCTGGATTGTAAGATTTTGTAATGTTTTTTTTATTCTTATATACAGAAACCAGTTGCCAGTTTCCGACAGCTTTATCTTTGGGAGATTTAGGTACATTAGAGATTCTGGATAAAGAAACTATTACTTTCATTCCATCTTCTATACGTATCCATTTCATTTTATCATTAGAAAACTCAACTTTAAAAGCTCCGTACTCATCTTTACCATTTTTACTTTCAGGAAGAAATTGCTTTTCTTTTTTACTGTATGTCCAGCTACCTTCGTCATTTTGTAACCATCCATTACCAGCCTCATAAGAGTGATCAGTATTGTATTTAAACCATTTAGCGATTGGAGTCATTTTTTTGTCACCTACACTTACTTGATCTACAGTCCATAACCCTGTTATAGATTGCCCATTTATAATGCTCGAAACAGACAAGATAATGCTTAGAAATAGTAATTTAGTTTTCATTTTCGTTAGTATATAGTATTGCTGTAATTTTTTTAGCAAGATCAAGTTCATTTGTTTGATCGCCTGTATTGGCAAGAAAAGCGATAATATACTCACCGTTTTCGATATTTATAAGCATAGATTTATATCCTTCAGTAGCTCCTCCATGTATGATGTACTTTTTATCGATACCTATATTTCCTATACGATATTCCTTTTCTCCATCAAATACCACCCAACCGTAACCATAAGAGATTTCCTGGTTAATCTCTGATAAATGATTGGTTTGCATAAGTTTTATCTGTTTGTTATTAAAAAGAACAGGAAAACTCATTTCTTTCCCCCAACGATAGAGATCTTCTGCAGAAGAAAATATTCTTCTGCCAAGGGTTAGATCAATAAATTGATTTCGCATCCAGTTGTTAGTTGTTTCGCTATAATTATATCCTTCTACTACATTCTCAAAAACAATACGATTGTCAGAAGTACTAAAAGTATGTTCTAGCTTAAGTGGTTTTGTAATTTTTTGTTCCAAAAGTTTAGAAAAAGGAAGTTGATAAAGGTTTTCCAGAATGATAATAAGTATGTGATAACCGAAATTGCTGTAATAAAATTGCTGGTTTGGATCACCTATTGCAGGAATCTTACTAATGAAATCAATATATTCCTTATTATCAAAGTGTTTTCGCTTAAATTTTAAGTGTTTATTTTTTGAAAGATTTGGATGTACCTGGCCATAATCTGGTAAACCAGAAGTATGACTCAGTAAGTTGTGAATTGTGATATTCTGATTAAACTCTCCCAAGTACGAATATGTACTAATATGATCGGTAAGATGATCATTAAGAGATAATTTACCTTCTTCTACGGCTATAAGAATTAGTGCTGCGATAAATGACTTATTGATAGAACAAATGTCAAAACGATGATCTACTTGCATTGGGATGTTCCAGATTCTATTAGATATGCCTATCGATTTTTTATAGACTATTGTATCCTTAGTACCTATCACAACAGTGCCATCAAACCGGTTTTCGCGGTGTTCAATTTCAAATAGATTATCTAACTTGCTTGTTAGAAAATTAGTATCTGTGCTCTTTTGTTTAGAACAGGATGACGAAATAAGAACAATGCATGTAGCAATTACAATATATTTTTGCATATTTCTATTTGGTTGCGTTGTACAAAAGAATACATCAGGATAAACTTTCTCAATTAATTTTGGTGTTTTGGTACGAAATTTCTTAATGTGTGGCGAATAATTTGGGAAACTTCTCAACAAGTGATCTGGCATATTTTTTAGATACCGGAATAACCTCACCCGTAATACATACTTCTACCTTGTTGTTTAGTCGATTTACATGATCAATGTTATTAGAATTGATGATATAACTTCGATGGCATCTTATTAAAGATTGATTTGAACCAAACTCGTCTTCAATATCTTTTAAATTTTTACGCATTAGATGCATATTAACCTGTTGGTTCGACAAGTAGAATATTTCGATGTAATTGTCTGCTGATTTGATATAAAGTAAATCTTCTATACTGATTTGAAACCGTTGTTTTTGATTATTGGATACAATCACGATTGGCGAATTAGGAGAGTTGTGCAAATGACTTAAAAAGTGATCAATTAAAATACTTAAAGTAACCGGAAATGCAATAATAAGAGGATATTCATAGAGAAAAGGCCAATAGCTTGTCCAGTATAATTCTGTCCACTGATAAAAATAATTAAATACAAGAAATGAAAGGTTAAGCCCAATAAAAGTAGCCATTAGTGCAGTTACAAAAGGTTTAATTTTTTTATCAATAATAAACCATGGACTTAAGTGAAATTCAATCAAATAAAATGAAAGAGAGGTTATCATTGCGTGCGATAGCGATCTAACAAACATGCTGTGTCCGGTTATGGCCGGTATTTCATCAATATGGTAAGCTCGATAAACAAACAATACCAGAAAAATAAAAAAACCCGACAAAATTGTAACGATCCATTTGTAGTTGTTATTTCTAATATTTGATAATAATCTAATTTGCATGAGTTGCTAGAGTAATGGCTTGCTAAATACAATTCTGTATTTTTTAAGTAAATATAAAAAAACTGCTAACCATTATTTGATTCCATCCGATGTGCTTCAGCTTTTGTTTTATTGCTTTCTAAATATATTAATATCCTGGGTGCCCCTCTTTTAGTAGATTTATTTCTTTCCTTATTATTTTTTATTGGATATCTTGAGAATTCTACCTCGGTTTTTATTTATTATTAAAGTTGAACACATTTATTATTTGTAACTTTTCCTCCGGTCACAATATCAGATAGGATTACAGAAGTTGAAGGAGTTCCATATTGAGATAAAATATCGATAAACTGTTCTAAATGGTAATTATCCCGTACTACGACTTTCATAATAAGACAATGAACTCCTGTTATTCTACTACACTCCAGGATTTCAGAAAAATTACCAACTAATTCTAAAAAGGGATAAAACTGATTGTCTTTAAAACTCATAGAAATATAGGAAGATAAAGAGTATCCTAGTTTTTCATAATTTAATTCACTGGTATATGATAATATTACACCTGTATCTTCTAACCTTATGATTCGTTCACCTACTGCAGATGAAGAAAGTCCAATTTCTCGCCCTATTTGAGCATATGAAAATCTTGAATTTTTTTTTAGTAATTGAATGATTTTTAAATCTAGATTGTCTTTTATCATTATTGGTGGGGGTTTTTAAAATTTAGTGTATAATTAATAAAGAATTAGGTTAAATTTTATTAAAAATGAATTGTAGTTGTTTGTTTATTGCATAAACTTAATCATGAATTTGTAATATTCTTAGTTATAATTATCATAAAAATTCTAAATGTTTTCTTAAATAAAAAATAAGGTAATGTACTGTTATTAAACGATTTCCTTCTATTTGTATAACATATTTCCTGAGCTTTTTAGTGTACGTTTTAAATTCTTGGTTTGTTGGCTAAAAAAAACTTAATTCATCGGATAATGATTGTTTTTTCAGGTCAGTTCATTTAGATAGAAACGTGATGTTTAGGTAATTTTGAAAAAGAGAGTAAACCAATTTTAGTTTTTAAGAATTGACACTTGTATTTATGATATTGTATGTCCGTTTTGATACTTAATATATTTTTTATAAAAGGTTGAAAAAGTTTTTTTTGGCGAGTTTATAAGCAGATTTGCGATTTCAAAATGTAAAAAGTGCTGAATGAAGCTAAAACGGATATACAATTATAAAATCAAGTTATTTTTTAAGAAGAACAAATTGATTTTTTTCTCACTCTTTTTATAACTAATGTAATACTAGTTACATGTTAGTCAAGCATACAAAGAGTACTATGAATTTTAGAAGTTCTGTTTTCTTACTGAAGTGATCAAAATTTATACAAAAAACTTACTTAGTTTTCTCTCAAAATTAGGCTATAGTTATTAAATGACCCTAAGTTAATGGATATAGTTGAGTTTTAGTCTGGTTTTGAGTTTTCTCCAATACATTGTTGTGTAATGAATAATAAGGAGAAAAGGGTTTAGGATGAAGAGGTATGAGTAAACCCTCTTCACCTTGATCCTTTATATAGGATGGTTAAATAAATATCTGAGCCAAATATGGTACTTAAACACTAGTAAAAAGATAATTGTTTTGCTGCGTTGTAATACTTAAAAGTTTAGGGACAGGATTTTTTTCTGCTCATTTATGTCTTCAGAATACTTCTAAAAAACAAAATTTAACGCCTTAACACAAATCGAATCTAAAATGGAAAAAAATGTATTTAAATGTATCATGATGATGATCATGATATTGCCCCTCAATGTTATAATGCCCCAAGATGCCCCAAGGCCAAACTCTATTGTAATGCCTCTTAAAGCCCGTGACTTTACGTATCATGTACAGCAAAATAAAATGCAGTATTTAGATTTTTCAGCATCTAGCCCACAGTTTAGCTATGGTCCTTTAACCAAAGAAACTGCAGCAACCTATGTAAGAGAAATTCCTTTGCGTATTGGTACAGGAAAAGATGCCGAAACTATTGGACTATCTGCGTTTAGCGATTGGGTTGTAAGTAAACTTCCAAACAACGGAAAACTGTATTATGAAGAAACCTTAATTACATCCCCAGGCAGTATCCCTAGTTCTAGAGGATTGATCTATATACCAAACCTTGGATTTACGGGAGAAGATACGGTGATGTATCACGCAGTAGAAACTACAGGAAACCCTACATCTACAGGAACAATTACATTTAAAGTAAACAGTCCGGAGAACTATGTGATGCCACCAGGTTTTCCAGAGACTCCTCAGTGGGGACTATTTTTACCTACTCCCGAGGAGCCAACAGAATGGCCAGATAGAGAAGCTCCTAATGCATGGTATATTGATAATAATTGCAACCCATGTGCTACTTCTGGTAAAGGAACTCCTAATTTACCTCGTGCTACCTTACCTCCTCATAGAACAGTTTTTCCTGCAGGAACTTATATTAAGATTATCCCTTCAGAAACACCTTATTATTTAACAAATGCAGGGCAACATATCTATACGTTTAACGGTACTGCAGCTAATCCTATTTTTATGGTAGGAGTTGACAATGACCCTAAGCAACCTACTATAAGTACATTAGAGAGCCGTATTTCTACTACACTATTGGCTATGGATGCTAATAATTTGGTGATTAGTGGACTTAGGTTCTGGAATGTTAAAGTAGGAGGGGCAAGGGATGCATCTAACAATAATGTTGTTGTACGTCACTGTCAGGTAGCATATTCAGCACAATCTAATGGTTCCGCTCTTAGTCCTCAAGGTCGTAGGATATCTACAAATATTAGTATATTTTCTTGTTCGGTAAGAGATAATGGATTTAGAAGTCCTGATTTTTCAGAAATAGATGTACATGGTATGGGATTCTCTAGCTGTACTGATTGTATGCTTTTGGATATAATATCGAGTGGTAACGGAGGAGATTCTTACCAACATCTTCAAAATAATATAAATGGTATGGTGCGTATAGGTAGACTTAAAGCTCATGGAGATGGAGAAAACAGCGTAGATATCAAAGCGCAAAATGGTATTGTAGTGTCAGAATGTGTTGGCTGGGATTATCGAGCAATACGATGGAGTGGTGGTTCTGGTGGTAATGGACAACTTTTCTTTACCAACGATGATGATATAGACCAGCAGAAAGGTGATGTGCTTTTTTATAATAATAGAGGATGGGATACCAACGGTTCTGCTATAGAATGTTCTGCGGGTAATGGAAAACATTACCTAATAGGAAATCGTATAGAAGATGTAGCAGGAACAGCGTTTAATCTAGAAAATTCATCAAGCTCTCAGGTATATGTAGCATTTAATACCACGAGCAATGTATTTGATGCTATACATACCAGGCCTCATGGTGGAGGTACAAAAACCTATATATTTGCTAATGCTCATAATGAAGCTAAGGTTAATGGTTGGTTGTTAAATAGGAGAGATTATACTACTTATGATTACAATTTTTATAGCGAAGACCAGGATGATATCATATTTTCTTGTTGTAGTAATAGCAATCGTCGTTTTTATGAAGGATTAGCAACCTGGCAGGAAGTTTCTGGTAAAGACGCTAATGCTGTTGCAGGAGTAAAAATGGATTTAAACGATGACTTATCTTTGGGGTCAGAATCAGAATTAATAGATACTGTTGATGAAGCTCTTATTAACCAAATAGCACCTGGATTTTTTGATTTTATAAACCTTTTTGATTTGGGAGAATGGAGAGATGCTAACAGAGTAAATAGAATAAGTCCTTTTGATGCAGGAGCAACAGAGTTTGGTTCGGTAGGTCCTGTTAACTCTCGACCAATCGCAAGAGATGATACAGCCCCTGTAGATGAAAATAGCACTAGTAATAGTATTGATGTATTAATAAACGATACGTATAGAAGAGACGGTGCTAGTACAGATAATCCTATCGTAATTGTAACTGCACCAGATAACGGTACAGCTACAGTTGATAATAGAGGAACTAACACACAAGGCGATGATCGTGTTATGTATACCCCAAATGCAGGATATACTGGGGTAGATTCTTTGGTATATCGGATAGAAGATGGGAATGGAGATACTAGTACAGCAACAGTGAATATAACTGTTGGGATTATAGTAGCAACACCTGTAGCGAATGATGATAATGTAACTGTAGATCAGGATAGCAACAATAATGTTATCAATGTATTGGCAAATGATGAGAATTTTGATCCAGCAATTGGTACTATTACAATTGCGACATCACCAACAAACGGTACAGCAACAGTTAATACTACAGATGATACTATTGCATATACTCCTAATGCAGGGGTTAATGGTACCGATTCATTTACCTATACGCTTACCGATGCAAATAATGCTACAAGCTCTGCAACGGTAACAGTAACGATTACTTCAACAGATACTACGCCTCCGACTGTATTAGAGAATGGAGTGCCAATAACTGGTATCAGCGGTCCTGATGAAGCAAAATTTTATTATACATTAGAAGTACCTGCAGGAGCAACAGATTTAGTATTTAATTTAACGACTCCTGTTGGAGGCTCTGGAAATGCAGATTTATATATAGGTTTTGAAAAAGCACCAACATTTACAGATAATATTTGTAAATCAGAGAGTAATTCTAGGCCTACTAATGAGCGATGTGAAATTGTAGATCCGGTACAACCAGGAACATATTTCGTGTTCGTAAACCCGTTTAAAGAAGCGATTAACAATTTAACGCTAACAGCTAGCTATACAGTACTGAATCCATCAGTACCAGTATTACAAAACGGTGTACCGGTTACCGATATTACAGCAAAAAAGGGAGAAGAACGTCGTTATACATTAGAAGTACCTGCTGGAGCAACAGATTTGTCGTTTAAATTAATAAAAGGTAATGGTACAGGAGATAGTGATCTATATGTAAACCTTGGTGCGCCAGCAACATTTACAGATAGAATTTGTGTATCTATAGGAAATACAAGTAATGAAGAGTGTTTAATCCCAGATCCAGTTCAACCAGGAGTGTATCATGTATTGGTAAATGCATCTAATGATATTGCAGGAATAACATTGGTAGGAAGTTATACCGAGCCATCGAGCACCGCAGGAGCTAGTGTTGCAAATATTATGATTTCTCCAATTCCAGCAAATAACCATATTAATGTGAAGTTATCTAACGCAAAATCTGGTACGCTAAATGTATATGATCTTTTTGGAAATATTTTATCCAAAAAAACTTTTACAAAAACATCAAATGTTAGAGTTAATGTTAGTGATCTTCCTCAAGGGAATCTATATATGTTGACAATACAAACCGAAGATGGCTATTTATCTACGACAAAATTTGTTAAGTAGAGAATGTAAATGCTATTGAAACAACAAAAATAAAAGAGGCTGTCATAAAAGACAGCCTTTTTTATGAACCGACCTTAATCTGAATTCTAAAAACAACCTATCCAAAAAAATAAAGTCTACTCTACTTATAATTATCATGAAAATACAGATCAAAGGTATTATTGTTAATAAACACTTCATTTGGTGGGTGTAAGTCTGTTTTTTCAAGAAAATGAGCTTTTTACACTTATGTAAGTTGTATAATTTTACTATCCCTTTGTTATTTTTTTAACCTAGAAGTCTCTTCTGGTAATACTAGAATTAAGAAGTTTTTATTATGATAAAACCTTTTCTTATGAATTTACGTAGATACTATTGTTTCTGATATATGTGAGTAAAAAACGTTGTAGTATTTATTGAAAAATTATAAAAATTAAATCTTAGTATATCGATTAAAGAGGTTGCTATTTTTTGTCCAAATCTTAAATATTTCTATGAAAATAAAATTATGCTTAGTGCTGTTTTGTGTTATACTTAACTCATTTTTTGTTATAGCAAGTGAAAAAGATTCTTTATCAATAATTGAAAAGGATAGAATTGAAAAAGAAAAGATTAAGGATGAATTTGATTATTTACAAGAATTAGATAAAAAATTCCCAATCCAGGATCTAATAAAGAAAACATCTCCAGAATTTAATTTTACGGCTATAGAGAAAGAATTTTCTCCAACTCCAATAGATATTAGTAAAACAAAAGAAGCTGCAAAGGCTTGGTTTGAAAAGATAAAAAAATTAAAGAAATGGGTGCCTTCACTTAAAATAGACCAAGTTGAAGAATTCCCCGTGGGGATTCGAAAAGAATTAAATGGAGTTGAATATCAATTAGGTTTTGTAAAAGCAAAGTTTACAAAAGACTATACAGAGCTTACAATTTTTGCACGACTTATTTTGCCTCAAACAGATAAAGAAGGAAGACCTATAGAACTTTACTTTGGCGCTGATAATGTTAGACTCTCTCATGATGGCGGTATTGTAGGACAACCTAAACTTGTTTTGTTGGGAGATGTCTTTATGCCATTCAATGCAGGAAATTGGTTGTTTGCTATAAAAGGAGGGTTGGATTATAAGACAGGGAACGTTAACAATAAAACATATGTTACCATTGATTGTGATGGTATAAATGAGATAGGGATAGCAGGAGAAGTACAATTTTCTAGAAATATCATACTACCTGTTGATGAAAAAGGAAATGTTTTACCAGATACACGCCCATATACAGGGGCAGATAATAAAACAATTCAGGTTCCCAATCGAGTAAGAGGTAATATTCAAACTATTGTTACTGATTGGAGTGATCTTCTTGTAGAAATTGATATTTCCCCTTTTGTATTAGCTAGTCAACCTGATAAGTTTGTGTTTTCTATAAGTAAAGCGGTTTTTGATTTCAGTGACCTAAGAACAGAAGGGATACAATTTCCAAAATTTTATGAAGAAGAAGGATTGTTAGTCCCTGATAAGGAATCTTGGAGAGGAGTATACGTAAAATCCTTAAGAGTAGGATTACCAGAAGTATTTAAAACTAAGCAAAGTATAGCAGCCAATGATCGTGTTAAGTTTGAAGCATCAAATCTGATCATCGATAGTTATGGTGTTTCGGGAAATTTTGAAGTAGAAAACCTTTTTACTATTGATTCTGGTCGTACTTCAAAATCAAAATCCTGGGCGTACTCTGTAGATAAAATGAATATCGATATTGGAGCAAACCAATTGATTGGTGCTAATTTTGAAGGAAAAATAATACTTCCAATTTCATCTCTGAATAAGAAAAAAGATGAAAATGATAATAAAATATCAAGCTTAGCATATGTGGGATTAATTTCTGAAGATGAATATTCATTATCGGTATCGCCTGTAGAGACTTTAGATTTCGATATTTTTAGTGCCAAAGCAGAATTACTACCAAATTCTTCAGTAGAGCTAAAAGTGGTGGATGGCAATTTTAGACCAAAGGCAATTCTTAATGGTAATATGTCAATATCTGCAAGTAAAAAAACAATATTAGCTAAAGAAGGTAAAAAAGAAGGAGGAGAAACAGTAGAATTTGAAGGAATCAAATTTGAAAACCTGGTACTTCAGACAGAATCTCCCATTATTCAAGCTGATTATTTTGGATACGATGGTTCTGTAACATTAGCAAACTTTCCTGTCACTATTAATGATATTGCTTTTAGGTCTACAGATACAGAAGCAGGTATTGAATTTGATCTATTAGTTAATTTAATGGATAAAGCAAATAAAGGGTTTTCTGCAGACACACACCTTGGGATTTATGGTAAATATAAAGAAGAGGGATATAGACAAAAATGGGATTATGATCGTATAGAATTTTCTAAAATTAATTTGGAAGCAAATCTGGGTGCAATTCAAGTTAAGGGAGCATTAGAACTTATGGAGGATGATGAGGTATATGGAGATGGATTCTTAGCAGAGGTGCAAACCACTTTTGGCAGTTTTGGCCCGATAAAAAGTAAAGCAATTTTTGGAAAAAAAGACTTTAGGTATTGGTATATAGATGCTGCAGTACATGGATTAAAAATACAAACAGGCCCATTTCAGATAAATGGTTTTGCGGGAGGAGCAACGTATAAGATGAGTAGAAAACCTAATGCAGGATCGTTTTTTAATGATTCAGGACTTTCATATGTCCCAAATGAAGATTATAGACTAGGCGTCAAAGCGATGGTGTTTGGTGCTATAGGAGACGAAAGTGCAATGGCTATTTCGGCAGGATTTGACATAGAATTTAATGGTAATGCGGGTGTAAACAGAATGGGGTTTTATGGAGAAGCCCAAATAATGAAATCATTTAACTTTTCTAACCCAACAAACGTACTTAAAGAAAAGCTTTCTAAGTTGGTCGAAAATGAAAAAATAAAGAAGGCATTAGATAATAAGATAGGTAGGTCTCTACTAAAAAAGGCATCAGAAGAGTATGAGCCAGATATTGTTGGCAAAGCAGAAATTAGTGCAAAAATAGGAATGGATTTCGACTTTGTTAATGATACTTTTCATGCAGCACTAGAGATTTATGTAGATACTGCCGGAGGCGTTATAAAAGGAAGAGCATCAAACGGAAGAGCAGGATATGGAGTTGTGCATGTCTCTCCAGATGAGTGGTATGTACACATGGGAACACCAACAGATCGATTGGGTTTAAAAATGGATGTAGGCCCCATATCAATAGAATCAGGAGGGTATTTTATGATGGGTGATAATATCCCGGGAAGCCCGCCTCCACCTCCAATAGTAGCCAGTATACTTGGCATAGATACAAATAGTCTGGATTATAACAGAGATGAGAATGCTTTAGGAGAAGGAAGAGGATTCGCATTTGGAACAGATTTTAGTGTAGATACAGGAGATTTGAAATTCGCCATCTTATATGCTCGATTTCAGGCTGGACTTGGATTTGATATAATGCTTAAAAACTATGGGAAAGCACGCTGTAGAAATACAGGTGATGAAATAGGAATCAATGGATGGTATGCCAACGGGCAAGCGTATGCATATTTACAAGGTGAATTAGGAGTAAAATTTAAGGTTTTTGGTAAAAAGAAAAAAATTCCCATTATCAAAGGTAGTGCTGGTATTCTAATGCAGGGTAAAGGCCCTAATCCATATTGGTTTAAAGGATATGCAGCAGGAAAATATAACTTGTTAGGAGGTTTAGTTAAAGGTAAATATAGATTTAAGGTTACTATAGGAGAAGAATGTGAAATCGATAATGCATCCCCTGTAGGAGGAATTAAAATGATAGCCGATTTAACTCCTAAAAATAGTGCAACAGATGTAGATGTATTTATGTCTCCTCAAGCAACTTTCTCTTTACCAGTAAATAGAGAAATAATAATACCCGAAGATGGAGGAGATATGATCTATAAAGTGGTACTCGAAAAATTTACACTAACAGATGAATCAGGTACCGAGATTGTAGGTAGATTAGATTGGGGATCTAATATGGATAGAGTTACTTATGTATCAGATGATGTTTTGCTATCTGAAACCAAACTAAAAGCTTTGGTAGAAGTAAGTTTTCAAGAAAAAATAAATGGAGCATTTCGAACCATTCTGGAGAATGGGCAAAAAGTCACCGAAATAGAAGAAAGAACTTTCATAACAGGTAATGCACCCAAAAATATACCACTATCTAATATTCAATATTCATACCCTGTAGTAGATCAGCAATTGTTTTATTCAGATGAACATCCAACGGGATATATTCAATTACAAAAAGGCCAAGATTATCTTTTTGATAATAACCAATGGAAAAGTACTCTGAGATACATAGATAGCAATGGTAATCAGGAGGAGTTTGATTTTAAGTATTCTAATCAGGCTAATAGAATCACCTATGCCTTACCTAAGGTAAGTAAGGATACCAAATACCAGATGTCTATCATAAGTGCCTCTAAAGGAACAAAAGAAAAGGCTAACGACCAGAAATCAACTACCACAAGAAGTTTTGATGATGACAATACATTAAGTATTACTAAAAACATTGCTCAAAATGTGTTTAGAGAAGGAGAAATTGACCGATTAACATATGATTTTAAAACAAGTGCTTATACAACCTTTAGAAGCAAAGTAAAAGATCTGGATATTAATAATAATAGCTACGAAAAAATAAACTCTTTAGTAATTAATCTTGTTTCTAGAATAGATACTTACGAAGGTTTTGGTTTAGTAGAATTGAAAGGGAATAAATTTTCAGAAAATAAAGCTTTGATAGCTATAGAATCTGATCTAAAAGATGCCTACTTCAACAGAGATATAAATCCAGTTTTATACCAAAAATATCCAGAGGGAAGTAAGTTTAGTGTTTCTAGAGATTATTCAATATATGGTTATGTGCCTAAAAAGGCAGTTCCGGTGATAGGAAGTTACCTTACTAGCTTAGAAAACAATGTGGATTCAGGTTTTATACAAACTAGTTTTCCATTCAGATATAATTTAGCTCAGGTATATTATAAAGATTTTGAAAATATTCAAGATAGAGTACGATGGGCATATGTTAAAGGCTTGGGAGTAACTCCACAAGAATTAAGTATTATCAGTGAGCGCTTTAAATTTATACTATATGGTAAGTATGGTGTTAAGTTACAATACATTTTACCTGGAGGAATAAAAGGAACTTCTGCTACTTATAAATATACTAACCCTATTAAGTAAACTGATGATATCAACTAGAAACATAGACTTTTGTAGATGCAGATATTTGATATACCTGTTGTTTATTACTATTTCTTTTGAAGGTTTTTCTCAAGATCTCCCAAAAGAAGAAATAAAGGTAATTGCAAGGGTTAATAAAGATAAAATCCTATTGCGGTGGGCGGTGACAACTCCATCAGCATGGCTCAAAGCTAATAAATATGGGTATGTCATAGAGCGATATACAATTATAAAAGAGGGACAATTGCTCGATACACCAGTAAAAAAACTAATCACACCAACTCCTTTACTTCCTAGGCCTGTAGAAGAATGGGAAGGAATTTCAGAAACAAACGACTATGCTGCTATTTTGCTACAAGCATTATATGGAGATAGTTTTGAAGTAGAAGAAATGCAACAAGGAGGCATTGCAGCGATTATTAATAAATCCCGAGAGATAGAACAACGTTTTTCTTTTGGGTTATATGCGGCAGATATGAATTTTGAAGCCTCAAAAATGGCAGCTTTAGGATATGAAGATACAGATATTGTTGCAGGAGAAGAATATTTATATGAGGTAAAAACAGTTGTACCCGAATCAATATTGAAAATCAAAAGCGGTACTATCTCTGTAAAATTAACAAATGTAGAACCATTACCACCTCCTATAGATTTAATAGCCGTACCCAAAGACAAAAGTGTAATGCTTACTTGGGAATATGAACTTTTTAAATCCATATATAATTCATATTATATAGAACGCTCAGAAGATGGTATAAATTTCAAAAGACTAGGAGGAGATACTCCACTAGTAAATTTAAATGACACTCCAGAGACTCCTGCAAAAAGGATGTTTTATATTGATACATTACCTCAAAATGATAAAAAGTATTATTATAGAGTGTATGGAATATCTCCATTTGGAGAGAAGAGTGAACCTTCTAAAACAGTATCAGCAAAAGGAGTAAAAAAACTCGTAGCTATACCGTATATATCAAAACACGAAATAGATGTTTCTGGCAATATTGTGCTGTCATGGGATTTTAAGAAAGAAGCCGAAAAAGAAATCACAGGATTCGAACTCAATTGGGGGTCAACCGAAAAAGGACCATATAAAGTAGTACAATCAGAAATACCTCCCGGTGTAAGAGAAATAGTATATACACCTGTTGAATCGGCTAATTATTTTAGAATAGCGGCTATTGGTAAAAATAATCAAACAACGAGTTCATTAACGGCTTTTGTACAAACCATAGATTCAATACCACCTAATGCTCCAATAAACATAGAAGGTGCCATTGATACATTAGGAGTTGTACGATTAAGGTGGAACCCTAATTTAGAGAGTGATTTGCTAGGGTACAGGGTTTTTAGAGGTAATAGAAAAGATGATGAATTATCACAAATTACAGTAGACCCAATAATTAAGAATAATTTTGTAGATACTGTACAGGTTAAATCTTTAAACACTTCTGTTTTTTATCAAATTGTAGCAGTTGATAAACGGTATAATATGTCAGAATATTCAAAGCTTCTGGAGCTTAAGAAACCAAATGTCATATTACCATCTTCTCCCGTATTTTCAGGATATGAAGTCAATAAAAATAATATTTCTCTAGTGTGGATAAATAGCACAAGCTCTAGTGCCAAAAATCATGTTTTATATAGACAAGATGTAGAACAATCTAAGTGGAAATTGATTTTTAAAACTGATACTATATCTAAGTATATCGATACCGAAATTGCCCCAGGAATTAAATACCGATATGCGATATATGCAGAAAATGAAGAAGGAGTTAAATCTAAGATGTCTACTCCAATTACCATAACAAGTAAAATATCTGTAGATAAAGATTTTGTTAAAGGTTTTGTACTTACACCAGATAGGGCAAATAACAAAATAGTATTGAGCTGGAAAAAAATGCCTCCCGAAGTTACAGAGATTTTAATCTATAAATCGAAAAAAGAAGGAAAACCAATACTGTGGAAACAATTACCCGGATCAATTAATAAGCTGATCGATGAATCCGTTTCTCCAAATAATACGTATGTATATCAACTGAAGGGGATTTCTAATCAAGGAAACCACTCTAGATTGAAGAAAAAAGAAGTAAAATTTTAACCCAAAATAATAAACTTCTTATAGCAAGAAGTGTTGATAAGAGGATAATAGCATGAATATGAATGATTTATTTAAAAAGAACACTCTTTATAGTTGTAAAAATATCATAATGCTACTTATGATGTTTATTGCCATTGCAAAAGTATCAGCTCAAGGAAATATACCTAAAACAAAAATAACAATACAGGGTTTTACCCGAGGATTAGGGTTTAATGTCAATGTAGATCAAATATATGTTTATGCAATATATAAAGATGCTACCAAAGGTAACCCAATACCTTCTTTTGGAGGTGCTCCTGCTGCAAATGGTCAAGCCTTTATTTTTTGGGGTAAAACTGATTATTATGATGTTTTTAAATATCCATTTAATACAGCACCGAATAACCCTTTGCAAAAGGATTTTTCCTCTGCGTTCTCTGATTTCAATGCAGGTGAGCAACGAGCCATTAATCATGATCAATCAACAGTTGCACCAACGAATCAATATTTAAGAAGAGAATTTTATTTTGAGCATGAAGTAAAAGAAATACGAATTGATTTTAATTACAGACGTAGAAAAGGGAGTAGTGTGCAACATCAAATTAGTTATACATATCCTGTTGGTGGATTAGATCCATGCGAAGTACAAATTATAAATGAGGGAAAAGTAGATGCTACTCTTCCGCCAGGAGTAAGTATAAATCCTCAAAGAATTGATTTTAAATTTAGAGTGATTCCTTTGCCAGGGATAACACGAGGAGGATCTGGAGTTAATATTGCAGGATATGGAGATAAAATGCGAGTTAATGCTACAGGACTTAATCATCCCAATGCGTATAACTGGAAATATAGAATAGAAGGAGAAGGAGGATCAAAGGTACAGTCTATAGCTAATTCTTTTCAGCAAGGAAGTTTTGCTACAGGTTTTTTGGGTTTTGTAAATAAAACAGATTATAATTGGATTGATATACCTGCTGCACCTAATACGGCTACATTTGATTTGCGACCAAGTGATTTTTTAGGAGGCCCCGGTAACGAAGATGCCTATGTGAATAAAACTATTATTATAGGAGCCTTTGCAAGAAATGGGTGTGATAGTCATACCGTACACCATAATTTTACATCATTTAGGATCGTGCGATCAGCTCCTTATTTCGAAATGGCAATTAATACTCCTGTAACTTGTAAAGGAGGTAATGATGGTAAAGTAACTATTGATTTTGTTCCGTTTAAACCAGGAGATCAATTAAATTTTACGCTTCAGAAAAAACTCGCTAGTGGCAATTATGATACGGGTATAGCATATTCGAATATAACACCTTCAGGAACAGTGTCAAGAATGACTTTTTCTAATCTTTCAGCAGGAGATTACAAGCTAGGTCAACTTATAGGAAAGTATGTAGAAGGAGGTGTTCTTCGTAATTTTTACACAGATGGAGAGTTTCATGAATTAGAGTTTACTATAACAGAACCAGAAGCGGTAGCTTTTGCAAGGGAGCCAGCCGATGATAAAACCGATGTTTGGTGTTTTGATGGAGCTGATGGTGAGATTTTATTAACTGCTACAGGTGGTGTTGGTGGATATCAATATCTTTTGAGAAAAGAAGGAGATACTTTTGGAACCAATTGGGTCTCATTTGCTTCGGCAATAACACATTCTATTACAGGATTAGGAGTTAATACGTATTATATAAAGTTGAGGGATAAAAATGGTTGTATTGCAAAAGACCCTTTAAATAATGATGTAGTGAAGCAGGTAACTATAGATAAGCCTGATACTCCGGTCGATGTTGAGGTAGAGCTTATTAATGAACCAAGAGCTTTTGGTTTTGAAGATGGAAGAATAAGCGCCAGGATTTTTAATGGTACCCCTTTTACAGATGGTACGTATACGTTTGTATGGAAAAATGAAAAAGGGGATGTACTCAATACAACTGTAAATACTGTCCTATCTGGTGATCAGGGATATCAAACCATACTGCATTCGGTTGGCTCAGGAGTGTATACGCTTGATGTATTTGATGCTAATTTTAACCCTGCTACAGACAAAAAGGGATGTTTTACAGTTAATGTACAATTCAATTTAGAACAACCAAAACCGTTACAAGTTACCATAGAGGTTTTTAACCCTATTTCTTGTCATATCGAAAACGAATATAGCGATGGGATAGATTTTATAGACCCCATTGGTATTCCCGATCAGTTTCAGGATGGAGCGTTAATAGCAACTGTAACAGGAGGAATTCCTTTTGATACATCAACACTTGCTAGTACAGGAGAGTGTCGGGAAAATTTTAGCCCGTATTGTTATCGTTGGAAAAAAAATGTAGGAGGGATTTGGCAAGATATTAATGATGACGATAATAGTATAGAAGGTTTAAGTGAAGGGACTTATGCATTAAATGTAGAAGATGCAAATGGAATCGTCTTAGGAACTTATGAAGAGTTTATAAATATTGATGGTTCTAGAGAATATAGAGTAGTTCAGGAAGTTGACACCACAAAATACTTATCACAACCTGATAAATTAGAAGTTTCTTTTCAAAATACAGAAGTGACTTGTGCTAGCGGAGGTGATGCAACAGTAGAAGCTGTGGTTACAGGTGGAACAAAACCATATATTTACCAATGGAGTAATGGAGAGACAACATCTACAATAAATAATCTTATAGCGGGTACCTATCTTGTTTTTGTAACAGATGCTAAAGGATGTCAGGTCGAAGGCAGGACAAAAATTGATCAACCTAACGGGATTGAAATAACCCCCGTATCAGTAATATCACCAACATGTTTTGGAGGAAATGATGGAAGCATACGTGTAGATATTGAAGGAGGTAGCCCTCCTTATCGTTATCGATGGAATACAAATAGTACATCTACTACGATTACTGATTTATCTTCGGGAAGATATAGCATAGAAGTAACCGATAGTAAAGGGTGCAAAGCTATTTATGAAGAAATATTGAAAGATCCAGATCCTGTTATTGTTCGATTAGAGAATAAAAGAACTCTTTGCAAAGATCAATCATTTAATCTTGATATTACAATCAATGATCCTGGAGCGACGTATTCGTGGTCAAGTGATAATGGGTTTACCAGTTTGGATAGTAAAGTAGAACTTAATCAATCTGGTAGATATATAGCTACTATTACAAATAGTATTGGATGTGTTGGGACCGGAGAGATACAAGTAGAAGTTTTAGACACTCCTATAGATTCAGATTTTTTGATTACTACTCAGGCATATACTAATCAGGAGGTTATACTGGTAAATATAAGTGAGCCGGTTGGGGAAAGAGTTGAATGGACAATCCCCGAAGGAGTAGAAGTAGTTTCTGAAACAGAGGATCAAATAGTTCTCATGTTTGAAGAAGAAGGATCGTATGATGTTAACTTAAGGTCGATTCAAGGAGATTGTTATCAGGATTTTGTGAGGACCATTATAGTGCAGCCAGCCATAGTAGGCCCCACAGCCCCTTCTTCAGAAAGTGAATTTATAGAAGAGTTTATTGTATTTCCTAATCCTAACAACGGAACTTTTAAGACCAAGATTGGCCTGGCAGAAGAAGCTAATGTAACCTTAAAGATCATAAGCCTAATGTCTGGAGCAATAGTAGATCAACGTGTCGAAAGTAGTAATGTTGACTTTTTATTAGATTATTCTCTTGCCTTACCTACAGGAGTATACTTAATGTTATTAGAAACCCCTAGAGGTTCAGAAACCCGTAAACTAGTGTTTGAATAAGACTTTTGATTTTTGTTGAGACCTTTTTATTAATATGAAAAATATAATTTACATCATATCAGTACTTTCTCTTTTTGGCTGTGCCAAAGAAGAGGCCATCCCCGTTATTGTTGATTTTGACGTTGAAGTTTTTAACAATGATTTTTCTATTCCTGTGCAAGTTGTGTTTTTCAATAAAACAGAAGGAGGAGAAGAATATGAATGGACTTTTAAAGGAGGAACACCCTCTAGATCGGTTAATCGTAACCCTGGAGTTATACAGTATAATCAAAAAGGTGCATATACAATAGAACTTACGGCAACTAATGAGGATGGATCAAGGGATACCAAAACCTTAGAAATACAAATAGATGATCCTGTAATAGTAGATTTTGAGATCACTAATTTGGTAGATAACTTTTCGCCAGCATCCTATCGTTTTCAAAATAATTCCTCTGGAGCAGATACTTTTTTATGGACTTTTGAAGGAGGTATCCCTGAAATATCTACAGAACAAAACCCGGGAGAAGTCATTTTTACAGAATCAGGAAATCATACAATTACATTACAGGTCAGTAATGGAAGAGAAACTTATGAGCAACAAAAAATAATTACCGTAGCCCCGTTTTTGGTATCAGATTTTGATTTTGAGGTAGCTTTTGATGATGATGATTTTCAAATCCCGGCACATGTACACTTTAAGAATAGATCAGTTAGTGCTACATCGTATGAATGGAGATTTGAAGGAGCTTCAAGTTTTATGTCAACAGAAGAAAATCCAGAAGTGATATTTGTTCAGGAAGGAGTTCAAACAATTCACTTAACAGTTTCTAATGGAAAAGAAACTAAGACAATCAGTAAACAAATAGAGTTTTTTAAAAATACAAACCTAAGGGAGCTAAAAGATGTCAGATTTGGCATTAATACGGCTCATATTACTAATAGTATTGGTGCTTTTTATAGTACTGCCGACCGAAAAATATACGCCAAGAATGAGATTACTTCTGATATAGAGAAACGTATTGATCTTCCTTTTTTTGGGCTAAGTGATACGTTTACTCGCAATAGATTCGTGAGTCCTGATGCGTTATCAGGAACTACATTTGATGAATTGACTGATCCTAAAAAAACCATTTTTATTAACTCTCAAGAATTGTGTGGCTGCTCTGCTTATTTAACAGTAACAGAGTTTGATAGCATGGTAGATGACACATTACTCGAAAGCCTAACCATACAGGAAACACCCGGAGGACTACAAGATTTTGATGATACTTTGGCACCAAGAATTGTTCTTTTCAAAACTCAAGATGGTAAAAAAGGGGCTATTAAAATCAAAAGTTTTATTAGGGATGGACAGCAGTCTTATATCCTAACGGATATTAAAATACAAAAGGGAAGCAGATAATGATGTGTCAAATTAAGATAAACAAGGATATTTTTAGAAATTAAATTCTTATGCAAAAAAAGATTATATATTGCCTTATGACTCTTACAGTATTTTTTATATATACCGTTAGAGCACAAGTATTTCCGGTAAATGTTACTCCACAAGTAATACCACCATATAGTTTACAATTGTCAGAATATACAACTTCTGCTTCAGAGAAATTATTGGTAAACCTATTACTAACAGATATCACAAGATCTAACTTAGAAATTCGGTTAAAACTCTATATAGAAAACAATGCAGGATTGTCTATACAAAGTACCGATGTTGTGATCGATGCAAATCCTATTTTTTTAGATGGAGGGGTATCTTTGCGTTTGAGTAATATTGATCTTCAGCCTTATTTTGCATTTCAAAACTTAACAGGAATAACTCCTCAAAAGTATGGCGCAAGCCTACCAGAAGGCATGTATCGTTTTTGTTTTGAAGCCTATGAAGTTATATCTGGCAAACAGATTTCTCGTAAGAGTTGTGCGATGGCCTATTTGGTACTTAATGATCCTCCGTTTTTAAATCTACCTAACAATGGAGAACAGGTTGCAATGAGAGATCCACAAAATATTATATTTCAGTGGACTCCAAGGCATCTTAATGCCACCAACGTAGAATATGAATTTACGCTTACAGAGCTTTGGGATAGTAAAATGGATCCTCAAGCGTTATTTTTGGCAAGCCAACCTTTATACCAAACGACTACTTCTGCAACAACACTGTTATACGGTCCATCAGAAACCACGTTATTACCAAATAAGAAATATGGTTGGCGCGTACGTGCCGTAGTAAGCGATGGCATAAGTGAATCTTCAGTGTTTAAAAATAAGGGGTATAGTGAGATTCATAGTTTTACATACTCAGGAGATTGTGCAGAGCCATCATTTGTATTGGCAGGATCACAAAGCCCGACTTCACAAACGATCTATTGGAAAAGTGTAAATCACTTAAAATACAATGTGCAGTACCGTAAAAAAGGTGTCGAAAACGCAGTATGGTTTGAGATAGAGGCTTTGGATGGACCTATTACAGTATATAACCTAGAACCAGGTACAAGTTATGAATTTCGTGTTGGAGGGCAATGTATAGAGAATGGGCCATATACCTACTCTCAGATTTATGAATTTACTACAATTATTGCTTCTACTAATGATAAAGTTACTGTTATTAATTGTGGTATTACACCCGAAATAGTTATCACCAATCAAGAATCATTAAAAGACCTTAAGAAGGGAGATGTATTTACTGCAGGAGATTTTGAGGTAGTAGTAGAGAATGTAAGTACATCAGGGCAAATGTTTTCGGGAAAAGGATACATAAAAATACCATATTTAAAAGGTTTAAAAGTAAAAGTAACCTTTGATAATATTGAGATCAATACAGATAAGCAATTACTAGCAGGAGTGGTAGAAACTATTTATGATAAGAATAGTGAGGGGGTGGTTGATGTAGATGATATAGATGATGTAATAGATTCGGTAGTAGACACCGTGGTAGATATAATTAGAGAGGAAGAAAATGAGAACGTAGAGGAAACTACAGGTGATGATTCAGTAAAACCTGATGAGAATGAAAATGAGGTGGTAGATGTATCTCCTGTTTCAGAAAATCCTGATGTAACTATTCCTAATGAAAATGAAGACGAAGTAGAACCTCCTGTTTTACCTGATAACCCGGTAGCTACGCCGGTTACTGAACCCAATCCAGTAGGAAATAATAATACCGATACAGAAGGTAATAGAGATAATAACGCGATTGACGAAGATGTTAATACTAAAATATGGTTTGAGTCAGATGGTACATTATATAGAGATGGAGAAACTATTGATATTAAATATAATTCTAAAGGATTGCCAGTTGTATTTCAATTAAAAGATTATCCTAAAGAAACAAAAGAATTTAAATGGCAAATTTTTAAAGAAGACGAAGACCAAACCGTAAATTTCATTATAGGACAAGACATCAATACAGATCAGGATACATTTAGTTTAGATCTCAAAAGGCGGAGTGGACCAATGAGATTGAGAATTACTTATGACGATAAGAAAATAGAAGTTAATCTAAACATAATTAAGAAAAGCTTTGATTTTGTAGAGTTAACCGCTACACACAATGATAAGAGAACTGCAAAATCAGGTGAAACACTCTATGTGGTTAATGATTGGAGTATTCTTAAAGGTTTAGGTAATAAAGAAATTATCTATAAAGTTGATCTTGATCCGGATCCTAAATCAAACGAATATTATAATGATATCACCTGGTCTTTTGATGAACAGGATGTATTAAATGATAAAAAAAGGATTACTAGAAAATTAAAATATACAGATTCTACTATAGTAGTTAATAATCAAAGAAAAGTAATCCCTAAATCTGTAATAACGAAAATTAGTGCAGGTTATCCCGATAAAACAGAAAAGAGTGTTGAAGTACAATGGGTTAATGCAGGAAGAATACGAAGAGATGTTACGAGTAAAGCGAAACCAATACTTGAGTCATTTGATAAATTTAATGAAGTATCAAAAGCAATAAAAAAGATAGGATTTGGATGTGGTCTTACGTTTTTTAATAACTATAAAGATTTAATACGCAAAAAAGATTTTAGGTTAATTTATGAAAGCTACAAAGAAGAAAATAAAGAGAGTAGGTTTTATAATAAAGTGAAGCAATTTAAATTTATGGCTAGTGGTGTTGATGTTGCAACACTAGAGTGTGGCGGAAAAATCAAAATCCCAATTCCATTTATTCCGAATCCTGAGTTTGAATTGAAATTGAAAATAGAAACAGGTTTGAGAGGAACTGCCGACATCAAATATGAAGAAGAAGTTGAAACAGAGTATAAAACTTTTGCTAATAGTAATGTTTCAGGAGGAGGGTATATCAATCCAAGTATTCAATTTGGAGCAAAAGATATTAGTTTGTTTGAAAAAGATGTACTACTAAAATTAGATGTTAATGCAGGTATAGTACTTAAGTATCCCTATAAAGGAGATTCTAATTTTTTAGGGTTAGAGGCTTATGTTACAGATATTTACGCATACATTGCTCTTGATGATCCAACTACAGGGGCATCGTTTAGACATAATATATTTGAGTTAGATATACAGTCCGATCTAGAGTTGTATAAGTTTAATATCAAAGAATTTTTTGAAGAAGAACGTGAAGAATAAACAACTTAAGGATTATGAAAAAAAATTGGCTTCTAATTTTATTTTTTGTTGTGTATGGGGTATCTGGCCAGGAAAAATATATGGCAAGTATTCCCACATTTGGTTTTCCGGTTACAAACAATGTTTTCTATTACACAAAATACCCAGAAGGCTTTAAAGTTTATGCCAATTGTAATTCTGCCGAAACTTGTAAAAATAAATACCCCGAAAGTACATTACAATCTATCTTATCAAGTAAAAATTTTGAATGGGACCAAAGCAACTATAATTATAAAATAAAAAATGACCCTAATCGGTATGAAACAAAAAGTAAACAAGATAAAAACCTAGTATATGCAGAATTATTAAACAAGATTATGTTTGAAACAAATGGACATGAATTTGCAATTATAAAGTATACTATTACTACAAATAATAAAAAAATACCAATCTGTAGTACGTTGATAAAAAAAAACAATCAGTGGTTTGTTTATGTAGCGACCAGAACCATGGCTAAAATGTATATGATGTTTAACTATCTGTCTTCTAGTTCTATAGATGCTATTTTTATGCATAAAAAAACAAATATAAAATCACTAGACAATCAAATAGAAGAGATTTATGCATCAGGACTGCTAGATTTCTCCAAAGCTATATATTCTGAAAGTTCTGAGATGACTCGGGAAGAATTAGAAAAAGTCATCGATCCATTAATGACTCAACAATATTTTGGTATGAATAAATAAAAAGATAAAAAGTAGACACATTAAATAGTAACCATATGAAATATATAATTCCCCTATTTATTACATTTCAAATGTTTTCTCAAGGAACAGATTACAGTCAATTTGATAAAGGGATACCTATTAAAGTTGACTATCTAAAAGAAATATATGACCAGGTAATGTATACGTATAAAGATAATTTATTTACTAATGCGAAATCAGATGATGATTTTATACCAATTCTTAGTGCTTTACAGATCGATACAGATAAGGTACAGCCAATTTTTAGGTATATTTTTTATAGTAGTAATAAGCAATATTCCATTTTTAAATATAAAATAGTTGGAAGTGAATTAGAAACAAAAGCGGTGACAAAGCTACTTGTTTTTGAAAAAGGCGTATTCAGGATAGTAGATACCCCTACCAAGAATGTAAAACTCCTTTATGAAATTTTTAAAATGATCAATCTTGATTTTTATAAAGCTATTAAGAGTGAATCTAACGACTCTAAGTATTCAGAAATAAACAAGCTTAAATCGTTATTAAAAGATAATAACCAAATCATAGATACCAAGAAGCTACTAGAAATTATAAATACTAATAGAGAAAACTTAGACAAATATTTAGATGATAGTTTGTAATAGATAAGAAGACATTATCTACATTTTCTTATGGAAGAATATCCTTTGTTTTATCACCAATTGAGATATAAAAAAATACATCAGGTGTGTACTTCGACTTTTGAGTTACTATTATTCATCTGCTGTGCAAATTCACTATATCATATAAACTCTATAAATCTCTAAGAGAGTAAAATGAAAATCAAATATAAAAATCAGAAAATGAGAGAACCGTCTTTTTATTTTTTCCGTACATACCTTTAGAAGTATATGATTAATACAGATAAAAAATATTTTGATTTTAATAAGTGAGTACCATTAGTCCCGTAAATGTAAAACATATATATAAATTACTAGCAATATTAGTATTACCTATGCTAACGATGAGTCAAACAATTGATTATGATAATATAAAGAGTAGTGATCCTTTTAAAATTACGGGGCAAATTTCTGCTAATGGAGTGTATTATGAATCTAATAAAAATATGAACCGCGAACAATTTACTTATTTTTTGCAAGGGGCTCTTAACATAAATATTTATAGTTTTTCAATCCCTGTTTCTTATAGCTTTTCTAATCAAGGAGGGAATTTAGGATACCAGTTACCTTTTGATTTTAACCGTATAAGCTTGCACCCAAAATACAAATGGGTTACAGGACATATAGGAAATGTAAACATGAGTTTTTCTCCTTTTACCTTAAATGGACATCAGTTTATGGGAGGAGGAATTGATCTTACCCCACCTGGTTCGCTAAAAATAAGTGCTATGGCAGGTAGATTGCTTAAGGCAGTAAATGATGATGGTGATCCAAGAACAATTCCTTCTTATAATCGTGTGGGGTATGGAATAAAAGCAAACTTTGAAAAAGAAAAATACAAAATAGGAGTGATTGGTTTTTATGCCAAAGATGATGAAAATTCTATTGACTCTATTCCAGAACAGAAACAAATATTACCTCAGGAAAACCTGGTAATAAGTGTAGAAGCCGAAGTTAAGTTAGGGAATAATTTTACTATACAAGGAGAATATGCGACCTCTACCATCACCAAAGACCTTAGGGCAGAAGAAATAGAAAATAATGATATTTCTCCGGTAAGAATACTTTTTAATAATCGCGCATCTACAGAATTTTATAAAGCTATTAGTACCCGGTTGGGGTATGCTGTAGGAAAAATAAACTTTGGATTGGGGTATGAACGTATAGACCCAGGATATGAAACTCTGGGGGCATATTATTTTAATAATGATTTTGAGAATATAACCTTAGATGTATCCAATACGTTTTTTGGAGATCGACTCGCACTAGCATTTAATATTGGTTATCAGAGAGATGATTTAAGCAATTTAAAAAACAGTAATACAAATCGTACCGTAGGTGCATTAAATGCAAATCTTAACCTATCTGATAAGCTTAATATTTCTGGAGCATATTCTAATTTTAGTACGTTTACCAATATCAAGCCAAATCAATTTGATGACATTAATGATGGAGATCTTCTAGACGAACAAGTAGAAAATCTCGATTATAAACAATTATCACAGACAGCCGTTTTAGGAATAAATTATGTGCTCTCTGGAAAAAAGCCTGCTCGACAAAACCTAAGTATGAACTACACTCTAAATGATGTTTCTAATGAACAAGGTGGGGTAGTAAGACTGGGAGATGCCTCTACTTTTCATAATGTAAACCTTGGACATACCATAGGTTTTTCTAAAAGAAACCTAAGTATTACAACCTCTCTTAATGGGACTTATAATACTATTGGGAGAGAAGACGCAACCACTTGGGGCCCTAACCTAAGTGTTATCAAAAAGTATTTCGAAAAAACATTACAAACAAGATTTTCTGTCGGGTATAATACCACTAACAACAGTACTTCGAATATTAGTATAATAAACCTTAGAGGGGGGATGACTTATGCGCTGAAGAAAAAACATAATTTTAATCTTAATCTCATACAATTATTTAGAAACGGTAGTAGTAATGATAATCTAAGCGAGTTTACAGCGACTTTTGGATATAATTACTCTTTTGGACTTAAAAAACCAAAAATTGATTTCAATAAAAAACCAAAAGAGCAAAACGATACTATTAGGGTACAATATAGAAAGTATCGCTATGAAGGTTTGCCTAAAGATATTACACCGCAGTTACTAGCACTTCCAAAAAAGGAAGGTTTTGCAAATCTAATAGAAGATAAAAAAGGAAAACTTATCACATTAGGAAAACAACTGGTAGAAACCCAGAATAAGGATAAACGGGTATACAGAGAGATAGCAGTTAACTATCTTAAATCAATGAACCTTTATTTTGACTTTATAGAATTTTATAATGAAAAAATCTATGAAGCTTATTTAAAACTAGTTCGTGAAGCTCAGGAGGTTGATCGTGAAATACGAGATGAATATACCGTCTTAACTGGTAAAATAAATAGTACAGAACAAAAAGATTCAGAAAATCTAAAACGGCAAAAGGTACTAAAGAGAAGATATGAATCTCATACCAAACTATTACGGTCATTATTACTATGGAATCTAAAACCTGAAGATATAGAAAATACAGAAGGAGATATTATGATACTCAAAAAACGTAATGCAGTAAAAGTATTCTCAATGTATCAAAATAAAGAATCAGAAGAGCGAATAGTTAATTTCATTGAAATTAGACTGGCAGATTTGTTTCATAGATTACTCGAAGAATACGAATAAAAAAACAAAAGTAACTATCATTAGCAGGGGGCTTTTTTATTAAAATTAAAAACTTCACTAAATTATTTTAGTGATTCTTAAAACCAAATTGAATCATGGTAAAAGACAAGTTAGATCAGAAAATAATTAAATTACTTAAAAGTAACTCTAGATTTTCTTATGCTCAGATAGGGCGTGAAATTGGACTTTCATCATCTGCTGTAGGAGAGAGAATTCAGAGATTAGAGGAAACCGATGTAATCGAATTTTATACCACAATAATAAACTACGAAAAACTCGGATACACTTTATCTACTTATATTTCTATGCGTTTTAAAACGGCCGATAAGTTTTTTCACTTCGTAAAATTAATAAGAGATTTTTCTGAAATACTAGAATGCAGCAGAGTTACGGGAGATACTTCTCTTATCATGAAAGTAATTGTCTATGATCATCATCATCTAGAAGATTTTATTGATACCATATCCCAGTACGGAATACCTTCAACTTCTCTTATTCTGTCTGATATTGTAAAAGAAGGGATCATTATAAAAAGCAATATTGGAAGACATCACATATAAATTGGTTTTAGGTGAACTCGTCTTGATTTTTTATAATTTTCTACAAAAAAATCTTAATTTTTTGGTCAAATGAAAAAAGTCAAGATGCGTTCTATTTATAATTAGGATTGAACCAAGCCATATGTAGTGGGGTTTCAAATTTGAGTTCGAAATAAATATTTTGTCCTTTTGCCTTCCTTCATTAATAAAACTAAGGCTTTTATAAAATTTCACATTTCGATCATTGTGTTCTCTGGTGTATAATTCGATCCGAAAGATATGAGTTACGTCTGTTTTTACATCTTCTAAAAATAGTTCGAATAATTTTCGTCCAATTCCTTTTTTCAGATGATTTGGGTCAACTACTATTGTTATATCTGTTAATATGTGCTGAAAAGTATAAATACTTGGTGTATATGCATGAATTTCACCAACAATCTTGTGATGTATAAGCGCAATTAGAACGTGCCCATTATCGATAGAATTTTCTAAAAATTGAGAAATATACTGTAGATTAACTTCATTTGTATTACGAATAATCCCATCATCAACCTCCGCCGTTTTTTTGTAGAGCTGTAACACTGTTTGTCTATAAAAGTATACACTATCTTATCATCGGATGTTTTTTTGGGTCAATAAACCGAGAATTTGAATATTCTAATAAAAAGCACATGATATCAAACAAATAATTATTTTAGTGATGTCTTTTTGTAGTATCATTCTCTTGTTCTTGTAGATCAATTAACTTTATTATTTCTACTGCTCTTTTTTCATCGATAAAAACTCCAGGGTGTGATTCAGGATAATTTCTTGTAGTACCATAAAATTGTTGCCATTTACCTGCATGATACTCTTCTTTTTTCCACGAATCAGTTATAATAACTCTAATCAAAGAATACCTTTTTTTACCATTAGTATAGTATTGTTCTAAGTGATAAAGAAGTATTTCTGATTTGTTAATTTCTCCTTTCATCGTTATAAAACAGTTTCGTTGATTTGTCATTAATGTTCTACATGAACTATTGAAGTTCTAAATCTTATCAAGAAAACAAAAGGACGTGCTTTCTATTATAAATTTATGGTTATATTACGAATATACTAATGATAAACGTACTGAAAATCAAGTGTTTTTCCGGTGAATTGAGTTTTTTGTGATGTTTTTACCTAAGATTTTAAGGCGATTAATGAATGGTAGTGATATCCTTATTTGACCTGTTGGTGTTTAAGTTTTATTTTTAATTATATAGGTTTTGAAAAATAAAGAAGAGTGTATTTCTATGAGCTGAGAGAATTTACATCCTCAAGTAATTAAAATTCTGTTTCTGATTTAGCTCCTTACATTTCATTTTTCATCGTAAAGTTGTTATTGCTCTTGATGATCAATTAATATCATTATTTCTACAGCTTCTTTTTCACTGATAAATATACCAGGATTTTGATTACGATAATAATTCTTAATATTTTGAATTGGATGCCATCTACCGTTATGATATTTTTCTCTTTTCCAATTGTCAAATACTTTAACTCTAATTAGAGAATATTCTTTTTTGTTATTTTCTGTATACTCTTCTAAATGATAAAATAATACTTCTGATTTGTGTATTCGTTCTTCGGTCTTTATTAGACAATTTTGTTGATCGGTCATTAATATTCTAAATTGATTATAAAAGTTTTAAATCACACCAAGAGGATAACGTGATGTGTTTTTCTATTGTAAATTTATAGTTATGTTTTGAAAATAACGATGAGTAGTTTCCTGAAAAACAGCAATTTTTCAGGAAAATCAAGTTTTTTTGAAATGGTTTTTGCTTGAACGAGTAAAGGAGTTACAGAAAGGTTATTTCACGAAGTTGATTTTATAATTTCAGTAAAAATTAAGGCTATAATGACATAAATAGTAGTGATTTAAAAACAATGTATATATCTATCATAATCTCTTATGTTATGCTATCTGTTTTCATAGTATAATATCTTCTTAGATTTTTTTGAGAAGAATATTACTTTATTATTTATGGTTACTTTTCTCTTGAACTCAAATTGTAAGCAATAATGATTTGGATAAAATAAAAGACCATTAAGAGAAACTCATTCATTGTAAATGATTCCTCTTAATGGGAACTATTTTACATTAAAAGGCACATATGCCCCAGTGAAGGTGACATTTTCCTGAGCAGCAATCTCTATGCCTATCACAATCTATAATCTGTGGTATGCAATCGAATGATAAAGAACCGCCATTAATGCTTTTTTGCTCTTCTTTTTTTAAAACTTTAATTTTTTCTACGTTTAAAATGTTTTTAATCATTGTATGAATATTTGAAGGTTAATTTATTTATTCTTTTAAACCAGCAGTAAGCATAAGAATAGTAGCTAATAGTTAGATTAATATTGTGTTTAGTTCTATAAGTTCACTAACTAAAAAGCACATAAACCTTTAAATATACCAGTTGTATTACAGGTAGTACAGCAATCTTCATTGCTTCGGCATGGGCGAATTTCGGGCAAACAGTCAGAAGCAAAAGATCCGGCATTAACAGACTTTTGTTCTTCTTTTTTTAAAATTTTAATTTTTTCTACGTTTAAAATGTTTTTAATCATTGGGAAATATATTTAGGTTAATGTTTTTATAATAGAATACTATAATACGTGACACACATGTCTAATCCAGAGAAGCGTAAAACGAATAGTTTCTATTTTTCTAAAGGTAGCTAAACAGCTTTTTTATTTCTAAATAAAGTATCCCAAAAACAGCTAAGAAGAGAGGTATAACATGCGTTTTTTTGTTAAAAAACCACGGATTTTTAGAAATGAAGTAAAAACAAGGTATAGCTAAATTCTTGAATAATGTTTTTTCGATTAAATCATGTTTTCCTATTACGTTATATAGTAGTATATCTCACAATTTAACTTTAACAATCTTTTAACTCTTCTAAAAAAACCATACGCTAATCACCTTCGTAAGTATGGCCGTAAACTTTTAAAATAAAAAAAATGAACATTATTAAAAAAACAAACTTGTTTATTATTGGCGGCCTCCTTTCAATAGGAATAGTACTAATGGCTGCTGATCATTTAGATGCTCCAAGTGTTGCCGGGGGTACTGCAGACATCACAGATGTTTATGCTTTTGAAGGAGCAAACCCAGACAACACCGTTTTTGTCGCAAATGTACAAGGGCTTTTGACACCGGGAGCTACTGCTCAATTTGATGAAAATGTATTAGTAGAGATCAACATTGATAATACTGGAGATCAGGTAGAAGATTTGGTGCTACAAGCTATTCCTAGAGATGATGTGATGTATTTCTTTGGGCCTTATGCCCCAGGTACAACAGGATTAAACAGTACTATCGATGATAAAACTGAATATTTAGGTCAGGTAGCAATTAGTACGGGAGCAAACGCAACTACGGCAACTGCTAATGGGATCTCTTATTTTGCAGGTCTTCGTAAAGATCCGTTCTTCTTTGCTTTTAGTGAGTTTAATCAAGTAATCGCGGGAACATCTACAGCACCAGCGGGTGGATTTAACGATCCGGGTACTGATGATTTTCTTGGAACCAATGTATTGTCTATAGTAGTAGAAGTACCTAATACATTATTAGGAGGAACTTTTGATCATCCTGCAGGAACAGGAGTACAAGTATTCAACACCTGGGTAGAAGCAAAAAGAAAACAATAATAAGAAGATAAATTTTTTAAAAATACAAACATGATGAAATTAAATAATATAAAATATATAGTAGCCACTCTTGTAATTGCCATTGGAGTATGCAGTTGTAACAAAGATGATGATGGTGGAGTAGTAATCCCACCACCAGTACAGATAGATTTTTCTGGGACATTTGTTCAGGTAGATCAAATGGGAAGACCAGGTATTAATACTGTTTTTAATGGAACCGATGATACTAAAAACAATTTTAATGTTACGATTCCTTCTGAGCAAGGAGCAGCATTTCAACCGGCATTTTTACAACGTTTAAATGATCTTCATGCTGCATTTGGCGTAACCTATGAAAATAATATATTAGGTCTTGATGCGGCAACATTAACTACTATTCTAGCTACAGATGTATTATGGGTAGCACCAGATGGACCAACGACTTATTTTGATGGAGCTAATGTACTTACAGGTAGAAATTTAAGCGATGATGTGATCGATGTTTCTTTAACCCTTATGTTTGGAGGAATGAATGGAGATCGATTTAGCGGCCAGGATCTTGATGGAGATGGTGTAGAAGATTTACCATTATTGGTTAGTGATGGAGTACCTTCATCAGTAAATGCTTTAGCTTCATTCCCATACTTAGAAAACCCTAACTAACATTTAAAATATAACCCCTGCTTATCTAGTCATAATCGAACGAAGTCGAGAAATTACCCCGTATTATATTCTAAAACATCGACTTCGTTCTTTATGACAATCCTAAAATTGCCTCGAATACAAAAACTTCAAAAAACAAAAAAGATGAAATTAATAAACATAATATATGTAATGGTTATGGTATGCATTGTTGTTTCATGTCAGAAATCAAAAAATATCATTACCAGCCCCCAGGATTATGAAGCATATCTTCAGAAAAAAGAAAATCCAAAAGCTCAACAAGCTCAAAAAGAATTACAGTTCTGGAATAACAGAATAAAAGAAGATAGTACACAAATTCTTGCTATGTCTCGTGCAACGGGAGTCTATTCACAGTTATTTCAATATACAGGAGATATACAACATCTTAAAAAGGCAGAACAAGTACTCCTCAAATCTGTAGCTGTAGCCGTTATAAAAAAAGAAGGATACTTGTTGGCATTGGCACAGAATTTTATTTCTCAACATCGATTTAATGAAGCAAAAAAAGCGGCAGAAGGTGCTTTTATATTAAATCCTAATACCGCATCTAGATTAGTATTGTTTGATGTCTCTATGGAATTAGGAGAGTTTGACGAAGCAGAAAAACATTTAGAAAGTGTTGCAAATACAAGTGATTACAATTTTTTAATTCGATTGGCAAAATGGAATGATTATAAAGGTAACCTGGATGCTACGATACGCTATATGGAAAAGGCAAAATCGATTGCAGAAAGCGGTAAAAACCAAAGTCTAATCCTATGGTCATATACAAATATTGCAGATTATTATGGTCATGCTGGTAGGATTAAGGATTCGTATGACCATTATTTAAAAGCATTAGAAATAGACCCTTCAAATGGATATGCCAAAAAAGGAATTGCATGGATTGCCTATTCATACGAGAAGAATCCAGATGAAGCGTTAAGAATTATTGATGCCGTGATAGAGGCCCATCAAAATCCTGATTACTACTTATTAAAAGCTGAAATTGCCGAATTTCAGAATAACAAAAAAAACAAACACCAAAGTCTTGCTGCCTATCAAGAGACTGTTGATGATCATAGGTATGGCGATATGTATAATGCCTACAATGCATTACTTCTGGCAGAAGAACACCAAGAATTTGATAAAGCTTTGCAGATTGCAGAAAGAGAGATTGCTAATCGGCCAACGCCAGAAACCTATGATTTAAAAGCATATATCCTTACGCTTAAGGGAGACTATAAACAAGCATTAGAAATCGCACAAGAACATATCATCGATAAAACTTTTGAACCAGAAGCTAATTATCATATCGCAGAGATTTATAAAGCCAATGGTATGCTCGATAAAGTAAAAGCTATAAAGCAAGAACTATTGGAGAGTAGTTACGAGTTAGGACCTGTATTATCTAAAAGTATTATAAAACTATAACCAAAAACACATGAAGTACTGTATTTATATACTAATGATCTTTTGTTTTGGTTATGTACAAAGCCAAACTATAAAAGGTAAGATTCAGGACACTTTTACTAATCCTCTAGATGGAGCATATGTTTTGAATACGACATCAGAAAATCATACACATACCCTTGAAAACGGAAAATTTGTTTTAGATAATGTTTCTGTTGGGGATACACTAACCATTCGTTTGTTAGGATTCGAAACCCAACAATTAGTGGTTAGAAGAGAAGATTTTAATAAAGAACAGTCGATTATATTAAAAGATAAGATTTTTCAGCTGGATGAATTGATCATAAAGCAAGAAATAAACCCACTTCAGCTCATCACTAAACTAGATATGAGGACCAATCCGGTTAATTCTTCTCAGGAAGTACTTCGTAAGGTTCCTGGTCTATTTATAGGGCAACATGCAGGAGGAGGAAAAGCAGAGCAAATATTTCTTAGAGGTTTTGATGTAGATCATGGTACCGATATTGCTATTTCTGTAGATGGAATGCCAGCGAATATGGTTTCTCATGCCCACGGACAAGGATATGCAGACCTTCATTTTGTAATACCAGAAACTATAGATAAGGTAGACTTGGGTAAAGGTGCTTACTATGCAGATCAAGGAAACTTTAATACTGCAGGGTATGTGTCTTTTTATACCAAAGAAAGGTTTAGAAAAAATCAAATCAAAATAGAGGCAGGAGATTTTAATACCCTTAGAACGGTTGGTTTATTTAATCTTTTTGAAGCTTCGGCAAAAGAAGATATGATTTTGGCATTAGAATATCTCGAAAGCGATGGTCCTTTTGAGTCAGGACAGAATTTTAACAGGATTAATCTAGCTACTAAATATACAACACAGCTTTCTGATAATAATAAGATATCGGTATCCGGATCTCATTTTACCAGTAGATGGGATGCTTCGGGTCAGATTCCAACCAGAGCAGTAGAACAAGGTTTAATTACCAGATTTGGTGCAATAGACGATACTGAAGGGGGTACTACATCGAGAACGAATTTTAATGTTAATTATAATAAATTTATATCTGATAATACTACATTCAAAACCAATGCCTATTATGCTCATTATGATTTTGAGTTGTATTCTAATTTTACTTTTTTTCTTAATGCCCCTGTTAATGGTGACCAGATCAAACAAAAAGAAGACCGTAACATTTTTGGGTTCAATAGCAAATTAAAATCATTTTTCTCCTGGAATGATATTAATGTTGATGTTAATGCAGGAATAGGGGTTCGCAATGATGCTATTGCTGATAATGAATTGTCCCGAACTCGTAATAGAGCACAGACACTGCAAAATGTAAGTTTAGGAAATGTGAATGAAACTAATGCATATGGTTTTGTTGAAACTACTTTTGACTTCGGAAAACTAAAAATAACACCAGCGCTTCGATTAGATTATTTTAAATATATATATGAAGATGCACTTTTATCGAATTATGAGACGCAATCCAATACAAAAAGCATTCTTACTCCAAAACTTCAATTTTCATATGACCCTACAGATAACCTGAATGTTTTCTTAAAATCAGGAATTGGTTTTCATGGTAATGATACCAGGGTAGTAGTAGCACAGCAAGGCGAAGAAATATTGCCCAAAGCGTATTCGATGGATGTAGGGTTAAACTGGAAACCGTTTTCAAGACTATTTTTTAATACGGCATTTTGGTACTTAAAACTAGATCAGGAATTTGTGTATGTCGGGGATGAAGGTGTTGTAGAACCGAGTGGTAAAACAAGAAGATTAGGACTAGATCTAAGTGCTAGGTATCAAATTAAGGATTGGCTATATTTTGACACAGATATTACGTACACAAAATCCAGAAGTTTGGATGCACCTATGGGAGAAGACCACATACCATTGGCTCCAAAGTTTACAGCTGCAGGAGGAATCACTTTTGATAAGATACACAACTTTTCTGGTGGATTTAGATACCGATATTTGGGAGATCGAGCTGCAAATGAAAACAATAGTATTGTAGCAAAAGGCTATACCATTGTCGATGCAAATGTTAATTATACATGGAATAACTTTAACATTGGAGTTACCGTAGAAAACTTATTTAACAGTGAATGGAACGAAACGCAATTTGCTACCGAATCCAGATTGTTTAATGAATCTGAATCGATAGAAGAAATACACTTTACTCCCGGTACACCTTTTTTTGCTAAAGTAGGAGTAACATATAGTTTTTAAGTGTGAAAATTAATATTGTGTTAAGCGGTATTAATTATGAAATAACCTCAATTTATTAATTGTTGTTTGTTTTTTGATGTTTAGAAAAGCTTGTTTGCAGGGGCGCAAATGGGCTTTTCTTATTTCGTTTTTTTGATATTTAATCTTTGACCAGAATGATAATATAACCATAGTATGAACAAAAAACTAAAGGTAACGATAGGCCCAATAGATCAAACCAAATTGAAGTAACAATCTAATGACTAAAATAAATTTTGGTAAGTTTAAACTTGCTTTTTTGTGTTTAAGCATATGTACATGAACTGGAAAAAATAGAATGAGCATAAAAATTATACTCCAGGCAGAAACTGTTCTGGTTGTTGTAAATAATAAACCGCAACTCACAAGAATTTCAGCAATACCACTTAGATAAACCAATAGCTTATGATACGGAATATATAATGGCATTATTCTCATGAATGCCTTAGGACGAATTAGATGAAAAACTCCGGCAATAGCGAAGATCAAGGATAAAAGATATAGGTGCCAGCTCATTAAATCTCAGTGTTTTTTACTTTATACGTTATGTATATGATTTTTATTTCGACCTATCATTATAATAAATGAAAATATCTAATTAGAATTTTACCAGTTGATTTATATCAGTGCGTTAGAATTACGACGCTACAGTCCCCAATGTGTATAATTGCTCCATAGTAGGAGATTCACTACCGCCTTCAGGTTCTAGAGTTATCCCAAAGGCTTCGGATTTGTTGGGATTGTTTAACATGAAAATTTTAGTGTCATCTTTGTTAAATTCATCCAATATTCCCATACTAGTAGGTGTTAATGGATCAAGTTTTAGTGACCATACTTGATATACTTTTCCTGGTGGGGGAGTTGGTAGACCTGCTACATCGATATAAGCGGTTTGTTTATCTTTATCCCAATATACAGCAGCATATGCAGTAGGATCAATCTGTTGTGCCTGCAATGGAATTTGTATAATATCTTTATTTCTCAATACGCTTAATAAAGATTTAGTTTTAGAAAGATCTTCTTCGACAACATTTATTTTCCCTTCTAAAAGTATTTTTTCTGTTTGATTGGTTACAAGTTGTTGTTGTAATGTTCTGTTCTTATTAAACTGAACAAATAATCCAATTAATAAAGCTACAGATGCTGCCCAACCGATATATGTGGGTATGTTATTGCGTTTTCGAGTAATTGAGATTACATCGCCGGTATTCGCAGATTCAATTTGATTTTTAATTTTAGTATATGTTGGTGCTGTAGGAGTAGGAGCGGCTGCACTAGAAAGTTGATGTAAAGCTTTTTCTATACGATCTACCTCTTTTACCGCTTCAGGGTATTTTTGTAGTACCTTATATACTTCGGTATTCTCTTTTTCAGAGAGTGAACCATAGACGTATAGTTCTAAAATACCTGATGCTATGTATGCTTTAATATCCATGTACTACTATACTTCTAATACTTGTTTTAATTTATTGATACAAATTCTATTTCTCGTTTTAACTGTTCCTAAAGGAATATCAAGTTTTTCCGCAGTTTCTTTTTGTGTATACCCTTTAAAAAACAACAAGTCTATTACTTTTATACAAAGAGGTTCTAATGCGGCTATGTATTTTTTAATCCCTATACTATCTATTTTACTGGTAAAATTAGTTTTGTCCTCCAGTATATCTACGAAATAATCGGCAGTAAGGTTTTGCGAAGCATTCTTAAAATTTTTAGATCGCGTCTTATCAATAGCTGCATTACGCGCTATATTAAGAATCCAGGTAAAAAACCGTCCTTTCTTCTCAGAATAAGAATTTGCATTATTCCATATTTTTATAAACACATCTTGTAACACTTCTTCAGATAACACTTCGTCTCTTAATATATTATGAATAATACCGAAGACATTTTCAGAATACATATCATAAATACTTTTAAAAGCTGCTTGATTTTTATGTTGCAAAGCTATAATAAGTTCTGTAGGTTGCATTCTATTCATAAACAATTGATTATTGAAAATACTATTTTTCATTGATCAAAACAAGAGAAGTTATCAAAAGCTAACTTTTTATCATTGTATACAACAACCCGTTGTGTATTTTAATTAGAATTCGTTAGTTTAATGAATCTTATCGAGTTTAGATAATAAAGAACTCACTAGAAACACTGTTCTTGACATCTACCTAGCACAAAAGATTTTTTGATAAAAAAACATCAATACTGTTCGAAATAATTATTTTGATATACAACGGGTTTGATTTAACATATGTTTTGATGATGTGTATTTTATTATTGTCTTAAAATATTTATTTGTTATATAAAAGTAATTTGATTTTTCATTTTCTTTTTTATTATTCAAATCAAATTTATATATCCGTTTTAGCTCTTTGGTAAGCAAGTTCTCTATTTTTAACCCCTTGTTAATTTATAAAATTTACTTTCAAAAAGCTTTTTCCACTTAAAGATTATAAAAAATAATAGTTAAGTATCTAAACGGATATACAATTTGAATACATCATGAAGCGAACAGATGTATATTCTTTACTAAAGTAGTTATATAGTATATGGGTATCTAAATACAATAACCTGAAAAAATAAGTTCTCACCGATGAATTAAATGATTTTTAAAGCATAAACAGCAAAACCAGCTTTTAGTATAAAAATCAAAAACTCTGATCT
>NZ_JACB01000044.1 GCF_000520975.1 Aquimarina megaterium XH134
AAGATAATGGTAGCTTTGGGTAATTAAACAAATAAAGTACCTGTAAACAATTGAGAAACAAACACAAACGAGTATACATGTACTGGTATACACATACTATTTGTTGTAACTCATGTAACTAATAGATTAAAAATGGATAAAGCATTACAAACTATGATTGACAATATGCCTGAAAAAACAGGTAAGTCATTAGATGAATGGAAAGCAATTCTTAAAGAAAAATCCTTTACTAAACATTCTGAAGGAGTTAAGTTTTTAAAGACAGAACATAGTGTGACGCATGGGTTTGCTAATACAATTGTAACTTTATCCAAAGAAGAAAATAACTCTCCTGATGATTTAGTGGGCGCCCAATATAAAGGGAAAGAAAATCTGATTCCGGTTTATAAGAAACTAATTGACTATGTTACATCATTAGGTTCAGATATAACCATTACCCCGAAAAAAGGAAGTGTTAGTATTATTAGAAAAAGACAATTCGTTTTAATTAAGCCGGCTACCAAAACAAGAATTGACTTGGGGTTTAAACTAAAAGACAAACCAACTACAGATAGACTTGAAAACTCTGGGCCATTCGGAACAATGTGCACGCATAGAGTTCGGTTATCCGAAGAGTCAGAAATTGACAAAGAATTAAAAAACTGGATCTCTGAAGCTTATGAAAAATCGATATAAAGCGGGGTACAACAATACCTATAAAGCATAGGCCTAACCCGACAGCGCAGATTTGCAATCTGCGCAATACAAGGCATCTATGTACTGGTGCATATACCAATGTTATGTTCAATTTAAATCAGCTTAAAACAATCCTATGAATAAGATTTTATTGACAATATTGACAATTGCTTTAGCTGGATTTTATACCTTTTCAAATGCACAGTTGCGAGAAGGAAATGATCTTCAAACTATAATTAACGAATTTACAGACAGAATAAAAAAAGACCTAGAGGATGATAATGTTAAGGGGAATATCTCAATTGCAATAGTAAAAGGAGATTCAATTATTTGGTCTGGTGCTTATGGATTAGTAGACATTAATACTAATACAAAGGCTGATTCCACTACCATTTATCGTATAGGTTCAATCTCTAAATCTTTTACTGCCTTTCTTATGATGCAATTGGTTCAAGATGGGACAATTGAATTAGATGAGCAGATAGAAAAATATTTACCCGAAATAAGTGAGTTAAGTGGTTATTCAGATTCTACAAAAATCACTTTCTTACAACTAGCTAGTCATACTTCGGGCTTAATTAGAGAACCCAATTTAGAAAAAGCTGCTTCTGGCCCCATTGGGGAATGGGAAAGTAAAGTTTTAAAGTCTATTCCAAAAACATCATTTCAATCAAAACCAGGAGAGAAATATAGTTATTCGAATATTGGTTTTGGAATATTGGGATTAGCACTATCCCGTGCAGCAAAAAAGTCTTTTATCGAATTGGTTAAGGATAAAATATTCAACCCTCTCAACATGAATAACAGCTATTTTATTGTACCCAAAAATAAGATTGTTAATCTAGCAAAAGGCATGAAGCATAAATCAATAGGTGAAATTAATACTCAATCCAAATTAGAACATAAGGGTCGAGGATATAAAGTACCCAATGGCGGTATTTATTCAACTCCAATTGATTTGGCAAAATTTATTGCTTGCAATATGGGGCTTGTAGAAATACTAAGCCAAAAAAATTTGGCTATAATGCAAAGAAACCACACTCCAAATGGGAATTACGGCTTAGGCTTTTTCCTGTATCAGGATAATACAATTTCAACAGTTGGACATGGTGGAGGAGTTGCCGGGTACACTTGCTCACTTCAATTTGAAAAAGAAAGTCAATATGGGGTGATCCTGATGAGAAATTACAATCGTGGTAATACTAAGCTAAATGCATCATCATTAGAGTTGATTAGAAAATTGAAAAACAATTAAGAAACAAACCACAAGATTAAAAACTATTTTAGTGTAAACACTTAATCTTTAACTTGTGTAAACCATATATCTTAGCGAACATTTGTGCTTCGCTATCGTTAATTTCAAACTTAATCTTACATTATGAAGATAAACAGATTACAATTTTCAATAGATATTAAGGCAGAGAAAACGAAGATTTGGGACGCATTATGGAAGGATAACTACTACCGTGATTGGACTAGTGTATTTTTTGAAGGTTCTTATGCTATTACCGATAATTGGAAAGAAGGCAGCAAGGTAGTATTCCTTTCTCCTGATCAAAGTGGTATCTACAGCATCATCGAAACACACATTCCTAATAAAATCATGAGATTTAAGCATATCGGAAATGTCGTAAAGGGAGAGGAACAACCTATTGATGATGAAACAAAAGCCTGGTCGGGCGCTACAGAAATTTATACCCTTACCGATGGAGCAGACAGTAACACCCTTAATGTTGAAATAGATGTCCTTGATGAGCATCTGGACTTTATGAAAACCACATTTCCAAAAGCACTGGAAAAGGTAAAGGAGAACTGCAGTTAAAAACGTGTATAATACATTGCAACTCGTTTTGTATATACCGAGATGTATACACCCTCAAAAGCATTCTACTTGATTCAGACAACGTATATTTGTAATTCATGCAATACATGTCTAGATATATTTAATTACTTCGATTCGTATATTTGGTGATATCATATCCTCTATGAAATTCAAAATCTCAAATAATAGAAAGGCTGGACTTTTCCGATTAACGCAGTGGGAGATTTATGATAGGTTAGTAGAAGGTGTTCCTACTCAAAGTTATAATAACAGAGAAATAGAAAGGATAAAAACAGATTTGAGAAAAAGGTGGAAAAAAATACCTGTTCATGTTATAGAACCTAAACAAGAAATCAAATCAGAATGGATCAATAAAAAGGGAGAAAGGCATCAAGAATTACCCAAAATCGTATGTATTGGTTGGTTTAGATATGAAGAAATTAATGATCTAGAAAATAGTTCAACACTAGTAATTGTTTGGTTTCAGAATAATTATGCTTTACCTATTAGCAGAGAAAATCTCAATGCAATTACCAATTTGGATTGGGATCGCCTATCTATCCCCTATTCACATTAATAATAACAAACCAAAAAAAACGACAACGTGCATTTGCAATCTGTGTAACACAATACTCAGCGCCTACATAAAATGATAAATGTGAGCGCTATATTATATAAAAACACAGATTTGTCTATGGTTTTGTAACTTTACTCTGTTACGACATAAATATTAAACGTAATGCACAAGCCCGACTTAGAATGAAGATATTAACTAAGGGAAAATATTATGGAATAAAGGATTCTGAAAAATCATTTGGTGGGATTCTGCTATCGCAATACGATTATAAAAAAGATAGAACAGACTGGCACTACCACGAAAACCCATATTTCTGGTATGTTCTAAATGGTGATATGATGGATTGTAATAAGAAAGTGAAGACCTTGTGCCCATCAGGAAGTTTAATGTTTAATAATTGGCAAGAAGTTCATTATGGCTCTAAACATTCTAAAAATGCTAATGGTTTTCATTTAGAATTTCAAAAAAAATGGTTGGATACTAATGGAATAGATTTGGATTTACTTGAAGGGAGTCTATTAATTCAAAACCCGCAAGTACATTTTCTTTTTGCAAAATTATATTATGAATTTATAAACTCTGATCAATACAGCGAAGTTTCAGTAGAAGTTCTATTATTACAAATTTGTGAAGCATTAAGTGGGTTAATAGAAACCAATCTCAAAAATATTCCTAACTGGATAAATGATCTAAAAGAATTACTTCATTTCGATAATTCAAACCTTAGCTTGCAATACCTTTCGGATCAACTAGGAATACATCCCGTTCATATCTCAAGGGCAGCCCCAAAATATCTCTCTACAAGTCTTGGAGAGTATGTAAGGCAACATAAATTAAAGAAAGCTATACCTCTACTGCTCGACCCAAATAACTCGTTGACCAAAATTGCATATCAAACAGGTTTTTCTGATCAAAGCCATTTTAACCGCGTCTTTAACTCCTATTTTAATATGAATCCCAGTTTCTACCGAAAAGAATTGCATAAAAAATAGCAATGTTAATCTGATACAATTTTTGTAAATATCGATATGTTACTTTTGAACCCAATTAAAACTTAAATTATGTTTAAAAATTTAACGTTATCACTCTTGTTATGTTTCTCATTTTTTACAAGCTGTGCTCAACAAAATATAGTAGATTTTATAGGAGAATGGGAAGGAAAAACAACGAACAAAGACGCCCTTAATCTAGACATAATCGTTAAAAAACTGAGTGAAGAAGATGCAGTTTTTACACTTTCAAATAACAAAGAAATTATAACGAAAAAATTCAAATTTGATAATAGAATCAATCTTGCATTAGGTGATAACCTTATTTTTAGTGGAATAGTTAATGACGGGCAATCAGAAATAAACGGTTTTATGAAATCAAAGAGATATTTGTACCCTGCTAAACTCTATAAAAGAGGAGATCGTTTTGAAGGGAAGTGGAATCTATCAATAATTCATTATCTACAGCCTCAATCTTTGCGTTTAACTATAAAAGAAGGTGGTGGATCTGATGATGAATATCGAGCTTACCCAATTCTTGGAAATCTCTGGTGCAATAATTTTAAGAAAAAGAATAATTCTATTTCATTTACAGATTCTAATACAGGCCTTGAATTTGAAGGCCTATTAAAACCCTCTGAAGTTGTATTAAATATTAGTCTAGAAGGGAATTTTATTACAAAAACATCATTTAAAAAAATCACAAAGCATAAAAAGACTGCTTCAATAGATAAGAATTCTCAAATAAATGACGGCTGGGAGTTATCAAAAAATGGATTAGTACTACAAAAAATGGAAGAAGGTATTCGTAACGATAGTCTAGTCGGAATAGAGGGAGTACTCATTGCAAAAAATGGTAAAATCACTTATGAAAAATATTTTGGAGGTTTCAATGTTAATATTCCGCATGGTATGCGTTCTGCCTCAAAGAGTATCTCATCTGCCATCATCGGTATAGCTATTGATGATAAAATTATAGAGAGTGTCGACAAAAAACTATATGATTTTATCCCTCAAGAATATCAGTATACAAAAGATGCCTTAAAATCCAAAATTACCATCAAAGACTTATTGACGATGAGTTCTGGATTAGATGTAAATAACAAAGCATATGAAGAGTACTACCAAGAATCAAATAATTGGTTAAAAACAGTACTTGAAGCACCTATGGTAAAAGATCCTGGAACTTATGCCGATTATGGGTCTGCAAACCCATTTTTACTTGGCGTTTATTTAAGTAATCGATTAGATGTACCCTTAGAATTTTATATGGCTGATAAGCTTTTCTCACCTCTGGGAATTACAAATTACATATTGAATACCGACGATACAAAAGCCATACCTTATTTTGGAGGTGGGTATCATTTAACCCCAAGGGATATGCTTAAGTTTGGGCAACTTTATCTAAATGAAGGTGTATGGAATAGCAAACGAATTATTTCAGAAAATTGGATAAGAGAGTCTTTCAAGAAACATACAAGATTGCAGGATAGAAGAGATAAAAATGAATATGGTTATCTATGGTGGCATGACACTTATATCATCAATGAAGAAGCAATTATATCTATTGAAGCACGAGGCGCAGGAGGGCAATTCATTTTTATAGTTCCAGCGCTGGAATCCGTAGTTGTGATAACAGCAGGAAATTATAGGAATAGGAAAGGTAATCAATCACGTGAAATATTTGAAAAGTATATTCTTCCTGCGTTGTTGAATTAAAAGACCAGTACATAATAAAGTATTAATTAATTGAGCATAGTATTTAAAATGCATTTCGACCTATGCACCGAAGTGTACACGCACTCAATCCCGAGAGAATATCTTTAACGTACCCTGAGCGTAGCCGAAGGGTACATGTTTATTAGCTCGGATGTGATGTACCGTACTATAGATATCCTGTAATTCTAAACTTGATCCGGAATCCAGAATCCCGCATTTCAAAAAGTGGATCCCAGATCAAGTCTGGAGTGACAAGTTATACTGTACCCTGAGGTTCTCGAAGGGTACGGTATAGGTTTTTAAAGATATAAACGACAACAAAATTCATAACAAATTCACAATTAACAGAGGTTACACCCTTTACCAATCTACCTTTAACCTTACTTTCACATATGCCGGTTGCTTATTTTATTACCTTCCGCCGATTAAAAATTCTTCACATGCTCAAAAATACATTTAGATTGCTTCTATGCTTAGTAGTAATCACCACTAGTGGTTGTTCTGTTCTTCAACCCAAAAAAGGAAAAACCCCTATGGCCGATGCCAAAAAACCTGGTAAAGACAAAGATAAGATTAAGCCTTATAGCGAAGTCATTACCGAAAAGGCCAAAACCGACAAAGGTTTATTTACCGTTCATAATATAGACAGTAAATACTATTATGAGATCCCGGATTCGTTGTTTAATCGGGAGATGCTTATGGTAACGCGTATTGCCAAAACCGCTACGGGGATTGGTTTTGGTGGCGGAAAACAAAATACCCAAGTATTGCGTTGGCAACGAAAAAACAAGCAGATATTACTTCGCGTCGTATCACATCAGATCTTTGCTTCAGATTCTTTACCGATTCATGAAGCTGTAGAGAATTCTAATTTCGAACCGGTGTTATATGCATTTCCGATTAAAGCATTTTATAAAGATTCTACTAATGCAGTAAAGAATGCAACAGTGATCGAGGTTACCGATCTGTTTAAAACAGACGTAAAACCTCTAGGATTTCCTGGTAGTAGACGAAAGCAGTATAAGATTTCAAAGTTAGATGCCGCCAGATCGTATATCGATACAATTAGAAGTTACCCATTAAATATTGAAACTCGTCATGTAAAAACCTATAGTGCTGCCGAGCCACCTTCTAACACCAGTACAGAATCTATCTCATTAGAAATGAGTAATTCTATGATCCTGCTTCCTAAAACACCTATGAGACGTCGATATTTTGACCAGCGTGTTGGATGGTTTGCCCGCGGACAAACCGATTATGGATTAGCAGCACAAGAAAGTAAAACCGTACGTTACCTGGATCGATGGAGGTTAGAGGTAAAAGATGAAGATCTTGCAAAATTTAAACGAGGCGAATTGGTAGTACCCAAAAAGCAAATCGTATACTATATCGACCGTGCGACCCCAAAAAAATGGAGAACCTATATTAAGCAAGGGATCGAAGACTGGCAGGTTGCCTTCGAAGAGGCTGGGTTTAAAGACGCTATTATCGCCAAAGACCCTCCCACAGTAGAAGAAGATCCCGATTGGAGCCCAGAGGATGTGCGCTACTCTGTAGTGCGCTACCTGGCCTCTCCTATCCCAAATGCCAATGGACCTCATGTGAGTGATCCCAGATCGGGAGAGATCCTGGAGAGTGATATCAACTGGTATCATAATGTAATGACCTTATTACGCAATTGGTTTTTTGTACAAACCGCAGCAATCAATCCAGAGGCACAAAATGTGACCTTTAAGGATGAAGTGATGGGAAGATTAATTCGGTTTGTATCTGCTCATGAGGTAGGTCACACCTTGGGATTACCACATAATATGGGAAGCAGTGTTGCCTATCCTGTAGAGTCCCTAAGAGATCCTGTGTTTACTAAAAAATATGGTACAGCACCATCGATAATGGACTATGCAAGATTTAATTATGTTGCTCAACCGGGAGATGGCGATGTCGCCTTAATGCCTAATATTGGTATCTATGATAAGCATGCTATACGATGGGGATATCGACCAATACTTACTCTAACTGCCGAAGAAGAGAAGAAGACACTCGACAGCTGGATACTCAAACATCAAAATGATCCTATGTATCGATTCGGGAAACAACAGTTTGGAGTTATTGATCCAAGCTCGCAAACTGAAGATCTTGGTGATGATGCCGTACTGGCTAGTACCTACGGAATCAAAAACTTAAAAAGAATTGTACCCAACCTCATCACATGGACTGCCGAAGATGGTAAAAACTATGATGATCTGGGTACTATGTACAGACAAGTGTTAGGACAGTTTAATCGATATATGGGTCATGTATCTTCTAATATTGGTGGGGTATATGAATACTATAAAACCTATGATCAAAAAGGAGCGGTATATTCTCATGTGACCAAAGCAAATCAGAAGCGTGCCATGAAATTTTTACACGAACAATTGTTTACCACTCCGGATTGGTTACTCGACAAGACTATTTTTGATAAAATAGAATCTGCAGGAAATGTAGAGCGTATTCGTAATTTCCAGGTGAGAACCTTAAACAATCTATTGGATCACGGGCGTATGGCACGATTAATCGAGAATGAAGCCTTAAACAATAAAGAAGCTTATACCCTACTCGATATGATGAGCGAACTGCGATCAGGACTATGGAGCGAATTGCGAAGTGGTCGTATCATCGATGTATATCGCCGTAATATACAGAGAGCGTATATCGATCGTTTGGAATTTTTAATGACCAAAGAGCAACCTAAGATCCCAGAGAATATAAGACGCTTTGTAGTACGAACTAATGTAAATGCCTCGCAAAGTGATATCAGAGCAGTAGTACGTGCAGAATTAAATACACTACGCAGAGCAGTTAGAAATGCCATCGGCAGAACATCAGATAGGATGACGCAATATCACCTGCAGGATATCGCAGAACGTATCACCGCCATTCTTGATCCTAAGAAATAAGATAATACCCCTGTACTATAACAACCCCTTGTTTGAATCATCAAGCAAGGGGTTGTTTTAATAAGTATTTGTCTGATCTAATGAATAGTTTGTGGTAATGCTAATGGTAACTATAGTACTTCGGCCGGCCTGTCCTGAGTGTATCGAAGGGTACGGCATAAGCATCTCGGTCGAGTCATTGTAGTATCCTTATCCTGTTATTCTGCATTTAATCCGAAAATTAAAAGAAAAGATCATACGAGAATAGAACGCATAAAAAAAAGATAAGTACCTTAGTAATAATTCATACCCTCATTATTAACATCAACACTAGAATAAACAACATGAAAAAATTAATTTCAGAATTTATTGGAACCCTATGGTTAGTATTAGGTGGGTGTGGAAGTGCTGTATTAGCGGCAGCATACCCAGAGTTAGGCATTGGATTTGCGGGGGTTGCCCTTGCATTTGGTTTAACCGTTGTAACCATGGCCTATGCCATTGGACATATTTCGGGTTGTCATCTTAATCCTGCAGTATCTATTGGGTTATGGATAGGCGGTCGTTTTGATAAAAAAGAACTGCTCCCGTATATTGTTGCTCAGGTATTGGGCGGTATTGCCGGTGCCGGGATTTTATACCTTATTGCCACAGGAAAATCAGGATTCGAAATCGGTGGATTCGCTGCCAATGGATATGAAGAACATTCTCCGGGTGGCTATTCTATGCTTGCGGCTTTAGTAACCGAAATCGTAATGACATTTATGTTTTTGATTATCATTTTGGGTGCTACACATTCTAAAGCTCCAAAAGGTTTTGCAGGCCTTGCCATAGGATTAGGACTAACCCTTATTCATCTTATAAGTATACCAGTGACCAATACTTCGGTAAATCCTGCCAGAAGTACAAGTCAGGCATTATTTGCAGGAGGTTGGGCAATAGAGCAACTATGGTTATTTTGGGTAGCCCCCATCATAGGAGCTATTTTAGCCGGACTGGTATACAAATTTATTTCTCCCGAAGAAGCATAATAAAACACACCATAAACCTATAATAAAACCCTTGTATGATGATTCGTGCAAGGGTTTATTATGATATGTGTGATTCGATCCCGAAGGAATGTCTTTCATGTACCCTTCGACGTGCCTGTCCTGAGTTTATCGAAGGGCTCAACAGAACTATCAAGAAGCTATCTTTCTGACACCATGAGGTTTCCCGTAACTTTTTTACAAAAGGTAGTTGTACTTTTATAAAAGAGATACTGAGATATTGTTACACTAATAGCTTTATCTAATCGCATTTAAAACATCCTTATTTAGCTAATCACAACTAATGAATTATAAAATGGGCTACGAAAAAAAAATAAAAACTATAGAACAGTTTGATGGGCATGATACCGAAATTAATATCAAAGGAATACTTATTTTAGTCCTTAACATATTCATTATTGTTAGCATCATAACCCTCATAGGAGAATTAGCAACATTAGTCTCTCCATTGCATCTTTCTCCGCTAAAAGTGATCACAAGTTTAATACTTCTTTTTTCGATTTTTTCGATACTTATTACGGTATACACCATCACCCCACATTTAAATTCTTCTAAAAAATCTTTTTCATTTTTTAACGGCATCGCGAATAACCATAAAAAAGAGGATGTAAAACAAGATATCAAAAGTCAAATCAATGATTTGGAAAAAGGCTTAAAAAGAAAGCATCTGATCGTTAAAATGGCGTTACTTATTAATGTTATTCAATTACTTTTTTTAACCTACATCACGTATATCACTGTATTGTAAATACAACATTCTGGATAGTATAAGAAAAGAAGTATTGATTTATAAATAAGTACGTAATACACACAAGTATAAAAAGTATATTTACCAATAGAAGTTCTATTAAATACATGAAAATACTCCTAACAGGTGCTACAGGCTACATCGGTAAACGAATTCTCCCTTTATTAGTAAATAAAGGATATCATGTGGTATGTTGCGTTAGGGATACCTCTAGATTTCATCCTCCCCAGTCGTTAAGCGCAAGTATTTCTGTACTAGAAATTGATTTGTTAGATGCTCCTTCACTCTCAAAAATCCCTGATGATATTGATGTAGCCTATTATCTGGTGCACTCGATGTCGACATCTGACAATTACAAATCATTAGAACAAAAATCTGCTGTCAATTTTAGAAATGCGCTATCTAATACAACTGTCAAACAAGTGATATACTTAAGTGGTATCGTTAATGAATCTAACCTATCTAAACATCTGTTATCAAGAAAAACCGTTGAAGAAGAACTAGGAAAAGGCAATTACAACCTAACGTGTTTCAGAGCCGGAATCATTGTTGGGTCTGGCAGTGCATCCTTTGAGATTATGCGTGATTTGGTAGAAAAGCTTCCTATTATGATTACACCAAAATGGCTTCTTACCAAATGTCAACCCATAGGGATTGCAGATGTACAACGTTTTTTAATCGAATGTATCCTTAAAGAGAAAACCTACAACAGGGATTTTGATATTGGCTGTGATGATATTCTATCGTATAAAGAAATGCTTCTTGGTTTTGCTAAAGTTCGAAATTTAAAAAGAAGAATCTGGACTGTTCCTGTAATGACTCCGAGACTTTCTTCGTATTGGTTATATTTTGTAACCTCTACTTCATACAAACTGGCTAGATCCCTGGTCGATAGCATGAAAGTCGAAGTTGTATGTAGAGATCATGAAATCAATACCCTACTAAACATACACCCCATATCCTACAAAGAAGCTCTATTAAGAGCATTTGATAATATTAAGAATAATGAGATTGCTTCTAGCTGGAAAGATTCTTATGCTAGTAGCGAGATAACCAGTAACATATCAGAGTTTATAGCAGTTCCAGAATTTGGATGTTTTAAAGACAAACGTATTCGACAAATTAAAAACTACGAATCATCACTAGAGAAAATCTGGAGTATTGGGGGCGAGAATGGATGGTATTACGGGAATTGGCTTTGGAGAATTCGTGGTTTTTTAGACAAATTATTTGGAGGGGTCGGACTAAGAAGAGGCCGCACCAATCAATCTACTATATCTGTAGGAGACTCATTAGACTTCTGGCGAGTGCTTTATGCGAATAAACAAGAAGGAAGATTGTTACTTTTTGCAGAAATGAAACTCCCGGGAGAAGCATGGCTCGAATTTAAAATAGTAGATAACGATGTGATCCAAACTGCAACATTTAGACCCTTAGGCTTGGCAGGTAGATTATACTGGTATGCAGTATATCCGTTTCATGGTTTCATTTTTACAGGATTAATTAACAAAATAAGTACCCATAACAACACCTAACTAACTGCAATAATAACACTTCTAAAACCCTCACACCTAAAATCCAACATCTCATACCTCATACCCAACACCTACTTTCTATATACAAAAAATTTCCTCCTGCTATCATGTGGTTTCCCGTAACCCATTTAAAAAAGGTAGTGGTAACTTTAAAAGACTAAAAAAAGTGCTGCCATACATAAGTATCGCAATACGAAGAAACGTGCAAATACATATACAATAAGTATAAAGGATATATATTCATTATATAACTATAGCAATCCCCCCACAGATCCTATTCTGAGCCCTTCGATAAACTAAAAACAGACGTATCGAAGGCTCAGAACGAATTAAGAATAATTATACAAATTTCGATTTAACAACAGTAAATGAAGAAACATGACACAAACTAAAAACACAATTATTATTCACGACGGAGCTACAGATGAATTAATGTCAATTCTTTTTGCCGCATCAATGCCTAATATTAGTATCAAAGGAATCATGGTACTTAATGCCGACTGCCAGGGCTATCCAACCGCAAAAGTTAGCAGTAAACTTCTCGACCTCATCAACATTAAGGATGTACATGTAGCTGTATCGGGTGCAAGAGGGTGGAATCCATTTCCCTGGACATATCGCCAATACTCTCTAATGGTAGATCTTTTCCCTGTGGTGAATCAATACAAAGAGAATGTAGTCGTCCCAGAACCTCAAATGGACTTTCCTCTGGAGACTATGGTTGATACAGTATATCGCGAAAATAATAACTCACCTGTAACCTTGCTTTGCCTTTCTCCGGTCACCGATATCGCCAATGCACTAAAGAACGATCCAAATTTTGCAGGTAAAGTTTCAGAAATAGTTTGGATGGGAGGAGTTTATATTACAAAAGAAACGCCCTTTGGAAATATTGATACCGGAATAGCTCCGGGAGCAAACCCAAATGCAGAATGGAATGTGTACTGGGATCCACAAGCAACTCAAGAAGTACTAAATTCGGGTATTAACATCAAAATGTTTCCTCTTAATGTTACCAATAGCGTTACACTATCCGGAGAAATTATCCGAAAGTATTTTTTACCAGAAAGCAACACCTTCCCTGCTCTATCACTTGCTGCACAAATGTATGCATTAGTAGCTTTTCAATATGGGTTTAGCTTTTGGGATACCGCAGCAACATCTTTTCTTGGCAAGCCCGATCTGTTCACCTTTAAAAATGCTTTTGTTGAAGTAGATACCTCCCCCGACCCCGTAAAGCAAGGAACGATGAAAGTTGAGTTTATTTCGGATATAGAACCGCTTGAATCTACTATCGAGATCGCATCAAGCATTAACGTAAATATGTTTTATGACTATTACGTAGCACAGCTTAAAACCTTAATTTTTAAATAACTATCACTATGTCTATTACACAAGAAAACAAGTCTGCCAGCATCACTTCATATGCTTACCAACAAGCCTATGACCTTAAACCAGGAACCAGCCAGGTTACTATCACACTTATTTCTAAGGGAGCTTCATTTAGTAATACCGAAAGCACCAAAACATTCAATACAGGTACAATCGGTAATAAGAATCCTAATGAAAATTTTACCGTCTATTCGAACGGAGAATTTGTGTATGCTTTAATCGAAACTCAATATAAACCGGTAACCAGAACAGGACATAAGCCGATTGATCCACCATCTTATTGCCACATCTATTTTAAGCCTAGTGGTACAAACTGGTTGTGGTCGACAGATGCTCAAACGGCTGATAACGACAGTATTTTCCCTGGCGGACAGGGTGAACGTACTGGCTCGACCATTACAATTCAATCTCCAACCGATCAGAATCCTTCTAGCCTGCCCAGTACATTACCAAATTTAAATAGCGAACTTGTATTTTTACTCGATAAGAATGTAAATGGAAATATGTTGTTTCGTGGGAATGAACCATTGAAACCAGGGTTAAAGTGCCAGGATATTGATTTTCATACCTTGCATAATTGCCTTAAAACAAAGTATCAACTACAAACGGGCTTAGATAATTTCCCTGAAATGGGAAAATATATTCTTCGTGATATTGCATTCTTAGGTCATAATATAAATGGTGAATTACCAATACTACTTGCCGAAGTAGGCACCTTTGGTGCTTTAGAATTAAGCCAGGTAGATCAAAAATGGTACCCGGCATCCCCAAAAAACTTCTCAAGTGGTATGAAAGCACAAGTATCAAATTGGAATGTCGAACCCGCAGAGACTTCTACAGCATTAGATGTAGAAATGATAAAAAACCTGAGCACCTGGATGAACACCGATTCTCCGTATAAAGATGCGAACCATAATCCCATCCCTGTGATTTATTATATTCACTGCTCTAGTGGGCATGACCGTACCGGTATGATTTCTTCGGGGTATTTAATGCATCATTACGGTTTAGGACTAACCGATGCATTTATTTTGGGTACTACTATTCATAAATTAAACGCTTCTTATGGAGGAAACTTAGTAACCAATTGTAAAGACTTTGTAAGTAAAGAAATAGATTCAAATCGATCACGTTGTTTTGTTGCCGGTACCCAGGCGAATCCTACATACAATAACGGGATTCTTAATATTTACAATACATTACACAGCACCGCAGTAACAGAGCTACCATCAAAAGCAGTCTCTGGTGATCCGGCAATTAACAATACAGGACAAGCTTATGTATTCTCGCACTATCCCTGGGATTTTATAGCTCAAGGCTATGCAACCATGGTAGCAGGAGTGGTAGTAGAAATTGGTGTATTGGTAGGAGGTTGTGGATATACCGAGCCACCAGTAGTTACCGTCGAAGCTCCATCAAATGGCGGAATGACAGCTACAGCTACTGCCGAAATCACTAATGGGATTGTAACAGACGTGACAATAACTAACCAGGGAAGTGGGTATGATTTTTCGCCACAGGTTTCTTTTTCTTCTCCAACAAAGTGAGTATATAGATGTCATACCCCTTTTTAATAGATATCACTAATTCGTTAACTGATTTTCAAAAGGAATGAGATGTGAAGTTTAACCATACCAAATAAAACTAAATTAATTCTGGTAATGGTTCCTTTAAAAACTCACATCTCACTCCTAATATCTTACTTCTCCTTCCTACAAAAAACTTTCTTGCCCAATTATTCTTTTCCTGCTAAAATTGAAGCCCGTATTCTACATCTTTTTTATTCCTCTTATAAAAAATTCCTACTAAGACAACATACCATAATAGTCATAAAGTTTATCTAAAAAACCTGTCACACCCAACAGGTTTTGTTGTATAACAACTATATAAAAGAATAAAAATGAATAAAAAACAAACAAGAAAACTTATCAAAGTTACTCTAGGTATTGCTCTAGGATATACAGTTATGAGTTTTTTTATTAACGAAGCAAACCTATTGGCTAATCAACAACAAAAAATTATGAACGAAGTCATTAAGAAATCAAATATAGATCCATTTTTAAAAGCTCCAACCAACTATTCTTTTTCCTGTACACCCACAAGTAAAGGAAAAGTACTGTATGCCAAACTTTTACAAGATGGAACTTTAATTATCCATTATGAATCCTTTTGGGAAGGAGATGGGGATCATTCTGGTGTGTTAACTGGTAAATACAATGCCAGCAAAAACCGTTTTGATGGTTTTTATAAAACGAACGATAATCGATTTTATGGAGAGCAAAATTTAATATTTGAAAAAAATGGAGAAGCCCAAGGCACCTGGGATAATGGCTATGGCACAACTCATATTCGATTAAAAAAATAATAGTTAACCGTCACACATGGCAATTCTAATTGTACAAACAGTATATATTAATTAAAAATAAATAAAAATGAAGAATGTAATAGTAAAACTAAGGTTTTCAACTGCTCTAATATTACTTATAGGTTTGAGTATTATGATGTACTCTTTTACTACCGCAAAAGAAAAAGGTAATTCTAACACTAAAGAAAATTGTTATTTCACTGAAGTAAGTGAAAAAAAATCATCAGAGAGAAAGGAAAATTTTCTTGCTACATGGCAAGTTTCCAAAACCTATACCTTGCAAGTAATTGATGCTATGCCTTCTAGCAAATTTAATTACAAACCTGTAAAGGTAGACAGTGTAAGAACATTTGCACAACAGTTTAAACATCTAGGTGGTATTCTTCAAGGCATGAACAGTATTTTTTTAAATGATCAGCCACCAATAGCTCCTCCATCCGATTTTGAAAAAACAGGATTAACTAAATCAGAGATAAAAGAGTTTGTGAACGCATCTTTTGACGCCGTAACAAAAACTGTAAAAGGGATGTCTGATAATGACTTGAAAGAAAAGAGAACCATGATATTTATGCCAAACAAACCTGATTATTCTAAATATGCGTATTTGGATTTTATGAGAGAACATACAGCACATCATCGTGCCCAAACATTAGTATATCTACGTCTAAATCGTATTACACCTCCTGCTCAACAGTATTTTCCAATAAAATAAATAAAAATGAATTGTACAATAGAAATTAAGCATAAATATAATACGTCCAGCAACAATATTTGGGACATTCTAAAAACTGGAAATAATGTGGACAAATGGTTTCCATTTATTGCTAGCTGTGACTTAACGGGAGAAGGTGTTGGTGCTAAAAGAATCTGCAAAACTCAAGAAGGACATACCATAGCAGAATCTATCATTACCATCGATGAAGATGATAAAATCTTTACATACATCATAGACCATCACAACTTAGACACACCCACAAAAAATATATGGGGAAGAATGCAGGTTTTAAACGAAAACGATGAAACTTATGTGCATTGGAAACTAAATTTTGATCTTACACAAAAATTGGATGACCAACTCTATATAGAATTAGAAGATGGAATGAAAGATCTGTTACAATCTGGATTAGTACAACTAGAAATGGTTGCTACATCATAAAATAACAGGTAAAAGGAGCAAGTTATTCTTACTCCTTTTACTTATTTTTATACTCACACACGCTACTTATGGAAAATCCTTTAAAACTTGCCAATTATAATGATTCTACTGATGAAAAATTAATAACTAACTCAAAAAAAGGAGGCAAGAAAAGCTTGAATAAACTTTTAAATAGGCATCAAAATTACATTTTCAATATTGCTTTAAAAATGTTGAACAATGTTACAGACGCCGAAGATGCCACCCAAGAAGTATTGATTAAATTGATTACAAATTTAGCAAAATACGATAGTTCAAAATCTCGTTTTAGAACATGGCTTTATAGAATTACATTCAATCATATTTTAAACTTAAAGAAAAGTGCTCCAGAAAAAAAAGAGCTAACATTCACTAAATTTTTTGGGTTTATGGATTCAGTCCCAGATATCTTTATTGCCGAGGAAGAGAATACAAATGAAGTTATGGGGCAATCCATTCAAGAGGCAAGAATTGCTTGTACTGCCGGCATGCTTATGTGCTTGGATAGAGGTCAGCGATTAATATATATAGTCGGAGAAATTTTTAAAATAGATCATAATCTAGCTTCCGAAATTTTTGATATTACCCCGGTTAACTTTAGAAAAAAACTTTCTAGAACGCGTAAAGATTTACACCAATGGATGCATAAAAAATGTGGTTTAGTAAACGAAAATAATCCTTGTAGATGCAGAAATAAAACCAAAAAGTTTATTGAGTTGGGTATCGTTAATCCTGAAAATCCAAAATGGCTATCAAATTATAAAAATAAAATTTTTGAGCATGTCGAAAGTAAATTAGATGAAACCGCCATTACTACTGATGAAATATATTCAAAAATATATCAACAAGACCCATTTAAAACCAATATGAAAGCAAAGCAAGTATATGAAGAGATTCTGAATAATAAGAATTTTGCTAGATTCATGGATTTGTAGCTATTATTACTGATAACCACCACCAACAATTTGTCCTAGAGAATAAGTGTAAAGCCAATAGTTTATCCTATAGACAAAAACCACGACAACATCTATAAGTTCATAACAGCGAAAATTTCTACGGGATTTCGTGCATGTTTGCTATCTTTAGGACAATGTGAACTATAACTTTTTGCTTTCCCACTTCGAAACCATACATTAAACATTGTAAAAAGCACTAGTAAAATATGGAAAATATATTACAAATTTTAGGAGCATCTGTCCTAAGTCTTGGAGGAGCGGGTGCAATTATTTTAGGGTTATCTAAATGGTTTGGAAATTTATTTGCAAAAAAACTTTTAGCAAAAGACAGTGCTAAATATTCTCTAGAACTAGAAACTCTTAAAAGTAATTTTCTAACCGAATTAGAAACTCAAAAAGCCTTTCAGAATGAGAAATTAGAAATTTTAAGACAGAAATATCAATCAGAACTTGAATCCACCAAAATTGAATTAGAAAAATCTAAGATCTTGTTTCTAAAGTATAGAGAAAATCAGTTTCAAATCTATAACGACTTATGGCAAAGCTTATGTGATTTAAAGCTTAACGGAGCCGACTTATGGGAAGTAGCCTCAAAAGAAAGATTAAAAAAATTTTCGATTCAACTCAAATCGACAAGAGAATCGTTAGAAAAGAATGCTTTGTTAATTGAAGAAAGTCATTATAAAAACCTAATGAGTAGCCTAGATGATTTTGAGAACTTTGAAATTGGTAAACAGAGATTAATTGAACTGCGAAATACAGATTTCGACCATTTAAATGAAATTGGAGGAGGTGAAGATGAAATTAGATTTAGGATTAGTCAGAACAGAGAAGTGAAAAATCGGTTTGAGAAAGAAATGAATAAGATGGCAAAATATCTTAGAAAACAAATAAAAGGAGAATAAATAACATGCTACAACAAGATGTAACACATCAAAATGTACCATAAACTAAGCTATAAGCAATGCTTAAACAATTCTAGTAATATCATGACTCAGAATCACATATCTCAAAATGAATCACGGTGTTGTTATATATCAATAAAAAAGCTAAAAGGATAAAACTTTACTATTTTAGTTATTTTATAAAAATATGTGTAGGGTGTAATAAATATGATTTTTTATCACTAACTAAATAAAACATTCTTAGTGAGTACAGATTTTTATATTACATCAATTCTTCCTTATGCGAATATCATCATTAAAATTTGCAGGGCATATAGTAATTCGCAAGAAGATTTTGAAGATTACTATCAAGAAGTTTGTTTACAGATTTGGCGTAGCAAAGATAATTTTAAAGGTAAATCTAATTGGTCTACTTGGATTTATCGCCTGTCTCTAAATGTTTGTATGACCTTGGCAAAAAAAGAAAGGAAAAGAAAGGAACGATCTTTCTACCCTAATGCTATAGATCAGGAAAGCATCGAAGAGAACAATGTCTTTTCTGATAAATCTCTAAATCAACTTTATGATGCTATCAGAAAACTCTCAGAAGTAGACCGAGCCATAATCTTACTCTATTTGGATGAGCTATCTTATCAAGAAATAGCTAAGGTAATCGGGACTAATACCAATAATATAGGAGTAAGGATAAAACGAATTAAAAACAGATTAAAAAAACTATTAGATGGAAAAAACAATTGAAACAACTTGGAAAGAAGGTTTTCTCAAAAAACCTGAACTTGCAGTTCCTCAGATAACAATACTATATAATCAAAAATCAAAACATATTGTTGAAAAGCTATTCAGCAACTTTCAGAATAGTTTATATTTTTTAATCATTCTGAGTATTTTAATTCCAATTGTAATGGTATCAGTCAATATTAGTTTTTGGTGGTCTATCACGCCTTCTCTATTCTGTCTATTATATTTTTATACCGGTAGGAAGCAATTCTTATCATTAAAAAAAATAGAGTATAATACCAACTGCTACGATTATTTAAAGTCGATTAATAGCAAACTCAAAGCTATAAACAGAATTAACCTCAGAAATACTGTGTTGGGTGTGGGATTCATGTTATCTCCTTTAGTCATTTACACTTATTTCAATAACAAAGACACAAACCTAGGAAACATATTAGGGATTGGATATATTGATTTACCTAATGAATTGTTATTTATAATTTTGCCAATCACTATGATGATAACAATTCCTTTTTATAAAATTATGGTTAAAGCTGAAAATAAAAACGAAAGAAAGATTGTAAAGCTGATAAAAAGTATAGAAGAACTAAACCAGGTATAATGACCAAATGAATCAATATTTAACTGAAATAAATGGGATTGGCTGGGAATTAAAATATAACAAGGAAATTGATTCTCTGATTAAAATAAGGCAACGTGAGTGGAGTAAAAAAATAAAGTAAAACGTATTTTGTACTCAATATTGTAGTCAACATAAAAATGACCGGTAGTAAAACAAATATAAGGAAGAAAATAGATCATCTGTTCAGACATGAATATGGCAAATTAGTTGCTGTACTCACTAAAACATTCGGGACTTCGAATATAGAACTTGCCGAAGATGTAGTACAGGAGGCTATGCTCGAAGCCCTAAATAAATGGTCGTATGAAGGTATTCCTGATAACCCTACAGGATGGATATATAAAGTTGCTAAGTATAAAGCTGTAAATATTGTTAACAGAGAACAATACAAGAGAGAACATGCCTCTGAAATTGCTCGTCACTTACAATCTGAATGGACAGTAGCGCCCGCTCTAAAACATATATTTACCGATAAAGAAATTGCAGATGACCAATTACGAATGATATTTACCTGCTGTCATCCTTCTATTTCTACCGACTCACAAATAGCGCTAACCCTAAAAACACTATGTGGATTTAGTATACCCGAAATCGCAAAAGCATTTCTGACAACTAATGAAAATATCAACAAAAGATTAGTTAGAGCAAGAAAAACGATTAAGGAAGCCAATATCCCATTCGAAGTACCCGTTGGAAAAAAACTAGAGCACAGGTTATCAAGTGTTCTGGAAACTATTTATCTTTTGTTTAACGAAGGCTACAATGCTACTTCTGGAGATACTATAATTCGTTTTGAATTATGTGAAGAAGCCATAAGACTTGCCGAGATTATTGCCTCTAATGCTAATATAAATTCGTCTCAAACCTATGCCCTATTGGCCTTAATGTCTTTAAACACATCTCGTTTCGATTCTAGAATAGACAAATCTAACAATCTCTTAAACTTAGAACATCAAGACAGAAATAAATGGGATAAAGCTTTAATCAAAAAAGGACTTTATTATCTAGAATTTTCGGCAAAACAAAACGAAATTTCTATTTACCATATACTTGCTACCATATCTGCTCATCATTGTACAGCCAAAACCTACGAATCTACAGACTGGGAAAGTATTTTGGCTCTTTATGACTTGCTGGTAGATATTGATAATTCGCCACTTGTTCTACTTAATAGAGTTGTTGTTATTGCCAAATTAACCAATAGTCAAGAAGCGCTTGAGCAACTCAATAACATAGAGGGTGATTCTATCTTTCTCTCTTATTTACCGTATTACACCACCAAGGCAGAGCTTCATTTTAAAAATAATGAACCAAAAATCGCTATCGAATTATTAAACAATGCTTTAAAGCTACCGCTTAACAAAAACTCAAAAGCATTGATTAACAACAGATTAAAAGAATATTCTAAAAAAATTTAATTTTTTTAAGGTTTCAATGTCCCTTTTACCTCCTTTCGTTTGACTTAAGGGTATAAGACAATAATTATTAATTAGTCAAAAAATTAAACTATGCAGGAATTTATGATTTTTATCAAAACCAAAGGAGACCATTTAGAAGGGCTTTCGCCAGAGCAACAACAAGCTCATGTTCAAAAAATAGGAATGTACATTGGAGGACTAATGGAAGCTGGAAAATTAAAAGGAGCACAACCTTTGGAAATGAAAGGTGCCATTATTCATGGAAACAAAGGTGTTTTTAAAGATGGCCCTTTTAATGAGTCTAAAGAAGTAATTGTAGGCTATTTCCATATAGTAGCAAAGAACTTAGAAGAAGCTATCGAAATTGCAAAAGCAAACCCAATGTTTGAAGACGCAGAAGGTACTATAGAAGTTAGAGCTATTAAACAAATGGAAGGTATAAATTAAAATGCAAAGCAATGAAAAATCTAGAATATAACGGAAACTGTGCATTTGCCGTAAGCACAGGAAAAACAACGGTTAAGACAAGTACTAAATATGTTTTAACTAAAAATGGAAAACATTATGCTTTTTCTAATGGTGTAGCAAAATTTTTATTCAAACTATTACCCAATCGAATCCAAAAGGCAGATACCGCCTGGAATTCTAAAGACTTATAGTAATGAAGATATTTAAAAAAATAGGTTTAGGAATACTACTACTAATTCTTTTGATAAGTGTGGTATCGCTATTCTTTTCTACACAAAAAGAAGTAAGCAGATCTACTGTAATTCATGCGCCGGTAGAACATGTTTTTAATCATGTAAATGCTATGGAAAACTGGAAAAAATGGGGCGGGCCATGGCACGAAGAAGGAATGGACTATACTAAAGTAATTAAAAAAACACTGGGGGCAACTGCTGGTGTTGGTTCAAAATTGATTTATAATCAAGGAAAAGGAGATGGAAGTGTTGAAATCATTGAAAGTGATTTGAATAAACGCATTAAGACACTAATTACTTTTGAAGATGGCGGTTTTGCAAATGGTAACTGGTTGTTTAATAAGGATCATAACACAACCACAGTTACATGGACGGTTAAAGTAAATTTAGGATACAATCCTTTAAAAAGAATTATGGGTAATTTAATGATGGAAGGTAAAGTAGGATCTGTCTTTGAAAAAGGGTTAGCCAATCTTAAAAAAGTTTCTGAATAATACTAGCTGCAAAAACATATCTAATAAAAGCGGTTCGGGTTGACGCCTATACCGCTTTTATCTTTAAATTAGTTTTTTTTCTGAAAAATTAGTGCTTATGAATGTAACCCTTGGTATAAAAACAGCTATAGTTTAAAAACTATACAATGTAGTTGTAATAACCCCTCGATGATCATTTAAAGTAATAGATACCAATTGTTTTTCTTCTTTTACCTTAACATTAAATGGTGGTGCTAATATGTTTAAACCACTTTGTTTTTTTAGTCTAATCCCTTGTCCAGAAATAATATTTTTATTAGGTACAAAATCGCCTTCAGGTAAATGCTCTGTTAAAATAACATATTTAAAATCGGTTAACTTACTCACTACACTTTGTACTTCTGCATTCGATAGATGTTGTAACACTTGTCTTACTATAGCGCAATCCCCAGAAGGCAGATCATCTACTGCAATATCCAGACAATGAAATTCTAAATTTTCTGCTTTAAAATTTTCTTTATTATATGTTATAAGATCTGTTACTATATCTACCGCAACATACCGTTTCGTATGCTTTACCAATTCTTTTCCTACATTAAAATCTCCACAACCTAAATCACATACTGTAAGAGGGCATTTAAAAGATGTTAAAAATGAAGTCACAACGTCTATATATGGATCTACAATCTCGGGTTGATGTGACCCTGCACCCGAATAAAAATCAGATGTATTACCTCCCCAAAGTTTCATTTTATAAACCTGCTCCATAGCATCTTTAGTTGGCCAGGGCTTTTTTATTCTATTGGCTCTATCTTCTTTCTTTTTCATAAACACTCTATTGATCCTATATACACTATAAAAGCATAGTTATATATTTAAACGTAATTGTATAACAAACCTACAAATCATATCATGACATATCTTATAAATGAACTCATTTAACGTAAGTTCTACATAAGAAAAATCACTCAATTTGACGGCTTTTTAAAACTAAATCCTTATATCGAATTCACGTTCATTTAATAAAAAAACATTTTGTAACCATTTTCACTGAAAACAGTGAGAGATAAAAATATACCTAAATTTATCTTTGTTCTAAATTAAGAACTCATATAGAAAAGTTTATCAAATAAATATTAGAATTGAAAACTTTATGTAAATAACAAATGATTACGCTACATACGAAAAAAAACATCCTCTTCTTAATACTATTGTTATTGGGAACGCAATATGCAATAGCACAACATTGTGGGTGGGGTTTTATGTGTCACAAAATTTTAATTTTGAAAAAAAAATCTATACACCCTAACCACAAATATGCAATACAATTATTAGATAGCACTTATACTCCTGTAAAAGATAGTAATAATAGGGTTGTTTCTTTTTACCAGCAAAAAAAGAATAGTACATTATTATCGCATACGATGTATGATGTTTCGCAAAACTTAGAAGAGTTTAGCCTTAAAAATTTTTCGAGCACTAACTATTTTGTTACATTATTTCAATCTTGTAGCAATAAAAATTATCATTTAAAAATTGAAAATAAAACAGTGAATCAAAAACAAATCATAGCTCTAGAACCGAAACATTTTCAGGCCATATGTAGTTCGTATATAAACGTTAATCTAAAGGATAAAACATTAGAAATATACGATGCCATTGAAAAATGCAAAGACGCAATAATTAAAATAAAATAATACTTTTGGTTTTGTATTCTCTTGCTAATTAATAGTTTTTACATCATATATAAAACAAATCATGAATATTCAATTAATACGCTCACCCCATATAAAACAATTGATGCTAATTTTTCTTTGTGTATTTTTCACTTCCTGCTTAGAGCAAAAAACAAAAGAAAAAAGTGAAATAGTAGTTCGACATGAAACAAAATTAGAACAAGAATCTAATTTTACACAACAGAAGATAACAGATAACCTTTATGTCATAAAGTCTAATAATTATAATACAAACGTTGGTGTTTTTATAGGAAATAAAGAAATCATTTTAATTGATCCTATGACAGGCTCTAATAATCACCAGGCCTTATTAGAAAAAATAAAAGAGTTTTCTAATAAACCTATTAAATATGTAATCAACACACATGATCATGAAGATCATACCGGGGCAAATTCATTCTTTGCAGAATTAGGGGCAACAATCATTTCTCAAGAAAACATTAAATATACCGGTGCAAAATATGATCTTACTTTTAAAAACGAGTATACACTCGATTTAGAAAATGAAAGAGTTGAGCTTTATCATATTACTTCACACACTTTTGACGACGTGCTTATTTATTTCACTAAAAACAACACTATTTTTATGGGAGATACATATATGACTAATTTCTTTCCTCATTTTTATTACGGAGGTGGTAGTAAGGGGCATATAGATTTCATAGACAAAGCATTATCTCTTGGAAATGAAAATACTGTTATCGTAGCTGGTCACGGTAAATTATCTTCTGATAAAACAGAACTTAATGCGTATAGAAAAAATTCAATACAATGGATCGAAAGAATCAAAGAACTATCACTTGCCGGTAAAGCTCCGGATGAAATAACTCAAGATGAAGAAATTAAACAATTAGCTTTGACTTTTACCGGAAACAATACCGTACATGCTCAAACCATTGAAAAAACAATTTCTGTTGACTACAATGCTAGTGCTCCGCTTCCAGAGAATGCAAAAAATTACGAAGGAATGTACCAATATAAAAATGGGGAAATTGATGAACTAATTTTTCAAGATAACAAATTAATGCTGCGAAGAAAAGGCGCATATATATTTGAGCTCTCTACGCTTTCTGATACCAAATTTCATATCAAAGGACAAGTGCCCTACAGATATATCTCTTTTTCGAATGATGGAAAAGAATTGACTTATTTTAATGGAAAAGAAAGTCAAATCGCAAAAAGAAAATAACAAATAATAATCACTGTTGCAGAAGTCCCTAATGTTATAAAAACCATGTAATGCTGTACCCTAGACAAACTCAGAATAGGCCTTTCGAAAAACTATTTTATGGTTCGAATTCATTATCTTTCCATAGTCAAATCATAACTATATGTAGTCCTAAGTATATCTGATGCGTCAAAAAAATAATTCAATGTTAGATGAAATTATTGCTAAAATAACAAGCCAATATGATACGCTGTCAAATGAAATCATTGAAGAGTGGAAAAGCGATATTTTAATGTTAGAATTAGAAAAAGGTACTCAGTTGGTACGTGAAGGTAGTTATACAAATAAGCTTTTTTATATCTATAAAGGGAGTGCAAAGGCATATCATTTAAAAGATGGAAAAGCCATAGCAGACTGGTTTTCTTTTGAGCATGAATTTATCTGTGCAATTACCGGTTATTTTTTGGGCCATCCTAGTGAGCATTATATAGAACTTACCGAAGATAGTATCTTATTAGAGTTTAACCGGAAACATATCAATATCCTTTCTAATAAATATCACGATTTTGAACGATTTACAAGAAATGCCATTACCAAAATAATGCTTCAACTACAGAAAAGGGTCGTATATCTTCAGTTCTCTACGGCAAAAGAACGATATGACTTTCTTTTAAAAGAATATCCTAAAATAGAATTACATATTTCATTAGGTGATATTGCTTCGTACATCGGTATAACCCAAGAGACCCTAAGCCGAATTAGAGCACAGAAATAGTCGAATTTGATCTATATCAAAAGATTTCTGTTTCCAAATATTGACTTTTACATTATGTAAAAGGAATAAAATGAATAGTATCGCAAACTGGAGATTTATCAGAAAGCATTTTAATGCTACCTATAAGACCAGCTTATCGGTTGCTATAGCTTCTGTAGACAATGATAACAAACCAACGGTAACACCAATAGGAACATTTTTTTTAAACAAAGATCAAACTGGTTTCTATTTTGAGAAATTTCCTAAAAAAATACCCCATAATGTAAAAACAAATAAAAACGTATGTGTTTTAGGCGTGAATAGCAGCAAATGGTTTTGGATAAAAGCACTTTACAAATTAAAATTTGATTCTTATCCCGCTATTAGACTCTATGGAGTGTTAGGAGAGAAAAGAAAAGCTACCGATATTGAGATCTCAAGACTAAACAGACGGATGAAGACAACAAAAGGATTAAAAGGAAATGCATACCTATGGGGGGATATGGAATACGTTCGTGATATAAAATTTACCACGGCAGAAGGAGTAAATATTGGAAAAATGACAGAAGCATTATGAAAATAACCAAAACCCCAGAAAGTATAGCAGTGATTCGTTTTCCTGATTGTGATCCATTCAATCATTTAAACAACTCCAGGTATATAGATTATTTTATAAATGCTAGAGAAGATCATTTGGCAAATAATTATGATTTTGATGTGTATCAGTATGCGAAAAAAACAGGTAGAAGCTGGTTAGTGACTCAAAATCAAATCGCATATTTTAATCCTGCGCAGTTAATGGAAAAAGTAATCATACTATCAACAATATTAGAATGGAATGCCAGCGATATTCTGGTAGAAATGCAAATGTGGAATGAAGAAAAGACCTTATTAAAATCGGTATTATGGACAACATTTACGCATTACGATTTAATTCATCAGAAGAGAAGTAAACATAATGCATATCTAAATGAAAAATTTAGTGAATATGAAAATCCGTTACCATCTCCGCTTCGCTTTGAGCAAAGAATAATCAACATAAAGCAGAATGATAAATAGCACAATACCTATTGAGTCTATTGATCTACATACCTATAACCTAATTACAAGCCTATATGAAATCGACTTCAAAAATTTCAAAAATAGCTATAGTAGTTCCTATCCTCTTTTTATTATTTTATCACATATCTAAGCTATATACCATCTATTTTGAAGATGATATGGTAAACTCAAATAATTTCTTACACTCATTTCAAGATGCTATTCCTGTTTCGGCCATAATAACGATACAGAGTATTCTTAGAGGTATTATAATTATTAGTCTAGCCCTAATTATTTTCAGAAAAAATATAGGGCCAGCATTGATGTGGCTAGGTATAGGAACACTCATTTCTACTCAATTTTTTATCGTATCGCAATCAAACCATGAGCTGATCCTTTCGATTCACTCTGGACTAAAACCGTTAAAAAGTTTAATTCTCCCTATAGTTATAACGTATCTATATAACAAAATCAATCCTACCAAGATATCAAATCATGTTTTCTAAAACCGTATTTTTGAAATGTGCCCTTATGTATAAAATGAACTTTTAAATAAAAATTGGTACGTATATTGTGGCTACTCTTTACTATGAAAAACATAGCAACCCAAACATTTTTTATTCTCATAATTAGTACATTTTGCTACGGACAAAATTCATATAAATATTCTCAGCCAAAAAATCTTGAGGATGGATGGAAAACAAGCAATCTGCACTCACAGAATATAGATACCACAAGAATCTATCAATTATTTAACCAGATACAGAATAGTAAAAACAAGTTGCACAGTATTTTATTAGTAAAAAATAATCAAATCGTTATTGAGGAATATTTCAACGACCATTCTGCAAATAAACAACACGACCTCCGCTCTTCAACAAAAAGCATAAGGTCAATTTTATTAGGGATTGCAATTGATAAAGGATTCATTGATAGTATCGACGATCCCATATCAAAGTATCTCAAAAATCTGGTGCCAACTAAAAATCTTGACGAGAGAAAAAATAAAATTACAATCAGACATCTATTAACAATGTCTCCTGGATTTGATTGTAATGACTGGGACAAGAAATCAGCAGGGCAAGAGGATAGAGTGTATAAAAAAAAGGACTGGCTTCAATATACACTTAATTTACCAATGGTTAACGAACCAGGAACAGTCTCTAATTATTGCTCTATGGGCGTAGTATTAATAGCCGAAATAATAAGTCTAGCTTCAAAAATGACAATCGATACATTTGCTCAACAATATCTATTCAATCCACTAGGCATTACTAATATAAGTTGGGAGCATACTTCGAATAAAAAGGTGATTCCTTCGGGAAAAAGGTTATATATGACCTCTCGTAATATGGCTAAAATTGGGCAATTGATACTCAATAATGGAAAGTGGAATGAAAGACAAATTGTTTCTAAAAAATGGATTGAGGAATCGACTACTCCAAAAACAAAAATTACAGGAATTGATTACGGCTATTTGTGGTGGAATATTCCATTTAAAGTAGGCGAAAAAATGATGGTTTCTAAAACAGCAACTGGAAACGGAGGGCAATATATCATGATTTTTCCTGAACTGGATATGGTTGCTGTATTTACAGGAGGTGCATACAACTCGCAAGAGGATAAGTTACCTTTTGCAATAATGAAAGACATCTTCTTACCGACATTCGCAAACAAAAAATAAAAATCGATAGCATTTAAAACTATTATGATTTTCTAATACAGAAGAAAAATCGTTAAACGAGATTTGGGGTATTCTAAAAAACCTAAATAGTTATCCAACCAAAGATGAAATTGATGCATTGGTATCTGGCTATCGAAGAAACAAGCCTTGAATTAAAAACCGATACATATGAAATGAAATTTATAGCAAACGGATATGTATTCGAGAATCAACAGTCTTTTTTCAAATCTTTAAAATACGGATACAAAGTAGAAGTGATACCCAAATAACGTAAAACAACACTTAGGTATAACATTATATTAAGCCATTAACATTTACGTGAGGAGTTACCAGGTTTAATTCTTAAAATAGCATTAAACTGTTTGACTTCGCGTTTATAAAACTGGAAGAATTTACGTAGAAAAAAAGCAAAACTATGGCTGGGTTGTTTCATAAGTATGTAATTTTAGATACACTCTATTAGTATCGTTACATGTAAAAACATCACACTTTTTAGAAGAAATTTTTACGATAAAAATAATTGCTATCACTAAAACCTCTCTTATAATGATATACATCCTGCATAAAACATCAATAACCTCATTTTTGGGATAAACTCACCCATATTATACGAGTTTTAAAAAATCATCAGAGATATGTGTACTGGTATGCATATCGTACTATTGGCAGGAATTGATCTTTACACATTAGATTTGGATAAGACAACCATAGATTTGGAATATTATAATTTTCTGCATTAACTCAACTTTGTATTGTAATTAAAAACAAATATAAAAATGAGTCAACAAACAGCAATTATAACAGGAGCAAGTCGAGGTTTAGGAAGAGATATGGCACTTAATCTTGCAAAGGATGGCATACACATTATCTTCTCCTATCATACCAACGATAAAAAAGCAAAGGAAGTTATTTTAGAAATAGAATCCATTGGGCAAAAAGCAGTAGCTTTTCCTTTTGATGCGAATAACTATAAAAGTGGGCAAGAATTTATGGTTAAAGCCACAGATTATCTAAAGCAACAAAACGGCAATCCTAACTTTGATTTTTTAATTAATAATGCTGGAACAGGAACTTTCAATTTGACATCTGATACTACTGAAGAACAATTCGACGAAATGATGAATGTACACCTCAAAAGTGTATATTTTTTAACACAAAAAGCATTACCATATCTTAATAAAGGCGGGCGAATTATTAATATTTCTAGTGGATTGACGCGTTTTAGTTTACCTGGGATGTCTGCTTATGCTATGATGAAAGGTGGCATAGAAGTATTTACACGTTATTTAGCAAAAGAATTGGGGCAACATAAAATTACGGCCAATGTTATTGCTCCCGGAGCTATAGCAACCAATTTTGCTGGAGGCAGTAATCGGGATAATGAAGAAAAAAGAGCCATTATAGCTAATATTACAGCATTAGGTCGCGTTGGCGAAGCCGAAGATATAGGAGGTACTGTTGCTTTTTTATGTTCTGATAAAGCAGGTTGGATTAACGGCCAACGCATTGAAGTGTCAGGAGGAATGTTGGTATAAAATCTTTTCCATAAATTTATAATAATGAAAGACATAATACACTTAAAAAAGGTTAGTGATTATCATAAACTAGCTCATATCAATCCTCCTGAACACCCATTAATTAGTCTAATAGACTATAGTAATGTTAAGTACTCATCAGACATTAATGATTTGCAATGGAGACAAGATTATTATACTATTGGGTTAAAACGTAATGTGGCGCATAAGTTTTTTTACGGTCAACAAGAATATGATTTTGATGAAGGCGTAATGACTTTCGTTGCGCCAAATCAAGTGATGAGCTTAAGAAACAATCCAAATATCAAAAACCATACACCTTCTGGTTGGCTATTATTGATACACCCCAATTTTTTATGGAATTCACCTTTAGCGCATCAAATCAAACACTATGGCTTTTTTGGGTACACTATAAATGAAGCCCTTTTTCTTTCTGAAAAAGAAGAGCTAATGATGATAAATCTTTTGAATACTATACGTCATGAATACCAATCTAATATTGATAAATTTAGTCAGAAGATTATTATTTCACAGTTAGAATTACTACTCAATTATGCCGAGCGATTCTATGAAAGGCAATTTATTACTCGTAAAATACCTAACCATCAAATACTAAATAAATTCGAAAAAGTTTTGTTAGATTATTTTAATGATGAAAGCATGGATGACAAAGGTTTGCCAACAGTTTTATGGGTTGCTAATTGCTTAAATCTTTCTCCAAATTATTTAAGTAGTATGCTTAAATCACTTACAGGGCAAAGTACGCAGCAACATATTCATAATAAGTTAATAGAAAAAGCAAAAGAACAACTATCTACTACACCACTTTCAATAAGCGAAATTGCCTACAGTTTGGGTTTTGAGCATCCAGCATCTTTTAGCAAACTTTTCAAGAATAAAACAGAAATGTCTCCTTTAGAATTTAGAAAGTCGTTTAATTAATGATCTCAAGGGTATGAAAGACATTCAAAATATCATATCCTATATTGTAAAACCTTATTTTTGATATACACTTATGCAGTCTATTAGATGAGTTTTTAAAATAAATTCAAACTAATATGTGCATACTCAATATATATAGTATCGCTAGGCAATATTAAAATAACAGATGGACCATAAACTTTACATAGAAACCCCAATTTATAGATCACATAAATTAAAAAGAGAGCAACAAAAAAATATATATTATAAGTTAGACTGCTATCAACCAACCGGTTCTTTCAAAATTAGAGGTATGGAAGAATTATGTCGCTTTCATTTCGAAAAAGGGAAAAAAAACTTTATTGCTTCTTCAGGCGGAAATGCAGGATATTCTTTAGCATACGTTGGGAAACATATAGGTGTAAAAGTTAAAGTAGTCGTTCCTAAAACAACTTCTGCATTTATGATTAACAAAATAGCAAATTTAGGGACCGAAGTCGAAGTATATGGTAATGTTTGGGATGAAGCTCATCGATACGCCCAGAAAATTTCGGAAGAGACAGGTGCTGTTTATGTTTCTCCGTTTGATGATCCTTTACTTTGGAAAGGCCATTCGACTATTATCGATGAATGTGCAAGACAAATAAAACAACCCGACAAAATTATAGTATCTGTTGGTGGCGGAGGCTTACTTTGCGGAATACTAGAAGGAATGAAAAAAAATGGATGGGAAAACACTCAGGTAATTACAACCGAAACTACAGGTGCAGCATCATTTTATAAAAGTTGGCAAGCAAAAAAAATTATAGAATTAGAAGAAATATCCTCTATTGCAACCAGTTTAGGAGCAAAAAAAATTGCCGATAAATCATTAGAACTAGCATCTCATTTCAATGTTAAACCAATCACCGTTAGTGATAAAGAAGCTATTGATGCTTCATTTATTTTTTTGGATGAATATAATGTAATCGTTGAACCGGCATGTGGAGCAGCACTTTCTGTTCCTTATTTTCATCCTGAATTGATAACAGAAAATGAAACCGTTTTAGTAATTGTATGTGGTGGAGTGAATACAGAAATAAATACATTACTTAGTAAAAAATAAACTCCACCCACCAGCAATACTAAAATGCTATAAATACCTATCAAAAACAACACATTCTATTTTGTAAAACCGTATTTTTGATATAAGCTCATATTGACCATGTGAAGTTTTAAAATAAATACAAACAAGTATATGTATTCTATTACAAATACTATTGTTGCCAGTACCAAATCGAGCCCTATGAAAATAATCTTAATTTTTCTTTTTACACTATTCATCAGCACTTCTATCCATGCTCAAAAATCTTCATACACTCTGGTAAATGATAGAAAAGGTAATCAAAGTGTTATCGAGTTTCTAGAAGAGTTAATCGATAAAAAAGAAAATATTGAAGAACTGGATTTATCCCACGGAAAATTAGATAGTATTCCTAAAATTATCGGGAGTTTTAAAAACTTAAAAGTACTAAGGCTCTATGGTAATAATTTGTCTAATATAACAGGGCAAATATGCCAACTCACCAATTTAGAACGTCTGGATTTACGGTTAAATATGCTTGAAAAACTACCCAAATCTATAGAATGTCTAAAACAATTAAAAGACTTAGACCTGCAAGAAAATTTATTAACCGAATTACCCGAATCACTTGGAAATTTATCCAACTTAACCGATTTGTATCTACAAAACAATCCGATAAGAAAATTACCTAATTCAATAGGGAATCTTAAACGACTACAAAATATATATTTAAGAAATAACGCAATTAAAGAGCTTCCGGATTCTTTTATCAACTTAGAAAATTTAGAAATTCTTTTTATTGTAAATAATCCTCTGGAACGACTCCCTGATGCTATAGGAAATCTTAAAACATTACAAAGTATTTCTATCTACGATAACAAAATTTCGAATTTACCTCAATCCATCGAGAAGTTGACCAAATTAAGATATTTAGATGTTCATGGAAATAAAATTAATCCTGCTGATATAGAAAATCTAAGGGAAAAATTAAAATATTGTGAAATTGAGAAGTAATGACACATTAGTACTTTAAAAATCAATTGATTGTAACGTCTTGTATTGAAAAAACAAAAATCACTTAGTAAAATCATATCTGATAAAATTCACAAAACATTAGCAATTTTTGGGTTGTTGCACTTTAAAAATAGTCAGACATTTGGATACACATTTCCTAAATGAAAAGAGTATGAAAATTGAAAATTGCACAATAGATGATATTGATGAAATATACAGGTTGTACAGAATAGCTTCAGCATATCAAAAATCAAAAGAAGGAGTTATTGTTTGGCCAGAGTTTGAGCGAAAACTTGTAGAAGATAGTATCTCAGAAAACAGGCAATGGAAACTTACCATTGATAACAAGATTGCTTGTGTATGGACCATCACATTTAGTGATGAGCAAATTTGGGAAGAAAAAAATGGCGATGCTGCTATCTATATTCATCGTATTGCAACCAATCCCGATTATAGAGGTCAAAATTTTGTGGCAATCATTGTAGAGTGGTCAAAAGAATATGCCAAAAAAAGTAATAAGGACTATATACGATTAGATACACTAGGCAACAATGTAAAGCTTATAGAACATTATAAAAAGGCTGGTTTTGACTTTTTAGGATTCTTTGATTTAAAAAACACAGAAGGATTACCCGATCATTATGGTAAGGCTCCCGCCAGTTTATTCGAAATAAAGTTATCTTAGTAATCTAAAGAAGAAAAAAAGTAACTCATCAATTTCACTGAAAACAGGGAACTAAAAAACAGAAATGTAATCTATATTTGAGACAAAATAATAGTAATTCTACCTGACACATGAGTGACTTAAAAAATTTAATTATAGAAGAGATTAAAGAGTATGAATGGGACAAAATCGATGGTGTTATAAAATCAATTATCCCTAATATTATTTTCTCGGTCGATGAGAACAAATCTACTCAAAGTTTGTTAAATTCAAGATTTGGAGGAAAACCTGCAGCTCCTTCTGGTTTTACGTGGCCTTTACAATCTTTAGGGCAAAAGGCTCCGCTTGCTTTCTTTTTTCAGCTTAATTTTGAAGAAATAAAACCATTTGACGTAGAGAACATATTCCCCAAAAAAGGAATTCTTTTATGTTTTGCTTCTGTAACAGATGATATCATGTGGGAAGACGATTTGGAAGATGCTTTTAAAATCTATTTCTTTGCAGATACAGAAAATCTAGAACTTGTTGATATTCCAAACAACATCCCAGATGATCAAAAACTAGCTACGAGAACGATAACTTTCAAAAATAGTTTTCAACTTCCTCGTTACCCTTTTAATTTTGCATTACTAGAAGACGGTCATATTTCTGAAGATGATGCTGACGGAATTGATCAGGTTTCAGACGATATGATGGACGAAGCTATCAATATCCAAATGCGAACAAAAATAGCTCTTGAGTCTGGTTTAAAACCACCAACTCCAAAAAATGATTTACACACGCTTTTTAGTCACAATATGTTATTAGGTGTTCCTTTTTCTGTTCAACATTATATTGCCGAAGAATGGGCCGAAAGACATCATGAAGATGATGATATGAGCCAAAATTATGTCAACTTGATTTCCTTTGAAATGAAAGGTCATGAAGGATATGGATTTAGTTCAAACGGTGCTCATCTTTACCTTTGCATAGATAAAGAAGATCTAAAAAATAACGACTTTAGTAATGTTATTGCCTTAGTTCAGAACACATAAATCCTTGTCTTTATTTCCTATTATATATAGTCTAAAATTGTTAATAAACACAAGAGGTTTTAACATGTAAACAGGGATTAAACAATCACTACATCATGATATACCGAAGAAATAAAATTATCTTAGTAACGGCTATGTAAAATTAGGGTAAAATAAGACTAAAAATGATGAACTTAGAAGAAAACAAAAAGAATGCTATCGCATTCTACAAAACTGCCTATACCGGAAATCCTAAAAAAGCGGTAGAACGCTACGTTGGCGATTTGTATATTCAACATAATCCAGATGTTAAAGATGGTACCCAGGGGTTTATTGATTACTTCGAAAAAATGCAAGTCGAGTACCCCGAGAAATCAATTGAATTTGTACGTTGTATTGCCGAGGGTGACTTAGTAGCATTACATACACATCAAATCTGGCCCGGAAATGATGAATATATAACTATGGATTTTTTTAGGTTTGATGAAAAAGGCAAAATTGTAGAGCATTGGGATGCCATCCAGCAAATCCCTGAAAAAAGTGCTAATAAAAATACCATGTACTAATTAAAGCTGCCATCGGTATCCTACTAAAACCTTCTTAACGAAATCAATCTAGTTAATACGCAAAACCTGGTATTACAAAAACATATGCTGTTTACCCATAATGATCACGCTGGTTTTTTTCTATCTTAGTCTCAGCATAGCATATCGTAGCAGATAACTATAGAAAACAACAACCAGATCAACAATATAAAAAGAACATCATACCCGATGAAGAAAGGAATTATAATTCTGGGGAGTTCAAATAGTAATGGAGATACATACAAGGCAGCTTCATTCGTTAGCCAGCAAATGAACTATTCTATAATAGATTTAAAAACAAAAAATATATCAGAATTTGATTATGAATTCAACAATAGAGATGATGATTTTCACCCTTTAATTGATAAAATCGTAAATCAATATGACCTCATTATTTTTGCAACTCCTGTGTATTGGTATACCATGAGTGGAATTCTGAAAACTTTTTTAGATAGAATTTCTGATTGTTTAAAAATAGAAAAAGATACAGGTCGAAAACTAAGAGGAATGGAAATGGCAATACTTAGTTGCGGTTCGGATAAACAACTAAAAGATGGATTTCATATGCCATTTGTAGAAACATCAAAATATCTGGGAATGAAATATATCGGAGATGTACATTGCTGGGTCGAAAACAATACCCTTCCTGATTTGGTAGAAACAAAATTGAAGGATTTTATAAATCAAATACAATAATGGATATTGATCTCTATCTAGAACGAATAAAGTACAAGAAGGACTTAAGTGTTAATAAAAAAGTGCTTTTCGAACTTCAGCAATCTCACTTAAAAAATGTGCCTTTCGAGAATCTAGACATTCATTACGATAGCGAAATCACACTTAACGTTGATACTATTTACAATAAAATAGTAGTTCAAAAAAGAGGAGGATTTTGCTATGAGTTAAACGGGTTATTCTATCATTTACTAAAAGAAATTGGGTTTGATGTAAAAATGATTTCGGGTAGGGTTTATAACACATCAAAAGGGTACGGGAAAGAATATGATCATTTAGCCATAATAACTTCTATACATAACAATGATTATCTGGTAGATGTAGGATTTGGTAAATTCTCATATACTCCATTACTAATTAAACCCGGAGTTAAATTATCTGATGATTTTGGTTATTTTGAGTTTGATAAATTCGATGATGATTATTTAAGAGTAAACGAAGTGGTAGATGAAGTATCGACTCCACAATATATTTTTAAAACTATAGGTCGAAATTTTAATGAATTTCAAGAAATGTGTATATTTCATCAAACCAGCAAAGATTCTCATTTTACACAAAAAAAAGTAATCTCCAGGATAACTGATACAGGAAGAATTACTTTAAATGACAATCAATGTAAAATTACCCAAGGAGCAGATACTAAGATCATAGAATTTACAGAAGAAACAAAATTTAACGAGCTTCTAAAAGAACATTTTGATATCGAAATACAGAAGCCTTCCTAAATCAAATTATAATATCATACTAAAAATAAATGGCAATTACATTTCCTATTATAGAAACAGAACGATTACGACTACGACAGTTTACAAACCATGATTTAGAGAATGTATATCTCGGTCTATCGAATCCCGATGTAATCAAATACTATGGGGTTAGCTTTAATAGTCGTGAAGCTACCAAAGAGCAAATGATATGGTTTGCAGAATTAGAGAAAAATGAAACCGGCATATGGTGGGCTGTTTGCTCAAAAGATGGTAACACCTTCTATGGCGCAGGAGGACTTAATGCTATCGAAAAAGAAAACAAAAAAGCAGAAATCGGATTCTGGCTTCTTCCCGAGCATTGGGGAAAAGGAATCATGAAAGAAGTAATGCCTCTCATTTGTAAATTCGGATTTGAAAATCTAGGGTTGCATAGAATTGAAGGTTTTGTAGATGCCGAGAATTCGAATTGCAAAAATGGACTAGCAAAATTAGATTTTGAATACGAAGGGACAATGGTCGATTGCGAAATCAAAAACGGAAAACATGTTAGCGTAGCTATTTATGCCATGTTAAATAAAAGTTCCTCTTCTAAGTAAAAAAGAATATCTATATTTTATTATCAGTCCTATTGTAATGCAATTGGTTTCTCTAATTAAACGAATGTCTAAACCAAACTACATAATTAAGATCAAATACATTTTTATTAAGTATGAATTTTGAAATATTAGATTTTTTGATTTTAATAGGGGTAACTCAAGGGTTTATCTTTGCAATCATAATTTTATTTTCCAAATTTTTTAAAAACAAGACCAATTTATACCTGGGCATAAGTCTTTTACTCGGAGTTTTTATCAATATTCAATATTGGGCCTTACATTATAATTGGTATAAAGAGTATCAAAATTTTAGAATACTAGAAGATATTGAATTAGTATTGGCTTTTCCGGTAACCTTATATTTTTATTACTTAAAATTATTAAATCCCTCACTAAAGCTTAGAAATAAGGAGTGGTTATTGTTTGTTCCTTTTATTATATCAGTAGGGTTAAACTTATATATTGGTGGGCAATTTTACTTTGATTTATACCCTATTCATAACAAAGCATGGATACCCCATTTTTATACAATAGAATATTACTTTTCGATTCTATTTAATTTAGGTCTACTTGTAGTAGAATTTCGCTTGTTATTTAAAAACAATATCAAATATCAACCCGATATCGGCTATGATCTTAAATGGATACGTCTATTTTATACTTTTCATGTTTTACTCATCTTTTTTTGGATTTTAACAAGTGTAGTAGATTATTACTATAACAGTGATTATTCTATCATTATATGGCTATTGCTTAATATTCTTTTTTATTGGATCGGTTATCAAGGAATATACAAGTTTACCTTGGCCAAAAACAGATTCGAAATAAGAGAGATTAACAAAAAGAAAACAAACGAAAAACAGAAAGAACCTGTAAAACTTAAAGAAGGAGAAGACAACCCATATTTTAAAAAATTTATACAACTTCTAGAAACTGAAAAGTTATATAGAAATCAACAATTGAGTAGAGATGATATTGCAACTCGGTTAAATATAAGTATTGGTTACCTTTCTCAAATAATTAATAGTGTCGCTCAAAAGAATTTTTCTGATTATTTAAACGCGTACAGAGTGAAAGAAGCTAAAACTATGATTTTAGATCCTGAGTTTGATAATTATGATATGGTAGCAATAGGACTTGAAGCTGGATTTAATTCTAAATCTGCTTTTTATAAATATTTCAAGAAAGAAACCGGCAATACCCCAACTACATTTAAAAAAATGCACAAAGAACAGATGTAATGATAAAAAAAGAGTCCATAATTGTTCAATTCTAACTTTTAGAGACTTCTAACTTTTTGAACTCAACTAATTTTGCTCAAAACAAAAAAAGAAAAGTTATGAGCAAAAAACTAATTGTATTCGTTTTAATAACATTAAATATTACTTTTTCATGTAATACCGATGATGATGTCGTCGGTACAATTAATGAAACATTTATTATTGGTCAATGGCAATTATCTAGTTCTACCAAAAATGGAACTGCTATTGATTTAGACACTTGTGATCTTATGGAAACTTATGTTTTTAGTAACTCTAATAAAGTAAGTATTACCCTTTACACTTTTAATACAAACAATGTATGTGAAGAAGGTGCTAAAACAACTTATGATTATACTATTACCGGTACTAATCTTACCATTAGCAACAATAGTGCTTTTGTAATCTCGACTCCAGAAAACGCCACTCTTATTCTCACATCCAAAAATTCATCAGATACTTTTGTAAATACATATACCAGGAAATAACCAAAAAATATCTCGTGTTAAAAATGTCTAGGTTTATTATCATTTTAAACCTGGACATTTCTATATTTTATAAGCTGAATATATAGTAAAGAAACCTTTTATTACACTCGGTATTATGAAGATTTAACAATATTCGTAACAACAAAACCCAGGGATAGTACGTTAAGATATTCACACACGATCATGTTAAAGAACTCATGAATATATTACCTAAATACGGGCTACTGCAGTTTAGAAATGCAGCGAGAATATATAGTAAGTCTATTACTGAAAGTCTGCAGCTCTTTAGAGAAGAAACAAAATTTCTTAAAACTTCTTTGTTTTTTTCTTATAAACACGACGAGCTAGAAGAACTCGATAGTGCAATTAATTTTTTAAAAGGGTTTGGTGTACTTATCTATGCAGATTATTTGTTGCTTGATCCAGATACTACAGAAAACCCCAGTAAGGTAACCGACAAAGAGATCCAGCAAAAAACAGAAGAAAAAATAAAGGATAATAAAAAGTTTATATTCCTGGCCACAGAAAATGCCATTAGTTCTAAACGTTGTAAATGGGAATTACGATACGCCAATACACAAAAACCCAAAGATCATATCGCTATTTTCCCTATACGAGAAGATTATACAGATTATGGTGGTGCCGAGTACTTACTAAAATTTCCTTACATTCAAAAAAGTGAAATCAATCCAGATGGATATGATGTTAAATCCCCTAATGGAGATGTCATAGAACTAGGTGCCTGGTTAGCATCTTAATTTGGTTTCTAAAATCTTAGAAAATACCATATCACAAGTTAAGTGATTTACTATTCAGAGTTTTGTCGTTTACCAAAACCCTGAGATCAAATTCTTATATGATTAATGGGCTTAACCATTTTTTATCTTCTTTAAATATTTTTTTGATTTTTTTTCAATATCTTCATAGTAAATCATAAAAAATTAAAAATTTACTGATTATCTACATTTTTTTATTTAAAAAAAACGAACTCCAATTGGGGGGTAATGCCCAATAACACGTCTTATATAATAGGCGCCATTATCAATACAAGTAACAATTAACGTAGTGCCCAAGCTTAACCAATTTCTAGTAATTGTAGGTATACTTACCTATTTATAGTATATCTCTCTGGTATAAATCTTAGTAAAAACACGAAAAATGCTTCTAAAAAAATCATTTAGTATACATATACTACATGTTTTATTACCCTCTATGTTAATAAAACACTTTGATATTCTATATATCCAATTCCTTTCTATATCAAAGATCCATTTTCTTTTTATTTCGGTATTTCATAAAACACTACCTATTCTATATACTCCCCAAAATATTCAAAATTATAATTCACCAACTAAAATGTAATAGCATTTTAATTCATGTCTAATCAAATCACAATTGTATGAGAAAACAACTCTTAATTTTAATGTGTGCAGTGCTGCTATCAAGTATTGGTTATAGCCAAACTACAATAACAGGTACTGTTCGGGACATAGCAGGTCCCTTACCTGGGGCAACAATTCTAGTACAGGGAACTAGAACTGGAACGACAACAGATTTTGACGGTAAATATACTATCGACGCAAACTCTGATCAGACATTAGTCTTTTCGTATTTGGGATATGTCACGAAAGAAATACCAATTGCTAATCAAACTACAATCGATGTTATCTTACAGGAAGATGCCGAAGCCTTAGGCGAGGTTATTGTAACTTCTTTAGGGTTTGTAGAAAAAAGAGATAAACTATCTTCTACTTATTCTAAAATCGATGCAGACAAGCTAGTACAACCTGTAGAGAATAAAATCATTGACGGTATAGCTGGTAAAGCCGCTGGGGTAAGTATCAATGCCACTTCTGGAGATCCCGGAGCTGGTTCTAATATTCAAATTAGAGGAACCAGTTCTCTGGGAGGTTCTAGCCAACCTCTAATTATTGTAGATGGGGTACCCTTAAACAATGATACCATAGAAGGTTCTGGTAGTGGAGATACCTCTGCAGGAGTATCACAGCAGTCCAGGCTTAATGACCTTAATCCAGATGATATCGAATCTTTTCAAGTATTTAAAGGAGCTTCTGCAGGAGCATTGTATGGAACAAGAGCACTTAACGGTGTAATTGTAATCACCACCAAAAAAGGTAAAAAAGGTAAAATGAGAGTTACCTTCTCTTCTGGTGTTTCTATCGATGAAGTCTCGTATAAGCATCCATTACAACGATCTTTCGGACAAGGTACCAATGGTAACTATAGTCCAACATCTGCCTTCTCTTGGGGGGATAGAATCTCGGACAGAAGCGGAGCTCCAGATGATGTAGATACTACAGGAGAATTTTTTGAATCTTTGGTAACCAATACTACTATTTATCCGATTACTCAAAAAAATAGAACAGATCAGTATGTAGATAGTAATTTTGACAAAGTATTTGGTACCGGGGTCACACTCGATAATCGTTTCACCTTAAGTACCGGAAGTGAAAAAGGTACCTATTTCTTAAGTGGAGGTCACGTAGATCAGGACGGAACGATTAAAAATAGCTATTATAAGAAAACTAATTTCACCTTATCTACTTCTCAGAATTTTACAGATAGGCTTACTGCTAATATCAAAGGAAATTACATACATACCAGCTCTAACAGAATTCAGCAAGGTTCTAATACCGCAGGGTTATATCTGGGATTACTGCGTACATCGCCAGATTTTGATATCACAGATTATAAAGGAGATTATAATAATGGAGCCGGAACTATCGTACAATCGCGTCATCGTTCTTATCGAAGATATCTTGGAAACAGTGATAATGTAATTTATAATAATCCTCTTTGGACCATCAATGAGCAAGGAAGTACTGCCAAAGTAAATCGTTTTATTGGTACAGCAGAATTAAAATATCAATGGAACGATAATATCAACTCTATCCTTAGAGGAGGTGCAGATTTTTATTCTGATAACAGGGTATATTTCTTTCCATACTATACTGCAAGTTCTGCCCGAAGGTTTGGTTTACTTAATGACGAAACCATAAATAATGAAGAGTATACGATGGATATACTAACATCTTTTCGATATGCATTAACAGAACAGTTAAACACTAATGTTATTATAGGATATGGTATTAATGACAGGAGAAGAAAACGAGATTTTATTGAAGCAGATAACTTCATTGCCAATTTTAGAAAACCATTAGATCCTGTAGAAATTTCGGCAAAAGAAAATATCTCCTCAGAGATTACCAGAACCTCGAGAAGGAATATTCGCTTCTATGGTACTGCCAATTTTGATTATGCCGATCAATTGTTTTTAACTCTTGGAGGGGCATATGAAAAACATTCTGTACTCCCAAAAAGTGATAATGCATTCTTTTATCCAAGCGCAGAATTAGGCTGGACTTTTAGTCGATTAATTAATGGTTTTGATCCTTTATCCTTTGGTAAACTTAGACTTGCTTTTGGTCAGGTAGGTAATGTTCCTCTGGCACATAGAGAGGAAACCGTTTTTGAAGTAGGGTCTTTTTCTACTTTTTCTGATGCTATCGCACTCGAAGATTTTGGAGGAGGATTTCAATTCGACGAACGCCTTGGAAATCCAAACCTAAAACCAGAAATAAAAACAGAATACGAAGTTGGATTAGATCTTCGTTTCTTTAAAAATAGATTTTCATTATCGACTACCTATTACAAAAACGAAACTAAAGATGTATTGCTTAATATAGCAATACCTCCAACACTAGGGTTTTCTGAAATTTATGGAAATGGAGCTACTATAGAAAATGAAGGGTTTGAAGCCGAATTGAAATACGATTTTATAAAAAACAGAGATTGGAAAGCTAGTGCTGCCATAAATTTTAGTACTAATAAAAACCTGGTTTCTAAGATCGAAGGAGGAGGAGTGGTTAATTTTACTCCCGGTAGTTCTATCCAATCTGTAGCTATCGAAGGAGAACCGTTAGGAGTTTTGTATACCCAAGGTGCTCAACGTAATGCTGATGGAAGCCTAGTACTAGATACTAATGGTTTTCCCATAGTAGATACTAGCGGTAACAAAGTAGTAGGAGATCCTAACCCAGATTGGCTAGGAGGTTTACAATTAAGTATATCATATAAAGATCTATCGATATCGGCATTGTTTGACACCAGTCAAGGTAATGATATGGCGCAAAGAACTCGTTTCATCACTTCATACTTCGGAACTCACGGAGATGTAGGAAACACTATTACTTTAAATGAAGATTTGGTGAATTTTAATGGAGATGTTGTACCAGCAGGTACAAGCGTAAGAGCTAATATAGGTAACTTCGGAAATGGAAACGTACTACTAGACGAGAGTTATTATAGAAACCTATATGGTTTTGGAGATGGTAAATTAAATGAATTTGCTGTTGGAGATGCAAGTTGGACAAGGTTTAGAGAACTTTCATTATCCTATTTACTTAATTCTGACGGTTTACAAAAGACAACAGGGTTAAGTTCGATTGAATTTACAGCCTCTGGAAGAAACCTGGTTATCTGGACCGATGTAGTTGGTATAGACCCCGACATAAATCAATTTGGAGTCGGTAGAGGAAAAGGGCTGGATTATTTCTCGAATCCAGGAGTGAGAACCTATGCTTTTAGTATTAAGTTTAATTATTAAAAAACGAAATCATGAAAACTATATATAAACTAATAGTATCCTGTATCGTAATCACGATGTTCTCCTGCGAAGATTATCTGGATGTTAACGAAAATCCAAATCAGCTGGTTGAAGTTCCATCGGGAGATCTCCTATTAAAAGGAACACTCTTGGCCAATGCACAGGTACAACAAGGACAACTTGCTAGAACATCTATGTATTATTCTGGTGGACTTATCGGGCTAAACCTGGTACAACAAACACTCTATAATTATGATTATACTCCTGGTGATTCTGATGCCGTCTGGGAATTGATCTATAACGGAATATTAGTTCAAAACAAGGAAATTAGAAGAATTTCTCCTAACCTAGATTTATTACAAGGGATTATCGATGTTAATGAGGCATTAGCTATTGGTACAGGAACGTCTCTTTTTGGAGATATCCCCTACTCTAATGCAGTACCTGATAATGCCAGTTTAGAATCTCCTGATCCTACAATAGATCTGCAACCAGACATCTATAGTAATTTGCAAACTTTACTAGATGGGGCTATATCCAAAATAAATAATGCTACCACTAATGTAGGTAGTGAAGATATTTATTTTTCTGGGAATGGAGCTTCTTGGGCAGCAGCTGCGTACACTCTAAAAGCTAGGTATTATTTACAAACCAAACAGTATGACCTGGCATTAAACAATGTCGTAAATGGTATTAACAGTGCATCTGGAACCATGGCATATAAACCTATTGGTAGTGTCGATACAAACAGTAACATTCTTTTTAATTTTGTAAACAGTAGTCGTGCAGGTGATATGACAGGAGATAATGCTTTTTACCGAGACCTTATAGATCCTGCTAATTCTTCTGGCAGAAATAATGCCAAGACAGATGAGACTGCTCGTAGAAACTATTCTTACATTAGTGGGGATGGAAATCAGGATGATGGTATTGATGGACCATCTACTCCTATGAAATTAGTAAGCTACGAAGAAAATTTATTGATCTGGGCAGAATGTATCTTGCGTGTAAATAGTGATAATCAGGGCGCCATTGATAAACTTAATGAACTAAGAGCTTATCTCGACTCAGGAAATGCATTTAATCTTATCGATGCAGCAGATACATTTAATTATGATCCATATGTCCTGGCAGATTTTCAAGCAGGAGGAATTGAAAACACTGATAATATAGCAGTAGATAGAGCTATCTTAAGAGAGATTATCGAAGAACGTTATGTGACAGGGTTTAGCACCTATATGCCATTTAACGATGCCCGAAGATTACTCAAATCCGATAGTGATGTTATTGTCCCTTTTCCCTTAAACAATACCACCACTACAATCAATCCACAACGATTTTTATATCCACAGGATGAGTTAGATAGTAATGAAAATATCCCCCGACCCATTCCTGATTTATTTACTCCTACTGCAGTAAATCAATAACTAAATTATTCTATTTTTTTGGGAATGGTTAAAAACCTATGAAGTTAACTTCATAGGTTTTTTTATATAAAAATTAGAATACAAGCTGATCTGTTCTAATAAAGTAAGACTTAGATAAATTTTAACATTTCTAAAATAGGGTAATGTTACTACTAAATGTTGTGTATATAAATTGAGAAGTCAAAATAGCTTCATAGATATTAAGATATTTTTTTTCATATGATGCAACCCTTTGGCTTTTATATTGTCATTTACTATTAGGTAATATTTATATAGAAACTAATCTATAAGCATTATGAGAAATATATTTTCAGTATTCGTTTTTGTTATGATAGGATATATCGGGTCTGCACAAGAGACACAACTTGCACAAGATCAAAATCCTAATTACAAAAAGGCGATGAATAGATTTTTAAAAAATAGTCAGGAATATACAATACAACAAGGTACTACTGTGCAAGAGACCTATAAAGCTATTGATCCTCTCGAAGAAAAAAGAGAACTACGCTCGTTACGAAGACAATACCGATCACAAAGAGCATACTGGAGACATGAACGAAGATTAAAACGTATCGAAAATACCAGGTATTATGACTATGGATCTTATTATAGTTACAGACCGCGTGGATATGATTGGCTAACACTTGGCATATTAGGCGCATGCATTCTTTGGTAATATCACAAAAAACACATTATAAAATACATTAAATAAAATTACAAAATGAGAAAATCAATCGCTGCTATAGCAGTATTACTAGTAGTATCTTTAACTTCTTCATGCGCAAGAAAAATTACACGTGTAGCTCCAGATACACAAATTGATATTAGCGGACGATGGAACGATACTGATTCACGCTTTGCAGCAGAAGAACTAACGCAAGAAGTACTTACAGGAAACTGGATAACCGATCACACTCAGGAAAAAGGCAAAAAACCTGTCGTTATAGTTGGTTTAATACGCAATAAATCACATGAGCATATAGAAAGCGAGACCTTTATTAAAGATATAGAAAAAGCTTTTATTCAACGACAAAAAGTTAGAGTAGTACAAGGTGGTAAAATGCGCGAAGAGCTAAGAGCAGAACGCGCTGATCAACAGGATAATGCCTCTATGTCTACCGTTAAGAAATTTGGATTAGAAACAGGGGCAGATTATATGCTTCAAGGCAATATTAATTCTATAGTTGATGCACATAAAAGAAACAAAGTAGTATATTATCAAATCGACCTGGAGTTAACCAATATTCAAACCAATGAAAAAGTATGGATTGGAGATAAAAAAATAAAAAAGTTTGTAAAAAACTAATTCTGTAGCACTCTAAATTCACAAAACACCAAGCTTTCTCAGGAAAGCTTTTTTGATAATTGAATATGGTCCATAAAAAAATGATCTTTCGCATTGTACTATTGTGTTGTTTTTCAATATTACTTAGTAACTGTGGCAGTTATCATACCAAGAGCACACTTTTTCAATCCAAGATACAACAGGGGGATATGGAAGGTGCCATGGAGGTGATCGAAGAAAATAAGTTTTTAGGAAAACCCAGAAATCATCTTCTATATTTATTAGAAAAAGGGAAATTGGCATACCTGGCGGGCAATTATACCTTAAGTAATGAGCTTTTAAACGAAGCAGATCTGTTTATCGAATCTAATAAAAGAGCTATAGGAAATCAAGTTCTGGGTATTCTTTTAAATCCCGAAAAAGAAACATATAAAGGAGAAGATTTTGAAAAAGTTGCAATACACTATTACAAAGCGCTTAATTATATATTTTTAAACCAATATGATGAAGCTATTGTTGAAGCAAAACGCATTTCATTACAACTACAAAGAATAAATGAAAATTATCCTCCCGAGAAAAAGAATAGATATAATGATGATGCATTTGCTCATATATTGCAAGGTCTATTATACGAAGCCTCGGGAGATATAAACAATGCATTTATTGCATATCGCAATGCTGTAGATTTATATCTAGAAAATCAAGGTACTTATATTGGAGTTAATATTCCTGAACAACTATGCCAGGATATGTTTCATACAGCAAGTGTTATGGGATTTACCGATGAAATAGAACGTTATGAAAACCTATTAAACACTACCTATATTCCTAAAAAAACTAATGAAGGCGGAGAAGCAATTATTTTTTGGGAAAACGGACTGGCTCCTTATAAAGATCAAACCTTTTATACGTTTACCATCTTACCAGGTAACGAAATCGGTTTTCTAACCATCATCAATGAAGATCTCTCTTTAAATTTACCATTACCGATACCAACCGGAGGGGATAATAATTCTGATTTTTCTGATCTGGATATTTTTAACGTTGCATTCCCTAAATATGTGAGTCAGCAATCTCTATACAATAATGCAGAGATACAAGTGGACAGTCTATCATATCCGTTTCAACTAACACAAGATTATGAAGAAATTGCTTTTAAAACTTTAAAAGACAGAACGTTTAGAGAGATCGGAAAAATTGCTTTGCGACTAGGAACAAAGAAAGTTTCAGAATGCATAGTAAAAAATCAAAATAACGATTTAGGAGCTTTATTAGGGATATTTAATGCATTAACAGAAGGTGCCGACACCCGTAATTGGCAAAGTTTACCTAACAAGATATTTTATACTCGAATCCCTTTAAAGAAAGGGGAAAATAACTTGACCGTTAAATTACGTACACATCAAGGGGAATTAACTTCTAAAAATATTCAGATACAAGGAACCGGAGGAATTCAATTTGAAAAAATCACAACTCCACGAATTTCTCATCCCAGTCAATAAAATCGTGTTTATCCTCTAAAGTGTTTTAGCGACTTTTTGTACTGTAGCAATAGTTTCATCCAGGTCTTCATAGGTAAGTGCCTCGGTTATAAACCAGGTTTCAAAAGCACTTGGCGCAATATAAACACCGTTGTCTAGCATTCCATGAAAAAACTTTTTAAAAGTATCGTTATTACCCTTTGCGGCAGTATCAAAATCTACTACAGTATCTTCAGCAAAATGAACCGAAATCATAGAACCAATTCTATTAATCGTATAAGTAATATTATGCTCATCCAGAGCATTAGCAATTCCATGATGCAAGTATTCAGTCTTACTGGCAAGGTTTTTAAATATCTCAGGATTGTTATTTAATTCGTTTAGCATTGCCAATCCTGCAGCCATCGCTAGTGGATTACCGCTTAAGGTTCCTGCTTGGTATACGGGTCCAAGCGGTGCTAAATGATTCATAATTTCGGCACGTGCTGCAAAAGCACCAACAGGTAATCCTCCTCCAATTACTTTACCAAAAGTAACGATATCGGCATTTACACCTGTAAGCTCTTGCGCCCCTCCTTTTGCTAGTCTAAAACCAGTCATTACCTCATCAAAAATCAATAGTATACCATGGGTATCACATAGAGATCTAAGTCCTTCTAAAAATCCTTTTACTGGTGGGATACACCCCATGTTTCCGGCAATTGGTTCTATAATAATACAAGCAATCTCTCCTTGATTAGACATGATAATACGCTCTACATGATCCAAATCATTGTATCTGGCTAATAAGGTATCTTGTGCTGTTCCTTTGGTTACTCCTGGACTATTGGGACTTCCAAAAGTAACTGCACCACTCCCTGCCTGAATCAGAAAAGAATCACTATGCCCATGATAACATCCTGCAAATTTGATAATCTTATCTTTGTTTGTATATCCACGCGCCAATCGTACAGCACTCATACAGGCTTCGGTACCAGAATTCACAAATCGAATTTTATCGATATTAGGTACCATAGAAACTGCAAGTTCTGCAATTTGAGTTTCAATTTCTGTTGGCATTCCAAAACTGGTTCCCTTTTTAGCTTTATCGATAACCGCATTTACCACTGGTGGATGTGCGTGTCCCAAAATCATCGGTCCCCATGAGTTGATATAATCTATCAATCGGTTACCATCTTCGTCGTACAAATATGCTCCTTTGGCCTCTGTAACAAATATGGGATCTCCTCCTACAGCTTTGAAGGCTCGTACTGGTGAATTAACCCCTCCTGGGATTACTTTTTGCGCTGCTGTAAATAATGCGCTACTTCTTTTATAGATCATGTTTAATTAAAATCTTCTTCCTCTTCGTCGGCAGCTGCTACTTTAAGAACTTGCCCGACCTTGATATTATTATTGACCAGATTATTAAATGCTTTGAGTTCCTCTACAGAAATTTTATACCTTTTAGAAATCGAATATAGAGTGTCTCCTTTTTTTACTGTATAGCCATCCTTATTAGAAATGGAAGTTATAACTGCAACAGCTTTATTTTTTTCGTTTTTTCTTCGCGGTTTTTTACCAAGTACCTCATCATCAAATTTATCCAAATCATAACGCTCAATAATAGCAATAAGTTTTTGAGGATATTTCTTATCGGTAGCATAACCTGCTTCACGTAATCCACGTGCCCAAGATTTATAATCTTTTTGGCTAAATGTAAATAGTCTGGAATACCGTTTTCTATCTTTTAAGAATAAAGAATGATCTCTAAATGATTCGCTTGCCCGATTATATTTTCTAAAACATTCCTGAGAACGATCATCATCATGATATACCCGATCTCCTTCCCAATCATGACACTTAATCCCAAAATGATTTTTTGCTCTTTGGGTAAGGTCTCCATATCCCGCTCCCGATTCTAATATTCCTTGTGCTAATGTTATACTTGCCGGAATCCCATATGTTTTCATTTCACTTTTGGCAATACCCGAGAACTCATCGATATAACGTTGTACTTTATCCTTGTATGACAATACAGGAAGTGGTTTTTTGGTAGTATGCTCTTCAACTGTTATTTTTTCAGGACTTCGTTCAACCTTGGTTATAACCGTCGGTTTTGGCTTTGGTTTAGATGGTCTTGAAGATGTTACTTTTTTGCTTCCTCCACAAGAAATCATAACCATAGTAACACATAACAATACTATAAATTTCCTCATTTTAATATTCAATTGTAATAAGGGGTAGTTTCTTTTTCTTTAATTTTTTGTTCATTCCGGCTATCCCTTGCAAACCACCAGTATGAATGGCTAAAATACGAGTATTTTTCTTAAAAACACCTTTTTGCACCAGGTCAAAAATACCAAAAACCATCTTAACTGTATAGACTGGATCTAACGCAATATGTTGCTGATTGTTAAACATATTCATAAACTCTACTCCTTCTTGATTTATTTTACCATATCCCCCAAAATGATATTCAGAAATGAGCTTCCAATTGGTTTTTGATGTATGTTTTTTAATCTCTTTGTCAAGAAAATCCCCTTTTAAAGCAGGAAATCCCATAACCGTCTGATGAGCTTTAGCACTATTAATAATTCCTGAAATTGTACCTCCTGTTCCTACAGCACAACAAATAATATCATAGACATTATCCTGTGCAGTTAATATTTCTTCGCAACCTTTAACAGCCAAATCATTAGTCCCTCCTTCGGGAATAATGTAGCACGAACCAAACTCATCTTTTAACTGTTCTAAAAAAGCTGAGGATGTTTTTTCTCTATATTGCTCTCTACTAATAAATTTAAAATGCATTCCTGAAGCATGAGCAAAACGTAAAGTATCATTTTCTGATAGTGTCTTCTCAAGGTCTTTAGCCAATTCGTCTCCTCTAATTATTCCTATGGTTTGCAACCCCATAATTTCTCCCGCTGCTGCTGTTGCAGCAATATGGTTACTATACGCTCCTCCAAAAGTTAGTATAGTAGCATAACCAGATTTTTTAGCTTCAATAAGGTTATATTTTAATTTCCTGAATTTATTACCCGAAACGTCTCTATGAATCTGGTCTTCTCGTTTGATATCAAGAACAACTCCAGCATTATCCAAAATAGAATGAGTAATCGATTGGTTTTTTGAAGGTTGTGTTTCCGAAAAAAAGATATGCATTTATCGATATTTAAAAAAACTCCAGAGTTTTCTTGTTTTGAGATAATCGAGGTCTTCTTCATTAAGATATGCTTCTCTTTCAAAAGAGATATTGCGATAGGCTTGCTGTAAATTTCGATATTGGATAACTCTAAACAAATATTCTGTGAAGTAAAAAACATAAAAAGGTATAACCAACAGTTCTGCCTGCTGTCTCAAGTGGATTTTTTCGTGATTAATAAAGACTTCATCCTCTTTAAGGAAAGAATTATTAACCACAATAAAAGGCCAAAGGGCGATGCCTACAAAACGACGGCCTATCAAATATTTGTTAACAACAATGGGCATATTACTGCAAGATACTATTTTTGTAACTATGGACAATCCTAAAAAAGTATTAACTCCAAAAGAAGGGGATTATTATATTACTCCAGAAGGGTATCGTTGTTTTACAGAACAATATCACTTAAGAAGAGGCTATTGTTGTGAAAGTGGTTGCAGACATTGCCCGTATGGTTATGATAAAAAAACAAATAGTTATTCTAAAAAATAGATTCACTATCTATCTCATGGTATGATTATTGTGGTTAAATTTGTATATAATAGCTATTGTTAAACCAATATCAAATGCTTATAAAATGATTGATAAAAACGTATTTTTATTTTCTGATCATCATGACATATTTGATATTATAAAAAACTAGGATTATGAAACTTTTTTCACTTTTATCATTAATCCTTATCATAACTCTTAGTTCTTGCTCCACAGTTCGTGTTGCTTCGGATTATGATAAGCAGGCTGATTTTAACACCTATAAAAGCTTTGCATTTTACAAGCCTGGAATCGACAAAGCAGAAATTAGCGATCTCGACAAAAAACGTATCCTGCGTGCTATCGAAGCAGATATGACCTCAAAAGGTTTTGCAAAATCAGCAAATCCAGATGTACTCGTAAGTATTTTTACAAAAACTAAGGAAAATGTAAACATCTATCAAAATAACTTCGGATGGGGTTATGGATGGGGATGGAATCCATGGTTCTGGGGAACTGGATACAATACTGTTTCTACGACTACAGAAGGCACTCTCTATATAGATCTTATAGATGCTTCTAAAAAGGAATTGGTCTGGCAAGGAATGGGTTCTGCAGCATTAACTAAGAATGTAAACAAAAAGCAAGAAAAAATGAATGAGATTGTTACGGCAATCTTAGAAAAATATCCACCACAGGAACATTAAAAAAATACTCTTTTATTTATATTACAAATAGCCTTTCTTTATAAGAAGGCTATTTTTTTGTGTACATTTATACTCAACTTGATACTATAGATGTATGCGTAATTTTCTACTCGGTGCACTTTTAACAGCACTCCTGGTGTTTGGAATCAAATATGTTATTGATCAATCTAATACCCAAAAAACAGAAGTAGCATCTTCTGGTCTTATTCTGGATCAAATCAAAAACGTAGGTAAACTGGTAGTTACAGAAGGGCACTTTTCTGATATCATTACCTATAAAAATGATAAGACTTATTTTAATGTAATCTCATCAAAGAAAAAAATAATTGTAATGGTTAATGCCAATGTGCAAGTCTCTTATGACTTAAGAAAGATTGAGCATATTATTGATCAAGAAACAAAAACACTAACCATAACAAAAATCCCTGCTGCAGAGGTTAATATTAATCCCGAAATAAAATATCATGATATCGAAGAAGGGATCATCAATAAATTTAATCCAGAAGATCATAATGCTATACGCAAAATAGTAATGGAAGGGTTAAATAAAAAAGTACAAAAATCTGCACTCGTTACCAATTCGCAAAATCGACTCATTAGTGAATTGCAGAAACTATATATTCTTACTAATTCTCTGGGTTGGACATTAAAATATAAGGATACCACGATAGACAGTCAAATAGGTATTAAAGAATCTATATTTTAAAACCCTTAACTATAATCAAAAAATGGGAAGAACGAATTCTTCCCATCTTTAAATTTAAAAAAATCTGAATTACAGAATTCATTTTGTCCCTTAAACTCTAGTGTTATTACAGATTTACAAATTTGTTACTTCTTTATAACGCTTTACTTTCTATATACCCTACCCCTTTATTCAAAAAATAAAAAAATAAAAATTTCCCTACTCGTAAAAAGTTATGCAATTTCATCTATCTGATACCTTAATTCAACCGCTCCTGTAGTGTATTCTTTTGTTTCAATAAGCTTCAGTCGGGTTTCATTCGGGATTCCTTCAAAAAGTTCAACCCCTTCAGAAATGACTATCGGCATTACAAAAATCAGAATTTCATCTATAAGATTTTCATTAAACAACATTGTATTTACCTGCCCACCACCGATTAACCAAATATCACCCCCTTTCTGTTGTTTTAATTTTTTAATAAAATCGATATGATTTTCAGATATAAACTGAACATGCTTAGTATCCTTTACTTTCCTATTTCTGGTTAACACAAAGTTTTTTTTATCTGAATACGGAAAATCAATATCCCAACTCATCACCTGTTCATATGTATTGTTCCCTTGGATTGTAGTATCAATTGTTTTGTAAAACTCGTAGTAACCATGATCTGTGTTATCAGGGTTCGGTATAGATTCTAGCCAATGCACACTTCCGTCTGATTTTGCTATTTTCCCATTAAGACTCATGGCAATATACATCTTGATTTTTCTCATTTCATTCTTAGTTTATAAAATGAATCATTAGGTGTTTCATTTTTTTAGCATGTACTTTCGTTCTATAGTATTTTCTTTTTCAGCATAAAATTCTTCAACATAATTCATTTCTTTTTCAAGAATACGTATAGAACCAACATTATCTGTGCTTGCATATGCGGTTAACTCATTTAATTTAATTTGGTCAAAACAGTATCTAAACAATCCTTTTGCTATTTCTCTTCCAAATCCATTACCCCAGAAACATTCTCTTAATCGATAGGCTATTTCAAATTCTGATTTATCATTCTCATATACTCCACATATACCTACAAATTGATTGTTATTGCGTTCTATTACTGCCCAAATTTTAAAAAAAACATCAACATCTTTATAATACTTAATAAAACGATTTAATTCTTGTTTACTCTCTTCAAAATTCATCGTTTTTTTGATATATCTCATTACATTGGGATTACCCTGCATATCATAAAAAGATTCTAAATCGCTATCCTCTAAGCGTCTCACAAATAGTCTCTTTGTCTCAAACAATATCATTTTGCACTACAAATTATACATTAACATATAAGAATACTCCTTTTTATCACTATCACAAACCACTTTTCCCTTTATAGAGATGCTACTCATAAAAAAGTTACCAGATTTTGTAACCTTTTTCTAAAAAAATTATCAAAAGGCAAAAGCATAAAACAAAATTTAAAATAAATATAAACCAAACACACAAGTTATGAAATCAATATCAAACATCAACAAGGTTCTGGTTGTAGTTATAGTCATAATCGGATATAGTTGTTCTAGTGACAACGAAGACGATATTGCTCCACCTCCGCCGCCTCCTATGGGTGAAAAACTTACGTATACCGCAAATATCAAAAGTATAATTGATTCTAATTGTATAGGGTGTCATGCAAACCCTCCTGTAAATGGAGCTCCTTTTCCTTTAATCACTTTTCAAAATGTTAGTAGCCAAGCCTCTGCTATACTTAATGCTGTTTCAAAACAAACAGGAGAATCAGCAGCCATGCCGCCCTCGGGAAGATTACCACAGGGAACAATAGATAATATTGGTAAATGGATTGAAGATGGATTATTAGAATGATGAAACAAGTCATGACAAAATTTTTGACACACACCAAAAGTGATTATTTGGCGAGTTCCATGTGACCTCTAAAACAATAATATAAACACATGAAAATATTCATAATCATATTTTGCTTTTTGATCTCTGGTATTTCTCGTTCTCAAGAAAAATATATAGAAAAAAAGGGAACTATTGCTTTTGAAGCTTCTGAAAAAACATTTGAACCTGTTAAAGCAAAAAATACATCTGTTACTGCAATTCTAAATATAAACACTGGCGAAATAGCCTCATTGGCTTTGATGAAAGAATTTAGGTTTAGAAATGCATTAATGGAAGAGCATTTTAATGAAAATTATATCGAATCAGACACCTACTCTAAAGCTATTTTTAGAGGAAAAATTATAGCTTTTAATTTTTTTGAATTATCCGAACAAGAAAAAGAGTTTAAAATCGACGGACGGCTTAAACTACATGGCAAAGAAAAAAGTATCGAATCGATACTATACATATCAAAAAAAGATAAATGCATCTCTATACGTGGGGACTTTGTGGTTGCTCCACAGGATTTTGATATCTCTATTCCAAAAATCGTAAGGAATAAAATAGCCAAACAAGTAAAGGTGTTCGTTGATTTTAAATTACAACAACAATGAAAACCAAGAACTTTATCTTTCTCTCTCTGGCGTTTATAGCAGCTACAGGTATTGTTTTGTTAAGCTATATACATAAAGAGCATAGAACCATACATACCGAAAAAGTTGATACCAACACTACGGCTATTGCATTCTATTCGGCATTTATTAAAGACAAAGCAGTTTTTAATGCCATTCATCTTGACAATGCAGTAGAATTAAAAGGTCTGATTACTGCAATAGAGTCTAATCGTATTGTTTTGGATCAAAAAATAGCAGTGACTTTAGAAAGTGATCTAACAGCGTTAAAAATCAACAAAAAAATAACGATCAAAGGAAGGTATGTAGGATTTGATGACCTCTTAGAACACCTAAAAATAGATCAGGCTACAGTTACAAGTACCCAATAAATGTATTATTATGAAAAAAATATTTCTATTGTTTTTAATTCCTCTATTGTCATTCTCGCAAGATGATTTACTTCAGGAAATTACTACTGAAAAAGATGACAATCAATATGCGAGTGCTGTTTTTAAAGGATTAAAAATTGTGAATTTCGAATCTACCAAACTAGCCGACAAAGGATTATTTTATTTAGTCGTTTCTCATAGATTCGGTTCTGTTAAATCGGGAATTGAAGATTTTTTTGGATTAGACCAGGCCGTTACCAGGTTAAATTTTATGTATGGTATCAGTAATAAAATACAAATTGGTATATCCCGTAGTTCATTTCAGAAAACATATGAAGTTTCTCTGAAATACCGGTTATTAAGGCAAAAAAAGAGCAGCTTCCCTTTTACAGTAGTAGGTTATCATAGTATAACTGCAAATACCGATCTGGACAAAGAAGATTTACCCGGCCTCGAGTTTAGGCATCGGTTAGCTTATGTATCACAGTTATTAATCGCCAGAAAATTTAACAAAAACCTCTCACTACAGCTAATGCCAACACTTTTACATGAGAATCTGGTAAAAATTAGTGATCAAGATAATACGCAATATGTTATAGGAATTGGGGGGCGACATAAACTTACCAAAAGGTGGTCTGTTAATATTGATTATGGACTTCATCTTAACAGGGCTAGCAATTCTCCATTTAAAAATCCGCTTTCTATAGGGTTTGATTTAGAAACTGGCGGACATGTATTTCAGTTACACTTTACCAACGCCCAACCTATGAATGCAAGTGGATTCTTGAGCCAGGGATCTGGTGATTGGAGTGACGGAGACTTTTTCTTTGGATTTAATTTATCACGAGTCTTTTAATATAACGGTTATGGTGTTTAGAAATACAATTCCTATTCAAAATCTAAAGTGTAATAATTGTGCTGCAGCTCTAAAAAAGAAAATATTGCAGATTCAAAACATTTCGGATGTGTATATCCACAGTGATTACTCTCATATTTCTTTTAATCATACTTCGGTCAATGATTTATCGAATATTGAAAATATGTTAACTTTTTTAGGGTTTCCTCCTGTAGGCGAAAAAATTAAAAAAAAGAATAATGCAGGATATTATTGTAAAGATCAATCCAGAAATTATTGTGTTTTCGAAAAAACCAGTGCATAGACTCACAATACAGATTACGAAATGATCTGGTTTTTTTGCTCAATAAAGAGTATTTCTACTTTAGATTTTTTCAATTTTATTCATAAAAAACGGTCATTTCATCCAACCCTTTTCTTTTTAAATCTGGTACATAGGTAGGGAATTTAGGATAGCCAACCGGAAGTAACAAAAAGGCTCTTTCGTTGGCCGGTCTCTTAAGGATATTTGTCAAAAAGTTCATGGGACTAGGTGTATGAGTTAATGTCACCAACCCAGCATTATGAATTGCAGAGATTAACATTCCACACGCAATTCCTATAGATTCATTCACATAATAATTATTATGTTTATCACCATTTTCTTCGAATTCATAAGCTTTTTTGAATGCAATAATCAACCAGGGAGCAACTTCTAAAAAAGGTTTATTCATATCGGTAGCTAGTGGTTCTAGGTCCTTTTTCCAGCGTTCACTCATCCTGTTCCCATAGTTTATTTTTTCTTCGATTTCTGCTTCTTTACGAATTTGGGTTTTTAAGGCCGGATTAGAAATAGCGCAAAATGTCCAGGGTTGTTTATGAGCTCCAGATGGAGCCGTAGAAGCACTTTTGATAAGATTTTCAATAACCTCTTTGGGAACATGTTTATCAGAGAAATCTCTTACCGATCTCCTTTTATCTAACCACTCGTAAAATGATTTACTTTTTAAAACTAGTTCTTCTTCAGGGAAAACATCAGAATGGTAAGAAACATGATTATATCCATTGATGGTAATGCTACTTGGTGATTCCATTTTTATAGTTTTATGTTATTGTTTAATTCCTACTTCGTCTTATCTTATGATTATATTGTTGTATAAAGTTAATATACTTTTCTAATGATCAATTATATCTTTAAAAAGTTTTTAATAATTTGTTATAGATTTCACTTTTTTTCTAATTTTAAGATTAAATCTACATTGTGTTTTTCTATATCGCTTAGCTTAATGTTATTTGTTCTATTTTTTAATCTCTTATACCAAATCTGCTGCGAGAAATATTTTTCCATTTCTCCTCCTTCTCTAAAAATATAGCCTTTTCTGGCAAAAATTTCATTTCGTATAATTTTTAAATCATTTTTTGAATAAGAGTTTAGGTCTTCAATGGACAATTTCACAAAACTAGCTTCGGGATATTTTCCTTTTAACTTAATTGATTCTGGGTAATCAGGACTAAACTGCATATAATGATATTTTTTACCGTCTTCGTTCTCAAAAAAGTGTAAAACTAAACCTTTCGTTCCTTTATTAAGAGTAAAAGATGTAGTTTCAACACACTGAAATAATTCAAAAAAAGTTTTTCCTATTTTTATTTTACCGTTTAAATATTCGATTGGATCTCTTTCATATCTTAATCCCAAATCATTTTTAAAATCAGTATATGATGAACGGGCAAAAAGTTTTCCGTTACTATATAGTATCCCTAATACAGACTCTCCTTCTGACTCTCCAAAACTATAGCTTCCTTGATAATCAGAAATTTTAACTCCCATCATTTTTTCAATAGTAGAAGGGTGGATTTCTTGATTCCTACTAGAAACATATGCTTTTGCTATTGTACCATTGTTCTGAGAAAGACAAAGAACACTATAAAAGAAAAAGATGACTAAACTTAATTTTGTTTTCATTTTTAGTCTATGTTTTTTATTTATTTCTGAACCTAATAGCTACCATAGTTACAACAAAGCATTACTACATGCTCGGTTACAAACCTTACACATCTAACTTTTGATTCAATTGCATTATGACTCGTCCTGAATGATCTCCAAAATAGTTTGATTCATTCTTAATAATTTCAAAGCCTAATTTTTTGTAAAAATCAACTGCAGGAGTATTAGGTTCGGTAGTCAAAAGAATACTGGTAATATCCAACTCATTAATTTTTTTTATAACAGTCGAAATTAATTTTAAGCCTATTCCCTGTTTTCTAAACTTTTTTTCGGTTGCCAAAGCTAGTATCCAGCCATCTTTCTCTTTAGGATTAATTCCTCCAAGAATATATCCTGCTATTTCTTTTTCTTCATTTTCGGCCACCAAAAAATAATCTGAAAATAAATCATAATACTGCCTAATCACAAATAGAGGATAATTCATCGGGGAAAACACTTTTTCTTCGATTTTGTATATAGCCTCTAGCTCACTTAATGTTACTTTTCTTATCGATATTTTCATTTGTTTTTCCTGAGATGATTTCAATGATAAAAAGTTTTAACTCAAATGTACTCTAAAATTTCTACTACTAGTTAAAGGAAAGAACAAAAGATGATTCTTCATTGTTAGGAGTTAACCTTGAGATCTGTACTACTAGATCATATACTTGCTATCTCACTATTTATGCAAATTGATAAAATCAATTACTTTTTCGGCAAAAAGACCTGGTTCTGTATCCATAGGGCTATGTGCCGATTTTTCAAAAATGAAGAGTTCTTTTTGATTAGACCCTAAATTGTCATAAGCTTCCTGGGCATATACCGTAGGAACACCAATGTCATATTTACCCCAAAGTACTAGTGATGGTATGGTAATTTCATGCAATCTATTGGTAAATGACACCTTCTGAAAAAGCCCTTTTTTAACCAAAATAGACTGTATTCTGTTAGCATTCCAAATATTTGTAAAGAAATTATATTGTGAACCATTATCATCAGATACTGGTTTATTAATCACCTTGTCATCAGCAAGTTTTTCTTCTGCTCTATACGCTTCTCTGTTCATTTTATAAAAATCATCCTCATTATAATCCGGGCCTACATTTTTTACTAGATCAAGTACAGCTTTCCAATAATCAATATTATTTCCTAAAGCAATTTGCTCATCTGCCATCTTCTTTAAAGCTATTTTATATTCGTTGTAAGATCCTTTAGGATCATGAGCACCGTCTACATCGATCCATCCTAAAAAATCTTCTTGATTTTTTAATAAGGTAGCAGGTCCCAAAGTGCCTCCCCAGCTATGTCCCATTAAAAATAATCGGGAATCATCACCATATTTAGCTTTTAACACCTTTACAAGAGCCAACACATCTTCTGCCATAATATCCACACTCACATCTGCTTCAGAATAACTCCCCTGCGAGTTGCCAGAGCCACGTTGATCAAAATAAACAACGGCATTGTTTTTTTCAATTTTACTTTTAATGGTGTTTTTTCTATACTGCCATCCGGATCCACCGGGACCACCATGTAGTATAATTAGAAATACTTTTTCAGATGCATTGCCATGAATATACGCAGCCATATCTGCATTTTTATGTCTTACAAAAATGGTTTCCTTTAAGTCATTAATGTTATCATCGTCTTTTGAACAAGAGAAAATGCTTAAAACGATTAATATTAGCACTACTATTTTTACGTTACTAAGAGTTATTTTTTTCATTATCTTTTTCTTTTAAAATTAAACCGATGACCGTAGTGCAATGATAAAACGGGTAATGTACCGGCATTATAATTGGTTCTAAGGGTTAATTGAAGGTTTAAATACCAACCCGAACGTTTTTTCCCTTTACGAAGTTTCCCTATCCCAACAGCAATAGAAGGAGCATAATATCCCCTGCCAGGCAAGGAAACTTTAGAAACACGATCTCCTTTTACCTCATACGTTTCGGGTAAAAATGATCGATAGTACCCAAGTGGATTTAACTCTACATTATATTGTTTGCCTTTGGGATTTGTTCTTCGCCAGATAAGGCCATAATAAGTAGATAGCCCATTATCTGTTTGTGTTGAGAAATTTGTAGAATAACCAAGATTTCCATTAAACAAAAATTGGTGTGTAATGATCTTTTGCCCTCTCTTTCTTTCTTTGATATTGATGTATTCTTTCCATACATATTCGGTACCAATAGTAAGTCCGTTATCCCAAGCAATATTTCCATAATACCCAATTTTAAATTCTGTTCTATCTAAAAAAGAAGAACCACTGATTTGATTTTGGGCTTGAAGATGCATAGTAGCAACAAGTAGAAAAATAATAGTATGTATTTTCATGTTACTTAAAACTAAATAAAGTAGTTAATACTAGTTTTTTTGCCATATACTTTTCTGTAACCTGAGCTTTTATAGCTGCCACACATAAAAGACTAATTGCAATAATTAGATATTGTTTTAAATTCATTTTAGTATTTAATTTATTTTGATGGCAAACGTATATGTACTAAGCATATTTAAGGTATTGAAACCTTAAATTTGAACAAATTCGTACTTATTTATACTTCTTTCGATAAGCATTTGGTGTAGTGCCTGCTATTTTTTTGAAAGCATTATGAAAAGTTGACTTTGAAGAAAAACCACATTCTAGTCCTATTGCCAAAAGACTATAGTTATCGAATTCTGAATTGAGAATTAAGTCTTTAACCGCCTCAACACGATAGTGATTAATATAAGTAGTAAAATTATCTCCTGTAGCTGTATTTACAAGCTGAGAAACATAGCCAGTACTAATACCTAGCATTTCTGCAACTTTATCCCTGTCTAATGTACTGTCTCTATAAATATGATGATTTGTACAAAGGTCTTCTAGCTTTTTGAAATAGGAGTGTTCTTTAGTAAAAGATTCTGTTTTTTTTGCCTCATGTATTTTAGATAGTTTAACATCGGTAACAACATCTGCAGTACTATCGTTTTTTCGTTTGTGTATTAATGCTCTAATTTCTTCCTGATCTTTTGCTAGTCTAAATTTAAAAATACCAAAATAGCTCACCCAATGTATTAAGAATGCAACAACTACAGTAAGAATTTTCATGATAGGTGTAATATCATACTCTAAAAAAATACCAGAAAGTATAGTCAAAATCCAAGATCCAAATAATAGTACAGTTAACAACCATAAATGAGTAAGCCATCTTCTTTCCTGAGTATTCTTCGAATAACAGATAAGGACAAAGGCATAGATTAAAATGCCCGGTATGAAAAAAAGTATTATTAGAATTTGTATGAGATTTAGGAAAAGTAGAACGAAATTATAAGAAGTATCAAGATCAGTAATTATAGTAAGATCCTCAAAAACATCTAAAATTGTAGAATACAAATAGGGTACAAATAACCATATTATTTTTCTGGATTTTTTAATCGGACGATCAATTTGATGAGCAACATATAAAAAAATAAAAACAGGAAAAAGAAACCCCGAATCTATGGTGTCGATAAAGCTTAGCAACGGAATATTAGTATATACTCCAATATCATCAAGAACGAAATTTAGTAGAGAAATTGAAATTGAAAAAAAGGCATAGGCTAAATATTTATTCGCCTTGCTTTTGAATATAGGAGATTTTAAAATAATTATTCCCAAGACAACTCCTTGGAATATCGCAATATTAAGAAGGGCTATTAATATCAATGGTAAGTTTTATTTTAAAATTCAAGAGTTCATTAATCTTTCCAACACTTAAATAAAACGAATCTATAGTGTCTACTTATATTATCGTACTAAAATAGACTTTTTCGCAAAAAAAACATTACTTATTCGAATTCCTAATATGTCCTGATAATCAGCACTATTAATCATTTTCAAACGACTACAAACGATTACAAACGAAAATAAACACTTCCTAACCGAATATGGTTATGGTCCCATTCTAAGTTTGCATTGTCGAATTGAAGTAAGCTTTTCTTAAACCATAAAAGTTCTTCTCTGATTTGATAGGTATTAACTGTTTAACACGAAAAAATTAAAATTATGAACACGCTAAAAAACAAAGTACAGTTGATTGGAAACTTAGGACAAGAACCAGAAACTGTAAATCTGGAATCCGGTAAAAAACTTGTTAAATTCTCTATTGCAACAAATGATCACTATTATAACAAACAAGGAGATAAAATCACAGATACCCAGTGGCATAATATCATTGCATGGGGTAAAATTGCCGATATCGTAGATAAATATGTAAACAAAGGACAAGAAGTCGCGATCCAGGGTAAACTTACCTCTCGAAGCTATGAAGATAACGAAGGTCAAAAACGATATATCACAGAGGTAGTTTGTAATGAGCTATTGATGTTAGGAAAATAAGAACAATTAATTTATTTGAGTATTATTATAGCCAATCAAAAAACCGCTTAACAGATCTGTTAAGCGGTTTTTACAGTATCTAACTTGTATTTATTTACAATTTAATACCTACTCCGGCTCCAAATATCCATGGATTAATATCTACATCTGCACTTACAGTTGCGCCCAAAGCCGTCGTTGCATTAACCGTAGCATCTGTACTTAAAAATACTTTTTTGACATCTACATTTATAAACCATTTGTCGTTAAGCATAAAATCAAAACCACCCTGAAAAGCAAAACCTACAGCAGTATCATAATCTACATCATCGGCCACCGGTCCTTCGTCCACTCCATAAAAAAGGGTTAAATTAACACCGGCACCAACATAAGGAACAAAATTACCACCAGTAAAATGATATTGCCCAAGTAAAGTAGGAGGCAATAACCACACATCACCCAGATCTATATTTCCTGCAGCGGTGCCCACAGCTTTTACATCATGCTTTGTAGTTGCCAAAATTAGCTCTGCAGACCAGTTTTCGGTAAAAAAATATGTGATATCCAGTTCTGGAACAACGGCCGTAGAAATATCTACATCTCCTCCTATAGCATCTATTGTAGCACTTTCATCTGGTGATACAACGATTCCTCTTAGTCTGATTTGCCATTTGCTAAAATCGGTATTATCATTTGATTTTTCTTGTGCATACGCAAAATTAGTCACTCCTAAAAGTACAACCAATACAGTAATTATTACATTTTTCATCTTGAAAGAATTTTGAATTATGTAACAAAAATATCGACAAGAAAAAGGGCTAAATATGACTTTTATCATTCCTCGAATCAGGCTTTCCTGACCTCAAAAACAGTTATTTTTACATGCTTACAAATCAACATGTTACCTCTATCTAAAAGAATAAAAAAGAATGATTTTAAATATCATTTTTATTCAGCAAATAACATACATTTGCGTTTTAAAAATAAGAACTCTTAACCCCTAAATTTTTACATCAAAAAAGATGAAAAATAATGTATTTTTGTACTTGAATTAATGAAGAAAATATGACCCCAACAGGAACAATGGAGTTAATGGCACCAGCAGGTAATTTTGAATCTCTACAAGCTGCTATTGATAATGGAGCAGATTCTGTTTATTTTGGAGTAGATCAATTAAATATGCGAGCCAGAGCTAGCATAAATTTTACGATTGCGGATTTACCTGAAATAGCGCGTCGCTGTACCGAAAAAAATGTACGTACATACCTTACACTAAATACTATAATCTATGATCACGATTTATCGATTATAAAAACGTTATTAGATGCTGCCAAAGCAGCAAATCTAACTGCTGTAATTGCGATGGACCAAGCTGTTATAGCCTATGCCAGACAGATCGATATGGAAGTTCACATTTCTACTCAAATCAATATCACCAATATTGAAACGGTAAAGTTCTATTCTCTTTTTGCAGATACTATGGTAATGAGCCGGGAACTAAGTTTACGACAAGTAAAGAAAATTTGTGATCAGATAGAGAAAGAACAAATTAAAGGCCCTTCGGGGAGATTAATTGAAGTTGAAATTTTTGGTCATGGAGCACTTTGCATGGCGGTGTCTGGTAAATGTTACCTGAGCTTGCATTCGCATAATTCCTCTGCCAACCGTGGTGCCTGTAAACAAAATTGTAGAAAAAAATATAGTGTTGTAGATCAGGAAACTGGTTTTGAAATGGAATTGGATAATGAATATATCATGTCTCCAAAAGATTTATGCACATTAGATTTCTTAGATCAGGTTATAGACACAGGGGCCAAAGTATTAAAGATTGAAGGCCGTGGGCGAGCTCCCGAATATGTAGCCAAAGTAATTAAGACGTATCGTGAAGCCATAGATGCCTGTACCAATGGAGACTTTACCAAAACCAAAGTCGATCACTGGATGAAAGAATTAGAAAAAGTATACAACAGAGGCTTTTGGAGTGGGTATTATTTAGGGCAAAAATTAGGAGAATGGAGTGATGTTTCTGGATCCAAAGCCACACAAAAGAAAGTATACATCGGTAAAGGTGTTCACTTTTTTCCTAAGCCCAGCATCGCTGAGTTTAAAATTGAAGCTTATGATATTAAACTGGGAGATACCATTTTAATTACGGGCCCTACAACAGGAGTAGAAGAGTTCGAACTTAAAGAGATGATGGTAAACGATGAGCGATTAGATACTGCACAAAAAGGAGATTCGTGCACTATTCCTACTAATTTTAGAATACGCCCATCTGATAAACTTTATAAAATCGTTCAGGAATAATGGTAGTAGTTACCCTACAGCGCGAAAAATGTATTGGTTGTAATTATTGTGTAGAAATGGCCCCTACCCATTTTCAGATGTCTAAAAAAGATGGAAAAACAGTACTACTACATGCCACAGATAAAAAAGGTTTCCACACCCTGAAATCTCCCGATAACACTATTTATGATGATTGTGTACAGGCTCAAAAAGCTTGCCCAGTAAAGATTATTACAACAAAGATGGTATAACCCCTCCTATCTTTAATAATGTAACGTTTCTTTAAAGGGCAGCCTATTCTATAAGTACATTTCTACAATGTTCCTCGTCTTGCCTGTTCTGCTTCTATAGATTCAAACAGGGCTTTAAAATTTCCTTTTCCAAAAGATTGTGCTCCTTTGCGTTGAATAATTTCAAAAAACAATGTGGGCCTATCGGTCAATGGTTTAGTAAAAATCTGAAGCAAATACCCTTCTTCATCTCTATCTACCATAATCCCATGTTTTTTAAGAAGTTTCATATCTTCTGCTATTTCTCCAACACGATCGCCAACGGTATCATAATACGTTCCTGGTACATATAGAAACTCTACCCCTCGTTTTTTCATTTCGCTAACCGTAAATACAATATCATCTGTAGCAACGGCTATATGCTGACATCCTGCTCCACCATAAAAATCTATGTATTCTTCAATTTGAGATTTCTTTTTGCCTTCGGCGGGTTCATTTATCGGAAATTTAATTCTTCCATTCCCATTGGTCATTACTTTACTCATTAAAGCCGTATACTCTGTAGAAATATCTTTATCATCAAAGGTGATCAGGTTTGCAAACCCCATCACTTCATTGTAGAATTTTGCCCAAACATTCATTTGACCCCAATCTACATTACCTACCATATGATCGATATATTTTAAACCACAACTTGTTGGATTGTAGTGAGATTCCCATTTTTCGAACTTCGGAAGAAATGTCCCGTTGTAGTTTTTACGTTCAACAAAAACATGTACTGTATCTCCATAAGTATGTATTCCTGATCGCACTACTTCTCCATCTTCATCTTTTTCTACTCTTGGTTCAAAATAAGATTTTGCTCCTCTTTTTGTAGTTTCCTCCCAGGATTTACGAGCATCTTCGACCCATAATGCAATAACTTTAACTCCATCACCATGTTTTTGAATATGATCATATATTTCTTCACTTTCTCCACCTGGCATTGGTGTGGTAAAGACCAAACGTATTTTATCTTGTACGACAACATAGGATGTTCTGTCTTTTAGACCTGTCTCTAAACCTGCATAAGCCAAAGACTGAAACCCAAGTGCTGTTTTATAAAAATGAGCTGCCTGTTTTGCGTTTCCAACATAATACTCTACGTAGTCTGTTCCTAAAAGCGGTAAAAAATCTTCGGCTTCAGGAAATATTTTCTCTAAACTGTATTTATAGTTTTCTATATTTTTTAAATCTGGCATGTCTTTAAATTTTTAAGTGAAAAACCTATTTGGTTTTCCAGGATTTATAATAATCATCTACTTGTAAATTCATTGCTTCTTCTGTAATCATAATAGGATTAAAGGGGTCTATCATAACTGCAAGTTCTTCTGTCGATTTTTTACCAACGCTTCGTTCTATTGCTCCTGGATGAGGCCCGTGAGGAATACCTCCCGGATGTAATGTAATTTGCCCTTTTTGGATATTATTTCTACTCATAAAATCGCCATCTACATAATACAGTAGTTCTTCAGAATCAATATTACTATGATGATACGGTGCAGGAACCGCTTTAGGGTGGTAATCATATAATCTTGGCACAAAAGAGCAGACCACAAATCCTGCAGCTTCCCATTGCTGATGTATTGGTGGGGGCAAATGTATACGCCCTGTTATGGGTTCGAAATCAAAAATTGAAAAAGCAAATGGGTAATTAAAACCATCCCAACCAATCACATCAAAAGGATGATTGGCATAGGTATATTCCCATAATACATCTTGTTTTTTAGAAATGATTTTAAACTCTCCCTGTTCATCATGCGTTTCTAAATTTTGTGGTAATCTAAAATCACGTTCACAAAATGGAGAATGTTCTAAAAACTGCCCATAATTATTTCTATAACGTTTAGGCGATTCTATTGCACTTGATGATTCGATAAATAGTATTCTATTGGTTTCGGTATCAAAATTTATCTGATATGTTGTTCCTCTTGGTATAATTAAATAATCTCCATATTTAAAAGGAATATTCCCATACATTGTTTTTAATGTCCCCGAACCCACATGAATAAACAGCATTTCGTCTGCATCACTATTTCTATAAAAATAATCTTGTGAAAATGCTATGGGAGCAGCCAAACCGATCTTTAGATCATTATTGGTAAATAGTATTTTTCTGCTTTCCAGAAATTCTTCTCCTTTAGGAAGTGAAAACCCCTGAAAACTCATCGCTTTCATGTTTTTATCGATCGCAATTTTTGGAGTGATGTCTTTACCTCTTTTAATTTCTGAAACAACTGTAGGGGGATATAGATGATAGATAAGTGATGACATTCCTGCAAAACCTGCTGTTCCAAATAATTCTTCTTGATACAACCCACCTTTAGGGTTGTTAAAAGTGATATGTCTTTTATGAGGAATCTCTCCCAATGAATGATATCTAGGCATAAATTGTAATGTTAAAATGATTAATACGAAATAAATAGGCGTAAGGTTAGGCAAACCTTATTCTGGGTTTCTCTTAATGAGAAAGTGCAAATAGATGAGTATGTATATCCATTGAGAATTCACAACGCTAATAAAAGTATTGCGTTTTAAAAAAAACATGACAAATGTCATATTACAGCACATTTATTCTTCTGGTAAAGTACATAGCAAATCCAAAAAACACTATATGTAGTATTTCAAAAAGCATAATTTTGTTAAATAATACCTATTATTTCCCTGATCTTACGATCAGAAACATTTTCTTTGTCTTTACTTTTAAGAATATTGTTGTACTATTATTTACTATTTACAAACAAATGGAAGATTATTTAATAGGTATTGGTAAGCGTCTAAAAGAAATCCGTAAAAGTGATAAAAAAACCATTAATGACATTGCCACTAAAGCTGGAGTTAGTAATGGGCTTATTTCCCGAATTGAAAACGGAAGAACTATACCTTCTTTACCGGTTTTATTAAATATTATCAATGCGCTCGATATAGAGATTCCTGCTTTTTTTAATGGGATGCCTAGTCAGACTAATTTTACATTTTTAGTTACCAGAGCTTCTGAGTACAGTGTTATCGAAAAAGAGGATGATGCTATTGGATTTAGCTACAAATACATTTTTGGCAAACAGCTTTCTTCTATTGGATTTGAAGCTGTCTTTTTGGAAGTGCAACCAGGTTCTGAACGTAATAAAGTAGAAACTGATGCTTATGAATTTAAATATATCCTAACCGGAGAATGCCATTATATTATTGGAGACGAAGAAGTTCTTTTGAAAGAGGGAGATTCGATTTTCTTTGATGGACGGATTCCTCATGTGCCTGTAAATCGTGGAGAAACATCTTCTAAAATGATTGTTTTATATTTCTTTTTAGATAAAGGAAATTAAAAAGGCCACCAAAGGCAGCCTTTTATTTAGTTTGTCTTTTTTAGTCTAAAATTCCTGGCCATGTAGTATCACCCACATTTTTTGGATACCCTGAAACCATAGCATCTTTTTGCTTATCATATTTTATATATGTATTATCTGTTAAAAAGAAATATACGTACTTCGTATTCCAATCTACAACTGATGAGATAGAAGTGGCATAATTTCCTAATCCAGGCCAGTTGCCATTATTTATAGATCTGGGGTAGCCAGGGTCTGCACTGTCATTTGTAATACTATAGCGAGTATAAGTCCCATCATTTAAGAAGAAATAAGCTTTATCATTATTCCAGTTTACGGCTCCAACAATCTTATCTCCCAAACCTTCAAGGCCTGGCCAGTTGTTATTATTAATCAAAGCGGGATATCCATTATCTACTTTATCTGCATTCATATCATATCTCAAGTACCTACCATCTGATAAAAAGAAATATCCTTTATGATTATTCCATTTAAATGCTGCTGTGATCAATTCTTTGTAAGCTCCTAATCCAGGCCACAAACTATTACTTGTTTCTTTTGGATATCCCGAATCTGTTTCATCTTTTAGCTTATTATAACGTATATATTGCCCATCATTTCTAAAGAAATATGCTCTGTTGTTTAGAATATCATTCCAATCTAAACATGCTATAATTTTTAAATTCTGATTCCTTGATTCTATCGATGCAGTAGATTCTTCGATTCTAATAGTGTATGTTGTTTTCCCATCATTTGTTGCTGTGTCTAGATAATTCCCTTGAGAAGCAGGCACTGTAGTAACTAATTGATTGTTTTTGTAGATCTCTGCATTACTTCCACTATTCGATACCCAGAATAATTCATTTTGATTGTTATTAACAAACAGCAACTTTCTTGGCCCATCGGCACCTATTAATGGAGCTGAACTTAATTGCCAATTGGTTTCAATATTGATTTCCATATGTCTTAATATCGTAGGTACAATAGATGTCTGTGCAGGATATCCATACAAGCCATTAAAATCGGTATTTGGAAGATTTGATATTTTAGATTTGAATTCCTCGTTTCCGGGTTTGTTCATTCCGATAAATATTGTTTTTTCAGATTCTGTAGTTCCTCCATGACTATATCCTCCGTTTGAATTTCTGCCGTGATCTGTAGTAACCATAATCAACCAATCTTCGTTCTTGGTTGCTAAGCGTTGTGTAATAGCATTCATTAGTCGCCCCAATTGCTGATCGGCAGTGATAATTGCATTGTCATATGCACTACCAAACCCAGATGCATGCCCTACAATATCGACATTATCTAAATGAATAAATACCAAATCATGATTACTATTTGATATTTGATGTACTCCCAGATTAGTTGAATTAGCATCACTACCTCCCTCATTTCGATAATCAACCAGAGACATATCATTCTGTAAGAATTCGTGAATTGGGCTCCAGGTTGCAATACTTGCTATAGATGTATTGTTTTTATTTTCTTTGATAAGTCTGTATATGCTTTTGACTTTAGATTTGTATGTTCCCGAACTATTATTAGGCACACCGTGTTTATCTTTCCAGACTCCTGTTAAAATTGATGTCCATCCCGGGCCGCTTGATGTTGCTTGCTGACTCAAATTTCCTTTGATCCCACCAGTATAGGCTTTCGAAATATGTAGTTTATCCAGGTTTGGGGTATTGAGGGCAGCAATCCTTTCAAATTGTAATCCATCGATCCCCACCAGTAATACTTTTTTGGGCATCGATGTTTGTTTTGATGTATTGTTAGGGTCGGTCGGTAGATTTTCTTCGCATCCTGTCATAAATACCAGGAAAACAAGAAAAGTAAGTTTAAAAAAGAGATTTGTTTTCATAAGTTGATTTTTTAATATTAGTAACATTTTGAATCAAAATTATACAAATATTAAAATTAAAAACTATTCAAATAATCATTTAATCATTTGATAATTAAATTAATACAGAGCATTTATTTTCATAAAGCAAATTTCACTATTAGTTAACTTTTACACTTCTTAATAAACATTAAAAAACCGCCAAAAGGCGGTTTTCAGAAACAAACAATTAAAACGTTGATCTAATAAAATATAATATTGATCAACTCTATTAACTCATTTACAATAAAATCTGGTTTCGCTTTTTCTAGTTGTTCTCTATTTTGTGCTCCGGTTAAAACGCCGACGGTAATTCCACAATCCGCATTTTTACCTTCTTCGATATCTATTGCAGAATCTCCTGCTTTTAATACTTTAGAAGCATCTGTAATATCAAACATTTGCATTGCCTTACAAATCATTTCTTTATGTGGTCGGCCATTAGTTACGTCATCTGCTGTGAGTAACGCATCAAAATGTTCTCCTTTTTTCCAACCTAATTTTGTAATAAGCTGATTTGCTGTCTTTGAATCATATCCTGTATTAAGTACTACATTTATTTTATTATTTTTCAACACATCAAATAACTCTTCAACTCTTTCAAAAGCTACAACGTCTAACTCTTTATATAGTTTTTTTAAAATGGGCTTGAAATTAGAAAATGCTCTTTTTGCAGTACTTTTTACTTCTTCACAAGAAGTAACACTAGTCAAAATATCCTGTATAGCCTGATGTTTTTCTTTACCTGCTCCATGCTCAAGTACATCATTCAGGCTAATGTTATACCCCTCGTCATTAATGACTTGTTGTACGGTTTTATAGACTATATTATCTTCATTTACTGTGGTTCCTGCCATATCAAAAACAGCCAGTTCAATTTTTTTATTCATACTTATATATTAAAAATTCTTGTAATATTCTCTTTTGCAAAGCCAGCACTTCCTGTCATTCCTTTTCCTCCAATTCCGGTTATGATATGGATATTACTACCTATCGTTTCCTGAAACACGTCCTTCGTTTTACACTGAGAATACATCCCATACCATCGATTTTGAATATCATAAGTTGGTAAATCAATGATTTTTTGTGCCTCAGAAATCATAAAATCATCTATATTCATATCTAAATCATATCCCAAATCTTCTATATGTTTTGCATCGGCATATTCATGAGAATCTCCAACAATTACAGATCCGTCTGGCGCCTGTTTAAACAAAATATGTACTCCCCATTTTTTCTGAAGTGAATCTGGATTTTCCTGTGATTTAATCCCTGAAAAGGAAGCACACTCGGTAAATGCTTCATAACGCCGTATCGACCATCCTGTTAGAATATTTCCTGGCAATTGATATCCCGATTGAGGTTTAGTTTGAAGCATTTGTAATTTTGTTACTTCGAGATCACTTTCACTAAAAAGTTTTGGGTATAGGTTTTTAAACTCGTTTCCATTACAGATGATCACTTTTTCGGCTTCAAAAACTTCTTCGGAAGAAGAGGTAACTTTTATTGTTGTATTTACTTCCTCACAAGAGATTACATTTTGATTAGTAAAATAGGCCAGATTCATATGTTTCACCATAAAATCCTGCAATCGATGAATCATTTCTCTGGATTCTACAGTAACTTCCTCTGGGAAGAATAATCCTGCTTCAATATAATCCGATCGCAATCCCGGATATTTTTTCAAGCATTCTTCCTTTGTTAATACTACTGAGGTATATTGGTTGTTCTTATTAATTTGATGAAGTTCTTCGATGAGCTGTACTTCTTCATGATTTGAAGCCAGATAAACAGATCCATTCTCTCGAAGGGTAATATCAAATTGTTGCTGAATCTCTTTATAAATTTTTAAACTTTCCCTACCATAGGTTTGCCATTTGGTATTCATCCCAGATGGAACTACTTGTCCAAAATTTTGAGTCGTAGCTCCTTGTGGTCTTCTATTTTTTTCTAGTAAGGCTACCTGTAATCCATTTTGCAGTGCATGATATGCATGAAACGTACCTAGCACTCCACCTCCTACAACAATGAGGTCATATTTTTTCATAATGTAATTCTGTTTGTATCGTTTTTAATCGAGTTTGATATGCATTTTTAAAATAAAGCAAGGACCCCAGTATGGAGAATACTCCTAATACTGTTACGCCATATGCTCCATAAATAAAAAAGTCTAACCATGTTAAATTTGCTTGTCCAAAATTTTTATATAACAAAGCAGATATGCTGCCTAAATACCCAAAAGAATCTGCTATATAGATTAAGAACCCCGCATTACCTTTTACTTTAAATGTTGCTATAAATCGATCAAAAAACAAGCAATTAAAAGGAACATAACAAATGTAGAGTCCAAAACCACAAATCACCATCCAGATAAAAGGGTTTAATATTTCTAACTGAAATAGTAGCGTAGAAATTCCAATACACAGGATACCTGTTAAAATCAAAAGATGGTAGATATACAATGCTTTTGCATTGTTTTTGATATAGAATGTACTTCCCAAAATCAGTAGTACTATTACTGCAATGATAGTTTCTGAAGTGGTATATACCGATATATCCCCCTGATAACCGATACTATCCCAAAGTTCTCGAGCAAAATTATCTCTAAAATCTCTAAATGCAGTTAAAATCGTATAAAACACTACAATTCCTATAATAGGTACAAGAAAGGAGTATAACAGGTTTTTTCTATCTATTGAAGACATTGGCATACGAGCAGAGCGCATTTTCTTATCTTCTTCAGTAGTGCCCGGTAGCTTTTCTAACAACCATGCAAAAAACACTAATGGGATTATGAATAATGCCCCTGTGGTTGCGGGCATCCAAAACTGAGATACCTCCCAGGTATTCATAAGATATAAACCAATAGATTTTACAATTCCGCTAGATACAATAAAACTTGAGCATAGAGCTACTCCAAGTATTTCTGTAAACTTTCGTCCTTCTAAATATGAGAACACAATACCCCATATCATTCCTAGTGGTAAACCATTAAAAAATAAAGAAACCGCATTGTATGGTCTAGGAAGGATCGCAAAAAGTAGTAATGCTAATTCTGCAAAAAGAATCAACCCAATTAGATAAAATATACGCTTTCCTGTTTTTAATTCTGAAATTATTTTAATCCCAAAAAACTTTGATAAAGTATATCCAAGCACTTGAGCAATAATTAATATGATTTTGTAATCTATATTGAAAACAGAAAAACCCTCAAAAGTCGCAACACTAAATGGCTTTCTAAATGCATACATACAAAAATATGCTCCGAAAGAAGCGATACAAGCATGTAAGATAAATTTTAGGTTAGAAAATTTAGTTTCTCTCAATTTTTTACAATTAGTAAATATTAAGCATCAAAAATGAAAAATATTTTACTATTTGTAAAATTATAGAGTTTAAGAAATATTTACCATAGTTTTGATTAATTGTAAAATTCAGATTAAAAATATTTCCAAAACTAAGGCCATTAATAACGAATTCTTAATCTTGAAAAAGAGGTTGAAATCATTCTAAACGAATCACTGTACAATACAAAAATCTATTTTTTCATTCCCCGAATAACTTATACCATTGATAATCAATAAATAAAAAAATTAATTGATAGATAGTATAGTTAGAATTGAGTATTTTTAATAATACTAACTAATAACCTATTTTCTTGAATATATGTGCTAACAATAGTTTTCTAAAGAAATTAATCTATTTAATAAACTAGAAGAATACTCTATTGCATTACCTATACAAGGTATAATAGTATAAATCAAGGCCTATTTGCTTTTATACTAGAGTTTGTTTTTGCAAACAACAACACCTGTAAATAAATGATTATTAGTCAGTTTTATCTAAAAAATAAAAACAATTATTGTAAGCTAATGAAAGTCTTACTAAAGTTTTGAGACCAAATACAATATTTATTCTGATTACGATCAAAATAAGCTCTACTTAAACTAATAAAAAAATAGATGAAACAACCAATCTTAATAGCTCAACTTAGTAATTTAGAAAATAAAGAACCTGCACACGCCTTGGTAAATGGATTAGATTTGGTCATTGTAAAATATGATGATGAAATTTCTGTATTATACGGAAGATGTTTACACAGGGGAGCGCTTATGGCGGATGGTCATATCGATGGGCATAATCTTATCTGCGGGGTACATGGTTGGGATTATCGCTATGACACTGGTGTTTCTGAGTATAACAACAGCGAGGTTTTACATAAATTTAGCACAAAAACAGAAGGAGACAATCTCTATGTAGATGAAATTGAAATCAACTCTTATATCACAGATCACCCACAACCATTTAACCGGGAAGAATACCTCGGTGCTTATGCAGATACTCACCCCGAAGAAACCGAACCCTATACAGGTTATATTAAAGAATTAGCTAAAAACGGTTTAAAAAACCTAGGACATCATGGATTCTCTGCATCCATGGGAGTAGATAGAAACACCTTACCAAAATGGAATGATATCCAATTTCTGCCAGCTCAGTTAGCCAACCGACCTTTGTTAGACCATGAAGAAGTAGCTACCAAAGTAATTATTGGCCCCAATGCCCAAAAACCTCTATCTATTGATATTCCTTTATTTGTAAGTGATATGAGTTTTGGGGCACTTTCTAGAGAAGCAAAAATAGCATTGTCACGCGGAGCAGAAATGGCAGGGACTGGCATCTGCTCGGGAGAAGGTGGAATGTTACCACAGGAGCAGGAAAATAACACCAAATATTTTTATGAATTAGCATCTGCGCAATTTGGATTCTCGTGGGATAAACTAGATAAAGTACAGGCCTTTCATTTTAAAGGAGGCCAAGGTGCAAAAACAGGAACCGGAGGACATCTTCCTGGAAGCAAAGTAAGTAAAGAGATTGCAGAAGTTCGAGGATTACGAGAAGGACAAACTGCAATCTCTCCTGCAACCTTTCCTGATTTTCATGGTGTACAGGATTTCAAAGCTTTTGCAGATCAGGTACGTGAACGAACTGGTGGTATCCCAGTCGGTTTTAAGATTGCTGCCAGTCATATCGAGAAAGATATACAGTTTGCATTAGATGTAGGCGTAGATTACATTATTCTGGACGGTCGTGGCGGAGGAACAGGTTCTGCCCCTACTATTTTGCGCGATAATATTAATGTGCCTACCATACCTGCACTCGCAAGAGCACGAAAGTATCTTGATAAAGTAGGCGCAAACGATGTAACGCTAATTATTACCGGAGGACTTCGTATTGCCGAAGATTTTGCGAAAGCAATGATGCTGGGAGCAGATGCTATTGCTGTATCTAACTCTGCTTTACAGGCAATTGGGTGTCTGGGGATGCGTGCTTGTGGAAGTAATAATTGCCCGGTAGGGATTGCAACACAAAAAGAATCTTTAAGAAGCAGAATGATTATAGAATCTTCTGCTAAGCAACTACATAATTATTTTGATGCGACCAATGACCTCATAAAGGTTATTGCAAGAGCTTGTGGATATGATGATATTTCAAAATTTAATCATAATGACCTTTCAACTTTTGATCACGATATACACCGATTAGCAGGTATCAATTATGCTGGTGTTATGTAGAACCTAGTTTAAAACAATAAATAAAAATTCTAACGAAGACTAACTAATAAATCAACAAAGTATGACTACTCAAATGCATTTAGCAGCGCAATACCTGGCAGCTGCAGGAATTAGCTTTCTAGAAAATAAAAGTGATGATAGCCACACTAATCTGGGGTTTTCTACAGATAGAGGAAGTTTATACACCAGACCTCTCAATTCATCTGGAGACTTGCTGTCTCTTAATTACCACCTTTTCACATTAGAGTGGACCAGTCATAATACAATAAAGACATTGCAATTAAACGGTACTTCGCATGCAGAAGTTTTGCAATGGATAAGACGTATGGCAAAAGATAGTGATCTCGATTCTCCTTATACCTATGCTCTACATTACGAATTACCATATACTATAACAGATAGTTACATCTACACACTGAAAGATATAAACAGATTGTCACAATTGATAGCATATAGAAAACTATCCAAGTTTGCTATTCAAGAATTTTTACAAAACAATCAATTAAGTTCTGAAATTAGAATATGGCCTCATCACTTTGATACAGGTGCTTTTGCTTCATTAGAAGACGAATCTGGTCTCGCCATAGGACTGGGACTTGCCATTCCTGACACGATGTGTAATGATTATTATTTCTACATCAGTGGATATCAAGGCCATGATGGTCTTAATACTTCTGATTTCAAACCGTTAACAACAGGGAAATGGTATAGTGAAGGATTTAAAGGTGCTGTTTTACCTATTTCTGGAGTAGATAAAACTACAATTATTGCCTTTTTTGAAGAAGCATTTACGGCATATAAAAATTAAACACTATGGAACATTGGTATATTCCGGCAACTATAATACCTGGTATTGGGCTTTTGATATTATCTACTTCTAACCTATTAGTTAATCTCAGTACCGAGATTAAAACCTTAATTGTAGAAGTAACGATCAAAGAAGTCCTCATTACACGTAAACTTAAACAGCTTAAATTATTAAACAGTGCTATGGTTTTCTTGTATGTCGCTGTGGCCAGTTTTGTCATTTCTGCATTAGTTTCTGGGGTATATAGAAGCGTAGAAACCAATTTTGACTCTGCCATATACATTACTATAGCAGGCATTATCAGTGCTTTATTAGGTCTGATTGCACTAGTCATATATTCATTTAGAGCAGTAAAAATCAGGCAAGACCAATTTAATAACAAATGTTAACACCAAAAAATAATCGATCATGGCTTCAGAAAAAGAAATCGTATGGTATAAAGTACTCGGTAATAAAGACAAACTTCCCGAAGGAAGGGTACAAACCGTTACTGCCGGTCATCAAGGTATTTGCTTAACACATTTTGAAGGAAAATTCTCGGCATTAGATAATCGATGCCCTCATCAGGGTGGACCATTGGGAGAAGGGTCTATAGAAAATGGCTTGCTTCGTTGCCCATGGCATGGTTGGGATTTTGATCCTTGCACAGGACTTCCTCCTGGAGGTTATGATGATGGTGTAACCACCTTTGATGTTAAAGAAGAAGGTAATGCTATTTATGTAGGTATTCCCGAAGAACCTGCTCACGCAGAGACCGTTTCTGATATTATGATTGAAACTATGGTTAACTGGGGGATAGATAATGTTTTTGGGATGGTAGGCCATAGTAATCTTGGTGTTGCAGATGCTATGCGAAGGCAGGAAAAAGAAGGAAAATTACGTTTCTTTGGTATTCGTCATGAAGGTGCAGCCGCATTTGCTGCTTCGGGCTATGCTAAACTTACCGGTAAACCTGCTGCTTGTTTTGGAATTGCAGGCCCTGGAGCAACCAATATGTTCACCGGTATGTGGGATGCCAAAGTAGATCGTGCACCACTATTAGCACTATCTGGGCAAGTAAACACCCAAGTGGTCGGTACCGGAGCTTTTCAGGAAGTAGATCTCACCAAAGCATTTGATTCTGTAGCAGAATTTAACCACGCTGTTCATCAAAATTCTAACCATAGTGAACTAATGTCCTTAGCCATTAAAACTGCACTCATTAAAAGAGATGTTTCGCATTTAACTTTTCCTGATGAAGTTGCTTTCAGTAAAAAGCCCGATAAAGCAAAGTCGCAAACTCCAGAAAATAGAATTACCACTTTTGGTATTTCTCCGCCAAAAGAAATGGTCAATAAAGCAAGTGATATGATCCTCTCGGCAAAAAGACCTGTTATCATTGTTGGCCATGGAGCTCGTTTTAACATGGCTCGTATTATTGATTATGCAAAAACTCTTAATTGTCCTGTAATCACCACATTTAAGGGAAAAGGCCTTATTGCAGATGATCACGAATTAGGATGTGGTGTTTTAGGAAGAAGTGGTACTCCCATTGCTTCCTGGTTTATGAATGAAAGTGATCTACTTATCGTTTTTGGAGCTTCTTTTTCTAATCATACCGGTATTACTCCCAAAAAACCTATCATTCAGGTCGATTTTGATCCAATGGCATTAAGTAAATTTCATAAAGTTGATGCTGCTTTATGGGGAGAAATTTCAGAAACGCTGGATATTCTTACCAAAAAGACAAAAGGAAAAACAAATACAATAGATCAAAAACCTGAAATAGAAGAACGGTGGAAACTTTGGAAAGAAGAAAAACAAAGTCGCCTCGAAGATTCTAGTAGTAAAGGGCTAAGCTCTATTGCCGTTTTTGATGCAATGAACAGAATAACTCCTGCTAATGCTGTGATTGCCGTAGATGTCGGAAACAACACCTACTCCTTCGGTAGATATTTTGAACCCCAAAACCAATCTATTTTAATGTCTGGATATTTAGGATCCATAGGATTTGCATTACCCGCAGCAATGGGTGCATGGGCAGCACAAGGGCATGAAAGACCCATATGGTCTGTATCGGGAGATGGTGGTTTAGGGCAGTATCTGGCAGAGATTTCTACATTAGTAAAATACAATATGAATATTAAGCATGTCGTATTAAACAATGCTGAACTTGGTAAAATCTCTAAAGAACAACGTGCCGCAGAATTAGATGTTTGGCAAACTTCATTACATAACCCAAGTTTTGCTGCTTATGCAGAGAATTGTGGTGCTTTGGGAATACGGGTAGAGAAATTAGAAGATTTAACTCCTGCAATGGAAAAACTAAGAGATCACAATGGTCCTGCTTTACTCGAAATAATAACAGATGTAAATCTTATATAGTTATGATAATCGTAGTTCAGATTATAGTAAGTCTTTTAGCGCTTTACTTTGGAATAGGTTTTTTATTTGGAATCTATTTTTTCATCAAAGGTGCATTTCAATTAGATGAATTGATTACAGAAAGTAAATGGACAGTTCGTTTATTACTGGTTCCTGGAGCAATAGGTCTTTGGCCCATTCTTCTTTTAAAAATAATTAATAAATCAAGAATCGACTCATGACCTCAGGATTAAGAAAAACACATAAAATTATATGGATAGTACTGATCATTATCATGCCAGTATTAATCGTCTTATCTATTAAAAGTATCAAAGAACCTTTGCTTACAGATGGTGATCTATCGCTAACTCCTATACTATCTGGGCAACGGATAGTTTTAGATGACGATAGTTTTTTTATCGGTATAAAAGAACAAAATTCCTTAAACGCGCTTCAAATCATTTTGAAGAAACCTTTAAAAAGTGCTTCATCACTTGTATATGGAGTTCTACCAAGTAAAAAAAAAGACACCTATTTAGGAGTCTTGGATAAGAAAGGAGTATACATGTTTGAAATTGACAAACAGATTAGAAGTATCAGAATTTATGATGAAATAAAGAAAAGTGACATTGTTAATATAGAATTATAATGGGAGTAAATTATCAACCAGTACTTTGGAATAGGAACAAAAAGATCTATGATAAGTGGATCGTGATTGGCATGCTTATTTATCTTTTATGTTTCATAGGAATCACTATAATTACTAATAACGAAACAAGTGTAGAAACACTGATTATACGAGCTTTTGGGACATTAGCCATTGCTTTATTGCATATCATATTAGTTATTGGACCTCTTGCCAGATTAAATTCTAAGTTTTTGCCTTTATTATATAATCGCAGGCATCTGGGAGTGAGCATGTTTTTGGCTGCACTAGTTCATGGTGGATTTTCTGTTTTTCAATTTCATTCTTTAGGAAATGTGAACCCTATCTATGCCATTTTTACATCTAATATGGATTATGGTTCCCTGGCAAATTTTCCTTTTCAGGTATTAGGCTTTTTTGCATTGGTTATTCTGTTTCTCATGGCGGCAACCAGCCATGATTTCTGGCTAAAGAATCTTTCTCCCAAAACATGGAAACGCCTGCATATGATGGTATATCTCGCCTATGGATTGATAATTCTACATGTTTTCCTTGGTGCTTTACAACAGCAACCCTCAATAGGGTCTATTGCTATTATGAGTTTAGGATTTATAACTATTGCTACCTTACATTTGGTTACTGGTAGTAAGGAAACCAAAGCAGATAAAACTAAAACTCAACATATTGAAAACGGATGGGAATATGTATGTGATATTGATGAAGTACCAGAAGACAGAGCCAAAATATTTATTGTAGGTAAAGAAAGGATTGCTGTGTTTAAATATGACAATAAACTATCTGCTATCTCTAATGTATGCAAACACCAGGGTGGTCCTCTCGGTGAAGGAAAAGTTGTAGACGGATGCGTTACTTGCCCCTGGCATGGGTATCAATATCTACCTCACAATGGGCAATCGCCTCCTCCTTTTACCGAAAAAATAGCTACCTATCGACTTAAAAATGACAATAACAAAATATACGTTCTACCTGAAGCCCTTGCAGAAGGAACAGAAGTTGAACCTATCACCTTTTAAATATTAGACTTATGGAAAATAAAGAGGATGATTTTTACATCGGATATGTTGATAATATTTCTGTTAAAACTAAAAAAACGGTAACGAATTTTGTATTCTTCGGTATACTCACTCTAATAACCATAGCTGTTATTTTTGCTTTTACCCAAAACACTTTTAAGAACAGCACATTCGAACTAACAACCAATACCAAAATTATGGGAGTCTACCACGAGATGCCTTATCCTATGCTAAAAGTTAAAACAGCAGAAAATACCTTTAAAAATATACTATTGCTTGGTTTTGGAAAATCCAGTGCAAATCCATTTCTGAAAAAGATAAGAAATGAAATATCTCAATTATCTGGCAGTATGGTAAGTATTGAAGGAAATCTTATTTACTATAATGGAAAAACATTATTACAAATCACAAACGATGAGAAAATAACGTTGGTTGAAAAAGCAAATTCGCAAAAATTACCTCAAACAAAATCGCTGGTTAAAGACATGGAACTTAAAGGAGAAATCATTGATCCAAAATGTTATTTTGGAGTGATGAAGCCTGGGAAGGGAAAAATTCATAGAAGCTGTGCTGTGCTGTGTATTTCTGGTGGGATTCCACCTGTATTGGCTACTACAGACGAAAATAATATATCAGAATATTATCTAATTACAGACCTAAAGGGAAATCCGATCAATAAAAAGATACTACCCTACATAGGAAAGCCATCATTACTTACTGGTAATATAGTACAATTAGAAGATTGGTATCAATTACAAATAGATGTTAATACCATTAAGGACTTAAACAGGCCTTCAAAAATATATTAATATAAAACCTTAGAAAACATGTTACAATCTTTCAGCATCATTTTTGCTATCGCTGCTTTCTTCAACTTTGTGAACTATAAGTGGCTTAAACTACCTACTACAATTGGTTTGATGCTGATGAGTTTGGCTACGATTCTAATCATAACCATTAGTAAAAGTATTATCCCAGAATTCTATCAGTTTTTTTGTGATATTGTTACTAATTCTGATTTCAGATCTTTACTGCTGGATGGGATCTTAAGTTTTCTTCTTTTTGCAGGAGCGTTACATGTAAACATTGACGAATTAGCAAAAGAAAAATGGCCCATCCTTTTATTTGCAACACTCGGTGTAGTGATTTCTACTATTATTGTAGGTGGATTAACCTTTGGAGCCGCACAATTGATTGGCCTCGAACTTCCTTTTCTGCATGCTCTACTATTTGGTGCATTAATTTCTCCAACAGATCCAATTGCTGTAATGGCGATTCTTAAAAAGGCAAATATCGCTAAAAATCTAGGCATCAAAATTGAAGGAGAATCCCTTTTTAATGATGGTATTGGAGTAGTAGTTTTCTCTGCAATATTGATTCTTGCGGGGATGGGAGAACATCCTATAGAAGGCTCTATAACCTCTGAAATAGGTAAACTCTTTCTTGAAGAAGCTATTGGTGGAATAGTGTACGGAGGATTACTTGGGCTTATTGGGTATCAATCTATCAAATCTGTAAAAGACAATCCGCAATTGGCAGTAATGATTAGCCTGGCAATTGTGATGGGTGGTTATGCATTTGCATCCCTTATTCATGTTTCGGGCCCATTAGCCATGGTAGTTGCAGGGATGATGATCGGTAATAAACTAAATATTGCTACAAATAAAGGGGCAACCAGAAAAATGCTCAATGACATTTGGGAAGTACTTGATGATGTTTTTAATGGTATTTTGTTTGTACTTATAGGGTTAGCTATTCATTTATTAAAATTTGACCTGAGTCATCTTATTCTAGGAAGTATAGCTATCTTGATTGTATTAATTTCGCGATTTATTTCTGTATTTATTCCCTACTCTTTACTGAAACATTCAGAAAATAGCCCTATAAAAACGGTGACCATATTAACCTGGGGAGGTTTAAGAGGAGGAATTTCTATCGCGTTGGCATTAAGTTTGACAGATAATCCCTCTTCAGAAATAATTCTATATATAACATATGTGGTTGTATTATTTTCTATAATCGTTCAAGGATTAAGTATAGGGAAATTAGTTAGACAATTATACCATTAGGCTATAATTACGATTTCAGAAAATATGAAAAGTGTATACACTATTATAAAATTAATCAGAATTATATCACATTAGTTATACCAATCAATTTTTCCATATCTTTAATGAGCATTGCATTCTCTTTGATTTCAATAACTCCTTCTTCTTTAAAATCATGCAAAACTCTAACCAAAGACTCTATAGATGTTCCTACTATATTGCTATGATCTTTTCTCGATAATCTAATTCCGTCATTCATAATTGTATCTTCGTTAAAAAATTCTTCTAATTTTATAATAGACAATGCCGTTCTTTCTCTAACACTATGCTGAGCTAAAATCTTAGAATTATTTAAAAACACCCCAAACTCATGACTAATGTTTTGCAATAAACGATGCAACATGTCCTGATTATTTTCTATGATCGAAAAGAAAATGTGTTTTGGAATTAAATAAAATATACAATCTGTTAAACAGGCAGCAGAATGAGAATAGGTTTCATCACATAATATATTATGATGCCCTAGAATTCTATTCTCTCCTACCAAATGAAAAATATGTTCTTTTCCATTTAACCCAGTAGCATATTTTTTTACTTTTCCTTGTTTTAATATATATATCACAGTTGGGATTGCTCCTTCATGAAACAATACCTGGCCTTTTTTAAGTTTAAGAACCGTTTTTTTTTCTTCGATTATCTTTAATACATCATCTGAAATGCATTGTAAGAATGATTCTTGTATAAATGAATATTGCTTATTGGGGAAAAGAGCACTAATCATAGGGTGTAATTATTTAGTGAATCTCATTGAAAGGGGTGATTAATTTAAAAATTAACACCTTTTATGTTAATTTAACGTAAAAATAGCAGATTTATTGCAAAATCACGATTACTCTATATTGTATCTTAATAATGAAGAAAAGGTTACCCTTATTACTAAAGACAACCTCTTCTCACTCAATTTAGGTAAGTGGTGGGGGAAACTTAACCTTTAATCATCATTAGAACGAACGACTCTTCCATTTAAAGCTTGGACTGGTCTGAAATTTTCGTGCATGATTTGCTTAAATTGCGCTAATTGTGCATGTGATGCCTGAATAGGTTGTTTAACCACATACCAGGTAACAATTTCTGAACATGCAGGAGTCGTTAAAGAACCACTATAGGTATAAAAATCCATAGTACCAGGAAGCATATCGGCTATATGATACTCCTCATTACT
>NZ_JACB01000045.1 GCF_000520975.1 Aquimarina megaterium XH134
TTAGGAAGCATATCGACTATATGATACTCCTCATTACTTGTGTAATATTCATCTTTATGTTTGGGGAGATTATCCATAAATTGAGACAGTACTTCGTTTTCTGGTCCTTCGGTAAAGAAAATACCAACTACTGCCAGTAAACCCGTAGTTGAATTTCTGTGTACCAGATGCATCTCCATAGGGTATCTATTTCCATTTACTGTATGCTCACTACCTGTATGAAAGTGAAACTGCAAAAGATCGTAATCAATATTGTTTAATGAGGCCGAACTACCAGAAGTATAATCAAAACGTAAAGTATGACCATTATTAACAATAGTTGTAGTACTTGTAGTATAATTGATATTGATATTATTAATAGTATCATCTTCATCTATATCATCGGTTATAA
>NZ_JACB01000046.1 GCF_000520975.1 Aquimarina megaterium XH134
GTATTGATATTATTAATAGCATCATCCTCATCTATATCATCGGTTATAATATCGATGGGAGACTGTGCGTTACCTGCGCAATCTTTCCAGTCTTCACCACAAAGATCGGCCCAGAAGACTGGTCCTTCTGGGCCTTCGTATTCAA
>NZ_JACB01000047.1 GCF_000520975.1 Aquimarina megaterium XH134
ATATCGATGGGAGACTGTGCGTTACCTGCGCAATCTTTCCAGTCTTCACCACAAAGATCGGCCCAGAAGACTGGTCCTTCTGGGCCTTCGTATTCAAAATGACAATCTGATGAACTTTTTCGCCCAAAAAAGAGGTTTCCTAAATTAGTTTCATCGTTTTTATGAATATCCTGATTAATATTTTGATCCAGAATATCTGCTTTTTCATTCTCACAAGAAACTAATCCATAGATTAAAGCCAAAGTAAATAAATACTTAAAAAAATTTGATTTCATAATAAGTTGAATTTATAATTTTATGTGTTCAAAAATATAAGCTTGTTAGTGTTTTTTGTGCTATATCCATCAATCAAGAATATGATATTTATCAATTAATTTATTGACTATTGAATGGTTTAAACCAGAATAAATCGATATTTTTAAAGTATTAACTATCACACAAAACTCATGACACAATCCTCTAATCCACGACATAAATTAATTACTATTTTAAAGCTCTCTACTTTTCTTATTTTTTTGGGCAGAGCCTATCAACACATGGTTTGGGATGCCCCTTACAGAACTTTTTTATGGGACGAAAGTATTCTAAAAAGTAGTATTGAAACCATTTTTGGTATCACATGGAATGATTATGTGACCAGCCTGTCTGCTGCTAATTCTATTTCTTTTTCTATAAAAGTAATAGGCATCTTTTATCTCACTTGTGCTATCATTACTTTAATGATAAAACCCAACATGAAAAAAACAGGTAAATTCTTTCTAATTGGCGGAAGTATTGGCCTTTTTATTTTAGCACTTTTGTATTGTAAAGAGAAGTTTTTGCATGTAGGGCAATTTTTTGAATATACAATTCAATTTATGACTCCAATACTTCTTTATATGGTAGTATTCACCTCTATAGAATTTAAAAAAATACGCTTAATTGCTCTTATTGCTATTGCGCTTACATTTAGTTGTCATGGTTTGTATGCTATCGGATATTATCCCAGACCAGGTAGTTTTATCGACATGACACTTAACACTTTACCTATTAGTGAGCCTAGTGCACATGCTATGCTAAAAATTGCAGGCATCCTCGATTTTGTAGTAGCCATTGCTATTTTTATTCCCAGAATATCGTATGCTGCCTTAGTCTATGCCTTTGTATGGGGAGGGTTGACTGCAATAGCCCGACTGGTAGGTCATTTTCACATTGCTTTTCTATGGAACTCATTTAGTCAATGGACCTGGGAAATGTTGATTAGACTGCCTCATGGTTTAATCCCCTTGTTTGTGATGATTGCAGATCGTCCTAATGTACGCTATCTAAAGAAATTTTCTTTTAGAAAAACCCCTCAGGCTGTATGACTCATTCGCCATTATATTTCATAAATAATCCTCGGGTAAACTCCGAGGATTATATTTAGAATAAGTTCAGTTAATCATCTTTATACAATACGCCATATTCTTTTTCTATACTTTAATTTTTAATGAGTTGAACTACAATTTTTGTTATGCTATAGAGCACTTTGAAATTGAAAATGAATTTCACACTAACCTTCTTTCTTCATAATCTGGTCAATCATCAAGCTTAAAAAAACGACGATATTCGTTGAACAAATCTTGGAGTATTAATCCTTCTTAGAATAAAAAAACTGCCTGAACATACGTTCAGGCAGCTTACTACTAGTAAGAAAGATAGTTTATCTTTTAATAAACTTCTTACTTTCCTCTCCTTTTCTTGTTTTGATAACAATGAAATATACCCCTGCATTTAATTTATCAATAGCATAGGTTGTTGTTTCTGATTTAAAGTACACTTTATCAACCACCCTTCCGAACATATCTCTGATAATAGCTTCAGACCTATTGGCCTTAGTATAATTAGGATATTTGATGTGTAATACACCAGATTCTATCGGATTTGGATGAATTTCCAGTTTTTTCTCTACAACACTGTTCTCGGCTACTAATGAAATATCATTTCTTTGAGCAACAGCTGCGATAGTATGTGGATTGTCAATAGTCACAAGACTACCTCCTGCAGGGTTCCAAACATCGATATTGGTAGGTAAAACAAACAAGTTGTTATCACTTAACTGCCCTACACTACTCGCATTATCTACTTTAATAGTTCTAAGTTCTATCTTGTTTTTATCGATCCATAACCACTTAAACTGGTTAAAGGATCCGGCTGCTCTTGTCCAGTTTTTGGTATCTGAAGCATTACGTAAAGGAGCTCCCCAACACCCTTCACCAACATAGATTGCTCTATTTGGATCACTATCTGCTCTTACAAATCCTTCATCACTTCCTGTACCTGTTGATGGGATAATAGGCCAGGTACGTTTCACGACATGAGAATCGCTCTCCATCACCAATTGCACGGCATGAGTATAAAAAGGTTTAGACCAAGCATCATACTGATCGTTTTGTTCTGATTTACCAGGTTCATGAGGTCTTGTCGATCTGTGATATTGAGCTACTGCCCAGGTGTGATTAGCAGAATTGGATGCTAAATCATTAGCTAACCAGGTTCCTTGTGTACCTGCTGGTGTTACTTCTGTATTTAAGGTATAGGTTCTCATCAGGTTACCTCCAAAACTCAACGCATAATATTCTCCTCCTGCAGCAGTAGGAATATCAAAAAGATCTCTAATATCATTAGAGCTTTCATGATTACCTCGTGCAGCTACAACCGGAATAATTCTTCCATCAGAACCTATGGTTAATTGCCAGTCATCAAACCAGTTTTGCCATTGAGAACTAGATGATGAACTTGTCATATCTCCTCCAAATAGCACAGCGTGTGGTCTGATCTTGGCAACAAGTCTATTCGCATTTTGTCGTGGAGTACGATTGTTTCGGGAATCTCCTCCTGCAATAATTGATAATCGAGTATTGGGATCACTAGGTGCTGTTTTAAACCAAAATCTTTTAGAAACTCCTTCACTATCTTTGATCACAAAATAATAAGCAGTATCTGCCTGAAGTCCTGTTAATCTAGCATAGTTATTATTCATCCCTTTACTAGAAACTGCTCTATCTACAGTTTTGCTAAACGGATATGACGCAGCATTACTTCCAAAATCTGTTGTACCATAATGCACAACTGGATTCGTTCCTCGTACCTGATTCCATCCTATAACCATAGTTGTGGAAGTATTATCTCTCCAGGTTAATCGATACTTTTCTGTTGATGTACTGATTACAGGAGATTCTGTAAAGGTTGCTGTTACTGTTTTATCAGAATTCATTGTAACCGATCCTGGGTTAGTATTGCCTGATAAAGCACCTGACCACCCACTAAAATCCCATCCTGATGCAGCAGTAGCTGTAACAGTAACCGAGGTTCCTGAGTTGTAGGTTCCACCACCACTTACGGTTCCTTGTCCTGTCGTACTTGTAGTTAAAGTATATTGAACAACATTTGTTGTCGTGGCATTTATAGCAGTACTATTTGCAGATACATTACCTGCTGCATCTTTGGCTCGTACCGTAAAACTATAAGTAGTATTCGCGGTAAGACCACTAACACTATACGTAGTACTGGTTGATGAACCAATACTTGCTCCATCCTGATATACATCATACCCTGTGACTCCTGTATTATCTGTCGAAGCATCCCAACTAAGATCTACCGATGTATTTGCAATATTAGAAGCTGTTAAATTTGTTGGCACCGTTGGGGCTTGTGTATCGGGAACAATAGATATGATCTTCACATTATCTATTGCTATATCACTACTCCATCCTGATCCTGTAGTTGCTTTAAATTGTAACTTGATTACAGATCCAGAATAGGAAGTAAGTGCAACAGTAGCTTGGTTCCAAACATCTCCTTGACTACCATTCTTTGACCATATAGAAGTATATGTAACTCCATCATCAGTACTTGCCAAAACTTCCATATTACCCATAGCAGTTCCCTGCATATGATATCCAAATTCTAATGATCCATTAGGAACTCCTGTTAAATCTATACA
>NZ_JACB01000048.1 GCF_000520975.1 Aquimarina megaterium XH134
TGCTTCACGTTTTAAAGAAGTGTTAATCACTCCCAGTGTTTTGGTTAAATATGTTTCTGGAGCTCCGATTCAGGTAGATATTAATACTACAGTGAACTACAAAAACAAAATTGAGATTGGTGCTGGATACAGAACGAGTTCTTCTATTAATTTTCTTGCAGGATTTTATATTTCTAATCACTTACGATTATTATATAATTA